>WVZY01000006.1 GCA_011772205.1 Candidatus Latescibacterota bacterium
CAATAGCCGCCAGTTGTCCACGGATGAGCCGGGGGTCGAAATGGCCGGTTTTGGTGTCTTGGGAGCAGGGGACTTGTCCGTGTAACTGCAAGCGCACGAATGGCTTGTAATCTGCCCAAATATCTGTGAACGTTGTTTCGAACCATGGAATGCGAGGGCTCTTGAGGGCGTTGAAGGGTCCTCGCGGCTCAACCGGTGAGTCACGAGATTCCTGATCCCGCGCGTCATTCCAGGTCGCGCAACGCGGATTCGCCGGTGCGTGGAACACCCTGAGTTTAAGTAACGCTGGGAAAAAACCAGCTGAGATCAAGTACTAAGAAGGCATTAATCACAAAGAAAAAGAGCGCAGGCGGCGGGAATCGAACCCTTTTCACCTGTAAACCCTAACCCGATGATGGCGTGCGACTTCGGTCTTTACTGCGTGATAACGTTTGCGTTACCGAGCCGCTTCTTTTCCCCTGGAGTCCCCTCCAGTCCCCTGGAGTCCTCCCCAGTCTTGGAGATATTGGAGACGGCTTAGCCTATGGCAATGCGACACATCCATAGGACGATACAGAACCAGCTATTGATAAAGTGTCTTCAGGATTTTTTGAATCGTACCTTCTCCATCCATGGAGGCTGCGCAAGCTCGAACCGAGCCTTCCCTAGCCTCCACTCGACCAATGGTTCAATCACTGGTGGTAAGATCGCAAATACTGCTCGATAACATTCAAAGAATCTCTTCACGGGGGGATCGGGGGCCTGCCCATGACGTAGTTCCATTACCTCTGATTCCCGAGGCATATTTTCTATCAACCGTCGATCTAGACCTAATGAAGCAGCATCGCACTGGTCATACAGAAAGAACAGGTTATGTATTTTGGGATACTCGCCAGATTTTTTCTGGAGTACCGCTTTGAATGCGTGTTCGCACGCAAGCTGTAGTTCCCAGAATGCCTTGGCAGTGCCGCCGCGCTGTCCTTTCTTAACAACAAGATCAACGGCTGTTTCCAGGTGGACTAAGATGCTCCGTGTGAATCCACGGATGACGCTGTCTGAATCTCCAATACCTGAAATCATTGACGACACTTGTCGAACAGAAGAGGCTATTTCGGTGGTCACTTGCCGTACTTTTTCACGGTCGCGTGGTTCCATATCCGTGAGATTCGGCGGGGAGACGATCCAATCCAGGGGATTCTCTTCGGCTAATACTGTATCTGGAAAGGCCACCCATATTGTCTCTCCTGGTCTCCCGGGCTGGGATATTGACGCCGGTACTTCCACGAGGAACGGAGTGTTATAGATCAATACGAGCGCCTTGATCTTTCGGACTGAGGAGCGGTTAAAATCATTGGGGTACCGCGAGGTATACCACTCGTATGTGTCGGCAAATACCGACTTGAACCATCCCTCAGTAACAAACTCGGTGGAGGTGAAATCTGGTTTCCATTTCCGACCTCCTTCCTGGACTTCTGTTATGTGAATCTCTGAGAATATTCTAGCAGCATGGAATGGCCGTTGCGCCACAGGCAGATCACTCGTGGCGAGGTGCTCATCTACATCTTCGAGAGTTTCAAAAAGTACGGTCTTGAAAGTCTCTTCGTCGGTCATCGACTACCCCATTATCGCTCGCTGATGGCAGGCCCCGTTCACATCGTTTTTGGTTGGTCCCTAGGTTGTCGGCAGATCGTCTTGATCCCGGCCGCGTATCCAATCATGGCTTGGCACTGTGAGAGTGCCGAGCCGTTTTCCATTGGCGAGATGGGCTTCACGGCGCCCTACAGCTTCAGCAAGGTAGATGAGAGCAGACCTTGTCAGACGAAGTGTGTCTAGCAATGTTACCTGGAACTCTTCCTCCCCGTAGTGAGTTGCGTAGGCGCTCGGCCGCGAAGGATCGGTTTGAAGATCATGGATCACGCTGAACCGATGTGTACCTGTGTTTCGACTCGCCTTTTTGCTGTATAGATACCCGTCTGCATTGAGATCAGAGGCCACTTCCGCAAGTGCAATGAATCCGGGATTGCCTCGGGAGATTTCAGGTTCAACAAAAGGATTCCACGTTAGTGATCCGGTGGACTTATCCTTCTCATACCACCTGTTACGGAACCAAATCGTTCTTGGTTTCTCGTTCGTTTCAAGGTACTCGGCCACGAAAACCGCTATCTTATCGAACACATCCATTGCTGCCCTTTGTGTGAGGATGAGAAGGGATACATTGATTCCGTATCGGGCGTAGTCTAAGGTATCGGCATATGATCCGCTCTCCGGTGCACCCTCATGCAAAGCGGTGTAACATTGCCACCGCGCGGCAAGATAGTCCGATTTGAGAACATTGAACATCGCAAACACCGGCGGAACACCGTGCTCTCGGTCGAGCGGTTCTACGATAGACTCAAGACGAAGCGTGTCCCATCGCCGAAGCCCCGGTTGTATTCCCTCGATTGTTGGAGTTAACGCGAGACGTTCGCGTGCCACAAACTGCTCATATGGTGTCACCTGCGACAAATCTGGGTATTCGCCCCCGGTCAGGTCTTTCTGTAACAGCAGGTTTAGCTCTTCCGCTGCTGCTGTACCAGCTAGCTCGATGAGCCGGTTCCGATCTTCTCCCGCTCGTTTGAGGTGCTCACTGGCGACTGCCCGTAGAGTTTTATTATCACCAAGGCCGAGTTTGATCTGACGCAGAAGTGCTTTGACGGCTCCAGTCCGAGCAACGGCATTCGATGGATCAACCGCGAGTGCCTGTAGGTATGTGTCATACGCTTCAACCCAGCGGTGCCCTGTCCAAAGAGCATTACCAAGATTGGTTATCGCGCGAGCCCGGATATCGTCACGTCCTTCGGATCGCCCGACGGTATGAAGCATTACGCGAGCCCGCACGCGCAGTTCGAGGGTTTGCAGATACCAATCTGGGCTCTTGTACGAGTAAGGGGCGGAGCGAGCCGTCAGTGCGTTGGCTAACGGGTAAAGAATGTCTGGGTCATTCGGATTCTCGATCAATAATCGCTCTAGAAGTGCCTCCCCCTCGACTACGGCTGAGTTATCACGAGCAGCATCCCCGGCATCTATCAAAGTGGATGCCACTATTAGGTCTGTTGTCATTCCCTCAGCGATGCGAGCCCGTGGAACCGAACGCGCACGATTAATAGCTGCCTGAGGATCGGTGTTTAACAAATGGACTAGTTCTTGCCCCAGACGAACGTATTCCTCCATCGGAAGTTGGGGGAGTATCGACGAGTCATCCATAGTCACTATCTCCTAGCTACGCGCCGACGCACAGAGCTATCGCTGCACTTATCTCCTCTATCTCTTCAGCACGCAGGTCGCCGATCTTAGTGGCGAATCGATTAATCGAAACAGATTTGACTTGAAAACAATCCGCCGCTGATTTCTTGTTAAGCCCATTATCTTTTCGGGGTCTTAGGCAGACGAGCCACGGCACTGTTGCGTACTTCGCATCCCATCCAGTGATCGGAACAACGATCCTCAGTGGTAACTTCCCTATTGAAGACAGGCTGACCACGACCGCAGGTCGCTTCTTGCCTATTTCGGCGCCTTTTACCGGATCGAAACGAATCATCCATACCTCGCCGCGGGTTGGAATAACACTAGATGGATTCGTCATGCTGATCCTCCTCGGAGAGCGACTCGAATCCCGAGAGGGCCCCGTCATCCTCGTACTCTTCTGCAACCAGTGTCGCAGCCTGCTCCGTCAACCGTTCCCTGTCGGATTTCGGCAGGAGCAGTAATGCTCTTGCATCAAGTGCACCAATAGGCTCTAACCCCGTTACATCCATTGTGATGCCGGGACAAATGCGTTCCGCCTGTGCAGGGGTCAGCAAACCCTCGGCAAGGGCACGAACCGTCAAGTAGCGTAGTTTCCTTGGACGCTCTTTTGCCTCGAACTCGACAGGCTCCTCGCGCCTCCAGCCCCGTGAACTCATTTCCGAAAAAAGTGTTCGAGCGTGAGATTCGCGGATGATTCCCAGGTCTACTGCACGCATTATCCACGCTTGCATGCTCAATCCGTGCTTCAGTTTGAGCATCGCCAACTCCCGAAGATCGAGGTGCCGCCGCTTATGTCCCAACTCGCGTCGTGCTGTAGAGGCAGTAACGAGAAAGGCTCCCGCGAATCTGTGCGCGATCTTCTCTTCGGCCCTCCGATTAATGTCCTGGGTATCCATGAACAGATGTCCAAGTTCATGTGCGAGATTGAATCGACGTCTGTCGTCGGACACAGCACGACTCACGACAATGATCGGCACAGTATCATTGGCCCAACCTGACAACGCGTCGAAGAGGTCCTCATCGCGGCTCGATTCCACTACGACACCGCCACTATCTTCTATAGTGGCTGTGACGCTCTCGATGGGTTGATCACCGAGACGCCAATGACTCCTAAGCGATTCCGCTGCTCGCTCAGCGTCCTCAGATTCCTTAACCCGGATTTTCAACGCCAATCCCGCGTGCTCTTCTGCGACAGGTTGTCTATCAGCAAACGCAGGCTCCAGTGCGCGCTGAAGACTCAAACACACTTCCACCTGTGCCTCGGCGAGTGCCTTGAGCCCTTCTTGTTTTTTCTGTCCGAGTCCAGTCCGCTTCCGAAAGGCTAACCAACTGACTTGGACAGAGGGCTCCTCTAGAAAATAGGCCGTATCGACACCAAGAACTCGCGCAAGGAGACGCATCACGCTTGGTTTCGGAATGCTACCTCCTCGTTCGTATTTCGACAGTCCGCCCTTGGTGAGTTTTAGCCCATCGGCCGCGAGAGCCTCGACGACCTCTTCCTGGGTCATACCGGCAGCTATCCGAGCTAGCCTGATTCGGTTTCCAATCATAAGCTCTCGTCACCCCCGATCTGAACCGTTGTCAATATTTGGATTTCATAGAGAAAAGTCAACGTTTACAATATCGCAGATAATGGAGAGAAAGTCAACAAAAACATAATGAGGGCTCGCCTGTAGTCGATCTCATCATCCTAGCCAGGATTGGTTGATCGAGCAGATCGGCCTTGACAGACTCAACTGTTTACGGGGATAAGATTTACGTGAATAGGGCGTGTTTCTGAATCCATCTCATAGACAGGACTGACGTGCATTTGCAGGAGAACATTTGATCAGTCAACGTATCCGTATCTTGTCTTCACGTAGTCCAGCCAGTCCCGCCACCGGCCTCTTGAGTCGTGGTCCCGGACCCAAGAAACCCACTGCTGATGGGTAAATGTGGAGAACTGAGCCCGGCCATCGAAGAGGGCCCCCCACCCTGCCGCAAAGTCTTCCACTCCGCTCGTGCGCAAGCAGTGAATCAGCTGAGTGTTTCGAGCATCGTAAGCTACGCAGGATACAACAAGATCATAACGGCCGCTGGCGGCGATGCCCTCCGCCAGGGCTTGCTGGCGGAACAGCTGGTACCCTGCTGTTGCCGCGGGGCAGCGATTGAGAACTCTTCTCCCTCGCTCGCTGAGCCGAATGTATTCCCAGTACTTCCTGTTTCTCCTCGCACCCTTTTCCCATCGAAGCTGCCAGCATCGTTCCGGCAAATCAGCCAGGAGATTTTCCCATTCCATACAACGTGTTTTGTCGGGATTATTTACGCCGGATGCTCGCCCTGAGCACGAATAGAAGGAGTGTTCCACCAACTTGCTCTCTGTCAAGATCAGCCCCGTTCCCCCAACGGTCCTCACCAGAAACGCTATGTCAGGCGATGTCTGATTGGCTCCTCTCTGATCGCCTCCGGGCTCCCCCAGCAAGGTCGTCGGGTCGAATGGAGGCGCTTCCTCGTACTCTAGTACCACCGCATCAACAGATTCGATAGATTGACAAACGTACTCTTTCAGAAATCCGGCCAGGAGCTGTAAGCCATGGCGCTGCCGGAAGGGGAAGTACGTGTTCACGCACTGAATCCATGAACTTTTCAGGTTATGGACACCCTGGTGCTCTTGCACACATTCTTGCCGTAGGTAATCGGGCAAGGAGTTGATCGACCCTCGACGGATGCCTTGCCATAGTGATTCCTCCCACAAATGCCGTGGTAGAATCCAGGAGCGCACCTTACCACCTTGGCGTCCAGACTCTCGGCATTTAATATGCGCCTTGCGCCAGCATATTTGGTGTTCGGTCATCCTGTCGTTAAATGTTATCATCAGGAACTCTTTTCGAACCTTCTTCGATTAATCTCCTTACGGAAACATTCGATCACTTCAATCGTTAAATCGTGTGCCTCTTTAGGTGGCTTTGGCAGCTGTGTATTTCCACGAGGATTCAGTATCTCGATCAACTCAGATTCAATATCAGCAATATCTTTCGGTAGTGCCGTCCCTGTTTCAACCCACACAATATGAGTTGCTCGACTGCGATTGAGTGCTCGATCCCAGTTCTTTACATAGTCTTCTCGACCAGGATAATTCCGTCGGCAATGCTCTTGAAGTTGACGTTTTGTGAATATCGGTTCCCAGAATATATTTCTATCATCAATCAGCTCCTGAACAATCCTTCCCTGCAGATGGGACTTGCCCTTACCGGACCTGCCTATATACAAGTTTATCCAGCGGCGCTGTTCATCATAACGACCCCACATATAAATCCCCTGATAAAGGCTCACCGGTTCTGCAACAGATCGCGCTAACTTCCCATATTGTCTACCTGTGGGCGAGTTTTGTAACAACGCTTCGCCCGTCCTATCGTCATTCCATGCAAAATCATAAAGCTTCTTGAGACATATTGAGTCTGATTTTAACATTATTTCCTCCTTCTGGTTTTATGACGGGGACTATCCCCAACGCGGATGCGCTCAAGCAAAACTGATGCAGGTTCATAGTCCCTCCCCCCTTTTTGCGCCAGTTCTGCTTCGGTTGGTACGAGTTCACCACAGAAAGCTCTGGCGAGAAGAGATGTTGTGAGCTTGTCGACATGAGCTCGGCCTTTCGGCTCCGTACTGCCAAGGCCAACTGTTGGGCGTTGACAGGTATTGTTCTCTTTTTAGTTTCCATGTTACTCGCCCAGGTCCTGGCGCAAATCAGATTCTTGATCCTCCCTGCGAGAGTCACGTTTATATGAATCAGCAATACGCCGTAATATTCCGGCAACCCGGGGCCATTTTTCGTTCAATGCCGCTACATATTCTTCGTATTTCTTTGCCAAAGCTCGTTCCTGCTCACCACCCTCCCATGGCCCCCGTGTCGTCACCCCGCGGTTGTTATGAACTCCGATAATGAAGCCATCATCGAGATCATTGCTCGCCGTCTGTTCCAAAACATCTCTTACCGCCTCGTGTGGCCATATGTTGTCTTCACCCTCGGGGCAGTTCGCAAGTATGGGTCCAATGACATGATCGCCGACAGGTCCCCTCCCTTTTTCAGCGAGGGATTTCCTTGAATCCGAAACCCATTGTGCAAGTGCTTCGGCATCAATTTTCCCATCACTGGTCCGCCCCGGAAGGCCGTGCCAGGTCATGAGAAGTTCATGAGCGAGCTTCACTTTGGTCTCGTCATTCTTGCTCAAATCCTTTTGTTTCTCCCCTTCAGCCCTGTAAACTGTGGAAACAACTTCGACGAAAAAGTCTGTATTATTTGCCAACTCAGCCTGGAGTAAACGTGGAGGTCGGTCACCCCGAGTCAGGAGGGGAAGATAAGCCCACTCAAGCGAAGCCAGGCGGGGAGCATTGATAGCACCAGACTTTTCAATGTAATCCAGAAGATCACTTATACCTTCCGAGAAAAGACTCCCCATCATCTTTTCACTGGGTTTCTTTTTCGCTGCCATTTCGAGCGTGTCTCTAACGAAATCGACAGGAGGTTTTTTTGAGGCATGATCAAGATATAGCCCCAATAGTTGAACTGCTACATGAGGTCGTTCGTGTTTAACCAGCTTCTCCGCTGCAGTGACATATTCATCTTGATTCGATAAACCGCAAGGCCGAAAACCAGCCCAGTACTCCGACTCAGTATCGCTATCTGCCTTTTCTGCTAAATCCCAGGCGAGCCCATCCTGCGGAAGAGAGAGCAAGAATTCGCTTCGTTGCGTTGGCCTCCAGTCGGTCCATGCTTTTGCGATATCCTCTACCCATTCCCAACCCTCCGATTCGAATCGCCCTTTCACGAATCCACGAGAGAACATATGTTTCACCTGATCTGTGCAATCCAATGCCCCATATATAGACTCCAGAGCCTTATTTTGTTCCACCCCGATGCGACCGAGTGATTTCCCGAGTTCATAGGAGTTCTCGACTTCACCGAGCATTTCGAAAACGCTATCGACGCCCCCCAGCCTCATGAGTTCTGTAACGGCGTTCGATCTCCTCTTCGCAAGCTCCTTCTCTTGTTCTTTGAATCCCTTACCAGGGAAATCGAGAACATCTGTTTTCTTCTTGAACAGCCAAGCATACTCATAGATAGGAGATGCTGGTTTGAATCTCTCGCTTAGCGCTTCGAGTTGATTAACACGTTCCTCTGGCATAGCCCAGTCAGCCGAAGAAAATCTTCGGTGTTTCATGAAAATGCGCCGCAGCGAATCTCGGATTTGGCCACGATCACGGTCGTCGAGATCATCTGGGTTCAGATTTTCGAGAACATTAACCAGCTTATCGTGGAGGTCTTTGGGGAGGTTCGTTGTATTTCTAAGAAGTTCATCCCAGCGTTTAGCATTCGATCCCACATCCTGTAACAGACGAGATATAGTCTCGTCCCAGTACCGTAGCCGCTCGCCGAGGGTTATCCCGCGCTCTTTCTCAGGCCTCCAATCTCTCCACACTGGACTTGAACTCGGAAATGCATTGTCCATTCCCTTCGGCAGGAGAGAAATCAATACGTCCCAGGCAACCTCCGGGAGCTGCCTTCGAAGAGTGTCAAGAACCTCAAACCGTTTCTCAGGGGAAGCAGTTGTTTGGGGATACCAATCCAGGAAAATCTGGCGCAGACTTCCGGCTGGTCTATTACCTCGGTTACCCCCGGCATCATTCCTGACAAGTTTCCCGAGGCATAGGGTTGCTCTAGCCAGATACTCAGGCGCCCACGCAAGCGTTTCTAAGGCCCACAAGATGTAAGGGTGCGGCGAATGCGCAAACAAAGCGGGGACCGTGGGATCGTCCCGAAATAGTATGCCAAGGATTGGATCCTCACGTAACAAATCGGTCTCCATAGCTCGGAGAACTACATCCGGGGCCGCTTCAGCGAAGAACGGTAGAACGTCAGCCAGTGACATCCATAAACGACCTGTCTCGTCTTCGTTCGCGTTCGACATCAACTTCCGCACTATCTCATCAACGTGATCTTGTCCAACGCTGCCGTCAGCCATCGCTCCAAAATCGCTGTATGCACCCATTATGGCGAGCGATCCAGCAAGCCCTCGACGAAGATCACTGGAGTATTTACTTGAAACACCGTATGTGGCAGCAGCCCACCGTTTATCTGGTTCCAAGTCGAACGCTGGATTCACTTCACCGAAAACTTCTGAGCATGCCTTTTCGAACCGAACCATATCATCTGAAGTCACTGATCCTCGAATAAGGTCCCAGGCATCATAGTGCGAGCTGATCAACCACCGAGTCCCCACATGACGTGCTGGTGGATCAGAATCATTGACCCAACGACTAAGCTTAACTACCGTATCTTCGTAAGACCTGTCTCCTAACAATGTAATGATATCTTTGTCACCACTCGTTCGTTCATCCCATCGTCCCGCAAGCATTGCTGGGAATACGTCCCGAACATTATTTGATTTGGCCCAGGCCGGGCGTTGAAGATTACCAAGCTTCCTTCGAAATGACAGAAGATTTCGGCGCGCCAGCCCGGTCATGTCTTCAAGGGATTTATCAGGAACACCCATATGCTTGAGTGCTTCTCTCGTCTCGTCCCGCGTGAGGCGCCCTATTTCGAGAACATCTCGCATGCCTCCTGAACCTCTCCCCAAGGGAACAAACACGTGGTGGCCTTTTCGGACCGCCGTACCCGGCTCTACTTCTTCAAAGATTGGTACCAGAAGAAGCGGATTATCTGAGGTCAGAATGACGCTCCAAGCTGTTTCACTTGTCACTACCACGGCTCGCGCCACGTTGCTGAAGTATTCAGCTTCGTTGAGTTCGCCAAGCGCTGCAAACAGAAACGCAATAGATTCTTGTGGAGAATCAGAAGATGCTGTGAGTACAGATGGCCCTGATTTTATCCAGTTTTTAACATCCTCGATGTTTCTCCCTCGGCCGCAGACAAGTAACTCCCTTTGGATTGGCGGTGAAGTCGCCAAACTGAAATCCTCCCACCAGCTGGCGAGGTCTTTGGCACCGTCAATCCTTTTGCCAACAATCTCCGACAACCAGATATGTACCGAGAGTGTGAGTTCTAGCCATGTCTCCAAATCATCAGCGTCGTAAGCCCGGACATCTTTCCAAATCCCTTCCTTCCTCTTCTTCGAAGCCCAATCTAGTTTCCCAGACCACCGTCGTGGAGTAACAAAAATGAATGTTGTTTCATCCATTCGGAGTCCACATGGATTCTCTGTACGATTTTTGTAATCTTTGTTTGCCTTGACCGCGATATCAGAATGAGTTGAGAGTTCCCAGCCCGATACACCTACGGGCAAGAAAGCATTTCCCGAATCGGTCTCCACAAATCCATCCCATCCTCCGTAAGCAACACCTTCATCGGATCGGAAATCAATACGGCGAATGTCATTAAATGCAACCGTGGTCTGGATAAGTTTACGAACGAGTTTCGGAAGCTTCCCCTGAGCATCGCGGTGGTCTGCCCAGATACTGATGTCCCTCGCGGTTGATAAGGTATTCATTTTCATCAAACTTGCCACCTCACTCATTTTAAGCCCCAGAGCGTCTGCAACCTGTATTATTCTCCGCAGACTAGCCGATGCATAGTTTTCGGCCTCGTAACGTTGAATCTGCTGCTCCCTCACTCCCAGAAGATCAGCCAAGTCCTTCTGCGAAAATCCTTTTGCGATTCGTGCTTGTACCAAGATTGCCGAAAGTTGCTGTAGCCCCTGGCCTTCTAATATTCTCACGGCCCCTGATCTGAGTTTCTCATATTCCATAATCTGATTTCTCAGGTTTTCGGCTTGGCTCTGAAGCGCCGAATACTTCGCCCAAACAACCACGTCTGAATCTCCTTGTGACTTGACATCCGGGAGTTTGAACATGGCTAACGCCTCTTCTAGCTTTTTTAGCTCAGCGCTTGTGATCCGGTATTGTCTTTCGTTTGTGATCATTTATCGCGTCACCCCGGTTGAGAAATCCTGCCTGCTCATCGACCCGACTTCTCGTTGGTCAGAAAAAAAGGCCGCTTGTCGTGGCACAGCTTTTTCGGTGCCACCTCTTTATTTAACACAATAATAATGTTGTGTTGCTCGTAAGTCAACAAAAAAAGCGTGTCAGCGGTGAAAAATCCATTCGCCGCCTGATCGTTGGCAGTCAATCTGCCTTATAACTTATTTTACTATAAGCTCTTGCTCTTCTGACGCCGAGCAGGTATTCTCCTGCTCTTCCACTACGAGGGTTGTAGGAGGCGGTGAGGGAGAGTGTTCGAATCCGCTCCAAGGTAGGGTGAGTTGTGGTCGCAAGCCAATCAATACATTGTACGGGATTATGGGAACAGCCAGAAGACCCTCAACCAGGATGGATAGCCATAGAAGACACACGCCAATCGTTACAACGAAACCAACGACCTTGATCATTAGCAGCCCGTACAGGAGACCGGCGACGGTTCCTGTCACAGGATTCAGGATGGCTTGGGGCAGCGTGAACATCAGGACGCAGAGTAAGGGAAACGTCAACGCCGATACCGACAAAGCCGTGAGTTTACCCCAGGCGATCTGCCACATCGTCTCACTGGACAATGCAATATCGCTGGTCCGATGAATCTCGCTATAGCACTGTCCCATAAAAAAAAGCCAACCAACGTATCCGAGGAGCATAAGTGATATCCGAACGGCAATCCCTCCATCGACCAAAGCGATGAAAAAGAGGATGACGGTCTGCATCAACAACGTACCGACAATGTGCCACAAAAACGCCCGAATGTAAGGGGGGACAAAAAACTGAGTGACAAAAAAATAGGGTATCCCCAATAGCATATGAAATCGAGGATATATGACGAACGTTGCCGCCATCCCTCCGATGAATAATGCCCACTCCTGGAAGCTCATTCTCTCTGAACCTCGTGTGCCTGGACGCGGAGAATAGTACCGAATAGGGTAGTATATTCTCCTATTGTGCCCTGGGGTGTTTTATTTGGCAGAATAACTACAGAACTTACTGCAAAAAAAGGACCACCGGGACGAATCCGAGTAGTCATCCGTATGGGCTATGAGGAGCAACTGTTCTTGAAGATGCGGACCCGGGGGTCGGAATGGCCGGTTTTGACATCCGGTCCTGCCGGATCCGGTCGTAGCGGGCCACCGTCTCCCGGTGGACGCCCAGTTCCCGAGCAATCCGGCGGTAGGACCAGCCTTGTTCCAGTAAGCCTATGATTGCGTGGATGATAGCCATCTTGAGATGATTCGCCATAACTACCTCCTCCATTTGGAGAAGGTATACAGCATTCGCTCTCAGAGATGGCCGGTTTTGATTCGCCCTTTAGTGGACGGTTTTAAGTGGCCGGTGACATTCCATTCCGCCACTCCGGCAATTTTTCCCAGGCTGCTAACGGTTAAGCGTATGAAACCCATGGACATAACGTCAAGTCAAAAGCCAGCGCAGAATCGCATCCTGAAGGGGCTTATAAACTCTAAGGACAGGCGTCGCCATGCCTATCAAGTCGCGCAATAGCATCTTGCTTTGCTCTGCGCCCTGGATGGGCGTACCGTTGAGTTGTGAGGATTGTGGAATGGCCGAGTAGCTCTTTGACTGTAAAAAGGCTCACACCGCACTCGGCGAGACGAGTCGCGAAAGTATGACGCAGATCGTGGAACAGATAGTGTCGATGCTCTAGGCCGGCTCGTGACAACGCATTCTTGTATCCCTCTCTCACACTCTTGATCGGCTCGCCGTTGAAATGTCGAAATACGTGTCCGGACGTAGCCTGAGTCTGTGCTTCTTCGAATACAGTCATCAGGCGGCGCCTTATTGGAATCTCCCTCGTTTTCCTAGTCTTTGTCTTTGCTACGATGATGACTCGATTCTGCAAGTCGACATATTCCCACAACAAACTCAGAATCTCGCCTAGACGCATTCCCGTGTCCAATGCGCAGATCACCACACGCCTGACATGTGGTGCCGCACTTCTGATTAGTCTTTCCTCGTCTGTTTCAGAGAGTACACGTTGAACCACGTTGTCCTCGCGGAGCAATTGAACCTTTTTTGCAGGGTTTGTGCGAGCCTCGTCGTTTCGCTCAGCAACCGTGTACAAGTGTTTCAGAAGGGCCAACTCGCGATTAATGGTGGCTGGTTTTCTGCCAGAGCCCAAACGGTGTTGTTTGTAATGTTCAATGAGCATTGGCTTGATCTCGTTAAGGCGATATTTGCCGAAGAATATGTTCAGATTATTGACTGATATCTGATCTCTTCTCCACGACTGAGGCGCTTTGTTTATTTTCGAAAAGGTCAGAAGATATTCTCTTGCGAAGTCCGAGAATCTCGGCGTGAGTTTGATGTCATGGAGATCAAAACGATCCTCGAAGATCGCCGTCTGGCGTTTGGCCAGGAGTCTGAGTGCAAGCTTTTTGCTCATTGTCCGGGCCGATTCCCTAATGTGCCATCCAGCATATGAGTAACTTAACCACCAATATCGGCCACGTTTGTACACGCCCATAATCGACCTCCTATTCAACCAGATTTGGACCAACTCCCTCAACTATGGATGATAACTTGTTGTTCTATAACTTATTTCACAAGATGAATTACTAATACCTTAATAGTGAACTCTGGCGCTAGATTTAGCGATTGACCGGATCACTCTAAGCGCGCTAGCCTCTTTGAAAACTAAGCTTACGGCATTTTGCGCAGGGAAACACAAGTCAAGATAATATTAATGAAGGGAGGTGCTCGCTAGGTTTCGTCTAGCCGGGTGATAAGCGAAAACTCATGGATTTCCTTATTTTCCCATGACGCTCTTGGCCGGAGAATATCTACTTTAACCAATAAGATATTAGGAGAATGTTATTTAACGAGAAAATGACAAGGCATCAAGTGCTCTGGCGCCAGGCGCACATTAAATGGCAAGAGTCAGGACGTCAAAATGACAAGGCACGCCCCTGGATCCTGCCGCGCCATTTATGGGAGGAATCGCTCTGGCACGGCATCCGTCGCGGTTCGTCAAACTCCTTACCGGAGTATCTTCTGCAAGAAAAGGTGCAGCAGCACCAGGGTGTCCACAACCTGAAAAGTTCGTGGATTCATTGCGTAAACATGTATTTCCCATTCCGCCAAGACGATGGTCTACCGGTCTTGGCAGCTTTTTTGAAGGAGCACGTGTCACCATCTATTGAAGCTGTTGAGGCGGTGGAACTGGAGTACGAGGAGGCACCTCCATTCGACCCGCGGACCTTGCTGGGAGAGCCGGGAGGCGATAAACGAGGGATCAATCAGACATCGCCTGACATAGCGTTTCGGGTTAGGACCGAAAAGGGAACGGGGCTGATCTTGACAGAGAACAAGTTGGTGGAACACTCCTTCTATTCGTGCTCAGGTCGAGCATCCGGCGTAGAGAATCCCGACAAGACACGCTGTATGGATTGGGAAAATCTCCTAGCTGATTTGCAAGAACGATGCTGGCAACTTCGATGGGAAGAGGGAACGCGGAGAAACAGGAAATACTGGGATTACATTCAGCTCAGCGAACATGGGAGGAGAGCCCTCACCCGTTGCCCCGCGGCAACGGCAGGGTACCAGCTGTTCCGACAACAGGCTTTAGCGGAAGGTATCGCCGCCAGCGGCCGATATGATCTTGTTGTGTCCTGCGTCGCCTACGATGAGCGTAACACTGACCTGATTCACTGTTTGCGCACGAGCGGGGTGGATAACTTTGCCACAGGTTGGGGTGCGTTATTTGATGGGAGGGCTCAGTTCTCCACGTTCACCCACCAGCAGTGGGTCGCATGGGTTCGAGCCCACGACTCCAAAGGGCACTGGCGAGGATGGCTTGACTACATGGAATCCAGATACGGGTATGTTTAGTATCAGACTGCCTGCCCGCACCAATGCCATGCAAATCATTTATTTATAATCAGTTAAACGGCTTGGCATTTCAGCTGAGGTCCGCGCCCTCAATGGGGAATGAATCTTGCAATAAAATATATGCAAGAATAACTTGCATTGATCTATATGTTGGTCTATATTTGACATGAACGGAGGATGCCAATGCAGAGTGTTATCGGCAAACGTCTCAAAGCAGCCCGAGAGAAAGCGGGACTCACTCAGCAGCAGCTGTCCAGCCGATTGGGATTCAAGGATCGGCAAACACTAGCCGCAATCGAATCGGGGAATCGAAAGCTATCCGCAGACGAGTTGCTGCTGGCGATGCAAGCACTCAATCGCGATCTGGAATACTTTACTGATCCGTTTCGTCTCGACGGTGAGGGGAGTTTCACCTGGAGAACAAGTGCCGAAAATGTGGAAGTGAACGACGATTTCGAATCAAGGGCTGGTCGTTGGCTGGCACTTTACCGTAACGTTGCGAAACAAAAAGATGTTTGGACTTCTCCTCTACGACTCGCCTTGACCACACGGAGTTCCTACGAGCAGGCGCACCGGGCGGGTGAGTGGCTGGTGAATGAATGGGAGCTTGGAGAAATACCGGCCATCAAGCTTGAAAAAGCTATAAGCGAGAGACTTCGGGCGCTGGTCCTGTATATTGATCCGCCAGAAGGTATTTCGGGGGCTGCGTTCAAGCTCCCCGAACTCAGTGCTATCCTCATAAACCGAAACGACGTGGCAGGACGACGGAGTTTTGATCTCGCCCATGAACTGTTTCATCTGCTCACGTGGGATACGATCAAGCCGGATTATTCCGAGTATAGAGATGAACAGAATAAAAGCAAGCGAAGCGAAACTCTCGCAAACTGTTTCGCGAGTGCGCTGCTCATGCCTGAAGATATTATCCGTACATGGTGGGCGCAGGCACCGGAGGAAGACGAAACAGGCTGGCGTTCCTGGGTTTCCGATTTGGCCAAGAAACTTCATGTGACCTCTTCCGCCCTTTTATGGCGATTTGTGCAGCTTGGAATGATAGAAAAAAAATCGGCCGAAGAATCTGAAGAATGGAGCGAGGTAAATGAAATAGAAGAAGATAAACCGCCGATGTTTAGTCTGGATTTTGTGAAAACATTAAGCCATGGGCTTGAGGAAGGTAGGATTTCGGTTCGACGAGCCGCGGCATCGATTGATCTTTCCGTCGATGATCTCGCCGATCTCTTCCGCGAACACTCCCTCGAAGTGCCATTCGATATTTAGCGGTGGGGTGGGGATGCCGGGTAGCAATCGACTCATACTCGTAGATACAAATATTATAATCGAATCCGTACGTACCGAATGTTGGAACGGTATTCGTGGCCACTACCAAGTTGTTACAGTTGAGAAATGTCGGGAAGAAGCTCAGTCAGGTATCGGCCGGACAAGAGGTTATGTTGAAGTTTCAGATAATCATCTGAGTTCTAGAATCCAGATCGCGGCAGTTTCCGATATAGAACGTGCCCATTTCGTAACTGAGTGTGCTGAAGCTATGGGCCTCGATTACGGTGAACGCGATTTGTGGGCACACGCGCTTTCTAGAACTGACGAATGGGAAGCAGCATGTGCGGACCGAGCTGCGGTACGGATCGCAATGCAGCTCGGTTGGGGTGACCGCCTGATATCCCTGGAGGAACTTGTTGAAAGGGCAGGGATTCAAACAAAAAAGCCGCTGAAAAATCACTATACCAAAAGGGAGTTGGGCATTTGGCGCACTCTGTTCCGGTTGGATGGGACATAGGCGACAGGAGGACCGGAAAATGGCAAGGCGGATCAGTACATCACAATACCGAAGCAAACTGAATCAGGCAATCAGCAAATATAATCAAGCTGTGCGTAAATACGACCAAGAGCGCAAGCGGGCAATTAACGATTACAACCGAGCTGTTAGAAAGTTCAATGCCGATCAGAGGACTAGGCGCCAAAGAATACAAAGTGCACTTAATCAGCTTTCCCGGACTCCTATTATCCAGTCATATTCGGTGGTAACAACCTCAACTCACTTGCTTGGGGAGTCTTACCTCCGCTTGGAGGAACATGCCACGACTGGTTATAGCCCGGAGCAGAGCAGGTTCCTGATCGATCTCCCTCAGAAAGAAACCGCCAATAGTATAAATGTGCTGAATGTCCTAACAGGGCAGGGCGTCGTAGCTCCCCCTGACGGAGTGATCCTGGGGACTACGGAGATAGAAGACGAACTAAGAAGAATCGAACCTGACTTGGATAATAGATGGCGTGGGGCCATATATTCACTCAATCCGAACAATCCTGACGCGTCCCGTCATTTTTGCACAAGCTCTCGGGAGATACTCGATCAAATCCTAGTGCTCGCTGCCCCAAATGCGGATGTGATCGCGTCAAATCCCCGCTGTCAAGTAACGGATAAAGGCGATCCGACGAGACGGGAAAAGATACACTACTTGCTGAAACGAAGAGGTTTTGACCTCGATCTGTTGGATGATTTTGTGGAAAACGATATTCAAAACATCATCGAGCTTTTCAATGTATTCAATAGCGCCACCCATGGCCCAGCCGGGAAGTTCAGTCTGCCCGAACTCCTGACGATTAAGAAACGGGTCGAGGATGGAATCATTTTCGTGGCAGGGATCGCAGCGGAACCATCATAACCGAACTATAATGGTAGCCGTGTAACTGAAAAATGTTACAGAATGCCAGCTCTGATTATTCGAAACTGGGCGCTAAGGGATAGCATAGTATCTCGTCTCCAATATTTCTCCAAGACTGGGGAGGACTGCAGAGGACAGGAGAGGAAACCAGAGGAGAACGTGAACCGATTTAACGTCTTGTTTCAAATAAGATAACCACCGAAGCCGCACGCCATCAATAGGTTAAGATTATCACCACTATCGGGTTCGATTCCCACCGTCTCGTGGTTCCCATCGTTGTTGTGAAGAAGGGCCGTTGTGATTTATAATGGATAAGAGAACGGTTTCCAAATAGGTAGGGCGCGGAATGTTGATTGTCCGGCTTTACGCCATCCTATGCATCCTCCTTGTTAGCGCAGGCCAATCGATAGCGATGCCGGTCGAACGCGAAAGCGGCGGGCCTGTCAGCCGGCTCTTGGACTCAAGCACTTTTAGTCAACCAGAAATCCATCCGAAACTGTCGGAGTTCATCGATCAGCCAGCTACGTCTCCGAATCCTCTTCACGATATTTCACAAAATCCCGCGGTAGAGGTTGTTGGCAAGTGGGTATTCGGTCCATGTTACGTAGTCACCACAGTGGGCGACGTCGCTTATTTCGGCGACGGAGTGGTCTTGAACATCATGGATTTCTCAGATCCCGCAGCCCCAGTGTTGCTGGCCCGATTAGAGCTTCCCGGACTTGAAATACACGACCTATGCGTAGTAGGTTTCCATGCGTATGTTGCCAATCACGAGGCGGGTCTTCGCGTGATCGATGTCGCACAGCCTTCGGAGCCTGTTGAGGTCGGCTATTATGTTACTGGTGACCTGGCATACGGGGTTGCTGTGTCTGGCAGCAATGCTTTTGTGGCCGATCGGCTCAGGGGGCTTCGCGTACTCGATGTGAGTGATCCAGCCTCTCCGACGGAAGTCGGGTTCTATGAGACCGAAACCAGGGCTATGGGCATCGCGGTTTCCGGCCAATACGCGTACCTTGCCAACGGTTACGATGGCTTACGCGTGCTGGACGTCAGTGACCCAACGAACCCAGTTTCAGTCGGGCTAGTTGATACTTATTTGGCATTTGATGTTGCGGTGCGGGGCAGTTACGCTTATGTTGCCGACCATGTCCAGGGTTTTCGTGTGATTGACGTGAGTGATCCCGCCAATCCAGTGCAAGTTGGTCATCGGGCAGACGGCTACGGCTGGGATGTGGCTGTTTCCGGAAACTTCGCATACGTCGCCCTCGGAGGCATCGGACTCCGGATTATTGATATCAGTGACCCAGCAAACCTCACCGAAGTGGGGGCCTTTGATCCTGCGAACGTTGTCTACGGTGTGGCTGTTTCAGAGAACTACGTGTACGTGGCTAACTATATTTCGGGGCTGTATGTGATCGATGCGAGTGATCCGGCACAGCCGACGGTGGTGGCTTCCCACGATACGGGGGACTTGGTGTACGGCATCGACGTGTCGGGCAACATCACGTATTTGGCAGAACGATATCATGGCCTTCGAGTGATCGACACGATCGACCCCACTCGGCCATGGGAGGTTGGTTTCTACAATACATCAGGGCAGAGCTGGGGCGTAAACGTCATGGGGGAGGTTGCCTACGTGGCCGATGGTACCGCGGGGCTCCGTGTGATTGATGTAAGCGACCCAACCAAGCCAACAGAAGTGGGTTTCTATGATACTCCAGGGACGGCCAATGATGTGGCGGTGTCCGGCAACTACGCTTATGTTGCCGACGCCGGTGGAGGGCTTCGTGTGATTGATGTCGGCGACCCGACAACTCCTAACGAGGTAGGTTTCTTTAGTACTAACACCGACGATGGTGCTGCTGCCAAGGTAGCCGTCTCCGGTGACTACGCATACGTCGCCTACGGGTACGACGGGCTGTGGGTCGTTGACGTTAGTGACCCAACGAACCCAGTTGGGGCATGGAGTTCGGGTAGCGGCGCACGCGACGTGACGATCGCCGGCACCCATGCATACGTTGTGGATGGCAGTGGTCTTAAGGTCTTCAGAGTGAGCGCTCTTCCGCTTCTCATTCCGGTCGGCACGTTGGACGTGACCAGTGCCGTGGCCGTCGCTGTCAGCGGAAGGCACGCCTACGTAGCGGCCTACACACGTGGCCTTTGTGTAATAGATGTGGAGGTACCATCAAGTCCGGTTGAGGTGGCGTCTTATGATCCGGTTAGCTGGTTTCGCGAAGTCGATGTTTCGGGTAGCCACGTCTATGTTGGGGGGGAGGGTGATGGAGTCTATATTCTCCGCGATCTGGACATCGTGCCGGTGACTCTGCAGTCCATGGAGGCTGCTGTCACCCCCGAGGGAATTCGCATTCGGTGGCGGGTCGTTGAGGAGTCCACGATCTCGGTTTACAGCCTTTACCGCATGCGTGCCAGCGGTGGGAAGTCCGTGATTGTCACTCAACCACCAATTCAAGCCGACGGACTGGAAGAATACGAATATACGGACAGCGATGTTGAACCAGGTGTGATCTACCGATACACACTTGTGGCAATTGAAGCGGACGGCACACAGAGCGTCCTTGGTGAGCGGGACGTAGAATACGAGGTCGACTTGACGATTTCTTTGGGACAAAACAGCCCAAATCCCTTTAATCCAGAGACAGTCATTGAGGTCATCCTGCCCCAAAGGGCGAAGATTGATCTTTCAATATACGATGTTAAGGGTCGGTTCGTGAAGCGGCTTGCCCACGGGCTGGCCAGTGGGGGTCTAAACACCTATCGGTGGAACGGCCAGGATGCCCAAGGAGAGTCTGTATCCTCTGGGGTATATGTGTATCGTCTTCGGGTTGGGAAACAAGCGATCAGTCGCAAAATGGTTCTGATACGATAGCGGCGAACGCAATCACGATCTCTTCCATTTGCTCATTAGTCTCAGCGCGGCGCCGTGTCGTCGTTGGCATGTTCTCCAACAAGTTCCTCGGGATCTTCTCTTGGCGTTTTTATTAATCGTCTCCAAAATGAATCTATGAAGCAAGCCCCCTTGGGGTAGCCTCCGAGAGATGATGTCAGAAGATCTCGGAGAGCGAAAGGAGGCTTGCTCATGCTCTATGTTGGCCTGGATGCTCACTGGAGGCAATCTAGTTTCTGTGTCCTCGACGGGCAGGGGCGGAAAGTCCTGAGTCGAACGGTGCAAGGTCGTTGGTCAAAGGTTCTCGAGGAGGTTGGAAGAGTCGGCAGGCCGTTTGCCATCTGCTTCGAAGCCTCGACCGGCTACGGCTACCTCTACGACGGATTACGTAAGATAACGCGTCGTGTTGTGGTCGCACATCCCGGCCAACTGCGACTGATCTTCCGCTCCAAGCGAAAGAACGACCGGGCGGATGCGGAGAAGCTGGCGAAACTTTTGTATCTGGACGCGGTGCCACCGATCCACGCTCCGTCGAGCGAGGTCCGGTCGTGGCGACGGATGATTGGGCACCGACAGAAACTGATCGGCGATCGCGCACGGGTGAAGAACAACATTCGGGCGATGCTGCGGAGTCAGGGGGTCTCGGCTCCCCGGGGCTTGTGGTCACGCCGCGGTGAGGAATGGCTGGAGACGGCAGAGTTGAGCGCGGAGCTGGACATGGTGCAGCGTGACGTGCTGTTGGAGCGGTTGCGGGCGATTAGGGCGATGATCGAGCGGGTGGAACGGGAGCTGAATCGGGTCGCCTCCCGCCATCCGGGCGTTGAGTTGCTCAAGACGATCCCCGGCGTGGGGAATCGCACGGCCGAGGCGGTGGTGGCGTGGGTCGACGATCCGTGGCGCTTTCGTCGGGTGAGCCGCATTGGGAGCTACTTCGGAGTGGTTCCGAGTCAGGATGCGTCCGGACCGGTCAATCGGTTGGGACACATCACCCGGGAGGGTCCGTCGGTGGTGCGTGGGTTGTTGGCGGAAGCGGCGTGGCAGGCGATTCGCCGCTCGGATCAGGTGCGGTCGTTCTACGAGCGGGTGCGACGCGGCGACGACGAGCGGCGCAAGATCGCGCTGGTCGCGACGGTGCATTACCTGCTGCGCGTGATGCTGACGATGTTGCAAACCGGAGAAGTGTGGAGAGACGAGACCAGTTAGCTACGGCGGAAGCTGGAAGGTGACGGATGGGCTGTCGGACCCCGGTTAGGAGATGTGGCGAAGTCAGGCCGTCAAAATGAATGGGGCCGACTCGAAGAATGATTCGTGGCACGCGCGCGGCGCGATGCCGAATGGATGTTTGAGATCCGTCGACGACCGGTAATCTCTTGACACGGGCTTGCTCATGGATATATCCAAGACTGGGGAGAACTCCAGAGGACTGCAGGGGATTCGAGGGGACAAGTAGCGGCGCGGTAACGCAAACATTATCACGCAGTAAACACCGAAATCGTTCGCCATCATCGGGTTAGGGTTTACGGGTGAAAAGGGTTCGATTCCCGCCGCCTGCGCTCTTTTTCTTTGTGATTAATGCCTTCTTAGTACTTGATCTCAGCTGGTTTTTTCCCGGCGTTATTTAAACTCAGGGTGTTCCACGCACCGGCGAATCCGCGTTGCGCGACCTGGAATGACGCGCGGGATCAGGAATCTCGTGACTCACCGGTTGAGCCGCGAGGACCCTTCAATGCCCTCAAGAGCCCTCGCATTCCATGGTTCGAAACAACGTTCACTGGTATTGGGCAGATTACAAGCCATTCGTGCGTTTGCAGTTGCACGGACAAGCCCCCTGCTCCCAAGGCAGGTGCGCTAACCGGGCTGCGCTACGCCCCGACCTTTGATGGATAATTTCCGAAATGTCAGTCTGGCAGCAAAAAACAGTCTCTAGGATAGTATGAGCCCAACTGCCCCTTGTCAAGCGGGGCAGCATCGAGGATCCCGAGGCTGATCACGCATGCCGGTACCAGCGGATAATCTCCCTCATGCCCGGGCGTTTGCCGTACATCAAAATTCCAACCCTGAACACACGTGAGCTGAAGTACACCGCCCCGTAAATCGAAACGAGAAGGATCACAACGCTCAAGAGAATCTGCCAGAAGTCCGGCTGGAGGACGACCACGCGGGCCATCATGAGCATCGGCGTGAAAATCGGAATGAGCGAGAGAACCACGGCGATGTTGCTGTTGGGGCTCTGGATGATCAACATCAGCACCAGAATCGGCACGATGAGCGGTAGGGTGACGAGCCCCTGGAGCTGCTGGGCGTCTTGTTCCGTGCTGCAGATGGCGCCAACGATCGTGAAGATCGAGGCGTAAAGGAGAAATCCGAGAACGAAGTACACGATGAAGTACACCAAGACGGACGGCGGGACGTTGATGTAACTGAAAATATGAGCCGCGGCGTAATACGTGTAGAAGCCGATGGACAGCCCCGCTACCACCCAGATAATGAGCTGCGTCAGCCCGAGCAATCCAATGCCAACGATCTTTCCGACGAACAGATCCATGGGACTCACGGAACTCAGCAGCACTTCGATTACGCGCGAACCTTTTTCCTCAATGATACTCCGCTGGATGGTGATCCCCCATGTGAGCAGCGCCATATAAAGAATCATGACGAACATGAACACGAGCCCCCACTCTCCCAAGAAGCTGCGTTCTTCCATGCTTCCGGATTTTGTCGTTTTTCGCACCTCGAGTGATATCCCACGGGTAAGAGCGGCCACCTGTTCGTAGTCGAGTCCCTCGCTGGCGAGCCGACGTTTGAGTATGATGTCTCCCAAACTGTTTTCGAACTTCTCGATAATCTCTAAAATGCGCTCGCCTTTTGTAATGTAAAAAACTTTTCCCAAAGAAAAGACATCCTCCGGAATGTCGATGAGAATGTCCAGCCGCTCATTGTTCATCAGCGTGATGAGTTCCTCCTGTTCCCTATCGAAGTCAGGAGAGGAAGTGATAACCGGGCTCACCAGGTACTTGGGGCGTCCATCTTTGAGCGTATCATCGAGGGCTCCGGTAAAGTCCTCCGCCACTTCACCGGTGCGATCAACGACGGCCACCGTTACCTGGTCACCTGAGACGAAAAACGCCGAAAGCAGCGGAACGAACAAGAAGGCGACCATCATTACGGGCACGAGGATCGTGCTGATAAGGAAGCTTTTCGTTCGGATACTCTCGACATACTCACGTTTAATGATGTGATGTGCGTTCATCTTCGGCGGAATCGGGTTGAATTGTTATCTGACTCGCCGCTTAGCCCTCAAAAACCAGCGCATGCTCCTCACTTGGAAGAGACCTGCTCTATGAAAATATCGTGAATCGATGGTTCCGCCACTTCGAACTTCAGCACTTCGAGCCGGTCCGCCGCGGCCTTTAGAACATTGCGTGAGTCGGCTCCCTCTTTCAGCCGGAGAAAGACCTCGTTCCCGTAGTCGCTCACGTTATCCACTTCGGGCAGATCCCCTATGAAACTCCCATCTCCATTGAAGCGGAGCGTCACGCTATTTCGGCCGTATTGTTTCTTGATATCGGTGAGCCTTCCCTCGAGCACTTTTTTACCCTTATCGATGAGACAGATCGAATCGCACAGCTTCTCCACCTGCTCCATCATGTGCGTGGAGAAAATGATCGTATGACTTTTCTTGCGAAACTCCAGAATAATGTCTTTCAAAATGTTAACGTTTACAGGATCGAGACCTGCGAACGGTTCATCGAGGATAATCAGCTCGGGACTGTGGATGACCGTTGAAATGAACTGCACCTTCTGCTGCATGCCTTTCGAAAGGTCCTCGACTTTTTTTCGCGCGTAGTCGGCAAGATCCAGCTTCTCGAGCCACTCGCCGGCAGCCTTTCTCGCCATCCCTTTATCCATTTTCTTGATCTCACCAAAAAATGCGAGCATCTCCTGAACCCGCATCTTTTTATAAAGTCCTCTTTCCTCCGGGAGATAACCGATTCGCTCCTTTTTCACTTTTTGGAGCGGATCTCCGAATATCTCGATCGATCCTTCATCGGGAAGGATGATCTTCATGATCATCCGAATCGTGGTGGTCTTGCCCGCGCCGTTGGGGCCGAGGAGGCCGTAGATCAGGCCCTGCTCGATCGAGAGAGAAAGCCTATCGATGGCTCTCACTCCGTCGTATTGTTTAGAAATGTTCTCAATAATCAGCATATGCCGGGCGTCCATCCGTTCTCCCCTTTTCACGATTTTAGCCGCCCATGTCTTGACGCAGGCGAATCAAGAGTTCGCGCATTTCAATCAGCGCGCGGTAGCGGTGACTCGAGCGGTTTTTTTCGGCGCTTCCCATTTCAGCAAAGGTAAGACCCAAGCGGAGAACTTCGAAAACGGGATCATACCCAAATCCGCTCTTTCCCCTGGGGGAGGTGGTAATTCGTCCTTCCACGATCCCCTCAGTGACGAGCGCATCGATACGTCCTCCATTGGAAGACACAGTGCTATGGGGACTTTTGGATAAGGCTTCGGCCAGGTGCCGCGCCGACTCCGCGTACTCCTTAACGAGTGCCACAGCGATCACGCAGCGGAACCTCGCTGTTCGCATTTCATCAGAGATTCCGGACAGCTCATCGAGCAGCTTTCTGCAGTTGTCCTCATAAGATGCGCTTTCACCGGCGTAACGGGAAGAAAAGACTCCCGGCGCTCCCCCCAGCGCGTCCACCTCCAGACCTGTATCATCGGCCAGCGCGCTGAGACCTGTGAAAACACGGATCGCCCTTGCTTTCTTCAGCGCGTTTTCCTCCAACGTCCGCCCATCCTCGACAGCTTCCGGGGCACCGTCGAATTCATCGAGCGCCCTGAGGTCGAATCCCACAGGCGATAGGATGTCGCTTATTTCTCGCAGTTTGTCCGGATTGTGTGTGGCGAGGACTATTTCCATGTGGCTTTGATGACTATTCCTTGAGACCCAGAGCTTGTTTCTGGGCCCGGATGAGCTCGAGACAACCCTTTTTACCGGCATCGAGCATCTGCTGGAGTTCTTCCGACGTGAAAGGCAGTTTTTCAGCGGTGCCCTGGATCTCTATGAAAGCGCCGCTCTCGCTCATGACGAGGTTCATGTCCACCTGAGCGCTCGAGTCCTCTTTATAGTCGAGGTCGAGAAGCACCTGCCCATCCACAATACCGACGCTCACCGCGGACACAAGAAAGTTCATCGGGTGCTCGCTGAAGGAAAGCTTGGAGAAAGCATCGTAGAGGGCAACACAACCGCCTGTAATCGAAGCGGTCCTTGTTCCGCCATCCGCTTCGATGACGTCGCAATCGACAATCACGGTGATCTCCGGAAGCAGCTCGAGCTGCGTCGCCGCCCGGAGGCTTCTTCCGATGAGCCTCTGGATTTCATACGTTCGTCCTGCGCGCCCGCGAGCAGCCTCACGCACGATCCGCACTTCAGCGCTCCTCGGGAGCATGCCGTACTCGGCGGTAATCCACCCGCCCCCCTTCCCGTATAGAAATTTGGGAATGCTGTCCTCGATTGTCGCAGCGCATATCAACCGCGTATCACCGATTTCAATGAGCGCCGAACCTTCCGCATTTCGCAGATATCCGCGCTGGATGAGCACTGGTCTTATCGCATCATTCTTCCTGCCGCCTTTTCGCATGAATTCCCCTTCTTTTTGCTCGACTCCGGACGCAGTGGCCCTGCCAATTGTAGGTTGCTCAACCATTTCGCAGATGAATGACTGGAATCTCGCGTCCCAGAAACCGCTCCCCGACTTGCTTGAAGGTGGGAGAAATGTCGCTGAGGTAAACGGAGAAATTTCCTTCTTCTTCCTCTCTGTGCAGTTGCTTCTCGCTCAGCACCTCGGCGACTCTCTTCGCCGTTTCCACGGCCGAGTCCACAAGCGTTACATCATTTCCCATTACCCGGCCGATTACACCGTGAAGGAGGGGGTAATGCGTGCAGCCCAGAACCAGCGTATCGATCCCCTCCTGCCGATATTCGCTCAGATAACGCGTCGCGACAAGCCCGGCCACTTCCCCATCCACCCACCCCTCTTCGGCAAGCGGCACGAACAGCGGGCATGCCCGTGCAAAAACCTCGACATCGGGGGCGAGCTGCTTGATTCCATTCTGGTAGGCACCCGACCGAATGGTCCCCAATGTTCCTATCACACCGACGCGGGCTTTTTTCGTTGCGGTCACTGCGGCCCGTATCCCCGGCTCTATGACGCCAACAACAGGGATGGTCATCTCTTTCTCGAGCGCGGGGAGCGCTTCTGCGGATGCAGTATTGCATGCAACCACGACGAGCTTCACTCCCTTTTGCATCAGAAAGTATATGGCCTCCCTCGAAAATTTGAGGACCGTCTCGGCGCTCTTGTTTCCATACGGTACGCGTGCTGTATCGCCAAAATAGACGAACGACTCGCCCGGAAGCAGACGGAGCAGCTCTTTCATTACCGTAAGCCCCCCGATCCCGGAATCAAAAACACCGATGGCACCGTCTTTCATCAAAAGACTCCGTTCCGGCTTTTATCTTTCAGGCTTTTTGGCTTCCTAGCGCCAATCGCGGACGAGGAAAGGGTGATTGGCGTCGATGTGTCCCCCGATCGTCCCCACCTGAAGCCCCTCGATGAGTATCTGGACTGCTCGAACCTCGGCAGCGTTCTCCGATATTGTTCGCACGATCGCGGCGATCGTATAGTACTCCGCGGAGCTTCCCCCGGGATGTCCCGCCACGAGTTCGCTCGAAAAATCCAAATAAGCGGTCGCCGTTTCTGAATCGTAAAAGGCATTCAATAGCCGCGTTCCCTCGGGGATCGCGCTCACACCGGAACGCTCCGGTCCCGAAAGCAGCGATCTGACGATCTGCGCCAGCTGCTCGCTGAAATCCGTTCCGATCGCGACTTCGCGCGTCTCGCTGACCAAGCCTTCATTTTCGTCATCTGCAAAGAAAAGCGTAACGGCGCGGCTCCCCTCCGGAACGACCGAAACGCCTGCATGCGGCGGGCGTGCCGGCTCGCCCGCGTCTCTTCTCGCTAGAATAAAATAAATGGCCGCAATAACAACGACTCCGAGAATCGCTATGAAGGCGAAGTGCCTCGCCCCGAGGGATCCGCCGGACGCGGCCTTTTCATCTTGCGAAAGATCCGTGTCTTCCATATCCACCCGCACCGCCTATGCTTGCCTGATAACGCTCCCGAAACTGTCTTATCGCATTTACGATTCCGTCCGCGATCCTTCTCTGGAAATCCTTGTCGACCAGGAGCTTTTCCTCGACAGGATTCGAGAGAAACCCTGTTTCGATGAGAACAGCGGGCATCCGGGCGCCTTGAAGGATGGTAAAGTTCGCCTGCTTAACGCCCCGGTTGCGTATTTCGAGGCGTTCGCTCATTTCCTTTTGAATGAGCTCGGCGAAATAACTGCTCTCGTGGATGTACTCGTTCTGGACCAAATCCCACAAGATGAAATCAATGTCGCTATTGTTCGTCGATTCCCTCGCTCCCCTTGCAATGTTATCCGCGGCGTTCTCCACCCTCGCAACCTCTCTGTCCCATTCCGTCCTCGCCGGTGAGAGGAAGTACGCCTCGAATCCGCCCGTCGACCTGCTGAACCAGCTGTTGCAATGCAAGCTGATGAAGAGATCGGCACCGGCCTCATTGGCTATTTCCGTTCTCTTCGTCAAGGAAAGGAGCATATCGTCATCCCTCGTGAGCACCACTTCGAGACCGAGTTGATTTTCGATGCGTTCCTTTAGCTTCTCGGCGAGCGCGAGATTCACGTCCTTCTCGAGGATGCCGGTGATCCCCGCTTTTCCATAGTCCTTTCCCCCGTGGCCCGGATCGATGGCAATCGTTTCGATTTTCAATTGTTTTTTTTCGGCGGGGGCTTCACCCAAGATCTCCACGGGCTTTTTGTCGGCAAACTCCGGTTCAGGAATCTCGGGGAGGGTTCCCCTTTCCAGGACCACCTGGATTTCCGGCGGTTGATCGCTGCGCTCGACGCGAACGCGAGAGGAGATCTTCTTTATGTCGAAATAGATATACGCATCGCGCTCGGTCTGCTCCGCTCGAACGCCATTGAACAATCCATGAGTTTCCCGAACGGAAAAACGTCTTGTGTCGAGTCTCCCCTTATAGATCTTGAGCCTGACAAGGCCTGGAGTTCCTGTATCCGCTACGCAGAGAAGCGGTTCTTTTAGCTTGATCGTAGCAGTGGACCGGTTGGCAGTCGCCGCGAAATCGAGTGATTCCACGTTATATCCGACACCCTCGACCTTCAGTGTTAGCGAGGCTCTGTCCCACACCATCACACGGGGAGTATAGTGGGATGCAACCTCCAGGATGAACTCCATCGGAATCATCACAAAGCCGCGCTCGTAACGAATCGGCGCTCTCAGCATGATGGGCTCACCATCCGCGACCACCACCCGTGTATCGACGCTGAGCGTAAAGCGCGTTTTCTCGATACCGAGAACGACTTTCCGGCTCGTGGCGTTCCAGAACTGGGTCGCCTTGAAGATTCTGGCAACGTCGTTAGCGCGGAGATACAACGCCTCACTGTCTTCTTCGAGCTTCCAAACGGGGACCTCTTCAGGACTCCGCCCATCATCATATAGCACAGTTACAAGGCGCTCGTCGCCAGCGGCCGGTTGGGCGGCGATGGCGAAAAATAGCAATATTATGATTGGCCCCAGTAGGTAACGCCTCACGTCCGTTTCCCTGCTCTTATGACAACATCGAGATAGGGCATCGAGCAGCCCCAACGCTTCAATATAAATGAACCAACACTGATTTTCGACCGCAATCTTTTTGGCATTCCGTCGCTTTGCGGGCTCGTTTGGAGCAATCTCGAGTGACAATCACCTGCATAGCCCTTCCGGCGGGTGGCAAGAACGCTTTCAATATTTTTCCTTCATGGCCCTTCGCAAATCTCGGTCCGCGTCCCGCTCCGCGATCGCCCGTCGCTTGTCGTATTCCTTTTTCCCTTTGGCAAGGGCAAGCTCCACCTTTGCTATCCCCCTGTCGTTGAAATAGATCTTCAATGGGATCAGCGTGAGCCCCTTTTCCTGCACTTTTCCAATCAGCCTCTTTATTTCCTTTTTTTTGACGAGCAGCTTTCGATCGCGTCTTGGATCGAGATCCATGTGGGAGGTATGAGAATATGCGCTGATATGAAGTCCGTGGAGTATCAGCTCTCCGTCCCGGACCGAGGCATAGGAATCCCTTAGATTCGCCTTGCCTTCCCGAAGAGACTTCACCTCGGTGCCCATGAGTGCGATGCCCGCCTCGAAGCTCTCGACGATCTTATATTCGTGGCGGGCTTTTCGATTCGTAACGATGGTTTTCATTTGGCGATCTTTCTCGTACTCCCAATGCGGCCGAAGGCCCGTGCTGCATATATTATTCCCTGAATTGTATGTACACCAGGCGCATTCATCTGAGCCACTTTTGCGATCGACCCCGCGATTATCCCCGCTCCCCCCCCTGAGTTGCAAGCGACAACTTCGCAATCAGTTATGATATAACACGTGATGTCACTTATACCAGATGGCCCCGAAGCAGTGAATCTTTTGCCCCAATGGAAGATTGCATAACATGCTGATAATAAAAGAATAATCGGAAAATGGCACCGATCGGAACTCAATATTACGAAAAAGATCGAAGGCCTATTTATCGCCATAAAGAAATAGTAACTTCTTAATTTTCAACAAATAAGACGGCTTTTGGCCTCCTGATTCGATCAATAATTGCCGTTGACTTGGTGGCTCGGATTTTCTAGACTCAGCCGTGGAAGTTGACCAAGAGTTTTATCTTTGGCTTTGGCTCTGGTGGACTTCCTTACTGCCAACCTTTCGTCTTTCAAATTAATGAGCCGAAGTGGTGGAACTGGTAGACGCGCTGCGTTCAGGGCGCAGTGAGGGAAACCTCGTGGGGGTTCGAATCCCCCCTTCGGCACCATTAATGTGAAAGGGTTAGGGTGAACCCTTCGGCGGTCGATGATCGCCGGAGGGTTTTTTTGAATAGGGCGATCGATTTGCGACAGAACGTCGCCCGCGATTTGAAAGGAGATGAACTTACCGAGTTTTGCGCCGGTTGTCACGAAACCGCCACTATGCACACGCACCCTATTGGATCATAGCATAGGGATCCTCGTACGGGAGCACCGCTGGACTGCATGAGCTGCCATGAGGCGCATTCCTCCAAGTACGAATATATTCCGACATTCGACCGCACCAGAGATCTCTGCCTGCAATGCCATGCCAGCGATACAATGAAAGCCCACCAGCCGGCCTGTGTTTCGTTCTTCTATTGGTTGTCATGCCAAGTAAATCGGTCCGCTCTCTCGGGCCGATTTAGCAGCCGGTAGATTTTCTTGACGGAATTTCAGCGACCTTCTACCTTTAAGCAACTTTTTGTTGGATCAACCAGAGAACTGCTGTGCGTAATCAACGGAGTCAATTCCATAGCCCTGCAAGAGCATCGTTCATCCTGGCTTTGTGTCTCGCCGCGCTCTTCGCCGGAGGTTGCTCGACCTCCCGCTTCGCCGCGGGTGCTATGGTCCCCATCCTCGAAAATGCCCGGGACGCCGCTCTCGAGTCCAAAGATGTTCCGACGTTCAGGGCGGCGGCCCCCTCCAATATTTTTCTCATAGAAGGTCTCATCCGGACGGATCCCGACAACCGGCGCCTCCGCCTCTCCGCTTCGATGCTCTATTTCAGCTACGGATTTGCCTTCATTGAAGAAGAAGACGAAGCATACGCTTCGTATCTATACTTGCAAGGCTTGTCGCACGGTAAAGCCGCGCTGTTTCGAAATAAAAAAGTCCGAGAGATGTGGGATGGCAATGTCCGGACCTTCAGTGATATGGCGACATTTCTCAATGAGAAAGATCTTCCGGCGCTCGTTTGGACGGCGGCGAACTGGTCCCAGTTCGTGAGCCTTCATCTTGACTCAACAGAGGTCCTCCTCGATATTCCCAGGGTGACGGTGCTGCTCGAGCGCGCAGTGGAGCTGGACGGTGCCTATTTCGAGGGTCTTCCCCACATCATTTTGGGTAGCCTCCATGCATTCCGGCCGCCCCTTATGGGTGGCAGCCCGGAAAAATCCAAAGAGAACTTCGATAGCGCCTTCGAGATCTCGGAGCGGAAGTTCTTGCTGACGAATTATTTTTTCGCCAGGCACTACTGCTACAGAATACAAGATGCCGATATGTTCAAGGAGATGCTCGAGGAGATTCTCTTGCAGCCGCTGTCGATCCTGCCTCGTTACCGTCTTCTCAACGAAATAGCCAAGCGAAAAGGAAAGATCCTTTTGGGAGAAGTGGATGAACTCTTTTAACAGTTCGCAACGTTTTCGAATCGGATTGAGGTCCGCGCTGGCGCAGGCTGCCGCCTGCATCTGCGCTTTCCTGTTGATTCATTCTGCCGATACGGCAACGGCTAAAAGACCCAAACCGAAGGTCCAGATCAAATTCGCCACACTTGCCCCCGAAGGAAGCACGTGGATGAAAACGATGCGTTCTCTGGACGATGAGCTGAGGGAAAAAACAAAGAACCGGCTTGGATTCAAGTTCTACACAGGAGGCGTCCAAGGAGATGAAAAAGATGTGCTGAGAAAAATGAGAAACGGCCAATTACATGCCGGAGGTTTTACCGGCTTCGGTTTGGGCGCCATCGTTCCCGGCGTACGCGTTCTCGAACTTCCATTTCTGTTCGAAGCACAAGATGAAGTCGAGTTCGTGAGATCCCGCATGGACTCGTTGTTCAACTCACTTTTCGAAGAAAAAGGTTTCCTTTTTCTCGGATGGGCCGACGTCGGTTTCATCTACATGTTTTCCAATTCGCCAGTGCAGTCGCCGGAGGATCTCAAGCGGGCCAAGATGTGGATCTGGTCGGGAGATCCACTCGCGGAACTTTTTTTCAAAGCATTTCAAATATCACCCATCCCTTTATCGGCACCCGATGTGCTTACCTCTCTCCAGACGGGAATCGTGAATGCGGTGTATTCCTCCCCCCTGGCTTGCGTCGCCCTTCAGTGGTTTACCAGGGTAAAGTTCATGAGCGATGTTCCGATTACCCACGCCCTCGGCGCCGTGCTCGTCACAAAACAGGCACTCAAAAAAGTGAGCGACGAGGATATACAGGTGCTCCGAGAAATCTTCGGACGCTACCTGCATTCGTTAAACGAGAAGACACGAGTGCAAAACGATGAAGCCGTCGAATCGATGAAGAAAGAAGGCATCGAAATCGTGGCCGTCGAGGAACAAGCTAGGCGCAGTTTCTTCTCCACCGGAAAGGGCGCCTGGGATGACGGTGTCGGCAAGCTCTATTCGCAGGAGCTCCTCGACCAGGTAACGGAAATCGTCCGGCACTACCGCAACACTTCTAAATAATTCCTCGAGAGGCGCGCACCGTGGACCGCCCCACCATACTGTATGTCTTGATCATATTCGGAATCGTCATCCTGTCGGCGCTTCGAGCGTGGCTCGAAAAACGGGGCCGCCTCACGCGGTTTTTCGAATCGCTCGGGCGGTGCGAAGTCGGCGCTCTCGCGCTGCTCGTCGGCGGGCTCGTTTTTTTTGGATGTCTTCAGATTCTGCTCCGAAACGTCTTTCATCGCGGGATCTTCTGGGCGGAACCGCTCATGAGGCATATCGTGCTGTGGCTCGGCTGCCTGGGAGGTGCATACGCCACCTCGCGCATTCGCCATATCAACATCGATATTTTCAGCCGGTTCTTATCTGGACGCCCTCGGATCCTGCGTGATAGCGCAATTCACTTCGCGACGGCCGCTGCGGCGATATTTCTCGGCTTCGCTGCTTTGAAACTCATACTGGACGAGAAGGCGTACGGGGAAAAGGCATTTCTCGGAATCGACACATGGGTGCTGCAGTCGGTGCTGCCCTTTGCCTTTTTCCTCATCGCGTACCGCAGCCTTCTCAATATTTTGCTGAAAAGAAAAGATACGGCCTTCAAACGGCACGAAAACTCATGATCGTTCTTTTTATAATCGTTCTGATACTCCTTGCACTTTTCGGGATGCCGCTCTTCTCGGTCCTGGGGAGTATCGCTCTCATCGCCTTCAACCGGGCGGACATCGACATCTCATCCGTCGCCGTATCGATGTATACGCTTGCCGGCTCCCCGCTCCTCATTGCCGTGCCGCTTTTTACCTTTGCAGGATATCTCTTTGCGGAGAGTGGAGCGCCGTCGCGTCTCGTTCGTGTGTCACGTGCTTTTTTCCCTGGTGGATTGGCCGTTGTTGCCCTGGTGTCCTGCGCCGTTTTCACGGCGTTCACCGGGGCTTCGGGAGTAACAATTATTGCGATGGGCGGGCTCCTCTTCCCCTCACTCCTCCAAGAAGGGTATTCAAAGCGCTTTTCGTTGGGGCTTGTCACCGCATCGGGCAGCCTGGGGCTTTTATTTCCTCCCAGCTTGCCATTGATCCTTTACGGTTATGTGGCGGCGGTCAGTGTGGACAAGCTGTTCCTCGCCGGACTTCTGCCCGGGATTTTGCTCGTCATCGTGCTTTCCACGTACGGGCTCTATAAGGGCAAAACAGAGGGCATCCAGAGAGAACCTTTTTCAATGAGACGGATTTTGAGCGCTTCTCGAGAAGCCGCATGGGAACTCCCGCTGCCGTTCATTGTCCTCGGCGGTATTTACAGCGGAATCATTACGGTAATGGAGGCAGCAGCCCTCACCGCTTTGTATGCGCTGGTCGCCGAAGTGCTGATCTATCGCGACATCAAACCTAGGGAGCTTCCCAGGATCATCGCAGAGAGTATGACGCTCGTCGGGGGAATCCTTTTGATTCTAGCCTGCGCGATGGGCCTCACCAATTACCTCATCGATGCGGAAGTTCCGATGCGGATTCTAGAATGGATGAAAACGTACATCACGAGCAAGTATACTTTTTTGCTATTGCTCAACATTTTTCTTCTGATCGTCGGGTGTTTGATGGACATCTTCTCCGCTTTGATCGTTGTGGTGCCTCTCATCGTTCCGGTGGCGCTCGGATTCGGCGTGGATCCGGTGCATCTCGGGATTATCTTCCTCACGAACCTGGAGATCGGGTACTTAACGCCGCCGGTCGGGCTCAATCTGTTCATTTCATCCTACCGGTTCGACCAGTCGGTGGTGTCTCTATATGTGGCGAGCTTGCCTTTTCTCCTGCTTCTCCTTCTCTCGCTCATCGTTATCACGTACCTGCCTGCGATCAGTCTGTTTCTGGTTCGGCTAGTGGGCGGATAGAATTTTCGATACGGAAGACGAGACATTTCTGATCGGCAATCCGCACTTCAAATACGAGTAGAAAAAGCCCGTCTTTCCAGGCTAGCGCCATGTGGTACAAACAGCCTGTTGTAGCGCTCGATGAGGGCGATCCGTTCGTTACTTCAACAAGGCCATCTTCTTCGTCCACACGATCCCGCCCGCACTCATCCTGTAGAAGTAAATTCCCGATGATACCCTTTGGCCGGAGAAATTCGTTCCATCCCACTCCGTTGAATACAATCCCGGCGCATGAATGGCATCGACCAGACGCTTGATGATGCTGCCGGTGACATCGTAAATGGTGAGCGTCACCCACGTGCTGCGATTGAGTTCATACTTGATGATAGTCCTGGGATTGAACGGATTGGGAATGTTTTGATAGAGCTTGAACTGATAGGCGAGCGGCTTATCCGGTACTGCCGTGGGCGCATCCGGCGAATCCGCGTTCGAATAACCGCTGCCATACGCCGTGGAATCTACGGCTGAAATCTTGTAGTACACCGTATCGCTGTATGCGCCCATATTCACCGTCGTATCCGGGGCCAACACGAATTGAACGAAGTTGTCGATCGAGGGGATTAAGCCGGAGATGGTATCGCAGTATATTGCATAGGATTGAATATCGGCTTCAGGATTTCGATTCCAAGTGAGCACCACGTCACCGGTGATCACATCCGCGATCAGATTTTTCGGATAAGAAGGTTGATCCATCACGAAGCTGTGGGAGCCGTACCATCCCATGTCACCGCGCGAGCCGTCCGGATCGTCGTAGGCGCTCGATGTGTCACCAGCATCGATCGCAGGGGAATGCACGGCGAGGTGGTAATCCACAGCGGCTGTATCCACGAAAAGTGGATCGGAGGATATCGATCCTTCGCCCCCGCTGCACCCGCTGTAATCGCCAGCGCTGTTGTTCCACACGTCATTGTACTCGAGCGTTGGGAGGGGGCTGCCCGAGCAGGCAATCCCCGAGCCCACTGAATTTACAACGATGTTGTTGAACACGTTGATGCCCGAGCTGTTTAGAAAGAGGCCTGCTGACCCTGACCCACTATGCGTATTCCGGTCCAAGGTGTTGCCTATGAAATCTCCAGCTCCGAGCTTGGTGGCATAGAAGGCACCGCTCGATGCGCTTGCATTATTTCCAACGAACAGGTTGTGCCTGATGTATGCGTCTCCGGCATCGGCGTACACTCCCCCTCCGATCATTGAGCTGTTCCACATGAAATCGCAGGATCGGATCGTTACCGCTGAAGTATCGCCCGCCCCAACGGCACCTCCGAAAACCGCCGAGCTGTTCCGGAGAAATTTGACGCCGTCGAGTGTGACATCGGATCCGATCAAACTAGCGCCGCCGCCAGCGGAGGTGGTCTGGTTATAGGACAATACACCGCCGTTCATAGTGATGCTGCAGTTATTCACATATATCCCTCCGCCCTCACTTGCGCCGGCATTCCCATCGATCGTGTTTCCGCTGAGCGATACACTCGGGCAGTTTTTGAGATAAATCCCAGCCCCGCTGGGCGTCGTGGTCATCTGCTGAAGCTGATTTCCCGAGACAACGTTGTCGTTGACCGTTCCACTGCAGCCATAGAGATAAACACCGCCGCCAACTTCGGAAACATTTCCCCAGATGCTGTTGTTATGGACATCCACTGTGCTGTTATAAGCGAAAATCCCTCCGCCCGCACTGAAGCTGCCACCGTTCTGTGCATCGCAAGTGTGGATCTCGCAGTTCGAAACCGTCGCCTCGCTGTTGACAATCATGACGCCGCCGCCGTAGTAACCGTTCTGCGGTTGCGTGCTGTAACTCCCCTGCCCGTTTTGAATGACAAAGCCGTCGACAACCACAGGAGCTGTCGATCCGATCACTATATTACCGGTCATATCGAGAACCGTCTTCCCGCTGACGAGATCCCGCCCGGTGAAGTTATCGATCCAACCGCCGTACAGCCCAACGCCTTTAGCGATATTTAGCGAGATGTTGGTCAATGTGGTCGATGCTACGAGGACTGAATCCCCTTCCACGGCGGCTGAAATTGCATTGCTGATCGTGACCGCCGCATTCTCCGGTGTGATATAAGGAAAAACATTGTTGCCGGATGGTGAGCTGTAGTGCCTGGTGGTTGGTCTGATCTCGAAACCTGCAAAAATAGTATCGGCTTGGAGGTCCCGGTTTTTCACGATCATGTTCCGCACCCCCGGAACGGCGGCGTTATCTATCGAGATCTCCACGATCAGGGTTTCCGGGCTCACCAGAGTGCTCTGATTGAATGTCACTCCCGCGCCCAATTCGACGAACGCGCCGTATAAAAAGTCGCTTCCGATAATGGTGATCGTTGCATCGAGACCTTGATACTGGCTTGTCGGATTGCAGGTGCTCGCAGTGGGCGGCGTGAGCGGTGGAGGCGCGCAGGGGGAGATAAACCAGCCCACGTGCCCGGGAGTGTACGAGCAGAGCGTAAACGAGTTCGATTTCATCATGCAAGGGAGGGAGGCAGGATTGCAGTATTCGCAGTTGCCGTTATCTACTTCGTTTCTGCATCCTCCACAACTCGTGCAACCGCCGTAACCTTCTTCGTAATACTCGTCGCAAGCATAAAAGATATGTCCGGTTTCGTGCGTGAAAACCTGCTCAGGCGCCCAACTGAAGCTTCTATATAGCAGAAACGTATAGGGCCCCCCCCAATAGGCCGCAGCCGCATAGCCGTTTGTGAACCGATTCGGGGATCCCGGAGGGTTGTACGCGACGAATGCCGAATATGACCGATCCGTTCCATAGTTCGATCGCTGCCAGGTATTGAACGCGGTCACCTTACTTATATAAGTTCCTGACGTGTAACCGAAGTTCGTGATGACGTTGTTGACCCAGTACTGCTGGTAACTGGAAGAATGGAGGATCGGCTCGTACCACTGCTGGCACCGCGGATCGGTAGCCGGATAGTAACGAACGAAAAAGGCCACCCAGCAGTTGGAATAGTCGTTCGATTGAGCCGACCACCAGGCGAGCCCCGTATTCACGCCATTCAAATAGTCCTGCATGTGAGCTTCGGTCCATGTATATCGATCCGGGTCCGAGCCGCTCCCGTCGCTTTCCACAAAGAATACCGTTAGGGCCACGGTGCCCGTCATGTAATCGCTGTTCCCCATGACTTCCTGTCCGGACCTCCTGATGAGCAGTCCGTCTTCCCGGAGCTTCTCGATGTCCAACCCGGCTTGCCTGAGGTTTTCGATGTAAGATGCTTCATCGATCTCCGGGGGATCCAGTGCATCGGGCTGCACGATGAGGTTCCCCTCCGCTTCGGCGGCTTGCTTATGTGCCCGGTACTCCATTTGAATCTCGCGGCGAACGGCGGCGTTGAAGTAATCGAGCATCATTCGTGTCTGCCGGTCTTCTGCCTTCACTTCACCGGGAGCTACATCCGTATAAAAGATATCTTTGATCCCCGCCGTCCCAATAAGCTCATCCCTCATCTCGAAAGGCACCCAACCCATCAGGATCGATGGGGGTGACATGATGCAAATTCTCCCGCCGCGGGCCTGTATTTCCTCCCGTGCGCGGTGCAGAGAGGGAATATCCTCCGTTTCCAGAACAACGAGAGTAAAACCATCCAGCCAGGGCATATCGTCCGGATTGGCCTGAGAGGCAGCGGATCCAGGAGCGAAAACCAATACGAAAACTGCGACGATGTGTAGAGGAATGAGTGATTTCATGCGCGACCTCCAGGCATCTTGAACCCACCGATTCGGAAGTTCCTTCAACTAGCGGGAATTTTATGGCATCCCAAGCTATATTAACATAAAGAGATGCCCAGTGCAAAACATGTGTGGAGCAATTTCTCGACCAGCAAAATAACGCTTTTCAAACGATAGAAAAAAGGGGGGGGTCATAGACCCCCCGATGAGAAATTTCTTCTCTCTCCGCGGCTAGCCGAAGAGTTTTTCGCCCGGCGTCCACTCGCATCCGGTGAGCCCGCCGGCCTGCAGAGCCTAGAGCGTCCGAAGCGTCTCGGTGATACTCCTGCCGGTGTCGAGATCGTTTATTGTATAGCTCCGGACGATTCCTTCCGGATCGATAATGAACGTCCCACGCAGAGCGATTCCCTTGTCTTTCACGAGGACATCGTAAGCATCGCTGACCTCGAGGGATGTGTCGCTCAGGAGCGGGAACTGGACGTCACCGAGCCCGTGCTCGATCCAGGCCTTGTGTGTGTAAACGCTGTCGGTGCTGGCACCAACGACCTCTGCACCCAGCTTCTTGAATTCTCCATAATGCTCATTGAAGCCCCTAATTTCGGTGGAGCATACAAACGTAAAATCCAGCGGCCAGAAGAACAACACAACCCACTTTCCCTGGAAATCGGATAGTTTAATGTCCTTGAATTCACCGTTGACAACCGCCTGTCCTTTGAATTCAGGCGCTTTCTCACCTACTTTGACCGACATTGAGAGCACTCCCTTCATGATAGTTATAACAGTCCCTTATTGTCGAACTTGCTGGAATTAGAGTCGGAAATATATTACATCACCTCCACCCTGTCAACAGACCCCAATTGGTTTTTCTCCAGATGCTCCATCCCGGCGGGATCATTGCAAATTACCCGCCTGGGCCGGACAGGGCGTGCCGCCCGAGAAGCCGCCAAGCCCCCTGCCCGGGAATCGGCCAAATCCTCACCCGACACCTGCCACGCGATCGGAAGTTCAGCTTGAAGTAGCGCCAAAAAAGGTGTATTGTGCATCGGTTGGGAAGAGTCCAACTTCCAAAAGCCAATAAGGAGATGATGGGAAATGTCATTGAATGCAGAAGCCTTGGAATACCACGTACGCGGTCGACACGGAAAAATTGAGGTCACCCCCACGAAGCCGTGCATCACTCAGCGCGATTTATCTCTCGCTTACACACCGGGCGTTGCAGCGCCGTGCCTCGAAATCGAGAAAAATCATGACGATGTTTTCAGATACACAGCGCGTGGGAATCTCGTGGCAGTCATATCCAATGGGACCGCCGTTTTGGGCCTGGGAAACATCGGGGCCCTGGCGTCCAAACCTGTCATGGAGGGCAAAGGCGTTTTGTTCAAGCGGTTTGCCGACGTGGATGTCTTTGATATTGAGATCGACACCGAGGATCCCGACTTGTTCGTAGAAACGGTGAAGTTGCTCGAGCCGACTTTCGGCGGGATCAACCTCGAAGACATCAAGGCACCCGAATGTTTTCATATCGAGGACCGCCTCAAGAAAGAAACCGAGATCCCGATCTTTCACGACGACCAGCACGGAACGGCGATTATTTCCGGGGCGGGCTTCATGAATGCAGTCGAACTAGTTGGAAAGGATATCGATAAGGTCAAAGTAGTTTTTAGCGGCGCAGGAGCTTCAGGCATCGCGTGCGCAAAAATTTACTGCGCACTCGGCGTAAGGAAGGAAAACCTCACGCTCTGCGACAGCAGAGGCGTTGTCTATAAGGGCCGCGATGTTGGAATGAATCCTTATAAAGAGGAATTCGCCCAAGACACAAAAAATAGAACACTCGCCGACGCTATTGAAGGAGCTGACGCATTCATTGGTGTGTCCGTAAAAGGCATATTGAGCAAGGAAATGGTCAAGACTATGGCCAAAAATCCAATCATTTTCGCAATGGCCAATCCGGATCCAGAAATTACTTATGAAGACGCCAAAGAAGCATGCCCTGATGCGATCGTCGCTACGGGTCGTTCCGATTACCCCAATCAGGTAAACAACGTTTTGGGCTTCCCGTTCATCTTCCGCGGTGCCCTCGACGTGAGAGCAAAAGCGATCAACGAAGAAATGAAAATTGCCGCTTCCCATGCACTTGCCAAATTGGCGAAAGAAGACGTCCCGGACTCAGTAAGACGGGCATACGGAGGCGAAGCCATCAAGTTCGGGAAGGACTACATTATCCCGAAGCCGTTCGATTCGCGAGTGCTGCTCTGGGAGGCTGCTGCGGTTGCACAAGCGGCAATGGATACCGGAGTTGCCAGAATCCAGCTGGACATGGATGAGTATCACGATCGCCTCATCGGTCTCCTCAGCAAATCCCAGGCACTGATGTCCGTCGTGGAGCGCCGGGCGGTCAAGCATCCGAAAACCGTTGTGTTCCCCGAAGGAGAGAGCGAGAAGATCATCCGCGCAAGCAAACTCTTGGCGGACGAGAAAGCCGCCAAACCCATTCTCATTGGGAATCCAAAGGTCATCAATGAGAAGTTACAACAGCTCGGTTTGAGTGCGGAGGATATCGAGGTCATTCAACCTCAGCGCTATGAGAAGTTCGACGAGTACTGCGAAGACTTCTATTCGCTGAGGTGCAGGCATGGGATCACCCACGATGAGGCGCGGGAATTCATGCTGAAGAACAACCACTTTGCAAGCATGATGGTCCATAAAGGAGAAGCCGATTGTCTCATATCGGGAGTCACGCAATACTACCCGGAGAGCATCCGACCGGCGCTCAAGATTATCGGCCCGAGAAAAGCCGGCGGAAGAGTGGCCGCCGCCCACGTGATGGTGCTAAAGAACCAGGTCTACTTCTTCGCCGACACCTCGGTGATCATCGAACCGACCGAGGAGGACCTGGTGGAGATTGCCATCCTCACCGCCGAGCTGGCGCGGAGTTTCCAGATATCACCGCGCGTTGCGATACTTTCGTTTTCGAATTTCGGGAGCGTTGTCCATCCACTGGCCAAAAAGGCACAGAAAGCCACCGAGCTGGTGAAAAAACGCGATCCGGACTTGGAAATCGACGGAGAAATGCACGTCGAAACGGCGCTCCTCCCTGAAGTCCAGTCGTTCTTCCCTTGCTGTGAGTTGAAGGGCCCTGCGAACGTACTGATATTCCCAGACTTGCAGTCTGCGAACATTGGATACAAGCTGATTCAAACAGTTGCGGGTGCCGAGGTCATCGGACCGATCCTCATGGGAATGAGGAAACCAGCGCATATCTTGATACGGGGTTCCGATGTGAGGGATATCGTGAACCTCGCCATCATCGGATCGGTCCAGGCAATCGAGAACGATGCCAATCATAAAGATTAGCAGCACGATGGTTAAAACACCCGGTCGATTTCGGGTCGCACGCTTCGGTGTGAATTAACTCTATAAAAATGAGTCACGAGGGGGATGAGGCCACATTCGCGAAGCGATAGACAGGCAGAATCCCCTCGCGATCTATGAGGAAGAATCAACGATCGGCGAGTACATCCTGACCGATGCCCCGCTTTCATCTCAAGCGGCGATCTTGAAATAATAAGGGAGAGTCCTCGGGACTTGTTTTTTGCGGTGATAGTTCGCCGCAAGCTCCATAAAGATCCCCACGTCATTATCGAGGTCAACCGCCGTCCCGTCAAAGTAGAACGTCCGGATGGGGATTCCTCCATGGTCCTTGCTGACCTTCGGATAGACACCCTCGCACACGATCCCATTCATGCACGTAAACGGGCTGATGTCCACGATGCCGTCGGCCCCTTTTCCCTGAAGATATATCGCCTTGCCGACGCTCAGCACCATCTCTCCCAGCGCACCCTTGCAGGGGAGGTAGGATTCGCTCAGATCGAGTATCTTTGTGATATCATGAGGTTCTTCATAACCTTTTAACTCTCTCTCGAAAAGCTCCAGCAGCTTGTGCTCATCACGCCGCTGGACGTAGCCCGCCAGCATGGCTTTGAGCATGTTTACCGAAAAACCCTTTCCCCGCAGTCGTAGATTCTTCTTTACTTCAGCGAGGGTGTACCACACCCACTCGGAAATGTCCGAAAGCCATGCTTCCCCGCCGTATTCTTCTATCTTTCGTATGAGATGTTCGTTGCTGAATGTGTTGAGCCGGCAGAAGATCTCCCCCACAACTCCTATGAGAAGCCGGGGCTTCGAGAAATCCGTGTCGATTTCCTCGAAACGTCTGACTGAACGCTGCAGGGATTGGACGATGTTTAACAGCTTTGCTTTTTCCGGGACATCCCGCTCGGCGATCACCCCACAGAGGTCTTCGAGACACTCATCGTACACGTGATCTGTGCTCCCCGGCACTTTCTCATACGGACGCCGCTTGTGCAGCATGCGTCGCAACAAATCCGATGAAATTAGCGTCCACCACGTGAGTTTTCGGAAGAACGATATGTTTTCCCCTAGTTCCCGGTAACTCGTAGCACTAGTTGGTGAAAGAACCAAGACCTCTTCATATCCCATTTTTTTGAGCGCTCTTTTCAGAAAGGGAGCGTATTGACCGAATCGACACGGACCTGTTGCCGTTGGCATAAAGAAAGCAACCCGTGATGGATCGAAATCCTCGCGCTCCACCACCTTTAAAAAGTTGCCCAGGGTTACGCGTTCGGGGTAGCACTCGTCGCCAGAGGTGTACCGCGCGGCGAGCTCCTTGGTGCGCTCATCACCAGGCGGGGAAGGATTGGCATCGATCCCTATCGCATAGAATGCTGCAGAGAAGGCTCGTGCGCTTCCATCTCCCATTCTGGGGATGTAAAGGATTCTCCCTTCGAGGGTGCTTTCCCTTGCCACCATCTCAATACTCCTTTGCTGTCCAGGTATGCTTCGCACCTCGTCATCATTCCGGCATCATTTCCGTGACCATCGAACTGAAGCGTAAGGAACGGCTTCACCGCTGCGTCCGTGGCGAACTCTTTTACATACGAATCTGGTCCACACTTGAAGTTGGTAATATAGATTATGTGCAGATTCGGGTCCTGGCTTGTGATCCGAGCCGCTTGGAGAATCTTTCTCCCGTAGTTCCAAAACATGTTTGCGTTCAGGTCATGGATCCCAACTTCAGAAAGAGGAAGAAAATCGAGAGGGATCAAATTAACTCCATAATACTTCCGGAGCTTGCCCGGTATGTTCATGTTGATCCCCTTGTCATACATATTGTAGGGGCGCCCAACGAGGATTATCCCGATCTCCCCCGACTCTTTCAAAGTTTTGAGTGCCTCTTTACCCGCTTCTTGAATCTCGCGCGCGAAAAGATTCTGTGCCTTGTAAGCGAGCTTCACCGCCGCTCGGTGGTGCCTCCGGGATGCAGCGAAACGCCGAAAAGTCTGCCACAACTCTCTTTCGACATACATTGACCTTTCGCGGAAGTGAACAAGGGGAGCAAGGATTTTGGTGCGGCTTATGTCCGCCAAAGGGCTTGCCGCGATAACAAACGGAAGGGTTTGTCCCCACGGACATAGGTAGGACTGTGTCGTAGGGTCTTCTGTTTCTGCATCGATCACGTTCGGTAAAAAGAGGTAATCGACGCCTCTTTGCAGTAATTCTCCGACGTGCCCATGGGCGACCTGTGTCGGATAACAAGGCTCGGCCACCGCCTCTTCGATTCCGATGTGCGCAAGCTGCTTGGTCGTAGGTTCCGAAACGATCACTTCGAAACCAAGAGCTTTGAGATAGGTTCCCCAAAACGGATGACGATCATAAAAATACATCGCTCTCGGGACACCAATCGTCCGCGATGTGCCGAGCTTTCCAACGAGTCTCAACAAATCTCTGGCCAACCTGTGCTCCTCATCCGTTCCAAATCCTATAAATCGATCGAAATAGTCCCCCATCAAGGCGGCTTCTCTGAACTCGAGAAGGTCTGGAATCACCGATTTCTTCGGGATCTTTGCCTCCTTTCGGTACCTATCAGAGCACTTATCGCCCCAATAAGTCTTCTTGCGCTCGACAGTGAACTCCTGGATATCGCAAAAGTTCGAGCATGCCTTGCAAGTGAATTCCCTCACTTTGAAGTCGACTTTTTCGATTCTGTACCCGCGGAAAGATGTTTTCTTATCGAGAGCAAGCACCTTCTCCTTTGCTAAGAGTGCTGCACCATAAGCTCCCACTACACCGTTGTGCGGTGGAACTATTATCTGCTTGTTGAGTACCGTCGTAAATGCCGCCGCAACTGAGTCGTTGTAGGCGGTGCCACCCTGGAAGAAAATCACATCTCCAACTGGACGTCCCCGGACGACTCGATTCAGGTAGTTTTGAACGACAGAGTAGGCAAGCCCTGCGATTAGATCTTTTTTGCTGGCGCCTCTTTGTTGGTAGCTGGTCACATCCTGCTCCATGTAAACGGTGCACCGCTCTCCGAGACGAAGGGGCTTGATGGCTTGGAATGCGAGCTCGGCGAACTCACCAATAATATTGACATCGAGCTTTTCTGCTTGTTCCTCGAGGAACGAGCCGGTTCCCGCAGCACACGCTTCATTCATCGTAAAATCAACAACCACTCCATCCTGGAGGTTAATGAACTTCGAATCCTGGCCTCCGATCTCGAAGATCGTGTCCACTTCACTACCCAAGTATCTCCTTGCGATTTCGAATGCGCCGGTCTTGTGAGCGGTGATCTCATCATTCACAGTATCCGCTCCAATGAGCTCTCCTATCAGCTCACGACCTGATCCAGTAGTACCAACTCCCCTGATGGCAATCCGTTTCCCTAGTTTTTCTTCTATTTCCTCAAGGCCCTTTCCAACGATCTCGACGGGTCTGGCATCCGTTCTCAAATAAATCTCATGGATTACATCCTCGTTCTCATCTATGCATACGAGGTTGGTGCTGACCGAACCGACATCGACTCCCAGATATGCATCGATGACCTCACCACTCGATGGCATCTGATAAGGCCTTGCCTCCTGGCGAAGAAGCCGTACGTTATCCAGTGAAAGCGGTTCCCATGAAGGGAATGCTGTATCGAGCCCCCCCTTGTCGTCCAAGTGCTTCAGGAATGAGTTGCCCTTCCCGTCCCTGTTCCTTCTCTCTGATCTCTCGATGAGCGCGGCGCCAATGGCGCTATAGAATGCGGGGGCTTCAGGTACAAAGAATAGTTCGTCCTCCATGCTGAAGACGTTTTTCAGAGCTTGGACGACCCCTTTGTTCCACGCGACGCCCCCGACAAAAGCTGTTCTACCTTTCACTTCCCGCCCTCTTGCAATATTCCCTTTGAAGTTCCTCGCAACGGCTTCGCAAAGTCCTTTTAATATTTCTGGAGGTGTTGATCCCTTCTGCTGCGCATGGATCATGTCCGACTTTGCGAAAACGGAGCATCGGCCGGCGATCTTTGCGCATTTAGCGCAGGACAGGACGATGTCGCCGATGTTCTCGACATCGTAGCGGAGGCGGGACGCCTGCTGGTCCATGAACGATCCCGTTCCGGCGGCGCAATCGCCGTTGGTCTCGTAGTCTGCAATACCCACGTCACCATTTTCCCGATCAACGGCGATATGCACGAATTTCGAGTTTTCCCCTCCCATCTCGAAAATGTAAGACACATCCGGATAGAGGGAACCCACGCCCCATGAAACGGATCGGAATTCATTCTCTGATGGGACCCCCAGGTAATCTGCAACGAGCTTCGCTCCCGATCCCGTAGCTCGAAGACCTTTGATGTGCTCCCGCGTAATCCGTGAAGTGACTTCTCGCAGAAGCCAAATGGCTGCGTGGAGAGGATTGCCGCTGATTCGATGGTAGTCGGAGATGAGAATTGCTGAACCATTCAGGAGAGGCGACCGGCGCTTCAGAGGTTTCAGCACCTGAGCACTTGCTTCTTTATTCAATGTCAAGGGGTCATCACATACGGCCACGGCTTTAACACTAACCGTGCCGATGTCGCAGCCGATATAGACACCCATAAGGGACACCTCCAAATTGCGTCTTGGCCGGTCCGAAAAAGAATCGGTTCGAGTAAGGCTGCAGTTGAATACCCCCAGTGTACGTTTTCCCGAAATGGGGACAATACATTTCTGCCGAACGGTCGAAAATGAACTTCGAATGGTAGAAAAACGGAGCCCAATGGAAAGGCGTTCTGACAAGCGAGTTAATCGAAGGAAAACGTGATAAAGACAGGAGAACCGTTAGCCTCTATCCGTCAACAACCATCTTGAGGTGATCAGGCAGGCTCGCTGTTCATTTTTGATGGATTGAAGCTAGAATCGCAGAATTGCTCGAAGATCCTTTACATGATTTCGGCTCAAGGGAATCACTGAACCATTTTTGAGTTTCAGACGATAGGTGCCACTGAACCAGGGTATCACTTCTTGAATCATATCGATGTTCACTACGTAGCTGCGGTGCACACGGATAAAGCGATCTTTCGAAAGAAGCGTTTGCAGCTCGTCCAGGCTTTCGCTCGGAAGCGTTCCATGTGAATCCTTGGTAACCGCGGTAACGATTCCCTTTTCAACGACGACATATACCAATTCGTCTTCATCCACAATACGGTGGGACTTTTCCATTCGGAGGGAGAGTTTCCTCACCTCCCGGGATTTCATAGATGATAGCAGTCCTTCAAGATTGTGCGAGGAAGCGCCGCCGTCTTCCAGGCGCTTCCGAACTCTTCGAATGGTTTCCTTGAGACGCTCGGCTGCAACCGGTTTGAGCAGGTAATCCACCGCATTAACTTCGAATGCTCGAACCGCGTAGTGATCGTATGCGGTGATAAACACCACGGAAGTTTCAAAACCCTTTTTCAGCAGCTTTTCGACAACCTGGAGACCGTTTAGCCCAGGCATCTCGATATCAAGAAGGATGAGCTCTGGAGATAACTTCCCGATTTGCTCCAAAGCTTCTACGCCGTTTTTTGCTTCTCCTACCACCGAAACACCGGGCATCGACTTGAGAAGGAATTTGAGATCCTTCCTGGCCAGCTTTTCATCGTCAACGATGAGAACGCTCAGATCTTTTTCGCTCATTCGCCAACTCCCATCGCCCTGTACTCGGACAAGGGAATCAGGATTTCAACCCGAGTGCCCTTATCGTTCAGGCTATGAATTCTGCACCATTCGCCGGGACCGTACACCATCTTCAACCTTTCGATCACGTTCCTGATACCGATCCCCTTCCGAGTGAGTTCCTCTTCGATTCCAACGCCATTGTCCTCGATCACCACCAGAACATTTCCGTTGGTTTTCGTCGCGCTAATCTCCAGCAGCCCACCCTCGAGCATTGGGGCTATTCCGTGTTTGAGGGCGTTTTCAACGAGCGGCTGGAGAATCATTCCCGGTATTGGCACATCGAGAACCCTAGCATCTATGTTTTTCTTTACACGAAGCTTCTCCTCGCCAAAGCGTATCGTCTCTATCTCGAGATAATTGTCGATGAAGTCGAGCTCCTTGCTCAACGGGACGAAGTCGCTCTCGCTTTGGAGGAGTCGCCTGAGAATTTCGGAGAGCTTCAGGAGAATCCTCCGGGCTTGTTTGGGATCGCTCCACAGGCAGGACGAGATCGAGTTCAACGTGTTGAAGAGGAAGTGCGGATTGATTTGATTCTTCAGTGCTTTGAAGCGCGCCTCGAGAAGACGAAGCTCCCGCTGCTCGAGCTGCTGTTCGAGTCTGGTATTATTCCAGATCTTCAGTGGAATTCCTACCAATGATAACGTGGCGATGAATCTGCAAATCACAACGCCCAAGCTGCCAGCGTGAGCGTCGAACAGAAGGGACGGATAACGATTCGCAAAAAGGTAATGAACCAAGTCCAGTCCCACGCATGCTATGAATATGTGAAGCTGCCCCTGCAATTTTTTTTCACGAATAGCTGTCCTAGCAGAACGATAAAGACTTGCAAATGGCAGCGGAGAAAACGACCACACCTGCGACCGATCAGTTAGGGCGGTTCGGATAGAACCGCCTGCGATACCACAGAGGACGAAAAGAGGAGCAGACAAGAATTCTCCATTTACGAACGCAGGGAGTCCGATAATGCAACCTGCCAGCGCACCCGGCCATAATCCGGTCATAAGCCCAATAAGAAAGCTCCCCGGAAGGCTCAAATCGGTGGCCCAATACCCCATCAAGATTCGGATGGTTACACCAAACGAGAAAAACAGCGAGAGAAGGATGCTGACCTTCGCCTCCCTCGCTGGGCCGCGATCCTCGGCAAAAAGAACACGCTTGAAGGATGAAAAATTGACAAGAAGGGTGGCAAGACTCGCCATCACTCCGAGCTTCAGCAGGAGTGTGAGAAGAATAAATTGATCGCTGGAGAGGGTTACCTGATTCATTTTATTTTCCGGAAAAGCTGAAATATTATAAGGCGCTAATGAAATAGTGTCAACCGAGTTGCAATTCGGGGTGAATTGCATCGCGTTGACTTCAAGCCAATTATACGATAAAATTGAGCAAACAATTGGTCCCACTCCGGCCGGCGGCAACCGGGCATGTTCATTAAAAAAGCCTGCTTAGCATGGTGTGCGCCCCATGGCCCGCAGCATGAGCTGTGGAAGAGCGCCGTTGCAGGTTCTTAGCCATGACACCATTTATCCGCAGCTTCCAGAGCCTCTTCCTGCTGTGCATTGCAGCCTCTCTCCTCTACTTTTCTCCCGATCAGGTACGCGGGTATACCAGCGACGATGATCTTCAGCTGACCGATTCTTTATACAATGCGCACCATCCCCGTCTTCTCTTCACGGACACCGAGATCCCGGCTCTCTACAACAAGGTGCGCGACGGCGGGAACGATGATAACGCCTACACATTCATACGTCTCGTTGTTCAATACATCTATCCCGGCTCCAGCGAAATAGAACTCCTCGACGGCGACTATGGGCTTGCCACGATTCCGAACCTCGGGATCGCAGCTTTTTTGGAATCTCCGAAGGACACAGCTTCGATCGCCATGGGACGAAACCTAACACTCTACATTGCGGACAACTACAACGTCGACAACAACGACTTCGAATCATCCCTTCGTCTTCGAGCTCTGACACTCGGCTACGACATGTTCTTTGAAAGCAGCACCGAAGCGGTGAGAGATTATCTTAGAGATGAAATCATCAGTTATATCGACACAATGACCACAAGCAGGAATTACGAGGTATATTGTCATCGTCCCTATCTCGGCAACCGCAGCGTGATGATCGCGTCATCGCTCGGGCTGGCCGCTGTATGCCTCGATGAAGAGACAGATCCGTCGAGGTTGACTGCCGCGAACGAATTCGCTGAAAGGATCATAAGTACATGGCTTCTCAACCAGGTGGATGAAGATGGGGCTTACAAAGAAGGGCTTCTCTACGGAGCCTGGAGCATGAGGAACCTCGTCTATTATTTTTATGCCAGAAAGCGATATGACGGCTTCGACCACGCTGCAACTATTCGAATCCGAAACATGGAAAACTGGTTTGCCTATGAACTCCTTCCAGAAGGTTCCGGTCGGACGAATAATTTGAACGACTGCGGGTGGAATGACTTCGTGCTTTCCCGCCACCACACATATTTCGATTGGGCACAGTATGAGTGGGGCAGCAATCTTTCAGCCTGGATATGGGATTATACCGCCGGTGCAAACGGTTGGGACGCGGGTTTGAAAGCGGATAAGGCAGCCATCGTAATATGGAATCAGAACCTGCCGCACGAGCAGCCGGAGAATGTGCTTCCCAAGAATTTCCTTTGGAAGAGTCGCGGATTGTATTACTACCGATCGGGATGGACGCTGAGTCCGAGCTCGAAAGATGTGGTATTCAGCTTCTACTCGGGAAAATTCCAGGGCGGACACGCCCAGGAGGATCAGGGGCAATTTACGCTTTACGGGTACGGTGCGAAGTTCGCCATCGACCACGGACCGGGTACGGTAGCCAAGCAGAGCGAGGCTCACAACATCATTTTGATCGACAGTCTCGGCCAGCACAACGCAGGCAAAGCGATCGGCACCGACGGAATCCTCCAGCAGTTCCTTCTCAGCAACTATGCAGATTTTCTTGTGGGAGATCTCACCGATGCATACACGACCCACAGCACCTTGAACAATCCCGGAGTCCCGTTCCCAGGAACGGACTGGTCTTGGGGATACGATGGCGGCAATCCTGTCAATTTCGCCCGCCGAACAGTTATTGCTGTTCATGACAGTCTCCTACGGCCGTATTTCATCCTTTTCGACGACATCGATAAAGACGGCTTACCGCATCGGTACGACTGGCGGTTGCACACCCACGATGCCAACACCATTGACACATCCGGAGATCCGATCCGGATATCGAAAGGATCGAGCTACCTGGATCTGCATCTAATCGAGCCTCCTCTCGATTCCGTTCAGACCACTGTTGCGCCCTTCAACAACCTAAGCTCGGAGCCCGATGCGTTGGTACTCTCTCTCTCCGTGATGGACACGAGTCTGAGTTTCGCTCTTTTGCTGTTCCCGTCCGATGGGACGATTACGCAACCGGCGGTAAATAAGGAAACACATGCTTGGGGCTATACGCTCCTCCTGAATTGGGGAGGAGGAGTCACCGATTTACTCGTAAAGAACATCAAGGGGGGTCCGATCACCTATACAATGGATACGTCTAATAGAGCCAAGCGGCTATCCAGCAGAAAACAAAACATCGCCAGCGCATCAGCCAATATCTCAATGACCACGGATGCGTCGCTCGCCTTGGTGAGAATCGACAGTTCTGGAATGGCAAAGTACCTCCTGACGAACGTGAGCGAGTTCACCTATAACGACACGGATTACGTGAGCGTTTCGAACGGTCCCTTATGCTGCGGACTATCCGGCGGAGTGATCCAGATAGACCGATACGATGCCGACTTCATTTTCTATGCTCCCGGCGTGAACCAAGTTTTCTATAGGGAGCAGAAGATTCATGTGATTTCGCAGGATGGATATCTCACACCAGATCCGTTAGCGGGCATCACAGAAAGACCTCTGCCAGAAAACCTCTTATGTGTGAAGGTCTATCCCAACCCGTTCAACCCATCGACGACCGTGCTCGTGGAACTCCCGAGAGGAAATAATGTCGAAGCTGCGATTTATGATCCAGCCGGCCGCCTGATAAGACACCTCTGGCGGGATGCTTTACCTCGCGGGACCAGCCTGCTTCATTGGGACGGGACGAATGAAAAAGGAAACCGGGTGGCTAGCGGAGTGTACTTCCTGAGAATTCGTTCTCCAGGCGTTACGAAAACACTCAAGCTCGCGCTATTGAAATGATCTGACCCCTGACTTCTGATAGTATGTGCACCCACTAATTCGTCAGAGGAGCCTAGGTGAGAAAGCGCTCATCTCTCTTGGAGATGAGCGCTTTCATGTGCAAGTTAAATTCTGGCCAATCGATCAGCCGCTCTCGACAGCGGTTTTTCGCCTGCCAGCAATCATGAACACACCGAGGATGACGAGCAGAACGACCAGGCCGATCAGACCCCACTCGGTCAATGTGGGAATCGGACTCGGGCCGAGCGCCAGACCCTCTGTGCACACAATCGAGTACTGCTGTGGGCTGTTGGTTAAGCTTCCCTTGTGCGATACCGCCACACGGTACAGGCCCGGCTGTGCGCTCGTGATATCGACCATCTCGATATTATCGACCGAGTTGTCGCTCTGAGAGGCCGCATTTCCAGGATTCAACCGATCGAGAACCCATGGGTAATACGTCGTCGTCGAAGGGACATGCTCGACCCTCACGTCGATGTCGTTCACGAGCATCGGCGTCGAAGGATTGAGCGAAGGCGGCGGAGGTGTTCCAGGGGGATCCGTCCAAGCGACTGTTATCCGGAGGTCCTGGGGTGAGGCAAGCGTGAAGTGGTAGTAATCGGTGACACCGTCCGCCAGCGCCGTTTCACGAATGTGAGGAAGACCGAATGCATCGGCCGCAATAATATCTGCCGCGGATGTGGTGTTCATCAATCCCCAACCGTTCTGGTAATCGGGACCGTCGTTTGCACCCGCCTCGTCGGCCGTATGAATCACGATCGCTTTCATCGTGGCCGAACGGGCCTGCCCGCCTTTAACGGCTGTATAATGATCCTCGAGGAGATTGATCGAACCTGAGGCGTTGGGCGAGGACATCGAGGTTCCGCTCGCTGTCGTATAAGAAGTATTGCCCGCATCGGAACAGGAATAAAGACCAGCCCCGTTGGCTACGATGTCCGGCTTGACTCGCCCATCGTCTGATGGGCCCCAGCTGCTGAAACTCGTCTGCACGACATCACCCGGTGCCGTGTAACCGCCGGGAATGTCATTGATCGCCCCTACAGCTAGAATATTTTTCGCATTGCCAATCCAGCCGACACAATCGTACATATCCGCCCCGCCGTCGGGATCGTGATTGTCGGTTGCCCAAACCCAGCCGCCGTTCCAGTGGTAGTGTCCTCCACCGGCTCCCGGACCGAAATCATTGCGATCGTTGCCTGCAGACTTAACAATCAGATAGTTGGGGGCGTTATATGCAATCTGATCCCAGAGCCGCACGTCGGAATCGTAAAAACCGAAGCCATAATCCTCAACCGTGCTGACAGAAAGATCACCAAACCAATACCAAGACCCGCTTTGTGTCCATCCCGCGGCATAGCCATAGGAGTGGTTCGATACCCTGAGACCACCTGCCGCGGCTGTTGCCATTTCCGAAGTATCATTCGTCCACTCGTAGGCCGATAGTTGCGCAGCTATGGACATGCCCTTGGCGGCTCCTGCAACTCCAGATGCGATCATCGTACCGGCAACGTGCGTGGAGTGCCAATGCGTACCGCTGGGCGAGTCCATCTGCGTGACCCTGCCGCCAAATTCCTGGTGCGTAAGTAACACACCATCCCCATCCCACACGGCCAATTGGTTGGTCGACGTCGCAGAACCATTTAGATTATGCCCGGAGCTTCCCCCAGGCCATACATCATCTGTGCTGATAGTTTGTGCCGCATTGAGGTTATTGAGCTGGTAGTAAACCGGCATCCCCCTTTCATTGATGTACATTAACTGGATGCTCGGATCGTTGTTGAGTCTCTGCTGTGCTGGATCCGTGCTTGCAAGCAGATCGTAGTAGAGCTGCGGCCTGCGCTTTTCCATCTCTTTTTCGATGGCTTGTGCAAGCTGCTCGAGTGCTGCCTTGTTGGTAGGTCCCCCTGCTATAAGTGGAATAGCAGCTATGGGCACAAGCAGCAAAATAGAAAGCAACCCAATGAGAGGCTTGCGCATTCTCATCCCCCTTTCAGGTGTGAATCGAGAAGTGGAGAGGTTTCTCGCTGGATGAAACCCTTGCCAGGCCGAAATCTCTACCGTGGATTTCGACGCTAAACCGGGATTGTATCATAAGATCCGTTGAATTTCAACAGCGTTTATTTTTTATCGTGATGTAGCGAGGCTTACATAATCAGATAAGAATTTTGATCTTAGCTAGGAAAGAAAAAAGACTCTCTCCAATTGATCGAGCATTTTTTCAAGCGTAAATTGCTCTTTCACACGCACAAAACCTGCCTCTCCCATTGCTTCTGCAAGCTTTTCGTCTGCCACAAGCCGGCAAATTCCGTCTGCAATCCCGGCACTATCTCCCACTTCATGGAGAAAACCCGTTTTCCCTTCCTCGACGATCTCAGGGATGCTGCTCGCACAGGAAGCTACTATGGGTATCCCCGCCGCCATCGCCTCGACGAGCACGTACCCAAATCCCTCCACACGAGATGGGAGTACAAGTATGTCTGAAGCAGTGAGGATCTCCGAAATGTCATTGCGGAATCCCAGCAAGAAATAGTATCGATGCAGCTGCCTTTCCTCGAGCATGCGCTCGATTTCTTTTCTGGCATCACCTTCGCCTACAAACAGGAATCGCACGTTGGGATGACTATTTAGAACCCTGTCGGCGGCTTCGATCACAAAACGATGCCCCTTTCTCTCATTCAGCTCACCCACCAACGTAATGAGAGTAGTGTCGTTTGCAAGCCCAAGAAAACTCCGGAGCCTTTCTTTAATTATAGTTTTTGAATTTCGGAGCCGGTCATAAACAGCGACATCGATTCCATTGTATACAACGGCTACCTTACATCGGGGAAACCATGGGGTGAGGGACAGCATGGTTTCTTTCGTCGCTCGAGAATTCGCAATTATCTTGTGGACAAACCGTGTGTAAAAGAATCTGTAATGAAATTTATTCTTCAACGGAAACTCGCTTCCCCTCCTCGGAATCAATTTGATTCCCCCGCCACGTTGAAGAGTTTTTGCTCCTCGCAGCCTGCCAGCCGCCAAAATGGACAGCGCACAAAGCCTGATTTCTCTATCCAGGTTGGGACAAACGATGTCCGGATCGAACGACCGGATAAGACGTGTTAGATTAGCGATTGCAAATGGGTCGAGATCACCTCGCATTTCTACAGTGCGGCATTCTATGTTCACCTGGCGGGCTTTCTCATGGAGAACGCTTCCAGGCCGAGACACGAGCAACACGCGGTGACCTTTTCGCTTCAATCCCTCCGCCGCATCGATCATCCAACGCTCTCCCCCACCGTAGCGGACAATTGAGGACACAAACATCACGCTATGCATCATGGCTTCCTTCTAAGAAGTGTCAAATACTTTGCCCTCGGATGAAAACAGCTTGGAAAAATCAACATGCTTCCAAGCTGTTCATTGCAATAGAGTGTACCGGCCACGTTCGACTGCCTTCCAGAACTTTTTGCAGTGGGTCATGTCGGAGCAGGCAAAGATCGCTCCTACGCCTTTTTCAACACAAGCAGCGTCACGTCATCCACCAGAGGCGTTTCGCCAATGTGATTCTTGATTGCTCCATAGATCGATGTGCAAAGCTGCATGGAAGGCTGTGCGCGGAATTCCCGTATCGATCGAATGAGCCTTTTCTCCCCGAATTCTTTGTCTCTATGATCTCTGGCATCAACGGCGCCATCGGTGTAGCAGACGAGGGTTTCATCGGTGATCTTGAGCCTGCCAACCTCCAGGGGAATGTCTTCGAAGATTCCGAGCACCGGTCCGCCGGCTATTAGGAAACGGTGCCTTCCCCTCTTATCCATCAGCACCGGTGGATTGTGTCCCGCGTTGCAATAAGTGATCTCTCCCGTTCTGGGATCCAGTACTCCAATGAACGCGGTAACGAAATCTTGAGGGCGTGCCGTCTCCAACAAGATCTCGTTCGCCCTGACCGCGATCTGGCGGGCGCTGGTATGGTATGGAGCGATAGTATGAAGCGAGGACCGAAAGCTGGACATAATAATCGAAGCAGGCACGCCTTTGCCTGCGACATCGGCGACGGCAAAAGCGACATAGGGTTCTTTCAGGGGGAAAAAGTCATAATAATCCCCGCTGACAGTTAGCGAGGGGATGCTGGCCCCTGCAATCCTGAACGCGCCAAACGTCCGGGACCTTCGGGGAGTGAAGAATTCCTGAACAGTACGTGCGACCCTGAGTTCCTTCTGCAATTCGCTCTTTTTGCGCTGTTCCTCGTACAGCTCCGCACGCTCGATCGACACGGCTGCCTGGGCCGAAAAAGTCTCGAGAAGTCGCATATCATCGTCATTGTATGCATCCAGCCGATTGCTTTCTAAATTGAATATCCCGATGATTTCATCCCTGCTCAACATTGGAGCGATTATTTCCGAACACGTCCTCGCCCGGGCATTGATATACCGCTTATCGGCTCTGCAGTTCCCAACAATGACACCCTCACGGTGTTTCGCCACCCAGCCAACGAGTCCTTCGTCCAGCTTTAGTTTGATCCGCTCTTGCATCCTCGCGCTGTAGCCGCTATGAAGCACGCTTATCAGTTCTTGCTTTTTCCTATCCACAACGAATATTGCCGCAGCGTCGAAGCGAATCAGCTTCCTCAAACTGGCGAGTATCCGCTTGAGCACCTCGTCGCGCGAGATCGATTGCCCCAACGAAACACTAACGTCGTTCAAAAGCTCGCTTTCGAGGCGCCTCCTATCAGCCTCTCGATGATGACGTGCATTATCGATGGCCGTGCAAATATGATCGCCAAGAGCGAGAAGAATCGAGAGATCATCCCTTGTAAACGGCTCTCTTCCTTTGTGGTTGACTCCTTCGACGACTCCAATAAGGGTGCCTTCGCGCATCAAAGGAATGCTGATGATGGAATGGGTCTTCAATCCCAACCGTTTCTCCAGATCGAGTGAAAACCTCCGGTCCTTTTTCACATTATTGACAACCAACGGCTTTTGATTTTTCGCCACCCAACCAACGACGCCTTCCCCGGCGGAAATTCTCAATCCGCGGACATTCTTATCCCTTCGCCCTCTGGCTAGTTCGAACACAAGCTCTTTCGATTTTGAATCCCAAAAAAGGATCGACACTGCTTCGACATTTATTGCGTTTTTGACAATTTTCATGATCACGCGAAGCAGAGGATCGAGATGCAATGTGGAATTCAGAAGTCTGCTCGAAGAGATGAGAAACTCCAGCTCCTTGAGCTTCTTCTTGTATGCTTTATCGTTTGTGGATGATTTAGGCTTCATCGCTGCACAAGAAACTTTTCACACCGAGTATGCCCCTCAATCGAAGCGGATGACGAATGATAACATACTTTGATCTATTCTTTTTAAGCTCATGATCCTCTTGGAAAAAAGATACGAGTGCAGGCCAAACAATCCGGAGCGGTCATTATCGAGCGCCTGTGAATCGTGTCAAGGAGTCGAGGAGGCTGGAACGAATGTAACGAACGTTCGGGTACGATTTGAATGTTTCGACTCCACCTCTCAAATATTTTTTGAATACCGACTTCATCTTGCCGCCACATTCGCATGTATAATCGTGGATGCCTTTGGCCAGCAGACATCTTCGCCCACAGGATGCGCAAATTGCGATGTCCTTTTCTCCAGACATCTTCCCCTTCTTCGCCACCGGGCGCTTACCGATCTGAACGATATCCAACGCAAAATTGACCACATGAGCGTTTGAGAGCGAGGTGCCGATGCCAAAACCATCCACGCAGGGCGCTAGCTCTTCCACATCGCTGACATCGAGTCCTCCACTCACATAAATCTTCACGTGCTCGCATCCAATTACCGAAAGCTCCCAGCGAATTTCCTCCACTATTGCTCTCAAGTTACCCCTTCGCGAGGTGGGTGTATCGATCCTCACGCCATCGAGAACTCTAGAAAATTTCCTCGCAAGTTTGACAGTTTCTACTTTCTCGTCGCCAAAAGTATCTACCAGGGCGATGCGAGGAATTCCTTTCTCAACCGATTGATTGAACATATCGAATGCTTCCGCCGTATCCCCGATAAGCAGAATCAACGCATGCGGGATTGTTCCGCTCGGCTGAAGTTCGAGGCGCTCGGCGCTCGCAATGAGGGCGACGCCGTCGAATCCACCAATATAAGCTGACCTATCGATGAGAGGACCCAATACCGGGTGAATCCGTCTCGCGCCGAAGCTCAGGAGGGCTTTCCCTCGGGATGCAATCCGGAAATGCGCTGCTTTGGTCGCAATCCCGCTAGCCTGGGAAAGAAGCCCGAGAATCGCCGTTTCATACACGGCGATCTCGCTATACAGGCCTTTGACGGAGAGAACCGGTTCCATAGGATGAAAAAGACTGCCCTCCGGCAAAGCCGCCATGTCGCACTTTTTTCCTTTGAGAAGCTCAATGACCTCATCGACACCGGCAAGCACGCCCCACCCAAATCCCTCAGGGAAAGTGTTAGTAGTAACCTCCATCACTACTTCCTGATCTTTCCCGCTCAACCCAAGGGCACCGAGGGCTCTTTTGAAATAAACATCCGTGACTTTCCCTTTGAGGATCTCTCTTTCCGTAGCAATGTGAAATTTCATAAAAGATTTCTCCTTACGCCCTTTCAAAGAGCTATAGCGCAGACACCAGTCCCTGAAGACTTCAATCTCCTGCATCCCATTTGCGATAAATAAAGCGATGCACCAACAGGATAAAAAAGCAGAAATCCTCATGTCAAGGAAACACCATGCGCGCACGAGAATCTAACAATAAAAAAACGCCCGCTTGCGAAAATCGCGAGAGGACGCCGTGGTTTTCAATATTCAGGAATTCAGTCTCCTTGGGATTTACGGAACCGCCTCCACTCGAATCACCTCGGGAACTTTTCGCTTTATCACGTCTTCTATGCCAGAGGAAAGGGTGGCCTGTGACATCGGGCAGCCTCGGCACGCTCCCAACAGTCGCACTTGAACCACGCCGTCGACAACATCGACGAGCTCTACATCGCCGCCATCCATCTGAATAGCAGGCCGAATCTCATCCAGCACGTCTATTACGCGATCCCGCAATGCCTTTTCGCTATAAATGCTGTCAATATCGTGATCGTCCATCATAGAGCCTCGGTTATCCATTCCAGATCCTCAAGCGCACGGTTTGGAGCCAACTCAAGCACCCCTCCCCTCCACACCGACAGGACACCGTAAAACGACACGTTCAGCCACTCCAATAAAGCTCTGTGATATCGGTGATTCGGGATCGATTTTCACGATGGGCTCGCCCCGGTCACCGCCTGCCCTGATATGGCCGTCCAGAGGGATTTCACCGAGAAATTCCACGGAAAGTTTCTTGCTGATCTCTTTCCCTCCTCCCGAATCGAACACATCCGTCTGCTCTCCGCAATGGGGACAAATAAAATAGCTCATATTTTCGATGATGCCGAGAACCGGGACATTCACATGGGTGAACATATTGAGACCTTTTTCCGCATCGACGAGAGCGAGTTCAGAAGGAGTCGTTACAATGATCGCCGTGGTAAGCGGTACCGTTTGCACCAGCGTCAGCTGTGCGTCACCAGTACCAGGAGGCAAGTCTATCAATAAATAATCCAGCTCTCCCCATTCGACGTCCTGGAGAAACTTCTTCACTATTCCTTGCACAATCGGTCCTCGCCAGATTACCGGAGTCCCGCGCTCCAGGATAAATCCAATGGACATGAGCTTCATGCCGTCGTACTCGACTGGAGCGATTTCTTTCTGCTTTCCCGGTTGCGGATGCTCGCTGACACCCAAGAGCACATGAAGACTCGGTCCGTAGACATCTGCATCCAGAAGCCCAATGCGAAACCCGCGTTTCTGGAGTGCCAGAGCCAAATTGACGCACACAGTCGATTTGCCTACGCCGCCCTTGCCGCTTGCTACGGCAATAATATTTCTAATGCCGGGTATGGGGGCTTGCATGTCGAAGGGGCTGCCGGTGGTTAGCCTCTGCGATGCCCGCTCAGGACCTGCGGCGGGATCTTCCGGTTTGTGTATGCCTATCATGACCATGAGGCCCGAAGTCCCATCGATGTTTTGGATGGCTTCGCGGCATCTATCTTCAATCCGAGCCCGTTGATTCTGGTCGTCTGTAGGGAGGTCAAGGGTGAGTCTTATCGAAGCATCATTGATCGAGACATCTTTGACGCGCCCACCCGAGACGATGTCTCCTCTACCGCCGATGTCCGCAATGGACTTTAGGGATTCTATAACTTCTTCTTTATTTATCACTTATATCATCTCCGATCCGCTCTCGCATTTAATTTTATGGCATCTACATAGCCAAAGGAAGGTTTCTGACTCGCAGTATCAGATGAATATAAGAAATGGCGTGCGCAGAGGCAAAATGAATCAAACCAAGGTGCTCTCTTCTGCCGAAGGTATGCCTGGGTGACGAGGCCCCGTCGAATGTGGTGCCTCAATCGCCCCTAGGATGGCCCGTTCACGAAAAGGAAGCTGTTCATCCCCCGCCCGATTGCCGGCTCTATTTTTGCCTGATTGAAATTCGGGAAATGCTTCTTTATGAAGTCTCGAACGTCTTCCGCAGCCGCAAATTCATAAGGATATCCACCGAGCCAGTCCACCACATCTCTCCTCCAATTCATTCCCCGGTTGGATGAATAATTTTTGATGCGTGCCAAGGGATTCTTCAATCGAGCAAGTTGCATGGCAAAGAAGATCGACATGTAGATTACTTCGATCATGTATTTTCCAGGCCTGGGTGAGGCATTATAAAGCTTTTTGACCTCGAGCCAGAACTCGGAACCAAACCTTCCCGTTTTTCTGTTGTACAAGGCCAGGTAGTAATACCCCTCCCTATCGACGAGCGTTGCGGCGTTTCTTACCGCTTCCCACATGCGGCCGGCATGGTGAAGGACACCCCAGGCATAAACGATATCGAAGCTTCCAAGGCTCGAGATGAACTCATGATCGAGAACGGAACCCTCCAGCACAATCCAGTTTTCTGGATCGTTCTCGCGTTCTCGGAGAAACCGGCAGCAGGAAACAGAATAAGGATCTACATCGAAACTAACGATTCGTTCGGCCCCGAGTGAAAAGGCTGCTAAAGAAAAAAGGCCGCTTCCGCATCCGACATCGAGGAATGTCTTACCGCGAAGATCATGCATACTCAGGAATTCCGTGAGCGATAGCTCCGCAGCTCTCCTGTTCTCGTCCTTGACGCTCTTCAGAAACTGCTCCCAATTCTTGCCGAAAGAAAAAGAAACACGTTTTTCGGCAACCATTCCCGTCCTTTCATTTACGCCGGGCGCTTGCGGCCTATGATCAGGCTTGCTCCTGAACTCAAATCTCGTCGAGAGATCTCACAAAAGCCAACCTCTTCCAACCAGGACCGCATTTCACCTTCCGTATATGTATCTCCCGCAGCAGTTGCGACGAGCATGTTCAACGCGAACAGCGCCCCTCTTGCGGGGTGCGTCCGGCTTTCATCCATGATGAAGTCGCTGATAACGATCTGCCCGTTTGGATTGAGCGCCTGGAAGCATTTACGGAAAAGCGTGTTGTTGGCAGCAGGAGAATTGATGTGAACGACCGCTGACAGCAAAACGAGGTCGAATCCGCTGCCCAGGTCGTCCTTTTCATAATCTCCAACAATCGCTCTGACCTTATGGGTCAAGCCCTCTCGGCAGATGTGATACTTTGTCAAAGGAATCACATCGGGGAGATCGAGAACCACCGCTTCGATATCCTCCCTCGCCTTTGCAATGGCCATCGCGTAAACTCCTGAGCCACCGCCCACATCGAGCACCTGCGACACACCGGTCAGATCCAGATTGGACACCAGCTCCGATGCCTGCTGGGAGCCCCTCCAGTGCATAGCGGAGATGAACGCGCCGAACCATTGCCCCTCTCGCTCCTCTATACGCGATTTTGCCACCGATGTGCCGCAACGGACTGCCTCTGTAAGCGTGCTCCAAGATTTCCACTGGTTCGAGGAGTGCATGAGATTTGCCATGAACGTGGCCTTCCCTTTGACGAGAAAACGGGATGTGAGCGGGGTGTTTGAGAATCGTCCTTCCTTTTTTTCGAGAAGCCCAATGGCGCATAATGCGTTCATTAGACGATCCATCGCACGGATATCAGTGCCGGCTTTTTTTGCAACTTCATCCGGTGTCTTGCTATCATCTCCAAGCAGTGTGAACACATCGAGCTCATATGCGGTGAGCAGGATTCGGCTCTTTTGATAGGCGGATACGATGTCCATGATGGTTTGCTGCGAAAGGGCGTCGTCCGCCGGCGTGTTGCTCTCGCTCATAAGAAATCCTCCCGGGCTCTCACCTCATATGCCGCCCCGCTACGACACACAGTTTCATCCCCTGTTTTCCTCGCTCGGCCCCGCGTTCCTGATTTCCGGAGGGACATCCTTTTCGAACTGCTTGAAGTTGCTTCTGAACATCTCCACGAGTTCCTTCGCCTTGGAATCGTAAAGCGTTTTGTCCTTCCATGTATTGCGGGGATTGAGGACCTCCGCAGGTACATCGGGACATTCCTTAGGTATCTCCAGGCCGAACACAGGATCTCTCTCGTACGAAACCGAGTTTAACTTTCCCGAAAGAGCGCCCTCCACCATTGCACGCGAGTGAGCGATTTTCATTCGCGATCCGGTTCCAACCGGCCCGCCGCTCCAACCGGTATTCACGAGCCAGCAGCTGACATCGTGGCTCTTGATCTTTTCACCGAGAAGACCGCTGTAGACCGTCGGCGGCAGCGCCATAAACGGTGCACCGAAGCAGGCGCTGAACGTTGCCTGCGGAGCGCTTCCCGCACCTCTCTCGGTCCCCGCCACTTTTGCCGTGTATCCCGAAAGAAAATGGTACCGCGCTTGGTCGTGTGTCAACCGCGAGATTGGAGGCATTATTCCAAATGCATCGGCGGTGAGCATGATGACGTTTTTTGGGTGCCCGCCAAGACCATCCCTGACGATATTGGGAATGTGGGTGATGGGATAAGCTGCGCGAGTATTCTCCGTCAGGCGGTCATCATCAAGGTCGACGCGCCGCGTTGAGGGATTCATACAAACGTTCTCGAGAATGGTGCCAAACCTTCGCGTTGTCTCGTATATTTCCGGCTCGGACTCGGCAGAGAGCCGAATCACCTTTGCGTAGCAGCCTCCTTCGAAATTGAACACCCCGCGGTCCGACCAGCCGTGTTCGTCGTCTCCAATCAGCGACCGGTGTGGATCCGCGGACAACGTCGTTTTTCCCGTCCCGGATAAGCCGAAGAAGATTGCCACATCTCCGTTGCGACCGGCGTTCGCACTGCAATGCATCGTCATGACTTGCTTTTGCGGCAGGAGAAAATTCAAAACAGTAAAAATGGACTTCTTGATCTCACCCGCGTAGCTCGTCCCTCCGATCAAAACCAGCCTCTTACCGAAATTGACGATGATGAACGCTTCGCTGTATGTTCCATCCAATTCAGGTATCGCCTTGAAACCCGGGACGTTTAGAACGGTAAAGGCGGGTTCGTGTTGAAGCCGCTCTTCCGGATCTGCAATCTGTCGGAACATGTTGCGGGCGAAAAGGGAGTGCCAGGCCCTCTCCGTGATAATCCGTACGGGCAGCCGGAACTCAGGGTCCGCTCCGGCATGACAGTCCTGGACGAACACATCGCGTCCCTGCAAATACGCCTGAAGGCGCTGAAACAGGATCTGGAACTTCTCTTCTTTGAACGGCCGATTGACTTTCCCCCACCAGATCTTGTCCTTGCTCGTCGGTTCTTCAACGAGAAATTTATCATTCGGACTGCGCCCGGTGTATGAACCCGTTCTCACAACAATGGGACCAAGATGCGCGAGCGCTCCTTCATTCCTCTTGACGATTTCTTCGTAGAGCATAGATGTACTGAAATTCCAGCATTCGTGCCCAAGGTTCGTCAGACCATGGGCTTCCAATCCTACTTTGGGACTTTTTGTTGTATTCGGCATAACCACCCCTGCGATTATGAATTATGAATTTGTGCGAGTGCCGATCGGGCGACGGATGAAAGACGATCGTATATTTCGATTTTACGAGTCTTAAGATACGTCCACCCAGCAGAGATGTCTATCTCAATCGCATAACAACGGTAAGCGGTCGTCTCCCAGCGGATTCTAAGAGCAACATTCCATGCTGAATCTCCGATAGTGATCGAGGAGAGAATAAGCGCATTGCTACTTTTGAAAAAGCACTGTGGAGTGATTGACAGAACATCGTTTCGTACGCTAAGATATGAGACTATCGAGAGTTATGGAACACATCAAGGATCTCGGGCGATTTTTGTTCGGATCAGGCACGTTATGGAACTAAATGAAGCTGGACCGCTATAAACGATACCTTCGGTCATTCTCCTGGGATTTTTGGTCTTACCTTCTTCTATTCATTGCAATCATTCTCACGCGCATCCCCTTCTTGAGGAACTTTGATCTCGTCTCCTATGACGGTACCTACTACATCAACCAGGCGAAATCCTTGTTTCGGGCTTCGGAGTCGGCGCGCGCTTTCCCCATAGGCTATCCAGCCTCTATCGCCGCTTTCCTTCCAATCATCAACGATGCCGTCAGAGCCGCCCAGGTGGTCTCGTTCATAGCAAGCGTGGGATCCGTCGTACTTATATATCGTGTCGGCAGGATATTCTTGAGCAAGCATCACGCGTTTCTCTGCGCGCTCTTGCTTGCAATTACTCCCCTGTTCATTCGATTTTCGCTGAACACAATGTCGGAATCTTTATATATATTTTTCATTTTGCTAACGGTATATTTCTTCGCGAAAGGCAAAGATTCTCTCACCGGAATTGCACTGGGGCTGGCGACCATTACAAGACCAGAAGCCCTGGCAATTTTGGGGGGGCTGGGCCTTTTGCGTCTCAAAACTCCAAAGCGGTTGTCTGCAATCGTCGTGAGCTTTGCTCTCATTTATTCGATAAACATCGTCGCTTCATACACATCAATGGGTCGCCTGGAACTGCTGCCCAAGAGGAAGGGATTGGGTGTTAGCGCAGGCGTATGGCAGGAGCGCGAGCGTTTCGTGGACCAAGAAACAGTAGAGCTGGAGGCAAAACCGGAAAGCGTTCTCAAAAATTATATTTCACGATTTCCAAAGGAACTTTATCATTTCAGCATACATGCGCTTCCCTTTTTGATCATCCTCGCAATCTATGGAGTGATCAGAAAACCTATTTTCATGATTGCTGCCTTTTTGCCTTTTTTTATATTTCCGCTATTCACGCCCAGAAGTGAACCAAGATTTGTTCTGCCCTTCCTCCCATTTACGATTCTCTACGCCTATATCGGCGTAGAGGCGATTCGAAGCAAGAAAGCCAAGCACATTGGCTATACATTGATACTTTTGACTGCAATACCCGGGTTTTTCATAAACAAAAGCCAGCTGCTGACACCGCTATCCGAAGGTATGGAAGCAATGAAATCGGCAGGGATCTATCTCAGTGATCAAATTAAACCCACCGATAAAATAGCCGATAGAAAGCCTTTCTTCTCATTTTATAGCGGAGGAAAATACGAAGAGATCCCAATTGGGGACTATGACAAAACGATTAGTTATTTGATGGACCAGGATGTAGATTATCTCTCCGTCCATCATCCCACGACGTGCATATTGAGACCTGCCTTGAAAGCACTCTTGCATGACTATGCATGTATAAATGGCGAGCTGCGTCTCCGACAGTATTACACGAATTATTCCGGGATCATGATATTCAAAGTCCTCGAGGATCCTGGTCCTTTGATTTACAAGCAGCTGACCTTCCCCGAGGAAGGTGATGATGCCACTCCGACTTGGTCTCCAGATGGCAGATATCTCGCATTTTCATCTACGAGATCGGGAGGGGGAGATATCTATGTTATGTCCTTGAAGGACGAAACACTTGAACAGCTCGACACTGGACAGAGTGCGGAAAAGCATCCTTCTTGGTCGCCCGATGGAAGGAGCATCGCTTTTTCATCCATTAGAGAGGGAAATTGGGATATCCATACCATAGATCTCGCTGCCAGGAAAATTAGACGAATAACTTCACATAAAGGCGCGGACCTCTCCCCTTGCTGGTCTGAAAATGGAGAGAAAATCTTCTTCTGCTCTAACAGATCAGGAAGATTGCAAATTTGGTCAAAAGACTTGCTGTCCGGGGATTTGAGACAAATCAGCTTCCGAGGCTCGAACAATTATCCTGCAGTTTCCCCCGAAGGAAACAGAATCGCGTGGATTTATAATGATGCAATGGTCGTTGTTTATGATCTGCAAACCGAGGAAGCTTCTGTTCTTCCATCCATAAATAGAGCATCTGCGCGACCTGCCTGGAGCCCTGACGGAAGGTTTATTGCCGTTTCAGCAATGGATTGGGGCAGTTTGGACATTTATATTGCGACAGCGGACGCGAACGAGGTTATTTTACTCACCAAGCTGCCCGATTCGGAAGGCCAGCCGAGTTGGAGCCCCGACGGAGAGACCCTGGCTTTCAGTTCGAACAATAATGTCAAGCAGTGGATCAGCATTATCAGTGGCATAGAACCTTACCTCGAGAGATTATTGAATCCCATCGAAATCAAACGCTTCCGGACGCCTGCCACTGAAACGACAAATCGCTAGAATCCGAACGAGTATATTCTAAGAAAAATTGACTGCATCTGCGTGATAAAATACACTCAAAAAGCTGAGCGAGGAATGTTCAATCCTGAATCCACGCACATCACAGCTTGTTCTAACAGCAACATGGAATGGACCGTTATATGAAACGCAAAACAACCATCTCGATTGTCCTCCTCGTTATCGCTCTCGCTGTCATCGTCGTCCTTGGAACGCAAATAAGGCGGTTATTTCGTCCTGCTGAATCAGATGAAGCTGTCGGTGGTTCCAATCTTTTGACCCAAAAAGCATACGCAACATGGAGAGAATTCTTCTCTTCGAATGCTCCTGATAGAACCGCACGAAAAAAGGTTGTGTTCATCGGGATCGACGGCGCTGATTGGAGCATCATCAACCCGATGATCAACGAAGGTTTTCTGCCATCTTTTGCAAAGCTCAAACGAGAAGGAAGCTACGGCATTCTGCGGTCCACAGAATGCTTCTACTCTCTCCCAGCGTGGGTTTCGATGATGACAGGATGTCTTCCCGAAAAAACCGGTGTCTATACTTTCGGGATGTGGAGTCGAGAGGAACAAGAGTTTCTCCCCGTGAGATCAATTGACGTTAGGACTCCATCAGTATGGGATGCCGCATCATATGCTGTGAAGCGAACAGCGGCGATTAACGTTCCATGCACATCTCCAGTTCGGGACATCAACGGAATAATGATTTCCGGTATGATGACGCCGATTACTTTGGGAGACCGAACGGGATACCTTTTGCAATTTAAAAAGCTCTCCGGCAGTCAGAGCAATGCAAAGACACCTCAATCCTTCTCGCCGGTATTACAAGCACCATTGGCATTTTCGCACAACCACTTCGAGTTTTTACTTTACGATACGACAGATGATCGGACGGTGAATCATGACCATGTGCGGGTAACTCTCTCGCAACAACTCGAAGGAAGCCTGTATAAAATACCAAAACAGAGCTATAACATTCCTTTGGGAATGTTCAGTCCATGGCTAAAAATCAATGTTCAAAAAGATGACCGAATCGAAAAGGGATGGTGTAAAGTACGAATCCTTCCCTTCAACAATCCACAATATCCGCACATCGCCCGGTTTTCGCACATTCTGTTCGCCACAGGAGACACTGATGTTAGATTCACTCATCCGGACTCTCTAGCCGACGTTTTACAAAAGCAGTTGGATTATTATTTCCCATCGAGATTCCTGGACCGGGAAATCATCCCCAGCCTGACCAAAGATGGCGCTCGGGCTGCTTCCTTTCTATACCGATACGACGATTGGGATCTCTTTCTCTTCGTCTTTACCCAGACGGACAACATCCAGCACCTGGATGGGGCATCCGGGTATACAAAATTGGTCTACCGGGAAATCGATCGCTTTCTTGGCGAGCTGATGGTACAACTTCCAAAAAAACAGCATCCTTATCATCGCTTCCGATCACGGCTTCAAGGAATATACGTACGCCATTGACCTGAACAAATTCTTCGAGCAGCTCAGCCTCCTCAGCTACAAAGAGGGGAAGCAAATCGATCACGAGAAGACCCTCGCATTTCATAACCTCTGGCATATATATTTCAATCGAAATCTGTTGACCGAAAGTGAATTGAAACAGCGAGGGATCAAGGTGCGCGGATCTTCTCCCGAGGATGCACTGGCGCACTACATTCAAGAAGCTGGGCGCTCCTTTGCGGTTGAAGGAGGCAAGAGAAAGCTCCCTCTGGAGTTCAGGACGATCGAACCCAAGCCTTTCGACAGCACACCTGATATGATCGTGCAGGGAGATTACGGTGACCACGTAATAGAATTCTGGAACTTCAGGAGGCCGAGCGACGACGTCAGACGCAAATTGGCTGCAGATGAACAGTGGAAACATCGGAGGGATGGTATTTATTTCGTCTACGGTGAAGGTGTAAGACAGGGCTTCAGAGCGCCGCAGAGCGACATTCAAGATATTGCGCCAACAATTCTGTATCTTCTCGAGCTGCCCGTTTCTCCGGAATCACACGGTCAAGTAATGACTCAGGTGTTCGAAACGAGCATTCTCGAGAGCATGGCTCTTTACACGATCGAATCTTACGATGATGTTTTCGAAGCAATCGCAGTATCCGACGAGGAGCGGGAATCTTTAGAAGAGAAGCTGAGAAGCCTCGGCTACATTCGCTGATTATTTCACCATCGCCTTGTAGACAATGATCGAGCGCTCACCGGGGAGCATAAAAACGGGGGAATTCTTTGAAAACAACATCTGCAGGAGATATTCAGCAGCGCGGAACTCGCATTCATCCGCATCGGATGGATCGAAGGTAAGATATTGAGAACCTATGCCTTCCCGCTGCCACTCGACATCCATTCCGGGGCCGAATGCATCGGGCAACAGGTCGATGTACGGTGAAATCGGATCATACAGAACGACATTCTGAACGCTGTCTATTCCCGCGTTGAACAGCTGTATCGTGTACGTGATCACTTCGCCCGGAGCCGCCGTTGGTTTGTCCACCTGTTTCTGGAGAGTGAGTCTCCCGCTGGCGCTTCCGATGACGACGACGGCGTCATCGGCCGTTTCTCGCGATACCAGTGGAGTTCCGGAAATCGACTGAGCTGCTTCGACACTTACGTGGACGGTTTTTCCTACCTGATACGCCGCCGGAATAAACACCCGGAAAAGGAAATAAAGTTTGTCGTCCCCCGTAGAGGGATCGAGATCGCCGTCGCTCGGTTGCAGCACGCGATCGTTTCCATCGAAAATGCCGTTGCCGTTTTCATCGAAAAGAAACATCGTTTCGATACCGGCTTCGGCAACGGCGGTCAGATCCACATGCCCCGCTGTTCCCACCACCACAACATGAGGAAAATCGACATACCCGCCAGCAAGACCGTTGAGCACACTACCCGAAGATAAGCTCAAGCCTTTCAAATCGGCGAACTCCACCTGTACCGTATCCCCCGCGCTCACTAAGAAAGGCCCCAGACTATCCGGGCTCAAGGAAATATAACCAGACGGATTTTTTTCGATCAGAAAGGCCGATGTTCCTCCGGGGACTGCGATCTCGAAAGATCCATCCCCGCGTGTGATAGCATAGGTTCCAGTAGCGTTTTCTCTTATTTCCACACCGGCTAATCCGACATCTCCCGCCGAAAACACCGCATCGTGGTCGCGGTCATCGAAGACGATTCCGGTGAGAACGGCTCCCGTCTGCGTAACGAGCTTCACGCTCTCCGAAAGATTGGGCGGGAGGCTCGACCAGGAATTGATAAGAGCTGCATACCCACCCGGGGCAAGGCCGCCCGGCACCTGGACTTTTATAGTAAAATCGAGCTGCTCTGCTGGAAGAATCACTTGCGTCCAGAACGGTGCCGAGTGGTCTACTGAGCCATCGTTGACAGCGATGCTCCCTGCCGGCCAATCCAGCGGCGGTTCCCAATCAATATAGAACGAGTCGGGGTAAGATCCCGCGTTTCGCACTTCGAGTGCCGCGCTATAGAATGATCCGGGGGTGGCCACCCGGAGGGACACGCCGCCCTCACCTGTTCCAGCCAGACCAAAAACTCCCGCACCGTTTCCATCGATGACCAGGTCCACACGCGGCGGGGAGACGATGGTTACCTTTGCTTCGATACTTTCAACCGCCGTCGAATCCCGCGAAGATACGACATCCATAATGTACTGGTAATCTCCGGTCGTTTCGTTTGCCGGAACGGTGACGCTGAATGTCAAGAACACCGACCCGCCGGAGGGAATAACTCCCGTAGTGTAAGGAGAAGCCGCGCCTTCCAGCGTGGCGTTCCACAGCGGGACTGCGTTCCAGGTGAGCGTGAACTGATCGGCGTCTTCCCCCTCGTTCTGGAGCTCAACCGTATAATTCAATATCGCCGGTGATGAAGTGGTTTGCGTTGACGTCCCGCCCAAGCCGCTTCCAAGCGCTCCGTAAACACCGTCGCCGTTTCCATCGATCACTGCGTCCACAGCAGCGGGAAGCGTTACGATGAGACGGCCCAGCACACTGTCCACGAGGAACGGCTTGTCCGTTTTGTGCCCGTCCACGACGATATCAAACGTGCCTCCAGGCGACGTTGCGGGGACAAAGGCTTTGAGCTCATACAAACCTGCAGGGTATCCCGTCACGGGTGAGCTCTGGCCATCGAACGTGACTTGCCATCCGGAAGGCGTATTCCACGAGATATCGAAGCTGTTGGTCCCGGATATATTTTGAATCTCGACCATGAAGACGACCGAATCGCCCGGAGACACAGTCCTCACCGACGATCCACCCAGCCCCGTCCCAACGGGTCCATACACCTGAAAACCAGAGCCATCGATCAGCATGTCGATCTCGCCCGACTCGCTCACACTCACCGCCGCCGTGACACTCTCAGAGATGTTGTTATCCGTGTTCGACACAGCATGAAGATAAGAGGCATAAGGCCCATAGGAAGCTCCGCCGGGGATCAAGACTTTGAGCTGGTAGCTCTTTTGCCCATAAGCGAGAACGGTCTCGGTCGAGCAGGGAAAGGGATTGTCCACGCCGCCATCGGCAAGGAAGGCCGTCCATCCGCTGCCCGGCGGATCCCACGTGAGGACGAACGAATCGGGCATAAAGCCCTCGTTCTGGAGTAAGAGGGGAAAGACAACCGTTGTCCCCCGACCGCCGGCGATCGTTCCGGATCCGCCCAGACCCGAGAATGTGTCGTCGTATATCCCGTCTCCACTCGCTAGGATGATCATATCGATCCGCGGAGCACGGTGTCTGAGCACCGCTTTGATCGAGTCTTTCTTCAGTGTATCCAAGGTAGCCGCAGCCGTAACGATCGTAACATAGTCGCCCCCGGGAACGGAGCCGGGCACCATCACGTTGAGCATCATAGAGAGCGAGGATCCGTCGGGAACGACGGAGGTTGTGAAGGGGCCCGTGTACTCCGTTCCGTTGTACCAAATGGAGGCGACAGAAGCCGGATCCGCATCGTACGAGATAAGGAAGCTCGATGGGGCATTTCCCGTGTTGATGAGATCGAGAGAAAAGCTGATCATGCTATCCGAAGGGGCCTCTTTTGAAGCGAAGCCTCCGCTGCCGTTCTCGCCCACTGCGCCATAGCCGTTTCCGTCGACCGCCAGGTCTACTCCATGTATCGCATCCACGACGATCGACCGGATGGTGACACCATCGAACCTGTTGCCCTGCGACGTGCTGACCGCATCCAGGACGATGTTGTATGAGCCGGATGTCTCGCCGGCGGGTGGTAACACATAAATTGTGTACACATTCGTTGAAGAAGGTGAGATCGTGCCTGTCGTATATGGAAAAACCTGAGGCCCGCCACCGTTCTCGAGCCACACCACCCATCCGGGAGGTGCGCTCACGCTCAGAAGATACGAATCGGCATCGAGTCCTTCGTTCTCGACTTCCAGAACGTACACCAATGTATCCCCGGCAATTCCGCTCCGGGCGGATAGCCCGCCCAGCCCCGTTCCAGGATCGCCAAAAACGTCCTGACCCTCTCCGTCGACAATGAGATCCACGAACTTTTTATAGATGAGGGATACATCGTCTATGTAGGTCCATGTCGCATACAGAACGTCCCGCTGGTTCGACTGCTCGAAATAGAGCCGGATCGTCTGCCCTGCGTAGCCGGAAACGTCGAATCCTTCCGGTGGATTTTCATCATCGCTGAGCCATCCGCTGTCTTTGAACAGGTGGTTTGATTCGGGAAAGCTCTGCGTAATAACCCGTTCGAACACGGTATCGTCCGTCCCGCGGATATCGACGATGAACGGATCATATTCGAAGCTGTCGTACCCCTGCTGGCGGATTTTGAAATAGAGTGTTGCCATGGAAATATTTGTGGGGATCGAAACATCCTGATACAGGAAGGCATGGGTTCTTCCCGTCTGCCTCGTGTATTTGAATCCCAGGAGGGCGGCATAGTTTCCGGAGTGCGGGAAATCGGAGAGAACAATATGATCCGCAAGATCCAGATTATAATTGCCTCCGCGGTAAGCGCCATGCACCCAAGCAGCCCCAAAGTCGCCCGTTTCGAAGCCGCCGTTTATGACCAGCTCCGCCGCCCGAGCCCGTGCCGATACCAACAGAAGAGCAGCAAGCACAATTATCGCGGCCACCGAGGTTATGCTTTGATGATTGCGGCTCGCCCGAGAAAATCTTCTTGATTGCATATTCGAATTACAGTTACTCATTAGCTCGTATCCCACGGCAAATTGCGCCGCTCGGCACGACCGTTGCGACGATCAGAATCCCATTTCCCTCAACATCCAATCCGAAAGAACGAACTGAACCCGCAGGCCAAATCCTTTAGACCAAGCCTCGTTCTCGGAAAGATCCCGCTCTTCGAATCCGTTGACGCTGTATCCCACGCCAACGCGAATGAATTCCATGACGCGCCTCCCGATTTCGATACCGCTGCCCACCTCCAGCGTCCCACCGTCGCCCTGAGTGAATACCCACCCCCAAAGATCCAGGTCCCAGAACTCCCGGAAGTTATAAACGTACTGCGAGAGCGCAAAATGGCTTCGGCTCGTAATGGATATGCTGTGGCTGTAGTCCTCGACCCGTTTTATGGCGTACTTGAGCCGGAGCTCATGCGCCAGCACAGGGATCAAATTGACGTCCGTAGAGAAGATGAGCTTCCATGTAATAGCTTCTGGATCTATGGGAGTGAATCGCTCGTAACCGCTTTTGACCAGGCACAGCGCCTTTACCAACGAGACGTCAGGCCTGTAAGCACAGCCCAGTCGGCCGTCGTAGCTAATTGCATCTTTCCTTTGCAGATTTTCTATAAAGGAAAACGCGTTTTTGAAAAGGAGTGAAACGCCGCTGTTCAGCTCCGCCAACGTGTTCAAGCGGAGAAGATGCTTTTGCCTTTCCTTCTGCCATCGATACTCGTACTGCCCCTCGAGGAGGTGGGCACCTTGCTTGACGGCCCCAAGACCCGTTTTGAGGGCAAAGTAATCCATTTCCTTATCATCGGAGAGCGAATGAAAGTTTTCGATTTCGAACGTGCCGAATATATTCTCCCGGATCTTCATCTTCTGCTTCAATCCGGTAACCGCTCCCACTCTCTCGTTGCTCCCCGTGCGGCTCATTCTGTACCGCGTGTAAGCTGTCCCGGAGGCGCCTACTTTGGATTCCACCCCGGCTGTTGCCTGGTGGGTACCTGCACGCCCGGATGCGGTCCTGTACTCATGGTCGACCAGAAACCGGTACCGTTCGAGGAAAGGTACACCCAGTCCGGATTTCAAGCGGTCCGGGTAATCATCGACGCTTTCCTCTTGAAGATTTTTCTCCAAGTCGAACGAGAACATCAGGTTTTCGGCTTGCCCCAGACGCATACCCGCGAGTGCCAGCAATCCTTTCTTCTGTTCGTTCCGTAGTTCATGGCGTGCACCTCTTGCACCGGCGCTCAGGAGAAAATCAGCATGTTTCAATTTGAATTGTGCTCTCAGGTTCTCCTTAATCTCGTCCGTTCTGTCGAGATCATGCCTGAATCCATCGCTTTCCATAGACAGGGCGCTGTTCAATCTCAAATGTGACTCGAATCCCACCTTCAAGGTTGCCAGCTCGTGGGCACCTCCAGAAAACGACGGATTCAAGAAATCCCCATCGACCTTCCTCACGTAGATAGAATGCTGCATGAGGGCGTTTCGAAGCGCCGCCTCTATTCTGAATGCATTACCGTGCCCTGAAACGTCATCTTCGCTTCTGGCAAACTCACCCGCGAAATCCAACTCGCCGAGCGTGAAATTCCCGTCTACTCCGTACAGAACATACCGCTGATCTTCCCCTTCTCTCACAACCGCAGTGGATCCGATTCTGATGCGATTGTTCTCAGCAAGATTTGCCCGAAGACCGTAGAGATAACGCGCCTTTTCGCCCAGCCGCGTCTCGTAGATCACCACGATGAAAACGGGATTGAAATCGCCATCCGTTACGGGGATCGGCGATTTGAAAAGCACGGCTCCGTTGAAATAATTGATCGTATAGTCGCGGTTCAACGCGAGCGGCTGTGCTTCCAGTACTTTCTCGAGCTGATAGCGGTCCCGAGTCTCCAAGATTATCTTTTCAGAGTGCTCGACAACGGGCGAGCGACTGAGGTAGTAGTAGCCGCTCGTACCGTCCCCGCGTATCTCGTCCTTCACGGTGCTGAAATCGGACTTTGTCAGAAACGCTTTGTAAAAGTTCTTTTTGTGGGAGAGGGCGGCATTCAAGCCTGTGGCCGCTCGTTCATATCGAAGAAACTCACCTTCGCCGAGCGGTGTTCGAAAATCTCCATAACGCACATACGATTCGTCTCTCTCGAGGGCAATGTAATTGCCTCCCTGCGAAGGCGCGGCGAAGTGCAGGTCGGAAGCGTCCCCATAGATCGCATATTGCCGATCCGGTTCGATCTTGCGCTGGAAGGGATCTTTGAACCTATTTTTCGTATCCAGCCGGGCCGTGAGATTCATTCCCCCGTAAGCGGTGCCCTGAAGAAAGATACGGGAGGAGCCCTTGAGTCTGGCGCCATCGTAGTAATCGGAAAGCCCGAGCGGACTCGCCGAGCCCGACGCAGCGAATGCACCTAACCTTGCTTCGAGAATTCCGGAAACGAAGAACGGCCTTCGAGGGGGAATGAACGCGACATCGCATGATGCCTGCAGTCCCTCGCATTCGAGGATCACTTTCCTGCGCCCTGTCTGACGGCATGGCTTCAATCGGAGAATGAAATATCCATCGCGGCTTGTGACCTGTAAGCCCCGTTTATCGGGTTGCTCATCCTCGTTCCAAAAAAGTGAGTCGCCGGCCGCCACCGTTGCGACAAAACCGGTCCCGATCGGGCATTCCAGCCCGTCTTTCAATGCAAACTTGAGGACCTCCTGTGTCTTCCCATCAGCGGGGATCAATAGACGGGCACGGGTGGGCTCGAGCACTGTGGGCCTCGATGCAAGCACCACCCGGACGCTGTCTTCGAGCTGGGTTCCATCCACATGCTTCGAGTGCACATGGATCGTATTCCAGCCGTCCCGGATTTCGACGGCGAACCACGTGACATCTTCGAAACCGTCGCTAATATGTATATCTCTTTGGCCGATTTGTTTTTCAGAAACGGCCATACCACCCGCGTACAATGTGAATCGGCTGCCAAGTGGAACGCGTGCACGAACGCGAATTTCATTTTTGCGAGTAAAAGCACTACTGTCCACAGGCTCGATAATCCCGTATAGTTTTTCTCCAGCTCCTTGCATCACCATCGAGATGGAATCGCTCACAGCCCCCCGTGATGAAATGTCATAGGCTCCTTCTTCTATGACCGGTTCATCCCAGCTCAGAAGATCGAAAATGACTGTCCGCTTCGTGCTCGTCCCCCCCAACAACGGCCGAACGACCAACGAGTCGCGCTGCAATCCCTTGCTCTTGAGCTCCCTTCGTGCTTGTGTGGTGTATCCCGGCCACCGAACCGTCTCGCCCAAAAATGTCAGAACGGCCATGATATCTTGCACGCGTGACGTATCGCTTACGTCGGCAAAAAAAGTCGCCTCGCACCGGACGCCCGAGCCGCGGACGAACTGGTCGACCGGGTAAATGCCTTTTATGGACACAACCGCGCTGTCCCCGACTCTCACTCCCACATTCCCATCTGCAAAACAATCCGGCATCCGGATACGGAAGGACGCTTTCCTGGGAATCGGCGAGTCCGTCGAAAGTTCCCATAGGATTGTGACCCTGAAGGAATCGGACACTGCGGACAGGGATTCCAATTTTGTTTTCACCCGTTTGAGAGCCGCTTCGTCATCGATGCTCACACCAGGTGGAATGAAGCTCAAATCGACCCTTCGATTCTGATTTCTTCCCTCAGCGGTAGAGTTACTGGCGATCGGCCGGGTTTCTCCATACCCGCGAACGATCAATCTATGGGGCGCAACCCCGTTGGCAACGAAATACCGTCTTACAGCATTGGCTCTTTCCGTTGAGAGCTCCAAATTGGACTTGAAATTTTTCTTGTCCTGAACGGGGATGCTATCGGTGTGCCCCTCGATGAGAAGCCACCAGCCGGGACGCGACAAAAGAAAATCGCGCATAGGGAGCAGATTTTCCATTACACCGGATCTGAGATAGGCCTTCCCGGAGGGGAAATAGGAGCTCGGAACCGATACCGTCTTTAAAAGCACCCGATTGCGTTTCTGGATGCTGATTTTTTCCTGACAAACGATACGCCGCTTGACGGTCGCTTCTTCGGGCTCGGGGACTGGCTGGCGCCGCAGGGGAAACTGAACAACGGCGTGGCCGCTGCGAAGCAGGTGGATGATGCGCTCTGCTCCGCAATTGACACGCTTCCAAGGGCGGTCTTTGCCGGAGGGCTCATTGCCGGCTATCGGACCCGGAAACGTGACATCTGGAGGGAGGCTCGCTTCGTCAAGCCTCAACACGCGATAGCCCGAAAACGTTTCCGGCAAAGAGAATTTGCCCATCGAATCGGTAATAGCGAATACTCCACTCTCCAGATAGACCGCCGCACCGTGCACTCCCGTTTCTCCATCATCCCTATTGAAGTTTGCGTTTTCATCGATGAAGACTTCACCGAGGATCACGCCTTCAGAGGCAAAAAGGTCATTCTCGATCCGGAGCACGTTGATAACCGGCCCGGCAAAAACGGGATCTCCAGTCTCGGCCAGGCCGCTTGTCTCCCCAAAGACTTTCGTCCACCCCCTGGAGACACGGCTGTTCACGAGAAATTTAATGGCAGTTTTTCTTTCTTCTCCGCTCCCAAGCGTCCCCACACGCCAAACGAGTGTTTTCCCTTGCCTCTGGAATCCATTGCTGCGCAGAAAGTTCAACGCCGGCTGGTAAGTCTCTGATACGACGACATCGTCGACTCTCAAGCTGTCACTGATATTCCGCACGGTGACGACGAGCGTTACCACATCCCCGATGGAGCCGACGTTCTCTTTGAACGTCTGTTCGAGGGCGATGACTGCGGCTGGATTGATCGCCTGTGGAGGCATGAGCCTGTCGAGCGTGCGGTTAACGCGGAGCGTATCGAGGAGCGAACGGGCCTCCAGCTCGATCGACAGTGGAGTGGTGACCATCGATCGGAGTGGACCAGCAGTGCTCAAAATCCGGACGTCTATGGTTCGCAGCTCACCGGCGCCGATAAATCCGAGCACCACTCCCACTCCCGGCGAAGACGTCAGCACGTACGCCTGTCCGGTGCTGTCCACATAGGAGACCGTAATCCCATTGGGCACAACCGTGCTGTCCGAAAGCCCGATCTCTACGAGATCTGGTGCCGGGGCCTCATTGAGCAGATCATTCCGAAAAGTGACGGTCTGCTCGCTACCCCTGAGGAAGAGCTCTGTCATGTCATCCTGGCTCCCTTCACCGCCGGTCAGAGCCTTCGGGTTTCCCGTTGGACCTAATGACAGCAGTGCTGAAATGGCATCCAAGTTCCTGACTCTGATAACGCTCACCTCCGGCACGGGCATACTATCGCCCGTCGATAGAGCGTATACGCTCAGGTAACAGTCGCTACCGGTGGAATCCGTTGGAAGCACAACGGCCGCACTCATATCCACGCTGTCGCCCATCTGCAAGGCGAGGTACGCCGGATCTTCCTCGCCGGGATCAAAGCGCGTATCCCCGTCGGCATCATTGAACAGGATGAGGTTGTCAATATCTCCGGTCGAAGGTGGAATCCGCTGATAGCCGACAGCGAGGGAGTCTCTTGCGTTCCCGAGATTTTTAAGAAGGAACATGCAATACAGCGTATCGCCTGCGCTCCCAACCAGCGTGTACGCTGGAGAAGCCACCGTGCCCTGCGGCGTGAGAGAGATGGCATAAATGGGCGCCACTCGGGTTTCGACTTCTTGTGAAAACGTAACGAAGAGAGAGGGACCGATATAGTATTCGCCACGGGATCGGCTCAGGATCGGATAGCCTGCTGGAGGGACCGCTGCCTCGGCCACAGAAATGCAGTAAAGCAATCCAATGGCAATGAACCATAGAGGCAATAGGCGCTTCTTCGCACTGAATCGTTGCATACATTGCCACAGCTTTCTTTGCGCACCGTGTCGCAGATCATCCTTGCGCAAACATCTGCCGTGCTACTCTATTCGAATAATGCGAGACGGGCGGGCGGATCTTCCGCCCGCCCTCCCGCGGCTCCGCCTCACCCGCCTTTCTGTCATTCGGCGATGATTCGAACAATAAAGCTCAAGCCCGTTGCAGAACCTTCGCCTGCTGCAATCGAGCCGACCATAACAAACCTGACGTTCGTCACGTTCGCATCGAAGTTGGCCGGGGCGCCGCCCCCGCCGCTTACCGGCACGTATGTCCACGTTGCGCCGCCGTCATCCGAATACTCCGGCGTGATCGACGTTATAGAAGCTGGAGGCACGCCAGTCGATGCGGAGCCCACACGGAATTGCGTGAATGTGGGGATCGCATCGTACACGATCACGGATGTTAGCGAGTCGGTTCCGATGTTCTGGTAATCCGTCGTGTACGTGAGCTCGGTCCCCGGAATCTGGTTGCCAACTGGGTTCACCGACTTGGTGAGCTGGAGGTTGCCGGCGACAATGACAGTGACGTCCGTCGCACTGTCCGTCACGAGTGTTACCTGCCCCGTGGCGGTCAGTACACCAGTTTCCACCGTTCCCATCGTCGCACCACCAGGCACGGTAAGCCGCGCATATACTGTGTCGCTCACCCCTGGGGCAACAGCGATGCTTACTATCGGATTGTTCAACACGTCGTAGAACACATACGTCCAGCCTTCCGAGGACACAAAGGTAAGGTCGAACGTATCCGGCACATTACCCGTGTTGGTAATGATGTGCGTGTACTGAATGGTGCCGCCCGGCGTGGCCGTCCCGTTTCGGTCCGGAGAAAAATCCACAGCTGCCAGCGTATTGACCGTCACCGTGTTTGCAATCGCATCGGATACGCCGGGAGCGTTCGTAGAGCTAGCCGTAAAGCTCACGGGATTCACTCCCGCAAGTGTCCCAAGTGGAACATCCACCCGGGCGATAACGTTGGCTTCGGCAAATCCGGGAACCGGCCCGATCGAGACGATCGGAACCATTTCGCCCGCATCCAGAATCCCGTTGGAGTTTGCGTCTTCGTAGAACGTAACGGTCCACCCGGCGGGATACGTCGAAGCCAGCGTGTAAGTATCCGCGCCACCGCTCGTATTGATCACATCGAGCGGGAAATCCACCGACAGGCCGGGGTCCGTGTTCAAGTTGACCGAACCGTTGTTCGTCCCAGGAGCGCCGTTGTAGTTACCGATGTCCACGCCCGCGCCGAACACCTGCAGGATTCTATCCGTCGTAAGGTTCGTCTCGGTTGGGTCATTCGTCGATTGAGCACGAATCACGGCATCGAAAGGCCCGCCAGCAGGCTGATTGCCCGGGATTATCAAACGGACGACGATATTGACGCTGTCTCCCGGGGCAACGGGGCCGACATCCACGATCCCGTCGACGCCGTTATCCACGAGGGGAGTAACGCCATCCGCCTGGAAGAGCAGCACGGTCCACGTTGGCGGAATCGTCGAGGCGCCGTCGAGTATGATGTTGATGATATCGACAGCGTTCCCATCGTTTCGCGTCGTGTTGGTAAAGTCTACAGAACTGCCGGCGTATGCCGCGGCGATGGTTGAAACGTCGTCATTGTAATTGGGAGGCGTTCCCGCTCCAGCATCCCCGGCAGGACCGATCTTCACGTCGGCGACGGCACCAACTGTAACCGGTGCGTTATTCGACAGAACGATGGTCGGATCTGGGGTGCCGCCATCGTTGTCCACATATGCGACCGCCGCGTCGTTGTTGAGCACACCGGCCGGCATTCCTACAGGCACGGTAACCTGATAGCTCAACGAATAACCCTGACCCGGAACAATCGCTCCATTGGTGATGTAGCCGACTGCGATGTCGTTCGGCCCCGGGGCGAGACTCCAGTTCCATGTCTCGGGGCTTCCGGCTGTGGAGTTGCCCGCATTCAAATAGACAACGGTCCCTCCGGCAGGGCCCCCTGCGGGAGCGCCGAAGATCGGAAGAGGCAGCGCCGTTCCCGGATCGACGGGAATAACGTCGTACAGCAGAACCCCGGTGAGGCCGACGGAGGCCACCGTCACGCCATTCGCGTTATTGCTTCCCGTATTGTTCCCCGAGAGCGTATACGTGATTTGATTGCCTTGGAAGACAACAGGTGGCACAGCCGCGAGATTTGCTGTCATGACGGCGTCATTTACAACGATTGTCAAATGGTAGTTGCGTGTATCAATCTGCGCAGGATCTGCTACGGACGTTCCCTCGACACCGACATATGCCACTTCACCTGCCGTGGCCGTCCCAGGAATCGTGTAAGCAAGAATAAGGCTTGATGTTTCCAGCGTAGCAAGCGGGCCGAGGTTTCCTGGCACGCCTCCCGCGCTTATGACGGGCTCGCCCGCGTCAACAACGCCGTTGGAGTTCATGTCGTGGTAGATCGTCACATCGGATGCGTTTATCGCAACCGTCGTGTTGAGCGCGTCGACAATCGGCACGAGTGAAAAACTGTCGTTGTCGTTACCCGTATTGGTAAGATCATAGCGATAGTACACGGTCAATCCGGGTATCGCGTTTTGGCTCATCGCCGGTGTGACCGGCGGTGTCTCTCCGGAATCGTCCGGAAGGATCGATACACCGTATACCGGTAAGACAACAGTGACGACTTCATTCGAGGTCGTCGAGTAAGTATTTCCGACCATATCCTCGTAAGTAGCGGAAGATCTGTTTCGGATCTGCGTTCCTGCAGGCGTGATCACAGCAATGAGCTGCGATGCGGAGATCAAGAGGATCGCCAGCAGAACCAGTGCGACAATAAAGACGTTTTTACGCTTCATGGATCACCTGCCTCACTCTACGTACGCTCTGTATGAAACGATGATCTCTTGTTCGGGATCGATCGCATCATCGATCGTCCATCGAATGTGCGTCACCATTTCCGGCTTCGCTTCCTTCCACTCCTCTTTCCCTTCGGCTGTTTTCGTCAGGATTCGAATCGGCCAGTGGTGATAGCTACTCCCGCCGTCAATGCTGAAAAGAACAATTCCCATCTGCGGTTTCTTAGCCGACTTGGAGATGTACACCGTCCCTTCGGGGACGGGGTCCGTGATGGAAATGTTCTTCAAGGGAGTGCCTCCGTTGTTTTTGTAGACGAGTCTGTATTCGATGATGTCTTTGGGGTGAGCTTCCTCGGCGGGTAGCAATTTTTCCCCACCGCCCTCTGCATCCACGACGCGGTACACTTCGATGGTACCGGTCAGCCCACCATCATCTTTGACGGCACCCGCTTGCATCGGGAGGAGCAGAAACAGCACTGCACCTAGCCCAAGAAACAGTCCAGGGAATCGACATGCGCGCTTAGCAGCCATAAAACGCCTCCTTTTTAGGAGAAAAAAATGAAACGCTCGCGCGAGGAATCCGCCTGAGAATCAGATAACTTGAGGGGAAGTATGCTCCTCGCTCCCTGATAGTTCCCCTCAGGGCAAAGAACGTTCCAGTTGTGGCAGCCTGCAGCGTCTCCTTCCCAATCGTTTCCTATTGTTCCCTATAATTCCCTTGCGTGGTGTCAACGACGAGCATCGAGGCTTATACCCCCCAGGCATCCGCCAAACTAATTGAACTTTCTACCAGTTATGCCGAGAGCGCGAGGAACGCTTTAGCGTTGCAAAATGCGGATTCTTGCAGGATGCAAGCGTGCCGGGGACCTAACCAAGGGCTTTTCACAGAGACGATACGGAGCACTCCCAATACGACTTAATCCATAGATGCAGTAACGGAAAGCCTTCGTATGGCGATTTCGTCCATCGTCGCAAACAACGCTGTTGATGATCGCCTGATTGGTGTAAAATAGGCTCGAGATGCCCCGCACCTATCGCCCGAATACTCGATTGCTGATTATCGGACTGGTCACGGCCGCCACCGTCACTTTTCATTATGGGTACATCATCCCACCGTCGCACGGCGGTTCCGGCTTGTTCCACGCCATCCATGGGAGGCTCTGCTACATTCCGATTATCCTTGGAGCCATCTGGTTCGGCGTGCGGGGCGGCATCTCCGTTGCTCTTTTGATCACAGCCCTGACCCTTCCGTATGGAAGGATCCGCGGGATAACCGATTCGGCGCTACTGCTAAACGAGTACACCGAGATGGTCTTCTACCTGGCCATCGGTTTGACTTCGGGGATACTCATCGAACTCCAACGCTACGAGCGACGCAGGCGCGAAGCGCTCTCAAAAGAACTCGCTTTAAAGGAACATCTCTCATCTCTCGGCCAGATGGCGGCCGGCTTGGCGCACGAGATCAAGAATCCTCTTGGTTCGATTCAAGGGTCAGCGGAAATTCTTGGTGATGATTTTCCGCCCGGTTCACGAAAGCACGAGCTGCTTCAGGTTCTTACAAAAGAGAGCCACCGTTTGAGCCGCGTGGTCGAAGATTTCTTGAGCTTCGCGAGACCGCGCCCCCTGGAGCGGACTCCCACGCAGGTAAACGACGTCGTCCGGGACGTAGTATCACAGGCAGAAATAGAAAATGTCTCCGGGAACGTCAGCATCGTCCCAATGCTTGATCCTGATCTTCCCCAGGCGCCACTCGACAGCGAGAAAATCCACCAGGTTTTTTTGAATATTATACTGAACGCGATTGCAGCTATGCCGGACGGCGGAACACTCACGATCACCACTCGTAAAGAAATCTTCAACGGAGAAACGTTCATCGCTGCATCTTTCACCGACACAGGTCACGGTATATCCAAAGAGAATCTCGAAAAGATATTCGATCCATTTTTCACTACCCGTGAGTCGGGAACAGGACTCGGTTTATCGATTTCGCACGTGATCATCCAAAATCACAACGGAAAGATCGAAATACAGAGCACGCTTGGAAAAGGGACCTCTGTTACCGTTCTTGTCCCGATCAAGCAGGAGGGGTCCATTGCCGCTCGGTAAGATCCTTATTATCGATGATGACGAGAGCATCCGGAAGGTCCTCGGTTTCATCCTCGAGGAGGCAGGATACCAAGTGGAAACGTCCGGTTCCGCGCAAGAAGGATTGGATCGAATCAGCCAAGGGCGCCCGGACCTTGTTCTTTCCGATATCAAGATGCCATCGATGGATGGGATCGCTCTCTTGAAAGAGATCAAACGCCTGGACAACAGCATACCCGTGATTATGCTGACCGCATTCGGAACCGTAGAGACAGCGGTGGAAGCGATGAAGCTCGGTGCATCGGACTACCTCGCCAAACCGATCAGCAGGGATGAGTTAAAACTCACCGTGCAAAAAACGCTGAAACTGCAACATCTAGAAAAAGAAAATGAGGCGTTGAAGGAGTCTCTCAGGGAGAAGCTTCGCTTCGAGAACATCGTCGGCTTATCCGCTGCGATGAGCAATGTATTCGACATCATTCGAAAAATAGCTCCAACCGATGCATCGGTTCTCATCACCGGAGAAAGCGGCACGGGGAAAGAGCTGGTCGCCAAGGCGATACACCACCACAGCCCCAGAAAGGATGCGCGGCTCGTTACCATCAACTGCGCAGCCATTCCTTCGGAGCTTCTGGAGAGCGAGCTCTTCGGTCATGTAAAAGGAGCGTTTACGGGAGCCATCCGGGACAAAGAAGGAAAGTTTCAGCAGGCTCACGGCGGCACGATGTTTCTCGACGAAATAGGATCGATGCCGCTGAACCTCCAAGCGAAGATTCTTCGTGCACTTCAGGAAAAAGAAATCGAGCGGGTGGGTGACGATCGCCTCTCCATTGTCGATGTCAGGATCATCGCCGCCACAAACCGTCCCCTCACCGAGCTAATCTCAAAAGGTGAGTTTCGAGAGGACCTGTTTTACCGCCTGAATGTCGTGCCGCTGCGTATCCCACCGCTCCGGGAGAGAATGTCGGACATCCCGTTGCTCGTCCGCCATTTCATGAAGAAAATCACCGGTGGATCGAAGGTTGCTTTCACCAAGAAAGCGATAGAGGTTTTGAACTCGTACAGCTGGCCTGGAAACGTCCGCGAGCTGGAGAACTTCTGCGAGAGGCTTATTTTGATGCGCTCCAGGGATACGATAGACGAAACCGCCGTCAAAGAACAGCTGGCGATCATTTCACGGGAACTGGCAAAAACGACTTCGAATGAAATACGGACGCTCCCCGAATTGGAGAAGCGGCTGGTCGTCGACACCCTCGACTCCTGCGGCTGGAATCAAACCCAAGCGGCAAAATTGCTCGGCATTCCGCGCCATGTCCTCATATACAGAATGAAAAAGTTCGGTATCAAACGATACAAAAACAAAGAAATTAATGATTGAAGCCAACCTTGATCTGAAAGAGGTTCGCGGAGATTCCATATCTGCGCCGTCAAGGCTGTTTCGAGGCGGAAAGTTGTTGAGACAACCAGTAGATTGCCGGTGCTCAGATTGAACGGCGTGTGCTACAATCGCCGCTGGTATGCGTTTACTCGAAATGCATTGAGCTAGTAGGGAGAAATCATGATCGATAGTATTGCCATTTCAACTGGAGGCGGGGACGCGCCCGGACTGAACGCCGTGATCCGGGCTATTGTGAGAAGTGCAATTAAGGAATACGGATGGGAAGTCTACGGGATCGAAACGGGATTCGACGGGCTCCTGGAGACATCCGGTGTTCGAAGGCTCGAAAGCAAGGATGTAAGAGGGATCCTCCAGGAGGGTGGCACGATTCTGGGTACGACCAACAGAGGAAATCCATTCGAGTACCCTGCTAAAGTTGGATCCAAGATTGTTAAAGAGGACCGAAGCGATGAGTTGATCGCGAATTTCAAATCTCTCGGCCTCGATGCGTTGATTGCAATCGGCGGGGACGGAACGCTCTGCATCGCTCACGAGCTTTTTAAAAAAGGCCTTCCCGTTGTCGGCGTGCCCAAGACCATCGACAACGACCTGGCCGCTACGGACGTCACGTTCGGATTCGATACAGCCGTTGCCACGGCAACGGACGCCCTCGATAAACTCCACACAACAGCGGAGAGCCACCACCGCTTGATGGTCCTCGAGGTCATGGGAAGGAACGCCGGATGGATTGCTCTTCATTCCGGCGTCGCCGGAGGAGCCGATGCGATCGTTATTCCCGAAATCCCATTCGAACTCGAGATCATCTGCGATCATCTCATAGCGAGAAAAAGAAGAGGCAGCCGTTTCAGTATCGTCGTTGCTGCAGAGGGCGCATATCCCAAAGGTGGCGAACCCTTTTATATGCAAAAGTCGGGGGGCAAAGATGGACCTGCCGTGCGCTTCGGCGGTATCGGCATGTGGCTTGCCCGCCAGCTCGGACTCTGCACCGGAATGGAGGCGCGCGCCGTCGTACTGGGGCATCTCCAGAGAGGTGGATCTCCAACGACATTCGACAGGTTCCTTTCCACCCGATTTGGCGTGGGGGCCGTCGAACTGGTGGCCAAAGAGAAATTCGGGGAAATGGTCTGTTTCAAGGGGAGACGCGTCGAATCGGTGAGCCTCGAAGAGGCCACAGCGAACCAAAACCTGGTCGATCCGGAAGGCGAGATCGTGAGGGTGGCGGAAAAGCTGGGGGTTACATTTGGAAGGTAATTTACAGATTAATTAGCCTTGCAGCACCAGAAATAGACAAAGCGGGAGCATCAAGTTTGTTTCCCTAAACTATACGCCTTTCGAATTCTGTTGATCCTCCGGCGTCTCACGACGCGCAACATCTGCCAAATCAACACTGCGACGATCAAAACAGACAATAAAACGCCAGCTATAATCAGCTTTGCGATTCTCGGATAGCCCCATCGTACCTCGAAATCCATCGGCTCATACGTAAGAGTCGAGACATCCGGCACGCCCGTTTCAAGAAAGCTCGTTAGAATTCGGTAGGTCGTCGAGGGTTGAAGGGTCCAGATATCCGTGAGGTGACCGAATTCCGCCATTACAATTTGCCTGCCGTTGGGCAGGTACGGTAATAAATCATTTTGTGCATTGACAGCAGGCGTTGTGAAATCGAGTGTGCCGCTCAGGATAAGCGTTTCCACATCACAACGCCGCAGCCGCCGGTATTCTTCGGGGATTGGGTCGATTGGCCAATGCCCGCCCGGACCCCACAAGAAGCGGCCCAGAGGAGCGCCCATAACAGCGTCTTCGGGTATCATTTCATTTGCATAATCACGTGAGGGATCGAAATCCGCACTTACCGCCTTCGAGGCATTATCGCCCCAATTCACGATTTCGGGAAAGATATAGCGAGCCGCAAAAGATGCGAGCCACAATCCGCTGGGATCGCCCCTGGCGGCGGCACAATACGCGTCGAAAACAATCTTGGCCGTCTTTCTCTCGCTCAGCACGGCAAAAGCAGCGGCTTTCACGTTTCCCGGATATATGGGAAGGAACAGCCAATGCCGCGGCATGTTCTCGTTTACCTCGCGCACCGCATTCACAAGATCGGGACATTTTGCGCTTGCCTGGAGATCCTCCGACCACAGTTTCCCGTAATGCCGCAGCAGCTCATCGGCTTGGTATGGATCCCAGACCAAACGACCCGGCGGATTGGCGCCGATCATTACCGATCGGTGTACCCGATCAGGGTATTTTACACCGTAAAGATAAGCGAGACGCGTTCCGTAACTTTCAGAAATTATGTTGATCTTGTCGTAGCCCAGCGCTTTGCGAACTGCTTCTGCATCACCGATAACATCGAATGTGGTATAGCCATTGATGTCGACTCCCTCTTGTTCGAGTCTCGCTGCACAAGCCTCATAGGCATCCCCCACATCTGCTATAGTTTCATCCGTCAAAACGTCTTTTGCTCTCTTGAGCACGCGTACTACTTCCGGGCAATCGAGGGATATGGAACCGTCAACGCCACGGTAGCCAAACATCACATGATCGTGGCGCTCTATAAAATAATCGAAGCCGAAGGTACTGAGGTTTGATCGCCCCGGCCCTCCGCCAAACCAGAAGACTGGCACTCCGACGGCGTTTCCCGTCGCGCGAATACGTATAATCGGCAATTCGATCATCCGCGTCGAGGGATCGTTTCGATTTTCGGGAAGGGCAATCGTCCCTGAATCGGCAAGAAAAAAACTCTTTGCGGCCGTGAGTGCCCCTTGCTCGGTCAGGGTCGAGTGCTCGATTTCGTATGTTATTTCTTTCAAATCGATCAAAACAAAGTCTTCCGACCTCGCACCTTCATAGGGGAGGGCAGTGCGTGGGAGTAAGATCAGAAAAAAACCACAGAATGCGAGAATCCCACAAGCAATCCTGCAATGAGCATGAAAAGTTGGGAATCGATCCGTGAGATTCACTTGATACCCCTGATGATAAGATTTCGGCAATCTGGTATTCGCAATTGCTTATGATCCTCCAAAGAGTTCTTTACAAGCACGAACGAACTCATCGGGTTCCCGCACGCTCAACAGCACCGAATATCCATCCTGAGTCGGCACATACACAACCCGCCTTTTATCCGTGATGAAAGCAAGAGCTTTCTGGCCGTTCCTCAGCTTGAACCAGCCTGATTTATAACCCGGCAACCCCGCTCCGTTCGTCCTCCACTTCAGCTGAAATCCTTTTTCAAGCCCGAGATCGATCGGCCTCACCTCGTCGACAATGAGCGCTGACGCCGGTATGGAACGTCCGTACATATCGCCTCTGATCCGAAGACCTTCCGGGCCTAATTCGAAAGTTACATGACGGGATGAATAGGCCAGGTACCCAAACAGAATAACCATGCCGACCATAAAAACACCGATAAAAACCAGCAACCAGATCGGCCCGCTCGAGGCCGGGATGATCGAAAACACGTACTTCATTCGTGATACCTCCCAAAATAAAGGTGAATCAGCAGTAACAGTGTCGGGCTGGTGCTTCCCTTTTCATTTCGAGAAAGGGGACAAACGCGCTTGCAAGGCGAGCTTTTGAAAATCAGCACTTGGGATGCTCCAGATATGGAATGGTCATCGGTCCCTCCGGAAGCACCGCAATTGGCGCCCGTGGACTTAAGCGCTCCAGCTCGCGCGCGATGAACGTTTTGATGTTGCTCACCGGTTCGAGATGGGCTTTTCGCACATCATCATCCGGCAAGTCGCTGTAAAGGGCAACGCGAGCTTTGAGAGAAATGAGTGCGAGCAATTGAGCTTCCCACTGGTCGTGCATTGCAAAATCCGGCGTCAAAATCGTGTCCAGGACCGCTTCGGCCGATTCATGATCGAACAGCAGCTTCTTGAAATTACCGTGCGATGGAAACCCATCCTCGCATTTGGAAACCGTGATGATCAATCCGCCTTCTTTGACGATCTGAGCGGCGGCCGACATTCCCTTGACGGTCTGGTACAGGTTCTGGTCCAGCGGATAACCGCCGTTCGTTGTAACGACAATCGGAAAAAGTCTCTCGCATGCAACCATGGCTGTTGCCTTCGCGTATTTGCAGCCCTCCTCGTGTGCGCCGAGGACATCACCGCAAAAAAGGCGGGTGATCTCATGCTTGCGGTTCAGTGTCACATTGATGCAGAAATTTACGGGCAAGAGTGATCCGTTCATCCGGATCCGCTCCTGTGTGGGATTGCCTTCCAAAACACCCCACGTGCTGCGGCTGTCCCCTATTACGGAGGCCCGGTGATAGTGCAAAATGGATTCGATGTCCGCGATTGCCGGAAAAATCCCCTTATACCCGCCGGAGAAGCCCGCCATGAAGTGCGGCTCGATGAATCCCAGGACGATTCGCTTGTCGGCATTCACATATTCCTTGTTCAGGAGAACCGGTCGGCCGTCCATTGTCCTGCCAGCAAGCTCCATCGTATTGGAATTGGACGCGTCGTGGTTTACGATTCTGTAGTTCCGGACCACATCTTTCCCAACCATCGTCTCGAGTTCTTCCCGTGTGTTCCCGCGGTGAGAACCTGTTCCAACCACAATCGTGAACCTCCCGGACGGAACTTGGGACAGTTCTTCAAAAAGCATTGGCAGCAAACGATTCGATGGGAGGGGGCGCGTTATATCGGGGATGACGACAGCGACAGCGTCCGATGGCTTGATCAACTCTCTCAACGGCTTGGAACGTATCGGGAAGCGTACCGCCTCCCGGAATGCTTCCGCCTCATCTGGAAGCCCTGAGACAAACCGCGGCTCGAATATCGTGACACAAGAAGAAGGGATATCCAGAGAGAGACCTGTTTTGCCATATTGAAGGGTCGTTTTCATTTCGAACTCGTGCCGGGCGTATATATCGAGTACCTGCAGTGGCTTCCGCCTGCGATCGAGGATCCTCTTAGGCCGGCTCCGTGGGGGGTCCCTCACCACGCTCCTGCTTCGCTCGGCTAGCCGCCTGTGACGGTTGGTTCTCTTATTGGCCGGCTCCGCGGGGGGTTCCTCACCACGCTCCCGCTTCCATAGAAAGCGCCTGTCAAGT
>WVZY01000063.1 GCA_011772205.1 Candidatus Latescibacterota bacterium
AGGCCTCTTTCATCCTCCTTACCTTTTCCCCGTCCCAGATGATCGCAGAGGCCCCGCTATGGATCCTCGCCTTCTTGAATCCCATAGCGCTGAGTCTCCGGCCGACCTTGTGAGGGGTCACCCGGAACTTCTCCGATCTGTCCTCGTTCCAGTCTTCCGTAATACGTTTCACCGGAAGAATGCCGCGATCCACTTCGCTCTCAAGTCCAATTACAACCGCCAGGATTTGCGCTTCGAGAGTGTCTGCTTTCTCAGCGAGACGCTCCACTTCGAGCACTCTGGCAAGGCGAAAGAATGTTCCATTTTTCATGACAAGATCTCGAGACTTAGTAGAAAATGCTTATTTTCTTGTCCCCAGCCCCACCCCCTCAGGGGCCTTTTCTTAATGGAAGACACCTTAATTCTCTATCAAGCGAGTGGCAAAATGCGACCCGACCTATCATCATCGGTTAACCAGGAAATCGCGGTCATCCTGGCCGAAGGGTACCTCCGGCTGATGCGAATGCGGAAAACGAGCAGCGCGGAAACCGGCCAATCCGGCGAGAATGGCCCCCAGGAATTGTCTCAAGAACAACTTGACTCTTTCGGCCGCCGGAGTGATGAATGGGAACTGGGTTAACGGCCCAAGTGGCCTATTTCAAAGGAGTTACACATGCCTGAGAGCATTACTTCCCAAATTCAGGCGCTCCGCAAGATGACCGTGGCTGAACTGCGCGAGAAGCACCTGGAACTCTTCGGCACTGAGACCCGGAGCCATCACAAGGACCAGCTCTTCAAGCGCCTGGCCTGGCGAATCCAGGAGCTGGAATATGGTGGATTGTCCGAGCGGGCCAAGCGCCGCGCGGAGGAGATCGCCAACGACCTCGATGCCCGGATCCTGCCACCGAGAAAGCCCAAGAACGGCAACGGTAGCCCTTACGAGGTTCTGCCCGTACAAGTCTCGCCCGCAGGAATACACCCAGCACCCGGCACGATCCTCACGCGAGAGTACCGTGGTGAAGTCCATCAGGTCACTGTTTTGGAAAAGGGATTCGAGTACGACGCAAAGGTATACCGATCGCTGAGCGGCATCGCCCGGGCAATCACAGGCACCCAGTGGAACGGCTACTTGTTCTTTGGCCTAAAGAAAAGAGGCAATGGTAATGGCCGATGAAGCTGGAACCATCCGCTGTGCCATTTACACGCGGGTCTCGACTCCCGAGCAGGCCGAGGGTGATTTCAGCTCCATCGACAATCAGCGGGAAATGGCTGAAGCATATATCAAGTCCCAGGCGGGCCAAGGTTGGGTTGCCTTGGATGAACGATACGATGACCGCGGATTCTCTGGTGGCACAATGGAACGACCCGCACTGGATCGTCTCCTTCAAGACGCCCAGGATCGACTCGTGGACTGCATCGTCGTTACCAAGATCGACCGGCTCTCTCGATCTCTTTTAGATTTCGCACGAATCGTCGACATCCTTGACCGCCACGGTGTGAGCTTCGTATCCGTGACCCAGCAGTTCGACACATTGAATTCGATGGGCAAGTTGACGTTGAACATCCTCCTTTCCTTCGCACAGTTTGAACGAGAGATGATCGCCGAACGCACAAGAGAAAAGATGGTGGCCGCGAGGCGAAAAGGAAAATGGATAGGTGGCACTTTACCACTGGGATACGACATTTTGGATAGTAAACTTACCATCAACGGTGACGAGGCGGTCCGCGTCCGAACCATATTCGACCTGTATCTCAAACATGAATCCCTTGCGGCAACGCTGGTCGAGATGACCGAGCGGAACTGGACATCGAAATCCTGGACTACCAAGCGAGGCCATTACCGAAAAGGCAAGCCGTTTCAGAAAGCCTCCCTTCGCAGATTGCTCACTAATCCCATCTACATCGGAAAGGTTCTCCACGATGGCCACATCTACGACGGTGAACACGAGGGAATCGTCGACACGCAAGTCTGGAAACGAACCCAACAAATTCTTAAAAAGAATGGCTCTAACGGTGGTGGTGATGTTCGCAATCGCTACGGTGCCCTGCTAAAGGGTATCCTTCGTTGCGCCCCTTGCGACTCTGCAATGGTCCACACATTCATCAAGAGAAATGGTCGGCAGTATAGATATTACGTTTGCGGCAAGGCCCAGAGAACAGGCTGGGCGAATTGTCCCACCAAGTCGATACCCGCTGAAGAAATTGAGCGGTGCATATACGAGCGCATCAGAATTATCGGATCGAATCCCCATCTCGTTAAGGAGACAATCCAAGCTGCACAGAAACAGATCGATGAACAGACAGCACTCCTCAAGGCTGAGATCCGCATGACGAGACAACAGCTGAGGCGATTTCAAGAGGAGAAACAAGCTCTCCTGGAATCCATTTCTCAGGGTGGCTCAGTTGCCTCAAAGGCTGCTGAGCGGTTGGATCAGGTGGCTGAAGAAATGGAATCGACAAGCTCACGCCTTTCTTCACTTCAGCGTCAGCTCTCCGATCTTCAGGACCAGAAAATCGACACCGAGGACCTGACAACCGCCGTCGCCCAATTTGATCCCATTTGGGATGTCCTTCTGCCGCGCGAACGGACAAGAATCGCCCGCCTGCTCATCCAGCACGTGGACTTTGACGGTGAGTCTGGAACTATGGGGATAACCTTTCAACCTTCAGGGATCAAGGCTCTATCTGCTGAGGCCACGACCACCAACGAGGATAAGAAATGAGTGAGCAGGCCGACGGCCAGAATCCTCCCCGCGTTGAGTTCCAGGTTCATTTTCAGACTGGCCATCGCGGGCGTAGGCACTTGAGAAGAGGAGCTAACTCGAATAATCCAAAGCTGCTTAATGAGGATTTGCCCAGACTCACCCGGCTCCTTGCCCTCGCCCACCGGTGGAACCGCCTGATCGAGGAGGGAACTGTCGCCGACAGAACCGAGATTGCTAGGACGATGGAGCTGAGCCGAGCGCGGATTACCCAGATCATGGACTTGCTGTACCTCGCTCCTGAAATCCAGGAATACATTCTCTTCTTTCCAGGCCGGAGCAAATTGCGAATGGTCCCGGAGCGAGCAGTCCGGTCAATTACTTGTCTCCCTATCTGGAAGGAGCAGTGCAAGGCGTGGAAGGGAACGATAGGAGATGATTAGTAGAACTCTTTCGCAACCGGCAGATATTCAGCGCAGCGGGGGGTTGGGGATTGCTCCTTGCAAATCGGCTGAATTATTTTATCCCACGAGTCTGGTCACTTGATCTCTAATCCCCTCCAGAACGCAGGATTGATACCGTAGACGACGTGCTCAGGTTCCTTCTTTGATACGAGAGCCTTGAGCCTTTTTAAATCATACTTGACCTGGTGGACGTAGGTGCACTCGCCATCGTCACGTATAAAACCCACGACGCCGTACCAAAGGAGAAGATCCACTATCTTCTCCTTGGCAGTTCCATCCAAACCCATTTCCTCCCCGATTCTCTCTATATCCGCCGCCCTCAGCTGCACTGGCGATTCAACAAGCGTGTAGAGCACGTCCCTTCCCTCCGGCAGGATGTCCTGTATTTCAAAACCAATGTTTGTCACTTGATCTGTCGAATACGCTTCCTCTCCCTGTTCGATATCTTCTGGCTCGATGCGGGCGTGACCAAGATTGACTGCATGGCTCCGACAGTACTGAAAAAGCTCCAATAGAGCACGTGGTCGCATAAGACTTCGTTCTATCAAATACTGTGACGATTCCTCTCCTCCAATGTGACTGACGACAATACGTCTCCATATCTGATCGAACGACGGATCGCCCTCAACACCTGAGTACAGGAACCGCTGTCGCAACATCTCTCGGAGAAGTTCAGAATCGGTCCAATCCAGCGTTACGCGTGACAACTTGCCTCGGTCAGGCGTGTGCTCGATCATCAGGTCGTACACGTCATTGCGTATGAAAATGACTCCTGTGCAGTTGATTTCGTTCTTCTCAAGAGATCGCTGGAGTTTGCTCATCGCATCCAGCAGACTCCTAAGCATCAGCAAATCTTCCGCGCCCAGTCCGTGCGGAGGCCACCCCTTGTCCAAATTGTCGAAAAGTATCCACACATCACCCTTGAACGTTAGGTAGGCTAACATCTCCCCACGCAAAGTCGAAACATCGTGCTTGTAAAGAAGCTCCGTTACTTCTGCCGTAGCAAGCTTTGTCTTCGAGTCATTAGTCGCACGATAATCATCGGCAATTCGCTGTGTGAGCTTCATCAGCCGTTCGGAAAAATCCCCCTCCGAGACATACTCATCCTCAGCGTAGGTCTTGGCCAGACTTTGATAAAGATCGTACAAGTCATGGTCTCGTTTGTGCCGGTTCCGATCCTTCTGAAGGATTTTGTGGCATATCTCAAGGAGAAGTAGATACTCCCAAAATGCCGTTATTGTATGCTCCTTTGTGCCGGCCTCCAAGAGTTCGAGCACTTCTTCCTTGAACCTAAGAAGCTGATACCCCTCCGGTTTCAGATCTAGAATCACGTTTTGTTTGTTCTGACGAAGTTTGTCACGCAACTTCAGAAAAAGAGCCGTCTTCCCAGATCCTTTCCTCCCTGTGACAACCTGAACCTCACCTCGCAGAACACGTTGATATTCATCTGTCTCAAGGTAGTAGCTTCCAAGTTCCCCGAGCTCATTCTCCGCAATGGAGGACCCTAATCTTAGCTTCTCAAGGAATGACTTTGGCTCAGATACTGCGAGCGCGGCACCTGCTTGAAACGCCTCAGTGATATCCAGGGCAAAGTCGGCGACATGATCATCGATCTGCTCAAGGTACTTGTAGCGGGAAACGAGATCCATGTAGTCGAGCGGCACAGGATCATCACCCGCCTGCAGTAATAAGAGTCGTTTTTCCATCGCCTGCGACAGTCCCGCAACAAATGCAGCCCGGTAGTTGTGTATTTCTGCGTTTTCGTGGTCACTTGATAGAAGCGGAATGATGACACCGAGAGAGCGCGCGACATTCTCTATTGCCTCACGCGCTGCGAGCCGTCGCTGTTCCTCAGGGTCAAAAGATCGAAACATAAGGCGAGCTTTTTTGATCCGCGACAATATGCGAATCTCGGCATCGTTTTTGACACGCGGCAAAACTACATAGACGGGGGTTGTCGAACTCGTCTCCGTGTCATCAAACTCGATGGGACGAACGTCTTTGACATTGATAATGAGCTTCGCGAGCGTTTCAGAATTTTCGTACGGTTCATATCCCAGAGTATCAAAGATACCAACATCTTTGATCAAGTGGGCATCCGACTTGAGCGACGTATTTCGTACAAGAAATACCCTCTTTCTCCGTCCAATCGCGTATCCTATCTCGTAGATAACGTTGAAGTTCAGTCGGGTAATGTCTGCCACAAACACCGCATTCTCTTCGATTCTCTCAAGAATCGGATCGACCAAGCACCGACCCGCGATGTCGTTCTCCTCCCAGGTGACGAAACCTCGCTCACCATATCGTGTCTGGAGCAGTTCGATCATCGAACGTATGACTTGACCGATAGCGCTCGGTTGCGAAGGATACGCAACAAAACCTGTCAATTCTTGCATTCCATCTCCCCCCAAAGAGCGGCATTCAAGTTTCGTGCGATACCGCCAAGAAATAGTCTCCGCTGCCTAGTTGGGCGAATGATATCAGCGAAAGCAAAGACATTAGCTACATCCGGTACGCCTCTGAATGATCACGACAACTCTCCTACCGTTTCTTAAAACCTGTTCCTTTTATTAACTCCGTCCGCGTTGCCATGTTGAACTTGCGATACTTCTAGTATGCCATAAATTCTATGATTTTGACAGTACTAGCCTTCGCCTCATCCGTTGCTTCTAGCAATTCTTCTCGACAGCCGGATATTCTGGCTCATTGTTATTCAAATGTCGCTGATGTGTGAAAGGAATACGGGGGCGTTTTGAAGAGGCGTTACGACCGGACCCCAGATGGCCATTTTGTGTTAACCGGATTAACCAGCGATGCTCAGAATCTGAGACTCTGAGAGTGATATGGGCTTGTTCACGTCTGAAAACCGGACCCCGTTTGACACTCTCTTCAAAACCGAGAACACTGCCAGATCCCCGAATCCGCAAGCCCCTTTAATTCTTGCACATATACGAAGCCTTGCCTTTATCTGAGAGCATGAATCCTGTTAACCAAAGGAGCCCCAGTTCCCACCCCAATAAAACTGGCTCCCCA
>WVZY01000040.1 GCA_011772205.1 Candidatus Latescibacterota bacterium
GACGGTCGAGCTTGAGATCGCGCGCCTCGTAGACCACACCCATCCCGCCTTCGCCGAGTTTTTTGAGAATCTTGTAATGGGAGATGGTTTCGCCAATCATAACTTCCCCAAGGAATGTGCAATTGGCAAAAAGGAGGTCTGATAACTCGAACCTCCAGATGAATCAATATTCTAGCAAGGATAGAACCGGGGATCAAACAGGATATTGGGAGAACTAACATCGAGTTGTGCTTCATCTATTCGCTTTCTCCATCACAATACAACGGCTATTCAGATATTCGGAGTGAGCTAACGATCTCACGCCCGAAAACAATGTCGACGATCCTTCTTCGATTCTGATAAGATGAACACGAAATCGATGGCTCAACAGAAACGGAGGCACGTCACATGGCATGGATCAAAATGATCAAAGAAGACGAAGCCCATGATTACTTGAGGACACTTTACAAGAAGTACGGAGATCCCTTCGAGGGGGTAGCCAACATTTGGAAGATTCACAGCTTTAATCCCGAAGCGTTGAGATTCCACTACGACTTTTACAAGCACCTATCCACCGGTAAATCCGGGCTAAGCCGCATGCAGCGCGAGATGATAGGCCTGGTGGTATCGACCGTGAACCAGTGTGAGTATGCAATTGTTCACCATGGGGAGAGCCTCTTCCAATTGACAAAAAACGGTTCCCTCATCGATGGCATCAAAAAAGATTTCCGCAAGCTCAATATTGGCGACAAAGACATCGGGATGCTCGAGCATGCCGAGAAACTCACCAAGTGCCCATGGGATATCGAGAAAGCAGACATCGACAAGCTCCGGGACCTCGGATTCAAGGAGTCGGATATCTTGGACATCACATTGGTTGCTGCTTATTTCGCTTTCGTCACGAGAATAGCCAGCGGCCTGGGCGTTGAGCTGGAGGAATACTGGAAAGATAAATAGCAACGGAGTTGTCCAAGAAAGAACGTATGCGAGACACTCTCGCCCATTCTGTAAGCGGGCCTCGATAGCCCTGAGGCGATTTCCGCAGCGCGCTATAACTTTAGACGCGCGCGAGGACCATGAGCCGAGGGGCGATCGAGGCCGCTACCATTGAAGGAACATTTCCTTGATCCAGCAAATCTCAAGTGCAAGCTCAGGGCAGGAAATGCTCGGGGTGTTTCAATTTCTCGGGGAGATATGTGTCTATAACATAGTTCAATCCGTGCTTCGCCAGTGCCTGCTGCTCCGCTCTCACACCCATCTTGATGAGCTGCGACAGCGCTTTCTGCCAAGTTTTATGGTGCAGCACAAACGGATCGTTCTTCAAGGCATCCTTCGCGCGCTTCACGTCCACGTCTTTCAAGGGGTGCGTGGGGAGCTTGTAGTTGACGATGTCCTGAGGGGTGATTCCCAGAAACTTCGCCTGGGGTACGCAGAAGAATTCGTTCAGGTGCGCGGCATTGCCGCTGCCCACCTTGAGCGTCCGGTAGATATTGCTGATCCCATAGGGATCCCCGTCCACGAACACATACACGGGAAGCTTCTTGCTGTCCGAAAGCCTCCGTATGAAGCGCCGGCACGCCCGCGTCGGCACCCCTCCCATTGAAACGAGGATGCAGTTCGCTTTTTTCCAGTAAGCATGCTTGACGAGGCGCTGGAACATCCCGGCCGTTTCGATGACAAGAATGAATTTCGCATTCGTTTCGAACTCGAGCTCTTCGACCGAGATGGGGATCGAGTACGCACCGCTTCCGAACTTCGTGCAGTCGATCTTGATGCGTTTTCCCGTTTCCCGATCCCTGTCGATAACCACGAGCTTGCCCGCCACATCGCCGCCCTTTTCTTCCGGGATAAAACCGAGCTGCTCCCGATTCAATGAGAAAAATGCCTCCACGTCGTCTATCACGGTGTCCGACTCGGTTTGATCGTCGAAACGCGCCGCTTCCCAGTTTTTCGACACGTAGTATGCCTCACGTTTCGTGGCGATGTCGTCCGTCTCGAGCAGCTCTTTTGATAAGGCCATCATCCGGAGCGTTTGGGCAAACGTTTTCACCGTGTTCACGGTGAGCGTCCGCTCCTTTTTTTTACCGCGCATTTCGAAAAAGCCGAGCTTCGGGTGATAGCGGACATTCGACAGCGACCGCAGCGGAAATTTCATGGACGGTTTCTTGCCCGTCGTGATCGATCCTTTGATCCGTTTCGCTTCCTGCTTGATCTTCTGGACCACATGCTTGTTTTCTTTCACCGCGTCCTCCTTCGAGAAACTCTTTGGATCCATGACCGGCTTGGATCGCAGCGCCGCTCCGGCCCGCCAATGCCGGCAGATCGGTCGCGTTTAGAGTTTCCTGCTTCGCTCCAGTGTTGTCTTCAGTTTATCAACGACGCGCGTTTCTTCCTTTTCGGACATCGACAGGATTTCCCTCAGCGCAATCCCGATGTGGGGGATGTACCGTTCGATGTAAGAGCGTTTTTTCGCCTCGTCCCGCTCGCGAACACCCCTTCTTATGAAACGCGAAAGTCCCCTCCCGCACTCCTGCAGGGCGAGCTTGATCTCCTTGATGATCTCCGGGTAATGCGCGATCGACTCTTTGCTTTCCGACGTGAACGGCACCCACACCGATGCGATATGGATGACGATTGCCAGAGGACCTGAAGGAAGGGCGCCCCTGGCCTGCTGCAATCCGTAATTCCGCCATGCGGTGGCGTTCACCGCATGGGTCATCGCGCATCCCGCCTGCTGGTAGATGAGGGGGGCCCTGTTTGCATAGCGGTAGAGCTTGACAATCTCATCGTCCGGCAGGGTTCCACCATATGCGAACGCGATTTCGACCTGGAACGGGTTCCCCCTGTAAACGGCCGGCGGTCGTGTCACCGCCGTGTAATAGTCCGCTTCGATTTCGCGCGCAACGCTCCTCTCGAGCAGTTCTCCTCCGATTACCGAAAGACAGTTCGTGGGCGGCTTCATGATTTTCGCCCGGCCGAACGCATTGATGATCGATTCGGCACCCTCCCGCGTCACGCGCTTGGGGGACATGGAGCTGGGAAGACCGGCCGCTTCGAGCACGTCCCCAGCAAGCCGGGAGCTCATCCTGGTAAACTCCGTCGTGAGGAATCCCCTGATGTTCCTGGACTTTGTGGTTTTGAGCATATCCAGCAATACGCCGAGCTCCACCCCGTGAGGATGCGGCTTGATTGCCAGTGGCTCCGGCGGGAGGGACTCCGTAACCCTGGGGTAGATCACTTCAGCATCTTTTGGCGGCCTGTATACGATATGGGCGTGAGGATTCGCCATCGCAACCTGGTGCATGTAGGTATCGACCGATCGCTGGCCCTTTTTATACGTGGCCATGATCTCCATTTCGATGCGGGTGCCGTGATCGTTCGACCATTCGGAAGCCCCTTCACTGATGATCACGGGCATGTTCTTCTTCGTGTCGATCTGGAGTTCGTAGACATGTGCCTGCTGGCGCGGCCCCGTCCGGGTAATCACTCTGACGGGCTTGCCGGTGGTGAGCTGTGCGTACATTCCTGCGGCCGAAATGCCGATACCCTGCTGGCCTCTCGCCTGCTTGAGCGTGTGAAACTTCGATCCGTAAAGGAGCTTCCCAAAGATCTTCGGGACCTGAGACTTGACGATCCCGGGACCCGAATCTTCCACGACGATTTTATAGCGATTCTCCGACAACTCGAGAATTTCCACCAGCAAATCGGGCAGGAGGCCCGCCTCTTCGCACGCGTCCAACGAATTGTCCACCGCTTCCTTGATCGCTGTTAGAAGTGCTTTCGTGAGGCTGTCGAAACCAAGGAGATGCCGGTTCTTTGCAAAAAATTCGCTGACGGAAATCTCCCGCTGGCGCAGAGCCAATGTCTGGGCGGTTTGATAGGCCGGCTGGCGGCGTACCGGCTTTCCACGAGCCTCCTTTTCACTCGCCGCCGCCGATGCTTCACTTGCTACCGTCGATTTCTTTCTATCTATCGTTGATTTCCTGCGTGCACGTTTTTTTCTCGCACTGGGCTGGTTCTTTTTCACAGTACTTGGTTTCTTCTTGGAAGCTGCTTCAATGATCCCAGCCTTTTTCGAATCGGCATCGAAGAGGGGAAGATCTTCAAATGAACCTGACTCGCTTACCGGCTTGGAGGTTTCAGCTTCGAGGATCCGCTTCGATGTGGCCATATCCTGTCCCTTCCGGAGTTCATACGTATGTCCGAGGCCTTCCAGCGCTCACGACCTTTTCGACAAATCGGCATGGTAATGACTCCTCGATATGATGACAAGAAAAATGTCCTTTCTTACGGGCAGAACGCCCTCATCTCGAATTTGCCGACCTGATGTCTCGGGGAACCGGCGTCGCCGGACGGCCCGGTGCGGATCTTGCACGTGGAACCGCTGGCAGGTTGGCGCATGTCGGGTAAGAACGCCACCCAAAGCGAAATGCAAGGAAACGGCTTCTATGATGCCAAATGTCCAAAATCCCTTTGCGGACGGGGACTCTATCGTTACTTGTGACAACCATTTGGGTTGCGTCACGCCTGGCACATTTTTTGCGGATTTACGCGCTGTCGTACTCCGGCCGCTATTCACGTGCGGTCTGGATTCTATCCTTGGAGACAGGATATGACATCAGCTTCTTCGATCAATGGATGGCCGCCACGAGGAGGGGCCGGCTTCACATTGGTGGAGCTGGCAGTCATTTTCGTGGCCATCGGCTTGCTGGTAGGTATCGGCATTCCTTCGTTTCAGCGATACGCGGCGAACTCCAGGATAGAAGGCTCCGCCAACGAGCTCATGATGGACATCCAGCATGCTCGCTCCCTTGCCATCACTAGACAGCAAACCTACGTCATCCAGTTTCAAGCGAATCAATACCAGGTTATAGAGGCGAGCACCGGTACGGTCATTCGCCAAAAGAGCCTCCCCAACCGGGTGGCCCTGGCTGCGACAGGGAATCCCCAGTTCTACTCCTGGGGCAGGGCTGACCCAGTAAACATCACCCTGACAGGGCCGTACTATTTCCGGATTTTGACGGTGCTCCCAACGGGGACTGTGCGACGCCAGTAAATTCGGCATTTTGGAGGAACGTATGTGCAGAAGCGATAGACGTGGATTCAGCCTTCCAGAGCTCATGATCGTGATCGTGATTCTCACTATCGCCCTCTTGCCCCTCGCGCTCGTCCAGACGAGATCCAACCGGTCCGTCTTCGAATCAGGCCAGCTGACAGAAACCATCCAAATCGCGCAATTGCAGCTGGAGAGGACGAAGAGCATGGGCTTTGCAAATGCGGTCTCTGACTCTGGAACGATAGACAATTATACGTGGCAGATGAATGTTCAGAATGTGTCCTTCGGATTGAACCGCCTGCAAGTCACCGTTCAGTGGCAGGAAGGTGGAACTCAGAGATCCGTTGTGCTGTCAGACTTGATCTCATTTCGGTGAGGGAATCCCTTGAAACGTCTGCAAAGCAGCTACCATCAGATGGGCCTTGAAAATTCCAAAGGATTGACGCTCGTCGAATTCATGGTGAGTGTCTTGATATTAGGCTTGGTGTTGGCCGTTCTCTTCAGCGTTTTTACTACGACCAACAGAATGTACTGGAGAACTTCAGAACGCTCGTACCTTCAGATGAACAGTAGAGCAGCTATCGAGGTCATGGCACAGGAAATTCGCTCCGCTGGTTGCGATCCGTCGGGAGTTGGCCTCGGCGGGATCCTCATGGCCGATTCTGACAGCATTCGGATCCAGGCAGACTTGAACGGCGACGGCGCCATCCAGACGAACGAGCCTTCAGAAGACGTACTCTATTTCTTTGACTCCGCCAACCAAACGCTCGTACGTGACCCTGGTACGGGCCCGCAAATAATAGTCGATAACGTAACAAACGTTACCTTTTCTTACTTCGACTGGGCGAATAATTCTATCAGCATGTTTCCTCTCCCCGCCGATTCGATCGCCCAAGTCAGATCGATTGGAGTTGTGATCACAACGGAAATGCAGCGTGGGGGACAAGTGAACTATGCGACAAGAGTAGGTTTGCGGAACTTATAACCATATGGAGAGCATTCTCGAGGCCTGGGGGCTCCATCTGCTCAGATCGGAAGGAGAGAACAGCAACATGACAATTTTGAAAAACAGCAACAAAGGATTTGCTCTAGTCTCCGCCCTCGTATTCATTACAATTCTCGCGGTGATCGCAACCGTTTCCATCTGGATCGCCAGCTCGGAAAAGAGGGTGACGTTCAATGAACAGATTCATCAAAGCGCCTTTTATGCGGCCGATGCCGGCGGAGAAGCTGGTATCAATTGGGTTCGAATACAAAATTCTCCTCCATCCATCATCGCACCTGGAAACGTGGTATACGATCAGATCAACTACACAGCGCTGGACAGCAAACAGGACTACAAATTCAACGCCACATTCCTGCAAAAAAGGCTGCGGCCGGGATGGAGCACAGAATACAAGGACTTCGATTATTTGATCATTTCGGATGGCTCCAGCGTAAGGGACACCAGAAGCCAATTGGAACTGTCGCTTAGCAGACTCTTCAAAGAAGGGTACTAAATATGGCGGGAACGAGAAAGGACAGCTGCACAGCTGTTATGGTCCTGACTCTGCTTCTGCTTGCGACAGGAGGTCCAAATCGATCGACCGCCCAAACCAAGGCGTGCGACTATCCACTGTTCATACAGCAGACCAATGCCGAGGCGAATGTGTTGTTCGTTTTCGACAACTCTGGGAGTATGAACGAGGCAATGTATCATGATGATTATGACCCGCAAGCAGAATACTCCGGTGTATTCGTTTCAACGAAAACTTACTACGCTGCAAATAGCGGATGGAGGGCCCCACGAAGCTTCGATAACGATTGGCCCTCGTCACCATATGCCTATCTCGTGGCCAGCGACCACGACAAGGCCGGGCGCTACAGCGGAAATTATTTGAACTGGATCTATTTCCATGCGACCAAAGAGCAGCGTGAATCGATTCCCACAGTAACCCGGATCCAGGTGGCCAAGCCCGCCGTAGCCGCTATAATCAACAATACGAACAATATTCGATTCGGCATTATGGAGTTCAACCACGATGAGGGCGGTCACGTCATCGCTCCGCTTGGCTCCAGCAAGAGCCATCTTTCCTCGAAGCTCAACGAGATTGTAGCGACGACATGGACTCCGCTCGCCGAGACGATGGTTGACGCTTTCGAATATCTGAGAGACGAAAACGGCGGAGCTCCAATACAGTATTGGTGCCAGAAAACTTTTATCGTTGTGGTCACGGATGGATTCCCCACAATGGACCGGAACGTTCCTGAGCACATCGGAGACTACGATCGTGACGCCAAAGATCCTGGAAATTGCGCAAGTATCGGAGCGCCATATCCAGCCTCCAATGATTGCTCCGATTACCTCGACGACGTAGCCCTCTACGTTCGTGACCAGGATTTGAGGAGCGACCTCAAAAAGATCCAGAACGCCGTTACGTATACGATAGGCTTCAACATCGATGCCGGAATCCTCCGTGAGACGGCGGACAACGGAGGCGGTGTTTACTTGAGCGCATTCAACGCGCAACAGCTGCAGGAGACGCTCCAGAATGTGATCAATGACATCACCAACCGACTCTCATCCGGCTCCGCAGTCGCAGTGATATCTCAGGAAACAAAAGATACGGACCGGCTCTTCAGGGCGAAGTTCGCTCCTCTCACTTGGAGAGGTTACCTCGAAGCTTTCGCTCTGCCCTTCTCTGAAAATTCCTCACCAATTTGGGAGGCCGGAGCCTTGCTGCAGAAGAGGGATCCGGATTCGAGAATGATCTTTACGGCCGTCAACGGGCAGATGCTGGAATTCACCGCTGCAAACGCTCATATTCTCGAACGGCATCTCGGCACGGCGGATAGAGATACGGTGAAGGCCATCATCGAATACATTAGAGGGAAAGACATTTCCGGCTTCAGGGGCAGATTGGGATGGAAACTAGGTGACATCGTAGATGCCTCGCCAGTGGTGGTAGGAGAACCCAAACACTTCTACAAACGTCTCGACTACCATGAATTTCGAAGCGCAAATGCACACCGCAAGGAAGTGATCTACATCGGCGCCAACGATGGGATGCTCCACTGTTTCGGGGCGTCCGACGGTTGCGAGAAATGGGCGTTTATCCCAGGAGCGGTTCTGAGCAAGCTAAAAAACCTTACCCGTCCCGATTACTGCCATAACTACTATGTGAACCTCACCCCAAAAGTAGCGGATGCGTTCATACAAGGTCACTGGAGAACCATTTTGCTCGGAGGAGAGAAAGAAGGTGGAGACTCGTACTTCTGCCTCGATATAACGCACCCGGATTACCCCTTTCTTCTTTGGGAGAAGTCCGTTCCCGAGCTCAAGAACTCCTGGAACAAGCCCGTGGTAGCGAGGATTAAATCTGATGGTACTTTCTTGGGATTCTTCACTTCGGGCCCGGATGAGAAAGGCAATGCCTACATCGTTGCAGCTGATCTTGCTACGGGCAAGCCATTATGGACGCAACTCCTCAGTTCCTCCGGGTCTTTGAACATGGCCACGTCACCATCCGTTATCGACCTGGACATGGATGGTTACGACGATATCCTTTACGTATCCGATCTCGCCGGTCACGTCTGGAGAATAGATATCGCCGAAGCTCCGTTCAAGAAGACGCTGCTCTTCCAAACAACCCAGCCCATACAGGTGGAGCCGATTCTCACAGTAGATCCAAAAGACAATGTTTATCTCTATTTTGGAACAGGCCAATACTTATTCCCTGAGGACATATCGAATACAGACCGGCAAACTTTTTATTGCATCATAGACGACCACTCGGGCAAGAAGCTGACCCGGTCGGAGCTTGTGGACCAGACTCATCAGATCAATCCGATACTCTCGAATATGAAGGGGTGGTTCATAGACCTCGTCCTCGCCCCCGGAGAGCGCGTGGTGAAGCCGGATGCCCTCGTGGCCGGCGTGGTTTACTTCACATCATTCCAGCCCACTTCAGAGGCGTGCTCGGCCGGCGGTCGATCCTGGCTCTATGCGGTGGACTATCTGGACGGCTCGGCACCGGACACCGAGGAAGGTTCAGAGATCAACACGACCGAAGGCAGGTATGAGAACCTGAACGAGGGCATCACTTCGAGACCAGTGATCGATATCGTCAACGAAAAGGTCATCGTTCAATCCAGCGATGCGAAGATAAGCACAATCGATGCAAAAACAGCCATCCGGCACCTCATCGTGCGCTCGTGGCGCCCAATTTACAAGTGAGAAAGGTGTAAAAATGTCCCGTCGCCTGTCAGGTGTTTTCATCCGTGTTCTGCTGATCGTATTCCTTTGTGGATTCATCACACAGCCCTCCGCAGGAGACGATCGCATCCAGACCCAAAAAGATAAAAAAGAAAGGTCTTCGGTAAAAGGGTCCACAAGCTTTTCCATATCTGGCTTGTTTTCGGGAAAGCTGGACGGGCTCATCAAAATTGGGAGCAAAGAAGTCCTTATCACGGGAAACACTTGCCTGTATAAGACGGAAACAGGGCTCCTGAATAGGGGGACGCATGTCACCAACGCGTCTCTTTTCGCGGCAGGAATTGTTAAAACGCGCATCCCGACGGCGAGCTTCATCATCGTTCGCTCCGATAAAGATTCCAGCGGGAAAAAAGCGAAAACGAACGATCGCGATGCATCATTTCGGATACCAAGTACCAGCGATTCCAGTGTAGGTGAGCTCGATGAAAAAACCCCAGAATAACAAGTACAGAAGGCCCCAAAAAAATCTCAATCACGAGGATTCGGAATCCAGGAAATCCATAGAGAATCCTGCTGAAAATCCTCTGGATCAATTCTACATCGAGGCGCAAGCCGCTCCAGATCCATGGAGCATTAGCTGGCGGAGGCCATCCCGCCTTTTCCTCCTCGGATTCTTTGCGGTAATGATCGGATACGCCCTGTGGCTGAGAAGTCCGAGCCAAAACGTCCAAGTGTCTCACTATGTGGACCGGCAGATCGCGCTCCGGTCAGCCCGGATCTACCCGAATCTCGCTTATGCGCTCAACACATTGAAGATCCGGTTGGAGGACCGTTACTGGACGCTCCAGGACTCCTTCACGTGCCAGTGGTTTCGAAACGGTCAGCCTATTATCGGTGGTTCCGGAAGATCCCTCGGCCCCGAAAACTTTAGAAAGGGAGACGAAATCTGGGCGGAAGTCCGCCTCATGGGGCCGACGGATTCAGACAAGCCCTATACGATTCCGCGCATGAAGATTTCGAATACACCGCCACAGATTCTTTCAGCCGCTACTCTGGTTCAAGGGGATCCAAACCATGTCATCGGAGCGGACGTCCAGAGTCGCGACGTCGATGGGGATTCGCTGAGGTACATCTTTACGTGGTTCAAGAATGGCAAAAGGATTCCTGATGCGACCCGTCCAACAATGGATGCTTCACTGTTCCAGAGAGGTGACAAGATATATGCGGAAATCGTTGCGGATGATGGAGATGACAAATCTTCTCCAACGAGAAGCGATCCTCTCAAAGTCGAAAATTCATCCCCTCGAATTCTTTCCAAGCCCCCGCAGAGCACGGAAGAGGGCAATCTCTTCGTCTACCATCTCCAAGCGGAGGATGCCGATGGAGATCCACTTTCGTACAAGCTCGTGCAATCGCCTTCAGGGATGACGATCGATCGGACCGGCAAAATCCTTTGGACTTTCCCGATGGAGGAAAGGAAGGTTCGCTCCTATCGAGTGGAAGTGAGAGTCAGCGACGCCAAGGGTGCTGCAGCCACACAGACTTTCGAGATCACACTTGCTGCTGTGAAACAAGAGGAGGCAAATTGAATCCCCTCAATGCGCGATCAGCACATGGAGCTCACTGGGTTCCACTGGTCAACAGCGTTTGATAAATCCCGAGGTACTTCTTCCCTTCACGTTCCCAGCCATATGTCGTGCAGATTTCTCTTGCGGCCTGGTTGCGATGCTCTATCTCTTCCGGATGCGCAAAGAGATAGTGAATCTTGTCTGCAAGGTCCTTGTCGTTTCCGGATTCGAAGTACACAATGGCATCCTCCGGAAAGTACGCAGCGACTGATTCGAGCCTCGACGCGATCACGGGTATGCGCATGGCGATAAGTTCATATATTTCAGGTGGATGCACCAGATTGGAGTGAGGATTCTCTCTCGTTGGAATGATTCCGGCGTCGGCGGCAAGTACCTCCTCGATGATGCGATCATTTGATGCGAATTCGATGTTCTCCACTTGCCCTTCCACTTTGAGCGTTTTTGCCAGCTCGCGAATCCCAACTGAATAATTCCCTTTGCCGGATATGCGGAACTGCACCCCGGGAAGCCGCTGCTTCAGATTGGCGATTGCTTTAACGACGACATCGAGACCGCTGTTCTCCTCTACGGGGCCGCGGAAGAGAATACGAAACATGCCCTTCCGCCGTTCCTCTTTCTTGATCGCGGCAATTTTTTCGTAGAGCTTTTCATAATCTTCAGGATGGAAAGAGCTCTCGTCGGGCATGTTCACCACAACGCTGATCTTGTTCACATCAGCACCTTTTCTCCCGAGGTTGTCGCGCATCTCCCGGGAACCGGTCAACGCGTGATCGGCGAAGCGGAGACTGAGTTTTTCCACTAGGTTGATCAATGGAACAAGCAACTTCCCATACCAGCTCCGAGACGTCGCTTCGAAAAATTCGGGTGCCGGCTTGCGCATCGAAAAAATCAATCGCGTGCCCGTGAGTTTGGGAATGCCGGCTATGAATATGAGACAGCCCGGTGCCGTGTTGACCTGGACGGCATGAAAATGCTTCATAATGTGCAAGGCAATAAGCTGAAGGGAAGAAAGTGCGAAGAAAGCGCCGTATTCGAACAGATACCGGTTAATGGCGCGCTCGAAGCGTTTGACCGGCATCCGATAAATGTCTATATCATCACGCTTCTCGTGAATCGGCTCTCCTTTGCCTCGTTGGCAGATCACCGAAATCCTGCAGCCGCTGCTTGCCAGCGATTCCGCCTCGCGCCTCATGTAGAGGTCGGAAGGATAGCGACTGCGGCCGACGAGACAAACGCGACGCCCCTCCAGGGATACCCGCCCCGGCTTCATCCTGAGAGCGCCTCCTTTTTCCAATCCCGGCAGCCAGTCCACACTCACTCGCGCCAGCGGCCGGGATTCAACTGGGTCGGATTGACCACGAGCAGCGCGTTCAGAAACGTCCTGTATCTTTTATAATACTCCGAAAGGCTCTCCAGAGCGATATTTTCGTGCACGGTTCCTTTGGATGCGTCAAGCGGGACAACAACCATCCCCCCTTTTCTCGCTATCTCCAAAAACATTTTCCTGGCCTCAGTGAGATGCTCGGAGCTCCCCTCATCCGGTTTTCGTCTGAGCGCTTCGTCCGGATCGACATCGAGGACAAACGACAGATTCGGCTTCGGAGAGAGGAATTCGAGGATTCTCAAGGCTTTTGGAGAGATTTCCAACGTTCTCCCCGAGGATACAGCGAAGTCGACACGCGCATCGGCTACATAACGATCGCAGATCACGACATTGCCAAAAAGGAGGTACAACCTTGCTTTGATGCAGTAGGCGGCCGCCAAATCGATGCCGTATAGCACAGAGAAGAAGAAACGAAAAACCGGGTTCCTGAGGCGTTCCCGCCGGAACTGCACTTTTTCCTTTTCGGTCACTACATGACCGCTGCGATTTTGTGCGCCTCCGGAACGGGTATCCTCCTCTGAGCGAGCCGGCTGCAACCGCTTGGCCATTCGAATAAAGAAGCCGATAAAAGGGGAAGATCCGCCTCGCGACCAGATGACTTTGGTCCTGAGCGCGCAGGTTTCGAACGCATCTTTGAGGCTGTTTGCCTGCAGCGTCTTTCCCGAACCATCGCAGCCGCTGATCCCGATTAGAAACGGTTTCTGGCTCCGGATTCGGGCCTTCAGGTGAAACGCCCAGAGCAGTGTCACGAGCACGTCTCGGAGTCTCGAGGAAACGGTTTTGTTCCTGTCGGCCATCACCTTTTTATAATAGATGAGCTTGTCCGCCGCAAAAGGAACTCTGGCCGGGCAGCGGTCGAGATAACGCACCTTCGGGAGAATTGTCCATCGGATCAGCCTCCACTTGAACAGGCGCTCATCGATAAGGGCGGTTGTCTCTGCGTCGAAGAACTCCTCTCCGAAGATCCTTTTCCAGGATTCCGAGAAAATCTTGATCGCCCCATAGAACCCATCTTCCCAACCTCGTTCGAAAGCACCGCGGGCCGCTTCTTCCAGCCCGCATGGGAGATTCCGCAGCGCATGAGCGGTGAGAAACATATTTCCAAGGGAGAGGATTTTATCTTCGTAGAACCAATGAGCCAACGTGATCAATAGCGCTTCAACGGCCCCGGGCACCTTGATATCGCCATCATCCGCCGCGTCCTGTGCATGTTTCCAGATGGCTTCCGTATCGACAAACGGGACTCCCCATCCTACCTCTTCATGTAGATGAAATGTGAAGCTCGGAATTCCCCAGACAAACCTTCGGAATAAAAACTTTCTTGGCTCCTCGGCGTTGAGGAGTTCGACATATCCCAAATCCCGAAGTGTTTTCCTCGCGGCATCCCCTCGATCGAATGGTACCAGAACGTCCAAGTTACTCGATAGATGCGGGAAAGACGGATAGAGGCCGGTCGATTTGATAAAGACCGTTTCGACACCCTTTTCTTCGAAGGCGATGCGAACTCTTTCGAATTCACCGCGGAGACGGCGGTAGATCGCTTCCTCTTCCTCGATGAACGGCATCAGCGACGAGCCGGAGAGCGCTTGACCGTGCCGTTTACTGAGTGGGAGAAGCGAAGCGCTGTTTTCTTTTAGGACGGCCACCAGATCCGAGGCCGCGTGACTCTCCAGGTCGGGGGGAGGTTCAGTGCTCCAAGGATTCGAAATCTCGGCGCCCAGTCTTAGCCGGTCCAGGGATGCCTTCACCTCATCCCCCCGAGAACAGCGACCACCCGATCGGCGATGGCGTCCCATGAATACGAGTTGACGCTTCTCACAGAGGGAGAATGGCCGGTGCGCACTTTTTCGGCTGAGAGGACCAACTCTGCCTCTGATCTCCAGAAACGAACGTCGTCCCCTTCGGAAAGGAAATCGACCAAACCACCAAACGGCGTGGTCAAAACAGGGAGCCCCGAGGCGAGAGCTTCCAAGACGCTCAGCGGCATTTCCACACATCCGTCCGCATCTTCGACTGGAAATACGTAGCAGTCGGACAACCTGTAGAGTTCCTCGACAAGGACGTACTCCCGGATCACCCTCACTCCCCTGGATTCCAGATGATTGCGGAGCTGGCGGTCTTCGTACGTACTCGTGCTCCCCACGAGAATGATCTCGGAATCCGGTATCTCGAGCAGCCGTGATAGAGCGAGGAGATTCCGCCTCGGACTCAAGTGCCCGACATGCAGGAACACAAAAGCTCGTTCATCGATCTTGTGGCGCTTTCGGAGCGCGGTTTTTTCCGCACTCCCGGCCGGACGAAAGCGCTTGCGATCCACTCCAACGGGGAGCAGTTCCGCGTTGATCGACAGTCGCTTGAAAAAAAGCAGCGACTTGTACGAAGGAACGAACAGCACGTGGGGAGCAAGTCTTTTCAGGAACGGTTTGATGAAGCGTGCGTGTCGTCTCGGCATCAGTCCGACCATTCCCACAACCGCTCCGGGGACGTGGCGCCGCAACGCAAAGGACCGCAGGAAACTGGACGAAGTGGCCGATGGCGACGGTACGTACAGGATCGTGTCGGGTGAGAATTCGCGGAGGGCCTTGCGGAGCGTTGGATTAAAAAAAGTTTTCGTTCCCGGAATGCGAAGAGCCGTTTCACTACCTATACCGCTCCGGTCGACGTTTACCAGGAGGACGTCGCTTTCTTTCTTGAAGGCTTCACCGATCGAATAGGCAAAATTTTTGATCCCCTCATCCCAAGGCTCCGCCAGATCCTCGGATATTACGACGATTCTTGAACCGGCTTTCATCGTATTCGTATTCCAAAACCTCGCACAATCCAAGCAGTAGAGCAAGAGGTCTCATGCACCTCTCAGGCGGTGCAGAAAATCCCATATTGTCATGGCGTCGATATCACCCGTAACTGAGAGGGCGCTCCTCTTCCCATAAGGCCAAGTGCCATAACGCAGCAGCGGACCCTCGAAACTGTCCAGCCTCCTGACGAGCTGCCTCATTTCACTGGGGTCGCTGCTGTCGATTTTGCCAACGTGGACCGCGTAGTCCTCCGGCGGTTCTCCCACCTCTATTATATATCCTCTGTCCCGCAGCAGTCCTATGGCACCCCGATTGCTCCCGGGGCTCATTCCGACGCATGGGCGCAGTGGGCTTTCGATTTTGATCACGCCGGGCTCAAGCGCACGCTCGACGCCGCCCATCCTGTGGTACACGGTCGTTCCCTTGCACGCTTTGAGCGCCACTCGGTATGCGCCGTTTTCTCGGACGAACTCCGCGCTATTCTGCGCTTTGGCGGCCCACCACACGGCGATCTCTTCAAGGGTAGCAATCCATACACCCTGTTTCTTCGCGCGGCACGAAGAGAGAAGGTTCGCCAACGGCTCTGCGAAATAATCGACACGCTCGGGGTGGAGCTGCAACGTGAAGATCTCCTCTCTATCATATGTTCGTTCGAGGATTGCCTCCCAAGCAACTGATAGATGTTCGGGATCCTTGAGGTACATCCGATCGACGAGGGTCTCGTCGTCCGGAAGCGAAACAGGGATTTCGACGAAGCCTCTTTTTCTGAAGGGAATGACAAACGCCGATTCCGCCTCGAGCGGCCGGTAAAATTCCCTCGATTTCTCCCACCCGGTCACTTGTGAAGGTTCCAAGCTCTTGAGGTCGACCACGTCCCACAGCACCGTTAGGTTGCTGCTGTAACGGAACTGATATGACTCGACGAGCGACATGGTGTCCTCGTTCCAATGAAGATATGGTGCGCGGAAACCGGCGAACGGCACACCAAGGTGGCGGAACAGCCGGATTGCCTTCCCGATGTTCTCCGACTGGCCCTCTTTGTCCAATGCAGTGAGATCCACGTGCGTGTAACCATGTACAGCCAGCTCCGCTCCCCGCGACAGAAGCATTCTGGCCAATTCCGGGTGGCGGCTCATGGGAAGGGCCGTGATGGGAAACGTTGGCCGGCAGCTGTGTCGATCGAGAAGATCCATGAATCGGTCGAAACGCTTGTTCATGCGACCGGGAGAGGCGCCGAAGCGTGCGACGACCTGACCCGTTCGCTTGAGGAGATTCGCTTTTCCCCGAGATTTGAGAACGAATTTGAATAGATTTCTCATGGCATATTTTTAGCTGATCCACCCGAGCCGCGTTTTCAAAAAACTGTTGCTTCTAGTCAGCTCGCCTCGAGCGGGATAGAACATGCTCATACAACCGTTCCATCCTAATGCTCATTTGATCCAGTGTGAATCGTTCGACAGCGACTTCCCTACCCTTCATCCCAAAAACGCGAGCTTTTTCCTCATTTGTAAGCAAGATCTCGATTGCCTGTGCGAGGGCTTCGGCGTTTTCTGGGGGCACGACGATGGCACTCTCGCCGTCAACCACGAGCTCTCGAACGCTTCCCACATCTGTAGAAACGACAGGAAGCCCCGAGGCCATCGCTTCGAGGAGCACAAGAGGAAAGGTCTCCGTCCCCCGCATTGAAGCAAGCACGAAGAGGTCACTAGCGCGCAATATAGCAGGGGTGTCATCACGGATACCAGTAAATGTTACATTCTTTTCGATGCCGAAGTAACGAGTCAAATGCTCCAGCCGATTTCTCTCCGGTCCTCCCCCGACGATCAAAAAGCGAACATGCCTGCGCTTTTCGAGCACGATCGATGCCGATTGCAGCAGCAGATCAATCCGTTTTCGCCGATTCAGCGAAGCGACGGTCGTTACCACTTGTTCACCTTCCGAGATGCCCAATCCTTTCTTGAAATCGGGATCAGAGGGGCCTGGGTGAAATTTATCGACGTCCACACCGTTGTTGATCACATCTATCTTTTTCTCAGGGAGGCCTTCCACATCGACCAAATAGCGCTTGTGTGCATCAGCTAGAGCGACATACCGACTTACACGAGAGAGAAATAGTTTTTGAAAACGTCCAATCAGCCGCCCCCCGGCCGGGGAACCAGAAGCATGGATCGCCAAGACCCACGCTTTGACAGACCGAGTGAGCATTGCCATGTGTGAGAAAAAGACCGTATTCGGGTGGATAAATGAATGGATCAGATCCACCTTTTCTTTGGCGAGAATTCGAGACACCTTTCTATAAGCAAGAGCATCGTACTTATGAGAGAGAAGTTCCTCATAGAAGCCAAAACCCAACTTCTTGAACGCATCTTTCAGGTAGCCGCCTCGCTTCAAGCAGCAGATTACAGCATCGAAACGCCCTCTGTCGATTCGCGAAAGAAAATCATACAGGAGTTTCTCCTGACCTCCAACATCGAGCGTGTTGTCCAAGAACAGGATCTTATGGGATTTTTTGTTCTGCAAACGATTCGACATGATTGCTAAGAATTTCGGGTCGAAGAAGACAGTCAGTTGCACCGTATGCGATTTTCAAGTAGTTCGCTAAAATAAGCTAAGTATCTTTTAGAAAGGACTGCTGGAGAGAACTTCGATGAAATAAGCTCAGCCGCCTTCCTTCCCATCGAAGCACGACGCTCTTCCTCGCCAAGAAGCGCCCGCATGGCTTGCTCCATATCCTTTACACTATTGCACAAAATCCCGACTCCTTCGCCGGCGATGAGCCCATCGACGTCAGTGAATGAAATGACCGGCACGCCACACTTCCATGCTTCGAGAAACACATTGGGAAAACCTTCCACACTGGAAGTGTTCACGAGAATGGCAGCTGTTTGGAGATGATGTATGACCTCGTCACGCGGTATCCGACCCATGTACGCAAGATTTGGCACCTCCTGAGCTTGCCTCCGAACGTCATTAGCGAAGGCAAGCTCCGTGCTAATACTCCCGCCAATCAGGACGAACTCGCGGTCCGGAAAACGTCGTGCTAATTCGAGAAACATCTCAGGGCGCTTGACTTTTCGTATCGGGCCAATCCACAGCACCTTTCCTCCAGAGGAGAGCCTATCCTTCTCACTCACGTCGATCACCATGGGAATCACCCTCGCGGTTTTATTCACTTTCTTTTTACAGAGGCCTTTCTGTATTTGGTTTTGCGCGACGATCCCATCGGCAAGCTTCAGTCCAAGGAAATACAGAATCTTATCCCGCAGCCCGGTTATGAGCAGTTCCGAGAAAGAAAAATCGGAGTTACTTCCCGCACCGTAGACGAATACCTTCTTCTTTCTCCGGCAGAAGACAGCCGTGACACCGGTAATCGATCCTGCACAATGTTGATAGTAAACGTCCGCATCAGCGCGTTCGAGAGCCCTATAAATACCGGAAAGCCGCGGATGAAAAAACCGGACCCCCCAAATACCGCGTTCCGAATAATACGCGTTCTCGGCAGGAAACGGAAGATGGACATTCTCAGGGAGGTTCGAAACGACGAGACTGACATCCGCGCCACCAGAAGCGAACGCGCGCGCAAGAGCAGCCGCTTGAACCTCAGCACCGCCAAAACGGGTGCTGGTTTCATCCTGAAAATAGGGCACAATGTCGAGGGCGACGATACAAATCTTCATGGTTTCAGAATAGACAGCTGAAAAAATCTTAAACTTTATTATATTATCACAGAAGCACTTATGATATAAAGAGGAAAACCTTACGGGCTCATCGGTTGATCATTGATTGGTCAATCTTGTATACGATGCGCCCAACAGATGAACCGAAGATCGCCATCGGTTGAACCCTATCTTCGAATGCAGCGTTTTCTCCAGAAAAATCGCTTATTGCAACCCGTCCTCCTAGCTGCGCTGACACCTGCCTATTACGCAATGCCCTGGGAACGTCTCCCCGGCTCTGCAGAAGCATGGGGAATCCCCTTTCTTTTCGTGTATGCGCTTCTGCTCCCCGGCGCCATTGTTCGCAGGGCCCTGGTGCCGCGCTGCGAGGAACTTATTACGCGCATATCGCTGAGTGCGCTGTGTGGCCTCCTCTACTTTCTCTTCGTTTCCTTCATATGGGCGCTTTTCGCGGCTTCGATCGGTTCCCTCGAGACTTACTTTCCTGTAACACTGATCCCCATCGTTTCTCTCCCCTTTTTCGCGGGAGAAAGCGCATCAGGCTTTACAAAACGAGAAAAAGCGCTCCGGGCCGGGACCCTGGTCACTCTGATCGTTTGCGCCGTCGTTTTCTTTCTCGTATGGAGAAGCGGCGTTCCTATCAGCTACTTGATGGATACCTTCGACCACGTCGGTTACGTGAGCGAGATGCAGGAAACGGGAGAGATATTTCCCACCAGCGCATTCTACGTGGACGCGGGAGAAAACGGAAAAGACATCCGAAAAGGATTGCTCCACGTTTTATACGCGTTCTCGACCGGTTATCTCGGCATCGAAGCGCTTGCGTGCCTCGAGGCATGGAACGCATTCTTTGCCGTGCTGCTCTTTCTCTCCATTTATGCGGTGGCGTTCGCCTTTTTCGGAAACACATGGATCGCCACGATTTCGTCGGCGTTCCTGCTCCTGTGGCTCGAAGGCGGCATCAGCGAGGAGTCCATCCGCGAATCGTTTTATTCCAACCGATTTGGCCTGGTGTTTTTCCTATTCCTTCTCGTATTCATATTCAGATTCTTGGAGAAGCGGGAGAAACGTGCACTCGTTCTCTGCGCCTTTTTCGGCTTTGCCGCTTCTGCGGTACACATCTTCTACGCCGTGCTCGTGGCGTTCGCGGTTGCCTTGATCGCCGTTTGGAAAGTGTGCTTTTCCTCGCCGTCGATCCGTGCGCATCTTTCCCGCACATTTTTATGCGGAACGGCCGCAATGATCGGCATCGCCCCATATGCAATCTTTCGGTTCTTTACCGCTTACCGTCAGCCAAACGAACTCCATAAGGAGATTCAGAGAATCGTTTATGTGGGCGGAGGTCTGTTCATTGCGGACCCTTCTAAGCTCTTTCTGTGGTCCGGACCGTTGGGATTGGCCGCTTTTCTTACCGCTTTCGCGTTATGGAAGTACCGCAAGCAATATGCCGGTCTTGGATACCTCCTAGCCGCCTGCTTTACGATCCCTCTCGTGCTCATGAATCCGATCCTCCTCCCACCGCTCCACAAGGCGATGACATATCTTGTCCTTCGTCTACCTAGTCTCTTTCCCTTCTACATGCTGCTTGCGTACTTCCTCGTCGATTTCATTCGTCCAAACAACGCACGGGTGCGACGATCGGCCCTGGAGTGGACTGTCTTCTCGGTCTTGTCCGCCGCCATTCTCCTCCAGCTCATACCCGCCTTCAAGGGCACGGCGCTTTCGGGATCGGCTCTCCGCGAGGAACGGGCGAAAAGCTACCTTGGGTGGAAAACCGGTCTGGATTTCCTCCACAAACGCCTTCCTCCAGGCTCCGTTATTGCCAGTGATCCGATCACCTCTTATACGATCACGGCGTTCACGCCGCACTACGTCGTTTGTACGCTCGACCAGCACGCACCACCGGGAGACCAGCTCTTGGAAAAACGCATGCAGGCGGGTAGGGACATCCTGAGCCCCTTTGTTTCTTTGAGCGAGACGGCTTCCATTCTGGAAGAGACGAATGCAAAATACGTGGTTCTCAATAATCGGATTCCCCCGCAATTCATTCTCAATTTCTGGTCGGTCAGCCGGGATGTCTTTCCGCTAGTGCATAATAAATTCGCCTCGCATCCGGATCTTTTCGAGCTCCTATACGACAAAGACAACTTTTTCGTTTACCAATGGAGGGGGAATCGGCCCGCCGGGCTCGACACAATACCGTACCGGTTCACCGTTGACAGTATCCCGGATACCTTCGTCCACTTCGGGAGCCAAGCTGGAGACGCCGTCCTCAGCGCCTTTCGTTTCGAAAAGCAGACAACAGAAAGGGGGAAAACATTTGCGATTTCCCTCCTCTGGAGGGGCGACCGTGATTATCCATTCCGAAATTACGTCGTATCGATTCGCTTCGATCATGAAGAACCCGGGCTTCCCTTTGGCGGAAAACCATTTCCAAAAATAGTACGGAAAGCGAAAGAGGCGCTCTCATCCATGCGCCTCCGTTTCAGGCAGGGTCACAAGATTCAAAATGGTTTTCTCAATCCCGACGCATGGCCGGACGGAATGCTCGTGTTGGACGAGGCGTCTATAAGAGTTCCCGGGGATATTACTCCCGGCAGCTATACGGTCTCGGTAAAGCTGCACGCACTGGCGGCCAAACCGAACTACTACTTGAGAGACATTTTTTTCGACGACGACATCTACCAAGGCGTGGCAATCGGATCCGTCACGATCCAATGACCGTATTGTCCGGTTCGAAGCGCAAACGGTTCATCGAGACCGAATGGGACGAGAGGGCGCTCCCATTGCGTTTCACGCGAAAAGGATGTAAAATATTCGAAGTACACCTTCGGATAGGCACTTCAGAACAAATGAGGCAGGAGAGATGCCGACGAGACCGTCAGAGGAAATCGAGGTATTTCCCAATCCGCGACCGGAGCGGGATTACATGATCACTATGGAATGTCCCGAGTTTACCTGTTTATGCCCGAGAACGGGTCAGCCTGATTTTGCCACTATCCATATCCGTTTTGTCCCCGACGAACTATGCATCGAGCTCAAGTCGCTGAAACTCTATCTGTGGTCATATAGAGACAAGGGGGCCTTCCACGAAGCGGTGATCAATGAGATCCTCGATGACCTCGTTGGGGCTTGCAAACCGCGCTTTATGGAGATCGTTGGAGATTTCTATGTGAGAGGCGGGATTTACACCACTGTAAAAGCCACGCACGGACAGCTGCCTTCAGGCATCGGCGAAGACGGATAAGCGAATCAGTCCTTTCCGTTTCCCTTTTTCGGCTCACTCACCATGGGAACAAAACGCACGCTCGCCACCGAGTGCTTTTTGACCTTGCCATCCTTTTTCGTGACGAGAACCAACTCCTGGAAATACGATCCTACGGGGATCACCATCCGCCCCCCATCCGCCAGCTGGTCGATGAGAGGTTGCGGGATCGTCTCAGGAGCAGCAGTCACAATGATCGCATCAAACGGGGCTTCCTCCGGCCAGCCTTTGTAACCATCGCCGATCCGAACCTCTATATTCGAATAGCCCAGTTCTTTCAGACGTTTCTCGGCAGACCGCCCCAGCGGTTCGACGATTTCGATGGTGTATGTCTTCTCGACGATTTTCGATAGAATCGCCGCCTGGTATCCCGAGCCCGTGCCAATCTCGAGTACCCGGTCGTCCGGCTCGAGCTGCAGGCACTCGGTCATTAGGGCAACGATGTAAGGCTGCGATATCGTCTGGCCGAAGCCGATGGGCAATGGGTGGTCCTCATAAGCGGCAGGAACCTGGTCTTGGGGAACGAAAAGATGCCTGGGCACGTCCTCCATCGCTTTGAGAACGCGGTCGTCGGATATCCCCCGACTCCGGATTTGCGCGTCCACCATCCGCATTCTTGCAATATAGTAACGATCGTCCACGACGTTTTCCCCCGCTGGCCTCCCACATCGTGAATCCCCCCCAGGCATTGGAAAGTGGGTCCACGAGAGAGAAAGCGCTAGGATAAAGAGTAGCAAGTTCATATCTTAGATACGAAAGGATTTCTCTGTCTCCCCGAGCGATGGCGACTTTTTTCCGGCAGTCCAATCCGGGCGTGAAGAATTATAAGCGATAGAGTAAATCCTTTCTACCCAATCCTTCGTTTGCCCGGCGGAATCCCTTGGAAGCTCCAACATTTCAAGCAGCTAGGTGCTTCCGGTGGGATCGTTCGGCTGCATTTCCAGACCATCGAATTGCATTTGCCCAGGATTATCGAATGAGCCGCTCACCTTTATTCCCAACAGGCCCCTGGCCGCTCATTATAATCACCTCTTGGATGGCCGTTGGATGCGGCGAAAGAACACCCGTGACCAGCGGGCGGTCTCTGTGCCAAGGCAAATCCGGTCTCGCAGCATCGATTACCGGGATCACACCAACAGTGTCCCTCTGCATTCCAAACGACTCGATCGTCGGCGATACCGAATTTGGAGTCGAAACCACCTATTCAAAGCAAAACAATTGGTACCTCATCTCCGCCTCAAGTGCTTTCGATAGTGTCACTTACGAATTCCGAATCGGCTTTCACGGACAGTCCGTCGCACCCGTCGCGCTTCGTATAACGGGGGATGAGGCCGAAGCGCTCTTCTTCCCCGAAGCAGCCTGGTTTTCCTACAGTGAAATCAGAGGGTCCAATCTCATTTATCTCTCGAACTCGGCATCAGGCGAATGCAAGGTGACGTTCAACGATTCGAAGATCGCAGTGGGCACATTTTCCAACATCCTGGTGGAGCTTAGCGACCCAGAAGACAATCCTGTTGGCCAGAGGACCTTACAGAAGGGCTTTTTCAATGTGTCCGTCGATCGGTAAGCGCAGGCACGCTTGGAAGGCATGCCACAAGTTTCCGAAAACCGGACACCAAATATCGACTTTTCAGCTTGTATTCCACCGGCCCTCTCCTCTACTTTTCCCCGTATGAGGAAACCAGCCACCATGTTCAATAAGCGGCCAAGAGACAGTGCATATCAGAGAGCTTCCCTCTATTCCCCTCAAGCCATGGACCCTGCTCTCGCAGCGCCCATTGTGTCCGTTTCACAGTGCCGGTCGTATGACCACGAAATGGTCCAGGTGGCTGTTCGTTCCGTTCTCGAGCCGTTGGGGGGCATGCGTGAGTTCGTCAAGCGAGGAGATACGGTGCTTCTCAAAGTCAACATGCTTGCCGCGAAATCGCCCGAGAAAGCGATCACAACACATCCCGTGTTCCTCAAAGCGGTTGCCCACGAAGTTGCATCGGCTGGGGGGAAGATCATCGTCGGGGACAGCCCCGCCGGGGCGATCAAAGGAGTCGAGCGCTATTGGGAAAACACCGGTATCGGCAGAGCAACCGCTGCATTCGGCGGCGAACTGGTGAAGTTCGAGGGGGCTGGCACGAGCCCTATCGGTATCAACGGGAGGGTCTATCATCTCACGTCGATTCTGGACCAGGTAGACTGCATTATCAATCTTCCCAAGCTCAAGACCCATAATCTCACCCTCTTTACCGGCGCTTTAAAGAATTGCTTCGGGCTGCTCCCTGGTCTCCAAAAAGCGAACTTCCACAAAGCTGCCCCCAAGGTCGACCGATTTTCGGAAATACTCGTGGACATCTTTTCTCTCGTAAAGCCACGGCTGCACATCATGGACGCGATCGTGGGCCTCGAAGGTAATGGCCCGTCAGCAAGTGGTTCGGCGCGAGAAATCGGCCTTGTCCTCGCTTCTCCCGACGCAGTCGCCATGGATTCGATCGCCAGCCGAATCATCGGCTTCGAAGAATCGGCGATCGCGACAACGAGGATTGCCATGGAGCGCGGGCTTGGAGAGGGACGGATCGAGCGCGTCCGGCTGGAAGGATTACCCCTGTCCGAAATTTGCATTCCGGATTACGCATTGCCTTCGAATTCCCTCCTCCGCTTCGTTCCAATGCGGCTGGCGGAGTTCGTCGGACGTTTTTACTGGGTCCACCCAAAAGCGGTCGCTGCTCAATGCGACGGATGCGGTATCTGTATTGAAGGCTGCCCGGTAGACTGCATGTCTCCCGATAAAAGCGGCGTCCCGGTCATCGACTACAACAGTTGTATCAATTGCTTGGGCTGCGACGAATCCTGCCCCAACGGCGCGATTATCCAGGAGATGAGCTGGCTGGCCAAAAAGCTTCAGTGATCTTTCACCGTAGTGGAGTCAATCCGCCTTTCATAACACCACCGTTTTTGATATAAGTGAGACACTTATGGAATGGTCCTTGAGCGAAAACACGAAAAACCTGCTAATCGCCCTTGGGATTACCGTTGCGGGTTTCCTGATCGGCCTGATCCTGGAGACGCTTATCTTCAGGAGACTCAAAAAGATCGCCAGCAAGACCAAATGGCGTTTCGATGACGTGGCCAGCGAGGCGCTCCGCGGAATGGCGATATTTATCGGCACGCTTATCGGCCTGCGCATCGCACTCCCTTATCTGCCTGTATCTCAAGGAGTTACAGACATTCTGACCAAGTTGATCCTGGCATTCGCTCTCCTCGCGGTGACGGTAGTCGCCGCGCGCTTTCTCCGGGGAGTGGTGAGCTATTATGCCGGCACTGCCATCCCGGCCACCACGAGCATTTTCAGGAGCCTGATCAACATCTTGGTGATGGTTATTGGCCTCCTCGTCATCTGCCAGACACTGGGAATCAACATCACCCCGGTCATTACCGCGTTGGGCATCGGAGGCCTCGCTGTCGCGCTCGCACTCCAGGATACGCTTGCCAACCTTTTCGCCGGCCTGCATATACTTGCCGTAAAACAAATCAATCAGGGCGACTACATCAGGCTCGAATCCGGCGAAGAGGGGTATATCACCGACATCGGTTGGAGGAATACGACCATTCGGATGCTGCAGAACAATCTCGTCGTCATCCCCAACACGAAAATCGCCTCATCGATCGTGACCAACTTCTTTCTGCCAGAAAAAGAGATGTCGGTTCTCGTCCAGGTGGGCGTGAGTTACGCCAGCGATCTCGAAAAAGTCGAGCGGGTGACCATTGAAGTGGCCAAAGCGGTTATGACCGATATGTCCGGAGGTGTTACGGAGTTCGATCCGTTCATCCGCTATCACACCTTCGACGATTCCAGTATCAACTTTTCCGTCATTTTGAGAGGCAAGGAGTTCGTCGATCAGTATCTCATCAAGCACGAATTCATCAAAAGACTCCACAAGCGCTACCACGAGGAGGGAATCGAGATTCCCTTCCCGATCCGAACCGTCCATTTAATGCAGGGAGAGTCATGAAAGCAACCATCGTCAACTACCGGAACATCGTTGGGGATCAGCTCATCGCCGAGATATTCAAAAAAGCCAGAGCCTTATATGGAAAGCGGATTGTCCACATCAACTCCACCTACATGGGTGGCGGAGTCGCCGAGATCCTCAACTCGGTTGTTCCACTGATGAACGACATCGGAATCGAAGCCGGCTGGCGAATCCTCCACGGCAATCCGGACTTTTTCACGATCACTAAAAAATTCCACAACGCACTCCAGGGTGCCCAGATCAACCTCTCCCAGATGAAAAAAGATCTGTACGCGAGAACGAACCAGAATTTTGCGGTATACACGCACATTGACGACCTTGACTGCGTCATCATACACGACCCGCAGCCCCTTCCGTTGATCAAATTCGCCTGCAAATGTCAGCCCTGGATCTGGCGCTGCCACGTGGATATGTCCGAGCCCAATGCGGACTTGTGGGAATTCCTGAAGACCTTCCTCCTCCGCTACGATCTGGCCATTTTCTCCAGCGAAAAATATCTGCAAAAAGAACTGCCCCTCGACCAGAAAATCATTTTTCCGGCTATAGACCCCATTTCGCTGAAGAACAAAGCGCTATCGGAAAATGACATCAAAAAGTACATCAAACGGGCTCAGATCCCTTTTGACAAACCCATCATTACGCAGGTGTCCAGAATGGATAAGTGGAAAGATCCTGAAGGATTACTCAAGGTGTTCAAGCAAGTGAAAAAGAAAGTCGATTGCAGGCTTGTCTACTGCTATAACGTTGCCACGGATGATCCGGAATCGCTGCAGATCTTCGAACGTGTGTTCCAAAAGGCCGCGGATTTCAATGAGAAGGGTGATGTTCTTTTCGTTATGGGTAACAATGAGATCCTTGTAAATGCCATTCAGAGCGCCTCTTCCGTCATCGTCCAGAAATCGACCAAAGAGGGATTCTGTTTAGCTGTGACAGAGGCTCTATGGAAGTCAAAACCCGTTGTCGCTACAAACGTTGGCGGGATTCCGCTACAAGTCGTGGACGGTGAAACCGGATTTCTCACAGATCCCGATGATGTGGAAGGATTCGCCGATCGCATCGTCGAGTTACTCAAAGATCCCGATCTATCGCAGAGACTGGGCGGAAATGCTAAAGAATACATACGAAAGAGATTTCTCATTACAAGACTTCTGTCCAATTATTTGGACGTATTGAACGAACTCGTTCGCTGATTTCTTTTCGAACACCGATCGAGAAAATCTCTGGCAATACGCTAACCTTTGTACTATCATATTAAAAAAGGTTGATCTCCAGCGCCATCAGGCAGCCAAACGATCCGATTTCTCCAACGCTGCCCTGCCCAACTGCTCTCTTCACTTGACTGCTCTCCCGGCTTTTCGTAGGGTGGCGCTCTTTGCATGGCGCTTACAAATTACTATCATAAATCCATAGTAACATCTCTCCCAAAAACGATTGATATGAACCGGCTGATAATCGTATCCAACAGACTTCCCTTCACAGTAATCAAAAAACAGGGTGGATTCGAACTGCAGCCGAGCAGTGGAGGGCTTGCCTCCGGATTGGGTTCGATCTATACACATTTCAATTCACTCTGGATCGGCTGGCCCGGAATTGCCTCCGATAAAATCGCCCTCCACGAACGAAACCGCATCCGCGGAATGCTCGCCGAGAAAAAATGCTACCCGGTTTTTCTCTCGCAAAGAGAAGTTGAGCGCTATTACAACGGATTCTGCAACAAAACGCTTTGGCCGTTGTTCCACTATTTCATGCAGCACGCCACTTACAATGACCAGCTTTTCGAGTCTTACCTCCGGGCCAGCGAAGTCTTCAGGGATGCGATTCAAAGAGTTGCCGAGCCGAACGACGTGATCTGGATCCACGACTATCATTTATTGATGCTTCCAAGACTCCTGCGAGAAAAGGCGAGGGATGCAATGATTGGATTTTTTCTGCACATCCCCTTCCCAAGCTTTGAGGTATTCCGACTCCTGCCGTGGCGTGAAGAAGTTTTGCGCGGTGTGCTCGGTTCCGATTTCATCGGTTTTCACACGTACGATTACGTCCTGCATTTTCTCGAGAGCGTTCACCGCCTGCTCGGATACGAGCACAGTGTCGGCCGCATCAGCACGGATGATCGGTTGGTGCAGGCCGATGTCTTCCCGATGGGGATAAACTTCGATCGTTTCTCCCAGGCCGTCGAGTCCCCCCCGGTAAAAAGGGAAATCGCGAGAATCCGGAGAAAAACCCAGGAGCGCAAGATCATTCTCTCCATCGACCGACTGGATTATTCGAAAGGTATCCCGGAAAGGCTGGAAGCGTTCGATTTATTCCTCGATAAATACCCCGAATTCAAAGAAAAAGTTACGCTTGTCCTGCTTGCCGTCCCGTCGAGAACGCGGATCGACCATTATTCTCAGCTAAAAAGACAGATCGAGGAACTTATCGGTAAGATCAACGGGAAACACGGAACGATGGGATGGATACCGATTTGGTACCTCTACCGTTCCCTGCCTTTTTCGAGCCTCGTGGCGTTGTACAAGATGGCCGATGTGGCGTTGATAACGCCGATGAGGGATGGAATGAACCTCATTGCCAAGGAATTTCTTGCAGTAAAGACAGACGGAATGGGCGTCTTGATACTCAGCGAAATGACGGGAGCAGCGCAGGAAATGGGCGAAGCCATCATCATCAATCCGAACAACAAAGCGGCAATCGCCGAAGCGATTAAAGAAGCTTTGATTATGCCGGCCGAAAAACAGATCGATAGAAACAGGCTTATGCGAAAAAGGCTCCAGCGCTATGACGCAGGCAACTGGGCGAATGACTTCATCGCAAGGCTCCTGGCTACCAAAACGCTCCAGCGGAAGCTGACGATGAAACAGCTGACGCCAGCGATCTGGCATATGCTGAGGAGACGCTATGCGAACAGCAGCAAGCGGCTTCTGCTCCTCGATTACGACGGAACAATGGTTCCTTTCGCCCAAAAACCGGACGAGGCATATCCTCCCAGTGACCTGCTGGAATTGCTGGAAAAGCTCGCATCGGATCCAAACAATACAGTGGTGCTCGTTAGCGGAAGGGATAGAGCTACAATGGAAACCTGGTTCGAGGACATCGGCGTGGACCTCGTTGCGGAACACGGCCTGCTGGTAAAGGAGAAGGACAAGGAGTGGGTGATCTCGGAACCGATACGTACGGACTGGAAGGAGAGCATCAGGCCGATTTTGGAGCTCTATTCCGACCGTACACCAGGATCATTCGTCGAGGACAAGGAGTTCTCACTCGTCTGGCATTACCGCAAAGCGAGTCAGGAACTTGCCGCCGCCGTATCGAACGAACTCAAGGACGTCCTTCACCAGCTCACCTCGAGACTGAACCTCGACATTCAGGAGGGGAAAAAGGTCATAGAAGTCAAGAATATCGGTGTCAACAAAGGCAGGGCCGTGTTGAGGTGGATCACGAAAACCTCTTGGGACTTCATTATGGCCATCGGGGATGATGCCACGGACGAGGACGTTTTCTCTGTAGTTCCCGACACTGCATTTTCGATCAAAGTGGGTATCGGAAGATCCAAAGCGAAATATCAGATGGAATCCCCAATCGAGGTGAGGGCGCTTTTAAGTGATATAGCATCCGCCCGGCCGGAAGAGCCCCTTGCAGCATCAGAGAAAGAAGAAATTCCCAAATCCGTTAGCCCGGGACTTCCTTCCAGCGGGGAGCGCTCAGCGCTCGAACCTCCCGATAACTCTGCTTCAATCAATCCCCAGCGCCAAGATTGACGGCAAGAATTTTTATTTCGGTCATTTCCTCGATCGCGAAGCGCAACCCCTCACGACCCATACCCGACTCTTTGACGCCTCCGTAAGGCATTTGATCGGCACGGTAAGTTGGCACATCGTTCACAACAACACCTCCCGTCTCGACCCCCTCGAATACGCGCCAGATATCATTAAAGCGATTGGTGAAAATACCCGCCTGCAGCCCGTATCTCGAATCATTCACCGCTTCCACGGCTTCTCCCAACTTGTCGTATTTGGCGACAACGACGAGAGGCGCAAAGACTTCACTGCAACTCACATCGCATGACGGATCCACATCCGCTAGCACCGTTGGATGAAACATCCTTCCATCTGCATGTCCACCGGTCAGGATCTTGGCTCCTTTCGCTTTCGCGTCGTCGATCCATCGGAGAACCTTCGAAACCGCTTCATCATCAACCATAGGACCAATATCGGTTCGTTCGTCGAGTGGATCTCCCATTTCCAACGCATCGACCTTCGGGAGAAATCCTTCGAGAAATGCTTCATACACGCCTGACTGGATGTATATGCGCTGCACGGAGATGCACGATTGACCGGCTTGTGCAAAACCGCCGAATACGATTCTGGTGATCGCATAACCAAGATCCGCGTCATCCGCAACAATTACACCTGCGTTTCCTCCGAGTTCCAACGCCACCCGTTTCCCCTTCGACTGATGCTGGAGACCCCATCCGACCTCGCCGGACCCGGTGAACGTAAGAAGCTTGACCCGTTCATCTTCAACCAGAGGGGAGGCCGCGCCGCCTGGGGCGGGGAGTACGCTGAAAGCGCCCTTCGGAAAATCCGTCTCGTCTACGAGCTCGGCGAGCATCAGCGCTACGATTGGGGTTTTAGACGCGGGTTTGAGAACGATCGTATTGCCGGATGCGATCGCAGGAGCGACTTTATGCGCAACGAGATTCAGAGGAAAGTTGAAGGGGGCTATTCCACCGATTACTCCCAGCGGAAATCGCCGGATAATCCCAAGCCGTCTATCGTGACCTGGGATCCAGTCGAGGTCCATCAGTTCGCCGCCGATGCGCTTGGTTTCTTCCGCCGCTATGGCAAATGTTGATACGGCTCTGCCAACCTCTCCCCTCGCCTCACGAATGGTTTTACCCATTTCCATTGTGAGCATCCGGGCAAACGACTCTTTTCGCTCGTCGATCCCGCTAGAGATCGCGCTGCAAATCTGGGCCCTTTTGTATGAAGGGAGCCGCTTTGTTTCATCGAATGCTTTCTCGGCGAGATCGATCGCATGGGTGAAATGCTCGGCTTTCGCCAGATGTACAACGCCAGTCAAGCTGTTGTCATAAGGATTTGTAACGGAAAGCGTGTTTCCACTCTCGACCCACTCACCCCCAAGGTACATTCTCCATGCGTCGGCCATATTCTGCCGCCTTTCACTCATCTGTCGAGCAGGGGATTCTTTATTTGAATTCGTACTTGGCAATACGATTACGAGAACCGAGCGCTGTCAGTGTATGCGGACCAATGGATTTATTCAAGGAGGAAACAAAATATTCCTGCTATGATAGAGACTCTATGCAACGCCGACTTTCGGAGGCGCAGCACAGGGCGATTGGAGCAGACGACGTCCCGTCACAGCTCAATCACCCTTCATAGAAGGAGGAAGTAATGGAAAGAAAGCCGCTCATCGGCGTCATCGGATCGGGCGAGTGTGACGAGGAAACAGAGCGACTCGCCTATGAAGTCGGCCGGAAGATCGCAGAGGCAGGGTATGGTCTCGTTTGCGGTGGACTGGGTGGAGTTATGGAAGCGGCTTGCCGAGGGGCAAGCGAAGCCGGTGGGCTCACTGTTGGCATCCTTCCATCTGATTCCCCCAACACGGCGAATCCCTTCGTTGGAGTGGCAGTCGCGACGGGCATGGGCATCGCGAGAAATGCAATTATCATTCGCTCTGCCCTCGCTGTAATCGCCATACGCGGTGGTCCCGGCACTCTTTCAGAAGTTGCATTCTGCCTGCAGCTGGGCGTGCCCATCGTGAGTTTGAAGAGTTTCACCCTGGACCCCAAGATCATCCAGGTCCAAACTTCTGAAGAAGCTTTAAAGGAAGTCATCAATCGAATCTAGATCCAGGCAACTAGGATCAAGCAGGCCACATGATACACCGCTTATTGATAAGGGCGTCGCGACAGGATGATCCCGTGAATCTGCCTGCGCACTGAAATAGGAGGATTGGAATATGACAGAAAAAATGTATGTCCAAAGGAAGATCGGCCATGCAACGCTCACTCTGACTCAGGGGGATATCACCAAAGAGAGTGTAGATGCCATTGTGAATGCGGCAAACTCATCACTTATGGGGGGGGGCGGCGTCGATGGCGCGATTCACAGAGCGGGAGGCCCCAAGATCCTCGAGGACTGCAAGCGAATCGTGTCGAAAATCGGCTCCCTGCCAACCGGAGAAGCGGTCATCACAACCGGTGGAAACTTGAAGGCCTGCAAAGTAATCCATACCGTCGGCCCCATCTGGTACGGGGGGAATCAAAACGAACCGGCGCTACTGGAAAATGCGTATCGCAACTCTCTCGCCCTCGCAAAAGAAGAAGGTATCAGAACGGTTGCCTTCCCATCGATCAGCACGGGCGCCTACCGGTTCCCCATCGAAAAAGCTTCAGACGTCGCGCTTTCGACGGTGATTGAGTTTCTCCGCGAGCATCCGCTGGACGAGGTACGCTTCGTTCTCTTCTCGCCAAAGGATTTTGAAACGTACAACAAAGTATTGAACAGGATCCTCCCCTCTCCGGAATAGCCATCTTTGCGTGGATGGTGGGGGATTCTCTTTTGCTTTTTCACCGACAATGAGGGAACGGGACTATCTGGTATAGGGGCTCCGCATTCTCTTTAGCTTGCTCACTTTTTCGCGAAGCTTTTTTTCGAGCGGCAACGGAAGCGGTTTTGTGTCCGGGAGCGGGGATAATGATTGTTCAATGTCGGCTGACAGATCCGTTTCTCTTTTGCTCGGTACGTAGGGCTCCTTTTCGAGCAACGCGTGAAGTATCGACTTCGCCGATTCCTTGTCGGGAATAAGGCCCCTGGCACCCACATCCGGATCGAGCTGAGAGAACGGCGGAAGCGGAGATCCGACACAAGAGGGACAGCCGTTTTCGCAGGGACAATTATCAATGAGTTCCAGAGAGGCTTCCATAATCTCCTCGAGCAGCTCGAATGCCTTGTGAGCGAAACCCAGCCCCCCTGGATACCGATCGAATACAAAAATCCCTGGAGCATTGGCGGCGGATGAATCCACCGCAGCTCCGACATCCATTGTGTCGCACATCGCGAAAATCGGTATCACCTCTTTTATCACGTTTGCAATGCCGAGGAGCCCTTCCCGTGGGATGCGGCCGGATTTCCTCACGTGTAAGTAAGTTTCTTCGGATGGCAGCAGCCACATGCCGGTTGTGAGTAGCGTCTGTGCTGGCAGATCGAGAGCACCGAATCCGAGCGAATCCCTGCTTCCAAACTTGATCTTTTTGAACATGAAAGTCAGCGACGTCACCGAGAGATCACCCCAGCATACCTGGCTTACGCGCCACTTCTTTTGGAGTTCCTCCCCTTCGATCTTGATTTTCACTTCGGTGATCGACTGCGTGTAATAATCGATGTCCTCCTTCTCAACGTACGCGATTTTCTTATCGATATCGAGGGTGCCGACGAAGTACGTCTCTTCGTTGTGAAGATAGATTGCTCCGGGGTGAACCTGCATGAACGCGCTGGCCTCATCGATCGTACCGATCACGCGATTCTCTTCACCCCGCTCGATAATTGTATATACATCATCACCTATGTTCCGAAGGGGCACATCGGCCGAAGGATAGCTCCCGCCGCACCAGTAAAACTTGTCCCCTTTCCGCTTCACCTGACCATCTTCTTCGAGGATTCTCAGGATCGAACCACAGTATTCACCGAAGCCTTCCCAGTCGGTGGGCACGATGGGAAGCTCAAATGCGGCCGATCGCATGTGGGAAAGAACAATGTGAGGATTGTGTGGATCGACGACGGCGCTCTCTGGCGTCCGCCCGAAGAAATAATCCGGATGCTGAACCATGTACTGGTCGATCGGGCTGTCATAGGGAATGAGGAAAACGAGCGAAGGCTCGCTCCCCCTTCCAGCCCTACCCGCCTGCTGCCATGTGGATGCGATGCTGCCAGGATAGCCTACGAGAACAGCGCATTCCAGCGCGCCGACATCGATTCCTAATTCGAGGGCGTTGGTGCTTACCACGGCTTTGAGCTCACCGTCGAACAGCCCCCGCTCGATCCTACGCCTCTCCTCAGGCAGATAACCGCCGCGGTAGGCCTTTACGGCCCGAGAGAGTGAAGGGGCTTCGTGAGAGAGCATTTCCTTTGCGTATTTGGTAATGACTTCGCTCACCACGCGAGCGCGGACAAAAGCGATCGCCTGACGGCCATCCTTCACCACGTCCGTAAGCAGCCGGGAGGCCTCGATATTCGCACTCCTCCGTTCCATCACATTATCTCCCAGGAACGGCGGGTTCCAGAAAACGACCGTTTTTTCACCCCGTGGCGAACCGTCTTCGTCGACGAGCACCATGGACCCTGCAGTGAGTTTCTCCGCTAACTCCAGCGGATTCCGGATGGTGGCGGAGCAGCAGATATAAACAGGCTCCGCGCCGTAATGCGCGCAAATGCGATTCAGCCGGCGGAGAACGTGGCAGATATTCGAACCGAATACTCCCCGATAGGCGTGAATCTCATCGATCACTACATACCGAAGCCTCTCGAAGAATCGTGCCCAGATTCCGTGATTGGGAAGTATCCCGGAGTGAAGCATATCGGGATTTGTGAGAAGGACATTTGCCTCGTTCTTGAGCTTTCTTCTGGTCGAAGGCGGTGTATCCCCATCGTACGTTCCGGTCCTCAATGGAAGTGCCGGATCGACGGAACGGTACCTATTGAGCGTACGAAGTTGATCCTGGGCGAGCGCTTTTGTCGGATAAAGGTACAGGGCGCAGCATTCCGGATCTTCGACAATGCTTTCGAGAACCGGAAGATTGTAACAGAGCGTTTTGCCGCTGGCAGTGCCGGTGACTACGACCACGTTGATGCCCGAGCGTACTTTTTCCACGGCCCGTGCCTGGTGAACGTACAATTTGTCGATGCCTTCCGCGGCAAGGATTCTCTGGAGCCTTTCCTGAGGTGGCGGGCTCAAAAGGGCGTAGTCCGCCTCCCTTGGGGACAGCGTCTCCGCATGGACAATCTGCCCGTCATAGGAGCCGGATGACCGGATGAGCGATAAGAACCTGTTTACGTCCATTGTGCTAGACTTGTTGTGAGCAATCCGGGCGTTCCTTACCCTCTGTCTCAATACATCATTGCGCGATCACCATAGAATGCGCAGTTGGCGTGCTTCTCCTCGAAAACAATATCGAGCCATTCTACCATTTCCAGTTTTCGAATTCCAGCAACGGTGCAATTCGGGATGTCCGGGATCACCGCACACAGTCATGAACGCCGTTTTCGGGGCCACAATTGGTTGTACAGAATCGCCATGCTGAGAAGATCCATGCGGTTGTGGTACAGGACACGCTTTACGAGGGCCGCTTCCCCCGTCATCACGTACGCGTGATACGCATTGGGTATTTGGCTTCCAGGAATGTCTCCAACACGATCCCGGGAGCGGAGATGCCGTTCGACCGTTTCAAGCCTGCAGTTCTCGAGAAACCCGGAATAGGCTCGCCGGGCAAAGCTTAACAGATCAAGGTGAAAAAAGTTCTCGTCAAAACCGATTCGGTTCACCGCCATCCGCGCCCGCACGAAAGGGAGGTCGAATGTCCGGCCGTTATATGTGACTATGGCGTCGAATGCCCCAAATCGATTTTGGATGTAACGAAGAACTCCGCCTTCTTCTTCGTAGTCCCTTGCAAAAGCCTGTTCCACAAGGAATTTATCTCCATCAAGAAACATCATGCCACCGAGAAAAATATACGTGCTCGTGGATAAGCCAGTGGTTTCGATATCGAAAAAGCATACCCGCTCCCTCGGTGCTTCAAGTGGATTCGGCCCAACCTGTCTCCCGCCAGCGCGAATCCCGGCCCCGTTGTATCGCCCCCGGTCCACCGATAGGAACTCCAGCGCTTCTCGTCCTGCACAAGGGTCGATTTCGGAATCCTTCTGCCGCACGAGATAAAAATTCCAACCCCCGACCTCTCGTTCCTCACCTTTCACGAGGTCTTCGAGTGGGCCGCTTTCCCAATCATCCGCATCGCTTTGATCGACATCCGATTCGATAAACCTTGGATCCTTCAGTCTTTGGCGAACCAAGGTGTTATCCGACGGTCCGCTGCTGATAAGGTCCGAGCGTGAATCAATAGGCGCGCTGCCGGATTCCGCGCGACCGTTGGTTTCTATGGATAGATGAAGTCGCCGCAGGCGTTTCGCCCGGGCTTTGATAATGGCGAGACGTTTCTTGAGGATGTTTTCCAATGCTGTCTAGCTCCATTCAGGAAGTGAATCGGCCTTCAGTAACGTTTACCAATACAGTCTAATTAAGCACTTCAGATTTCTCAAACGAAAAACCCCCGGACAGTGGCGCCGGGGGATTACACCAAAACGCTGTGTGTTGATTGCACCCTCGCCTCAGCGCTCGCCGAGCGGTTTCGAGAATTCTCCTTCTACTCGTTCTCTGAAGAGAGGCCCCGAATTGTAAGCGCAGAACGGATAGATCCGACCGTTCGGTGCTGCGTAATGAATTACGCAGCGCTTGACCCTGTGGATGTTGAAATTATAAACATCCTGGAAATGCATACCCAGAAGGATGAGAAACCGCCATCTGCGCATTTTGCCTATATGACTGCGGGTACGAAACAGCGTTGGACCGAGAGCTCCAAGGAGATCGCCGAAAGATAATCCTGGCGGTGCGAGCTGTGGTTTGTAGTACTTCCTGAAAATCCGGATCGCTTGAGCAAAAAAGATCGGTCTCTGGAAAATGCTCCTAAGCTTCTCAGACAGGATATTCAGCTCGGTCATCGCGCCTTCGAGATCGACGAATTGCGTGATCGGATATGCCTCACCATCTCTATTGATGACCAAATAGCACCCAATTCCACAGTCCGAATGGCAGCTGATCGTCATGATGTCTTTGCCGCTCAACGTCTCCATCAAACGCGACAGCGGTGAGACGAAGGACAGTGGATACCAGTCTCTCATCGGATGGGCAATGCCCGTTTGATCGTATATCTCCCAGGCAAGATCGGAGATGGTAAACCGTTGCTGGAGGCGTTCCTCATATGAAATGCGACCCGTAAACGAGACCGGCTGAAACGAGACACCGTTCACCACATCCAGATGATCGATGGCTGTTCGGATGATCCCGCCGATCTGATCCTCGTTGACACCCTTGACAAGCGTGGGGACGAGTACAACACGGATACCGGCTCTCTCACAGTTTCGGATGCAGCGCATTTTGAGCTTCCCGAGGTCCGCCGCTCGGGTTTCCCTGTAGACATCGTCGCTGTCTCCGTCGAACTGGAGGTAAAGCGCATCCACCCCTGCAGCTTTTGCCTGATGAGCAAACTCGAGGCTCTTCCCGAAGGTAATGCCGTTGGTTGCGATTATCACATAAGGGAATCCAACCCTTTTGGCTTCAGAAACGGCCCATAAAAAATCTGGATGGATTGTCGGCTCTCCTCCCGCAAATTGTATCGTTTTGCAGCGCTGAGGTCGGATAGCTCTGACGTTTTGCAGCATCTCCGTGATCTGTTTTCGACTCACCGTATATTCGAATCCAGCGACATTTGCATTTGCGAAACAATAAGGGCAGGTGAGATTGCATCTGTTCGTGAGGTCGATGATCGTCATACACGCCGTGCTGATATGCATGTTGCAGAGACCGCAATCGGAAGGGCAGTTCGTAGCATTCTTGACAATGGGATTGTTGATTCCCTCGGCGTCTTGGAAGGTCCATTTCTCCATTTTCAGGTACATTTCAACGTCGCTGTAAATCAGATCCTCGTATACGCCGTGAGATGGGCAAGATTTCCTCATGAACACCTTGCCCTCTTTTTCGAAGAGTATCGCATCGATCTGCTCCCGGCATTCGGGACAGATCGAAGGCACCTGTTTCGGCAAGCCTTTTGGAGTCTCATGAAGAGGTATCTCGGCTTTTTCCGGTGCAGGTTGGGATATCAATTTCATGACCGCGTTTGCCCACCTTCGGGGCGCGCCAAGTCTCTCCGCATGGGCCTCTCTCATTAACTACACCCCCTCGTTGTTGCCTTCCTAAACACCTTGAATACCGCATACAGCTTCGCTGCTCAACTGATCTTTGCACGATCGTCGTCAATGAATAGGTCTATGGAGGAACAAAGAATTGAGGGGAGAAGAACTTGTTTATGCTCTACCGATGTGAAAACGAAGGGATGCCACCCTATTCTTCGATCCTCCATTGCGAAATTTGATATTTCTTCACAACGGTTCGGTTCCGGCTGACTCGGATTATTCTGCAACTGTCCTCCTGAACTTGTAAAGCGATTTTTGTGACCTTCTTTATACGAATTTTTTAAGACAGAGATGCAGGTGGCCTTCCCTGTCATGTGAAAAATCGAGCAAGACTCCCTGACTGCCTTCGCCGTTCAGGAGCGAAGGTGCGCCATACCTATCTGACCCTTTTCATTCGAAATTCCGAAATGTTTCCCACAAAACTGGACGGCTCATCAAGCATGCCCACCTCATTTCCTGTTTGAAGTAAGCGCTTTTATTTGTTATAATTAAGAGATTTGCAAAAGGCTCTAGCACTACCGGACATCATCTGTTGTGCCATCGCTCCCAACCACAAGGAGATCAGAACCGTGAAACGTTTTGCCTCGAACCTGGCATGGGTCTTTATTTTTTTTAGCATCTTCTGGCTTTGCCCTAACTTGGCGTCGTCGAACGAGAAAAACACTCACCTTGTAAGAATCCCCTATAAGAGTCCCGCGCAAATTCGCTCGTTGTTCGAACAGGGCATGGACGTTTTGAGCTTTTCACCCAAAGGATATATCGACGTGGCGGCCAATCCCAAACAGCTGGAGGACCTTTTGTACATGGGCGTCCCTTTGTCGGTTATTGGCACACCGGAGATGACATTTGCCTCACCGGCCTTGGATGAAAACCTCGGTGATTACCATACATTCGATGAAATGAAAACCGCTCTTCTCACCCTCGAATCCACTTATCCAACCCTGGCCTCACTTCAGTCCCTCGGGTTGAGTCATGAATTGAAGCCAATTTACGCGCTGAAGGTATCCGATAATGTGGCAGTCGATGAAAGCGAGCCCGAAGTGCTGATTATGGGCTGCCACCATGCCCGCGAGCTCATGAGCGTGGAGATTCCGCTGCGTTTTGCCGAGTACTTGCTGGCAAATTATGGAGCGCTTCCCGAGGTGACGGCCCTTGTCGACGCGCGAGAGATCTATTTCGTGCCCATGGTCAATCCCGACGGGCATTATTACGTCCAGCAAAACCACGGGGGAGCCTGGTGGACATGGTGGCGCAAGAACCGCAGAGACAACGGGGATGGCACTTATGGAGTTGATCTGAATCGCAACTACAGCTACCAATGGGGCTATGATGATATCGGCTCATCTCCCAGCACTTCCAGCGACCTTTACAGAGGCCCCGCACCCTTTTCGGAACCCGAAACCCAAGCGATCCGAGATTTGTGTATCGCACGGGATTTCGTCTTTGGATTCAGCTATCACAGCTACGGTGAGCTGCTTCTCTACCCGTGGTCGTACTATCCCGGGTACACGCCCGATCACGAGCTGTTCTACGAGCTCGGCGACTCCCTATCCTCCTCCAACGGCTATCTTCAGGGAAACGCAGCCATGGGAGCGATCTACATCGTCAACGGGGATACGGATGACTGGGCTTATGGAGAGGATACGGAAAAGAATTCATTTCTAAACTTCACGCCGGAAGTGAACACCTACGAAGAGGGTGGCTTCGGTCCACCGGATACGCTGATCGTACCGACTTTCAACAAACTTCTAATGATGAACATGCTCTTGCTCGAACTGGTCGATAACCCGCACCGCGTTCTCGGCCCGTACGCGCCCACCATGTACCCAATCGACGATCCGTTCCATCCGATCTTCACACTGAGTTGGAGCGGCAACGACCCATCCGACCCGAATCCGGCGGTGAGCTACGAGCTGATCGAGTACAAAAACTTGTCCGCCGTTCCGCAGGACGCTGCGGAAAGCCTCTCCCCCCTGTGGAATTTCAACGGGTTTCAGATAGGCGGCAGGGCTTATGAAGGATTTGGAAGCTACTACTCGGGCAGCGGCGATAACCTCTATAACGATATTGAAACTGCAATGTTTTACCAGGTGACAGAGGATACAGACTCTTTTTCCTGCTGGGTATGGTATGACATCGAATCGAATTACGATTACGCTTACTGCGAAGTAAGCACGGATGAAGGTCTTATCTGGACCCCGATACCTGGCAACATCACCACGGACTACGACCCGTACGGGTCGAATCGCGGGAATGGAATTACCGGCTCGAGCGGCGGTTGGATTCAGGCGATTTTCCCCATGGATGATTACTTAAACAGCGATATCCGTTTCCGCTTTACATATATTACCGACGGATTCCTTTTCGGCGAAGGCATCTATTTCGATTTGCTGGGACCACTGCCGACGAGCGAACGGGCTACTTTACTGGGATCCAGTATTCCCGATACGACCTACATGGTCATTCCCAGTGAAATAGGCGAGTATACCTACCGCGTGAGGGCAAATGATCTCGAAGGTCAGGTGAGCCGGTGGAGCAGCACCGTTTCGATCATGATCGACGATGTCTCGGCGGCATCTTCGGGACCGCCGCTGACAAGCTACCTCGGAGCCAACTATCCCAATCCTTTCAATCCGTTTACACAGATCCCGTTCGCCGTTGGCGAAGAAATTGCGGCCGCATCCGTCCGTGTAACCCTGAAGATCTACTCCGCTTCCGGGAGCCTCGTCGCGACGCTCGTCAATGATTCCTTCCCATCTGGGTATCATTTAGCTACATGGATGGGAAGGGACGATTCAGGTCAACCTGTGGCAAGCGGCGTCTATTTCGCCCGCCTAACCGTGGGGGCAAGCAAGGCGTTCACAAGGAAGCTCGTGTTGCTAAAATAATTATCCCTGCGCTGCTGCGCGATGAGAGTTCCTCACCTGCCCGCGCGCCACTCAATTCCGCGCCTTCGACGGGTGGTCCTCTTATTGGTCGGCTCCGTGGGGGGCGAACCCTTACGCGGAGCGAGCGAGGATACTCCGCCGAAGGCGGGAAGCCCGAGCGGAGCGGGAGCGTGGTGAGGAATCCCTCTTGGAGCGGACCGCAACAGGCAAATCCGCGCTACAGGCGGCAAGCCGAGCGAAGCAGATGCCAGCCCGGAAAACTCATCACATAGCGCCTAACTCGTTACCTGCTTTTACGTTAACCGGATGGAGGATTATCCCATGGCTCCGCCGGGCTGAGTTAAATTCCCTTCGTGCGCCTTGGAACCTCGCTGGCTCCACAAAACCCAAAAAAAGCCTTGCACCCAATCCTGACCCGGCTGATGATAGACCGATCTTCCGGAGCGCTGGTGTCGACCGCAAGCAGATCCTGACGGCCAGACCCGGACACTAGTCCATATCGGACAACGGCACTCAGGGCGGCACAATGTTGATGAGACGGCTTTTCCCCCTAATCGTCATTCTCGCAGCGAGCCTTCTCTACCTGAAAAGGGAGACAATTCTCCATCCCTTCCAGCAAATAGAACACAGTGGCCGCGTGGCTTCGAAGAAATACACCGCAACCGCACTCGATACGACATACATCGATCGCTCTCAGATAACCGTTCAAGCAGTCCTGGATACCCTCTCACCACCCATCGTTACTCATGGTTCGATCCGTCCGGGGAGTTCGTTTTTCATCGAAATGCGCAGCGTCGGATTCCTGCCGACGGAGATCGATCGGATCGTTCGGGCCAGTCGCAAAATGTTCAATTTGAAAAAGGTTCATCCAGGACAGAAGTACGCCATCTACAAGACGCCGGGGGGTTCCCTGGACAGCCTCGCCCTGTCGCTCCGGGGAGATAGGCTGCTCAAGGTCCGGAGAGACGGCGATCAGTTCCACGCGGTCATCGATACGCTTCCCTATGTGCTCACCTATCACGTGACCAGCGGCACCATCGGCCAGTCGCTCTTCGTTTCTCTTCAATCCGAGGGGGCCGATCCGGAGCTCGCCACCCATCTGGCGCATATTTTCGGATGGGAAATCGACTTTTTTACTGATATTCGCATGGGCGACCACTATGCGATTTTATATGAAAAGAAGAGTTACGAGAACGGTCGGTCGATTCTGGGGAGAATTCTATCCGCACGGATCTTCACTCGCGGAAAGGAATATTACGCTTTCGGTTATGAGGCGCCAAACAGACCAAGGTCTTATTACGATCTCCACGGGAAATCGCTTCAGAAATCTCTTTTGAGAGCGCCTCTCAGCTACTCCCGGATTGCATCGAATTTCAGCTGGAAGCGTCTCCATCCGATCACCCGTCACTATGCGCCTCATCTAGGGGTCGACTATGCCGCACCGTACGGGACCCCTGTGAAAGCCACGGGGGATGGAGTCGTGGTAGCGGCCACCCGCGGCCGGGCGAACGGCAAATACATAAAGATCCGCCATAACCGCAGCTATACGACTTACTACCTTCACTTATCGAGGTTTGCCAAGGGGATTCGGAAAGGCAAGTCGGTCCGGCAAGGACAGGTTATCGGTTACGTTGGTTCCACGGGGCTTGCAAAAGGGCCCCACTTGGACTATCGGATCAAGGTCAACGGTCGTTTCGTCAACCCAAGGACGATCAATCTGCCATCGAAAGATCCGATACGCAAAAGGGATATGGTATCTTTCGGTCGAATCCGGGACGCCTGCCTCGTAAAGCTGTACGAGGGAACTCTTGACGGTGATAGGGCAAAAACGATTATGGTCAGCGAGCCGACTATCTATTACGAGGATCAGCTGCCAGCGTTATTTTGATGGTCAGGCGGGATTCCTACTGATTCCCCGGATTCTCATTTTACGATCAGAGCGTTTGTCCCCCTCTTTTTGACCCTTCCGATGATGGAAGCATGGGGATACACCGGTCTCAGCGAATTGACGAGGTCGCTGCCCGCATCCCCGGGTAAGGCAATGAGGAGCCCTCCGGATGTCTGTGGGTCGTATAGAAGATGCTGGAGCGGCTCGTCTAACTCCGAGTTTGCAGAGATATTCCCTTCAACAAACGCTCGGTTCGTGCCCCCGCCCGCCGTGAGCAACCCTTGCCCGGCAAGTTCGAGCGCCCCATCCAACAGAGGTACATCCTGAGATGATATCTCGCACGTGACCTCGCTCGCCAACGCAAGTTCCAGCGCGTGCCCGAGCAATCCATAACCGGTGATGTCCGTGCACGCGTGAACTCCATATTCGAGCATCCTGCGCGAGGCTTCCCGGTTTAGCTGCGCCATGATTTCAACGAGTGCCCCTTCACTGTCGGCCCCGAGCTTATCCGCTCTCAAGGCCGTCGAAAGCACACCGGAGCCCAGGGGTTTCGTCAGGATGAGAACATCTTCAGCCTTCGCTCCAGCATTGGTCACCACCGCGTCCGGGGTGACCCTGCCGACGACGGCCAAACCGTATTTCAGCTCTTTATCCTTGACCGTATGCCCCCCGACAATGACAACGCCGGCATCTTCCGCAGCCCGCAGGCCGCCCTTGAAAATTTCACTAAGAATTTCCGAAGGGAGTTCTCCTTCCGGGAAGCCAGCGATATTCAGAGCCGCAAACGGCTCACCGCCCATTGCATAGACATCGCTCAGCGAGTTGGCCACGGCCACTCGTCCAAAATCGAAGGGATCATCTACCACCGGCTGGAAAAAATCCACCGTCAGCACGAGAGCCGAATCCGAGCCAATCCGGTATACTCCGGCGTCATCGGCGGTATTGTGACCAACAATTAGATTTGGATGCATCTGGCGCGGCAGTTCCCTGAGGGCCTCACGCAAACCCGTTGCGCTGAATTTGGATGCTCACCCGGCACAGGTGGCATATTTCGTGAGCCGTACCTTTTTCCTTTTCATGTCGAACCGCATTCCCTTTAAAAAGTGCTCAAGGAGACATTGACATTCGAGCACCCATCCTGCAGTTTTTTTATTTCTTCTGAACGAAGTATCTGTACACCTTTCCTTCCTTAGTCATTGACTTTATTTCATGTCCCTTACTTTTACACCAAGCAGGCATGTCATGCTCTATCGCCGGATCATCCGAAATGACCTCAACAATGCCTCCGCTGTCGAGATTCTTTATCGCCTCAGCAGTTTTGATGACAGGGATGGGACAAAAGAAGCCCCTTGCGTCTACGACAATGTTAATTTTCATCAGATCTGTAATAAACGGAAGAATGCAGGTGCGACTAGTCCAGATCCATGAGATTCAATCCGATAGCCTCGTCCATCTTTCGCTCGATGACACCGGGAAATTGCGTGATCAATACTTCGAGAGTCACACTCACCGTTGCGGAAAATAGGTGCCCGGCACTCACCTGGTGGTTTCTGTCAGCGATCGTAGCGTGAATATGCAGCATCTCCTCGCCACCCAGCGTAGAAACGCTTCCACAGATATTGGCAATTTCATAGCTGCCCATGAATATTTCTTTATGGTATTCCTTTGTCTCCGGATCATAAAACCCAAGGGTGACGTCGGCAACAGCCCCGATTCCCGATACCGATCCGGCCTTGACCGCTTTTTCCCGCACGAACGCGGTAATCGTTTCGACAACTTCCTCGCCCCGTTCCAACCTCAGTACGTGATTATCTCCAAACTTCGCATACTTCATCTGATCCACCATCCTTGCTGTTCGACTCTTACTCCGCAGGTCCCGCGATCGCGATCACACCGTCTTCCGCGGAAATGCACCGCCTGGCCGCACGGTTCACCTCATCCACAGTTACTGTTTTGAGGTTTTCCAAGAAAGTCTCGTCAAAGCGATACCCAAATCCTCGAAATTCATTGAGACCCATGTAATAGGTTTGGTTTATTCTCGCCAACCGTCTCATCAAAGCTCTTCCCGAATAGCTGCTTCGGAAAGAAGCAACATCATCTTCCGTGATCTCATCCCGCAGTTGCCCTACGATCTCGAGCAATCCCCGCTTCGCTTCCTCCAAGTGCTGCCCGCCCGTTCCCATTGAAATCACGATGTAGGCGTAATCCTTGCCGAAATATATGGAGGAACCAACACTGTATGCAAGCCCGCGCTTCTCGCGGAGCTCCTCTCCCAACCTACTGGAGAGAACACCGTTTGCGACCGTCAGGGGGATCACATCATCCTTTGTCACATCAGGAATTAGATTCCCTACATAGATATAGTTCTGGGCTGATTCGACGGGAGCTGTCACCTCCACAATACCGCGGACGGGCTTTGGTACCGGGTAGCTGCATCCATCCGCGCGACCGCCCGGCAAATTCCCGAAGATCTCCTCGATCTTCGACTGCACGCGATCCGGATCCACACTCGTAGCGATCGTTACGATAATATTTTCGGGAGAGAAGTACCTCGAATGAAAATCCTTCAGATCCTCGATCGTGACCGATTCGATGCTCTCCACGCTACCGAGCACATCCTGACCCGAGGGATGTCCCTGAAAAAGCCTCTGCAGGAAGAGCTGTCGGCCGAGCTTCGAAGGAGTCATATCGCGCTGTGCGATCAGCGATTTCAACTCCTCCTTGATTTGTTCGAGATGTTCTCCCTGCAGTGCGGGATTGAACACGATCTCGTTTAGAAGGGCGAGTCCCTTTTCATAATAATCGTCCACTGTTTCAAACCTCAAGAACGAGTAATCTCCTCTCGTCCGGTAGTCGTCATAAGGAATGTATGGATTGTCCGTATACTCGACCTTCGCGCCAATGCTCCGCAGGGCTCTTTCGAGCGCCTCTTCATCCATTGTCATCGTTCCCGTGAGAAGGGCACGAGAGAGCACTTCGACTATTCCCTGTTTTCCGGAAGGCTCGCAAGCCAGCCTGTTCTCAAAAAGGAAATGCGCGGCAAAAACCCTAGAGTCCTCGTTATGTTTGACGATGAAACGCATACCATTCGCCATCGTCCAATCCCTGTAGAGGGGGGCAATGGGATGTTTTTCGATGGAAGCGAATTCGGATTCGGGAATCAAAGCCGCAGCTGAATAGTCAGGATTCTTCAGATATTGCTTTGCAACCCGCTTCACATCCGAGCGCTTCACCTTTTTCAGACCGGGCACCTTTTCATTGAGAAATTCTACGCCCCTGATCGCCATACCCTGAGCTTTGTAAAGACCGTAATAATGATACTTCTCCTCGTTGTAAATCTCCTCTGTTACCAGAGACACCTTTACCCCATCGATTGTGTCGTCGCTTGGAATATGTTTCGATACGGCATTCAATGCACGTAGCGCTGTATCGACGATCCTTTCCACGTTCTCTGACTTCGCTGTCAGTTCTATTGTCGCCGCGGAAAACCCACGATGGTGATCGTAAGAAATGAAGGCAGAGATCAAGCCGATCTTCGGGTCGGCTTTGAGCCGCTTATTCAGCTCCGAAGTCGGGCTGTTAATGAGGGTGCACAGCACTTCGAATGCATAGTACTCGTTCGAACCGAGAGGAGGGGCAGCAATGTTGATTCCCACGTACGTCTTTTCCGCGTTCATTGAAGTTTGGTGAATCCGATTTTCTCGGATGATAACTGGAGTCTCCTTTTGTACAGCACTTCTCGTATACCGCTCGACACCGAAGTGACGATCGAGCATCCTTTTTATCTCCCCTTCCCGAAAATCCCCAACGAACAGAGCCCTCATATTCGAAGGGAAGAACCGGGCCTTGTAATAATCGATGATTTCTTCTCTCCGGATCGAGTTGATGATGTTTTTCTCCCCGAGGATGGGCCTGGCATATGGAGTGCCTGCATAGAAGATTTTCGCTGCAAATTTTTCGAACCGGTATTGGATGGAGTCCTCATCTTTGTTGATTTCCTCGACGACGACTTTGCGCTCTTTGACGAGCTCGTCCTGCGGGAAAATCGAATGAAATAGCATTTCCGCGAGCACCTCCACACCCTCCTCGAGATGCTCCGAGGGAACGAGCAGGATGAAAGTCGTATAATCCTTTCTCGTGAAGGCGTTGAGATAGCCGCCGATCGAGCGCATCCGCTCCGTGATTTCCTGGCGCGAAAACCGTTCTGTCCCGTCGAACAGAAGGTGCTCCAGCAGATGTGAAGTGCCGCTGATCTCCGGTGATTCCACATACGTGCCCGCATCCACTGTCAGCAGGCATGCAACCATGGGACTCGAATGATTCGAACGGAGAACGATCTGCATACCGTTGTGGATAGAATAAGAGGTAAACTGCGTATCCGATGAGGTGCTGCCCAGTGGAGCAGACGCGATCAAGACGATCGTCAGGCAGAGAATCAAAGGCATTTTTTCCCGCAATGCTTACTCCTCCTTAAAATTGATCTCCTGACACACAGCAATTCTCCATAATTCAAGCAGATTTATGCGCCTCGCGCATTTCCACGCCATCCTCCCATTTTGCACCGAGCGCCCGCCCGATAAACTCGATTCTGAGCCGACCATTGCATTGACGGCCGAAAAATGCGTTGACCCAATTCGAGTTTGGGAAGAGGATCCTGCGCATCACCGATATGCGCTCGGCCAGCCCCTGACGTTCGATCATGTGAAACACCAAAGGCGTTCTGGCTGATCTCCCTGGATTGTAGAAATCCTTATTTCCCAGTCCCCACACATTTTCAAAAATGCGCTGCCGGATTCTCCCGGGGTGGCGAAGGACCTCCCATAGGCGCGGAACCTTCAGGAAGTCTCCAACATGCTGTATCGTAAAATAGACCGCCGGGTAAAGACCGCTCGAACGCAGCCTTTCCTCTAGATACCCCCAGTCCGTTTGCCGTCCAAATTTGACCAGCAAAAGAGCGACGTCAGTAATAAGGAGTAAATTGCCAAACCCGAGTATGTTCAATTCCATTGCCGCCCGGATCAGCTCATCCTCAACACCCAGAATCTTCCCACCGCCGGCCAGCGCCCCGGCTTCACGTGCGCGGTTCCAGGCTTTTTCATTTGCTTCCGGACGGCCAAAATCGAATACGCGGAAAAACACCCGGATCCGGTCTCCATCAGCGTCGCGGTAGACGCACGGGGCGTAAAACTGATGAAATTGAAGCGCCTCGTCTGGCGTTTTGATTGCGCCGCGGCCGATTGCTTTCTCGAATCGAACTGTCCTAAGACATTCTTCGATGCCTACCCAATCACCTTCACGCACCAGCAGATCGATTTTCTCGACCGCGCGGAGATTCGAAAGCGGGTAGAGATCAGTTGCATAGACCGCCTCACCACAGGCCATACATGGAATTCCCTTCTTGCGGAATGAGGAGACAATCAGCCCCAGCTTTTCGCTGAGCCGGGCATTGTTATCGTCGATATGGACCGCTTCATCATTTAGCCGCTGCAAAGCGATCCGGGAGAGACCTGGTGGGAGAGCGAGGTGCATGAGCGAATTGGCAACGATGGGCGAGAGCTTCTGTCGCCTGCAGAGCCTCAGCAGATCTCGTTCGAATTCTCCCTCCGCGTATGCGGGAACACCGGGCGGGGGACTCTCGTCGAGCTTCACGAAATGCGATAATGTCTCCAGTACGAATTCAAGAGCCAGCATGTCTAGAGAAGCATAGCAAAAGAGGGGCTTCAGTAAATCCCTTTCTCTTGGTCTTTGTATTGGAGCTCGTACAGTTTCGAATAGAGCCCGCCCCTGGAAAGCAGATCCTTGTGAGTACCTTCTTCAACGATTCTCCCGTGATGCAGGACGATAATACGGTCTACATACCGTATGGTAGAGAGCCGGTGTGCGATTACGATCGAAGTCCGTCCGGCCATAAATTTCTTCATTGCATCTTGAATGAGATGCTCTGTCTCCGTATCAACGCTCGAGGTCGCCTCATCGAGCACGAGAATCCTTGGTTCATATACGAGAGCGCGAGCAAAAGATAGGAGCTGTCTTTCGCCAACGGACAGCGTCTTGCCTCGCTCTCCCACTTTTTCATGATAACCTCCTGGGAGCCGCTCGATGAACTTCTCTGCATTGATATGCCGTGAAATCTCCCTCACCTTTTGTTCACTGATGGACTCCTCTCCGAGATCGATGTTATAAGCAATATCTCCCGAAAAAAGAAAAACATCCTGCAGCACCGTTGCGACATGCCCTCGCAGATCACTGAGTGCGTGATTGCGGATGTCCTCGCCGTCGATGAGGATTCGACCCTTTCCCACGTCGTAAAACCTCGAAAGGAGGTTGATGATCGTGGTCTTGCCCGCCCCCGTATATCCTACTATTGCAACCTTTTCACCGGGTGCGACACGGAAAGAAACATCGTGAAGCACTTCCTCACCGGGATTGTAGGAAAAGCTCACATTTTCGAACACGACCTCACCGGATTTTGCAGGAATCGGTGCTGGTTTCTCAGGATCCGTAATGCGCGGCGACGTGTCGAGGAGACCGAAGATCCGCTCCGAGGAAGCCATCGCCGACTGCAGGATGTTGTATTTTTCGCTCAGATCACTGATCGGCCGGTAGAAGCGCTGCGCGTACTGGATGAACGCCACGAGAGCTCCGAAGGTCAACGTTTCCTCGATGACGCCCGAGCCCCCAAACCATAGAATCAGCGCGATAGCTATCGAGCTCAGGATCTCGATCGTGGGGAAAAAGACCGCATAGGCCATGATCGATTGGATATGCGCATCGTAGAGTTTCTTATTCAGGCCCGTAAACTTTTCGAACTGACGCTTCTGCCGGTTGAAAATTTGAACGATGGGCATTCCCGTGATGTTTTCCTGGAGAAATGCATTGATCGCCGCCACCCGCTTCCGCACGAGACGATACGACTTTCTCACCTTTGCGCGAAACACAAGTGCGCTTGCGAACAAAAGCGGTAGCAGGAGAAACGTGATGAGAGCCAGGCGAAGGTTCAGATAACAGAGGACTGCCATGATACCCAAGAGCGTGAAAACATCCAGAAAAATCGCTACCACACCCGAAGTAAACGTCTCATTGAGAACCTCGACATCACTGGTCAAACGGGTCATCAGGCGCCCCACGGGATTTTTGTCGAAGTACGACAATTCCATCCTCTGCAGGTGCGAAAAAATCTGCATCCGGAGGTCGAACATCACGCGCTGGCCGACGAAACTCATCAAATAATCCTGAGCGTAGCTGGCCGCGAAACCAAGCATGAGCACGATGACGAAAACACCAGCTATCTTGAACAGACCGCCGTAACGCGCGCCCATCGTCAGCGGCGAATCCGGATCGAGATAATTGTCAATGGCCAGCTTCACCAGATAGGGGGGTGCGAGCTGGAAAGCGGACACGAGAAGCAGGAGCGCGATGCTGATTCCAACGAGTTTCTTGTAAGGAGTCAGATAGGTGAGAATTCGCCTCATCAGCGCGCTGTCGTAAGCTTTCCCCTGTACCTCGTCTGCCTCTGAATACCTCATTACCTAACCGCCTTCCAGCTCCGACATGATCAGCTGCTTGCGGTAAATATTGGCATAAAGGCCCCGCTTTTTGACGAGCTCATCATGGGTTCCAGCCTCGACGAGCTCACCGTCATCCAGAACGAGAATCCGATCGGCAATTCTCACCGTTGAGATCCTGTGAGAAATGAGGATCGACGTCCGCTCCTTCATCAAGGATCTGAGGGAAACAAGAATGCGCTCTTCCGTATCGGTATCTACGCTGGAGAGTGCATCATCGAGGATGAGTATATCCGGATTCTTGGCCAACGCCCTCGCGATCGCCACCCTCTGCTTCTGCCCGCCGGAGAGATTGATTCCCCGCTCTCCGATCCATGAATCGTACTTTTCGGGGAACGCTTCGACTTCATCCTCAATGGATGCCCCGCGGCTTATTTCTCGGAGCTCCTTTTCGCTCAACTCGGGTGCGCCGAAGGACATGTTCTCGCGAATCGTGTCGGAAAACAGAAAAATATCCTGGGGAACGACACCCATGATCCTGCGGAGATCCTCGATTGGAACTTGCTGAATGGGGATGCCGCCTACGAGAATCCTGCCTTCGGTAGGTTCGATCAATCGAAGGATGAGAGAGACGAGCGTTGTTTTTCCGGAACCCGTCGGGCCAATGATCGCCACGGTCTCTCCTTCTCCAATAGTAAAACTCACATTCTTGAGAACGAGCTTTCTATCGGAAGGATGATCGTAGGAGAATGAAACATTCTCGAAGCTAATCGTATGGCCACGTCTTGGGGGTGGTAGGCGCTTGATCTGCTCCGGAGAAGCGTCTCGGATCTCGGGTTTTTCATCCATCACTGCGTTGATCCGCTCCATGGAAGCAAGGCCACGCTGTGTGACGTTCATCACCCACCCCAGCGCGATCATCGGCCAGATCATCATGGCAAGATAACCGTTGAAGGCGACGAATGATCCGAGAGTCAGGCGCCCATCGATGACTTCCCTCCCTCCCAACCAGAGGATAAAAAGCGCCCCGAGGCCAGCAACCGTCGCCAAAAGCGGATGGAGGAGGCTCTGCACCTTGAATAGCTTCATGTTCTCTTGGACGTATGTGAGGCTCGTAATTCTGAACGTATTCAGCTCGCTCTGTTCCCGTGCGTAGGCTTTCACCACACGGATTCCGCTAAGATTTTCCTGGGCACGCGAATTGAGCTCCCCAAATCGCTTCTGGACGGACTCGAAAAGCCCGTGGATCACTTTGACACTGTGGTAAACCGCGACAGTCAGGAGCACCATCGGGAGGAGGGATACAATGGTAAGTTTCACGGAAAGATAGAGCATCAAGAAGATAGCGAGACTGCCAACCACCACCGTATTGAGCGAATACATGACTCCGGGTCCCACCAGCGCACGAACAGCATTGAGATCGTTCGTCGCAAGCGCCATTAAATCGCCCGTATGATGCCGGTTGTAGAAGTAAGGGTTCAATGTCTCGAGGTGGGAGAAGAAATCCCCTCTGATATCAAATTCGATTCTTCTCGAAACACCGATCATGATCCGCCTCATCAGGAAGCGGAATACGCCGCTTACAATCGTAACGACCACAAAAAAAAGCGCGAAGAAGAGGAGCCGGTTTCGGGTGATGCCCGTTTTGAGTGCATCAATGGTCAGCTTCAATAACCAAGGATTGATCAAGAGCAGCATGTCGGTGACAACGAGACACAACCCACCGATGACCAGGCGCTTGCGGTATCTCCTGAGATAGGAGAATACCGTGCGGGTCGCATGCGCTCTTGCTATTTTGGAATTATTGTCTTTTCCCACAAGCAAGCCTGTCGCTTCATATTGCGTCGCTCACGAGGCATACCGACGCCGGCTTAGCCATTGACTCGTCCCTCCAGAACAGGCATAAATATATAGAATATCGATGAATGGATCAAACCTATCTATTTCATAGTACCTGACGGAATGGAGAGTGCCGTGAAAATCCCGGACAGGAATGAAGCTCTTGCGCTCCTCAAGGAGTACACCGAGAACGAAAACCTTATCAAACACGCTCTTGCCGTGGAAGCGGCTATGCGAAGCTACGCAAAGCGCTTTGGCGAGGACGAAGCGCTTTGGGGTGTGATCGGGCTTCTCCATGATTTCGATTATGAAAAATACCCCACCGCCGAGGATCACCCTTTCAAAGGTGCGGAGATCCTCCGCTCACGTGGGTACGACGAACCGATGATCGAAGCGATCCTATCGCATGCATCTCGCACGAATATCCCACGCGACACCCCACTTAAAAAGACGTTGTTTGCCGTCGATGAGCTCTGCGGCCTGATTACAGCGGTCGCCTTGGTGAGACCTTCGAAGAAGATTGCTGAGGTCGAGGTAAAGTCCGTCAAAAAGAAAATGAAGGACAAAGCGTTTGCCCGAAACGTCAGCAGGGATGAGATCCGCGAGGGCGCTGCACTCCTTGGAATCGAGCTCGACGACCATATCGGCACGGTCCTCGGCGCGATGAAGGATATCGCCGAAATCCTGGATCTCTAGGCCAACTCCGTGGGGGTGACGGACCGTTACGCGGAGCGAGCGAGGATCCTCCGCCGGAGGCGGGAAGCCCGAGCGAAGGTATCATATG
>WVZY01000042.1 GCA_011772205.1 Candidatus Latescibacterota bacterium
AGGCACTGAGGAGTATGTTAAAATAACCGGAGGTTTGTCTCACTAGGTCCGTAATATCACAAGCGTTTCTAGTAAAAAATCCACCACAAGATAGCCGAGAAACTCCTCTTCTCGCTGAAGCGGCAATGCGACATAGATGCTCGCATTGCCCGGATCTGCCTCGAATGGAGCAGACAGTACAATCAGGCCGTTCTGGAGTGCTTCCTCCAGCGCCTGCCGATGCTCGGGATCCAACAGACTCTTGGGGATTTGGATGCTGCGAGGAATTACCCAGCCATGATCTTGACTTGTCTGAATCAATCTTACCGCGTGGAACCCAGGCAATTCCTCGATCAACACGAGAGCGAATCTCTCAAACCGCTGCCTGGAAAAATCCCGGGACTCGTGTGTTGACCAGCGCCTGGCAAAAATGTTGGCTACTCTTAGATGCGACTCCATGAATACTTCGAGCCTGCGGGAAGCTTGAGCGCACACGTCTTCGGTATGCCTCGACAGCAGAGAATGCTGATACTCAACCTGCTGTCTCCAGGCAAAAAAGGTCAAGGAGGCCATTGCTAAAAAGAGTGCAGTGCTTATCATCCAGTTTTTCATTGATTGCGTAATCATTACTTTCTTACGCATAATCTTACCTGATCACATTTATTTATACCACTTCTTCTGGTAACTTGTAGTGATTTTGTGAGGGAGATCAATTCGATTTGAGCTTTTCACACCGCTCGATAAGTCAATTGCTTTCTCTGTTTGCGCGCTCAGATCGCAGCTAACGCCAGTTCAAGCCGTCTCCGAGCAAACAGCAAATCGCCCAATCCTGCACCCAGCGTGGATGTCATGACTCCGCAGACTGGAACGACAATAATACGAAGGATGATCCTGATACAAGGTAAGCCATCGATCGAGACATTGAACCACATGACCGAGTCCAATACTCGTTACCATTGTCCTCCCAGGAAGGTTTTTCCAGATGATGAGTCCCAGGAGGATTATCCAGATACCGAGCCCAGAGAGGATTGGAGGGAGTAACAAAGCAAACAACTCCCTCCCCTTGCTCCTGAGAAGAGGGAGCGAACCGTTTCTATATGGCTCGTATTATTCGTAAGCCCGATCAGGCGATCACAGCATCCTTGCAATCACCGGCGCAAACACGAGTGATACAACGGCCATGAGCTTTATAAGGATGTTCATCGAGGGGCCGGAAGTATCCTTGAACGGATCTCCAACGGTATCCCCTACAACGGCGGCCTTGTGGGCATCCGAACCTTTGCCCCCAAGATTTCCTTCCTCGATCCATTTTTTCCCGTTGTCCCAGGCGCCGCCGCCATTGGCCATGAACACGCCGAGTAGCACGCCCGTTGCTGTAGCTCCTGCGAGGAATCCCCCCAGCGCCTCAGGCCCCATGGCGAAGCCGACGATCAGGGGAGACGCGATGGCGAGAATACCCGGAGCAATCATCTCGCGAAGCGCTCCCTTGGTCACGATGTCGATACAAGTTTGGATCTCAGGGGATGCCGTCCCTTCGAGGAGCCCCTTGATCTCCCGGAACTGGCGGCGAATCTCCTGGACCATTTGATTCGCCGCACGACCCACCGCCTCCATGGTGAGCGCCGCGATGAAAAACGGCATCATTGCGCCCAGCATGAGGCCGATGATCGTGGTCGATTTCGTTAAGCTGATCGTTTGGAGGCCAACCGTGTTCTGGTATGCAGAGAAAAGCGCAAGAGCGGTGAGCGCGGCGCTTCCGATTGCAAAGCCCTTGCCCATCGCTGCTGTGGTGTTCCCGAGCGCATCGAGCTTGTCCGTGATCTTACGGATCTCGGGACCGGCCCCGCTCATCTCGGCAATGCCGCCGGCATTGTCCGCGATGGGTCCATACGAGTCGGTGGACATCACGATGCCAATTGTGGAGAGCATCCCGACGCCCGAGAGAGCAATCCCATACAGCCCACTCATTTTGTAGGCGACGAAGATCGCAATACAGATCGTGATTACCGGCAGAATCGCGCTCTTGAATCCTACGGCAAGTCCCGTGATGACTGTTGTCGCCGGACCGGATTCCGAAGCCCTGGCGATAGTTTTGATCGGAGGCCCTGAGGTGAAGTATTCCGTCTCCAATCCGATGAGGACTCCGCAGAAAAGGCCGGCCAGGATCGCCCAGAATGCTCGCGTGTCGCCGATAAGGGAGTTCGTCGCTATGTACGATCCGATGATAAATATGATACCGCTCACATAGGTCGCCGTGCGGAGGGCCGACTGCGGATTCATGCGTTTCAAAATGCCCATCGACCAGATGCCCAGCAGCGAAGCTATCAGGCCGATCGAGATGAGAACGAGTGGAAGCGCCATCTTTGGGATCGGATTCGCAAATGTGGCACCAATCGCAATGGTCGCCACTACCGAGCCCACATACGACTCGAACAGGTCAGCACCCATGCCCGCCGTATCCCCGACATTGTCGCCCACCAGGTCGGCGATCACGCCGGGATTTCTTGGATCATCTTCCGGGATCCCCGCTTCTACTTTGCCCACCAGGTCCGCCCCCACATCGGCGCTTTTCGTATAGATGCCGCCACCCACACGGGCAAACAGCGCGATGCTCGACGCACCCATCGCAAATCCATTGATCACCAGCGGCGCGTTTTGCGGATTATGTTTCGTGAAAAAGAAATAGATCGCGAGCCCCAGCACTCCCATTGACGCCACGCACAATCCCATGACGGAGCCACCTTGGAAGGCGATTGCCAACGCACGGGGAGCTTCGCCGTCCTTCGCTCCCTGGCAGGCCCTTGGGCTCGTCCGAGTGGCCGCCTCCATGCCGAACCAGCCGGCAAGCATCGAACAAAGAGCCCCTGTAAGATAGGCGATGCCCGTCCAGATACTCAGAGCAAGACTCAAGGTAACGAAGATCACCACCATGAAGATGGCGATGATCGAGTATTCGCGTTTCAAAAACACCATGGCGCCGAGATGGATCTTCTCGGCGATGTCGATCATCTTCTCGTTTCCCGCCGAGTAGCGTTTGATAGTGACGTATGTCAGCGCGGCAATGAGCAGACCGAACCCACCCAGCCACGGCATGATTGGGATCAACGTGTTGGACATGAACCTCTCCTCCCTCGTTTAAAACAGTTCGGGGGCGCGCCGGTATCATGATCTGAGCGTGCAATAAAACGGCGCCCCCCAAAATTATGGCGAAAAAGTTTAAGGAATGAATGATAAAGAGTCAAGGACATAATCAGTTCGCTGCTTGGAGATATTTGTAACAACTCAAAGAATGTATAAACCATATTATGGAAGCGGCGCGAATGCCGGTCTTGTTTGGCTGCATGAATCGCACAGTCACCTTCTATTGATTCCCTCCGAAAAGCTATAGGTTGGTCGGAACCTCTTCGAGTTTTGTTTCACAAATGAAGTCGGCCTTCTCGACCCGCAGCTTGCGAAACGGATCGAGACATCTCTCTACCAGTCTCCATCTCTCCGACACAATCCAATTGATCCTACCGGTTTCCGAGGGGGCTGTTCAAGTTGCAGCAAAATGGAGTTCGAGTTGTTCGAAGCGGATGAGTCATTCGAAGGCAAGGGGATAGCTCCGTTCAGCGGGTCGCGTGCAAGCTGCTAAACGATAACCAGATAGCGTGACAGTTTCGGCATAGATATTGCTTAAATATCAATAAAATCCATAAATTCGAGAAAAAGCCTTGACAAAGAATTTTCCGATCGTTTAAGCTAAAACCAGCAAAATATAGCGAGAGAGGAATAAATCAGTGATAACAGACGCCAAATTACTAACCACAGGTCAGGCGGCCAAGTACTGTTCGGTCACGCCAGATACGATATTGAAGTGGATTCGATCAGGATTTCTCCCGGCCCACAGGACGGCTGGGGGGCACCATCGGATTGATGTGCGCGACCTGGACCAGGTATTGCGCCCGATCTCCTTGCCCCAGATCTCCCCGATCAAAACGGTTCTCAAACCCACGCCCCGGCAGCGACCTTTTAAATACTGCTGGGAATTCAACGGCGAGGGGGAGCTTCTCGAAGAATGCCAAAACTGCGCCGTCTATCAGATGCGCGCTCAGCGCTGCTACGAGGTAGTCAGGCTGGCGCCGGAAGCCGGCCCGCTGAAGCTCTGCTGCGACAGCAGCTGCCAGGACTGCGATTATTACCGTGTGGTGCACAAGCAAGGCGTCAACGTGCTGGTCGTGAGTGACGATGGACAATTGACCGAGGCGCTGCAAAAACAGGCCGAGGAGCACGAATACAATATCGAATTCACGGATTGCGAATACGCGTGTTCTGCTGCGATCAGCAGCTTCCGTCCGGACTTTGCCGTTGTGGATTGCTCGCTTGGGTCCCAATTGAGCCAAGAGATTTGCCACCACTTGAATCAGGACCCCCGGATTCCGTTCGTGCGTGTGGTGCTGGCCGCCAGCGAAGGCGAGTTCCCTACTTCTTGTGAGAAGGACATTTTTGCGCGAATCCAGAGGCCCTTTAGCGTGCAAGACATCGCGGACTGTATTGAGGGGGCTTCGAAGAAGACCTCCAATGAAGAGTAGGAGTTGACAGGTCTGGTCGTGGTGAACCACGTCCGCATCTAAAACGAATGGATTGCCGGTCGAACACTGGCGATTCAGCCAAATGATCGCCTTCCTTTCTAACCATGGAGGAAAAATGGATACCGACCAGTCATCAGCAGACCTTTTAACAGCAGGTAAGCTGACAGAAGAGGAGCTGGATAACGACGGGTTCCTGCAGGAACTGTCCACCTGGACTAGGGATAAGGCCGTTGAGCTGGCCGAAAGAAACGATCTCGGCCCTCTGACCGAAGAGCATTGGAAGGTCATCGAGTATGTGCAGGAGTATTTCCTCAAGAACGGTCATGGTCCGCCCATTGTCAAGATCGGCAAAGCCGTTGGCATGACTTCCAAGCAAATCTGTACCTTGTTCCCATGTGGTGTGGCGCGTGGCGCGTACCGCCTCGCCGGATTGCCCAGGCCGGATGGCTGTCTCTGAGAATAATCGCTGGATCAAAGATCAGGAGGATAGACTTGAGTACTTTCGCCTTCATTGTGGGCGGCATCCTGCCCGGTATAGCCGTTGTGATTTTTATAGTCGGTATGGTCTACCGTTTAAGTGTATGGCTCAAAATCCCTCAGCCCGGTAGAATGACGCTATTCCCCGCCAGCGAGGGAACCACTAAGGCGGTGGTGGCTGAAGCTTTATTCTTTCCGAGCCTCTTTCGCGGGGACAGGGTGCTGTGGACTTTCGCCTGGGTGTTTCACGCCACCCTGGCTTTGGTCGCCTTGGGGCACATCCGGGTCATCACTGGTTTCGTGGACCGAGTATTGATGGCCATGGGCATGTCAGCTGAAGGCATCGCTACCATGTCGGGCACCGTAGGCGGAATCGCTGGTGTCATCTTATTCGCAACGGGCACGTTGTTGTTGATCCGCAGGCTGACCATGCAGCGAGTTCGAGAGATTTCTGGGCTGCCTGATTTCTTCGCTCTGCTGCTCCTGATTGCCATTATTTTCACCGGCGACATGATGCGCTTCGGAGCTCATTTCGAGCTGGAGCAAACAAGAATTTGGGCCAGATCGCTGGTAACCTTCTCGCCGCAGATCCCTCAGCATGGCATGTTTCTCACGCACGCACTTTTGGCTTTGTTGCTGATCATGTACATCCCCTTCTCCAAGATTCTCCACTTCGGTGGCATCTTCTTCACCCAAAGCCTGATCAAGAGGAGATAATAATGAGTCGTCGAAAAAAGGTGGAAGACGCTATTACCGCCATCAATCAAGGACCGAAAGTTCTCAAGCTTTATATGGAGATGTGCGCCAGGTGCGGAACCTGTGCCTCCCAATGCCCGGTTTACTATGCCAAGCCGGAGAAGGATATCAATCCCGTTATTCGGTCGGACCTCATTCGCGCAATTTATAAAAAGCTCAGCACAACTTCCGGCAAGCTAATGGGTGAATTGGTGGGCGCCCGCGATTTCAGCGAAGACGATTTTGAGAAGTGGGCGGAAGACTTCTATGAGTGCACGGGCTGCCGCAGGTGCGCCACCTATTGCCCTTTCGGCATAGACAATTCGGTCATCACACGCAAAGGACGTGCGATCCTGCACGAGTTGGGACTGACGCCCGCGGTCATGCAGAGGGTAGTCGACATATCGCTCGAGACCGGTAACACAGACGGTGCTTCGCCAAAGGCATTCATGGCGGCCATCGAATTTCTCGAAGAGGAAATGAAAGAAGAGCACGGGATCGACATAAAGATCCCGGTCGATGTGGAAGGGGCCACATACTTCTACGTACCGCCTTCCGGTGACGTGCTGGTCAATCCAGAGGCCACGACGGGTATCGCAAAGGTCTTCCATGTGCTCGGTATGGCTGATCAATGGACGATGAGTTCCAAGTGCTTCGACGGCGCCAACTACGGGCTGTTCACCGGCGATGACGCGTCCATGAAGGCCGACAACAAGCTGTATGTAGACGAAGCCAAGCGTCTGGGCGCGAAAGTTATGCTGATGGGTGAATGCGGGCATGCCTACCGCATCATGAAGATGATGATGGAGCCCGCGAAATGGTGGGGAGATCTTCCTTTCGAGATTACCAACTGCTTGCAGTGGACAGCCATTCATATCAAGGCCGGCCGGCTCCAATTCGACAAAACCATGAATCCCATGCCGGTCACCTATCACGATCCCTGCAATTTCGGTCGCTCTTGCGGCATCGTAGATGAACCGCGCATCATTCTCGAGGCTAGCTGCCTGGATTTCAGAGAGATGTATCCCAACCGCGGTGACAACTGGTGCTGCGGTGGTGGCGGAGGCCTGTCGGCCATGGACACCATCCTTGATTTCCGGATGGAGATCACTGGCAAGAAAAAGATGGAGCAGATCCGGGCCACAGGTGCCAAATATGTCGCAGCGGCCTGCTCCAACTGCAAACGGCAACTGATCCAATTGATGGAGTATCACAATGAAGACATTGTCGTCGGCGGTGTGCACGACATGCTATCACGTGCTATCCTCATCAATGGCAAAGCAGCCCAACGCATTGACTACGAAAGCGGAGTTGCCGTAGAGAGCGAATCTGGATAATATCTTTTCAAATTGAATATCCTTCGTGTCTCGCTGCGAAGCACGTGCCGTGGAGTTGCAGATCGCAGCGTGAATTCATATAGAAAGTGTGGACATGGAACCCAAGAGCATCGAATTCGGAGGCAAGGACTATACTCTCGATGAACATGGCTTTCTCGATCCGCCGGAGCAGTGGGACGAGACGTTCGCCGAGGGTATGGCCCGGATGCAGGGCATCTTCGATGGACTGACCGGCGAACATTGGAGCTTCATCCACTACCTCCGAAGGAAATTCTTGGAGGAGCATACGGTGCCCGTCGTTGTGCTGGCCTGTGCCGACAACAACATCAGGCTCAATAAACTCAAACAGCTGTTCCCCACTGGATACCACCGGGGTGCGTGCAGGATTGCCGGCATCAACTACGAGTTCATGTACGAGAGCAATATCTGGCTGACCTACGAGAGCCATGGCGTACTTAGCCCCGAACAGAAATTGACACAAGCCGGCTTCCTTGAAGACTTCGAACAATGGGATGAGCGCTTCGCGCATCTTGTGGCGCGCGAATGGAACTTGACGCACGGATTGACAGACCGGCACTGGGAGGTCATCAACTACTTGCGGGATTTCTACCGCGTCCACAAGAACATTCCCACTGTCTATGAAACATGCCAAGCGAACCATCTCACTCTTGATGAGCTCCGCTCGTTGTTCCCCGCGGGTTACCGGCGGGGGGCCTGCCGGGCCGCGGGACTGCCCTTTTTCGGCTGAGTCAGTAGAGAGTGGACGGATGTTGTATTCTTTTCTCCTTACTCACTTACCCCAGCACTGCACGCAAGCCTTTGTAGCCCGGACCTGAGCTGAACCTCATTAACTTCCATGTCCAAACAAGCCATCGAGGCGAAACAAATGCCTCCCACTTCACTTCTGTTAAGCAGCTCAGTGATAAATCATATCTTGCGAGTGTGATCATCGGCTCTTGGCAATTATGGCCGGGATTCATCATATAAATGTTGTACGCGGCAAATCCTGCATACAGCCGAAAATCGATTCCAAGAATCGCCGGAGCTCCGTGAGGCACTTTGCAACGATCCTCGCCCACTAATGCTTTATCGAGCAAGTACTTATCACGTATGCAGCCAAATCAGCAGAGCGATCCTCATGCCCATGAGAAGATTTATGTTGATTGCGTTTTTGCGACAATTTCGATATACTATTATTGTTAATTAAACGTGCAACGTTCAGCAGGCTGCGATTATCAACTGCATACGTGATCTTCAACTTTGCTCCCATAGCCTGCGGAACGATTTGGCGTACAGAGGTTCTCGGCGGTGACCAGCTAACAAGGAAGGTCCTACTTGAGAAAACTCTTATTCGCCAGCTTGTTCCATGCAATTTGGATTCAACTCGCTTTCGCGTAGGTTCCGGCAGTTGGAATCTACACCGATCCAAGCGGTAGTAACTGCAATCCAGTCGATTACAGTCCTGGAGTTCTGAAAGCATATGTCGTCGTCAACTCCCTTGTTGGCGCAAGCGCCGTGCAATTCTCAGCGCCAAAACCCCAGTGCTTCGATGCGACTTATCTTGGCGACGAACTAGTTTTCCCACTAGCCATTGGCGATTCGCAAAACGGCATATCCATAGCCTTTGGTCACTGCTTTCCCTCACCAATTCACGTATTAACGATCGTTTACTATAGCAACGGCACCACGCCATCCTGTTGTTTTTATCCAATTTTGCCTGAACCCAATTCGGGCATTGTTGGATTCGTGGATTGCAACTCAGAGCTAATACCCGGTGAGGGCTTGGAACATGCAATAAACGGAAATATTAGCTGCTTTTGCCTCGTCAATCCGCCTCCAGAAGTACCTTCGAATCCGTCGCCTGCTGATGGATCTGTGAACAAGCCGGTTACCACGCAGCTTAGTTGGGAATCATCGGATCCAGAGAATGAACCGCTGACGTTTGATATCTATTTCGGCACCGACACGAATCCCCCCTTAATGGCCAGTGACCATTCACGAAACTGGTACGACCCCGGCATTCTAGAATTTTTCACCACATATTATTGGAAGATTGTGGCAAAGGATGACAAGTGGAACAAAACAGAAGGGCCCATTTGGAGCTTTAGAACGCAGTCGTCATCGTCATCACGGCTCATCGCGAGCTCCTTCTTCAATTATTGCGGGCTTGCATCTAACGATACCGTACGTATCGATCTCCTAATCGAAAACAGCATGATCCCAATCGATGCAGGGGGCGTTGACATTGCGTACGATTCCACGCTCCTCACGTTCCTGTCCTGCGAGCCCGGTAGCTTGACAGCCAACTGGCAACTTCTGGACTGCGCAGATCTGAGAACCCACGTCCGCGTGGGCGGATTCGACACCATCCCGATTCCCCCCGGAAGTGGCGGTTCGTTCGCTCGCCTGAACTTTCTCTCGGATTGCTGCAGCACCGATACAACGATGTCTGCATTGCTCTGTCCAGAGAATCCAACCGATGACTTCAAAACCCTTTGGACGGTCTGCGGCGAGTTTCGATGCGAAGTGTACACAGCCGATGGAGATGCAAATGGTGATGGGAACGTCTCGCCTGGCGATGCTTTGTGTGCTTTTGAGGGGTATCTGAGCTTTCCGGATGCCCCAGCATCAGGCTGCGGCACCACGGGCTGGGACGTTCGGAGCGACGTTGATTGCAACGGGCAGATCACGCCCGGGGACGCGCTCTGCATATTCGAGCACTGGCTGGATGGCTCTTGTACCTTCTGTGGTCAGTCCCCCGCTGAACCTTCGCAGCCCCTCGCGGCCGGGCAAGCCAGCGTCTCGATCCGCGATATCCAGCTCGATGGCAGCGAAATCGCCGCAGTGGTCAGCGTTGCCAGTGTGCCCAATCTCGAAGCATTCGGCTTCGAAGTGATCTACCCCGCCGACCGGCTCGACTACCTCGGCACTGCACGAACCGAGCTGACCAGAGACTTCGACCGCATCGGAAGCGCCGTGCTCGAAAACGGGAGGCTGCGCCTGGGCGGGTACAGCACGGAGCCGGTCACGGCCGCAGAGCAAACCGATCTCGCGGAGCTTCGGTTCAGGATGCTCTCCGAGGCTCTGGACGGCATGCTTGCCATACAGAGCTACGTCGACGACTTGCAGGGTGCCGAGGAGGTCACAGCGGACCTTGGTGGCGTCGGGACAAAACCCGTATTCAGCCAGTACGTCCTTTACCAGAACTATCCCAATCCGTTCAACCCGAGTACAGAGATCCGGTATGAGATTCCCAATGGGGTGGTGAACATTCGGGTGAAGCTTTCGATTTTCAACATCGAGGGAAAGCCAATTCGGACGCTTGTGGATACCAAACAGGGTACGGGGGCGTATCGGGTTCATTGGGACGGGCGCAATCGGATGGGCGAAGACGTATCAAGTGGCGTTTACTTCCATGTCTTGCAGGCAGGTAACCGCAAGCTCGCACGTAAGCTCGTGTTGGTAAGATAGAAATTCAATAAACAGCAGGCCAAAAGAGCACGCCAGACTGGCCTGTAGGAATCGCTTACTTCCTCACTTCCGCGTTCGACACTACGAAGGTGAATACATACCGGTGCACCGTCTCCTCGATCTCAATCGGGATCAACACCTGGAATGTCTTCCCCATGCATTCGTTGACTTCTTCCTCCAACCTGTTACCCGTATTGAATACCGAGACAGTGGGAAACAACGGCTTCTCCTGCCATCTGGCATCGCTGTAATAGATATTGCCAGCAGGAAAGACATAATCCTTTATCGTCCCATTTCCATCAATGACGGTAGCCGGATGCGGCCCATCTATATCCTCATAATCAATACTCGAGTGCTTCACTCTGTGGCGCTGTCCATTTTCATCCATGAATGCAGCTTCATCCCATACGATCTTGATCGCATTGCTCGTCTTGTTGGTCAGCTCGAATGAAATGCTCGTTGGGGTTGGCGTCCAAACGATCCGGACGACGTTATCATCATAATAAGATATATCCGGACCTTGTTCTTCGACTTTTGTGATTTCGTGTTTGCCGTATTTTTCTGAAGCCTGCGCAGGTCTTTCAACTGCCGCCAGTCCGATATCATAATAAGCTCTGTATGCCGAACACCCACTCAGCAGTAATACGACAATCCACGTCGCAACCGCACGACTGACGCCAATTCTCATGATACTTCCCCCTTCTGGATTTAGTAACGATACAGCGCTTTTATCTCGCCCCAGGATTTATCCTTAACCGGAACGGAGCCGCAGCTCACCGGGTACGCTCCGATAAGCCCGCAAGAATCCCCATCCGGATGGTTTCCCGGCGCGCAGGGCGAGTCAGCCTGGAGATGACAAAAATGCGTTCCTTGCACGCCGCAGAATTGAGGATCGAGAAAAAAGTTGCCACCTGAATCAATAACCTCCGGAGGGAGGTCGTCGCCGCCGGCGTTGCCATATAGATCGCTGCATCCAAGATCGAGCGAACTCTCGGTTTCGATACCTAACGCGGCGCCTTGGCTGCTATGGGATACAATGCTGTTTTGAACTATTATCGTAGAGTATCGGAACAGACGAATCCCTCCCCCTACTGGGGAGCCGTTCTCAGTGATAGTGCAGTTTCTGATAGTAGAAGGAAAGATGTTCTCGCATTGGACGCCTCCCCCCTCCACACCGGCAGTATTCCCTAAAATTCCGCAGCCCTCAAGTGATATCGAGACGTTATAGCAGAAAATTCCTCCCCCCTTGCTCGAAGCGACGTTGTTCTCGAAGACACAGCCCACGAACGTCATCGTCGCGCTGCTGTTGATGAGGAACACTCCGCCGCCATTTCTAGCCGTGTTCGAAACAAACCGGCAGTTCTCGAAGCGAACTCCGCTGACTCCGCCGAACCACACTCCGCCCCCATACAATGCGGAATTACCGGAGAAAATGCAGTTTCTGATAACCGGTGAGGAGAGATGCCCACCGAGGCCGCCTCCGGTGAAATTTCCTAATTCCGGGGCAACACCACCCGTTATCTTGAATCCGTCTATCGTGACATCGTTGTACGCCATCAAATTGATCACACGACCCTGCCCTTCGGAATCCAGAATCGTCGCTTCGGGGCCCGACTCGCTCCGCAATTCGAAACCGCTTCGATCCCTCCATAATAAGATCAATCCATAATCGCTCCCCGTTCCCTGATTCGTCCACGTATAGTGGCCCGCGGCGACAAGGACGACATCACCCACTTCCGCCGAGTCGACACCCGCCTGGATTGTTGGAGCATCACCCGAGCCATCGGGCTTGATATACCAGGTCCGCGCGGAAGCCAAGGCAGTGGTAACGGAGATAAAAACGAATGATGCGCAAAAAAACGATGTCAGCTGTTTCAACAGTTACCTCCTCGGCCGGCAAAGGATGTTCGAGTACCTGATCTTATATGACGCTTCTCGGAGCGGATTTCGAGTGGCGGGAAGGAGAACGTATGTGTTAAGGAATCCAATCCTTATATTTTCAGGGCAAAATGTGCGAATGGCGAACGCTTGCAGCTACTGGCTATAGAGCACCTTGAAATGCTTCTATGATACTAGGATAACGAATCTTGCGCCGTCCGGCAAGCTGAATCACCTGTGAATACTCACGAATCCCCGGCGAGGGCAACCACAATGAGATAAATGTGTCAAGCTAAGGTGCCGAGTAGACAACACTCCCCCCAACAATCGTATAGATCACGCGAGCATTCAATATTTCTTTCGGGGAGATTTCGAACAGATCTTTATCCAGAACCGTGAGGTCGGCGAGCTTGCCGACTTCGATCGAGCCCGTCTCTTTTTCGGCGAATGCGGCAAACGCAGCGTCTATCGTAAAGCCCCTCACAGCTTCCTCGATCGTCATTCGCTCGCCCGGATACCAGCCTCCCTCGGGCCACCCATCATGATCCTGACGCGTAACCGCCGCATAAATTCCCCACAAGGGATTCACGCCTTCAACGGGAAAGTCCGATCCGCACGGAATTTTGCACCCGCTGTCCAAAAACTTTCGCCACGCATAAGCGCCTTTTATCCGCTCCGGACCCAAGCGGTCTTCCGCCCAGTACATGTCAGATGTCGCGTGCGTCGGCTGCATCACCGGAATGATTCCAAGTTGTGCGGAGCGAGGAATATCCTCCAGAGACACCACCTGAGCATGCTCGACTCGCAAACGGTGATCGCCGCTGCGGTGTTCTTTCAACGCTCTCTCGTAGGCATCGAGAATGACTCGGTTCCCGGCATCGCCGATCGCATGGGTGCATACTTGAAAACCGGCATCGAGCGCCAGCCGCGACATCTCATAAAGAGAATCGGGTGCCGTCAAAATAAGACCTGTATTCCGCGGATCGTCGCTGTATGGCTCGAGCATGGCGGCGCCTCGGGATCCCAGAGCACCGTCCGCATACAATTTGACGGCCCGCAGGGAAACGTAGCCTCCGACAGGCGCAGAGGGTCCAAGCGCGAATCGCTCCTTGACAAAATCAATGGAATCGCCATCGGCCATGGCGTAGATCCGGAGAGAAAGCTGGCCGCTACCGTGAAGATTTTCATAGACCTGCAAGTCAGTCTTGTGGATGCCCGCATCATGCATGCCGACCATGCCGTATCTGTTGCACTCGAGAATTGCAGCCTTCGCCCAAGCGGTTTTCTCATCAATCGTAGGCTCTGGAATGTGCGCTGTGATGAGATCCTTGGCGTCGTCGATGAAAACACCGGTGGGATCGCCGTTTTCATCCCGGATAATTCGCCCACCGGGCGGATCCTCCGTTTCTCGCGTGATGCCGTAGTGATCGAGCACCGTCTTATTGACCCATGCGGCATGTCCATCCACACGCCTCAGATAAACCAGGTTCTCCTCTGTACCGCTCAGGTCCCGCCATGTTGGAAACTCCTCGACCGGCCAATCGTTCTGATCCCATCCGCGCCCCCTGATCCAGCTTCCTTTTGGGACCGCTTGCTGCTTTTCCAACACCATCTTACGAATCTCTTCCGAAGAGCCGGTGCCCACAAAGTTGAGTTCAGCAAGAGACTTTCCCAAACTCATCAAGTGAGCATGAGCATCAACAAAACCGGGATAAGCGGTTTTTCCATCGAGGTTAATGACTATTGTGATCTCATCTTCGTACTTTCTGGCACCTTCACCCGAACCGACATAGACGATCCGGTCTCCTTGAATGGCGACCGCTTCAGCAATCGGGTTTTTAGGGTTCATCGTATGGATGCGCCCGCCGGAAATAATAAGGTCTGCGTGAGGGATTCTTGCACAGCCGAAGCTAGAGATCTGGATCGCCATGAGGAGGGCAAGGCAGAGTCGTGACGGAAAATGCCGCTTCATCACACTATCTCCTCTTGAGTTTGTCGTGGTAACTCGCAGCCGACGAGGGCCTTTTCAAATTTATCCTGACAGGGAAAAAATAACCGCGCGGAGCTACTGAATCGTCACGGCTTTTAATCGGTTCGCCTCACGACAACAATCGTAATGTCGTCCATCTGCTGTGCCTTATCGGTGTGCTCCCGCACGGCCTCGACGATCTTTTCGATCAAGCCGCTTGCGGATTCGCTGCGATGTTTCCTCACCAGATCAACGAGTTTTTGATCGCCGAACTGCTCATCCTCTTCGTTACCCGCTTCGGTGATTCCATCCGAGAAGATGACCAGAAGATCGCCTCTCTTCAAGGAAATCATTTCCTCCTCGAAGGGGAACTCACCCGACACACCGAGCACGAGGCCTCCGACGGCAAGGCGAACCGGTTCATCGGTGTCCGATAAAAGAATTGGATTTTCATGTCCCGCATTGCTGAAACAAAACCGATGCTCCTCTGCGTCCAGCACCCCATAGAAGAGAGTGGCGAATTTCTCGGGATCCGTACTCCGGAAGAGCAGTCGATTAGATCGGGTCAAGCACTCTCCTGCAGAAATGTCCAGCAGCGTTTGCCCCCTGAGCGTTGCTTGGAGATTCGCCATCAGGAGAGATGCGGGAAGCCCTTTCCCGGAAACGTCGCCGAGACACACGACTAACTTGTTTTTGTCCACTTCCATGAAATCAAAGTAATCCCCTCCGACTTCCTGGGCAGGTATGCTCACTCCTGCGATGTCGTACCCAGGAACCTGAGGTGGATATTTGGGGAGCAGATCGATTTGTATCTGCCTTGCGAGTCGAATCTGTTCCTGAACAAGTGCGTATTCCTTTTCTTCTTCATAGAGGCGTGCGTTCTCGACCACTTGCGCGGATTGCGCAGCAATGATCCCCAGGAGGCGCTGGTCCGCTTCCGTAAACTGCGATTCGCCTTTTTTGTTATACACGGTAAGAACACCGATGAGCTCGGACTTGACCATCAGCGGCACGCAGATGAGCGAATGGATGGATTCCTCCCACTTCACTCCGCGAAACCGCTCGTCGTTTCGCGGATCGTTCGTGAGGAGTGGACGCTTATGAAGATGCATCCAACCAAGCAGGTTCTGGTTGAGATGAAACCTCTCATGAGCACTTGATGTCCTCATCGCCCGGACGAGGGTTTTCATTGCATCATCGGAATGTCGATCCACGAGCGTAATGACCGCCTGCGCTGCGTCCACGGCTCGAACGGACCGACGGACGATTTTCTCGATGATATCTTCCGAATCGAGCGATGCCCCGATCGCTCTCGCAAGGTCGTTTAGAATGGAAAGCTCCTCGAGCGCTCTCTTTAGCTGTTCGTTTTCCTCTTGGAGCGCCCGGATGTTCGCGGGGTCGACCGGGCCCTCGCGCCGTTCCGGCTCGCGCGGGCTCCGCGAAAAAACATTGGTTAGCGAAGATAAGATTTTTCCACCAGGCAAGGGTCGGCCTCCCTTAATGATGAGCTGGTAAAGGCCGCACGATGGGATCCGTCTTTCGGTGCCGCGCAGCCAGATAATCCTGATAGCAGTATCTATCGTAAATGCGGTAAAATCAAGCGAAACATCGGTCCCAAGTCAATTCTGGCCTTCAAAAATCCTCACGATCCGGTTACTCTGATCCTCGGAAGAATCAAGCACTCCACCCGATAACTGGAAGGGGGAGGTTCGATGAAAACACAAACTAGCAGTCTGCGGGTATCAACGAGCAAACGGATTTGCATCACCAATGTGACCCATCTGATCGATGAAACCCTGGCGCAAACGAGTGTAGGAACTGGCATCTGCCTAGCCAGCGTACCACACACCACTTGCGGGCTTACGGTCAACGAATATGAATCCGGTCTGGTCAACGACATCGAACGGCTTGCCTCAGAGATGCTCGGACCGCTTGCGAAAGCAGGCGGTTTCCAGCACGACCGTGTGGACAACAATGCCCAAGCGCATCTGACTTCCGGCCTTTTAGGACGAAGCCTGTCGCTTCCCGTCCAGAACGGCCGGCTACATTTAGGAACCTGGCAGAGCGTATTTATTGTAGAGTGTGATGGGCCTCGAACCCGCACGTTGGATCTCCTGATAATGGGTGAATAGGGGCGGATTTCAATTGTCACCATCCTATTATCTCCTTTAATATGAATTAAATAGCTTCTCAGAATGTCGGCCGACGGACGTCATATGCCGTCCGCTCCACTATGGTGCTGGCGCGAATATTGCGTGATATCATTCACTTATGACCAAAAGGCGCTTTGCGCTCGTGCAAGCGGAGGATATTTTGCCAATTAGTGAGTGTTTACGGCCATGAAGAGATTTTCCTGCATCGGGATCTTAATTTTAATAGGCGGTCTCGGGCTCTATTCGTGTCTTACGGATTCGCTATTCACCCCAGGCGGAATATCGGCTTATTTGCTCCTTATGGTGTTCCCCGGCGCCGCCCTCTACCTGCTCCTGGAAAAGCACCTTCGCCCGGTGGAACTCGCGCTCTCCGCCACCGTCCTGAGTCCCGTTCTGGCAGGTTCGGGCGCGGTGATCGCTTTGGCGTTCGGGCTTTCCGCAAGGGCGGCTCTGATCGTGCTGGCCTTGGCCTCGATCACCATAAGCGCCGTCTCGCTTGCGCGAAATGTCTCGCTCCAAGACCGCAGGGAAATCGACGGCCGCCAGGCGGTCACTCTCGCAGGGATCATTTTCTTGTTCTGCGTCCTTATCGGCTATCTCCCACTCAGCAACGAGTGGTGGCGCATACGCAGCGACGCCTGGTTCCACACGGCAGTCGTCGCCCAAATCGCCGATTACGGCGTGCCACCGGAGGATCCCTATTTTTATGGGCTTACTCTCCAATACATGTGGTTCTTCCACGCTCTGGTTCTGCTTCTTTCCCAAGCGATCCACGTGAGTGCGTTCACCGTGATGCCGCTTCTCAACATCCAGGCAATCATCGGATTCAGTCTGTCGACCCTTCTCATCTCGCTTCTGTTCAAAAAGCACTTCAAATACGGCACCTTGTCGATGATCACGGGCGTCCTAGGCCTCAACGCTTTTTTCTGGGTGTTTCTCCCAATAAAGCTCGGCCGCGCCTTTACGGGTGAGATTCGCGGCATGGCCGAAGTATCCCGTGTCTTATCGCTTAGCCCGCTCAATATAAAAACGGTAAGGGAGTTCGTCCGCATTCATCAGAACCAGGAATTTTTTCTCGACAAATTCATCGTTTCGACCGCCCTGTCCACCGGATTGTGCCTCATGGCAGCTGCCTGGTATGGAGTCACCTCGAGCTTATCTCAAAAGCGCACCTCCATGATCGTCTTTGCTTTTCTAGCTTCCGTTGGGATGATGGCCTTCCACACCATCGTTGGATTTGTGACCATTGCAGGGCTTCTCGGCGGCCTCATTCTGTTCCAGTGGAAAGGCTTCGGAACTGAATCGGCTGACCGTAGACAGGCTCTCAAGCTCATTTTGGTGCTGCTGGCCGGCTTGATCGTGCTGTCCCCTTACCTCTATGTGGTGCTCCACGGCAAAGAATCCGAGCAGCTCCTCCCTTTCGGCATTTCCTTCGTGAAAATCGCCAGTATCGTGATTTCATGTGCTCTTGGTTTCTTTCTCGCCGCCTTCCAGCTGAAACGCCTGCTGGCCGAAAGAACTCCCGAAGCGCGTTTCCTGCTTCTCGCCACGCTTTCTATTGTGGTAGTCTGCTTAGCCATTAAGCTCCCTGCGCTGAACGCATACGACAAGTTTCCGTTTTTTATCTACTTTCCGTTGGGTGTGGTCGGAGGATGGACGCTGGCAGAGCTGCCGCTCCGGAGCGCGACGCGAGTCAGACGAGGAGCCGTCATGGCTCTTGTGCTGATCGTCCTCTTTCTTCCCTTGAACCTTATTCAAATGCTCGGTTACTTTGCCCAACCGGTTGAAGAAGTCGTCACTCCATGGGAGCAACAGATCGCCGCATGGGTTCGGGACAATACATCCAGGGATGCCGTCTTCATCGACAGCAACGACCGGGTTTTCCTTGTCGCCGCCGGTCCACGGCGCTATTACTGGGGTACGAAACAATTCGCCTCCCAATGGGGCTACGACAAAGATGAAATGACGCGGCGACGCCGGCTCAGAGATAACCTGTATTCTGATGAGCCGCTGACCGATGAGACATTGCATCAGCTCGGCGGAATCGATGAAGAGGTATATGTCATCGCGAGGGATGATGAAGGAACGGGTGGCTTTGAAAAATTATCACGCTACCCCGATCTTTTCCAGCAGCTGCACTCTGCAGGACCGATCACAGTGTTGAGGGTCGAAAGGGCTCGATGCCGGGAGGCGGCGAAAGGCGGATCGTGGCAGCCCAACTTTACAGAGGGAGAAGATTCGTGACGTCTGATACATTGGCCAAAACGGAACACGAAGTGGACATCTCCGTAGTGCTGCCCGCATATAACGAGGCCGAAGCCATTTTGGGCACCATCAAGGAAGTCGAGGCCGCCATCGAAAGTAGCCACCGACGGTACGAGCTGATCGTTGTGGATGATGGATCGACGGACGATACCTCAGCAGAGGCCCGCAAGAGCTCCGCGCGCGTCATCCGGCATTCGCGAAACAAAGGCTATGGAGCGGCGTTGAAAACGGGAACTCTTTCCTCTCGGGGAGATATCATCGTTTTCTTCGACGCGGACAATCAGTTCGAAGCACAGGATATCGAGCGGATGGTCGATGAGTTGGAAGATGCCGAGGCGACTCTCGGCAACAGAACCTCCGGATCGTACGCGCCGTTTTCCAGAAAGGGCGGCAAGAAGCTGCTCTCGTGGTTTGCCAATTATCTTGCCAAACAAAAAATTCCCGACCTCAACTGCGGCCTCAGAGCGATCCGGCGGGATGTGTTGATGCGATATCTCCACCTGCTCCCCAACGGATTCTCCGCTTCCACCACGACGACACTCGTGCTGTTGAAAGAAGGACACGAAGTGAAGTTCGTGCCGATTATCGTGAAAAAGCGTATCGGGAAAAGCACCGTTCGGCCTCTCCGAGACGGCATGGACACGGCACTCCTCGTGCTGCGTTTGACAACTCTTCTCGACCCGTTCCGCGTATTCGGGCCGATGAGCATATTTCTCTTCGTTTCCGGTGTTGGCTGGGGACTCCGCTACATTATCATGAGGCGCGGTCTCTCCGTCCTCGCTTTGTTCCTTTTGGTTTCGGCCGTCATGATATTCTTCTTCGGCCTTCTGGCCGATCAGGTGGCTTCCCTGCGCAGGGAGCGCCGCTATTCGGACAAGAGGTAAAACCAGTGGACCGCGCTTTATTCAATTTCTCCTTTTAATCTCCTTTTGTGACGCATGAAACGCCGGCTCATCATCGGATCCATTATCAGCCTGATATTTCTCTTCCTCGCAATTCGCGGCATCCGGTGGTCCGAGTTCGTGTCCGTTCTCGGAGACACCAGATACTGGATCCTCCTACCGGCCGCCGTCCTGACGATCATCGGGCACTACTTCAGGGCTTATCGATGGAAATTCATGCTGCTCCCTGTAAAGCGCATCGGGACGTGGAGCCTCTTCTCGGCAACGGTCATTGGACTGATGGCGAACAACCTCCTTCCTGCAAGGCTTGGCGAAATCGTTCGCGTGTTCGTAATCGGCAAGTCCGAGGCGATCAGCAAGAGCGCGTCCCTTGCCACGATCGTTTACGAGCGGGTCGTGGACGTTTTTGCGCTATTGGCGCTTCTCTGGTTAATGCTGCTGACGTCCACCGGTCCTGAATGGCTTCAAAGAAGCGGCCTGATCGTGCTGGGATTGAATGTTGCTCTGCTGTTTTTTCTTCTCTTCATGGAACGATACCGAGACAGCTCGGCCAAGCTGATGAACTATGTTGCGCGTCCGCTTCCCGAATCCCTGCGCGCGAGGCTGGTCGGAACGCTCGAGAACTTTGCTCAAGGTCTCGGGTCGCTCAGGGACGGAAAAGTATTGATACCGCTGGCTGCGGTCTCCGTTCTCGTTTGGCTCGCTCCGATCCTCCGCGCGTATCTCTGCTTCATCGCCATGGGTATCGACATACCCTTCATCGCAAGCATATCGATCATCGTCCTCGTGTCCCTCGGCTCGATGATCCCCTCCGCGCCCGGATACATCGGCACCACCCAGTACGCCTGCGTCCTGGCGATGGCCATCTATGGCGTGGGAAAAGGAGAGGCTCTCGCGTATTCTATATTGTTCCACGTGACGCAGCTCGTGCCGAACACGCTCGTAGGGCTGTATTTCCTGTGGCGTGCCGGGATGAAATTCGGGGACCTGTCGAAAAGGTATTGATAAAGTGGCTCGACGTAGCGCCCGGAAGGACGCTCTGCAAATGTAATCCACTCATGGACTTAAGAGATCAATTGAATCTCTGCTCCTCATCTGCTAGACTAATCTTTGCGAGCATATGGGGGAGTTGCTCGTGTCTCCCCATCTCTTTCAACCACCCCTGTGAATCAGAATGGTGACCTTCCGGAGTCGTTATTCCTTTCTCAGACAACTTCCACTGCTGCTCTTCTGCATTTTCGCCTTTTTCATTGCTTCATGTGAGGAGCGTCCGATCGATGTGGCGCCGGAGACGGAATTTGGGACGTGGGAGCGCATTGATGGGCCATATCATGCGTACACTCATTTAACCGGCAGCTCCGAGTCAAACATTTATGGGATTGCAGGAAGGAATTTGATCTATTACAACGGATCCTCGTGGTCGGAGGTTGTCGGCCCCGAATCGTCTCAACTGAACGATGCATGGATGGCTTCGAGCAGCGACATCTACATAAACAGCGGTAAGAAGGTATATCATTTTGACGGGATTATATGGACGACGCTGTACGAACACGTTGCCAGGTGGCTAAGATGCATCTGGGGATCATCCACATCCGACATCTACCTCACCGCCTACAAAGGGATCCTCCATTTCGACGGGGCATCTTGGGAATTGGATTCGTTGGATGTAGGTTCTTCCACGACCAGGATCTGGGGATCGAGCGCCTCGGACATCTTTGCCGTTGGCTACAATGGATTGATCCTTCACAACGATGGTACCGGATGGACGGAGATGGATTCGCCAACCAATGCCTCTCTTTTTGAAATTTGGGGATCCTCGCACGACGATGTGTATGCTGCCGGGGTAACCGTCGTCCTGCATTTCGATGGACTCAACTGGTCTCACGTTTCTCCCACTCCGCCTGTAAGCTCCATCCGCGCATTATGGGGAACAGCGAATGACGATGTGTTCATTTCTCACGGGTTCGGGGAGATTCTCCACTTCAACGGTCAAGAATGGCAGGAAATGAACAGTAATACGAGTATGCCTTTGTATGGAATGTGGGGAGCTGCGCCCGATGACATTTATGCCGTTGGATCGAACGAAAAAATCATCCATTTCGATGGAAACGAATGGTCGTCCATATCGGGCGGATTGCCACGCTATTCAGAGTTTGTATGTGGATTGAATAGAAACAACATTTACCTTGGGAGTTCATCGGCAGTGTTTCGATACGACGGCTCTCATTTCGAAGAGCTGCCGAATGTGTTGGGGCGCTTGCAATCCTTTGATGTATGGGGAACATCGCCGTCTCATTTAATCAGCGTGGGGGCTAATGGGAAGGTATTTCACTACGACGGCATTCGGTGGGACCGGGCGGATGTGCCGACGGATCGAACGTTGAGGGCGGTGTTCGGTGTGGGAGCCGACGCCGTCTGGGCGGTCGGCGACGGTAAGATGTGCATCTATTATGATGGAAACCAATGGATCGCTCTTTATGAGGACATAGGAAGCAATGAAACGTTCAATGATGTGTGGGCGGCATCCCGGAACAGCGTATTTATCGTCGGATCGAGCGGCACTCTGGCCCGATTTGGCGGAGGGGTCTGGACGTTCTTCAACAGCGGCACGAATCAGAATCTGCAACGTGTTTGGGGGACATCACCGTCAAACGTCTATGCGGTGGGGGACGGGGGAGCCATACTTCACTTCAATGGCAGGAAGTGGGAGCCGATGACTTATCCGAACTATTCAAAAGCGTCCAGTTTTATCGCTATAAGCGGGACGGGACCAACCGATGTATTCGCCTTAAATGGCTTTGATATCTATCATTTCAACGGCACGGTGTGGTCCGCTGTTTCCAATACAGGCCTAGGCGATATCTTTGCGGATATATGGGCCTGTCCAACGGGCGAAGTATTCGCGACTACTGCTGGTACTCCCCCACTCTATATGTACAAACGGTAGCTTTTAATGCGCGTATTCGATGGCATCACAATGTTCTGGCTTCCCTTGGTGCTGGCACTCATCTCTGGCATCGCGGCTTGCGATCAGCGCCCACTCGATCTGGCCCCGGAGACCCCCTCACTGGAATGGCATACCATCGAAAAGTTCTCCTATCGAGCCATGCTCACCGATGTGTGGTGCAGCTCCGGGAATGATGTCTACGTCGGTTACCGCTATGGCCTGCTCTATCACTTTGACGGCGTCGATTGGGAGGAGATATTGCTCGAAGGGCACGAAACGCTATACATCTTCGACATCTGGGGATCCGGTCCAAACGATGTGTACGTCGCCGACGGCAAGCTCCATCATTTCGACGGCACCTCCTGGAGCGAATTACCCATTGCCGCCGTCGTTGTCGGAGGCACGGCGGCGGACGATGTGTATGCAGCGGACAGCCGGTATGTTTACCATTTCAACGGCGTCGTTTGGGATATCCTGCACGACTTCAATGAACACAAAAGCCCTAAGGCCATATGGGCCGGCCCTGGTCCTTCACTCGTCCTCGTCAGATTGTACGACATCGTTCATTGGGATGGTGCCACATGGAGGGGCAGTGATCCTTCCGGCCGGTTTTGGGATATATGGGGTATTTCCCCCAATGATCTCTACGTTGTGGGGCAAATCCTAGGAGTTCCTACCGAGGATCCTATTATCCTGCATTACGATGGAAGTGACTGGTCGCCCATGCCTGTTCCGGAAATGTCCGACAACTTGTATGGCGTCTGGGGCGCTTCATTCAATGATGTGTACGCCGTTGGATATAGGGGAACGATTCTTCACTATGACGGCTTTTCATGGTCGCTGGCAGAACCGGTGACAGCCAGCAGTCTGTTTGGAATTTACGGGAGCGGACCTTCTGATATTTACGCCGTTGGCGAAAACAAAAAGATCCTTCATTTCGACGGTTCGAACTGGACATCGGCATGGGAGGACAAACCAGTCTGCATAGAGGCAGCTTGGGCGGAATCGATATCGCGAATTGCCGGCTATTGTCGCAAGCGCAGCATTTATATCTATGATAACAACCAGTGGAGAGAATCATTTGCCGTCAAGCAATACGAGAGGGTCGAGGCGTTTGGCGGCACATCACTCGACAATCTCTACGCATCACTTTCCACTGGTTCCATCATACATTTTGATGGGACGATATGGTCGCTATCGGCTGATTCGCTCTCGGGAAGGCAACTTGCATTCTGGGCTGCATCCCAAAACGACATCTTCTCCGTGGGAACAGGATCGATTTATCACTACGACGGCACCGGCTGGAACGCCATGATGGAGGGCGAACCATTCAGACTGCACTCGGTGTGGGGCAGTTCATCGGATAACGTCATTGCCGTCGGTGATGGGGGTAAAATCCTGCGATACAACGGCACTTCATGGAGCGGCATGAACAGCGGAATTACTCAAGCACTTTATGATGTGTGGGGAACTTCCAAGAACGACGTGTTCGCAGTGGGCCAAGCAGGGATCCTTCACTACGACGGCATTGAGTGGTCGTCCCAGCCGGGCTACCGGTCCAGCGATCTCCGCATGATTGCCGGGCGCGCCCCCAATGATGTGATCGCCATCGGGTACGGTGGTCTTTTACTGCACTTCAACGGGCTCATTTGGAACCATCAGGAGATAAACGAGCATCCCGTGGACATACTCAATGCACTAGACGGCTCACTCATTTTAGTATCGAGCAATCGAATTTCATATCTCGTGGAGTAGGTACCGATGAAAACCTTTAAACTGATTGTCACACTTTTGATCGTTCTTGCCTTGTATACGAGTTCTGCGGCCAACGCTCAAATCTTGAGTTCGACCTTGAAGTCCGGCGAAGCAGAGCTCGGTTACATCCACAAGTGGTTCCACCGCGATATGGAACCCAACCTTCCGACGGAAATGCGGTGGGAGGTCTCCACCCTGTTTGCCCGATATGGGGGCTTCGAATGGCTGACGCTGTCGGTTGAGGGAGCCATTTCTATTTTCGACCATGAGGATTTCCCTGGACTGAAATACAGGCGGTATGCGCTCGGAGGAGGCGTCGCAGCGAAACTCTATCAATACCGCCAATGGGCATTTGCCGGCTGCTTCCACTTCAACGAAGTGTGGGACCACGACCGATCGGCCAATCATTTCGACAAACGCACTCGTGGTGTGATCACCGGCCTCCAGATTATCCGATCATTCACATTTCGTAATCATGCTGCAGATGTGTGGATCGGTCCGATGTACGTCGATGATATCGGCGAAACCTATCCATGGGATTCGAACACTCCCATCAAAAACGAGGCCTCAGATAACTTTGGAGTAGCAATGGGTGCCCACACCGTGTTCTTCAAGCATTTTGCCGGACTTTTCTACGTTGTGTACGCGAATTACTTTCAGGCGAGACTGGGAATCGCACTCCATCTGGGGGAAGGAAAATGATAAAAACAAGAATCGCAATTCTAATGACGATCTCGATCACCTTGCTCGTTCCAAGCTTGGCACCGGCTCAGGTTTTGGGGCCGTTACTTCCTCGAGGCACCGTTGAAGTCGGAGCCCAGGTTCGCTGGGTTCATCGAGATTTGGAAAATATCCGTAGCACCATGGTGGTTGATCAATATGACTTCTCGCTCCCTGTGCGATACGGCGTCAGCAAGTATGCCACGCTTTCTGCGGAGCTGTTTTCCGCGGATGAGGGCTTTCATTCACTGGAGAGGGACTTGAGATACTACCTCATAGGAATCGGGCTTCATGCGCTGCTTTGGAAAAACGATGATTACATTCTCAGCGCCGGCGCTCATTACACCGAATCGTTCATCAGGGATAAAACCGGGAGCTTCTTCGATCTGACGCACTTCTCCTCCACAACAATCCTCCAGCTCCAGCGATCCTTCCGCCGGCGCAAACTTGATATCACTGTATGGGGCGGCCCGCTGCTTTTCTATTATAATGTGAGACGAGAAGCGGGTAACAACTACTCGGAAGTCAGCTGGGGGACGACGGACATATTTGGCGGTGCTTTAGGCTTGAATCTCCTGTTCCATGACCACTATCAGTTCTGCTACAACATTATATATGTCGACTATTACCAACCGCGCATCGGTTTTTCCTACCGCTTCTGATTAAAGGCAGCTAATTCATTTCATCGTTACTAGCGCCCCTACGCCAGCACCTTTTCTATCGCTCCGAGCATCCAGTCCAGCTCCCTTTCCTCTATCACGAGAGGCGGTGCGAACCGAATCGTTTGCCCGTGTGTGTCTTTCGCCAGAACGCCCAACTCTTTCAATCTCTCCGTGTACTTCCGTGCGTCACCCGCCGATTTCTTTATCTCGATGGCGTTGAGAAGGCCGACACCGCGAATCTCTTTGACCTTGTTGGTCTTGATCTTATGAAGCCCCTCGCGAAAACGCCTGCCCAGTTTTTCGGCTCGTTTGTCCAGCTTTTCCTCTATAAGGACGTCGAGGGACGCCATCCCTACGGCACAGGCGAGAGGATTGCCGCCGAACGTGCTGCCGTGCTCCCCCGGGCCGATAACGGACATGATATCCCTCGATGAAACGGCCGCCGACACCGGTACAACGCCTCCCCCAAGAGCCTTTCCCACCATGATGACATCCGGCTTTGCGTTTTCATGCATCCAGGCGAACATCTTTCCCGTTCGGCAGCAGCCAGTTTGAATTTCATCGAGCATAAACAGCACGTTGTGCTGCCGGCACACATCTCCGGCCGCCCTCATATACCCCTCGCTCGGGACTTTGACTCCCGCTTCCGCCTGTATCGGCTCGACGAGGAAGCCCACCGTGTTGTCCGTAATCGCGTTCTCGAGAGCGTCGATGTCGTTGTAGGGAATCACCTTGAAACCCGGAGTGAAAGGCCCGAAACCCACCCTCGTCACGGGATCGGTGGCAAAGCTAACGATCGTTGTCGTCCTTCCATGGAAGTTGTCTCTGCATACGATGATCTGTGCTTTGTTCTTGGGGACGCCTTTTTTTTCATATCCCCATTTCCTCGCGATTTTGACCGCTGTTTCCACCGCCTCTGCACCGGTGTTCATGGGCAGCGCCATCTCCAACTGCGTGACCTTCGTTAGCTTCTTGAGAAAAGGTCCCAGCATGTCGTTGTGAAACGCCCGGCTGGTGAGGGTCACCTTGTTCGCCTGATCTCTCAGGGCTTTGATGATTTTGGGGTGTCTGTGGCCCTGGTTGACGGCACTGTAAGAGGCGAGGCAGTCGAGATACTTCCTGCCCTCGGGATCCCACACCCAAACGCCTTTTGCCTTGCTGATCACGACAGGGATGGGGTGATAATTATGAGCCCCGTATTCGTTCTCGAGCGCTATATAGTACTTGGAGCCGCGGGCCATCGTCATACCTCCTGGGTCCTCTCCTTGAAGATCACGTTGTAAGATTCCAATTCATCGAGGATGGGATTGTAGATCCCCGGTGAAATGGGAATATGCACCCCTGTTGCCGTGATCTTGTCGTACAAGATCATCTTAACGGCTATCGCAGCAGGCAGGCTCACCGTCCTCGCGATGGAGCTGTCCTCGCCGGGGATTCCATAATCCACCAGAGTGGACGTGATATATTCTCTCTTACTATTTGCATATTCCGCGACAAACTCATGATGCATCACGATCATGTCCCGCTCGCTCTCTCGCAGCGGCATTTTCTCCAACGTGAGCACGTTCATGTAATCGAGCGGATTGTCTCTATCCTGGGGTAGCGGCTCGTCCCCGAAAAGACCAAGCCATTCCAACCGTTTGACAATCGCCGCATACACATCTATGCCGAGAAACTTGGCCGCAGCTTTATGGAGATTTTCTTCAGGAGCAGCGTTGATGAGATGCCTCGTCAGCTCGCCGTAGGTTTTACCCGCGAATCCTTTCGGAGGATTCTCGCTCAGCCAGCCGATGGCCACGATTTTCCTGAGCGTTTCGCACCAGCCCGTCATTCTGAAAGTGCCCCTGTAGACCGTGTGCGCATCTTTCAACCCGTAGATTTCTTTATACGGAATGGAGTCTCTATTTGGATAGTTTTCGAACGCCCCCACTCCCGGGACATCCTGTATATAATAGTTTTCGAAAAGCTGCTCGCCGGGAATATTCACCTCTTCCCCATTCTCCAACCACTTCGCCGCGTTCTTCGATGCAAGGAGAACGCCTCGCGGTGACCAGGAGAACTTGTATCCAAAGGGATTGTTGTTTGTCTCATGGGAAGGCAGGGCACCTGTGGTGGAACGGAAGCTCACTACTTTCCCGTTTTTCCTCTCCACATCATGTATGATCCTCATTGCGGACATGTGATCGATTCCCGGATCGAGACCGCATTCGTTCAACAAGAGCACCCCTGCCTTCTTCGATGCGGCATCGAGATCTTGCATTGCTTCGCTGACGTAGGATGTGGTAACCAAATGCTTCTTGTGTTTGATGCAGCGATTGGCAACCTTTACATGGTATTCGTACGGAAGCAAGCTCACGACCACATCCGAAGCCTTTATCTCCTCCTCCACCGCATTCATATCCTGAACGTTGAGGGATTTCGGCTCACCCTTTGGATGGCCGGCAATCATTCTCTCGGCCTTGCTAACGGTTCTCGTGGCAACCGTTAGATGAATATCGGGCTGATCCAGCAAATACCTAACCAGCGGCCTGGTTACCATCCCTGCTCCAAACACCACAACCTTTGCCATGATGCAATACCTCCTAGCTTCATTTGGACCGAGTGTCAGTCGAGGAAATCCGAAATGTATTCGTAATCGGGTGTCAATTTGCCCCGATGCAGAATGACGGCCCTTTTGATTGCCTCCGGGAGATCCAATTTGCTGAACTCCACATTTTGATCAATTTTTGCGATGGCCGGGATGAACTCCTTCAAGACATTGCTGAAATAAATCGACGCGTCCTTCGGAAGTTCGGAAGGGAGAATATCGACTGCCATGATCACGGGTCCGTTTCCTTCCCAACCATCTATGATGGAATCGGTATCCGGATCGTAGACGTAAGTTGGACTGCCCGGATCGGTCGCTTTGACCGTGACCTCTATCGAGCCATCGATATCGCAGGTGATATCTCCAATCAGCTGCAGTTTGGTACCTTTCCACCTGTTCTTGAGATAGTCTTTGGTTACCAGTCTTGGATATCTCTCATCCCAGTATATGCAATTCACCAGTACCGTGAGATAAGGCAGGTAGTTCTCGAATATGCCCGCATATTTCTCTGGATGGTCATAATAATCTTGGAGCGCAAAGACGCCATCAGACGCTTTCGGAACCACCATATCTTCTTCTTTGAATACTGTCTTGAAGATTGTGTTCTTCGCGCCATTCATGTCGGCAGATACAGCGTTGAGCTTGCTTGGATGGACCTCTTTTGTCGGGAGAATATCGAACATCTCCTGCGCCCCTTGGGAAACATGGCCATATCCGGCGAATCCAACAGTCAACGGGATGATCTCCTCGGGCAGTCCCTCCACCCGAATCCAGTGACCGATCACTTCGAGAACCGATTTGATTTCGTCTATCGAACCATACTCATGAGGCGCTTTTAAAGCCAAGAAGGGGCTTTCGATGCCATTGCTCTCAAGTCGCCGACCGAATGCGACGAGTGTTTCTATCATCCCGGCCACTCCCGCGTGCCAGCCGAAAAAGACCAGCCTTCTTCCCTTGTCGTCCACTACTTTCTCGTAGTCGATGAGCTGGCATTCGAGTTCCATCATCTTTTTTAGCATGGGCATGTTGTGTTTTTGGCCTTTTATGGTGTGGGAGAAGAACACATAAGTTCCGCCCCTCCAAAAGAAAGTGGCTGGGATCTCTTTGACGGCGAATACAACAGGACACGAGGAAAGGTCTTCTTCGACGGCGGCTCCTGCCGCCACGTAATCCGCATCACCAAAGATCCGAATCTCGGACGGTTGAATCAGGACCTCCACGCCCTCGTTTTTGAGCTCCCGCACATGGTCGGGAATTATCGGAACTCTCCGTTCCCAGATGCTCTTGTCCTCGCGTCTGATTCCAATACGAACCGCCATGAAATCAGTCCTCCAAGCAGCTGAATTCAATCCCTCTATTATATGCGCGGATGCGGGGCTTTCGTTCGCTTATTACAAGCGGACATCTTGTTCGCCGCGACCGGAGCCGGGATCCTTAGAAAAATATCGCCTGCCAGCCGCGGGTGATGATACCGGTGGGCTCGAGGCGAAGGCCATAACGTTAGCCGACATCACAGTGAGGTGTCAAGCGTGATCGGAGAGCTGAAACGACCACAGCGGCCGCATCTATTGCTCTTTCACGTACCGAACAATCGCCTTGAGGAGCCCTTCCCCGTTGAGCCCCCCTTCCTCCAATACCTTATGGGCCTTCCCGCTCCCCAAGTAGTGACCCTTCTGGAACGCGTGGACGGTCATCAAACGGCCGCGTTTCGAAGGAATCCAGCGATACATCGTTGGCAGAGTAAAACCAGTGATTCCCATGGCCTCCTCTGCATGGGCCCTCGGGAAAATCCGATCCTGCTCTTCCTGCGGGAGCAAATCGAACAGTTCTGCGCTCGATACGTAATAGACGTTGAGTTCGATTCCCTCCTTTTTGAGCAACGGCAGCGTCTCTTCCACAAACGCGTAGCCAACTTCGCTGCCCTGAATAACGACCGTCCCGTCGCTTTTTCCCTCCGCTTTCTTGAGGAGGTAGACACCCGCTTTTGCATCTGTTGGTGGGGCAAGACCCAGTGCCTTGCGATCGATGATCGTTTCGTTCGGCCGCGTGACGAAGGGCGCGATAATCGCTGGTCGTTTGGCAAGAGCAGCAGACATCAGCGTCCAGATTTCCTGGGGATCCCATGGGGTGAGTGTGATCATGGTGCTCCGTGGAAAATTCTCCTGAAGAAGCTGCAAAGCCTGTGGATCGGCATGCGTTGGTCCGTCCTCACCCGTCTTGATACCGGCGTGCGCGCAAATGAGAACAAACGGCCGGTACGGGCCCTCGGCAATGGCCTGCCGGGCCTGGTTGCCGATCGCATGGAGGCGGGCTGCGATATGGCCCAGTGCCGCAATGAAGGCACCGTACGATGAACCGGCACCGATGTGATGCCCATAACTGGCGAGTCCTGAGAAAATCCCGGACATGGCGTCCTCACAGATTCCACCAGTCGCCAGAATCCTCGATCCCGGGTTACTGCCCGCGTTATAGTACCCTTCCGAGAAACCGTCGCCGGTCATGATGACGCTCGTCGAAGAGAGTAGATCCGCCGCGGCGGCTAATATGGCACCATCGCTGGCCTTGTTATAGTAATTGAGCACACGACCCAATTCCGCTCTCAGCGTAGTAACATCCCCCGGGGCAAGTGTCAGCTCCTTCGGGATGGATTTCCCGTTCTTGGCGGCCAATTCGAACACGGCTTCCACCCGCGGAGCTTTTTCGCGAGGTTTGCGGTTTTGCTCGTTCAAACGATCACGCGCACTGACGAGTCTGCCGGCCAAATTGCCCACTGCCTCCCGACTCTCTTCCAATGCTGCGCGCACAACCATCAGGCCGTCCCAGAAACACGCTTCCATCACATCTTCCTGTTTACCACCTTCGCAGCGCTGGCAGTCTGGCTCGCAGGTGGGAAGCATCCGTCCCGTCTTCTCCAATAGCGGCTGGACCGCTTCATAGAAGCCATCGGAACATAGTTTGTGTCCCGCGCCGTGAGACAATCTTCCCTCTATGCCGTACTGCCACCCTTTCGTGGTACGATAGACGATCGCCGTGGGCTGGCCGTTATCGATCGAGGCGGCCTTGCGCTGCGCGGCGACAATCTGCTGGAAGTCTCTGCCTTCGGGAACCAGAATGACGTTCCAATCGTGCAGATACGCGAACTCCATTGGACTCCATTGAACGTAATCGCCAGGTTGGTCGCCATCGCGGCAGACCCGATTGGTATCGATCGACGCCTGGTTCCAGTCGATGTGCATGACGGCGTTTCCCAAAGACGCCGTGCCTGCGGCGGCCATCGCCTCGCTCACGCGTCCCGGCGTCATACCCCCTTCGCCTTCCACGATGTGGACGCGCGGCGCCCTATTTCCGTAGTAATCCATTGCACCAAACGCAAGCCCGAGTGAGCTGGCCACACCGACACCCGAAGCGCCCGTCGACAAGCGAAGGAAAGGCGTTGCCGGAGTCGGATGGCCGTCCAATGGCTTGGCTTTGTATTTATTGAAGAGGGGCGTCTTCGCCGTAGGATTTCGACGAAATCCCAGAAGATCTTCGAGACGGAGCTGATATCTATCTTCCCGGGCGAGAAGTTCTGGCGCGCCAATGCGCGCCACTTCGTTTCGTAGCGCCCACAGAGCGTAGAGGCCCAAAGCTTTGTGGCCTGCCGCATAGGAGATGAGATCCGCTTCGTCGCGATCGGGATTTGACAGGTCATAGTCCATTGCATCGAAGAGAATGCATGCGACAAATCGACCGGATGATATGGATCCCCCTGGATGACCGGACATGGGCACGTAGTTGTACATCAGCGCACACAATGACCGGTAGATCGAGTCGAACTCTTCGAAATGCTGAACCTCTTCGTTAGTGAGCGGCGCACCTGCCGTCTTCATCTCCTCGCTAATGTCAATATAGATTCCCCGCCTCGGTTGGAACGTGAATGCCATAGTGTGCTCCTTTTCCAATCGGTATGTCGTCCTTCACGTAAGTAAAAAACGCTCAAATCGCTACTTGCCCAGGAATGCCACCTCGATTCTTCGAGCCCCTTCCTGCGACCACACCACTTCGGTGGCCGTTGATTCAGTAGGTTTCTGTTTACCAAATAATTGGCGTTCATTGACCTGTATCTGATGGGTGGGATGCAATATTATCCAATGAATCTCGTTGGAATGCAACAGTAACCCGATAATCTGCAGGCAGATTCTGCCGCACCGCACGAATAGCAAGATGCTTTTGTTCTGCCCAGAGGTCAAGCTGAGACGTTCTTCGTGGATCACAAATAAAACGTTGGGACATGAGCCCGCTCAGTAGCGCCACCCATATGCAAAATGCATAGAGTTGAATCAAAGGCGGGGATAGAACAGAAAAAGATGGGAGATTGTAGCTTAAATGATTATAATAGCTTATGAATTTTTTTCGTCGGTGTCGTTGGGCCCAAAATCGTGGTACAGATTCATAGATAGACGCTGCCCGCCCGATTATTTAGTGACTTTAACGCTCTCCAGAGCCTCCTTTTCGCTTGATTTTATCATTAAAAAGCGATCCAGATTGAGGAGATTCACCACTCGCAACACGGGCTCAGATAGATTCACGAGTTGCAATGTTCCGTTAATTCGCGTGAACACCTGTGTCATAATCATGAGCGTTCCTGCGCCGATTGAGGCAATGAACGCCACATCCGTCATATCCACCACCAAGTGCTGGTAGTTTTCGATGCGTAAATTGACGCAAAAGTCTCGAAACTTCTGCGCGCCTTCCGACCCGAATCTTCCGCCAATACGGATCACGGCGATGGGGTGCTCTAATTTCGTTTCTTCCAGCCAGAATTGGTCGGTCATTTTGGCTCCTCCCAGGCTTTCTCGCTCGCATTTGCCGAAAATTTGGCAATTGTCAAGTTGCCAACTTTCGTATTCGGATAGAATTGGACATCATCCATCGTCTTGTATATCAAGCTCATTCCCAGCCCCCTGCCCATGAGGCGGGCTTGGAAGTAATCGGTATCGTCCTTGCGCCTATCGGTCAGCCGAGGAGGCATTCCACGGTCACGAATCAAAAAATAACCTTGTTGCAATTGTTGTACCGATTCACCTGCCGGTCCCTTGGGTACCTGTGTCCCGGCAGGCGCTTCAGCTCCCTCGGCACGCGGTGGAACCCACCAAATATCAATTAGTTTCGTTGCATCGAACCGGTACCCATGCTCGGCGATGTTGGCGCAGATTTCATAGAGACCGAGCTCCAGCACGCCCAAGTCACGATCGTCCAAGCGCTTAAGATCTTCGCAATTTCTTAGCCAAGTTTTGATGCCGTCCAGGGCCTCGAGGCGCGCAGGTACCGAAAGATGCTGGCTCCCAACCTCGCGATTTTCCCACAGATATGTGAGTAGATCGTTCTCTTTTGAAGAAGGAGCCAAACCTGAATCCGATGGATACGTCACGGCATCAGGGGTACCTGTCCGGCAGATAACGAGAAGCGTCTTATCATCAGCGCTGGCCAGCGTCCCCTCCCAATTGCTCACGGATTCCAGTATACCATCGACAACGGTTTGGCAGCCCTGAAGCGCTAACTTCTCAACGGCTCTCCCCAATCGTTTGAAACCGTACTCCTCACCGGAAGCGCTCACTGCCTCGTTCAAACCGTCCGTAGTCAGCACAAGAACATCACCAGGACCAAAAGCCACAGAGTAGTCTTTGAGCGTGGTCTCGAGAACGTTATCGCGCATCAATCCCAGCGGGATCCCTTCGGTTCGTTGCGAATCAATCCGTTTAGAGGCCGCGCTGTAATGAATGATGGGGTTGTGCGCCGCGGAGGCGTACATGATTTCTGATGTTCTTGGATCGAGGATGCCGTAAAAAATCGTTACGAACGTCCCGGGTTGCAGCGAATCAATGAGACCGTCTTCCAGCGCGACGAGGAGTGCGGACGGCAGCGCATAAGCATTGCGGAGCGTTCTTATCAAAACGGCCAGCATCGAAGCAACCAGGCAACCCGCCAAACCCTTGCCGGCGACATCGGCAATAACCAAACCCGTACGGCCGTCCCTCAACGGAAAGATATCGAAATAGTCGCCGCCGACTTCGGCTGCAGCCCTTTGAGCACCGGCTACAACGAAACCACCCGTTTTGGCCGTCGCTTTCGGGAGAAGGGACTGCTGAATCTGGCGAGCCAGATCCATCTCATGATCGAGCCGCTCCTTCTCTACCAGTTCCACTTGAGCGGCTTTGAGTCTATCCGCCATATCATTGATGGACTGCGCCAGGACGCTCAATTCTGTCCTCGAAGACAGCTTCAACCGGCTATTGAGATCTCCCTTACCGATCCGCTCGAGCCCTTCCCGGATCTTGGCAATCGGGCGCAACATTCCCGACATCAGTAGAGAGGTCAGTAGAATTGCCAACCCCAAAACGGGTAACAAAAAGATCAGGAGCTTTCTTCTGGCCTCGATGATCGTCGCATCCACATAGCTTCTTTCCAATCCGACAATCGCTTTGCCAATCGTCTTCCCGTTTGGATGCAGGATCGGGGCGTTGACGGCAAGGAGCTCGGTGTCTCCCATAAACGACTCGCCTTCGCGAAGTCCGATGTGAGGCTCGACTGATTGAAGCTCCATTCTTTCCGAGAAAGGCGTCCCCAGTTTGGCAGCGTCTGAGTGGCCTTGGATAATTCCTTCATGGTCCAACACATAAACCATGGCGAGGTCCGGACGCTCCGTTTTCATCTCCTTGACGATGGGATGCAGAGTGAGTTCCGGATAATCGCTCAAGAGGGCGCTCGAGCTGAGAAGTGCAAGATTTCTCGCCTCGAGCACCAAGCGTTGTTCGAGCTCGCGCATGAGTGCTCGTCTTGCATGCCGTTCGGCAACGCTCCCCGCCCCGATGATCGCGAACGTCACCATCGTCACCGCCACAGCTGTAACAACGAAGCGCATGCCAATGACGCGATGCCGAGGCACCGAGGCGGACGTATTCTTCTTTCTTGCGTTCATACGATCCTTTTTATAATTCAGCCGCAATAGCGCTTATACGTCTACCTCACTTCCCGAGGATTTCTCGAGTTCGTGCCATTTGCTCTCTGGCACGAGAGAGATAACCCATTGTTCGCTTGTCCGCTGGATCCACGCGCAGCGCACTTTCCCACAACTCAACGGCTTGATCGAGCTTACCATCCGCGAAATATTCCATGCCTCTCCTGAGATACTCCCGTTTGAGATGATCGGCTACGCGTTCATGATTTGGATCCACTGCCCACACGAGCTCCCAATACTTGACAGCCTCGTGCGCGCGCCCATCCTCCATCGCTTTCATGCCTTGCTGATACAAGTGGCGAATCTCACGTTTCTGTTCATCCGTGATTGGCCGAGTACCGGAACCGCCCGACGATATACTCCCCTGAGTCCTCCCATCACCGCCTTGAGTGGAAATCCCGGTCGCGCGTTGCTGTCTCTTGACCTCGGAGAGTTGTGCTTTGATCCGGCGGAAGTCGCGGGCATTGGGGCCGAGCTTCTCCACGCCATCTAGCAGGGATTGCGCTTCGTCCAAGTGGCCCCATTCGATCATTCGTTCCGCCTGCTCGAGAAGATCGGTCGTCCTCTGATCGATGGCTTGCAGCGTTCTTTCATGCATTGCCGCCGCCTCCTGATCATCGGGAGCGAGCCGTAAAATGGCAGCGAATTGATCCCTCGCACGCGTTAGGTCGTGAGCGCTGAACGCGTCCAACGCGGCGGCGAATCTCTGGCGTATCGTTTCCGATCGAGCTGCCAACCGGTCACTTTCATCACGGCACCGCTCGAGTCCAGTGATTGCAGCGGAATCCCGAGGCAACACGGCGAGGGCCCGCGAATAGCTCAACATGGCCGCCGCAAAGTCTCCCTGGCCTTCGAGCTTCTCTCCCAGCCCCCGCAGGCAGATTCCCTTCTGTCTCAATGCATCTTCATGGTCCGGATCGAGTGCCGTCACTACCGTGATCAGTTCCAATGCCTCATCGAACTCACCTTCACGTTTCGCCCGGTCAGCCTCTGCCAGCAGCTGACGAACGCGCTCCCTTTGCTGCTCTTCGAACGCCTGCGCCAATTTGGACTGCAGCGCGTTTTCCTGAGCTTCAACGGCCGCCAGCCGGCTCTCATCGACCGCAGCCCCAAAGGTGAACGTCGCACCGAACCTGTGAACGTTATCGATGGGATTGTCCTCGATCGTATATTCGAATGACATCCCTCTCCATCGAATTCCTGTGCCTGCAGTAAAAGTTCCGTCATTAATACCCGTTCTCAGGCAGAGAAGGGGGTGAACGTTCAGTTCAACACCGGCATGAACCCGTGCATTCATGCCATCAGTTTTTTCCACATCGAAAGCGGCCAGCAGCGACCGGCCACTCCAGATCGGGAGCCAATAAGAGGTACCGAACCGAACTCCCGTCGGATCTGTAACCCGGTCGTCCGTAAGTCGAATCGAAGGCTTCAAGACGTTTCTCACAGCAAGCGCCAGGGAAAACCGATCGGCGGCGCTGGTGCTGATATTCAGCGCCGCCAGGGGACGCACGATGAGCCCGACATCCAATCCCAAGCCACTATCACCGAATCCGGCCAAGCCCTGGTGCTGCAGCTTGATGGCGCCGCCTATGCTCCACGCATTACCCACTCGCCGACCGTATCCGATGGACAGCTCGGTTTCATTATCTGACAGCCCGCCTTCCAGGAGTATGTTGCGATCATCCCGGCGCTCGATCCCGCCCACTCCAAAGTGCCGGAATGTGATCGATGCCGCTCCCCAGCGCCAGCTCGGAATCACAAACGACCCGTACTGTTCATCGATCCCAAGTCCGTAATAGCTGGTGTGAGATGCTTGAAATTCGCTCCTTTCGACCCAGCCCAATCCGCCTGGATTCCACAGCACTGCGCTTGCATCGTTGGCCACCGCCCCGTACGCACCGCCGAGCCCCAACGCTCGAATACCCGCTCCGGTGGCGAACACCGATCGCCCGCCGCCGTCGTCTTCGGCATGAACCCTACCGGCGAAAACAAGCGATGCCGCAACGGCGCAAAAGAGGATTATTTCATTGAAACGCTTTTTCATCGATCTATCGCTATCCTCTTCAACAAACGTTCGAAAGCACCATCTACTTGGTCCGCTTGTTTACCGAACCACTGGCACCTCTCTCGGCGAAAGTCCGACACCGGCTATCGGTGCAGCCCACTTTTTCAACGAACTACCGCCACTTTTCTCAGCTTGCGGTCGCCGCCGCCATCCGTATAACGCACAACGAGCTCAGCCAGATAAACACCATTTACTACGACGACGCCGCGATCGTTCCGTCCGTCCCATTGATCATCCTGGTAGAGTCCCGCCGGTCGCCTTGTTCCCTTCCGAATCGTCGTGACGGCCTCTCCCCGAGCCGTCCAGATCCTGAGAGCGACTTCCGCATCCTTTGCCAGGTAGTACACGAACGTCGTTGGCTCGCGGCCCGCAGCAAAAGGATTGGGAAAATTCGAGTAACTGCCCGATAAATCTTGTTGGCTGAAATTGCCCGCTTCAGTCCAAAGGGGAAACCGCTGGCCGGTTTTGGACTCTATACGCACTTGAAATAGAGCGCTGCTCGGCTGGTCGACACCGACATCGCTCGAGTCGACACCCACACGGAAGTTTTCAACTCCGATGGTATCTTGGAGATCCATGGAGATCTGAATGTCCATCAATACGCCTGCTTGTAAGACCAGAGGCGATGCAAAAGGGACATATGCCGTCGCGGAATCCCTGGACAGCGTGGCGCTCTCTCCCAGCAGGCTGACGCCGTTGTGAGCGGTAATCTTTCTCGTGACGGCACCGATTGGAACGCTCGAGAACTGCTTGTCCGCCGCTCGAAGGACCAGATAATCCACGGTGATCATTCCGGAACCCGCAGAAGCAGTATTGACCACAGAAAGCTCGGCCACCCGAAGACCCGCCGTACCTTTCACCAGGGCGGCCGGCATATCGCTCGACAGGCCGACCACCAATTCGGTCGCAGGCGGGAGCAGTTGGGTAAGCCCCGAAGTCACGGGAAGCGCCCAGCCGACTTCGGGTGCGATGACCACACTCGCATCGATGTTCGCATCGACAGCACGAATACCGCTGCTCTCCACTATAAGCTCGAGAAACGTGAGAGGGGCGCTTGCAGACACGTCGATCCGAACTTCCAGCGTGTCGGTTTCGCCCGGCTCCAGCAGCAGACCAGGGAGCGGTACGTCGATTCGATTTCCAATCGCGGGGAGATTGGTGACGTCCGCAATCTCCGCCCCACTCTCGAAGACGCGGAGACGCTCGATATAAGTTGCCGGTACGAGCGGATTGCGCAGCTCGTTCTGACACAGCACAGCGATCTCATCCAGGCGGATCCTCCCAACACCGGGAGGTGAAGGATGCCGGCAAGCAATGGTAAATGCGGTTACATCGGACTCTCCTACATTCACTATCTGAGGAAACGCCGGCGCGCCGCGAACTGCCAGGCTTTCTGCTGGAGCTTCGATAATCACATCGGCACCTTCGATCGGCTGGCTCTGATAGATCACTGGAACAGCTGCACCGCTGTTGGCATCCCTCGCGTCGAAGTACGTTGAATCGGCCAAGCGCAGCCGACAGGCCCCCATGACAGCATTTTCTGCAATATCAGCCGCTACGGTTAGCAGCATCGGCATATTGACTTCAACTTCAGCAAGCGGAGAGAGCGCCAGCGTGAGGAGCGTACTATCCTGAGAACCCAGGTGCCGGTCAGCATAAACAATGGATTGCCCGGTGACGATGAGGCGATCGAAAATTTGAGATGGATTCGATATGGGGATTCCGTTTGTATCAACGAGGCCGACGGCAAATCCAGTGATGGCAACGTCCGTCGTGAGTCCGCTGATGCCCGCATTGTCCAGCTGGACCGTGAGCAAAGGGACATCCAGCTGGCCACGGCCCAGTCGCTGCGGCACGTTTCCGGTAGCCTGGACATCCAGTTCGGTCGGCGGTGCGACGAGACGGCCCAAACCGGAGGCAATAGGATAAGAACCCTCCTGCAAACGTACTACTGCGGGAGCGCCGCTGATGGCATCCTCCGCAACAATCCAGGTGCTATCGGTGATCACTACCCGAAATTCCGGAACGACGGTAGCCGCTAATATGTCCATTCTCAGGCCCAGCGTGACGGGTTCGAGTGGTGCAACGGTCACCGGCGTTGCCAGCGTCAGATCCACCTCGGAGCCCGAGGTTTCCAGAACCGTTTTGGCCAGGTAGGTGTTGTTGCCCTCGCTGACGATGACCCGTGACAAGAGATCCGCGGGAATAATGCCTCCCGCCTGACCATCTTCCAAACGAATCCTGAGGCTCCGCAGTCTCGCGCTCGATGCGTCGGGATTCTCCGGGACGAAAAACGTTAAACTCAACGGGACGACGTCGCGCTGCCCTTGGCTGATCATGAATGGCATACTTTCGGTGGCGAAAAGCGTGACTTCGCCGGCTTCCAGAAATACTTGATGAAGGTTCGAAGCTGCTTCCAGCGACGTTCGAGGCAGACCGCTTATTGCTCCCGTGCCCTGAGCATATCCCTCCCACTGCATGGAACCCGCTCCATTAGCGATGTAGATCCATGTAATGGTATCCGTGGCAGCTGAGGCGAGATCGAAGGCGGCGGGCTGCGGCCCAGCCGAAAGATTGAATCCCGCACTGCCCTGCAGCGTGAGCGCCGAAGGTGAGATGGCGTTGATTTGCTCCATGCCCACATTTCTCACGATCATTTGCACGCTTACGGTTTGTCCGACCGTGCTTACCGCCGGGCTCACATCCAGCGCGACCAACAGAGGATTCGAACTCAGGAGCATTGCTTCCGAGTTCTCCACTGGTCCATCTATAGGGCCATCGTTTCCCGATTCGACTTCGATTCCATCATCCGGAAGGGCAAATCGGATTGTTACTGAATCCGCCGGTGCGCCCGATACCGTCAGTCCTACAAACAGCCGCGCACCCGCGCTGGCAAGCGTCTCACTGAGGAGCACGCTCTTCCACGACCCGCCCGAATACACGAGCGGAGAAATCTCAACATCGTCCCCACCGCCTCCAGAGAAAGCCCCATCCCCGCCGTCTCGCCACAGGCGCAGATCACCGATGTCCGATGGACCGGCCGTTCCAAGATTGATCACCTCGAAACCGCGCAGTATGTCATCCGCGTAACCGTTGCGGGGCACGATCAAATCCAGTGCGAGAACCGGACCGTCTCCAGGCGCGAGCGTTGAAGCGAGCACATCGAAGCAAGCAATTTGCGAGGCGAGCATCCCATCGATGGTTAGCTCCGCATTCGAACTCAGTGGCCAAGCTGCGACAACATTCGTCTGATCCGCGAAGTCCACGTCAAGGATCCCGCCGATTCTCACCGCGATAATGTCTCCGTCTGCTGCCCCGCCAAGAGAGATACCCGCGGTGATGAATGCGTGCCGGGACGTTCCGGCCGGCAGGTTCCACGCAATCCCGGTAAAGGTTGCCTTTCCAGAATTGAAGAATGTGAATCCAACCACAGGATCCGTGACGACGTCGTCGAGAACTCCGTTGTCGTTGCCGTCAATCCTGAGCTTCAGGAGTTGGATCTCTCCGTCCAAATCTGCTTGACTCGCTGTGTTCTGAGTCTGCGTATCGTTATCGATTGCCAAGCCAGTGATTTGCTTTTCAATCGAATAATTGTTCGTTGCAATGAGCTGGAGCAGCAGCACGTCTTGCTGACCTGGAATAACGGTTGCGGAAGATAAGAGCGCGGCGGTGAGAATGACACTTTCGCTGGAACTGATGGATTGCGCGAAGGGATTCGCCACCGCTACATCAATCGGTCCGTCATTACCGCTCTCCATTCCGATAGCCACATCGGGAACAGCCGGTACGCACAACCGAATCGTGCGACCTTCCGCTGCCATCTGCGCGATATTCACCGTCGCGAACACCCGGAGACCGCTCGTGGGAACATAGACGGATAAACCGGTGATCTCCCATCGAGACCCTGTGTAAGAAAAACTTCCGAGCAATGAATCCGCACTCGGATTGAAGATCGAGTCTCCGTCGTCCACCCAGGCTTCCATCATCTGGATGTCGGCAGCATTCAGCGCCGTACCGAGGTTCGTGACGTTGAGCTTATTCAGCGTATCCGGCTCATATCCATTGGGAGGCAGAACCAGGTCCAAGGCGAGATTGCGATTGGAATCTGTTGGAAACACCGAAGCCCCAACGGGATCGAGCGAAATTTGTTGAGCAACCATGCCGTCGACGGGAAACACATCGGCTGGATTGAGCGGCCAAGCCGCCAGCAGCTGAACGGGTGAAGCGAATGCTATAGCTGTCGAATCCGCGAGCATCAGGTCGAGCTGATCACCGTCCCGCGCCACAAGAGAAGCGCCGCCTGAGACGATCAGGTTCAATGTATCCCCTGCTGGAATCGCCGCTTCGAGACTGTCGAACGTTGCCCGTCCCAAGGAGAACGTCCCAGTCGGCGGTCCGCCTCCGCCGGGAAGGAGGTCGGCACCGCTTGCTTCGGTGAGCGTCAGTAACGACCAGTCGGAGTCCAGCTCCGCTTGGCTGCCCTGTCCCAACGTTGTATTGGAAAAGGTAATCGAGACCAGCGTATCCGCCGAGGTGCCGCTATTGACCAACTTAATGAGAAACACAGGTTCCGGCGGCGAACCTGGATTCACGGTAAGTCCCCATACACGCCTGGCGGTTGCAGCGATGACGCCCACGCCTTGATCTACATCGATTGCAATGGTATCGCTGTCCACAAGCGGGCCTCCGCTACCTGTGTAGCCCTGATCGTTTGTATCGACTTGGAGAGAGGCCGGTCCAACATATCCGGGGATTGGATCGAACATCAACCCATCAAGCGCATTGTTAATGTCGGTGATCGTACCGTTGAAGGTCATGGCGGGATCCAAAGAACCGTCACCTGCTGAAAAAGAAAGACCGCTGCTTCCCGCTAGAGTGAGTACTCCGTTAGCGGCCGTGAGCGTCACTTCAACTGGGTTGCTGCTTGCATCGACGTCGGCTACAGAGATCGAGTTCCCGTTAGCCGTCGAGAACGCCAGAGGGACGTCCTCAGTCGTCACCTGCGCAGCAGGCACACTATTGACGGGGGCATCATTCACTGCATTCACGGTGATTGCTGCAACGGCCACGTTTGAGCTATCAGAGCCATCAAAGGCTCGATATGTGAACATGTCCGAACCGTTGAAATTTGCATCCGGGGCATAGGTGAAGGAACCTTGAGGATTGAGCATGAACGATGCAGAATTTGACGGGCCACTTACAAGCACTGATGTGAGCGGATCGTCATCGGCATCCGTATCATTGACCAGGACACCTTCGGATGCACCGATGGCCAGCAAACCATCCTCGTCAACTTCGTACATCGCAAGGCCGGCTTTATGGAGGCGTTGGATCTGCGAATCACTGAGCGCATGCGCAAAAACAGCAACTTCATCGATCAAGCCATCGAAAGGTCGACTCGTCGGAACCGTAGGATTGTTGCCGATCCAGATAGGCACACCATTATTCACATCAACGGCGCCGGACTTTGCTAAGCTGTCTACCTGAACCCCATCCAGATACAGCCTCATCATTGAGCCCTCGTAAGTAAGAGCCGCGAAATGATACTGCCCGGTCGACAAGGCACCTCTCGATGCAGTCCACGCAGCAGTGCTGCCACCCGTTTTGAGGAGAGCGCGGAGTCGCTTCTCCCCTGATACATCATCTGTGCCAAGCATCCAGTAGTGACTATCGATAGCGGTATCTGTCGTTTTGGATATAATCCGCGCCTGGGGGATGCCAAAGTCATCCGCATTGAACCATCCGAGCAAAGTGATGCCCGTCCCATTCACATCGAACGTTCCGACTTCTACATAGTCGTCGACACCGTCGAAACGCGCAGCAGTGTTGGTATCCGCCCTTATCGCACCGCCCTCTCCCAAAGTGGGACCATTGTATGTCCCATTGTTTGAACCCAATTCGTCGATGGCAGTCGGCCCAACGGTCTCGCCCAGGCGCCAGTACGACACCGGCCTGAGGGCCATCACCAGCTCGCTGTAACCAGGATCGTCCGCTGCTACTGGCGGATCGCTCACGGCAATGACGGTAACAATGAGGGTGTCGTCCGCGAAGAGTGTTCCCGAGTCGTCTGCCCTGATCACGATCTGAGCGCTGCCGTTCGACTCGGGAGCAAAGCTCAGATCCAGGGCACTGTCCGCATCGATCGCAGCAATAACGAGAGCGGGATTGGAGTTACTCTCGACACTGAAAGAGAGCGCGCTGCCATCTTCGATATCCGCGAAGACAGCGTTGAGATCACGATAATTATCTATAGCTGGGTTGTCTTCGTTGACAGTGGTATCCGGAATGGCGCCAGCTACAGGTGCAAATGCGGCGAGAACGTGCGAAAGGCGGTTGGAAGCTCCATCCGTTGTCCAGCCCAGTGTTTCTGCGCCTGCCGTTACCTTTTCTTTGGTGCTCCCCGCCACGCCGCTGCTCGATCCGATCAGATCGAAATGCTCCGCCTGTCCAGCATCGGGCGTGAGCGAGACCGCATTACCGGATCCCGCACAGTCAAAAATCCACGCCCAATCGGTTAGCGTTGTGAGGCTCGTTTGAATCCTGGTGCTGCCCGTCTCCCCGTCGTCGTTGAAGGCCGTAGCTTCTGGAGCTTGCTGAGCGGCACGGCTCACCGAAATCGCACCGGCCTTGACGTCATCCGGGCTGCCTTCAACACTGATCGAAACCGTGTATGTGCCGGGCGGTGGAAGGCTGCTTTCCAATTGATACCATATTTCATCATTCTGGTAGCGGCCGAACCCAACTCCATGTGCGACAGCCCTGGTGAGAGATACTCCATTGTAAGTGACCCCCAGAACGTCATCATCTGATGTTGTCGATCCCTCCACTCCGATGCCGACGACGAGAAGGCGATTTGAACCGCCGCCAATTGCATGACTGAACGCGAGTGGAGTGCTGACGCTGGTGGAACCGGTAGCGTTATCGAGGATAATTGTTGTGGCCACCATCGGCGTATCGTTTACGGCATTGGCAGTGACGACGAACGTATCTTCCACGAAAAGGCCCCCGATATCCGTGGCCCGGATCACTATAGTTGCACTCCCGTATGCATTCGGTCCAAAGCTCAAATCCAAAGCGCTGTCTGCATCGATCGTGGCCGCAATCACAGCGGGATTGGAATTGCTCATTACACTGAAGGAGAGCGCGCCACCCTGCTCCGGATCGGCGAAGACGGCATTGAGGTCACAGTAATTATCAATAGGCGGGTTGTCTTCATCGACGGTGGTGTCAGGTATGGCACTGGCCAGCGAAGGACCCTCGTTTACTGTGATAGTGACTGTTGCGATATTCGAAGTGCCGCTCGCATCGCTTGCTTGATATGTGAATGTGTCGGTGCCAGTGAAATCGAGAAGCGGAGTGTATGCGAAGGACCCGTCCGAATTGAGTGAGAATGACGATGCGCTCGACGGGCCACCATCCAGCAAGGTCCACAAGGAATCGCTTTCTACATCGAAATCATTGATCAGCACACCGTCGATCGACGCAATGACAAGGGAGCTGTTTTTGTTGAGAGTGTAGTATTGCCGGGCAGCTGCATAGAGATCTTGAACTTGCCCGGCGGTGAGCTCGGTGTCGAAGATCGCAACTTCATCGATGGTGCCGTCGAAGTAGTCCTGCAATGGCAATACGGAGCCCGAAGAAGAAATCCTAGTGCTGGCGCCAATGGCAATCGGCTCAAAGTTCCCCGCCCCACCCGAAGACGTTGCCAATCCGCCGGTGTATGGATCAGTGTCAGCGAGTCGTCCGTCAGTATAGAGCCGCATCCCCCCCGCACCAAATGTGAACACGACGTTATGCCACGTACCAGGACTTACAAAGTTCGGCGACTGCACGAAATGATCGCCGGTTGTGCTCTGAAGGCGCACGCGAACCGCACCAGAGAACGTTACCCACATGCTGAGATGCCCACCTGTTACATAACCGAAGGCGTCTTTCGAGAATATATATTGGGTATTGCCGAGCGCATCGACGTTGAACCACAGATGAACACTTGCGCTGTCGATCAAATAATCCGGTGAGTGAGGTATTTCGACGTAGTCGACAAAGCCGTCGAATTGCACACAACCGTCGGAATCGCCTCTAATCGCTCCCGCCTGCCCAGGGCTCAGGCCATTGTAGGTCCCATTGTTGGCACTGGGCCCCACGTCGGCGGCGACCAAGCCGCTGGTTTCACCCAAGCGCCAATGGGACAGCACACTCAGCCCGGCAATTTCTGCAAGGAAGTCTCCTGGATCGTCAGTCGCAATAGGAAGGGCCGCCAAAACAGTTCCCGAAATCACGAGACATACTGCTGCGATGACGATGTCAAGAACAAGAATCGAGCGAAATGGCGCTCGCCTGCCAGACGCGGTTTCGCGTGGACCTATCTGAAGCCTAACGAGATTCATTGTAAAGGTGTTACCGCCTCGGGGTCTCTCAGGTCCCGAATTCGCAAGCTATATGCCACTCACCCGGCTCCGTTCGGACAGACTGATGTCAAACGGCCTGGGCGATGCATGAGCTCTCAAAGCACTTTAATAGGTGCATATAATGCCTTGTTAAAAATATAGATATAAAACTTATGGATTCCTGGCCCGCACCACCCAACATCCGGGTTGAGCCCCAGAGTTCTCCGCTTCCCAGCAAGAATCCATTGACGGTGTTGCCTTATGCAACGAAAGAGGAGACGAGCTTCATGTCATTTTTTTATCGAGGAGGGGAGAGGATGCGAGAAGCCGCAAGGTATGGAAGGCTCGTGAATGCGATCTCAACGATCACAGCTCTTCCCCGGAGCGATGATCCACACGCAACGAGCCAAACTGCACCGAAGCAATCTGGTTACGATCGAAAGGCGGCGCATGGATCCATAAACGGGATTCGTGCATTTCGACCTTCTCCAACACGCCGATCGCAACCGCAAAGCCCTTCCGGTCGCACAGTGCAACCAGGCAATGATCCCAGCTTTGCGGGTTCTTGAGAGCCGGGATCATACCATGGAGACCCATACCCTCGAGGGGAAGCATCTGGCGCTTCGCGTTCTTGAAGTATCGCTTGAACTTTTGCTGTCTGTACGCGCGGCGCTCAGTCCGGCTTCGGCGGATGACCTCCTCGGAGATCGGCAACCGGTGGAGACGCGGTTTATTGCGGCGGGTGAAGGTTGCCAGGAGCGGTTCCATTTCATCGATCTGCTGAAGGGCTACCAGGTGATCCGGTTCGAGCAGGTCCAACGTTTGATAGAAGAACTCCCTGCCGGCGGCAGTAACAGGATACCCACAGGAGTCGAATACAATCTTCTGCGCGCCTTCTTCGAAGGCCCGTTCGGAAAGCCGTTTCATTGAAGTCAGCGCCTGCAGAAAATGCCCGGAAGGCGTGTTCGACCCAATGAAACGCATCGCCAGTGGAACCTCGCTCTTCCTAGGTTCCCAGGCCAGTGCAAGGGTTGCCGGAGGGCCCAGGATGGACTGCCCCGGATCGCAGTCGATCGCGGCGGTGGAAAAGCGCACTGCGAAATGCTCTCCAAGGAACCGGCACAGGGTTGATTTCCCTGAATCCACGGGACCAGCAACAAACACACTTCTCCAGGACCGGTCCTTCTCCAAATGAGACAACAAATCCCGCCAGAAACAATCGATTCGAATCACCTGGCCGTTATGTGTTCGATGCGTTTCTCCAACCATTTTGATTCATCGTTAAAGCTTACCGCCTCGCTGAAGTCTTTGAGGCGGCGGTATCGGTCCACAATGTCAAAACCTACGCTATCGTGAAGCTTTCGAAAGTCCACCGGGCATAAATGCAAAGGACGTGCGTCGCTTTCAGCAAGATGGTTCGAGCCGTTCATCAGGCAGTGGAAGAAGACACAATGCCGGATACCAAACATATGAGCCATCTCATGGGCCAGAACTTTGCAGCTCCGACGGAGCACGAGCTTCCCGGCATCCAAAGCTTTTTCACCATAGAACCGGGGATCGTATCTGGCGAAACTATAAACGCCAACGCGGTCCATTAAGGATGCCTCCCCGAAAACGAAGTTCCATGATGGATCGGGATAAAGGTCGCGCATGGTGATCCCGAGGAGACAGTACGCGTCATCAGGTAGCCGGAGCTTGAGATGCGCTAAGATGTCAACGGTCAGCAGCTGCGTTTGCCCTGTGTGAGGATTTGCCCTCGATGTGATGTTGCTGCTATCCAGGCTGCCAATGGGAAGGACCTCTACCTCCATTGCGAAAAAAGCCTCGGCGAACTGCTCCAGTTTTTCAAGCGAGGGAGCTTCGCCCGGTTGAAACTTCTCTAACGGCTGTAGATATATTTTGTTCCGAACGGCATCCGGCTTGTTTGGTTTGAGTCGTAGGAACTCCTCGAATGTCTGTCCCGGCTCCGGATGGTTCGCCAGCCAATCATGTGGACCAGGCTTCGGGAGTGGCTGAAAATCATGTCCAGGCTCCAGAGCACGCCGAAGCATCCGGGAGAGACCGGTGGTTTCTCCAATTGCGCGGATGCGCTCCGCCTCACTTCGCTGTGTTGGACTCATGACCGTATCACCCACAAGCAGCAGCATGAGGGCCAATAAGCTGACTAATATCATACCACCTCGGCTATCGTTCGAACATCCACTCATGCGGGATGAGGCGCTCCAAGTAGTCACGAAGATCCGGGGGCAGCAGCTCGAGTCCTACCTGATACGATGCGTTCATCCAGCCGAATCCCTCTTTTGAACTGCAAGCGAACTCCGTTCTAATCATACCACATTCGGCAAAGACTATATGAGTCCGGTTCACCACCTCAAATTATTCCAGGAATCGCTTGAATCTCTATTTATCCACAATCCAAAAATACAAAAGAACATCTGCTTGTGCTCCGCGCCTCGTCAGGATATGCTCCTGGCTAATTGTGGCTGGAGTACGGCGCCCCTTGATGCGCATCGGATCCTTGGAACCGAGTCTGATGCGCTATTCGAACAAGCGGGAGGGCAGTGCTGGAGTGTCGCGGCGCTCGAGGCGCCAATAGCCTGCGAGGCAAACCCAGGAGAAGAGATGAGCGAAAACGATCATTCAGAGAGCACTTCCTCTGAGGAAAAGGAATCCAAGGGCATCCCGAATCCTTTCGCTGAGCTGGCCAGCTCTTTCAGGGCCCTGAAAGGCGCTCCGATCGGATTCTGGTATACGAACTTCGCCTACTGGCTGGATGGGATTTCCTACTTCGGAATGCTGACGCTGCTTGCGATGTTCTTTCACGATGTGGCAGGCTTGTCCGACTCTACCGGACACAAGCTGGTGTCCATCTACACGGGACTCATAACTGGATTCATGCTGATTTTTGGCCCGGTTTCCGACAAACTGGGCGTGCGCCGCTCCTTGATCATTTCAGCGCTTCTATACATCATCGGACGCTCCGTTCTACCGCTGGTTCCCAGCTTCCTGCTCCCCGGATCTATCTCAATGATCCTGATCTGCCTGGTTGCTCTCGTAGTTGCGGCTGCAGGAAATGGTTTCATGCAGCCCTCGTGCTATGCCGGCGTTAGGAAATTCAGTGATGAGAAGACCGCAGCTATGGGCTACGGCCTGCTCTACGCCGGAATGAACCTCGGTATCGTCATCATTGGGATTATCTCCCCTCGGATCCGGACGGGGATTCATATTGGGAGTTTGGACTTCGACGGCTTCGGCATCGTCGGGGTGTTCTGGTTCTGTGTATTTGTCAATGTCCTCATGCTCTTGGGGCTCATCTTCCTGTTCACGAACAAAATAGAACGAGAAAGCGAACAAGCCAGTGCTGGAAGCACCGAAAAAGTGGAAGAGCCGGCACGTGAAGACCGGCAATCTTCCAAGAATCCTCTGCGCGCAATCGCCGATTGGTTCAAAGGAGCCCCAATATCAGACGGCAGATTCATGTTCTTCATCTTCGTCCTCATGCCCGTGCAAACGCTTTTCGCATATCAATGGTTGGTCCTGCCCCAGTATGTGACCCGTGCATACTCGCAAATCGTGGCCGATAACATGGAGAGCATCGTCAATATTGCCAATCCATTGATCATCGTTCTGGGGGTCCCTGTGATCACCGCGCTGACCAGGAAGGTTCCCGTCTACCGGATGATGATCATTGGCTCGCTCGTATCCGCGCTGCCCACGTTCTTTTTCTGCCTCGGGCCGAAATTCCACCTTCTCATGTCCTATATCATTCTGTTTTCGCTGGGCGAGGCAATGTGGCAGCCGCGCTTCCTCCAGTTCGCCGCAGAGCTGGCCCCAAAGGGCAAGACCGGAGCATACATCGCCTACGCCAATATTCCCTGGTTCATGATCAAAGCCCTGGCCGGCTTGTACACCGGCAAGCTGATGGAGAGCTACTGCCCTGCTGGCGGACCGTTCAACACAGAAACCATGTGGTTGATTTACGGATTCATTGCCGTTACGAGTCCTGTGGGCTTGGTACTGGGCAGCAGATGGGTAGAAAAAGGGCTAAAAGTAAGGAGCGAAAGAGCGGTTGAGGCGTGATTGAGAGGAGCCTTCTAAGGCATCGGCTGTGATTGAACGGGACCAGCCGTCTTCACATACAACTTCATCATATCGGCATAACTGCATATCATATAATAAAATACAATAATAGGCGACTATATGGTAGCGTGCATCATCGTGCGAAAACCAAGGGTGGGATCGAATCAAGAAGCCTTGATCAATCTCTCAAAATATTGAAACCAAACTTCCGCTCGAAACGTCTTATAATTAAAGACCCTGGAGTCGACAAAGGAAGTTCTTTTGATATTGACAGAACTCTTTTCGAACGCGATCTTTACCATGATACTGGGCACTGTCGGCATATGGGAGCAGCATCACGAGTATCCATCAGCTAATCGTCGGCAGCCCTTTCACGCGTTTCCTCAACACAGACACTTCCTTCCACCGAGCCCCACAGTATGGAGGAGATTATGAAATCCGGTCCATCATTACGATCTGGCTCGCTCCCGGCACCGGCGGGGCCGTTGAAGATCGTCGGAAGCGCTTTTATCGGGTTGATTGTGCTGATGCTGTGGTTTGGGCTGGCGGCTGGCCATTCTTCCTCTCTCGGAACCGAACCGACCAAGGACACCGGCGAATCAAACGACATCGAGGCTGTGAAGAGCGGATCCACCGAAGATAAGGCAGAGGTCGAAACGGTAACGATGTCCATTTGTGTCGAAAAAGGCGGAGCAATTGATCTGAAACTGCCTAATCGCGATGTGACGATCGAGAAATGGAATGGCAAAGACGTCCTTCTCGTTGTTGAGAAAACCAAGTACGCCGGCGAAAAATCCAGCGGAAGTTCCCCTGCTGAGCCGCTTGACATCCAGGTCACGCGCAAAGGGAAGGATGTTCGCATCGAGGCAATGGGAGGAGCGGGCTGGGATCAGTGCGGTATGGATGTGTCGTTTCGCGTCATGCTCCCCGACAGACTTTATGAGGAACCGGGGACTTTTCACAAAAGTTACAGCATGACGAGGCTCACGTCAACGTTGTGGCGATTGCTCCCCAAGGAAGCGATCAAGCTGTTGCTGCAGTAGCTTCCCTGCTCCACAACGAAGCATCCTTCATATTTCTCCTTACTTAGAGTTCTTTCGCGCTTTAGTGCGGTCTTCTTGTTTCTCCATCGAATCACACCGCCATCTGATTCAATCAATTAGAGCCCATTTGGGAAGTCAGCCGCTCGGCAATCTGAACTGTGGCAACTCATTACCATCCCTTGACATACGAACCAATTTCCTGTAGCCTTATAGGACTAAAATCACAAGTTACAGCAATGGTGCAGTCATTCGAGTTCAAATAAGGGCCATGGAAATCAAGCCGATATCCCTCGAGGAATGGGCCGGTTTTATTGAAAATCGCCCTGAGAGCAGTGTGTTTGAATCTCCCAAATACTTCAAGCCTTTCGACCTCGACGAGAACAGGCTCTTTTTAGCCGGCGGATTTGCCGATAACAAATTGAAGCTTGTTTTCGTCGGCAGCCTCCAGCGCAAGTTTCGTCTGAATCTATGCCTGAGTTTGCCTACTTTTTCCTTCGGGAAGGCGCCTTTGATCAACTCCAACCAAGAAGCTATCAATTTCAATGAAGTCGTCGAACAGATGGATTCTTTCCTGAAGAAGAGCAAAATAGTTGAGGTCATTGGCTACACAGACAATGAAAACGTCGCCAAGGAATTGAGCAATAAGGATTTCAGGATAGAGGAAAATACTGTTGCATTTATCGATCTGAATAAGGAAATGGATACACTATTCGCCGCTCTTAAATCGCCAAACAGGCGTGCAATAAAGAAAGCCACTAAAAGTGGAGTGGAAGCGAGAAAGGAGGAATCCGAAGGTATTTTACCCGAGATTTTTGACCTGCTGCGAGATAACGCCGAAACAAGGGGTTACTCTATATTTGATCAGAAGAATTTTATAAAGAGAATTAGCAGCTATATGAGAGAAGGTATGTGCGATCTTTGGACGGCAAGAAAAAATGAAGAAATCCTCTCTTGCTTGATCACGTATCACGATAAAGCCGATGTATACGCCGTGTTTGGCGCAAGTATCAAATCAGCGCAGCAACTGAGACCTAATAATTTGCTGCACTGGAAAGCATTGGATTATTATAAGAATCATGGGTATAAGAAATACTACATGGGTTTCATAAAGAGCTACGAACCCTTTGGAAAAGAAATCACAGGATATGGGGAGTTCAAGCTCAAATTCAGGCCGGAATTGGTCCCCCATTACAGATATATGAAAATTTATAAAAAGAAGACACATTTGCTGAGCCGTGTCTTGGACAAGGTTAAAAAGTAATTCCACCAAATAGAACTATAGCTGAAAGCCTACGCCTCGCTTGGCTACCCAGACAAGAAATCCTTTTTTGGATGCAGAGATAGGCACTCCGGGGGTATCTCCAGCGTTCTTAATCCTCAAGCCCGAACGCTTTCCCCATTCCGGAGAACCGCTTGTGTCGGCTCATCCATAAAGGATGAGGATTACAGCTTCTATCCGCCATCAAATCGGTGAGCTTCTGGCTCAACCTTCAACATCGATCTCCGGGGGCGGATTCGAACCTCCTGCGTATACGTTATCCGGGGTGATAAAAACCGCATAGTAATGCGGGGGGGAAACACGATTACCTCGCTGTATCGTCTGAATCGCGTCACTTACCACTGTCAACTCCACAAAGCTGCCCGGCTCAAGGATCTTATACTCAACATCCGTACCTGCAGGATCCTGAAAGAGAGCCGGCGGGAATTGGAGATGCATTGTTTTCCCAGTCGTGTTATCAAATCTTATCTGCTTTCCCCGTATCATCCGCACATTGGGCTGGTCTACCTTCCATTTGTCATCCACGCGAATTACACCCACCGTCGATCTTTCCTGAGCTTCCATCGTTAGCCTCCTTGCTTCTTGGCTTTTTGCTACACCATTTAAGTCCTTAATTGCTGATATGAACACTCACCCCCTTTCTACGTGTCACGCTCTGGATCTAGTCTGCATCACGCCTGCTTTGCAGCAACTGCTGATAGCGCTCTTCCTTCCGCAGTTCACGCAGCCACGGGTCGCCCTCTATTTCTTTCTGCGGATACCCGGCCTCCAGGGCTTTTTCTATCCATTCCAGGGCTTTCTCGCGTTCGCCCAATTGTTCATAAGTGTGGCCGGTAAAATACATCACATTCATATCATCGGGGCTCATCGCCAATGCTTGTTCTGCTAGCTCCATTGCTTTAGCGTTCTCCCCGATCACTGCATAATATCCGGCAAGACTGGCTACGGCTCGAGAATTGCGCGGGTTTATCTCTACCTGCTTTTCGGCTAATTTTATGGCGTGTCGATAGATATCGTACGCTTCATTCCGCCTGTTCGGTATCCAGTAGTACGCATTGGCCAGGTTGAGCCAGGTTCTATAGTTCGTATCGTTTAGCTCCAAGGCTTTCTTGGCCATCGATGCAGCTTTAGCGTAGTTCTCTTGGATGTAGTAAATCACTGCCAGGTTCGAGTAGGCGCGATAGTACTTCGGATCGATCGCGATCGTTCGCTCGAACATCTTCCCGGCTTCCTCCCAGCGTTCTTGAGCGTAGTACGCCGCACCCAGGTGATTGTAACCCTTGCTGTTATCGGGTGTGAGGGCTACGACCTTGCCGAATTGTACAATGGCATCATCATATCGGCCGCGGCCGTAGTAAAAGAGTCCCAGGGCGTCGTACCCTGCCCAGTAATCCGGCTTCATACTGATGGCTTTCTGATAGGTCGATTCCGCCTCTGCGAACCTCTTCAGACCGTCGTAAGCCCTGCCTAAGCCGAGACAGGCGTCGTTGCTAGCCGGATCCAGCGCGAGCGCTCGCTGGAATTCTCGAATCGCCCTCTCGTACTCGCCGGTTTCCCTGTAAATCAGGCCCAGAGTTACATGCACGGGCGCCAGAGAGTCACTCAGTTGAATGGCACGTTCGCTGTTCTCCACTGCGTACTCCACCCATTTATCATCTTTCGAATCGCGAAACTTCCGCAAGTAAGCTTCTCCCAATCCGGCATAAGCTAGCGTATAGAGGGAATCATGCTCGAGGGCCCGTTCGAACAAGCCAATTGCATGGTCGAGGTTTTGCTCCTCCTGGTAGCGCTGGAGATACCCGCGGCCCTGCAGGTAGAAATTGAGTGCTTCCGACACAGGCGTTTCTCCCGCAGCCAGTATCTGTTGTGCTTGCGGAACCAACTCTACATTCAGCATGTTCGCTGCAATAACGACCGTTTCGTCCTGAAAAGCAGATATGTTCGTTATCCGATGGTCAATCATCTCGGAAGCCAGTACTCGCAGTATCCTCGTATCAACCTTGATCAAATCCAAGGTTAGTCGGTAACTATCACCGAAACGTTGCAAGCTTCCGGCAATAATTAAATTGACCCCGAACCCTCGTCTAGCCTCTCGGGGGCTGGTGATCCCACTTTCGTACACCTCGCTGGAGGGAATAACCGATAGCAATTCGTGGAATTGTTCCAGCTGAGTGAGTTTACTGGTCAGCGTGTACATCATACCGTAAATAAGAGCTCCATTGATCTCCTCGCTGCCCACGTTTTTAAAAGGAAGCACTGCCAGACTTTTCTGGTCGGGTAAAGGGGGAGGAATCATCCGCCACACTATTATCGCGATCAACACGACGGCCAACGGGATGGCCGGCTTGCGGTAACGACGCATAACGCGTAGCAGAGCAATGACCCAACCAGGGATGGGTGACGCGCCGCCTATCACGCGCTTCAGATCCTTCTGCAAATCGATGACGTCCTGGTATCTACTGTCCACATCCTTTTGCAGCGCTTTGTCAACGACCTGCTGCACTCCTTCCGTAATATCGTTCCCGTATTTCGTCATCGGTTCCGGATCTCTGTTCATGATCCCGTATAATACCGCTGCGTCATGATCTCCATCGAATGGGACGTGGCCCGTTAGGAGCTCGTACAGAACAACGCCCAACGAAAAAATATCGGATCGCGCATCGACCTCATCACCCCTCGCCTGCTCCGGTGACATGTAGAAAAGCGTTCCCGGAACTTTGCCGTTTTTGGTGATTCGCGTGCTGCCTGCAAGTTTTGCCAGGCCGAAATCAACGATCTTTACCCGGCCCTCTTCGGTCACTATGAGATTTGCAGGTTTGATATCCCTATGAACAATTCCATGTTTGTGTGCTGCGGCCAATCCTTCAGCAACCTCACTCACGATATCAACAGCTTCTTTCAAAGACACCGGCCCGCGTTCAATTTTCTTGTTTAGGGTCTCACCCGAGTAATGGGCCATGCAGATGAACATCTGGCCATCTTGGGTCTCATCAATGTCATGGATGTTGCAGATGTTTTGGTGGTCGAGAGCCGAGGCGGCCCGCGCTTCCACGATGAAACGCTTTTTTGCATCCTCATCGCTGGTCAATTCCGAGGGCAGGAACTTGAGGGCGACAGTACGATTGAGTTTCGTGTCATGGGCCTTGTAGACAACACCCATTCCCCCGCCGCCGAGCTTTTCGGTGATTTTGTAGTGGGATACGGTTCGGCCGATCATGCGGCTCCCGGAGAATAGTGCTCAAGGGTGATCAGGTGAATTCCTTCAAGATGCAGACCTGCTAATCAATATGATACCAAGCACTTAACTTTTAGTCAAAATAAATTCACGTCAGCGATAGAGAATATCCTGCAGCTGATCCTTGTGATGCAATCACCAGCTACTTGGATGATTATGAATAAAAGCCGAAAAACTAGAACATATTGAAGCGGCTGGACCCTCCATTTATCGTGGGTTGCTCAGGAGGTACCTGAGCA
>WVZY01000055.1:0-350 GCA_011772205.1 Candidatus Latescibacterota bacterium
TGCTCGTTAATAAACTCGCCTATAATGCGGGCGCGATCGCTGATCGTCCAGTCGATTGCTGCAAAGAAACCGTCCAACACGCCGGTTCCGATTCCTACATAGCCTTTCAAAGGTCGTACGGGCCTGCCGGCAACATTCGTAAGAGTGGGCGTTAGGTTCTTTCCGACCACCACGTAAAAGCCTGGATCATCGTCCGGATCCAACTCACCGGTAACGTCCATGACACCCACAACCACAGATGGGCTGCCCGGCGTTTCCGCGAGCACCTGGTACTTCCCGCTGATGATCGTCTCTTCATCGCCGTTGTCGGGATCGAAGCGGGCGATACCAACTTCTAGCTTCGTTGTAAC
>WVZY01000055.1:383-731 GCA_011772205.1 Candidatus Latescibacterota bacterium
GTGTCTTCGACCTCGATAGCGTGGAAATCCGCGCTGAAAGATCCTGGCTCCAACACCATATCATCTGGTGTCAGAATGTTGCCGCTTGTGCTCAGAAACGACGGCGCACTTACTGCAACACCTGAAGCTGCGGATATAGCTAGAACGGCAATCGTCGTAATCGCAAACAGTTTTCCCACGGGATCTACTCCTTTCTGTACATTCATTTCGACCTGTGCGACGCCTGAGCGTCTGCATAGCACATGGCCCCTGGCAGCTGACTATGCGTTTTTCGGAAGCCCTCTCTCACCCCCCTGCACACGTGCTCACACCAGAGCTGCTCTCAGCGTTCCCAGTGCGTGGCAAATC
>WVZY01000055.1:881-1048 GCA_011772205.1 Candidatus Latescibacterota bacterium
CTCGCCGTCCGAGCGCTCGCTGTCCTTCTCTGGTATCGTTTCACTCTCACCGCCGATTGGCGTGCCTTCGCCAATCAACCGGTCGTCTAGTTCACCAGTCATCCCCGTAACTCCTTCTTGCCAGCGAAGAATCGCCTTCGCCTCGCGAATGCTGCAGAATGGCTTTG
>WVZY01000041.1:0-140102 GCA_011772205.1 Candidatus Latescibacterota bacterium
CCGCCCGCCAAGTTGGCGACGTACGTGCAATTCGAGATAATAGGGGTTGACCATTCGCTGTACATGCCCGCCCCATGGTTGGCGATGTTATTGTGGAACGTGCAATTTGTTAGCGTGGGAGTGGAAGAGACGCAACATATACCACCCCCGTCAGCGTCCGACCAGTTGAAGTAAAATGTACAGTTAGTGAGTGCGATGCGCGAATTATCGCAGTATATTGCACCGCCGTATAACTCTACTCTGTTATCATAGAATGTGCAGTTCGTGACGGTCGGCGAGATCCCAGCAGGCCAATGATACGCAACGAATATTCCCCCACCCGCCTGAGCACTTCCATTTGTGATTGTTACGCCATCTATTACGGATCCATACCATTCGCCGGAGTGAAAGTAGAATCCCCGTCCCGCTTCCTGGCAATCAATAATGCATAAGTTTGGATCGCCACTTTCCGATCTAACCGTAATTGCTTTGCCATTGAAGTCAATGTCCCGGTTGCCCATACCAGTAAAGGTACCGTTGGCTAATAGCACGGTATCAGCCACGGCAGCGGAATCAATTCCCGCCTGAATTGTCGGTGCATCTCCGGTGCCGTCGGGTTTGACATACCACGTCTTGGCATAAGAACCGGGGGAAAAAAGAACCAAGAATGCCAGAGCAGAAGAAAAAAGCGGAAGAGTCCTTGCGCCGCCAGCGCGCAAAGCAAAGCGGCGTGCCGGTGGGGGAGAGGATTCAAGGGATGCAGTGGGCTTTCGGCACGCCGCTCGAAACGAACTATGGAGATTTCTAGTAATTCCAAGTCCAGCCGTAATCACTATGGCCCATTCCTCGCATTATTATATCACAAAACGCTCTATGATTCCAGGTGACTTTTTCTGGGTATGATTGCAATATCCCTTGACATATGCTAACTTGAAGTGGGCACTATTTGATTAACAGGCACTAATCTGGGGCGTGCCAATATGAAACGTAATCTAGTTCTTGCCATCTGTCTAATACTCGTTGCAAGCTCAGTCTTCGCCCAGGCTGGATTGATAGTCGCAGCTCCAGACATTGCTGGGGGAGGCTGTGACATTTATGATAATGGGGGATTAGTTATCATCTACTGCGTACACGATAATACACCGGGCGCCACGGGCTGTCGCTTCATGCTTCAATTTGAAGGCACGACTATGACGTATCTCGGTGAATTTTCTCCCTTCCAAGCGGTAGTCGGTAATTCTCATTCGGGTATCAGCATCAATTACGGAGAGTGCCTGGCTTCGCCGATTCATGTATTAACGATCAGCTACTTTGGCGGCAATTCACCACCCTGCAGCATGGTCAAGATCCTTAATGATCCAACTGCGACACCCTCCGGGATTTATGTGACTGACTGCACTTCGCCCGTGCCGAACCGACTTTCTGCGCCTGGCGTCGCCACGTTTATCAACAGTGACGGCTCGTGCCGCGGCGGCGGGTGAATGATCTGCTGGGTCCTCACTGAGGACACGACCTGGGGCCAGGTCAAGTCCCTGTACCGCTAGCTTCCATTTGTTTTCATGAAGAAATGAAAACCTCCAAGTGGTTGAAAGACTTCTTCCCCATCTTCATTTTTATGTTCCTTGCTGCTATTCTGCGATTCTACGGTATTGGATGGGGACTTCCCCAGGTGTATGAGGAGGCGACGCCTTTGATGAGAGCCTGGGAAATGTGGGGGTGGGGTCCCCGAAAAAATCTTGATCTAAATCCTCACTTCTTTAACTACCCTAGTCTAACTTTGTACATCCAGTTCTTTGGACAAGGACTCCTATATTTATTCATGAAGTTAATTGGCTTGGTTGAGTCGACACTGGACTATCGCGTGCTCTATGTTGTCGAGAAAACGCCTTTCTACCTTTTGGGGCGATCGATCACTACTCTTTTCGGCATCGCCACCATTTGGATGACATACGTGTTGGGCCGAAGGACGGTTGGAAAAGGAGCCGCTTTATTCGCTGCATTTTTCCTAGCTATAAACACCGTGCACATTTCGAAATGTCAGGTAATTGAAGTGGACGTGCCCATGGCGTTTTTCACTATGCTGACTCTCTATTATGCTGTTCGTCTGTTGCAGAATCCTGCAAAAAGAAACTACATCCTTGCGGGATTGTCATTGGGGGTTGCGGTGTCGACGAAATATACGGGAGCCTTTTTGGTGCTTCCCTTGATGTGTGCGCACATCTTAACGCGACGCGAGGCTGCTCAAAAGTCCCAATCCGACGCCACCCCAAGAAAGCAAAGAACTCCATGGAAACGCTTCTATCTCGCTCTTGGTATGACCTTAGTAGCATTATTCGCTACCTCACCTTTTATTTTCCTGGACGCATCAACATTTTTTCAGCATTTCACCCTAGAACAGCAACACATGGAGTACGGTCACTTTGGATTAGAGACGACCCCTACATGGCTTTTCTATATGCATTCTCTCACAAATAGGCTTCTTGGTTGGCCGCTGCTAATACTCTCTTTGTCCGGCTTCATTTATTTTGTGGTCGTCAAACGACATGGGTGGGCATTGGTGCTCGCAGCTTTTCTCGTGCCTTATGGGATCGCCGTCTTATCATGGGCCATGAAAGCTGACCGCTACTTCCTGCCGCTCCTTCCGGTTACTCTGCTTTTTTCAAGCGCGATATTTGTCGAGTGTTTCCGCTTACGAAAGTTGATCCAAGCACGACCATCCAGGCGCATTGTGCTTGCCGCATTTGCGATAGTGATCTTAGTAGCGCCTGTTCTCGTAAAATATCCTGACCATCTACAACGGTTAAAACCAGATACCCGCACCGAGGCTAAGAAATGGATCGAGACCAAAATTCCTTCAGGAGCATTATTTGTCGTCGAACACTATGGCCCGCAGCTCTTCGGGTCCAAGAATCTATGGCTATTGGAGCCGGACGTCAGGAAACATATTCTCGGGCAAAAAACCAGACCTCCGATCTACGCAGTTCAACGAATTCCACTACTACAGACAAAACCCGAGCGTTCAGCAGTTTACTACGATCTCTCACTTTATGAGATCGCTGACTTCGTCCTCACGAGCGGTGCGGTACGTTCGAGGTATCTCAAAGAACCTAGCCGTTTTCGCTCCCATGTGGCTTTCTACGACAGTCTCGAGGTGCTGCTGGAAAAGGTGTACGAATTTCGCCCTGATGGTGGAACTGGGCCAATCGTGACTATCTATAAGAATCCTCGCCAAAGGATTCCGTTTGCCAGGCGCGGAAGTGTGCAGGGCCCCCATGTCTTGAAACCTTCTCCCAGTTTGGAGCCCCGGGCTGAAGAATTTTTCTACGAAAACCTGGGCCTCAATTATGAAACTTTCGGTTACCTCGAAGAAGCACTGACCAGCTATGAGCTGGCATTCCAATACCCGATCGTTAAACCGGCGATGCATAAAAATTTAGTCTTGGGAAGAACCCGATGTCTGATGGCTCTAGGGAGATCAGAAGAGGCGGTTGAATTCTTAAGGCAGGCTGTTGAATCTGCACCAACTCGGAATGCCCGCGAGTTCTATCGTCGTGCCCGACGGCAAATCACCTCCAGAGCAAACAACACAAATTGATTATTTATTGAAAAAATAAGGGAAATCTGATATAATATGTTATCAAATGCGGAGCTATAACCTTGAGGGGATTCGTATGCTAAGAGCAATGTTGATTTCAATTTGTTTGCTTTTAATTGCATCCATTGCTTTTGCGCAAGCGGGAAACATCGGTATTTTCGGCAATGACCTAGGGACGAGCTGCAGCGTCGTAGATGCGGGCGGCCTCGTGACTATTTACGTGCTCCATTTATACTCATCGGGGGCAACTGCCAGCCAATTCATGGTCGAGCAAAGAAACGGCGCATGTATGACCTACATCAGTGAGGACTCACCGCACACGACAGTAATCGGCAATTCTCAAGTGGGCGTCGCGGTTGCTTATGGCGCTTGCATGACTTCGCCGATTCATGTGCTAACCATCAACTATTTTGGCTGCACTTCGCCAGAATGTTCCATGCTCAAGGTTGTGCCCGATCCCGTTGCTACACATCTAGGAGTGTTGATAACAGACTGTGGCGATCCTCCGAACCTCCTTGAAACGACTGGTGGAGCTTTGATCATCAACGAAAACACGTCATGTCCTTGCACGTGGTCCGTTACGGAAACAAGCTGGGGATTAATCAAATCACTTTATAACAAGTAAGGACAAGAATCATACTCTCCTCTCATCATCAGGGCGCGGGGCGGACCGGCTCGGTTGGCGCCACGCTTATGTACCATTTTGCTGGATTTCGTCCAGGAATCAGTTGAATATCTAATCTTCTCACCGGTATCCTTCCTATGAAAGGAGCAACACGAAATGAGCGGCGCAACAGGAGGCGCAACGGCTGCGGCCGCGGCGGCCGCTGCAGCAGCGGCGCGGATGCGAGAGGAGGAAGAGAAATTGACACCCTACAACGCTGATGATCTGAAAGGCTGGGAATTCAAAATCGTCCGGGCCAACTCGCGGAAATTCAAACACGCGGACGCCGTTCGTCAGCTTTGCGAAGAAGAAGCCCAGGCCGGATGGGAGATGGTCGAGAAATTCGACGACAGTCGTATTCGTTTCAAAAGACGCGTGGAAGAGAGGTCACAGGATCCGTACCGGACGATCGATCCTTACCGGACACTGATCGGTTTTTCGGAGAGCCACATCGTACTGATCATTGTTGCCGTTTGCCTGTTTCTCGGTCTCGGGCTCTTTCTGGCGTTCGGGCTTTCCCGTTGAACCGCTCAGCGCCCGGTCCCCTCTTCAACAGCACCGGCAGCAGAGGATAATCCTTCACTTCCCCACCGGCATTTCTATCAAAGGATCCAGTGTTATAAGATCTTCGAATGGCGCATACTGCGACGCGACTGATTTGGACCTCCTATTTTAAAACTGATCGACCCGCCAGAAGAAATTTCTGGTTTCTAGCACGGTTTATTCCAAACCACCTCTCACCTCAGATGGTTCGTCGTGCTAAACGCGAACGCCGCACAATATAAAGAGCACCGGCTGTTAAGAGCATCAACATAAGGATGATTAGACCCCAATCGGAGACGGTTGGGATGTCACCCTCGCGCGGCAGCGCCTCGACGAAGGCAGCTTCGATTCCGTCGACCTCTTCGGTGGTTACGCCAAATGCGGCTGCCACGGAAAAGGCTGTATCCCACAAGTGCCCACCGTGATCTAAAAAGAATGCCTCATTCGGCCCTACTCCCAAGTTGCGCAGCTCGACGATTTCGCCGCCGTCCCAGTTGGCTGCGGCCCTGATGCTGAAGACGATCGTATCGGCGCCAGCTACTCCCCACTCGCCGTCGCAATGCTCATTCCAGACCATAATAGCATCAACGTCAACCTGGGCTTCCACGCCCGTGAAACCGAGCGATTGCACGGCGGCAAAGATCGTAGCTCTTGAAATGTAGGGTACAGGTAAGGGCGGGTCACCGAGGAACGACCACACCGATATGCCCCCGGGATCCCCTACGAGTGAAAACATGTTGGCATCGTCGATGTCCAATTCCCCCCAAAGCTCGAGGCCGTCGACGTCTTCAACGCTCCCATCCACTCCTCCGCCAGCGTTGCACAAACTAACTTGGCTCCAAAGGCGGCCGACCGCACCCCCCCGCATTTCATAGTACACGGCCGAACCCGGAACAGGAGGATCGCCTTCGAAAGAGATAAGTAGATCCACAACGCTGCTCGGCCAGGCTATGAGTTCTGCAAAGTAGGCGTCTTGACAATTTGCCAGCGCGTCAACGTCCGCGGCTAAATGCTCTGTGACGTTGAAGTCGAAGGTGTCCAAGATATAAGGGCAGCCCGGCCCATCGATCGGTTCGGTATAGAGGACCTGGTGCGGGTCGGCTCCGTCCTGAATACATCCAGCCGCCATCTCATCAGGCAGGTTGCTGTACTCCACGGGCACCCGGGTACCGCCCACCACCTCCTGCTGAGCCGTTACATCGCTGCTACTGGCCAATATTAGAACCGTGAATGCTATAGATACCACCAGATTCATTATTGACGTTCGCATCTCTTCCTCCTTTCCTCTTATTTGAGCACATATTTCCGCTCTCAAATGCGGTCGAAGTCTCGCCAGAAGAGGATAAAAAAAGCCCACACCACTTTCCCATGGTGTGCGCTACTCCATTTCTCCGGCGACTTGCCACCAACCAGATCTCAACGCGGGTTCCTCCCTGCCTTTGCAATTGAAGAAGAATATCACAAATTTGCCGATATGTCAATATGCTCCTTAACATGGCGTTGTATGTGCTTTTTTTTAGCCGGGTTACTGAGTCTTGTCATGGTGACCCAATGGCTGTATAATGTACGCTTCCCAAACTCGATGCTGATAGGCTTAAAGAAGCCGAGAACATCAGAGCCAAAAATTCGATCCATAAAATCTCACATTAATGCGACGGAGCCAGGCCGCTTTGATGTGATTGACGTTTCGGCGTCTTTATTGAGTAACCTGTAAGCGAGAGGTACGAAAATGGGAGGATTTTTTGCGGTCGCATCAAAGGATGACTGTGTGAGGAGCCTTTTTTACGGTACTGATTACCATTGCCATCTTGGCACCAGACGGGGCGGACTTGCTACACTGGGTGAAGACGGCTTTAAGAGGTATATTCACGACATCACAAACGCTCAGTTCCAAAGCAAATTTGAATCAGATATCTTCAAAATGCAGGGCAAAATGGGTATTGGTGTAATCAGCGACTACGAGGATCAGCCGCTTATCATTAGCTCGCATCTCGGGAGATACGCAATTGCGACTGTCGGCGTTGTGAAAAACGCCGACGAGCTCATAAAAACCGCGTTCAGCAAGCGAGGTACGCACTTTTCAGAGATGAGCATCGGTGAGGTGAACCCAACCGAATTGATTGCGACACTTATCAATCAGGAGGATGGTTTCGAAGAGGGAATCCGGAAAGCTCAGCAATCGATAGAAGGCTCCTGCTCGCTACTGCTCCTCACAGAAGAAGGTATCTATGTAGCTCGAGACAGGTTGGGGCGGACACCCGTGGTAATAGGAAGTACGTTGAATGGATATGCCGCTACAATGGAGTCATGTGCCTTCCCGAACTTAGGATTCAAAGTGGATAAATATTTAGGCCCCGGTGAAATAGTATTTATCTCTCCTGATGGAATTGAACAGAAGATACCTCCGGGCGATGAAATGCAAATTTGCAGCTTTCTTTGGATCTATTACGGTTATCCAGCTTCGAGCTACGAAGGAATAAACGTAGAAGCCACGCGTTACAGATGCGGAGCCGCACTTGCAGAAAATGACGACGTCGAAGTCGACTATGTTGCAGGAATTCCCGACTCGGGTATTGCCCATGCTTTGGGTTACGCAGCCAAGGCAAACATTCACTACCGGCGTCCCTTTGTAAAATACACACCCACTTGGTCAAGAAGCTTCATGCCGCAAGATCAATCTGTTCGGGACCTCATAGCCAAGATGAAGCTGATACCGATAAGAGAACTTACAGAAGGACAGCGACTGCTGTTTTGTGAAGACTCGATCGTTCGCGGCACTCAGCTCAAGGATACAATCCAACGAATGTTCGATTATGGGGCCAGCGAGGTCCATATGCGCCCCGCCTGTCCACCTTTGATTTTTGCGTGCAAGTTTCTCAACTTTTCTCGTTCCCATTCCGAACTCGACCTTGCCGGTAGAAAAGCAATTAGCGAACTCGAGGGAAAAGGCGAGATGAATCTGGAAGAGTACACGGACGAGTCATCCGATAAATACCATGCGATGGTGACCAGAGTTGGGCAGAAAATGGGCTTGACTTCTCTCAAATATCAACGCCTGGATGACATGGTCAAGGCAATTGGATTGCCAAAAGAAAGATTGTGCACATACTGTTGGAGCGGCTGTGATAGGCCCGAATAGTTTGATATCTTTATGACAGAATCCTTCCAGTCTGCTTTCGAGAAGCACCATCGACGATAAGAAAACCTACCCGAGATCATGCACTCCGGGTAGGTTTTTAACTTGAATCGTTCCGGTTGAGATGTTGTGGAATCCTATCTTTTCTTCCTGGATGCGATGTCTTTCACCGCCTCTATGGCTCTATCGATGTGCTTTTCCGTATTGAAAGGACCAACGCTGAGTCGAACGGTGCCTTTTCCGGTACCCAACTGCTCATGGACCAGCGGCGCGCACTGCAAGCCGGTCCGGCAAGCAATGTTATAATCCACATCCATCATCGTGCCAATATTGCCGGCGTCCCATCCCTCAATATTAAAGCTCAAAACTGCAATATGATGTTCCGTGCTGTCTGCACAATACGTAGTTACACCATCGATTTTCTGGAGTTCTTTGCGCAATCTATCCCATAGTCTCATTTCCCGACTATGAATATTTTCCATGCCTTCTTTTTCGATCCACTTCAATCCCGCATTCAGCCCCGCAACACCAATGATATTCAGGGTGCCGCATTCCAGCCTGTACGGAAACTCTTCCAGATGAAATGGATACGCCGAACGCACTCCAGTTCCCCCAAATCGAGTCGATCGGATGGGCACGTCCTCTTTAACATAGGACCCTCCGATTCCCGTAGGACCCAACAGGGATTTGTGTCCGGTAAATGCCAGCAGATCAATGTTCATTTCTTTCACATCGATGTGGAGAATGCCCGCCGATTGGCTCGTGTCCACGGCAAAATAAACGCCGGCCTCGCGGCAGATCCTGCCGATGTCTTCCAATGGTTGAATCGTGCCTATTACGTTGGAGCCGTGGTTTATGACAACCATTTTAGTGTTCTTTTTGATCGCTCTTTTCACATCGCCAGGATCGACGAATCCCCTTTCATCGAAAGGTATGTAGGTTACTTCGATCACCTTATCGTGTTTCAAATGATACAACGGTCGGAGAACCGAATTGTGTTCTATATTGGTAGTGATGACATGATCCCCCTTTTCCAGCATGCCTTGTATGATCATGTTGAGGGAATCGGAAGCGTTGTAACTGAAGGTCAACCGATTGGGATCCGTGCCGTTGAAAAAGTTGGTGAGCATCGTTCTCGTAGCATGTATGACTTCCTCCGTGGCCATGCACATGTCATACCCCGATCGGCCAGGATTGACGCCGTGTGCTTGATAGAATTCGTACATGAAATCCAGAACGCTCTGGGGCTTGGGAAATGTAGTTGCTGCGTTATCCAGATAAATCAGACCTTCCATGGATTCTCCTCGTTGCGAGCTGATTATTTTGGGATGAGGGAATTGTCAATACCCGAGAAAACTAAAATATCACTTAACGCTGCGAATGTCAATCCTGCCAGTAGCCGATCGCCGCGTACCCGACAAAGTGATGGAAATTATTGGGCGCCGTGGGGCCCATGCCGTTCAGGTTGCTGACATCCAGCGATACTTCACTAACGCTCGTGCCATAATCCAGCAAGAGTCCTTCCAGGACTCGCCCTTCCAAAGCTTTTGTCAATCGGGATGCCACGTTCAATCCGAAAGGTACTGCGAACCGACCACACCAGGTAATGAGATACTCGGTGACATCGGTCGAATCCACGCAGCTGTACATGAGTCCCTTGAGCTTTTTGTGATCGATCGGTCCGCAGAGATATTTTTCAGCCAGCTCCAAATCACGTTTCACCGCCATTTGGTAGCCCATGACATCCGTTCCAAAGGGGGCAAAGTTGTAACCTCCCCAGCCGGCATCTCCATAGTGGACCGCATCGGCCGAAGAAATCAGGCACACATCCCGTCCCAGCTGCCATCCTTCTTCCTGTACAATGGAGGCGATGGCTCTCGTAAGATTTGCAGCCAACCGGTCCAAGGTATGCCAATTCATATACGGCACCAAGATGGAAACGATCTCCACGTCACGATTGAGCGCCTGAAGAAACGATACGATTCCTTCTACAGAGTGCTCCACCATTTGCATTTCATTGTTGACAATGTAGTCTTCGGATGGGAGACGTTCGATGATTCTCTCCCGCAGCGGTGACACTGCAACAGGAGCATATGGGCCGTGCCATGTCCGATACGAATCGAAGACCAGCTGGTCTTTACAATTGAAAACACGAGCCTTGTGAAATACTCCGAAAAGAATCACTCGATTTGCTCGAACGTTCGACAGCAGCAATGAATAAAGTCGAGCTGAATAATAGTAATCATCATGGGGACATACTCCGGCAACGAGAGCTTTATCCTGAATCCGTTCACGCCACCCTTGACGCGCTTCCCCTTCGGCTGAAGCTAGATTCCTGCACTGTGACAAGACCTTGTCCATCTGCTCTGCGGTAGACGCGTATCCTACGATATCCATTAGGCCGCGCTGATCACCTTTGGGTTTGATCCCTACTTGATCGAGCAATTGTCGCACGTCCTGCCCGCCGGCAAGCATGTGCGTTGCCGAAAAGAATCCCTGGACGAGTAGTACCAGTAACAGTGCTAACTTGAATCTCATAGAGTCACCTCTTACGGTATTATAGCATTTTCGCGTCCGCATAGGTACAACTCATTATTTGCCTGGGTGCTGCAACCATAATCTGTCTGTTACTGACCTCTGCGCCAACGGCTCCTTTCATCTGCTGCAATTCTGCTTGAAAAATCAATGCAAATCCAGTAGGTTGTATGCTTCTAAATCGTCCAGATTTGCCTACCTGCATATTCGATACAAAGCAGAGGAGATGCGTGCGGTGAAATACGATTTTCTCGGAAAACTCGGCATCAAAGAAGAAAACTCAGGAGCCTTTTGCGGCGATTGGCTGGAAGCAACAGGCAAAATCCTTGAGGTGAAAACGCCCATAGATGGGACGGTCATTGCCAAAGTGAAACAGGCATCGTCGAAGGATTACGAAAAAGTGATGGCAAAAGCCGTTGCCGGCTTCAAAGAATGGCGCATGATTCCCGCGCCCAAACGCGGCGAAGTCGTCCGTCAAATCGGCCATGAATTCAGAAAATTCAAAGACGAGCTTAGCACCCTGGTGACACTCGAAATGGGCAAAATTCTAGTGGAAGGTGAAGGCGAAGTACAGGAAATGATCGACATGGCCGACTTCGCTGTTGGTCAGTCCCGCATGCTTTACGGTCTCACGTTGCAAAGCGAGCGTCCCCTTCATCGCATGATGGAGCAGTGGCATCCGTTGGGCGTCGTAGGCATCATTACTGCTTTCAATTTCCCTGTAGCGGTATGGTCATGGAACACGTTTCTTGCGTTGGTTTGCGGCGATGCCACTATTTGGAAACCGGCCAGCAAAACTCCGCTTACGGGAATTGCATGCATGAATATCACCCGCAACGTATTGAAAGCCAATAATTGCCCCGATGGGATCGTCTCCCTCGTGGTCGGCAGCGGAAGTGAAGTCGGAGAATTAATGGTCAGCGATAAGCGGATCCCACTCGTCAGCGCAACGGGCAGCACTCCAATGGGTAAAAAACTTGCCGAGAAAGTGTCAGCGCGTCTGGGCCGGACTATTTTGGAATTGGGTGGGAATAACGGCATCATCGTCACCCCCTCCGCCGATATAAAAATGGTGATTCCCTCGATCCTTTTCGGCGCCGTCGGCACGGCCGGTCAGCGCTGCACAACCACGCGGCGGATCATCGTTCACGAATCGATTGAAGAACATTTGATCGATAAACTCGTGAATGCCTACAAGCAGGTCAGGATCGGCAATCCACTAGATGAGGGAACCTTGATGGGTCCGCTGGTAGCAGAATACGCTGTCGAGGACATGACGGCCGCTCTCGAAAGGATCAAAAAAGAAGGCGGCGAGATCCTCTACGGTGGAGAAAAGCTGGGCGGTAATGATTATCCTGGTGGCTGCTACGTTACTCCATGCATCGTGCGAGCAAAGAACGAATGGGAGATCGTGCAGGAAGAGACATTTGCTCCTATTTTGTACATCATTAAGTACAAAGAAATCGATGAAGCAATTGCCCTGCACAACGGCGTCCCGCAGGGATTGTCCTCTGCGATCTTCAGCAACAATCTGCGGGAAGTCGAGCAATTCTTGAGTCCGGCAGGCAGCGACTGCGGGATTGCCAATGCAAACATAGGCACATCCGGGGCAGAAATCGGCGGTGCATTCGGTGGTGAGAAGGACACTGGCGGCGGCCGCGAATCCGGCTCCGATGCGTGGAAGGCCTACATGCGCCGCCAGACGAACACGATCAACTGGTCAACCGAATTACCCCTCGCCCAAGGCATCAAGTTCGGCGACTCAGCGGAACCTTCGCGTGAAAGCAATAGGGGAGGCTCCGCGAGGGTGACGAACCATTGCGTGTAGCAAGCAGGAAGGCTCCGTGGGGGTGACGAACCATTACGCGGAGCGAGCGAGGATCCTCCGCCGGAGGCGAGAAGCCCGAGCGAAGCGGGCGCAGGTGAGCAATCCCCCATTAAGTTGTTGGTCTGTAAAGAAATTCGATGTTGGGAACCTGGATCGATTTTAGTTGTTGAACTTTCTATAGACTTGGGAAAATATGTTCTAGCAGATAAGACGGGGGCAACCGAATCTTTCCCCCCATCGAATGCCAGGAACTCGGCCCCTTTCGAGCTCGCATGAAGGTATAAATTGAGCGCCAAGAAAGCCAAGTTCAAAAAGCCCGCAGTTGAGATTCCTGAGCCGCGGGCTCTTGAATCCTCCACAGCAATCAGAAGTAGTGACGCAAAAACCTACTTCTACGTGGGAGCGGCACTGTCCTTTGTGGTCAGCCTCATATTCTATTTGAGGACGATGGCGGTCAGCGCGAGCTTTTGGGACTCGGGAGAATTCATCGCCGCCGCGCACACCCTCGGCGTCCCTCACTCACCGGGAACTCCGCTCTATGTCCTCGTCGGCCGTGTTTTCACCCTGCTCCCGCTCCCTTTGAGCGTTGCCCAAAAGGTTAATCTGTTATCCGTCGTCTGCGGCGCGCTGGGTGTGCTATTTCTGTATATCCTCGTGGTGAAATTCCTCGATCACATCTCTGGCAAAATCGGATCAAAAACGGACTCACTCATCAAAGTGGTCGCGGGCCTTACAGGAGCATTCTTCATCGCATTCAGCTCAACGTACTGGATCAATGCCATTGAGGCGGAGGTTTATGCAATGAGCTGTTTTTTGATGGGCTTCATGACATGGCTCGGTCTCAAATGGGGAGAGAATCCGACAGGTCCCAAGGGGAGGACTATTATATATCTTCTCTTTTATCTTCTTGCCATGAGCGTAGGTTTTCACTTGGGGACGATACTCGCGTTTTCGGGCATCTTCTTCTTCGTTTGGCTGACGCAAAAAAAACCCTTTTCTAACTTGGAATTTCTCATCGCGTGTGCGGGGGTGGGCATCTTCGTCGCCGATGCAACGCTCTACCGCAATGGCCAGGTAACGCTTGTACTCCTCGCTATTCTCGTGGGATTCCTCGTATATCTCTATTATGCAAAATCCCCGTTCGCCGTTGCCTGCGCAGCGCTGTTCCTTCTCGGACTATCCGTACATCTCTATCTATTTATCCGATCGGCTCAGAACCCAACGATCGATATGGGTGATCCGGAGCAATGGCGCGCGTTTTATTGGGTGCTGAGAAGAGAACAATATCCGCCGATAAATATTTTCGTCAGGAAAGCATCGTTTATTTTTCAGCTGAACCACTTCAACGACTACTACCAGAGCCAATTCCAGATGTTTTCTGCTTCCCTTGGAAAGCTAAGCTTGGGCTCCATATTGCCGATTGCGTTGGGAATTTGGGGAATGGTCGATCATTTCAGCAAGAGTAAGAAATCATTCATCATGCTTTTCGTTACATTCCTTGTGACCAGCTTGGGATTGATCGTGTTCCTCAATTTCTCGGACGATGAGGTCCGCGAGAGAGATTACTTCTACTCTCCCGCTTTCTATTATTTCGCTGTTTTCATCGGGATCGGTGCGGCGGGTTTGCTCTCCGAACTCAAAAACGCCCTCAAGAAACGAGGAGGAATGACCGTCCCCATCCTTTGCATCAGCGGTGCCGTTCTCCTTGCGCTCCCATTTTTCACCGCGAAACACCATTTCTTCAGCCATGACAGATCAGATAATTACTCGTGCAGAGATTTCGCGATGAACGTGCTCACCGGGCTCAAACAGAACGCAATCGTTTTTACACACGGGGATAACGATACGTATCCGCTCTGGTACATCCAAGAGGTGGAAAAATTCCGCAAAGATGTCCGCGTGGTGAATTTGAGTCTTCTCAATACTCCCTGGTACATCAAGCAGCTCAGGGATGTCGAACCGAAGGTACCGATTGGATGGACGGATCAAGATGTCGACAGCCTTCACCCCATCGCAACGAAAGACGGTGTGCTGCACGTGCGGGATCTGGCACTTCGACAAATTATCTACAAAAACAACTGGCGGCAGCCGATCTATATTGCGGTAACAACACCGAGAGACGTCTATGCGCCTTTAGACGACTATCTCGAGTATCAGGGACTCGTGCTCCAGCTCGTCAAAACCAAAGGGACAAACCAGGTCGATGAAGAGCTCCTGGAAGACAATCTCATGCGGAAATTCAGCTTCCGGAGTATCCTTACCGATGATTGGAAAAATGATAGATCCGTCAATCTCCCGCCACATACACGCTACCTCATAACGAACTACGCCCTTGCCTTCGTCCGTCTCGCGTATATACAGCAGGATGAACCTCAAAAGGCCGTGAAATCGTTCGAGATAGCAAGGGAGATCGCTCCAGATTACGATGCAGTCGTCCAGCTGCTGGGGAAATTTTACTTTATGGCAGGAGACACACAGAGAGCCCTGCAGCATTATAATGATATGATGCGCAAATATCCGGATAGGCTGGGGATTCTATTCAACGCCGCGGAGATCTACGAAAGAGTCGGTGATATCGGAAAAGCCATTAGTCTGCTCGATAGATTGGTGCAAGCGGATCCCAACCATCGGGATGCTGCGCTGACCGCTTTTGGCTTATCGTTGAGAGCAAACCTCCTCGAACGCGCAAGAGGCTATCTGGTCAAATGGCTGAACGCACATCCCAATGACGAAGAGATGCTCGAGCGACTGAAGAAGTTCGATGAAGCAGTCCAGCAGATTCCGAAATCGACTCAGGGAATCGGAAAATAGTACAAACACGAGTAAAGGCAAGCGGATCGGCCTAAATCAGGCTTTATCAATCCAATTCTACGCTCAATGCGGTCTGATATTCGTGCCGCATGGGCATTGACAATTCGAGCTCTTCATTCTCCGCCGCTCCTTCAACAACCGAAGTGCTTTCGATACCCAGCAACATTCCTTTCTTCCAGGCGAAATATACAACTTCTGATCCTTCCCCCTTCAACGTCAATGCCAAATCCATACCCCCAGCTATTAATCCACCGGCGATGTCTATCGCATATTTCCCAGCGATCTTCAAACAATCATGACCATTTCTGCGTGTTTCTTCCAGAAGGGTGTAGGTAACATGCAACCTCACTGTTACGTTTCCTTCCTGCACGGGCGCATCATACTGCCTGGAATATGACCAGGATTCTCCAAGCCCGATGTGGCCGTCCGGCAATTCTGGAAAGATATTCTTGATCTCAATGATGTAATGGTCTTTTGTCAGAGAAGATTGCTGATCGGGTATCTCGATAACCGGAAGATGTTCAAATTTTTCGAAGCCGGACAACTCACCCTTCGAAGAAAGAAACATTCTAACCTTCTTGCCAATCAAAGGCGAGAAGTCTGTGCCCACCCGAGACATCGAGTCGTCGGTATCACGCGCCCTTCCCTTATATTCCAGCTCCAGCTCCAGCCCGTCAACTCCAGCCGATACTACATCGAAACCGTACTCGATCATGTCCACCGAGTTCGTAATGAGTTCGTTTCCCATGATGTTTCTCTGATTTCGATGTTTCAGAGAAATCTTCATGTCAAATTTCATTCCCTTATCCATTTTGTACTGCAGCTTGTATTTATCGGCAGCTTTTATAGCGGAGCTGTGCATATTGACCGCAATGATCAAATAGACGAGAAATGAAGCCAGAATACGAGCCTTTCTCATCGCTTCCTCCTTGTGATCCTTCGATTGTGCAAACGTCTAATCATGGCTCATCCGTTGGGGGATCGCGTGCTGTGCGGACACCTTCCCTCAACCTTCCAGCGTCGCTTTCAGGATCGTGATCATTGGAGCAAAAATATCCGCATCCTTTTCTCTTCCCCAGCAAGTAAAAACGAACATCAAATCCAGCTCAGGCACCAGCGTGAGGGATTGTCCTCCGTATCCAGCAGCGTAGAAGAACTCGATTCTCCTATCCATCAAGGTGAATCCGCTCCTCCACCACAGATAACCATAGTCCGACGTTTGAAATGCAGTGATATGCTTCCTCGTGGATTCCCGCACCCATTCACTGGAGACAACTTGCTTTCCCTTCCACTTGCCATTGTTCATGAACAAAAATCCAAACTTTGCGATATCTCTTGTCGTCAGCCGGAGCCCTCCATGTGTGCCGCCGGTGCACTGATACCCCATTGGATCTGTATTCCATTTATATCTGGTGATTCCCAGGGGCTCGAACAGGTATTTCTCTGCGAATTCATTCGCATATTGACCGGTCTTGCTCTTGATAACCGCCGAGAGCACATGAATGCTTCCTGTGTTATAGATCCAACGACTTCCCGGCTCGTCTCTCAAGGGCCTCCGGAGGACGTATTCGACCCAGTCATCAGACCTGACTTGATGATATTCGCTATTTCTCGAATCACCATAAGGGTAGCTTCGCTCATCCCACTCCAGCCCGGACGTGAGAGTTAACATGTGTTTTAGCTTTATATCCTTCACTCTTTCGTCTTCTATGGCGCTAACATATTCGGGCAATAGCGATTCGATAGTTTCATCAACTCCCTTGATAAAGCCTTTATCGATCGCTATGCCGATTAATGCCGAAGTAACGCTTTTCGTAATGGAATATATCGTATGCAGGCTCCTTCTTCGGTACTTACCGAAATATATTTCATGGACAATCGCACCGTTTCTGACGATCAGCATGCTGTGAAACCCTTTGTACTTTCCATCGATTATCTGATTCGTCAAACGTGTGATCCTCTCCGTATTGACCCCCTCTGCTTCCAGCGACGACACCCTCCAGCCGTCATCGAGCTTCTCCGGGGCATGATAGACGTATTCACCCGCATAGCGAGACAGGCAGAAGCCATCGACCGAAAACACCATCGAAAGAAAGAAAAAGGCAAAGAGGCTTTTTCTAATGAGTGCTTTTTCAATCCCCTTCCTCAGGTGCTGATACATAGCTCGCATCGTATCCTCCTCATAATAACGAGCACGAGAAAACAATTTAATAAAAGCCGTACGCGCGTCTATAGGGAATTATCAAACGGCTCGTATTTTATGCCGGCCTCTATCCCCGCTCTTGTCGCTCGGAGGTCTGTCCCCCAACTTGCAGCTCGGAGGCCTCTTCCGGTCCGGCCTTGGACTTGATCGCTCTGCGGGCCCGAAGATAATGGCCGAACCACCACAAACCGATGCAGCTCCAAGTGGTACCAAAGAGGAACCTCCCGACCAAATCATTCTTGAGGATGATACCGAAAAAGCTGATTGCGGCGATTGCGAATGCAATGATGACGGCGATTCCGCTGAATGCAGGTGAAAATCGTTTCCTTGTCATGGGATCCCTCCACTCTTTTTACGTTAGCTTCTATACAGGATAGCCGGGAGTTTATTCGAAACAGCCAAACTCATTAAATTTTCATGTATTTATAAATAAGAGCTAAACATGAACCTGCTGCCGATCCCCTTGTTTTCCACCACAAAATCCCTTCAAGCCCACCTGTATCTCTGAAATATCCAGGATTATACACGTTTTAAAGCATAGATTGTCGAAAAGAATCTCCTCGAACAGAATTCTCGCACATATTCTGGAAGCCGTCAGCGTTGACACCGGTGAACAAAACGGCTACGCTGAACGTTAAATAAATGCACACATATCCATGGGAGTATATATGACCCGAATCCTGTGCATAAGCATTATTCTCGCACTCTTTCTAGCACAAGATGTCTTCGCACAAGATGACATCCGAACGTTCTCGCGCTTCCGGCTCCGCCTCAAATCGGGCGAGCGCATCGAAGGCCGAAAAGGACGGTTGACGGCAACATTTCTCGAAGGCACCTCCAAAACGGGCAGGCCCATTCAAATTCCCGTCACCGATATTCGCCTGTTGGACGTCACGGCTGGTTCGAAAGCGGTCAAGGGCATGTTCATAGGAGCCGGTATAGGGCTCATTAGCGCCATGTCAACAATTGCATCGGTTAAGGCCATACGTGAAGACGCCGATATCGAATGGGGTGGAGCGGCGGGTTTCGCGGCTGGCCTCACCGTCGTTGGAGGCGTGATCGGAGCCGGCATCGGCTGGGGTTTCCCTAAGTGGGAACGCGTGCACCTGGGCACCGATTCATCCACTAATTTCGACTTCAGAGCCGAAGTGTGCTTGATTCGAATTCACTTCTAGGATCTGGATACACGAGCGAAATGCGCTGTATCCCAAGAACTCATCTATCATAATCCCGGGGGATAAGAATGAATGGCATGAGAATAATAGGTTGGGTTGTATTGATGCTTGCAGGGGGCGTGCTCGTCGGCTGTACGGCCCAAAGCAAAATGGTATCCCTGCGCCCGCTGGACACGGATCTCCGGCCATATACATCTATGGTGGTTTCAGTGGAACCCCTGGTGACCGAGGACGTGGAGAAAGAAATCGCCGCGCTGGAATCCCTCATTGTGGCAAAGGTTGAAGAAGTGGGAGTGTTCGAGGATGTGCAGGTCGGGAGTGCGGAGGATTCGACGGAAGGCACCCTTCTCGTCAAGGTAACGATTACAGAGATCAAGAAAGTCAGCGAGGGTCAGCGATTTTGGCTCGGAGCCTTCGCAGGCCGGGCGACCATGACAACCGAGGTTCTATTTATGGTTGCGGTTTCCAGGCAAACGCTCGGCTCCTACTCGATCACAGGAGAGTCCGGCGGAACGGGATTTTCCGGAGGAACCGGACATGCGATCGACAAAACAGCAACGGGCATCGCCGATGTGATCGCCAAGAACTACCGCCGATAATGTCAATGCACCCATTCTTGTTCCAATAGATATCCACCTACCACCTCACCCAAGGTCAGATTCCCTTTATCATTGAGGTGCATATCGTTTCTCTTGTAGCAATCACTGCACTGCTGGATAGTCTGTGTCATATCCAGTAACGCGAATTCATTGAGATGTTTCTCTATCCAATTATAATAAATAAGAAAATCGTATTTGCTCTCATCAACGTTGCTAAGGAATTGCCGCCTGATTTTCTCATCCCCGAAGAATTGGTCCGGAATGACCACTATATAAAAGGGCTTGCCGCACTCCCGCTCAATGCCGGATATGGATGAATACACCTCGTCAAACCCGTGCGCTTCCCCCTTTAAATAGTTCGCTTGAATCCGCCTGCGGGTGATGGGATTCACTTCGAAAGATTCCTCCTGATCATCCGCGCCAGCGGCTCGGGCCTGTTCCCACTCCGCTTCGCGCCTGATACTGCGCTTTATCTTGAAGTAAACCCACGTCACCAGCGCGTATCGAAATACATAGCCGTTCAGCGGATGAAACCAGCGCAGAAAAGCATTTTTCGGAAAGCGCTGGATCACTCCGCAAACCGCTTTTCTGCTCGTATTCTTGATTTGATCGGTGAAGTCGTTCTGAAGGAACAATGACAATACGATTGCGTCATACTGGTAACTCTCTTTTTTCAGGAACTTGAACAATCTATAAGATTCGCGAGGAGAGTATCCCGGAACTCCCGCGTTCATGACCTCGTATTTCGCATCACCGTTGGCATTCAAATAGGTCTCGACGATCTTGCAATACGATTTATCGAGCGTGCTTCCCGATCCGAACGTATAGGAATCTCCCAGAAAAATGATCCGCTTTTTATTATCGGGGATTTCTTTGCTGTAATCGTAGCCTTCGTTGAATCCCATGCGATTTGTTGGATTGGGCCTCCGCAAGATGACGGATTCGTGATTGTAGTAGAGGCCAATCAATCCGCTGGGACGATCGATAAAGAAATGATCGAAAAGTCTAACGATCAATTCACAGCTATAGAAGGCGACGAAGAGAAAAAAAATAGCGAACAAGACATGCTTCCGCTTGGACAATATTACGGTGCCGAGCAATGCCAAGGAGATTAGGAGTGCAATGATTGAACAAGCAAAATACAAGGATTGGTTTTGATTGAATATTGGAGACGGCAGGTAACCGCTGTAATCCTGGATGACGATCGATATTGCTATTACCAGGCAAACAGCGGTCAGGAAAATTTTCAGTCCCAGTGCGTTTCGGAACCTGCTCTCTTTCACCATTGTTTTGCCGGATCAGAAGGGGCTATGTTTCCCAGATTCATATAAAGGCGAAGTAAGTTTGCGAGAAATGATCAGCAGCAGTCCGGATCAGCCGCGCAGTCGCACGTCGGCTCCGTTCCGCGGATCGCGCCGGTAATAACGGCCGTCGCGCATCCCACTCCAGCATTTACCACCAATGCTCCCTCGGGGCAGTTCATCGCACAGGCACCGCACTCCATACAGGCATCGCGATCGATGATCTTCGCCCTTTTCTCCACGATCTCGAAAACAGCGTGCGGGCAGACCTCGACACACATCCGACAGCCGTTGCACTTTTGCTCGTCCAACTCGAGCGTCACGACATGTGTGAGGTAGCGCAAGCCGAACATGATCCATGCCCTCTTTTCTCAGATGAATCTCCCGACCACCCACACAACGACACCGATTGTAGCGGCGCCTATCTGAGCGGGAACGGCGAAGTGCATTTCACGGCGAACGCCGGAAAGCGAAGTATACGTCGACGATCCCGTATAGTTCATCGTGAGGAAGCTCGCAACGGCCGGAACCATCAACAGCCAGCTTCCTGCTTCGAGTGGGTTGTCGAAAATGCCCGGGCCGGCCCAATCTCGTGATATGATGACCAGAGCCGCCAGAAGTCCAACAAATGCTCCCTTGAGCGAAAATGCAGGACCCGGAAGCCACGGCAGCAGCACCGGCGCCACCGCGGCGCCGGCAAAATAGGCCGCGAGAAGCATCAGCAGGCTCCTCGATCCAACTGCTTGGATCTGGTGCACGGAATACCCGGTACTCCCCAATCCCGATAACGCGAGGAAACAAACCGCGACAATGAGAAGATATTTGGAGGAGACAGCAAGCTCCGTCGGGACCAAAACCAGTCGATTGAAAAGCGGGAACCTCACGCGACGCATCTCCGGCGTCGCTTTCCTCCCGGCGCGCAAAAATGCCAACAGATCTCCAGCACGTACGGGGCCGTATGTAATCCTCCATCCGCTTTGGTCTTCAACAGCATGCGCGCTCACCCCAGTCGCTCCCAGCTGCGGCAAGATGAGGTTCCTGTGAGAAACAACATCAGACAGCCGAACCCGATCGATTCGGTCAATGAGTTCAGCCGTACCAAAAGTGCCCTTGCCGGCGGCGCACCAGACGTTGATCCCTTTCGTATCCAGAACCATGATCCACGCATCATGACCCGCCAGCTCCGACCGAAGCAGATCGAGACTCATCTTATAGTTTGCCGTCACCAAAACAGGAGACTCATGGGTGGGAGCGCCGACAGCATAAAGACCCGGGGGGACTCTGTATCGAGTCCTCCCGATTGCCCATCTCACCTTCCAGGAGCCATACCAGTCGCGCGACGTAAGACGTGCTTTTACTCTGGGAATCTTGCCAATCGGAGTATCCACGCACCCATCCACCCAAGGAGGCGCGGATTCTAAAAGCGCAGTGTATTCGGGAGGTTGACGATCCTGCTGCTCCCCCGTCACCTTCGGTGTGGCAGGCTGTTCACAGCATTTTTTCTCGCTTTGTCTTTGCTCTTCCAAGCGTCTCTATTTCTTACCGCAGGCTTTTGGATCGCAACCAGCCTTACCGGCAAGTGGGCATGGGTGGGAGGATTTCTTTTCGAAGACAGTATTGTAAGCTTTGAGCAGTTGCTCCTTCGAAATCTCGCCGCGGATCGCCCCCGCATCGCCGTCTTTTTTCACTGTCAGGATCGCTGGAAATTGGTCGACCCCGAACGATCCGGCAACGCTCTCGAAACCTTCGGAATCGCGGCTGAGTTCCGCTACGCCAACACGAGTCCCATTATCACAAGCCTCCATCGCTGCGGATAAAACAATGCTCCTCACCGCTTGATTGCTTTCGCCAGGACCCGGCAAAATAACGCAGAGAAAATCATGATCTGCAGCAGCCTTCTTCACCTCATCGATCGAGTGAAGGAGCACAACTTCTATTTTTGTCGATTCGTTCTTCTCAACTCTTTCTGTATTAGCGCCAGATTGGTTGGCCGTTACGTTCTCCCCGGTCAGGATAAGAAAAGCCATAGCAGCGAATGCCGCGGCCATGACAACGACAAACGAAATCCTCTTCCAACCTTTACGCACGGCTGGCTTGGCAACAGCTGAAGGCTCGCCATCGGTTCCTCGCGCACGGTAGTTTTGCTCGCTGCTTTCCCTGTAGTTCCTTTCGCTCATCTCCTGGGCCTCCTCATCTGAGCCTCACAAGTCGTCAAGCGTATTCTATCGGTTTTTTCCGCTGAGAAATGCTATGTTATTATTTTTCATAGCATTTGTCAAGCTTTTGATTGCCGAAATGCACATCGCGTAATCGAAATCCCAGCACGCTACTCCCCCATCCCCTTCCTCGGTCATCGCCGCTGTTCACGAAAAAAAATGAAAAGCTCCCGGCTTCCCAAGCGAAATCCTTTGCGCCCCACATCGAATGCCGCATCCTTGCCACCACCGGGATCGGGATTCGATATGGCCAAATTCTCACCACAATATCCGACGAATCTGATGGCCGCGCCCAGCACACTCGCGGCCCCGGCAGTTTCCCCTTCCTCGCCTTTCAATATATATTGTCATAGGATGAAATGGTTTCCCGCAAACCTTTCTCTTTAGAGAATGTGAACTGCTTTGAAGCCATTGAACTTCCGCTTCGAGTAGAGTATCATATGCCGGTCATTTCATCCACTCGACGAGCTGACTGAGATAATTCCCATTCGGAGGATACACATGGCTTGGGAGTATAGCGAGAAAACCAAACAGCTGTTCATGGATGCCGTGCACGGCAGGCCGGGAACACACCTGGGCGAGGTCGAAAATCCCGATGGACTTGGCGAGCACGGCTCGATCGCCTGCGGGGATGCCTTGCGATTTACGTTCCGGGTGGACAGGCATCCAAAGGATCCCAAAAAGGATGTCATCGTCGAGGCCAAGTACCTGACCTTTGGATGCACTTCAGCCATTGCTGCATCGGAAGCGCTCTGCACGATCATTGAAGAAGGAGGATACACGCCTATCGAAGCGCTGAAGATCTCGAACGACGACATCGTGAAATTCCTCGAAGGATTGCCGGAGCAGAAAATCCACTGCTCCGTCATGGGTGCCGAAGCTCTGGAAGCGGCCGTATACAACTGGGCTCAAAAGCGCGGCGTGGATCTGGATGCTCTAGGCATTCACATCCAGAGCCCGGAGGATGCAGAAGGACGAATCGTTTGCAAGTGCTTCTCTCTGACCGAGCCTTACCTGAAGCGGAAAATCAAGGAGCTCAATCTCCGGACCATAGACGAAATCACAAACGCCACAAAAGCCGGAGGCGCGTGCATGTCCTGTCATCATGTCCCCGGCGGTCTTCAGGATCTCCTCGATGAAATATGGGGTGCTGCAGCGCCAAAGCCAAAGGCTCCCCCGGCACCGGTTGAAGTTGTCGAGACGGCGGCTGGGAACGCTCTCACCATGTCGCCTTATCAATTCGGCAAGAAGATCGAGGAGGCCATGGATCATTACGTCCGACCGATGCTTCAGAAAGATGGCGGAGACCTCGAGATCGTCGATATCAAGGGCACACTGGTCTACGCTCACCTCAAAGGCGCATGCGCCGACTGCGTGGCCGCGGGTCAAACCTTGAAATTGTTGATCGAAAAAACTCTGAAAGACGTGGTGGACGAGCGGATCAGAGTTATCCAAGTCTGAAGAAGGAACGAAACCATTGAGAATCATATACGCCGACAACAATGCCACGACGGGCATCGCCCCCGAGGTTTACGAGGCGATGATTCCCTATTTGACCGAAATATATTTCAATCCGAGCTCGATGTACGATTCCGCTCGCAGTGCGGCAAATGCGATAGCCAGAGCCCGAAACGATATTGCTCGATATTTGGGCGCGAAAGATCCTAAGGAAATTCTCTTCACCTCCTGCGCAACGGAAAGCAACAACACGGCGATTCAGGGGACGGCAAAGGCCAATCCGAACCGGCGCCACATCATCACTACCTCCGTTGAACACCCAGCTGTGCTGGAGGTGTGCAAGGACATGCAGCGGAATGGCTGCAGAGTGACGTTTCTCCCCGTGGATGGGAATGGAAATCTGGACATCAGCACTTTCATTCGCGCATTGGAGTCCGACACTCTCCTTGTCACCATCATGCATGCCAATAATGAGACGGGAGTGATCTTTCCCATCGAGCGGCTCTCACGACTGACCAAGGAGACCGATCCTTCCATCATTTTTCACACCGACGCAACGCAATCGGTGGGCAAGCTCCCTGTGGACCTCGAGGGCGACTTCCGATACGTGGATCTCCTATCCTTTTCGGGTCACAAGCTTCATGCGCCGAAGGGCATCGGGGCGCTGTACATCAGAAAGGGCACTCCCTGCAGGCCCTTCATGATCGGCGGTCATCAGGAAGAGGGCAGGCGCGCCGGTACCGAAAATGTGCCGTACATCGTAGGGCTGGCCAAAGCCCTGTCGCTAGGCGTCGAAAACCAAAAAGAGGAAGATGAACGCATCCGGAACCTCAGGGACCGCCTCGAAACATCCCTCGAAGAGAAGATCCCGTATGTCCAGGTAAACGGCAAGGGCGCCCCGCGGCTGCCCAATACGCTCAATATCTCCTGCCATTATGTGGAGGGAGAAGGGATGCTCTACCAGCTGAGCGCTCATGGAATATGTGCTTCCAGCGGATCCGCGTGCACATCGGGTTCCCTGGAGCCTTCCCACGTCTTGAGAGCCCTAAAAGTTCCCTTCACAGCCGTCCACGGGTCTGTCAGGTTCAGTTTGAGCCGGTACAACTCGGATGAAGACATCGACCGGATCATCGAAGTCTTTCCGCAGATCGTCGCCAACCTGCGCAAGCTCTCGCCCTATTGGGACAATAAGGAAAACAAGCCCCGTCCCGATGCAGAGAAGATGATCGGGGGGCAGGAGTAGTTTACTTAGTTAAGTAAGCTACTGGTAAAATTTAGCTTTTAATCAGGATATTCTGTTGACAGGATATCCTGAACTCATTATAGTACCCTCCTCATTATTCATTAACTCGGCTCTTAATATCTTAAAAGTCTTGTTTAATTGATGGATTTCAGAATGTTTCCATCGAACCACCTTAGCTGTCCGAACGATCGGCGGGCGACAGAACCCCAATCGGCGCCTTTTCAGGAAAGGAGGTTTTCGTGTTACAAGGAGCGTCGTATAAGCAGGATTAACAGCCGATTCGATGAACGCTATCAATTGGTCGAAAGGAAAAGCATCATACCGCCATTCTGTTGCAGCTAATCTGAATCCGTAACTCCCGACCCCACCCCCCTCCGGGGGGCATATGATACTACCTACTATTAGGACATATGTCCTTATCTTAGCAACACCATCTTTTTCGTTCGAGTGAAGTTTCTTGTTGTCAACTTGCAGAAATAAACACCACTCGAAACGGGATCTCCCGCAAAGTTCCGCCCGTCCCATTGAATCGTGTAGCCCTCAGCCTTTGGCTTTTGGCGTTCATTCACCAGCGTTCTTACCAGCTGGCCAGTAACGCTGTAAATCTTCACTGACACGTGCGCCCGTTCCTTGATCGAGTACTTTATTGTCGTTCTCGGATTGAATGGATTTGGGTAATTCTGAGCGAGGCTGTTGGCAAACTGGTGATTGGGCTTTATAGCTACCGGCTCGGCGATAACGTTTCCAATCCACTGAAGGATATCTCTCAAGTGGTGCACGTGATCTGGCCCATCGGGTGGGGGGGCCACCTGGTCATCCCGAATGTGGTGATAGCTGAAACCTGAGAGAACAACACCTACGGGATTGTCACGTGCGTTAGTGCTGCTCTGAGCGATAATTGCGTGGCTCGAAGCAACACTATCATACGCCATTTGGGCTGTCGCCGATCCAGTAGCCTCGAGAACATCGAAGTCATTGAGGATCGGGCACCCACCGAGCACAATCAATGCATCAATAACAGGAGGCATGACGTCCATATGAATGAACATTGAAAGTGGCAATCCTACCCCCCATGGGGATATCCGGTGGTCCAACGTTCTGTGGTCGCCGGTTGTTAGATCGAAATTCATGTACGTGTTTCTAAACTCAATCGCGGATGCCCCAGCAAGATTGACCCACTCTTCTGCGAGGTCATCGCCGGAGAAGTAAATCCCCGCGCCACTCGAGCTGGTATGCTGATCGATGAAGTTGTAGAGTACCAGCCAATCGTCCTCATCGCACGGATTCCCCGTGCCATCTCCAACGAGTCCGGCGCTGAGGTCACCTGAGTTCCATATGATCTTCCTGTAGATGGGATCCCCTGGGGGTCCAATCAACAGACTATCTATGTTGCTCACCCGGCTTCCCAAACCATTTCCAACATTCGAAGACGGCCCATTGATGTCGTAGCGATCGGGGGCAATTCCCAACATTCGGAATGCCCAATCGAAGTGCGGTTGAGCACCCCTTCCATCAAAGTCATCTACGTAAAGAATATCCGTATTACGCGTCGGTAGAATCTGGAATTCCATCGGGTAGCCACAGGCATCTCCTTGATACGATGTTGCGCCGACCTCTCGACTATAATACGACTCGCTACCGTCTGAGCTTTTTGCATGGAAGAAATAAAGAATCGTGTCGCCCGGCATGAAAATACCATTGTCGTTGAGGTCAACGCAGAACCGATCTGTTACAGGGCTCAAACGACCAGGCTGCGCGAAGGAGGTGTCCATTTGGAATTTATACCACATCAAAGATCGCAGATTCGTCGGTTCATCCCCCCATAAAGTTGTGTTACACGCCAATGAGTCCACCAGCGGCCAACGGAGTCCCGATGGCGGCTCGTTTGCTGCGTCCCGCTCTTGCATGGTAAATGCATCAGGGGGATTATTCTTCGACAAGACAGAAACCCAGCAGTAAACCGCAGGGCCGGAACTCGGGTCTCCAGGATCGTGGTAGCCGATGCCAATGTCAGGATCTGCCACAGAAAAAATGACACACGAGTCACCTGGTTCAATGGCACCACTTCCATAGGAGGTAACGTCGAGCGCTGCGTCCGCTCGTCCTCCACCTGATAAAGTCCCATTACTTGGAAACGTGTCCTGGAACAAATCGATGTCGCGTACTGACCACATAGGACCAGTGGTGGAGATGCGGTATATATCGACGGTGTCGAGGAGCGGTGCGTGGCTGTGGCAGCAATCGGATCCGAGGGACCAGAAGCCGTACATATCCCACGCACCAAGCGCGATCTGAATCGAATCCGCCCCCTGCTCAACGAGATCGCCGAATGGCTGGATGACGGTGAACCACTCTGCACCCTCATCTGAGATCGGCGGGCAGATTATTCCACAAGATCTGCCTCGGCCATAATAGGCAAAGTTGCTATCCCGCCATGGACCGGGAACTCCACCCACCCAAGATCGGACGTGCCAAACATAGAAGACGAGAGAACTCAACGATAGGTCTCTATATACTTCGAATCGAAGTTCTGCACTATTGCCGTTTCCTTCCCAGGGGATTCCCGGCGACCAGATCTCATTCATCAAATACTGGCCATGGGCGTTGCCATGAGGAACTGCAGCCTGCGACGGATGTCCCCCGCAGGCATAAGTATCGGTGGATCCAGTAATGAAGTTCCATAAACAGGCGAAGTTGAGCCGGCATAAATCATCCTCCTGATGCAGGGCTAAACCTCGGCATAGACCCGCAAAATCTCCTCGGCCGGAAAGATCCCAGCTCGTCCAACCTTGAGGCGAACAATCAGGGCCCACTTCAAATATGTACGAGGCGAGCAAGGTCGTATCCCCCTGGATAGAAACGTGTTTGCCCGGTCTGTCCAGACTCACTCGGCTTCCCCCATCGAGTTGGGTCCGATAACTCAGCGCAGGGACAGTTTGTCCCAATCTATAAGGTGACACGTATGCCAGCGCTCTCCCGGATCTGTTATCCGTCCAACAGGGATATACTCTCCCTGCTCTCGCAGTTATACCGAGATAGTCTCCGAAATAACCACCTGCCAATCCGGGTACGGGAGAAGGAGTAAATAATACGTCGCCAACCCTAAAATCAACCCACGTTTCCCCTCCATCTATTGAATTCGCAACAAAAACTTCACAACTGGTGCTGTCCACGTTTCTATCATCATAGAATATGACGCTTAGATCTCCCGATAGGGGGTCGCAGGTAATCCACGGGAAGAAATGTTCGTTCCCCTGTCCTGCAGGATCCTGATTCACTCTTATCGGCGCCGACCAAGTCGAGCCACCATCTGTCGATTTGATCATATAAATATCCATGTCAGGGCCATTATTGACTCCGGGCACTCCGTAGTTCGTCCAAACAATGTAAATAGTCCCTCTGTTCGGACACGAACTGATATCCACAGCCATAACGGGAAACGAGTTTACCCTCATTTCCTTAAACGTTCTTGTGAGCCTGATTCCTCTTATGTTCTCGATAATCCTCGTTGCAGACCCAAATGTCTGGCCCCCGTCTGTGGAACTCGCAAATCCAATTGCCACCTCGTCAGCCCCATAATGATCGGGCCATGAACCGCTGGTCCAAGAATCATAAATAGCCCAGGTAGCATACACTTCCCCATCAGGACCTGTTTGTATGTTGACACCTTGATTGTGACTGCCCGCACTGACGGCAGAACTGATATTTATAGGCGCCGACCAGGTTAGACCTTCGTCAGTGGAACGGGAGAGGACTATTTCATCGTCATTCGTGCCGCCAAAATCCGTCCATGCACTGTAGAGATGACCCTCAAAAGGACTCGAAGGACTATTATCTACCCATAAATGGTTCTTGTCTGCTAAGGTGCCGGGATTTGGGGCAACCTGAGCATGTGTCCAACCGGCACCTCCGTCCGAAGAACGCGCTACCCCCTGACCTTTATTAAAGGCGATGTATCCAACATAATACCAACCATTGCGGCCGATAACAGCTGCGGGATCACCTCTGTTAGTGCCAACTGGTCCAAATTGATCCCCGTCCCACGTTTGACCCCCGTTTGTGGAAAAGAAAGCGTCTGCCCCATAAAACGACGTTACCGAGTCATTGAGCCAGTTAGTAGAATTATTTGAGTTTAATATCGTGTTCACATCGAGCGGGTGAACAAAAACGGAATTCTCGCTTTGAGTTGTGTTCGCTATGGTTGTTATGGCAATATCCGGTGAATCTTGAGTGACGACGCCTGGGGCTTGTATCCTGCTCGAAGTAAAGACAGCTTTTTTGATGGCAACTTTGGGCGCCACTTTAACAAGTCCGCGTCTAGCCATTTCCAGCCAATAAGATTGGCTCACAATTCTGGTGTCGATCGCCTGAGTGCCGGAATCCGCATTGTTTTGCGCTTGAACTTGCAATACGGCAAACAATGCTGCAGAGACGACGACCGCGATCTGGACAACACTGATATAGCGTTTCATGACATGCCTCCCGAGCTGCTGTTAGCTAACAAAAGATCGGTTGATACCCACTCCTTTAAGGACGTACCAATCCGTTACGCCAATTTTGAGAATAAGCGAGATGTCCCCACGTGCCGAATCTATCGCTGAGTTCAGCTATATATCTTATCAGGTCTCAATAGCTTTCATAGTGTCAGCGTTTATATCGCAGAGATTCACTTTACAAAAGGATCGATCTGCCTAAGCAGCTCTTCATTTCTCATTTCAACAGCACCATTTTCCTCGTCAGGCCCGGTTGCCCCTCCACCGTGAGGCGATAGAAATACACGCCCGACGCAACTCTGCTGCCTTGAGAATTCCGGCCGTCCCATAAGACATGATGTCTGCCAGCCGGTAAGCGGCGGTCGACGAGCCGGGCGATGAGCCGCCCGTGCACGTTGTATACGGTCAGACGCGTGAGAGCATCTTGCGGTATTTCGAAGTCGATGCGCGCTGTTGGATTGAATGGGTTGGGATAGCTCTGTGCCAGGAAAAGTCTCGGTGCTTGAGGAACCTCCGGTTCCGTACCGGTCAAAACGAGATCACGCACCGCGGCGGCGTGAGCGAGAAGCGCTGCTTTATTCGATCCAGCTGCGATCGCAAACGATACCGGCACCGTATCGCTCGGTGCGATATCGAAAGGTCCCGCACACATGACCATTGACCAGTCTTCGGCTTCCCACGTTGTCGAGTCCACCACCCCATCGCTCAAGAATACGTACTTGTCCCTGTCGCGAACCGTACCGTAGGGGTAGACATACGTCGGGTGGTGAAGGAGGTGGAAAGCCGAGCACGTTGGAGGATTCAGGCTGACGATGCCGACATGCGTTGAGTCGGTGAGCGATGCGTTGTATATATAACCAGTTGCTCGAGCTGCATCGTAGCCGCCGGCATTGTCACGCGAATTACCGACGTCCCAATCGAGGTAGAGTCCTACGTATACGCCTGTAAGAGTGCTGTCGGAGACGTTTTTGATTATGTAGTTGAGAATAAGAAAATCATCGTGCTCGGGGGCCGGATACGCGAGCCCCTCCTGATTCACTTCGATGCCGAGGCCTGCCGGTGCACCGGTGTCCGTGAAGCGTGCCGTTGAACGTTGAGGATCCGTGCCGCTGACATCCAGCTCCTCGCCGGGCACGACTTCGAAATCGTAGTCATAGGATGCATCACTCACCTGCAGTGTGTCCCTGCCCACCCAGAGCGAGCCGTGGAAGAGATACTGGCCGCCCCCGCCCATTGGGTAGATGAATCCGGAGCCGTACTGTTCCCCTTGATCTTTATCATAAAATCCAAAAGCTCCTTCGTCCGTTACCGTCGCGCGATATGCCGCCGTATGATCGCCAAAACGCATTCTGGGAACCCGCATGCGCACGGGAACCCAGGCCGTATCGAAATCTGCATCGCTCGTAAGAACGAGCAGCGTTGCATCGTGCACTCCCGCGCCCACCGCACCGGAACCCATTTGCACAGCCACACCGAGCGTGTCCAATCCCGGTATCGAGCCGAGGGTATCGGTGATCGTGATCCATTCAGTACTTGCTTCTGCCATAGCTGCACGCCGGGCTTGAGTGATGCGGACCTCGGATATGTTCTGGGCAACGATTTTTTCAGGTGGCATATCTTCTTTCTTCGCCCATGAGAAAGCCGTCCGCATCGAGCGCTTTGATTCCATGGATATGGCATCCTCGTGAAGCAGCTCCAACGCAGGAATGAGACCCTTTTTCAGTGGAATTTCATCCAAAGGCACCGGTGTCATCGCAGTAGGCGAATCCTGCACGCGTATGATGAAAGAATAGTACGCTTCGCCCGTGTTCGTGAGATGCAGCGTTACATCGGTCGTATCATTCTCGAATACAGTCGCACCCAGAGAGATGGGATGCAATCCCGCTATGGCATCCGCACCGCGTCCCGCAAGTGGAATGACCACTACCGGAGTCTCCCGGTCATTCGTCACCACGGTGAGCGAACCTGCATGCGCGACCGTTGAATCCGTTAAGTAAGAAATAGGCAGTGCCATGAAGTCGCCGGGATCAATACTCGTGGGAAGGTCGGGCAAATCTTCTACAACGAACGGAGATGGTTCCACTCCCATATTCTCCACCTGAAGTGGGTATCCCCCCGAGTTGCGGATCCTGAAGACCCGCTGGGTCTTTCTGCCGATCAACACCGCTCCGAAATCGTAGCCACCGGGAGGCAGTTCTTCCTCGATAGGAGCTCCGCTCGTCGTTACAACGAGTACGATCGACACCTCAGGCGCAACAGCCTCTGCGGCAAGCGGGATCGAGACCGTGGATTCATCAGGATCATCCGAGCCCACCTGGAGAGTGTCCGTATGTGAACCAAGAGGAGACGGCAGCGATATGAGATCTATTTCCCCCGAATCCCCCGGCGCAACAGCAAACGGTGTCGATGGGGCGGAGAAGTTGAAATGGGCTCCCGAGACAAGCGTTACCGAGGTTACGGTGAGCGAATCGTTTCCTTCGTTGCGGACAGCGAGCGTCAACGTATCGGAGCTGTCCGCATGCACGGCTCCAAAATCAATCAATGTATCACTGAATGCAATGGAAGGAGCAATACCCCATCCAGTAAGTGTGGTCGAGAGTGTCGGCGTTGTCGGCGCGTCGGTGGTGACGTACAGATCCACAGCAGCGGTATCGTTGTCCTGCGGTTCGAACTGCACGTTTATCTGTAGACTGTCACCGACGACAACCTGTGCCGGCAACGAAAGCGAAACAACGCTGAAAGGCGCCGAGGTTGCAGCTCCTGTTACGGTTAGCGTATCCTCACCCTCATTACGAACCCAGAGTGAGTCATCCGCTGTCGTCCCCGCACGCACGCCACCGAAGTCCACAGGAATGCCCGATAGCACAGCTTCGGGTAGCGCGCCGTTACCGGATAAAGCCAGGTCAACCTGGCTTTCGTCGGCATCGTTGGTGGAGAGTGTCAGTGTCGCACTGTAGTCACGCGCTTCAAATGGCTCGAAGCTGATTATGATTTCCATGCTGTCCTCTGGCTCCACGCTGGCGGCAAGTTGAGGAGATTCAAGCGTAAAGCCGGTCGTATCGAAAGAAGCAGACGATAGCAACAGATCAGACGTTCCCTGGTTGTACACGTACATGCTCCACGAACTGCTCGAACCCACTTCGACCGTTCCGTAGTCGTGCGCCGTATCTCCGAGACTGATTTCCGGATCGAGACCGGTTCCACTAAGAGCGACCTTCAGCGTAGGCTCATCGCCGTCCGAGGAGGCGATTGTGAGCGTATCGGTATCCGCAGCTGGATCCTTGGGCGTGTAGGCCACTGTGAGCATCAATGTATCCCCTGGTGCGACAGTATCGGGCGGTGAAGCGCCGGAAACAGAGAACGGAAGGGACGTTGCCACGCCGGTTACAACCAAATCTCCCGTTCCGATGTTTCGCACGTCGAGAGATTGCTCGCTCGTCGAGTCAACTGGCACCCCTCCAAAATCAATGGCAGAGATCGACAACTCAATCTCTGCATGCTCGACACGCAATGTAGCCGGCACGACCACCAGGCTGTCTGCGTGGTCGTCGCTTTCGATCTCAATGCTCGTCTCATAGTCCCCATCGGACAGGGACGCAGCATTCCACGTAAATTCAATCCGGGTGCTGTCACCCGCCGCAACGGAGGCGGTCGAGTCTGCAAAGACCAGCCATGATGCAATCGAATGCAGGGTTGCGCTGAGGCTTGCCGTGCCGTCGTTACGAACCGTGATCGTGTCGGTAGACGTGCTTCCCGGTTCTACTGTTTCGAACAGGCTGTCCGGTGTTACCGCTATATCGGGGTGCTGGATCGTGACACTCCCCGGCGAGTAGCTGTTGTTCGCCAGGGCGTCATCCGAGATGATCGCATAGACGTAATAGGTCCCCGCCGGAATGAGACGTGTATCCCAAACCAGGCTGTCGGCTTCATCGTCCTCGCTGATGTTGGAAGCTCCCTCGATCTGTGTGCCGTCGAGACCCGAGCTGTTATCGTCGTAGTAGAGATTAATGCTCGCATCGTCGGCAGGATCTGGATCGCTGTCGGTCCACGTGATGATAACGCTATCCCGTGCTGTTCCTCCATTGGGCGATGTCAAGGTGATAACGGGCGCCTGGTTCACCACGTTCCAAACCGGATTCCACAGAACGGGCATTGCACCACCGATAACGGCAGCCGGATTCGCCTGCGCCGTACCCCACCAGTTGTTTTTCGCATTCATCGCAAGCCCACCGTTGTTCCACATCCACGCGATATTGTGACCGTCGAGGCGATTCATTCCCGGGGAACCCGGCCCCGGGTTTCCAAAGTCCGGGACGGCGGCAGGGCTCGCTTCTACGAACACACCGTATTGGCTGCCTGTAATCGTGTTTCCCGTATAAGACGGAAATGCGTTCATTTTGCTGTAGCACCCGTATTGGCCGTTCTGAACGATGCGATTGTTCTGCACGATTGGCGAGGCCATCATCGAAGTATAGATGCCGGCGTTGCGGTTGCCGGAGACATTGTTTCCTTGAACAAGGGGAGCTGCGATCAGCCAGCCTTCACTGTTGAATACGATGCCGTTTTGATTTTCGAGGACGGTGTTATTCACGACGTTGGTAGTCGCGGCTCCATTGCCGCAGATGATCCCGTCGCCGTCATGACGAAGGACGTCGTTCTCCCCAACGGTAAGGAACGTTGGCGGCGGATTGTTCGGATTTACGTCATAGAAGATTCCCGAACCTCCGTCCGTCACCTCGTTTTGCATCACCTGTGTGGTGCTGTTCGGTGTGCCGAAGACATAAATCCCCGTCCCATCGCACCAACGAACGGTATTGGTATCGACGGTGCAGATTCCGCCGGGTGCAGGTGACATACTGATTCCGCCTCCAGAGCAGCGTTCAACGCTGCAGTTCGTGATATGCGGGGAGCTTCCATCCCAGGTGATTCCGGTTACGGCGTAGCGGATTCGGCACCAATCGAGTATCGAGCCCGAACCCGGATTTTCGAGACTGACTCCAGCCCAGTTGCCGGAGGCAGGCCACTGGGCAGTGAGGAGAATAGGTGATACTTCCGTTCCCTGAGCGATCAGCGTGCCCTTAATAACCAGCGCCTTGGTGCCCGTCTCATCCTGAGAGCGGAGCTTATGGCCCGGATCGATCTCGAGTGTGTCACTCGCCGAAATCGTAACGGTGCCGTGCATCGTAAAATTAGGAGCCGAGCCGCGGATGCCGCCCATGGAGCTGTCTACGAGCGCGGGGAGATCCCAATTTACACCGGTATCCGGTGTCAGGTATTCAGGCATGGCGCTCACTTCAGCCGAGAACTCACTCTCGATTCCACACGAGTCAACAGCAGTGATCACGTAATAATACATGTCACCGTTTTGGACGGTTGGGTGGTCGTCCGTGTGACTCGTATCCTGTAGTGCGCTTGCCACGGGCGACCCATACGTCCCGCCTTCCAGGCGGCGATAGACGTTGTACGTGACCGCAGGCACGCCCGATACCGCATTCCATTTGACTGTAATAGTGGCATTGCCCGCTGAGGCATCAACGCCCAAAGGCTCCGGTGGTGGGACTGCTTTTATGTAGAAGGGTCCGAGGGTAGCGAAATGGTCATCCCAGTTTCCCACGCTGTCGACCGTTCGCATGTGGAAGTACCAGTTTTCACCGTCATCGAGAGGATCCGATGTTGAGGTCGTTTCGGATACATCCAAAACCTGAACTGAATCAGGACCTGTGTTCGGATCCTGATTCCAGACGATTGCATATCCGGCAGCACCGGAGTGGGCGTCTGTTGCGGGCGTCCAGGCAACGTCCACAGTTCGTTCCCCCGACTGCGTGCAACTGTACTGGCCGATGGCTTCGTTATGGCTGGTTGTTTGGAGGTTGGTAACGGTATCCGGGTCCGTCACATCGATCCATACCGAGGTCCTGGCGATTCCCCACATGATCCCGATATCACTCCCCCAGTTTCCCGCATTGTCGAGCCCATGAATACCAAACCAGTGTTTGCCGCTCGCAAGACCGGAAAGAGTCACCGACGTTTGATCCGTATCCGCGGTTTTGTCCGGCGTGACCCAGTTGTAATCGAGAGTATCGAGATAGCTGTAACCAAGAACACCCGAGATATCCGCACCCAGTTCACCCCACTTGTAGGTCACGCTGTTGTTGCCATACCAGGTCTTGGAACTCGGGTGAGACCAAGGCATCACCCACAATTCCGGAGCAGTTCGGTCCGCACGGATCCGATAGTGACCTGGATCGCTCCAATTACCCACGGAATCCTTGGCGCGTACATGGAAGAAATACTCACCATCCGGCGGCGCTTCGACATCCATATCCGTCGATGTGTCGGATATGCAGAAAGCTGTGGAGACCGTTCCAGTTGGATCCCAATCGAGGTAATCGCTCCAGGCATAGCAGGTAACGCCGGAGTGAGCATCCGTGCTCGTCCAGGAAAACGTCGCGGTGAGTTTGTTCGAATAAAGGTCCTGGCTGTGGGTCGAGCTGGTGATCACTGGAACAGATGGCGGTGTGATATCGATCTTGATCAGGAGATGCTTCGTTGCGCCCCAGTTTTCCAGATTGTCCACGGCACGAATGTGCGCGTACCAGCGGCCGCTGCCTGTTGCCTCCACGATCGCCCTCCGGGCTCCGTTCGTGATAGTAGTGGGTGGGATGGTATTCGGATTCTGGTCGAAGACGAGACCGTAGCCATCGATCCCGCTTGCATCGGAAGGTTCGGTCCAACGAAGCTCCACTTTTGGATCGGCGTACCACACCGACGTGTCCGGATGCAAATCACTCGTGATATATGGAGCAGCCGGTGGGGTAGTATCCAGAGTGACCGTGAAGTCCGCCATGTTGCAGTTTTGTATGAGGCCTTTGGCGTTCTTCGCTCGCACTTTGACTGTGTACGTGCCGTCACCGGGCAAAGAGTCCGTAAAAGTGAATCCCTCCTCGAACTCATTGAAGGCGCCATCCGTCGCTGCAGCGTTCTTCCAGGAGCCGCCGCCGATCTGGTACTCAACCGTGGAAATATTGGTCCAACGGAAGGGCGTATAAGCAGTACCCGAAGCCGTTATCTCCGGATCCGCCGTATGGGGTTGAGGCCAGCTTGCAAGGTCAGCCCATGGAAGTGATTCCTCTAAGTCTCGGTCGCCGTCATCGTCCTTATCCCGCCAGCCAATGTGCCCCTTGGTAAAAGTACATATGGAAATATCACCACTCAGGATGTTGTGCAGCGCCCACCGCATGATGCACGAGGGATGGCTGCCGCAGGTTTCGCAGTTACCGTTCTTATAAACCGGTTCTATCCAAGCATTCTCGTAGTCATCATCACAGTCACCATGCTTGCAGACACCATCTTCTTTGTACTCATCACTGGCTCCATAGAGGTGAAGCATCTCATGAGCGTATGTTCGGGGGTAGATCCCAACCTCCCATCCCCAGATCGAATTCGTTGTGAAACACACGGTGGCCGCCACACTACCTATTGCATACGAGCGGCCGGTGTGGTTGAGGTGAAACACCGCAATGACGTTTTCCCAACCACCGCCTTTGAGAGTCCTGCAATACTCCAGAAGGTCGTCCAACACTTCCCCATCCCCGTCGTCGTCCGTGAAGCCAATGATCTCGGGAACTTGGACTGTCAGCCAGTATTCGTCGCTGGCCATGCCGACATTCTGATGATTGATCGTGGCGTTGTAGTAATAATAGGAATCGGTATCGCTGGTAATGAACGTGACATTCAAATCACCGGGAGCCTTATACTCGATCCACTCTGTCGCAGCTCGAACAGAAGCAGCCTCGCTGTCGCGCGTGTATGCAAAAGGATCTGAAGAGGAGGTGGTCCAAGTCCCACCTGGATTGTCGATATATATGTGGATCACGTACGTATCGCCGTACAGAAAAGGCGCGGTGTCATTGCGATGTACTTTGGTGGGACAGGGACCGAGTTTCTGAGGGGTTCTCTGTACGGGCTGCATCGCGTGAGTGACACAAGTCTGTGCATTGTCATATGCTTCATCGGGGAGCTGTGGCATCGGTCGCCGGTTTACAACGTCCATCAGAGCCGGATCGAACGCTCGCCTGAGCGGTTTGGGAAACTTCTTTTCTGCTTTTTCGGACCACGCAATCCCGGGCAGCATCAGCACGAGCATCAACGCAATTCCCAGCAGCCAGGAGATCCTCGGGGCTTTTGCTGCGTTTCCACGGCAAGCGCGGATTCGATGAGGCCAAACGCAGAATCGGCGATGCCAGACGGGCGTTAAGTATTCGATTCTCTGTTTGAGTTGTCGGTAAAGCCGAATGGACGAAAGGCGCACGTCGTTTGATGTTGGATTTCCTGGTGGGCAAGAGGTGTGCGGTTCGAGAGCGAATGGGAGCAGACGGCTCATTATCAGCCTCCCACGCTTAAGGGACGCGAAACAGATCAGTATATGGGTAAATTTACCTCCGGAAGGATTTTCTGGGTTGCATTTTATCCGATTTGATCCGGTTCGTCAACATTTAACATATCGCACCTTGACTTCGCGCACTGTTATGCGCCATTCCACACTATATGAAACCGGAACATCAGTGAACCGGTGGCTATTTGCGCTGCCAGCTCTCGAAAAACGTCACTTCTTCTACCGGTTTTCGCGGCCTTGGGACAGGACTCTCATCCGGATAGCCGACGGCGATCGTCGTAGCCAATTCCATTCCTTCTGGCACATCGAGGATCCTTTTTATGTCGTCTTCTGCTGCGAGCGTTAAACCGATCCAAAGGGATCCGAGGTCAAGGGCTTTGGCGGCAAGCAGAATGTTCTGACAAGCAATCGTAACGCTTTGCATGCACCATAGCATCTCGATATCTCTCCACTCATCCTCGATATCCACCCCTGAAGTATCACAAAAAGCAAAGATGTGAACGGGAGCTGAGAATATATTCGACCAGTAATTTTTCATACGGTCGAGGGCCACGCCTCGGGACTCGAAATAACCGCTCAGCCGCCGCTCGACCGCCCGAAGGACTTGCTGTTTCGTCTCGTTGTTTTTCACAACTACAAACTTCCATGGCTGATCATTATTGGAAGACGGCGCCCACGTGGCGGCTTCGAGCAATTGTTGGATAACCTGATTCGGAACGTCTGCCTCTTTGAAACGGCGAATGCTCCTGCGTTCTTCGATGGTTTTCAGAACAGGATTTGTCTCGTCTGGCGATTTCTCGCTCGATGCAGCGGCGATCGGTTCGACTGCAACAAAAGACGTGAATATCAAAGCTAAGCTTCTTATGATTCCACGAAACTTCATTTTTTAACCCCCTCAACTCGATTCTTCACTCATTGTCACATCATACGCCTTTTCGGAGTTCCGTCGCTACACAATCACCTTCAATGCTTCATTCAATACATTCAGGAACCCTTTACCCCTAGTTATATTTATTGCTCGGGTTCAGACTTTTTAGAGCCATTTGGGTTTCCATTATTGCAAGGGGAACAACCAGATAGTAGAATCTGCGGAACCGGGGGGGAACGGATTTCGTACATGTCCTATCCGCTGTAACCAGCTTCCCCACTACCACCACCATCCAACCAGAGGTGCACTATGAAAGATCCGGATAAAACGATTTCGAGGCGGACATTCATAGGATGCGGTGTCGCCTCCGTCCTGGGCGCGGGCATTGGTCTCACGAGTGACGCGAGCATTCTCGGCGCACAGGAAAGCGAGAAAACGCCCGAGCAAACATCCGAAGAGAAAACATCCAAGCCGCAAATCAAAGAATACCGCAAGCTCGGCGGAACGGGTTGGAAGGTTTCGGATATTGCATTTGGTGGTGCCGGAATGAAGGATCCTTCGCTGCTCGAATACGCGATGGACCGCGGAATAAACTACGTGGACACGGCACGCCAATATTATGACATGGAAAAAGTTATTGGCCAGCTTTTTCCCCAGAAGAGGGACAAGCTGTTCGTGACGACCAAGCTAATGCCCGAACTCATCACTATCGACGTCACCACCGATCAAATCACAACTGCGATCGACGAGAGTATCGAGCGGCTCAACACCGATTATGTCGACGCCTGTTTGATCCACTCGGTGGGAGACCCGAACCTGGGTGATATCGAGAGGCTCCGGAATCCCAACATCCACGAAGCGTTCGCAAAAGCCAAGCAAGCCGGGAAAATTCGCGCTTGGGGTGCAAGCTCACACGGCCCGACGATGGTCGAAGAATTCAATTGGCTCCTCGATAACTCGGATATCGGCCTGATCATGCCGGGAATGAACTACTTGACCAAGGGACTGGAACCCATCCTGGCAAAGGCCCGCAAGAAAGGCGTCGCGGTGGTTGCGATGAAGAGCATGTCGATGGCCCGAAAGGTCGACTTCTCCGAATTCATGAAAGAGGGCCGCACGCTGCGCCAAGCGCTGCTCAAATGGTTGCTCGGCCGATCCAACATCGACACGATTTCACTGACGATGAGAAATTTCGAGGACGTGGACGAGTTCGTGGGAGCATCGGGCAAACCGAAGCTCTCACTCAAGGAGAAGGAAGTTCTGGAAAAATACGGCATGCGCATCAACAGCGAATACTGCAGGCCGGGGTGCGCTGGATGCTTGCACGCATGCCCCAACAACGTACCGATACACGACATTTTGCGCTACCGCTTGTATTTCAACAATTATGGGCGAGAAAAATACGCGATGGGGCTGTACGCTTCCCTGCCGGAATCGCGCAAGGCCCTTCAATGCACCTCATGCACGGGCTCCTGCGCGAGTTCATGTCCTTACAGCATTCCGATAAGAGAAAAACTCATCGAAGCACATGCAGATCTCACTGTGTGAGTCAAGCCGGGAGGAATCAGATGAGAAAGAGAAGAAAAAAGCTGGATCTGCCGAAAAAAGCGGTTTCAGTATCGGTTTGTATTATAATGGCTGCCTTGATTGCACAGTTTGGTCATGCAACGGATGAATCCGGCGACGCAAAAGAGCTGCTATCCAAGGCGGTCAAGGCGATTGGGGGAGAAAAGAAGGCCTGCGGCTGGACCACTCGGGTCGATAAGGGGAAGCTCACCTCCATTCGCCCGGGATGGGGAACCTTGCACGCGAACTGCACGCAGCACATAAAGAAGCCGGACAAGTTGAAGATCGATCAAGACTTCAGCGCTTACGACCATCCCTTTTTCATGGTTTACTACTACAACGGCGGCGAGGCGTGGCTGATGGTGAACCTCGGTGTCAGGCAGCATCCCTATTACACAAAGCAGCTCGGGAAACATATGAGAACGATTGACGGCCCGGCATACTACCTTACGGAATGCGATACGTTCTTCATCGTTCCGGACGTTCCCGAGGATTCTCTCGTAACGGCCGCCGATGTACATCGCGTCGGCGTGGTGGACAATGGAGATACGGTGCTTTTCGACCTGGACAAGAAGACTTTTTTACCCGTTCGAAGAATCGAAGAAAATAGAACGACACACGTCCTATTGGACGATTATCGAAAAACGGGTGGTGTGAACATGCCGTACCATGTGACGATGTATCAGGGCGGGATTCTTGTTGCGGAGTACCATTGGGATGAAATCAAGTTCAACGAAAAAATCGACGACGCGATTTTCGAGGAACACCGTCCGGAACCAAAAGAAAGTCCCGAATAATGATTGAGCCACGAAAAGGATTCGGCCTTACTATCTCTTTGCGAATGCGCCCTCATCCTCCTCGTGGCTCATACGCTCTGTAGCAACTACACTTTTATTTGAGCAGTTTGCTGCTCACCAGATTCTTCTCGATGGTTTCGATGTAGAAATCGGCCTTTGGTGCATTATCGCAAAACAGTCCCCAGATATAGTTGTCTCGCTGTTTCAGATTGAGCCTGCCGCTCGAGCTCATGTAGGGATCATCGAAGCGATAAAAGCCTCTCTTGTCGCAGACTTCACTACCCTTTTCCTTCGCAAAATTCAGGTATTTTTCGAGCATTTGCTTCGATTGGTCTTGATTGGCGGCTTCGATGATGAAGACGTTTATCTTTTTCCCGTCCACTTCGTAATTTGCCGTAAAAGCCGAATGCAGATAGCTGTGCCCCAAAAAATCCTCGGCGATGAATCGCTCCGAATTTTTGATCATCCCTTTCTCGGGGAAACAGCGAAGAGTCTTTGGAAACGCTTTTTCGCCCTTGAGCTCTTTGGAGACCTGTTCCGCAACGGAAGCGAGAAAGGGTTTTTCGCCCGCATCAAGGTAGAAGCCCATCAGCTTCACATAGTAGCTCCCCATGAAGAAATTGAGGATCCCCTTGTCGTAGTAAGCCTGGGTACCTATCGGCAGGAAATTGCCTTCTGATGGTTTCTCCTGGCTGTAGATGCCGAATGCGTTTCTCGGATCGCTGTGCTCGTAAACATCGATAGTGAGGCTTCGTTTTTCGCCGCTCTCATACGTCAGCGTTGCGACCTTTTGAAAATCGTAGCTTAGATAAACTTCGGCCGCGCCGTTGATGTACTCCCACAGGTTCTCAGCGTAATAGATCTCGGGGGATCCATCCTTGGTCCACCCTTCGATATCAGGGAAAAGCCCCGCTACGTTGCTCTCTGAAGTGTGGGAGACACTCAGGGCAATGCAACACAACGCCAGGGCAGCCAGTATGAATATTCTCGAAGCCACTCGCCACCTCCAATTCCTTGATTGTTTTAATTTCAGATCAAACAACAAAATCATCCGGTACGCTTTTCAATCTCGCGATATCTTCTATACGTTCTTTGACATCGAAGCCCATGGCGCAGTCCACCTTGCATGCACTGCAATGGCTGCAAGGCACATTCGACAGATCGACCGCGCTCAGCGTTTCCTTGGCTGCGGCAAGGTTCCGGTAGCCATACGCATACATGTAGCTCCGCATCATCGTCGGAACGTCGATGTCCTTGTCGCATTGGGCAAGGCAAGTGCCGCACTGCCGGCAGTAGAGCCCTTTCATTCCATATTTCCGGCCGAGCTCGAGGTCTTCTTGTTCCTGCGGTGTCAGTGTGAGATCTTCCAATACTGAAATATCCTCCTGCAGCTGGTCGAATGTAGTAAACCCGGGTATCGCAGTATGAATATTCTTATTCTGGAGTGCCCACTTGAGCGCCGCCTTCATATTGATCTGGTGCTGCCGCTCGCGGTCCCAGTAAACGCCGGCCTGTGTTTTCATGGCAACGATCCCAAGTCCCGCTTTGACGGCTCTGGCGATCTCCTTTTCGAGTTCAGCGAGATGCGGCTGCCGGAAGTTGTACGCGGTCAGGACCACATCGTAGACCTTGCTGTCCACCGCCGCACGGATCACCTCCGGCTCGTTCGAATGTGTGGAAACACCAATGAACCGGACGCTCCCCTCCTTCTTGAGCTTCAACATCGCATTCATATACTCATCGTATAAAACGGCTTCTCTCTTCACCACACTGTGCAAATACAAGATCTCCACATAATCCATCCCCAGCCGCTGCAGGCTCGTTTTGAACTTCTCCAAGAAGGGTCCGGCTTTGGCTTCTTTGGTGAACAAACCTGTTTTCCGGTCAAGCGGCGTTCCTTCGACTTTCGTGGCGATCATATAAGAGTCCCGCGGCCGGTCCTTGACCACCTCACCGATCATCTCCTCGTTTCGACCTCTCTGATATCCGTGAGCCGTATCCAGGAGAACGATCCCGGCGTCGAGCGCGTCTCTCACCAGGTTGGGGCTGTTGGAGTTCATGACTCCCATACTGACAACGGGGAGTTCGAGGCCCGTTTTTCCGAGCTTTCGGGTGATGAATTTGCTTTTTTTCTTTTCTCCTTGCGGTTCCGCTTGCGACTCCGTACCGAGCACCGTCGGCAACACGGCCAAACCGGCAAGACCGTTAACGCTTTTCTTCAGGAAATCCCTCCGGCTTTCATCCTTTCGCTGCTTTTTCATTACTTCCTCCTGTTGTTCTAGAGTTTTGCGAGGCATCCGAAATGACTCATGTTGGATCAGCCGCCTTGCAAATCCCGCATGGTTAGCTTCTCTTTCTTCGTAAACCCTTCGGGCGCAGAATAGGCATCTGCCGGAGGTTCCTTCTCCTTGATCTCCAGGACTTCGTCGGTGGATTTTATCGTGAAACCTTTTATGACGACATCCTCATCAGAGGCGATCGAGAATCCTTTGACCGTCTCCAGTTGCTTCGCGAATTGATCCTTATAGTTCTGAAGTCTCAATAGGTGCGGAGTCATCTCATCGTACATATTCAAATCAAAAGGTACATCGGTGGTAACCCAGATCTTGACATCCCTCTCGTTGTACTTCGTTCCTTCGTACATAATCCAAGAGCTGACGTCGTAGCACCGGCACTTCCGTCCATTGATTTTTCTGGTTTTGCCCGTGTCCTCGACAAGGCCGTCCGTTTGAAACATCTGGACCCTGGCCGCATCCTGTTCGGACAGGATGTTCGTCCAGTCAAGTGGAAGTGCCGTCTCTGCATACGTCGAGTCATCCCGGTTGATGAACAGCAGAGTGTTTTTGTTCAGATCCAAAACGACCTTACGATGTTCGTGAATATAAGAGATTTTTCCGTCTCCGATCCAAATCTCGATATCCCTGTCTACCGCCGGAGTGTTGACACCGCCGTAGTAATAACCGTCCGTGTGCGACTTCTGCTTGATGAATGTGTCAGCTTGGGCCAGTGGTGCGGCAATGCAGAGGATCAACAGAACCGAAAGCAGGACTCTCATGGCTACTCCCTCTCTTTCTCGGTGTTGCTGCCTAATCGGTAGCGTGTTTCGAGTCTATGCAGGGTTTGCCGTGCGCGTGCGCGCCCCGGTGTCGGATCTTCAAAAATGGAGAGATCCGGCGCCCTCTATCGCTTGTCATCCCAGGTGCGTTTTGGGGCCAGGATCTACTGGATGATCCTGCTCACTTCTTCGCTCATCATCCCATGTGCGTTCTGGAATCTATAATAGTAGCCGGTTCTTTTCGGACCGGTCCTCGCCAATGCTGCTGATATACACTGCCGCTTTTTCTCCGGTGGGGCATTTCGTTTCACAGATGCCGCAGCCGATGCAAACCTCCGGATCGACCACGGGACGCTTTAGCTCCATTTCGCCTTCTTCCGTTTCTATCATTTCGTGTTCGAAAAGGATCGCCTTCGGGCTCGTCGGACAGTGCTCCTCGCATACGATGCAGTTCATCTTGAATGCGTACGGGAGACACCGATTCACGTCGATGAAGGCGAGACCGATTTTTCGTTTCTTCTTTTCCTCCAGCTCCAGCTGTTCTATCGCATCCGTTGGGCAGACCTGCCCGCACAGCGTGCAGTTGAATTCGCAGTAGCCGATGCGGGGGACGAGAACGGGCGACCAGATGCCTTCGAAACCCGCTTGCATGAAGGTAGGCTGTAGACCGTTCGTGATACAGACTTTCATGCATTCGCCGCACTTGATGCATCGTCTTAAGAACTCCTCTTCTTCGACCGAGCCCGGTGGGCGGATGAGGAGCGCGTTGCCCCTCGCCCTCACCGGATTCAGCCGGAACAGCGCAAGCGCCGCTAGACCCGTAGCACCCGCACCGATGAGATAGCGTCTCTTCAAATTCGTACGTCGTTTCTCGGGCTCTGGTTTCCCGAATCGGTAGGAAACCACCTGCAGCGGGCAAACGCTCTCGCAGCTCATACAGAGGACGCATTCGGCCCCCATCCATTCAGCCTCCTGATGAGGCCGCGCGCCACCAGCACACGTGACCAGGCATAGGCCGCAGTCGTTGCACTCTTCGTTATTCACTTTGTGATTGAGAAGCGAGAAGCGCGAAAGGAGCCCCAGCAACGCGCCCAGCGGGCAGAGAAACCGGCACCAGAACCGTTTGCGGACGAAATTCAGCCCAAGAATGCTCAGGAAAAGCAGACCCAGAAAGCTGCCCTGATGAAATGTCGGAAGGCCGAAGGATATTGCGTGAAGTTTTAGGAATTCGTGAACCGAGTCGCTTGCATCGCTCAGCGGGCCGAGGTTTGCGCTGTAGAGAAAATCGAATATGCCATGCGTGAGGTAATTGACGGCCGGACTGATCGCGAGGGCGAAGGACCGTATCGTAAGGGAGATTGGATCCAGGATCCCCACGAAATGAATTTGAAACACCGCCGCTATCAAGATGCCCACCAGAATATAGTATTTTGCTTTGACGCCGTAGCGGTCGAGACGGGTTTCCGTGTGTTCCTTCGGCTTCTTTTGTTTTTTGAAATAACCGACCGCGTCGTTCAGCGTGCCAAGCGGGCAGAGCCAGCCGCAGAAACCCCTGCCCAGGATGAGCGTGATGCCGACGATGATCAAGCTAAGGAGAAGCATTCCCGTGATCGTGTGGGATGCAAGGAATGTTGTTAGCAGGATGAGCGGATCGATTTCGAGGAATATCTTCACCGGATATGCGATGATGTCGCGGCCGTGATATTCCGTTTGCATGAGGAAGAAAAAGAAGATGAGGAGGAAAACAGTCTGCGAGATGATCCGAGCCCTTTTCAGGCGGGATATGTTTTTGTTCGCTTTCACCCTCTTAGACAGTCCGTTCTACAATGCGTACTTTGCTCAGGTCTTTTTCGCCAAGACCCCTCGTGTGCGCTTCACGAACGTGTGGAAGGCTATCGCCCGTCATTCCGAAAAGGGTTGCGCCGTAGGAATCGATCGCGACCTGGTCGCACGAGGCCGCGACCGTGTTCATGATCGTGACATCTTTCAGGTTGCCGCCCTGCGGGCCGTTCGCCGTCAGGATCCGAACCGCATCAAGGACCACGAGGGTCGGCTTAAAGAATGCCGCAAGGTCGACTACATTGGTATCGATTTTTTGGTGCAGGAGGTTCCGCCGACCGCCGATGATGCCCATCAGATTTTTCATCGACAGCGTGAGCCGCGCGAGCGTGTGGTGTTTCGCAATTGGGACGTTGATGATCTTGTCCGCTTCCAGCGCCTCTTTGTGTACCGGCCATTCTTTCAGCTTTTCGCCATTTATTTTTACCTTCATGAATTTTTTGTCGTCAACGAAAGAAACATCCGCGCCGGATTCTCTTGCCGCTTCGGCGATCCCGCTCTTTTTGTAGCATCGCCTTGCGCTGTTGCAGGTATTGTCGAATAGTTTGACTTTCTTGGCGCCCGCTTTGTAAGCGAGCTCGATGAGTGTGGCCACAACCGTTGGATTCGTGTTCGCAGCCTGTTCCGGTGTGCGATCCCAGCCAATGTTCGGTTTTATAAGGACGATGTCGCCCTTGCTCACGAATGCTGACATACCGCCGAGGGCGTTTACGGCTTCCATGGTGATGAGAGCTGGATCGGTGCCTTTGGCTACTGATATTAACGGGGAGCTCTCAGGCTCGGAGGCCAAGGCGAGGAGATCTGCGGGATCCAGGATGGTCGATCCGATCAGGCCGGCAGAGAACGTCTTGAGGAACGTGCGTCGCTTCATGGTTTGGGTAGTTCGGGGGTTTCAGGCGTCTTGTATGCCTTTTCTGTGATTTTCGTGCGAGTTTCCTCGAGCGGGCGGTACTCGGATTTACACGAAGAGTAATATACTAAAAGGAGTTAAGGGGTTGCAAGGGGGAAAATGTGAGGGTAGGGGGATTCCAATGAGCATCTGCTGTAACAGGGAATCTGCCGGTTCAATCTTGACGATGCGTTGATGAACGGGTCTATTAATCTTGGGCGGAGGTTGTCTTATTCGGGTTGAACCAAACAATGGGCAGGTAGGCATTGACCAGCGGAAACGGCCGGGGGGTTTAAGGGGTCTGTCCGTGTCTAGTGACGTCGATGCGCGTATTTGGACGGCCAAACAGACAGTAGTAAGTGCTTGAATGGTTTGAGGATCATTTTATAATGGGCCGATAAGGCGGCTGGTGAGAATGCGATCGATTGGTTGAAGGATGCATTTGTAGTAGGATCGAAGCTATGAAGTAATAATAGCGACCGTTTTTCCTATTCACAAAGAAGGGGATCTTTCATGAAATTCGACTTTGAAGAATACATGCGACTGGTCAGGCGGAAGAATCCGAGGTACGAGAAAATCCTGAGAAGTTCGCTACACGATCTCACAGGATACCTGAAAAAGAGCGGTGGGAGCCTTACGACGAGCGACGTCATCCGGAACTTCGACAAGATCGTCGAGGAGAAGCGCTTGAAATACGAGGACGCTCTGTCCTATATGGGAAAAATCGTCATCGAGCAGGACCTGATCGGGGCGCCCGAGGTCCGGCCGCTGATCGGAGCCTACGGTCGAAACACGACGGCCAAGGTGATCCATGACCTTGTCGAAAACTACTCCCGTGATATTCCGGGTCTGGGCATTGAGAAGTCCCGGAAATTGATAGCTGGGCTCCTGACCTTGGAAGCCAAGAACGTGAAAGCCGTACAGAAGTCGGTAGCATCGATGAAGGGAATGTTGCGGGGCAAAGGCTTTCGACACCTGTTCGATGCCTACACTCTCGACGAGAAGAAATTCAATCCCGGCAACGACAAGCGTCATCACCACCGGGCGGCGCTATGGATCTGCAGCGCCTCGAATACCCTGGGTGCGAGCAAGGTGGGAGTAATCTCGGAATTCCTCAAGAAGGCCGTTCGGGCTCGCAAGACCATCCGGAGTATGAAAGATGTCGATCACCTGTACCGGGAGATTGTTTTGAAAATCAAGGCGCCCGACAGGAAGTACCGCTGTCCATTCATGGGGAGCCCCCTCACTAGTGACAAGGGCGGGCATGCCCTGCTCGAAAAAGCGGTGAGCAGCGTCGCACGAAGCCGAATGACTTCCGACCTCGGATGCTACTTGTTCGGAGCTACTATTCGCTGCCACGGATTCACCGATGGCAACGGGCGCATTGCGCGAGCCCTGTTCGCCTTGTGCCAGCTGAGAGCCACGGGATCGTTCCAGCCGCTCTCGCGACAAGGCGAAGACAAGATCACAGGCCTCTGATAGAGTCTCTTGCGACGATCGCCCTCCACGAAACAAGGGACCAAGCAAACCAGCCTGTCAAACTTCCCCGGGAACTACGCATGGTTCGCGGTGTGATATTTCACAACTCTCAATACAGTTCCTCTTTTCACCGGATCTCTGGGGACCGATTCAATTATTTGGATTCGATCGTCACGATCACCTTGAGACGTTTCCGAGAGTCTTTCGCATAGGACTCCAGATCTTGGACTGCCTTTAAAACTTTTTCCCTTTCTCCTACAATCTTAATCGCGAGATTTTTTTCGAAGCGATACAATTTCGTGCATGGCTTCTTCTCCCAAAATTTTACCTCCTCGGCGTAATCTTTGAGCATATTATCAATAAATCTTCTCTCCTTATCCGTCCAATCTCTGGAATGCGCAACATATATTTTCTTGATCGCGCTCGTACCGTCCTTGAAACCTCTAAGGAACCGTTTATCGTCACTCTCTGCTGATTCAGTGCCCGACACCATTTCAATGAATTTTTCTCTCCCATGCTGTATATATTCCTTGTATTGCGTGTCCAGCGTATCCAGGAGTTTGCCCATTCCCGTTGGTTTAAAACGCTTTCTCCGAATTTTTCTCCACTCTGCTGCATAGAATTTCAAGGCCATAGCTTCTCCTCTCACAAGAGTGGCAACGTTAGAAGGAAAATCTTAGCAGGGGAAAACAGCCGATTTCACTTACCGGATTGCTATTTCAGGATTTCTGATGATAACGAAATAAACATTATAATTCAGTGTACACGACTTTGCCCTGAGTGCAGGTGAAACCAGCCCATGCTTCTCTTCCCAATTCCGTCCGGATTTCGCAGGTCCATTAGCGGTTTCACTAATCCCGGAAGCCAAGAAGACGGCGACGTCGCATTCGTAATGCTTCTCTGAGGAGGTTTTGAACGGTGGTGCTAGGGCGGGGGGGATTGCGCATGAGTATGGCGGGCATCGCCCCCTCCCGCTGCGCAATAAGTGCTCGATTCTCTGCGATTCGTTCTCTCAGGCCTGCGCCACCCCGCCTCCATGCGATGACTTGATCTCCTGTGTACCAGCCAGGCCAACAATAACAATGAACCCAGATGGCTCCCAGGTCAACACCGTGCATTCGTAATGTCTCGAGCAAGTTTATGATGTGATATGGCGTTGGCTTATAGTGGCCGCTCTCATCCGTGATTTCTCTCACCTCGCCATTCACAATTTTAATAGTTCCGGAGCACAATATAGTGCCGCCCGCAAGATAGGATGAGTGGAAGAAGTTATCGCGGGGGAAACTGCCGCGGTGTCTCGCCATATAGAGCTCGCGGCTCATGCTCAGCGCAAAGCCTGCGTGCCCCGGACGCATCATCTTACCGCGCGCTTTATCAACTGCTTTGGGTTGGACTCCTCCCAATTTTCTCGAATCCGCCGGCACCCATTTGGTCGGATGCTTACGGTCACGCATATATGCCCGCCTGCCCTTGAATTTTATCATTAGGAATTCACGAGATAGCTTACGCTTATGGAACTTCACGCGAGTTATGTACCGCGCGACATTCGGAATGCTATCGAGGTTGGCGCCATGAGGCGTCAGAATGCGACCAAAGCATTCCTCGAGCCTTTGCGGCAAAACGTTAACATTGCAGTTGAAGATCCTGCAGAGCTCATCGATGACAGTAACATAAAGGCTCCACATGCACCAGCCGATGACTGAATTTGGGTTTTGCTGACCCACAAGAGGGGGATGGCGTTTCTCTTCCTCCTTGAGAAACATATCGCACGCGAAGTAGAGATTCCCGAGTGCTGCTAAGCGATCCCAATTCGCGGCGGCGTCGTAATCGTGCACTGAAGCATATTCTGCGAGGCATTCATCGACGTAGGCGAGCAGTTGAGAGGGACATCCTGCACGGATATCGGGAGGCGTCATGTTCTTCCATTCCTTGGCGGTCGGTAGCTTATCCATGGCGGCATCGAGCTTCTCATGCTTACCGCTAACCTCGCCTTTTAGGATTAGTTTCGGACGGTCATGGAACACGGGCTTGGAATACTTGCTTAGCTTGGTGTTGTAATCTTGGAGGAAGGCGCGGATATAATTGTTGTCATACTTATAATATGTTGCATCTGCCCCTTCTTTCAATTGCCTGCACGCTAAGTGCAAGTCCGGGTACTTGCTTTTACACTTGTCGCGCCCAAGCGCAATCCAAACGAGAATCAGCGTTTGTACCAGCTGCCTGCGATCTTTCCCCAGGCCCACGACCTGCAAGTCATTGTTTACCCTGCCTCTCGCTGAAAAGTTATAATCGTTATGCTTTCCCACTTTGTGTTCGATCCAGCCCGCCAGATGCGGCCAATGTTGGGCGGCATAACGAAGTGCTGCCTCGTATCGCATGTTCATTCTCCTCTACTGAGCACCTGGAGGCGCTCGGCAAAACCACCGTAACCACTTGTTACGAGACGCCATTGAAAACGGGGATCGCGTTTATTTCGTCTCTTCGATGACATTGTTCGGATTGCTGACGGTGACGACGCCGCCGATACCGCACGTCAGTGTGCTTGCGTCGGTCAGAACGGGAATGTTATTGATCTTTTTTACGATCGAACCAGGCATCCATGTGCCTACGGGCGCCAAGGCGCAGGGGGTGGGAACGCCTGAAGCCGATGCAGTGAGCGTCTTGCAGGTGCCGAAGGGCGGAATATTGGCTCCCGGCGCCGTATCCTGGATCGTGGCGACCAGCATGCCGTTGATCTTGACGACCTGCTGGCTCGTGACGGTCAGGGGAGCCGGTGCGTCGCCAAGAGGACATTTACACATCGCGCCCTGGCAGACTACCTTTGGCATGGCTTACCCTTCGCTGGCAAGTAGGATCCCCGCCTGCGTTCGGCGGGGGGACGGCGGCAACGTCAAGATTTCTTTTTTTTGACCTTTCCCAAAGCCGTATTCAGTCCGACAACAGGAGGGGCTATCCCGGCTTTCCGCTGCGCATCATCCACACGCATCAGTCGCATTGTGTAATCGCTTTCGTCGACTTGAAAGCGCAGAACGTAATCCAGGTTCAGTGGAATAGCGCGTTCGAGCGCCCTCATGATGCATTCGACGACGTCCGGGCGTTGTCTCAGCGTCGTCGCCTGTGACATTTTTAGCTCGACGTCGATGGTCACGGTCCAAACAGTTTCCGCCGGGCTGGCACCCAGCGCAATATCGCGGCCGATGGCCGCGTGCCCAAGGGCGAAGCCTGAACCGCTCGCTTCCATCATGGGTTGGCTCCCAATTCGCCGGCAGGCAAAATCCGTCACTACGAGAATTTGGTCGGCCGCCTGGGCTTCCTCCCTGCTTCTCGAGAGCAGAATCGAGAATCCCAGACGAACAACCGTTTGGACCAGCTTGTGCAGGCTCAGCCTGTCGTTGCTTGACGAGAGAATGTAGGACCGCACATGACGCCAAACCCGATACTCGTAGTAGCTTCGAAGCAGCGCGGCCAGGTCATCGATATCGCCCATTTCTGTCTGTGGCGCGGCGGAAACAAACCGGCTTTCCAATCTGCCTCGAATGTAGTTGTCCCTCTCGATTGGATGCGCTCTGGCAGACACCCGGTTACCTCGCTTCCAGGATGATGCGGCTTCCAATGGGCGCGCGGTCGTTCAGATACCCCTGAATCATCGAGATGTCTCGTGAGTCGAGGGGTTTACCGCCCCTGTTTCTCAAATGAACTACGGTGACACGCTGCCGGGCGCCCTCGATGACTCGAAGCTCCGTTCCCGGCTCATGGATCTCCACGTCTCGGTATCCCAGCCCGGTGATGAGATCCTCGATCGTCGCTAACAGGGTGTCTCTGTACAAGAGCTTTTGAGGTGGAATGGCGTGCCCGAGGATCAAGCGGTTGTACCAGTCCGACTCGTCCGACCTTGCACAATCGCCACCACCGAAACAGGCCATGATGGTGAAAGCCGATTGAAGGAGCGCCGATGCTTTGTGCAACGGCTGAAATGTTTCCGTCTCGTTATATTTGTAGCGATACCCAGATATGGTGTTCCCATGGGTCATCCACATGAAAAACTGCTTTGCTTTTTCGGTGTCCTTCTCCCCGGGTAGGCTGTAGTGGTTCAGCACCGGTCCGGACGGATCGATCTGAACGGAAAAAACAGGGCTTCCGGAATCTGCGGGCCCCAGGAACTCCTTCCGCCCCGCTTTCCGAAACGGAAAAATCCCAGCAGGTCCGATTGGTTTCATCCCCGAGCTGCGCACGAAATTGGCGAACGTCTCATTCGGTTCCCAGGCCTTGAGATCGACGTTCATGACCGGCAGGACGTTCGCGAAAATGGAGATTCCCGAAAGCGAGGGCTCACCAATTCCCGCATCCAGATAAAGCCTTTTGAGCGATTCCTCGCGGAGGCGAAAATGCAACTCGAGCGAATCGGTCTCGAGTTCCACTGTTTGTCCATCATAGGACGTTAGCTGAGGTCCAAACTCCAGCCGAAACACGAACGGCGACAGCAACTGAGCCGCGTAGTTCAATGGGAAGCAGAGACTCTCTGCTGCACGCTCGGGCACCCACGACGAAAGCGTCCACTTGGGCTCGAGATCGAGAGAACGATCTCTCAAACGCAGCTCCACGATGATCTCTCGACCCGCGCTTTCCATCGCGCGGCTGATTGCCAGGAGTTCCTCCGGGGTCCAGATCCGCTGCTCCCTGCGGTAGTCCCAGGGAAGCACCGCAAAATGAATATCCACCTTTTCCCATCGATCGTTCGGCTTGAGCTCCACCGTCTTCTCGAACTTCGATATTTCCTTGCCCTGTTCTACGTCGATGAGTGGAATGGTGACATCCACTACTGGGGTGAAGAACGCTATTTCATAAGGAGTCTCGGAAGCCGACTCCTCGTCCGTCTTGAGCGAGATGAGGTCACCTGGCCGCCAGCGCTCCGGTCCCCCCTTCATCCTCGTAACCCAGGATTCGCTCGAAAGAATGGAAACTGCGGGCAGCGCTGCGAAACCGGGGATGAAAAGGCCCGTCGCATCCTGAATGAAATCGCCGAAGATCTTGCTTTGGGTAAAGCTTTCGATCTCGGCGAGCAGTTGCTTGAGATGATCGTCCTTTTTCGCGGGCATTTGTTATGCTTGCTGGTTAGCCAACGTCCAGCTTCATTGTTTTGAGTTTAATGCCTGTCGAAGCATCGAGCGTGATCGACCCTTTCGCTTTGAATTCAATGTCATTTGGATCCATTTTGATTTTCGAGCCGGCCGCATCGATCTCGACGAGCTTCCGATCCATACGAACCTCAACGTCCTTATTCTTCAGCTTGATGTTATCCTCACCTATGCTGATCGTCTGCCCGTCCACCGTTTGCAGTACGAGAGTTGCATTGGGCTGGCCGACCTTGTCTCCAGCCGTCACGCAGCCCAGCACGACGGGATCCATATCGTTTTGACCCCAAACGACCAGCACTGTGTCACCTTTCCTTGGCGGCAGGAAGTGCATGTGCTCCTTCCCCCACGACGGTGCGGCGATTCTCAACCAAGGTGTCGATCGCTGATTCCCATCCCACGGGAACCTTACCCGCACCCGGTTGAGGTCGTCGTTCGTATCGTCGACGACGGCTGTGGAGGCAGTGAGTGCGCCCGGTTGCTGGTCGGCATCGGACAGAACCGCTTCTGGATTGGTCGCTTCGAACTGCCAGATAACTTCCCAATTATCATAATCACCAATGCATTGAACGCTGCGGACAATTGCTGTTTCTTCACCTGATCCGGCGCCAATGCCTTGGATATTCACTTTGGCACCGAGCTTGATTGGCATCATCACGCGTCCTTGGATCACGAATCGGCCCGCCGCTTGCGATCGCAAGAAGCGGTTCGCGAGGTGCGTCGTATCATCGTAGCTCGTATCCTCGTGGACGATATGGAAGGTTTTTTTGGCATTATCGCCCTTCTTGCGCAGATCGATGGCAGCATCCTGAATCTTTCCGAACTTCCCCCCTTTGAGCTCGAGCTTGGAAGTGTGCGGGTTGTTCTTCACATATGGCAGGGATTCGACCTCGACCTGTTCGGCTCCGAGGTGCGTGTGAATCATAAATTCCGTGATATCCTTCCCCAGCTTGAATGAGTAGGACTGGGATGTGGGGCTCATTCCAACATATATCGTTTCACCGTCACACCAGATCTGACTGCCAAACTCCGATAGTAGTCGTTTGACGAATCGAAGGGCGGACTCCTGGTACTGGATGGCAAGCTTTACATTAAGGCTGTTGGAGCCGCCCAGGTACTCGAGATATACGTCCGACGGCGCCACGCTGGAGACAATGTCCTCGATGACCTGGTCGGCAAATACATTGGAACCGATTACCCCATCGAACTTCGCCAGCGGATCGGTCAGCGTGAGCCAGAAACCACTCGAATCGGAATTGTATTGGATTCCGGCCACGGTCCCGACAAAACGCCAGTCGTCGATTTTGCAGATCACTTCCTCGCCGAGCGTCTCCTGAACTGAGGCGTAAGCTCTCATGGGGGGATCTTCGGTGGTCTGGCGGGGATGCAGCTCGATGTTCATTATGCCTATCCCGCCAAGCGTCTGAACGGCTTCGAAGCCGGCGACGGCGTACTTTTCCAGGAACTTCGGCTTACCCTCGAAGGCGAGCACGCAAATGCACCTCCCATCGCTGGTGCTGTTATGTTTAGACAGCGGTCCGTTCCGGCATTCTATTCGGCGAACAACTTCTCACGGCCGTCGTGTTTGAAATCTTCTCCGGAAATACTGATTTCGGTTGCAACGAACGTGAACGTGAAACCGAAGTTGTCATCGTGCTCGGACACAGTCGTGTCCATATCAGAGATCCACGCTTTATCAAACTTCACCGTTTGGATCGCCTGGCCCTCTTTTTTATCGTCGTGTCCCTTGAAAACCGATATTTGACCTTTGCCTTTTGCTTTGGCGTTTGCGTGCTGAGTTCTGGCAAAGTTAAAGAAGTCCTTGGCGGGCGATGCCTTCGGCGGAACCTCTATGTCTACTCTAATCGTATTTGGGATACAATCGGCCAGCTGCGTGGACCCCGCGCTCTGCAGTGACACATCGAAGCTCGTGACCTTGTAATCCTTTCCATTCCATTTCATTTCGATTACCACTGTTCATCCTCCTTGATGAGTAAGAACCACCTGCAAAAACCACGACGGCACGATTCAGCGGCTCGCTAAGCTTCACCGGCTTCCTCTCCCTCGTCACGGCTTTCCGCGTCTATCTCAAAACTGTCCGCCGTACTGGACCAGTTAACCGAAACTTTGATCTTGTAGCGGCCCAACTCGTCTTTCTCGCACATCGGGAGCTTCCAGCCCATGATTTGCTTTTTATCCATCATGTCCTGGAGATAGCGCTCCACTTCTTTCTTGATCACCGTCGGATCTTCCTGGCCGCCCACGTATCGTTCGAGCTGCGTGACGAGGAAATAGTAAATCCGGTTCTTCGTCACGCGGGCCTGCGATTGAATGAGCGGCACGGCCTGGTTGCCCAAAGATTCGACATCGACGGCATCCTCGGGAAAGACAGTTGCGCCCCCGTAGACGCGCACCCCGGGCTCATTTGGATCCTGGCTCGGCGTCGTCGTGTAAGCATAGTTGAACTGCTTATCTACCGCTTTGCGCCAGGCATCGAGTTTGTCGACGACATTCACCGTGTTCATCTCGGACGGCTTCAGCTTTGGGTGAATGATCGGATTGAACCACTGGCCTTTCTTCTCCCTTTGAAAATATCGAGTCATCTGGGCGGCAAAGGCCGTATTGAGTCCAACGGTGAGCGGCTCGTTCTCGTGGTACTCCTTGTAAGCGTCGCGAATCACCAAATCGTTGGCGACGACCGATGCATGAGACAGGAGTTCCTGCTCTTCATCGTTCACGGAGTTGACGTCCACCTTCCATTCCTTTGCAACCTTTCCGAAGGAGTCCTTGGTGTTCTTGAGCGGCAGGCTCCCGATGATGTGCAGGTGATACTTGTCCGCGAGCCGCAAGTACGGGATCAGCGACATCGATTCCCCTTCGATTTTTTCGAACGGTAGAAACATAAAGCTGCGATACTCGCCACGTCCGATATTGTAATTCGTCGACTTCAGCTCGTGATCCAACGCCTTCTGGAATGCCGGTTTGATGAGGTAGTTCGGACAGAGGAGCATCGACGTTTGTCCTTTGGGGAGGGCCGACGCGCCAGCATGTATCGAGTTCGCTTTCCACATGACCAGCTGATTGGCAAGTATCTCACGGGGACGGAGCCGTTGAAGCATCTGTCCCACGCCGATGTTGATCGCGCTTGCAAGGGCTTTTTGCGCTTCACGTAGCTTCGTGAGCTCAACGTTCTGCTGTTTATCGGGATCGAGTGAATCGGCGACGAGATTCAGCACCTCCGCCATGATGAGCTTCTTCCGGTGGGTGAAGTTTGGGCTCACCCTGAGGTCCTTGTTCGTCGCCCACTTGGCATTGAGAATATCGAGCTCGGTGTTCTGCTTGGTTTTTGAGTTGAGGATCTCATCCGCCCGAGCCGCTGCTTCCGCCTCAACGGGCTCGACCCGCTGAAGCTGTTCGATGCGTCTCCTTGATTCGTTCATTTCGGGAGCCATTACTCACCTCCCTGAAATAGCTCGTTCACTTCGCCTTCCGTAAATCCACCCTCCTGAATCGCGTCATCGGTGGTGACGGTGTAGCGCATGAACCGATCCTTGGTGTTTTCCACCGCTTGCCGGAGACGTGCGGTGGACTCGTCCGTCTTGCTGTCGATTTCGTTGAGGGCTTCATCCTGGAGCTCGGCGGCAAGCTGCCGGGCTCGCTGGGCAACGATTTTCTTGTCCTCGTCGCTCATCGTACCGACGAAGTCCAACGCAGCGGGATCCTTGACAAAATGAGTAACCGCGTTGAGCTTGGCTTGCAGCTGGGCGAGAAGCGCAGAGCGCCAGATGAGCTCCTTCGGGTCGTCGATCCATTTGGCGTCGTCCACGGCAAAGCGGTCCGCAACGACTTCACTGAGCGCATTGAATCCCTCACCGGTTGGATTCAGGAAGACATTGCCCGTGTATTCCGATATCTTTTCGAGAAGAGCTTTCAGCGTGTCCTTGCCTAGCTGCTTGTCGAAATCAATCGACCCTTTCACGGGGCACCGGGCAAAGATGTCGTTTTCGTCCTTGACGCTGTCGAGCAAGACGAGGTCGCTCATACCCTCGTCGACGCCGATATTAATGTTTTGATCCAGCGCGCCTTCTTTGGCGGCCCTCGCAACGGGATCGCCTTTTATGATCTGCGCGCCTTTTTTTGGTACCATGAAAAAACCTCCAGCATTAGTGCCGGCTCATTTGATTTTCAGCGAGCCATCGTCTCCAACGCACAACTTGTAATTTCCTCCAGATTTGATGCTTCCTTTTATGTAACTATCGCTGATCACACGGGATATGGTGCCTTCGACAAGCCGCTGCACGGAGCGGGCTCCCGTCGTTCGGCTGTCAATCTGCGATATGATCCAGTCCATCGTAGCATCCTCGACCGAAATGCTGCAAGTTATTATCTCACTCGTAGCTACCTGATTGATGACGCGATCGATTTCCCTGTGGGCGATCCTTTTTAGCGTGTCGTTCGAGAGGCGGGAAAACGGAATGATCTCCAATCGGTCGACGAACTCGCGCCGGAACGTCGGTCCCTGCTGGTGGGGATTGTGGGGATCACGATATTGCAGCAGCATCTCGCGAATACCGGCGTCGTCACAGTCTTCGACATCGGCAAGTGCGTTCGACGTCATGACAAACACAGAGTTTTTGCAATCGACGATCCGCCCATGGTTGTCGGTGAGATGTCCGTCGCTCAAGACTTGAAGCAGCACGTCGAACACGCGGCCGGCGCCCTTTTCGATCTCATCGAACAGAACCACGCTGTAAGGATTTTCCATCAAACGGTTGGTCAGCTCGCCACCTTCGTCATAGCCCACGTACCCCGGCGGAGGTCCAACGAGGCGCTGGTAGCTCTCGGGCGTCTGAAACTCGGACATATTGAACCGCACGAGCGCCCGGAGACTTCCCATGAGATACTCGGCGACGGCTTTGGCAAGCTCCGTTTTACCCGTGCCCGGCGGCCCCACGAAAATGAACGACACTTTGGTCCTTGCCGGATCGCTCAATCCCAAACGGAGACGTTGAATGGCGCTGGTCATTGCGTTCGTCGCTCTCTTCTGATCGTATACTCGGCTCTCGAGGTATTCCTGAAGACCCTTGAGCCTTGCGTGTTCCATTTCGGACAATCTAGATATCGGTATACCTGATTCCCGCGAGATCACTTTGAGCACGGTCTCCGTGGTAACGGGGCCATCTGTTTTTTTACCCGTTTCACGATCGTCCCGAACACTTTGAAAAGCCGAGTCGAGAATCGAAATCGCTTTCGCGGGGAACCTCAGCGACGGCAGGTAGCGTTCGCAGTTGTTGATGACCGCGTTCAGCGCTTCGTCTTCTATGCTATATCCAAAGTGCTTCTCGAATCGCGGCAGATGCATTCGCAGCATTTCGAGAGTTTCTTCTCGGGTGGGCTCATCTATTTTCACAACTTCAAAACGGCGCACGAATGCATCGTTCGGACGGATTTTCCCCTCGAAATCCTTTGTCGTGGTCGCCGCGATCAATCGGAAAGCGCTCCGGCTGAGGTAAGGATTGAACAAACCGAGAAGATTGCTCGAACCGGTGCTGCCTGGATCGCCAAGGATATGAACCTCGTCGAGAAATAAAATGACGTCCTTGCGAACGATCGCTGCGTCGATGATCTGCTGCAGCCGTTCCTCGAGCTGTCCACGATAGCTCGCCCCGGCAATCAGTGATGAGCAAGAAACAGAATAAATCTGACAGCCCTTGAGCCACTCCGGTGCCTCGTCCGTACTGGACCATGCGGCGAGCCCCTCGACAACGGCTGTCTTGCCGACACCCGGATCACCGATGATCATCGGGTTCGGGCGTACGAGACGGCCAAGAATGCCGGCGATGTGCCGGATCCGGTCCATGCGTGTCTTTGTAAGGTCGATATCTTTGGTTTTGACGGATTCGGAAAGGTTATCGGCGTAGCGGGCTAGAACATCCTCGAATGTTTTTCCCGCTTTTCCAGCTGGAGCGGGTCGCGATGTCGAGGTCTTCGAGTCGGCCGCACTCTCGGCGATGGCCGGGTTTGTCTTGGCGAATTCAACGAACACCTCATCGACCGAAAATGGTGCGGTCCGGAGCTCGTTGGAGACAAATCCCAAACCGGTGCTCAACATTGACTCGACGATGTCGTGTTCGTTCAAGAGGCGTTCGAGCTCGCGCCCTTTTGCGACAAGATCGCTCGCACTAGCCGCTTCGAGGATGGGCTCCGTCGTGCCCGAGTAGCGGGTAGTGGACTTCTCGGCGGTCGGTGCGCACCAGTTCACCGCCTCTTCCGGATCGGCACCGGTACGCAGAAGGGCATTGTCGAGAAGTCCGCTCTCCAGGGCAACGAGCAGGATCTGCGGCCCTCGGAAGTAACGCTGGTTGAACTTGACCGCCCGTTCCCGAGCTTTCTCGATAAGGTCGAGACCGCTCTCATCGAGCCAGTGGTTGACGTCGGCATGTGTGGGCATATGCGAACCCCGCTTCGGCTCAAGTCAGTGTTTTTGAGCTACGGATCAGACGCCGCGTTGCCTCATATGGTAGTTGCTTGACACTGAGCTTACCAAATCACAACGATCCCGGCAAGCAGCCGTTCGCTTCGAACGCGCGGGCTTTAATCCCGCAATGGCTCGTGTGGAGAGAAGCTGGCGGGTTTCTGTGGCGGCTGGTTAAAATGTCACATTGAATTGCAGTGACCGGGGTCCCGGCACGAAGCGAAATGCCAGACCATCATCCGAGCGATCCGGATCAGATTTGCTCAAGAATGGCACGCCTTCGCCGCGGAGATACCTGTAAAAGAGAACTCCCGTCGCCACAGCCGCAACACCGGTGACGATCCAAAGCGCCGTCGACGTCCCCCCGTCCGTTGCCGCGGCTCCGCCTGCCGCTCCCCCGGTAACGGCCAGGCCGCCGATCGGCCATAATATGCTCATCCTCCCGGAGAACATCAGCTGTGCTTCGGCCGCCAGACCTCGCTTGTTATCGCGAACAACAAGGGTGCCCGCCTGTTTACCGGCCCTGAGGCCCGTGACAATTATTTTGCCGTCTTCCTCTCTGGTTGTCCCTCGTCCCGCGGGTTTCACTTCGGAGCTGACGCTCGCAGTAATCGTAGTGATCGGGATATCCACTCGATTGTGATACGCTATTTCGAACGTCGCTTCCTGCTGCTTGCCTATGGTTGCTTTTGGCGGTTTTATTTTGATGGCCGCCGGCTCGTAGAAGCGATTGAGCTCACCCGAGACCTTCGATTTGATTCTTTCGCTCCAAGCGAATTCAGCGACCGCTTTCGCCCCACTCTCGTCCCGCGGCTCAACCATGACTCGCCACAAAAGCGTTCCGAGTTGGTATCCGCCTTCTTTGTTCAAATTATTCGAGAAATAATGATCTATAACGGGGAACATATGGTCGTTCCACACTTTGGAGTTCGTCTGGTAGTTGCCCGCTTCGATCATTTTCGCCAGACACGGGAATGTGATCCTATACTTGGCCCGCCCGAAGTAATACTCCTTGATGAGCTGCGGTGTCTTGAGCTCTTTGCAGGGATCTTCTGCTTCTTGCGCAGCAGCGCCGCCTGGAAAGCCTGCCTGAATGAGCAGCATCGAGATTAAAAAACAAGCTCGGAATCGTGACGAAAGAACAAATCTCATAAATCCCCCCCCGTACGATAACGTAACTTGATGGTCGTCTCCAGGGTATCTTGCACAATGAAGACGAACTCGCTCTTTTTTCTAACCCCGCCCTCGCCGGGATCGGAACTGATGAACAGATCGTCTCCCAGAGCAAACTTGATCTCGTACTCTCCCGGCATCAGATCGAACTGCCAGCTCAACTCATCCTTTAGTCCATATTCGAAACCGTTGAACATCAAGGGCACCTTCAGGTTGTTCATGCTGCTTGCTCCCTCGTAGCCGACGATCCTGACGGGAGTTGTCTTCCCTGAGTACGTTGTGTCCACCACTGCCAAACGCTCCGTCCACATGCTGTCCGTTTCACTAACGCCGCCGCGAACCGATTTTTTCAACAGCAATGACTGCTTCCGAATCGGCCGTTCCCTCGGAAAAACGTAGACGGTATGGAGGCCCGCCTTGAGGCTTGCAGTGGGTTTATCGTTTTTGAACGGGATGAAATCCGTAGACTCGTCGATCTTTATATTGCACTCGAAGGGCGCTTCGAACGTTACCTGAAAGCGCGGAACATCGGTTTTCGCAAATACCCAAAGGAAGAGCACGATAATCGGCAGGAGGATGCCCAGCGTGATTGCGTAGCCCGTGTAAGGCCCGCGGAAGGCGTAATAAAAACAGGGCGGCCAGTCGAACCAGATCCGGGGTTTGACTTCGACCTCGAGATCCGTTTCGAAACCCTGCTCGGCGAGACTCAAGCCCAGATTGAGCTTTTTATCGGGGGCCTGGAGCTTGAATTGCTTTACGTCCTTGATTTCCCTTCCGAAAAACCTGTGCTTCCCGCGGATTTCGTTCAGCTTGTCCTCGATCTGACCGATGAGCTGCTCGCTCGGGCTAACCGCCACAGTCTCGTTGATGCTGAGCGTCTTGCGTTTGCCGAAGTAAATCTTTCGCTGATCATCCGGGTCATCAGCTTCGATATGCATGCGCAAGTTGACACGGGAAGCGAGGTAGCGAACGATGATATCGTCGTGCTCTTTGATGCCGGGCGCCGCTTTGTGGATTGGAAGCTTTGGGTTCAGGCGCACGCCGCCGTGTTCGATCAGGACGTTTTGAAATGTGGCTTCGGGATGCAACAATCCCTTTTCAACCGCCTTAGGGACGATACGTGCAAGGTTCTCCTCAATGGTGGAGTCGTCCTCAAAGGTCGTGAACGCCTTCCGATCCTTCCCAGCCGCATCCCTGTATACAATCTTGTAAGTTCCCATTCAGATCGATCTTGCTCTGTGGGCTGTACCTAGATGATCTCCAAGTCCTCGATGAGTTGCCGAAGCTGTTCCATCGATCGGACGAGCAATGGTTCGGTGTTAATGCAAAGATCCTCCCAGGTCAGCCCCTTGATATCCGGCCGTCTCGCGTACAACTTTGGCAGATTTTCCTCTCCGTACGCGCGAGCGAAGTACCGCTCGTGCCAATCGGAGAGAGGGTATATCAACTCGAAGAATAACGTTGCTGCGCTGATCTTCAGCAGATTCTGGATCAGCCCCAGCTTCGAGAGAAGAAAAGTTCTAAGAACCAATATGTCCATGGCCTTGAACAAGAGCTCGCCGTCGAATTCCCCAACCAGCGTCTTAGCTTGCTCCGCCCTCTTCCGCGACACCTCCGAGATGAGCGTATTGAACAACTTCGACAGGCCGTCGATGTCGCCTCCGAACGCGCGGGCATGCTCCAGCCGCAAAACCGGAGGTATATAATCCTCACGCAGCTTCATCTCGGGTCCCGCGCTTTCGAGGAGCCCGAGTGCAATGAAATCTGCGAATGCGTTGTAGATGTTCGACTTATATTGAGACACCTCAATGAGTTCCAGTGCCACCGCCGGATAAGCGAGTTCGATTTCCTCCGAAGAGGCGGCCACACCCTCCTGCTGTAAGAACCGCCCTACCTGATAATCCACCTTTAGCCCGCGCCGAACCTCGGGCCGGGCGGCTACGACGTATTCTCCGGGTGGGAAGTTTTCCTTTTTTTGCACGACCTTGAGATGCGGCACCGGCCACCCAAGACGCCTCCCACTGCTTTCAACGCCGATGAAAAGCTGTCCGCTGGGAGTCAGCGCCTTTAGGGTCCGGGGCAGCTTGAAGGTGATTCCGACAGTCTGCTCCTGATGGTTGACCTCGAGGATCTCGATGGGCTGCATCCGAGCGCCGACAGACGTATCGACATCGATAATGCCCGGCTGGTCCATGTGGACCCGGTGTGTCTCGGCGAATAGATGGCTCGAGCGCTGGTCGGCATGCGAGAAATGAAGTTCGTTGACCAATAGGCCGTCGTACCAGTTTACACCCAAGAGTCTTTCTATGTTATCACGAGCCATGATTTCCCTTCGCGGCGCTTTGACAGATACAATACACGTTCGACGAGTCCGTTGGGGCCACGCCGAGACTTCTGGGAGCTAGCCTATAATCTAACATACGGGCTGTCAAGATTTTAGTAGCACTTACCTATGGACTGTCAAGATTATTAGTAGCACGAGACAGGCCCTGGAGTAAAGAGAATCACATGATCGGCGATTGAATTCACAGCGGTTGTGCTGCCGCGTGAGGAATACACCAGATGATGTGACCGGGGCCTTCAGAAACGCCACCGTATCGACAGCCCTACGGTGCCTTTCGGAGCAATGCCGAGCTGGACGTTCGACTCAGAGAGCCGGGAGCGCGCTTGGACCACTTTGAAAATGCCGTAGCTCATCAAGGCAGCGCCCACGCCGATCAGGATGTAATTGACGGCGTTGAGATGTCTGTCATCTCCGAATCCCGCTACCGCCCCGACGCTGAGCGCAAGAAAGCCTCCCCCGGTGAGCGCGATGCCCGTCTTCTTCTCACCGCTCCTGATATTTGTCGCATGAACTTCCTCGCTTTTCAGCGGGATTCCTGCTTCGGGGAGACTGGACTCTCCCGGAGGTTCGACCGGGATCCCCTGTTGAATATTGTCACCTTGCTGGCCCTCTTTTTCCGTTTTCGCAAAGCTCTGCTGCCTAAGGCTCGCTAGATCGATGATCTGCTTAGCCTTGAATATTTCCAGAATGATCTTATCAACGTCACGCGCGTCGAACGTGACAAGCTTGGACTCGCGACTACCGACTTTCTCCAATAGTATGGTGATCTTTTCGACGCTCAGCGGATTGAGTTGGATGGTATTCCTGTTATTGAGCTCGCCCTTGTACCTCTCGCCGTTTTTGAGGATGATGACGTCCGCACGGCAAGGTGACACTGTGAACGACAGGACGATAAGCGCTGCGATCCATCGCATGGACAACCGCCTACTCCGAGTGAGGCAAGTGCTGGCCGATTCCATCACAGAAATATACCACAGATTGGACAAATACTCTCAATCAAACTACGAGATCTCGTGATTTTTGGTGGGAGCATGGACTTGGTTGGAGGACAGTGATTGCTGTGGTGACCGGTATACGAGCTGTCCACTGTTCCATCGCTGGGCGTTTGAATTGCTCTGTTGGTGGTCGGATCTCGAAAATCGCATTAGCAGCGTAAAGCCGCTACCGCGGTTCAGCTGCGCCAGCTCAGTTCTTCTTCGGCTCTTGGGGCTCCGGCTTCAGGTAAGGTATGGCTTCAACGACCAGTTTGACGTCGGCGTAGTCCCCTTTCTTATCGTCAATCCTACCGTCATAGACTGTGATAGATCCTGGTGATGGGATAAGGCTTTCAGCGATTCTTTCATGCGCAGTGCGATTCCAAATGAGTCCTTCCCAAAGCTCAAACGAACCAGACACGCTAACGATTCCTTCCTTGGTTGCCTTCATCGCGAGCAGCATGTCCAACCGCACCTCGCCGCCAACTATCTGAGTCGAACGGCTTATTTGCGCGGAGGGATGGTCCGGGATCAAGTTGATCGTGTGTTCGATCGAGAAGGACTCCTCATCATCGGCCGAGATAAAGTCTACGTCGTGAATGAATCCCGTACACTTGATCTTCACAGTCACGCCCGCAATCTCTTTCGGTAGTTCTGACTCAACCACCGGCACGGGCACCTCCTGCGGTTTCGGCGGACGAAGCAGTTGCGGAACAACCGCAGTGATAGCCGCAGCCTAGACGACAGCACAGGCGCTGACTATAGCCACTTTGAGGCGCTGAGAACTTCCCCCGCTTCCTGAATCATCGCTCATATAAGCCTCCGGATTCGCTCGTTAATGGTTTGGCGCTGGGCTGGGGTGCATCGCCTTCGCAAAATCCCTCTGTAAACTCCTAAGTTCACTTCGCCCCAACAAATCGAGCTTCGCCAGCTGCAACGCTTAGTCAGATTGCGTGTCATCCCTGCCCATCAAGTCTTCCAAAATCAAAGGCACACCTGAAGTCGTTATCTTGACACCTAAAAATCCCATATAAGGAAATAGTTTCTTCCTTAGGTACCACGCGGTTACAGCCAACACGATGATTAGAGAAAAGGAGATGACGGCCAACACAACATCTTCCGCTGTTCTTGATAACTCTGAAACATCAATCAAAAGGCTAACAAATGACCATGCTGAGAGCAGGATGGTTCCGCTGTAACCCCATGGGTTTCGTTTCTTGATCAGGAATGCTAAAATGATTATCCCTATTACAATTACAAGATCCTGAAGTCTTGTAATCCCGGCGACGAATACTAACAATAACATTGTCAAGATAGCGTACAACACAAAGTGGCAGAACCGATGCCTTTGGGAATGGACTGGGTCGGCAGTGAGCGATAGCAGTGTAGCTGCTGCGAGCTGATCGTCTGGATTGGAAAACTTGTTTAATATCTCCACTTGGGAACACCCATTGCGATGAGCACTTTGAACTGTAGTCACGATGCCTTCCGGAATATGTCGTATGATTTTTGTTCGCAGCATCAGTCTTACTCCTGGGGAGCTACGAGTGATCCATTATAAAGCCATAATGATTTGTAAAGATCCTCCGCGCCCCGCTTGCGAACCGCCACAGGGCCACCAGCCCCATGGCAAGACCTCCTAGCGTTAATCCTGCAGCAAGCCCATCATCTTCCTCGGAGCCATATACAACTGCACCCGAGAAGAACGCAGCTAAGCCAACGAGATACAGCACGCCGCCGCTGATCTGTTTCGAGCGGTAGTTGAGATATGGCCGCGACGCTTCTTCGCTCCTCGCCTCAAGCAGCACGGACAGCTCTTGAGATGGAAACATGCTCAGCTTAGCCACCTCCTGCTCTTCCACGCCCGATACGATTTTCGCTCCGATGAGTGATGTCTTGATACGAAGGGCATCTCTGTCATAGGTGGACTGGGCGAGCGCTGATCGAAAACCCAAGGCGATCAAGAACACCAGAAACACCAAAAGAGCATTTGCGCGATGCATGCCCGGATGCTTGCTCGCATGCAGTGTCCGGGCGATTTATTCTATAACGCTAAACGCTCCTTCTCGAGTCCATCCTCTACGCAGGCCGCATAACTACCCCGCGACGATCCAGCCGAAGCAGATAATGAAAACCCAACCCGATGAGATACACGAATCCCGCCGCCCACACTACATCGCTAAAGAAATGTGATCCCTGTATCATCCTTCCAAGGCCCATGAGCGATCCGTAGAATAATCCCAGCGCGAGAAAAAGGATTGCCCATTTCCGCGATGACCTCCGGAGGAAAAAAAACGGCGTAAACCAGTAGAAACCCATCGACGCGTGTCCGGATGGAAATGATTCCCCCTCCCCCGCGACTCCCTTTTCCCATACAGGAAGGTACGTTTTCTCGCCGGCGAAGACCTGGAGATCCAGCGGGCGCGGCCTTCCCCACCGCTGCTTGAAAGTGGTGTTCACGATGAGGCCGGGCCCGATCACCATCACCAGCGCAAGAAAGATCGCGACGATCCGGTACGGCTTGATCCTTCGAATCCAAAAGGAGCCGACGAATACTGCAAAAGACGCCCACGCCACGACCTGAGCCGGAATCGTTCCGTATTCATAGAGAAATCGCCAGGGCTGCTTCTCACCATGAACCCAGCCTTTCGATGGATCGAAAAACCGGCCCTCGATATCCACATCAATGTTCGTGAACCGAAACAAAAGGGTCAATCCCACCAAGATCGCAAGAGGAATCAACCAATCGAGCAACACTCGTCTTTTTCTTTGCATCAGGAATCTCTGTTTGTAAAAACGAAGCACGTGCAATAAGGTCCGTGCAGTATATCCCCACCAAAGGATCCCTGCAAGCATTCTGCACGAGGAGGGTGATGAACCAGCGCACAAAGCGAGCAAGGAGTGCTGCGTGATGGGGCGAACGAATGATTGCAAGGAGCAAGTAGGAAGGCTCTGCGGGGGTGAACGAACCGTTGCGTGAAAGCAAGTAGGAAGGCTCCGTGGGGGTGAACGAACCATTGCGTGGAAGCAAGCAGGGAGGCTTCGTGGGGGTGACGAACCGTTACGCGGAGCAAGCGAGGATCCTCCGCCGCAGGCGGATAGCCGAGCGATGCGGGAGCGTGGTGAGGAATCCCCCGCGGAGCCTACCCCACAAAGAATGCTGCGTGACGGGGGTGATGAACCGTTACGCGGAGCGAGCGAGGATCCGCCGCCGGAGGCGGCTAGCCGAGCGGGAGCGTGGTGAGGAACCCCCACGGAGCCTCCCATAAGGAACGCAGCTGAGGAAACACCCCGCCCTCTTCCAGCCTTGCCTCCCCTCCACCTTGTCGAAGTACACCCAATCAAGGTATAATGCTTCCCAAATTTCCAAACGCATGTATCGGGATGAACGCACAAGGAGGCTCGGGAAAATGATCAAAAGGCTTCTCTTCCTTCCCGTCTTAATTGTTCTAATCGGTGCCGCCACTGCAAAAGCCGACATCTCCGTTAAAACCATCGACTTTTTAAAGATTCATGACATCTCGATAAATGCCGCCGGTCCACTGCTCGTTCAGATGGACAACGAGCGAAACCGCCTCATCGTGGCCAATACTCTCAGCTCATCATTATCGATCATCAACGGCGAAACCCATTACGTGACGAATATCCCGCTCGAAGGACGCGCACTCCAGCATCTCAAAGCCGAAGCCATGACCTTCAGCCCAAAGACCGGCGATGTTTATCTCATCGGAGCAAAATGCATTTTTATCGTTTCTCCGGAGAACAACACAGCCAAAACAATCCCTACCGATGTCCAGTTCGAGTCCATTGCCGTGGATGAAGCATCGGGAAATGTTTTCATCACCGGACGCGAGAGCAAATCGCTGGGTTTTTACGAAGCGAGATCCGAACAGCTAAAAATGCTGAAATGGCTGGACAGGCGCGAGGACCTCATCAACCTCAACCAAACGCCCCCTCCACCGATCCGGAAGGTGATCGCTGATAATGATCTCAGGCAAATCATCGCGATCGATGGTTTCACATCCAGTCTCATATTGTTCGACGGCGGAAGCGGCAATATCATCAAATCGCGCCAGCTGCCGCTCACCAGCGGCGGCCGGTGGCATCTGCCAGGCTACAACGAGAAGGACCACACCCTTTTTCTCGTTACGGAGACGGACAAGAGAAAAGTGATCGAAGCGGCTAAGATCGACGTTCTCGGCGAAAACGACATTGTCATACCCCTCCCTGAATTCACCGAGGGAGTGGGAATCATTTATAACCCGGAGAGGGACGAGGTTTATATCCCTTACGACAACTTCCCGTCCGTCCACGTGGCCGACTTCAAGGACGGGGGAACGCTTTTCGAAATCAAAATCCCGGCATACGGCAACGACGCCAGCGCTATCGACTTCGAAAAGGATCTTCTATACGTTTCGAGTTGGGCGCATGGAGAGATAGACGTTATCGATTTAAAAGAACGCACTCTGCAAAAGAGAATTACCGGCCTCGGAATCATCCCGCACATGTTCGCCATGGCGTTCAATTCCAATAATCATCTCATCTACTTCCCCAAGGGTGCGACGGCCGTTAACGGCACGTTCGGCGCAGCCATATGCGCCCTGGATCCCGCCACCGAACACATCGGGAAAATTTACACCGGCTGGGCACCGGTGGACTTGATCGAATTGAAAAACCGAAAGAGCTTTCTCGTGTTCAACTCGGAAGATCAATTCGCCGAAGTTCATGCGGACGGAAGCTACGAGATTCACGCGCTTCCCTACGACTATCCCGTCCAGGCAATCCACAATCCCGACGGCGACGTTTATTTATCCTACGGTCCTCATCAATCGTACTGGCCGACCGTCTATATATGGGATGCGAAAAACGGCATACTCACCATCGACGCTAAAGATTTTAGCTGCTACGACCGACGCATCCCCCGCCAGGCCCACAAAATGGCTTTGGACAAAGACGGTGTATTGTACTTCACACAGAATAACTGGGGTAAAGAAGAACAGTATCTCGGCACGCTGATAGATCCGGTGCGCTTCTACGAACCGGGCAAACGGCTCCGTCTCGTGGACGAAGTGGAAAGAGAGATCACACAGAGAATCCTGAAATACGATGCAGAATTGAACCGGTTGTATCTCGTTCGCACCGGAGAAAAGGACGAAGACCCCAGCCTGCTCCAGGTGATCGATCCCGTGGAGGAAAAAGTGATCCGGAAGATACCGGTGGGGGCGACGGCCGCGGATCTCGTATTCGACGATGAGAATTTGTATATTTCGAATTTCGATTCGAGAAGCGTCTCTATCATCGGCAAAGAAGATACCGTAGCGAGCGACATGGCCACCGAGGAAAAACCTTTGAAGCTCTGCCGCCTGAAAGACAAGGTCTACGTCATCAACCATGCCAGCAACAGCTTGCAGGCAGTAAAAGAGAAAGGCAAAGTCTATAAGATTCCGTATGAGGGGCTGCCGGATAATCTCTTCGCCTGGGGAGATGACCTCATCATTACATCGCACAGTAAGAAAGCCCTTTTCATCATTCGATTCAACCCCGAGAAGAAATCCTTCGCCGTGCTGCACGAGGAAGCATATCCGTATGGAGACACGCGTTTCGATTCACGGAACGTGTCTTTCTATCTCAGAGGCCAATTTGGCGACGCGATATTCGAGATCACAAAAGGGAAAACAGATCAGAACGGAAGGCTCTGGGTGACGGATTTCTTGTCAGGGAAGCTGTTCATTCTCAATAAACATTAAAATTGTCAAAGCGCCGTTCCTCCGGGCACCAATATGAACAGAAAAAACAACTCCGATTGGAAAACCTGGATCGATACGGGTGGAACATTCACAGATTGCGTGGCGCTTGACAGTTCCGGAAACCTCCATCGCGAAAAAGTGCTCAGCAGCAGCGCGCTGCGCGGTTCGATCGTTGCGGTCCTGAGCCCCAAGGTATTACAAATCGATGCGAAATGGAAGGCACCAGCGGATTTTATACGTGGTTTTAAATTTCTTTTGTTGGAGAAACATCTTCCCGAAGTACAAGTCGAAAAATATGACCCTGCCGAATCCACCATCGAGTTGAAACAACCTTTAGCGAAGGAAATAACCGCCGGTGATGCATTCGAAGTTTGCTCATCCGAAGAAGCGCCCATATTAGCGGCCCGGTTGGCCACAGCGACACCTTTGCGAATGCCGCTCCCCCCGATGTCCATGCGTTTGGGAACCACGCGTGGGACGAACGCGTTGCTCGAGCGGCGCGGGGCTCCGATCGCGCTTTTTATCACGAGAGGATTTGGGGATCTTCTCTCGATTGGAAACCAACAGCGTCCCGATCTCTTTGCACTCGGGATCCGAAAACCGGAGCCCCTTTACCAAGCGGTGATCGAGGTACCTGAGCGAATCGCCGCGGACGGTACCGTGCTGGAGCCGTTGGGCATCGACAGGGTTGCAGATGACACTTCCAGCCTCGTCAAGGCCGGCATCCGCTGCGCCGCGGTTGCGTTCATGCACAGCTATATCAATCCGGAACACGAGCAGGAACTCGCCGATTATCTTTTCAAGAACGGTTTTGATCACGTGTCCTGCTCGTCGAACCTCGCCCCTTTCATAAAAATCCTGCCGAGAGCCGAAACGGCCGTTGTGGACGCGTACCTCGCTCCTGTCATCGATGATTACCTGGATAGAGTCCAGGAACCGATTGGAGAAGGCCGATTGCACGTGATGACCAGTGCCGGGGGCATGGTGCAACCTTCCTCTTATCATGCGAAGGACAGCCTGCTGAGCGGTCCCGCCGGAGGCGTTGTCGGCGGAGCGCTCGCAGGACGACGCTCGGATTATACAAAGGTCATCGCATTCGACATGGGCGGTACCAGTACGGACGTGGCCCGCTTCGACGGAGATTTCGATTATGTTTTCGAGCATGAGGTCGGAGACGCTCATCTGGTAGCGCCGGCCCTCGCAGTGGAAAGCGTCGCCTCGGGCGGCGGATCGATCTGCAGATTCGACGGGTTGGAACTTCATGTAGGACCTGAGAGCGCTGGCGCCAGTCCGGGTCCGGCGTGCTATGGCGCCGGGGGACCGCTGACATTGACCGACGTGAACCTGCTGTTGGGGCGGCTCGATTGCTCGAAATTCGAGATCCCCATCGATATCGATGCCGCAGGCAAAGAGCTCGACAAGATCATAGAACACATCGAAGAGAGAAAAAATGAAAAGCCCGAGAGCGAAAAACTGCTCGAAGGATTTCTCGATATCGCCAACGAGCGGATGGCCGATGCCATACGGAGAATTTCCATACGCAAAGGGTACGACCCGAAAGATTATGCGCTCGTTGCATTCGGGGGCGCGGGAGCACAGCATGCTTGCGCCGTGGCGGAGAAACTTGGGGTCGATACGATCGTAATCCCTCAGGATGCAAGCCTCCTGAGCGCTTTGGGTCTGGGGTACGCGGCCATCGAACGATTCGCCGAGAGGCAGGTTTTGGGGCAGCTTGCCGATGTGCACCCGAATGTGCCCAAGTGGATCGAAGAGCTTGGCGAAAATGCCATCACGGCTCTCGAAATCGAAGGCGTTCACAGAAATCAGATCGACATTCGGCGCAGGATTGTGAGCATGCGCTTCGCCGGTCAGGATTCGGTGCTTCAAATTGAGTTCGATGAGAAGACACCCTTGGAGAAAGCATTCGAAACGAAATACAAGACAATTTTCGGTCATTGGCAGGAAGAACGCCCGACCGAAGTGGAATCCATCCGTGTGGTGGTCGCCTCGCAGGCCGCCGATCGTGCTGAAAGTCCTCCGAAGCCGGCACCCAGCACCGTTGAGCCGGATAGATGCATGCGGGCATACTTCGATGGCAGCTGGCAGGACGTTCCTGCATTCGAACGGGATGACCTTCCAAGGGGCGCGCAGCTAACCGGACCGGCATTGATATTCGAACAGTACACCATGACGGTTGTGGAAACTGGCTGGTCGGCTGAAGTCGATGGCGCGGGCGCCATTGTTCTAAGAAGAGAAAAGAGCGCCAGCGGGAGAACCGATCAGCGTCACCCGGAAATCGTGCGACTGGAGCTTTTCACAAACCGCTTCGGTACGATAGCCCGGGAGATGGGTGAAATGCTCCGCCGGACGGCCATTTCCACGAACGTGAAGGAACGTCTCGATTTTTCCTGCGCCGTGCTGGACAAGGACGGTGAGCTGGTTGTAAACGCCCCTCACATTCCCGTTCATCTCGGCGCCATTGGAATCTGCGTGCGCGCCATGCAGGAAATTTTGCCTATGGCGCCCGGTGACGTTGTTATCACCAACCATCCCAAATTCGGCGGATCGCATCTGCCCGATATAACGGTTGTAACACCGGTACATTTGCCCGGCGGCCGGCTGCTGGGCTACGTAGCCAACCGCGCCCATCATGCGGAACTTGGCGGCGCTCAGCCGGGCTCCCTCCCCCCCACAGCGTCAACGCTGGCGGACGAAGGTGTGGTGATCCCTCCGATGCATTTGTTCGAGAAAGGAAAAGCCAGATGGGAGGACATCGAACGCGTGCTCGCAACATCGCCTTTCCCTTCTCGCGCAATCCGGGAGAACCTTGCCGATCTTCGCGCCGCGGTGGCGGCCAACCGGAGCGGCGCCGGTGCCCTGTTGAAGCTCGCCGAAGAACACGGTGAGAAAGCGGTCTGGCACTACATGGAAGCACTCAAAAAGCGAGCGGAATCCAAAATCCGCGAGGCGCTTCGAAAAATTCCCGATGGAACGTATGAAGCCACCGAGCAACTGGATGATGGATCGCCGCTCCGTGTGAAGATCGGCATTGCCGGAGACGAAGCGACTATCGACTTCACCGGCTCCGCTGATTTGCATCCAAAGAGCTTCAATGCGACTCCGGCCGTCGTGAACAGTGTGGTGATCTACGTGTTGCGCCTCCTGGTGGATGAACCGCTCCCTTTGAACGAAGGGTTGATGAGGGCTATCAAAATGCACATCCCACAGGGAATGTTGAATCCGCCATTTCCCGATGACCCGGCTCTGGCGCCTGCGGTGGTCGGAGGCAACGTGGAAACCAGCCAGCGCCTCGTTGACACGCTTCTCAAAGCACTGGGGATTGTTGCATGCAGTCAAGGAACGATGAACAACGTGGTGTTCGGAACGGACCGCTACAGCTATTACGAAACCGTCTGCGGGGGAACGGGCGCCGGACCCACCTTCGACGGGACCAGCGCCGTTCACAGCCACATGACGAACACGCGCATCACCGATCCCGAAATTGTCGAGCACCGCTATCCCGTCCGCGTCGAACGATTCGGATTGCGTAAGGGATCCGGAGGCGCCGGAAGGCACCGTGGTGGTGACGGTGCGGTTCGTGAAATCGCCTTTCTCGATAACATGTCGCTCTCGGTTCTCGGGCAGCATCGAGAGTCCGGTCCGTACGGACTGGCCGGAGGTGCGGCCGGCAAGTCCGCCGATCACTACGTCCTGAGAACCACAGGCGAAACCGTGACACTGGCTTCCATCGACGGCTCCGATGTCAATCCTGGAGACCGCATGATTTTGAAAACGCCGGGTGGGGGTGGCTATGGGTCGAAGGAGGACTAAATGCAGCGCCTTCTTCAAGTACTTTTTTGGTCGGTAATTTCCGCGGCGTTCATCGGGCCCGGAACGGTCACGACGGCGGCCTCCTCCGGGGCTCATTTCGGCTATTCCCTCCTTTGGGCACTCCTCTTTTCCACGTTCGCCTGCCTCGTGCTCCAGGAAGCGAGCGCCCGTGTCACCGTCGTATCCGGCAAGAACCTTGGACAAGCCATCCGGCAACAATTTCACGGCGGCGCGTCAGGCCCGCTCGTCATGGTGCTCGTGCTCGGCGCCATCGTTCTGGGATGCGCGGCCTACGAGGCCGGAAATATTCTGGGCAGCGTCGCAGGAGCTTCCTTGCAAACGCGTCTCTCTCCAGAGATACTCACGCTGATCATCGGCCTCGTATCGGGACTACTGCTCTATTTTGGCACAACAAAAACCGTCGCACGTATTCTGGGCGTCGTCGTGGCGTTCATGGGCGTCATGTTTCTCGTTACCGCTTTTCTCATCGAGCCGCCTGTCGGTGAACTCTTCAAAGGAACCTTTTTACCAACACTTCCCCAAGGATCGAGCCTTCTCGTCTTAGGCTTGATAGGAACCACCGTCGTGCCCTACAACCTTTTCCTCGGGTCCGGCATCGCTGCCGGCCAGAAGCTGGGAGAGCTGCGGTTTGGCTTGAGCGTTGCCATCGTGCTGGGTGGACTCATTTCCATGGGGGTTCTCGTCGCCGGCACTTCTGTCACGGACTCTTTCAGCTTCGAGGCGCTTTCGGGAGCCCTTTCCCTGCGGCTCGGTGAATGGTCCGCTCTCTTTTTCGCCCTGGGTCTGTTTGCGGCCGGGCTTTCATCGGCCATAACGGCGCCGCTCGCCGCAGCCGTTACAGCCCGAAGTCTTTTTGACAAGGAAAAAACAAACCGGTGGGACCACCGATCGTGGCGCTATCGAGCTGTATGGTTGTTTGTCTTGTTTACCGGCGTATTCTTCGGATTAACGGAGGTCCGACCAATTCCCGCCATCATTCTTGCTCAGGCCTTGAACGGCGTCCTGCTGCCGTTCGTTGCGATATTTCTATTACTCGTTGCCAATGACCGCAAGTTGATGGGTGAAGGCGGAATGAATCGACTGTCTACGAACATATGTATGGGATTGGTTGTCGCCGTGACGATAGTGCTGGGAGTTACAAAAATAATGCAGGCCGTGACTTCCGCACTTAGCCTGCCAAAATTGGATGAAATAACGCTTTTTGCTGTCTCTACGGTCGCTACACTTATATTGGCCGTCCCAATTTATCGTCTCGCCCACGCGCGCAGGCGGTGATGGATCGCTGCCAACTCGACTATGCATCAACGGATGAGGACCAGTTTGGTCGTTTTGGAATGGTCTCCCGCTTTGATATGCGCGAAATAGACACCTGATCCGACGTGATGGCCCCTCTCATCTCGCCCATTCCACTCCACGGTGTAACTCCCGATCCCTTGCTCCCTGTTCACGAGGGAAGTGATCTTTTGCCCCAGGCTGTCATAGATATCCAATGTCACACAGCACTGCTCTGGCAGATGGTAATCGATAAATGCATGGGGATTGAAGGGATTCGGACGGCTAATGATCGTGACACCCGATCCGTAAGGGAATGTGCGGATATTATCCGATACTCCAATAACTGTTTCATCGCTTATCTTCGCGGCATAAACGTCCGGCACCTCCCCATCACGCTTGTCCTGCCACCCTATAATCACGGTACCGAGATCCACATGAGCCATTACGGTGACGTCTTGATCGCCTTCCGCCGTGCATACAGGAACACCGCAGCACGACCACTTGAAATTGCCGTCACCATCGATTCGTTGGGCGTACACGTTAAAATCGGTTACCTGCTCATCCACCCAGGTTATGATTGCTCCGTCCTCACCGTCTTCAACGATTCGGTGGCACCGCTGGTTTCCATCCCCTCCGGAAATTTCAATGCCGTTGGCTTCCCACAGGATGTTCCCGCCGTCATCGATTCGCTGAGCGTAAACGTCATAGTTCCCCTTGCGAAGGTCACGCCATGCGATGAAGGCCCCTTGAGCGCCGTCTGAAACAAGAAATGGGTAATCCTGGTCGTTGATATCCGTGCAAACGGCGACGCCGTTTGTTGTCCACATGACGTTCCCGAAGGAGTCGACTCTTTGGGCATAGATATCGAAATCACCGCCCCGTTTATCCTGCCAGATGGTGATTGCGCCACCTACACCATCTGGAATTATCTGCTGCTTATCCTGCTCCCCCCCGGCCGTACAGATAGCTACTCCATTCGCTGCCCATAGGACATCTCCGCTCGAATCTACCCTCTGCGCATAAATATCAGGAGCTCCGCGATGGTCCTGCCATACAATGATCGCCCCCCCAGCACCGCCCAGGGCAAGCTGAGGGCGCCTCTGATACCCCGTTGCTGTGCAGATCGCGACGCCGCCCGATCCCCACAGGGCACTGCCATCGGAGCTGTCCCGCTGTGCGTAGATATCATTATACGTAGCTGGCGGCCGCCCCTCCTCCCATGCGAGAATGACACCACCCTCGCAATCAGAAGTGATCCGAGTAAAATAATGCATTCCATACAATTCACTGACCGGGAGGTCTGCCGTACTGCCGTCCGGATATATCCTCATTGCGAGAATCCGCTGCATCCCCGCACCATCGATATGGATCCAAGCGATGAAAGCGCCATCCATACCATCCGGAATCATGCAGGCTCCGACATTCAGCTCGCCGGGAGGCAGCAGGTAGATACCATTCGGACCCCACTGGAGAACGCCTTTCGAGTCGATTTTCTGTGCTCTCAGATTGATGTGAGGGTCGTGGGGTTCGGATATCCAAGCCAGGATAGCCCCACCGGCAGTGTCAGGGACGATGCAAACCGGACTATCATAATCCGGTCCAGTGCAAATCGGGATACCGTCTCTCGGCCAAATCGCATGCGCAGATGATAGAGTCAACAAGACAATGCTCACGGAAAGGAATTCAGCGAGATTACGGGTACTCATGGCAAAGCGCCTCCTTCCAGGTTAGGAGGATCAGAGGAAGCTATGTGTGTCGATTTATACAACTTCGATCAATCAGAGGAAGATCTCAGGATCCAAGATGAGCCAGGTTGCATTTGTTGCCGCATTCGTTATCCCAAACGCCATATATATTATAGCACGTTTATTACAATCAAACTAAGGGCGTGATTTTTCTACAATAAGTGCTTCGGAGAGCGCTCACATACCCCACAGGTGGCCGGTGTCAACCGGTTTTCCCTGCAGCTTCAGGTAATAAAACAATTGACCCTTGTGCGAGTTGAGGTGATAGACCATTTGGAGCAGGCGATGGCCCAATATCATGTCGCTCGGATCCCAAGGAGCAGGAGCCGGCTTGTGGGCGAGATCGTCTTCTGGGATTTTTGCCAGCACGTCGAGAGCCAGCTTTTTGTCTGCGGCCAAAAGTTTCTTGGCCTCCGCAACACTCTCGATCGTCGGCATCTTTTCGGCCGGCGGTAACATTTCCTCAGGGGACAATTTGCTGATATCGACTCCCTCCGGCAGGCCCCAATCTCCCGTTACGAAACCCTGAAAGCTCATGCCGCAGGATGTAATAATATGGTGGAGCAGCTGTCCTGTGGTCATCCAGTTGCTGCCCATGGAAGGTTTCCAATTGAGTGTATCTTCCTCTACGAGTTCGAGCAAACCTTCCGTCGTCTTGTATGCAGACCCGATTTCGCGTTTGAGAAGTTCCGTCCAGCTCATAATGCCTCCTTTCGCTCGACTGTTGATCGATTCTACATGATTTTCACTGAAACCAGTACGATAAAAATCCGCTTACCGATCGAAGCTGCTTCGTGATTCAGCGCAAGAAACAGATTAGCCGCTATCTCCCTTTTCCAAACGACACGTCATTGGAACGAAGCGAATGCCATGAAAAGTCCGCTCCGAACCGGACGGCTCGAAGCCCATTTTCTCGTAAGCCAAAACGGCATTCGGAGATGAATGCACGGTTATTCTCTCCAAACCAGGCACCTCCCGACGGCAAACTTCCACTGACTTTCGTAGCAGTTCTTTTCCAACTCCCCTTCGTTGAAAGCGCTTCTCTGCGAAAAGAAGCGATATATGGTTGCTGTTCCGGATCTCGATGACTCCGACAATCTCAGAGCCCGATTCCGCTACAAATACAAAGTGATTCTCCGCAGCGCGGCTGGCGATATCCTCCGGCTGGATATAATTGATGAACTCTTCGATGCCCTCTGGAAGATATTCGCTCGCCACAAACTCGCTGAAAACACTGGAAACAAGAGCATATATTCGACCCTCATCCCCAGGTTTCATCTGTCTATACACAATTTTGTCATCCATGATGTCTTATATAAGCATAGGTGCCGGTATTAGCCTGTTAAATCTCGGGAGCCTTACGCTGCGATTCCCCGCCCTCGAAATAGTATTCACATGTATCTCGCTGCTTGCCGAGCCAATTGTAGACGATGTTTGCCCGGTCCAATAAATAGCGGGGGTCGACTCCGGAACAGCGAGCAACCTGCACGGAGGAAAGGTTTCCCGAGGCAATTGCCTCTCCAGGATTCGAGCGCCCTGCCTGTTCGCCTTTTTCGAAAACATAGACCGCCTCTGTTTCCCCGTTCTCTACGATAACGAGTTTTTCCGAACCGAATCTATCGATGAAGCGCTGCCGAGCTCCAAAACGCTTGCAAAATTCGATTTTCTCTTTGAGTTCCGACGCTTTTTCATAATCCATAGCCTCCGCAGCCGCCTCCATCGCATTCTTCAATCCTTCCACCATCGTTGTCTCGTTCCCATTCAAAAACGCAACGACTTTGTTGACGATCTCCGCATATTCAGCCGGAGTTATTTTTTGCCGACAGGGGCCTTTGCAGTTGCCGATTTCACAATTCATGCATCGCTTGAACGGTTTCGGATCCTTGCATGCGCGCATATGGAGATGCTGCTGGATCAGGTTTAGCAGGTCATCGGCGAAATACCGATCCTTGAAAGGCCCAAATATTCTGCGGCCTTTCGATGTTTCCGAGTGATCTACCTGCACGAGCGCAGGATAATTGTCGTCCGTCAACAGCAAATATCTGAATTCGGATAGCTCATTCTGCCTGTTATTATAGTGGGGGCCGTGCTTTTTGATCAGTTCGTCCTCGAGCAAAAGCGCAAGAAATTCCGTTCGGGTTACTTCAAATGAAAAATCCGCAATATCAAAGGCCATCCGAGCGATCCGATTCTCGACGTCGAACGGTTTCAAACGAAAATAGCTCAGCATTCTTTGCTTCAAGTTGATGGATTTACCAATGTAGATGACTTGGCCGTCAGCGTTGCGGAAAATATAAACGCCCGTTTTCGGCGGAACCTTCTTTCGGATGGCAGAGACGATTTCTTCCTTGCGCTTCCGTTGAACCATCGATGTTTACCTGCCTGACCGTCTCTGGAAAAAACCGGAGCTGAATTGAAAATTCATTGTATCCGGAAAAATACCACGCAAAAACTCTGTCGTTAGCGTCGATCTGATCCCATCGTCGAGTTTTCCCTTGGACCTGATTCTCACGATCGCATCTTTTTCGAATCCCCCCACTCTCGATGCGATATAGAATCGAAGATTCGATCTGCTAACACTCGCGTCCAGTAACAGATCGACCATTGGGCGCGCCGGTAACGTTTTGAAATCGAGCTTGCCCATTCGCCATTGGCTCCCATCTATCCGCGTGAGGGTAATCTCGAAGAAACCCTTTTCCTCCATTTTTTCTGCGAAAGAAGTCCTCTCCGTGGACCCGGGATAAATCACCGTCACTTCGCCGCGGTTTCGGCCAGCCCGCCTCGTGAAGATCTGCTTACGATGGATATGACCTGCCAGCACCGCCATAAATTCAGCCGGCGGGTCGTCGATTTTAACAACATCCTCTCCATGGCGAAACGTATAATTCGACGGACCTACCTGCGCTCCTTCCACAGCCTGATGAATGCAAAGCAGGTTTACATCAGATTGCTCTCGATCCCACCCTGTTTGAGCGAGCACGGATCCGAAGCGGCTGCGAATATCACCTCTTTCAAAAGGAAATCCCGCAATGCCAATCTTGGCACCGGCAATGTCGAATGTGTATGTCCGCGGCCGGTTGAACACATAGATATTCGGGTGCGCTAGGTACAGAGATGTCGGGAGCTCGGATCGCTCGTGGTTGCCGGGAACGATCAAAAAAGGGATCCCGTGCGCAGCGAACTCGAAGAGAGGACCATAGGCGAGATCGATTATCTTTTTAGGCACGCGGCTTCTAAAGAAAAAATCGCCGCCATGAATCACGAGATCCGCTCTTGTATCGATTGCATGTCCGAGAACTGCCTTATAGTTGTCATAAAAATCCCCACCCCTGCGTCTTCGAGCGACTTTCGGTCTCAGTGGATAATCAAAACCGAGGTGGGTGTCAGCGAAGAACACGATTCGAATTTTGTCGCCTTGTGGATGGATCTTCGCCTGTTGCATCTGCTGTCTGCGCTTTCTCGTTTGCGTTGAAGCGGATATCGACCGCTCTTGTCATTCTCCCGGGATTTGCGAATCTTTCAGTCGCGTCGTCACGTTCTTCCCCTCCAACCTCACGATCACTCCGGGCGCACCGACAACCGTGCAGTTATCGGGAACATCACGATTGATAATAAAAGTTTCAGCGCCCACTTTGACATTATCCCCTACCTTGATGGGACCGAGCAGCGTGGCGGCCGTTCCAAGCATGACATTGTTGCCGATCGTTGGATGCCGTTTCCCGACATGCTTCCCGGTCCCGCCCAGCGTCACATGATGGAACATAACGCAGTTTTCCCCGATCTCAGCCGTCTCACCGATTACGATTCCCATGCCGTGATCGATAAACAGTCCTTTTCCGATTTTCGCGCCGGGATGAATTTCTATCCCCGTGAGGAACCTGACGAGCTGCGAAATCGCACGGGCAAAAAACCTCAATCTCAATTTATACAGCGGGTGACATACATATCGATGACAGATAATCGCATGCAAGCCAGGATATAAAAATGGGTCCAATCCCCGCCCGGCTGGATCATTTCGGTAGATCGCCTTCAAATCTTCGAACATATTATTCCCCCTCGAACAGGTCGGTGGACAGATATCTCTCGCCCGTGTCGGGCAGGACGACGACGACGTTCTTACCCGGATGCCTGTCGGCGACAAGCATTGCCGCATGGAGATTGGCGCCCGAGGAGATCCCTGCGAATATGCCTTCTTTTTTAGCAAGCAGCCTTGCGGCGGCCTGCGCCGATTCCGTTTTGACCCGGATGATGTCATCGTAGATGTTCGTGTTCAGTATCTCCGGCACGAATCCCGCACCGATGCCCTGGATCTTGTGCGGGCCCGCTTCGCCGCCGGATAATACGGGTGAATCTTCCGGCTCGACAGCGATGACGATCATTTCTTTAAACTTCTGCTTTAACACTTCGCCTGCGCCGGTGATGGTGCCGCCCGTGCCCACCCCGACGACGAAAAAATCAACTCTATCGATATCATGCAGTATTTCCTGAGCAGTGGTTTTCCTGTGGATCTCGGGGTTGGCTGGATTGGCAAACTGCTGCGGCTGAAAGTAGCCGTGTTTCTTTGCCAGCAAGTCGGCTTCGGCAACGGCGCCTTTCATCCCTTTATCAGCGGGTGTTAGAACGAGTTCGGCTCCGTATGCCTTGAGGATTTTTCTCCTCTCCCCGCTCATGGATTCCGGCATGGTGAGTATTAATCTATAATCCTTCACCGCTGCAACCATGGCGAGCCCGATGCCCGTGTTTCCGGATGTGGGTTCCACGATCGTATCGCCGGGCTTCAAAAGGCCCCTGTGCTCCGCATCTTCGATCATTGACAATGCAATGCGATCCTTGACGCTACCCCCAGGATTGAATGCCTCCAGCTTGGCGAAAATGTTCGGATTTATCTTGCTCAACCGGACCATCGGGGTCCTGCCGATTGTTTCCAGGATGTTTTCGTACATGGACATCACCTTCTCAAGGATAAAGTGCTGAATGCAGTTCCGGTTCACCCAGAAAAATAACTGCTTTTCACCAAATTTTAAATGAGGAAGTGCAGCACTGCGGATAGGCCCTGTCCACCACCCCATGCCGGTGGCATGGAGCAGGATTCACCAAAGCGAGTTTTTTCGGTAACTGGAGATATCTATCCGATTACTCTTTCACCAGCAACGCCTTGGCGAGAGCACCATGAGCGCGACCGAGAAGCTTTGCCAGATGCATTGTCACGAGGATCCACAAGATACCGACGATAATGAACAGGGGCATCATCCAGCCAGGAGTATAAACGACATAATGAGTGGTTTCTATGAACGGAATGTCGAACACATTTTCCATTATCGGCCAACCAATGCCGTACAAACCGAACGTCAAGAAAACCACAAACAGCGTGAAATATACAATGCCAAGAGGAAGCATTACGATCATATAGACCATCGGCGCCCACGAACGCTTATCGGAAACCAGGATTTTGAATCGTCCCCATATCCCGAGGTGCTCCGGATTGAACACCGGCCGCCTCGGCATCCGCACACCCAGGAGCGCCTCGATAATGCGTCCTTCCACCAATGCAATCCCTTGGATCGACAGAAGGAACAGGGCAAAGAAGGGCAGGCCGATGATCAGCACGGCAAATCCGGCGCAGAGCGATAAACCGGTTACGGCCCAGGTGAAATAGATGATGCCGGTGATCAGCGAGAAAAACATATAGAACAGTGCCGCGTATGCCCGTGGATCCAAAAACACGCCGAAGAAACGCTCGATGGCCGAGCGGCCGTTCGGCTTGTTGCGAGGGGCCAGGGGGGGCGCAATTCTCGCCTCGACTTCCCTGTAGGCCGAGGCGATCTCGGGAGGGGCGCCGTATTCATCCATGATGGACTTCAGCGCATCCGCCTCGGATAATTCCGGACGGTTCTTGAGCGACTGATCCAGCGCAGTCCTCAAGTGTTCCTCAGCATCGGCAAGAGCATCCCGGATGGTCGCGGAATCGCACCCGGCCAACTCTTTTCTGAGCTGCTTCAAGTATTCTTCGATACCGTTAGACATCATAGATTCCTTTCAATGTGTCATCCACGAAGGTCTTGGTTTGGTTCCAAAGCTCCGCCCAGCGTTCGAGGGTTTCTCTCCCTATGTCGGTGATTGTGTAGTAACGCCTGGGCGGACCGGAGACGGAGGGCTCTACCTCGCTTTTCAGAAGACCACTATTTTCCAAAGATCTGAGAACCGGATAAAGGGCTCCCTGTTTCATCATGCGAACGTTGTCCCTGCCGCCCTCCAGGAGCTTGGTGATCTGGTAGCCGTACATCGGTTCCGTCGCGCGGGCCAAGACGCCGAGCAAGACCAGCGCAACAGTTCCGGAGTTCAGCTCTTTTTGAAATTTCTTATTCGCTGCATTTCCGTCATTCAAGGCTATCACCATTCGCTATGGATCAGCAGGTTGTAATCGGCTGGCCGGAAGCATGAGGGGCCAGCAGACAGTCCAATCTTTCTATTATCAACTATCGACTGCTACCAATTTAATACTATTAATAAGCTAATAATGTTTCAATAAAAACATAGTCTGGGGGAAAAAATATTGAGATGGGTGGGTGTGAGCTGGAATTTCAGGCTGGAAAAGTGTTATTATGTTAAAATGAAATAAGTTAATGCATTGATCGTCCCTGGGCTGTTACTGTATCATAAAGAGGGGCGATCGGGACTTGGCCGGCTTATTCATGCTCCTTGGGAACGGCGCAAATCATTACAAATGGATCGGTTGCCGATTTGTTTCTGTATTGGTGCGTCTCGTCCGGACGGATCAGCACGAAATCGCCCCTTTCGATCTCGATTTCCTCGCCGTCCCCGGTAACAACCGCGCCCTGCCCTTCTATGATGTAGTTTACATGTTCGTAGGGGTGGGTGTGGCAGGGCGTGTTCCCGTTCGGCTGAATAGTGAATACGCGGAAGGAAAATGTTGGAGCGCCGTCTTCTCTGGATATGGGTACCTGCTTGAGCACGTCCTTGGCTCCTTCCATGTCCACCGGGATCTTTTCGATTCTATCAAGGTTCGTGATCTTCATTGTGCGACCTCCGTAAAGAGCCAGTGGAACCCTTGCTATGGCTCTACCAGATATGCAAGTTGAAGGCGGTTGTCTTCTCGATTGCGCATAACCGCCTCAGCGTTTTCATCCTATACCCTTTCGCATGGAATCCTTAAGCGATTTTTGCTATCCTCATTCGATTGGAATAGGGAATGCCACTCCCATCATACTGACGTCAATAGGCTTCAGACAGCCTGTAACATAAACATCGAAAATCGGAGGAAGCAAATGCCAATTAGCATTACCGGAAAAGGGCTTACCATCGACGATGTGGTGGCCGTCTCCCGGCGGAACGAAAAAGTCGAGCTCCACCCCGATGCAATCGCACGCATAAATAAATGCCGCGAGTTCGTCGAGGAACGGATCGAAGCTCGCGAAATCATGTACGGAGTGAACACCGGAATCGGTGAATTCTCAGAGGTCATTCTCAACGACGAGCAGGTCCGGCAATTTCAGCGCTACTTGATTTACAACCATGCGGCCGGCATCGGCGAGCCCTGCCCCATCGAACATGTCCGTGCTGCGATGCTGCTTCGTGCAAACGTCCTTGCGCTCGGCTATTCGGCCTGCCGTCTCGAAATCGCACAGACCTTCGTTGACATGCTGAACAAAGGTGTCACACCTGTCGTATGCGAAAAAGGATCGGTCGGAGCAAGTGGCGACTTGGCACCAATGAGCCAGATTGCGCTTCTAATGATGGGAGAGGGAGAAGCGTTTCTCGAAGGCAAGCGAATGCCCGGCCACAAGGCATTAGAAGAAGCCGGCATTCCCGTACCGGGTCTCGAAGCGCGGGATGGTTTGGCTGCGATCAATGGATCCAATCTTACCAACGGCATTGGTTGCCTGGTTCTTTATGATACCGAGCGCTGGCTCCTGCAGACCGAAATTGCAGCGGCAATGACGCTCGAGGCGCTCCAGGCAAACATGAAACCGTACGACAGGCGGCTTCATGAACTGCGAGGATTTCCTGGAGCCGTGACGTCATCGGATAACATCCGCAAGGTGATCGAGGGATCCGATCTGGTAGCCGGCAAACGGAAAGTAAAGGTCCAGGATGCTTACAGCATGCGATCCACACCCCAGGTGCTCGGTGCTGCCCGCGATCAGATGCGCTGGACACGATGGCAGCTCGAGATCGAGGCCAATGGCGTAGGTGATAATCCGGTCTTTCTCCCCGACGACAAAGTGGTACTCACTGGCGCGAACTTTCAGGGCACGCCCATAAGCATTCCGCTCGATACGCTCGGTGGGGCAATCTGCATGGTATGCGTGATATCCGAGCGGCGGTTGAATCGGTTGACCAATCCGGCGCTCAGCATGGGGCTCCCGGCCTTTCTCACAAAGGGTGCAGGCATGTTCTCCGGCATGATGCTAAGCCAATACACGGCCGATATGCAGATCGTGGAGCAGAGGATTCTCTCCGGTCCTGCTTTCAACCAATCGATTCCGGCCGCAGCAGATCAGGAGGACTTTGTCTCGATGGGCCTGAACTCCGCACTCAAAACGCGCCAGATCCTCGAGAACGCATACGGGGTGCTTGGTATCGAGTTCATGGCAGCGGCCCAGGCGCTCGATTTCCGCGACTACACCCCAGGCAGGGGCACTCTGGCCGCCAAAGCAGAGATTCGAAAACACGTGGATTACCTCGATGAGGACCGCCCACTCTACCCGGATCACAATGCAATGAAAGCACTGGTCAAGAGCCTGGATATTCTCAAGGCCGTACAGAGCGAGACAGGAGAGCTTTCGATATATTGATCAACAGATTTGCTGGTGCAGCGGTTGGAGTGCCGCGTAGAGGAGGTTTCGATGACAACTTACTCCAGTCAATTTCCCGACCCGGTCGCGTTGGTCACCGTAGCAACTGAAGATGAAGCGAACGTCATGACTGTCGGCTGGGCGTCGCCGGTGTCGCACGAACCGCCGATCCTTATGGTCAGTATCGCCCCGGAGCGTTATACGCACGATCTCGTACTCAAAGCGGGAGAGTTCGGCGTTTCGATTCTGTCGGACGATCAGAAGGAGCTCTCCACTATTGCAGGTACAGTAAGTGGAAAGGATGTCAATAAGCTCGATCAGCCGGAATTCGAGACGATCGTCGCTGAAAAAATCCGGGCTCCGCTCATTGTCGACACGCGAGCAATGTTCGAATGCAAGCTCATCTCTCATCAGACCATCGGAGACCATACGGTGTTCTTCGGCGAGGTGCTCAGATCGACCACGGACGAAACAAAATCGCCTCTCGTACTTTTCAACAGGAAATACTATACGCTGGGTAAGGAAATAGGTATCTATCCTTGATCATGCATGGGCAATGCGAGTGCGTTCATTCCCTTTCTTGTCAACATCGAGGGAGACTCCACTTCAAGTGGACCATTTTCTTCATAAGTATCCGGTTCCCTGCTTTTAATCGATACAGATAAATACCCGAACCCACGGGATTTCCTTGATTGTTCCTTCCATCCCAAGTGATTTCCTTCAATCCCCCGTCCATTGATTCATTCACGAGAGTTCTGACCAGCTTCCCTTCCATGTTATAAACCGACAGATTCACTTGCGCTTTCTCAGGCAGTGTAAACGTCATTGTCGTTCCCGGATTGGAGGGATTCGGATAATTTTGATTCAGCGAGATGAACGTCACTGGTACGCATATAGGATCTGTTTCGAACAGGAACCGCCGGGTTTCTTCATACTGCACTTCCACACGGTACAGGTAAGTGCTCCCTGGCCTGCAACTCCTGTCAGCGCAAATAAAGAAGAGGCCTGATTGTTCTATTACAGGATTTTGAATCTTGCGAAATGTTTCCTGCGGGAGCTGTTTTCTCAAAATCGAGAATCTTATTCCAACGTCGATCTCAGAGAGTGTCCAGGTGATTGTGATCGCCGGTTCTTCATATGAAGCGAAACAGCTTCGAAGAAGTGTTGGGACCAGATAATCATTGATACGGCACGCAAAAGTATCGTAATCCGCATCACTTCGATTATCCTGCCAGGTAATGATAGCTCCACCGTCACCGTCCGAAGTGATTTGTGGTTCATCTTGGTTGCCAGCAGCGGTGGATATTTCCGCCCCGTCGGACGCCCACTGAACAACGCTGTCTGCGTCGATCCTCTGGGCGTAAACGTCCCAATAGTTGCTGCGGGAGTCCTGCCACGCAATAATGGCCCCACTAGAGCCATCTGTTGCGAGTTGCGGATCCCACTGGCTCTCATCTGCATTACAAATGGCGACCCCGTTTGAGGTCCAAAGAACATTTCCAAGCGAGTTAATTCTTTGGGCGAAGATATCGTCATTACCGTTGCGGCCATCGCGCCAGGCAATGATGGCGCCCCCCGCGCCATCCGTTGTTATCTGAGGATCACGCTGAGCCAACGTGTCTGTGCAGACGGCGTTCCATCTCCAATCCACTGGGCTTGTGATGTGGACAAATTCGAGACAAGGAGAAGCGCACACACAAAGCAACAAAGAATGGATCGTGCCAGCATGATAATTACCCCCCTTGCTCAGCCCATAAGGCATTCTTTCACTTGGGCTTCAGTATCGTTCAGCGCCGCGCTCCGGGCAACAGGACAACGAACGGAACACCCAAAACCATAATCACTGCGCAGATGAGAAAAGCGAAGGACAAGCCGAAGGAATCCCCCAAAGCTCCAACAAAAACCACAGCGCCCGATCGCAATCCAAAGCTGAGCGACATGTAAATGCCGTTCGCAAATGCCCGGTTCTCGGGAAAGCTCTCCTGCACCAGCGCCATGATTACAGGCGCGATCGATAGTGCCGTGAATCCAAGTACCAGTAACAGCGCAAAGCGGATCCACCCACCCACCGCCAGGAAGACGAACATGGAAAGCGGTGATGCAATCATCGAGATAACTAAAACGAAACGGCGGCCCAACCTGTCGCTCATCCACCCACCGCACAGCGCGCCGGCGACACCTGCTGCTTCGTATAACGACAGAGATGCTCCCGCAAGCCAGAAGCTCGCCCCCTCTTCTGTGAGGAACGTGGGGAGATAAATGATGAGTGCCGAAAGCATAAACGCCCTAACGGCGATGATGCCTGTGAGGGGAGCCATGACAGGTTTCATTTTGTGCAGCGCTTGCTTCCACGGAAGTCCCGGCCCGGTATCCGGAGGGCGCACCGGCGCTTCCTTCAGCATGGAATAAAGAGCAGCCGAAGCCATCACACCAAAGATGATCAACCAGGGAAGGCCCCTCAAGCTGACGAGCCCAACGACGCTCACAACTACGATCGGTCCCAGCGTGCGTCCGAGCTCACCTCCAAGCATCCAAAATCCCATTCCCCGCCCGAGGCTCCGCCCGGAAAGGGTACCGGCCATTACAGGCGCCACCGAATGAAAACCTGCCGAGCTGAAGCCCGCTATCAAAAGGAGTAAGGCGAGCATCGCATAACCCGGTGCGATACCGAGCATGCTCATCATCGTGGCCGATACCGCTGGAGCGAAGATTACGAAATATTTGAGATTGACTCGATCAGCCAGATGACCAATTGCAGGCTGCAAAAGCGATGGCGCTTGCAAAAATACAGAGAGCAAGCCGGCTTCGGTCTTTGACAGAGAGAGCTTCTCTATGAATGCAGGAAGCAGCGGCGGCAAAAAAGTAGTGTATGTATCATGAAGTGCGTGCCCGGCCGAGATGATGATCACGCGGTTGGTTTGAAATCGCTCCCTTTCAGCCGCTTGAGTCATTCGCCTCCGGCTTATGCGTATCGAATCCTTCGCTCTATCTCACGGTCCTCATGAAATTGAGAACCATCAAACCGGTCCCCAGGACGATAATCGCCGTCAATCCTAAATAAACCGCCGTCAGAATCCACACGTCGCCGCCGGCGAATTGGACGATCATCGACATCAGTCGCTCACCCGCGTTTGCGTATTCCTGTGGCATCTGGAGATCGCGGGAAAACAATGAACGAATCCAGTGGCGGTTGACAAGTAAAACCACACCGAGAATGGCGAACGAAATGCTGATGAGAAATGGCAAACTGAAGACAAGATCGAGAACTCTCTTGGTCCGGCTGATGCCCACACCGGCGATAACCGCCTTGGCAACTTTGCCGGCCTGAGGCACTTCTTCACGCCGCTTCAAAAGCGCTCCCTCGATAAACATGAGATCCTCGAGGGCCTTGCGGCAGGCATTGCATTTTGCAAGATGGGCCTCGGCTTTTCTCATGTCTTCGGCCGGGAGATCATTTTCCATATATGCGGAAAGAGATATCTCTATGCTTTCACAGCTCATAAGTTCCCCGTTTCTTTCTGATCGCTAAGTGATTGTGGTCTCATCATGATTCGCTTGAGTTCGATCTTTCCCCGGTGAATATGCGTCTTCACCGTCCCCACAGGAATACCCATCGTCTCTGAAATCTCCCTGTAGGATCGATCCCCCATGTATTTGAGTTCGAGCGCAACGCGCTGCTCCTCGTCCAGATGGGAGAGCGCTTTTTCCAGGCGATGCCGGAGGAGGCGATCTCCGAGCCCAGCCTCCGGGCTTGTACTCGCCGGATCGGGTATCTCCAAATCGTCAACCGGTTCGAACTCCCTTCGAGGTTTGCTCCTCTCATTGAGGGCTTCGTTTCGGGCGATTTGATAGATCCACGTGGAGAGCTTGGATTCGCCCCGGAACTTGCGAAGTCCTCGATAGATCTTGATAAAGACATTCTGCAGCACATCTTCGACATCCTCGCGGTTCCCGAGGATCGCGCGAACCACGGCGTATGCCATAGAGTGATGGGCTTCCACGATCCTTCGGAAGGCCTTTTGATCACCTCCCAGCGCCTTCGAGACGAGCTCATGATCAGTTTCACCCAGCAAGGCCTTTTCTCCCATTTCGGTTAGACCGTATCCATGCGAGGGTGGTTTCAATTTTTATAGCATTCTTCCGCGAGCGGCCGCGATTGAAATATCATCTCCAACAGAACAAAAAATTGAAACACGATCGCCGGACGGCCTGTCTAACCGGACGACTCAGAAAGGTAAACGGCTTCCATGTGCCAATGTAACACGACGGACCGTGCTGGAAAGGAGCTATTATGATTAGCTGGATAAGTCCAAACCACATCGCGGTCATGATACCAATTCTATTCGTATGCGGAGCCATTGTGGTGGCCATCGTCGCGGTGATCATCCACGGGAGAAATAAGGATCTGGAGCACAAGGAACGCATCGCTGCAATGGAAAAGGGGATCCAGCTCCCGGAGCCGAAGATCGTAGTCAAGCCGGTTTATTCCGCCCGGCGCGCGTGGGCCCTGGTATTCCTTGGCATAGGACTGGGCCTCACGATTGGACTATGGGGGGTTCACGGCGCCCAAGGTGGCGTGTGGGGATTCTTGCCGATGTTTATTGGTGCCGGCCTGCTCGCCGCTGCAATCCTGGACAAGAGAGAGTACGAAGAGAGGCAGCAGCGAGGAGAATAAAGAAACGAGAGGGTGTAATGAGTCACAGGGGGTGACACCCGCATTCGCCAAGCGATAAATAGGGCTGAACCCCCTGTGACTCATTTAAATTGACATTTGAATAGCCGCTCTTGCGTGCTCTGCGCGAATCGGACTCAAGACTTCCGCGCCCGGATGGCCACGTAGTCACCGCGGTCGAATCCCTCAACCGGTTCTTCGGTGGAGTTGTTCGAATACTTTGGATGACGTGTAAGAGTCTGCGCGTACTCGAAATTCCCAAAACCTGCGGCCCGGAGCATTTCCACCTTCTCCTCGGTGCTCCGCCAGTTGACGCCCACGGTGAACTCTACGGGATACGGGTGCTCGGGAGCGCACTTTTTGAGATATGCGTCCTCCCACGTTTTCCGAACACCGGCGAGCGCGTAGAGAAGTCCGTATGAGCTTTCCGCGGGTACATCAGCCACCACTATTCGTCCTCCCGGCTTCAACACGCGGTGCGCTTCTCTGAAAGCTCTTTCGAGATCGTCGATATAACTGGGCGTTCCGTTTAGAAGGACGGTATCGAATTCCTCCGGCTCATAGGGGAGTTCCGTGGCGACACCGCTCTTTACCGTCATGCCCCGCTTAGCTGCGACCTGGGCCATGGCCTCCGCGGGTTCCACGCCATGAAGAATGTCGATGCCGTATTGAGTACGGAGAATGTGTTCGAACAAGCCGCTCCCACAGCCGACACTCAGGGCTTTGCCACAATCCGCCATGAAATGTTTGATGAGTAATACTTCGGACTGGAGCACAATTTCGTTCTTCATAAACCATGCATCGTACTTTTCAGCATGTTCGTCGAATGGTGTGTCTATCATGATCGCTCCCCTCCTGTGAAAAAGCGAATGATAATCGAATCAACCGCAGAGGGCAAGAACAACGCGCCCTTCGCTGGGCGCTCATTTGAGGAGCACCATTTTCCTAGTTGCCCTGAATTTACCTGCCATCATCCTATAGAAATAAATACCGGAGGACACGGGCTGGCCGTGCTCGTTTTTCCCATCCCAGACGACAGCACTCTGCCCAGCGCCCATCATGCCTCTCTCCAGCACTCGAACACGCGCTCCTTGGACATCGAATATGTCGATTTGGACGAACTCAGGTTTTGTGAGCTCGTAACGAATTGTGGTGTTTGGATTGAAGGGATTTGGATAGTTCTGAAAAAGCCGGTAACCCTGTGCCAGATCTTTGATAGGTGTCACGCCGGCCGTGATGTCATCGGACACGCGTCTGGTGACCGCAACGTCATCGATGTAGGTGCCTTCCTCGACCTCTTCGATGTCGCTGACAAAACGGAATCTCAACGACAGTGAAGTGCCTGCGGGATAACTCGAGAGGTCATATTTATACTCCGCCCAGTCATTAACAGTCGGAAGTAATCCCAATGCCCCACCACTCCCTATGAAATCCAACGTCACCCAGCCGGATCCATCGTTGATATCGACGTAGAATCCATCCGTTCCAAAATTCGGAAACTCATACCAGCACCAAAACGATAGTTCGGATTTGTCGTCGATGACAAAAGGAGCAGAAACCAAGTTGGCCCGCATGGCGTGAACATACTTCCACAACACCTCGAGCCCGCTGTACCAGCTATAATTTCCGGAGCGCCTGCGATGCTCCGATAGATGCCAATAGTCATATGAACCCGAGTGCGTCCAGCCGCCTTCTCCGTTTTCCATGTCATCGAAAAAGCCGATCTCCCCTACTGACATAGAAAAGCTGTCCTCGAACTCATAGCCGCCTTTCGTTAGATAGGACACGTTTATTTGCGGGAAAGAGGGCTCCGGGCATGTAGGATCGACTTCGACATGAAAAGGCGCCTGAGCGGTTCCGCAAGCTGGCACGCTCCAGCACACGATGGGGGAATCGAGCACAGTGAGGTAGGGGCCTGCACTGGTCAAACTGGCCATAACGTTGTGTGCCTCACGATGGCCCGAGTTCTGAACGAGCATGTCTACGACGACGATCTCGCCCGGCTCCGCGAATCCATCCCCATCTCCATACGCAGCGTCCGACACTAGGTAATCCGAAAAGGAAAGGACAGGGGTTGCGCATGTCACGCTTATCGAGCCGTTCCACTGATTGCCGATGGAGTCGGAAATCTCCGAAATAAGACGAACCACCTCGCCGTCCAAAAGAGACGCGTCCGCTTCGAACGAGAAAGCACACAAAACAAGCGTCGAATCGCCTGGGGGAATGTCTCCAACCAGCTCGGTGCTGTCGACCATAGTGGCTTTCCCACTATTACATTGTAATACCGCAGTGACGTCATTCGCGATCTCACTTCCGTAGTTTTTGAAATACGCACCAATTTGGACGTGCTTCCCGGGCTCGATGAAATTCCCGTTGGATTCCTTGGTCCCGTAAGCCGATATCTGAACGAAAGGCTCGTCGGTAACGACTGAGATGGTATTTTCATAAGGAACAAAATTCGGAGCTGTGACGGTAATATGAATTGGCTCGGCAGGATTGGAGGTGGAGACCTCGAAAACCACGCGCCCATCGATTCCCGTGATGCCCGCTTCATACACGGCCGTATCCTGCATCAAACAGACCATGGCTCCCTCCACAGGATCGGACGTGATATAGCTGGTCACCGTTACCGGACACAAGCTGGCACCAACGGGCAGTTGGGGGGAGTAATCGACGGTCAGTAATTCCGGGAGATCCGTCCAAACGGGCATTTCCGGATCGCCGAGGAGATTGATCTCGTACTCACACCACCGGTACACATTTTCCGTCGATGAAAACGGTACGTAAACGGCTTTGGACGCCGCCACAGCAGTTCCCAGGTGAATACTATTATTCACGAACAGCTGCTCGAAAAACTCCTGGTCGAAGCGATCCGAGTAACCGTACAGCGGGTTCCCCGGGCTTCCCCATCCGTATCTGGAATTTCCTACGAACGCCACGGCCCCGCCGCCGGGATTGTTGATAAAATGCTCCGCGATGCAGTCATCATCGAACGCAGCGGGGAAGCATCCGATCGAATAGAATATGGAAAACTTCGCGTAGTTCGAAAGAGCGTCCGCATCAGCTATCATCAGAAACCCATCGCCAACTCCCATGACCTCCGTGCTAGCGTGGCCAGTATGATTGACGATGTTTTGCCCTGAATTCAAAGCACTCATCGCTGCTGCGTAGCTTTCATTGCCCCCCGATTCATAGAGCTTCAATATTGGATCGAACTGAGATGGAACGTACAGGTTGTCGATGAGATTTTTGCTCAATCCTGAATCCGTGTAGGGCAAATCCCAGAGAATTTCCGCAAGAAACAGCATGTTCATTTCATGGCCGCTCACATAGCGCTCGTAATCGAGGACTTTCCACACAAAAACCTGCGCCTCCCCTTCATTTTCCACGGGCGCCCTCCCCACGATTACATCGGGATACATATCGACACCATCATCGACTTCACCAAAGATGCCGTTCCCATTGGCATTCCAATTGCCATCCAGATCCGAATAGTAGAGATCACAGGGAATCTCATTGTGGGTTGAAGGTCCGGTTTCGCAATCCATCGCATATGCCCGGCGAGCAGGGACCACGGGAGTATCGCCACCCAGAAGAATCCATACGGTTCCCCAGTTCTGATAGGCATCTGTTATGAAGTTTCGAACCTTTGCTGCATTGTCCACACCCGAGTAGTTGGCATAAATCCATGAGGTCGTCACGATCTCGGCGGATAAGCCTTTCTTCGACTTCCAATCCGCCAGGGGCTGGAAACTGGAAGCGAGAAGATCTGACGTAATAATCACATAAGGATGTTCTTCATCCGGCAACGCCGAAACGCGCCGAAGCGGGGGTACGGAAGATCGAGATATCACCGGGGGATCCTTCGAAAGCCTTTTCAGTGTTTTTTCAAGGATGAACCGGGAATATTCCGTTGATTTGGGGGGGATTGGTAGCTTTTCGCTCCGTTCGTAAGCGATCCGTACTTCGATTTCCGAGTGAAATACCAGTTTCTTCTGCGCGGGAATGTATTGTATCGGCGAAACAAAAATGGCGCCGAGATTGTAGCCGGAAAAATATCCATGGGGAGCAACCGAGCCGATCTCCGCTGGAAAAATTTTCGAGGATTCATAAATGCGCTCATTAGGTTGGATAAATTCATGGCGCGGGGTTGAAAGAATTCGGGGCGGCTGAACGGGAAGCACGTGGTATGAGCCTTCGAGTTCCTCGCTTTTCAAAGGAGTGAGCTCTATCCCGGAGATTCGTTTTTCAGGCGGCAATACGACATGGAGCACTTTCACGGGCAGCTGCGGCGATCCAACTTCTTGCGACAGCTCCAGATTTTCGTACCGGATGACGTCGTAACCCGAGGACCGGGTAACTCGAAGCTTGTCTTTTTCAAAGCTGAGAAATCGGTAGCTGGAATCCGCCGACTCGATATCAGCGTGTGGCGAAGATAACAGGGCGACGAAGGCAGTTGCACAGAGAAGGATTTTAGTGACACTCATCCTCCCGGCTCCTTGATCAGGGACTAAATGTGGGGGGGTACTTTTCTTAATCGAGGATCTCCGCTCGTCTGCCGCTAACCGTGCAAGCCACTAGCCCTAATATAATTAAATCATAATGCAAGCACCACCATTGCACAATCGAATAACGCTTGACAGGCTATCTCGGCACTGCTACCCTGCCTCCGACATATGCAGGTCCAGGTGCTCGCTTTAGAGCAAAATGGGGAAGAGGGTGCAAATCCCTCACGGACCCGCCACTGTGATTGGCGAGCTGCCTGCCCGATACCACTGGCACAACCTGCCGGGAAGGGGGCAGCGGCGATCGAGCCATCAGTCAGGACACCCGCCTGGAGATGTTTTTCCCATGACCTCTTCGAGGATTGAGAGTAAGGGAAACATTAGGAATCCCTCCAAAATCCCCGAAAAGGGTTGGAGGGTTTTTTCGACCTGACCTCCCCCCTTCCTTCTTCACTTCCTCAGAGGTCCAGTCAAGAACCGATATGAGCGCGCTGTTGCCCCCCTGCGGCCTCTTACTGTCGCGTTTTCGGAGTCCGAACAATGAAGCGAGATAAAACGCAACGCCGCCGGCTCTTCGAACCGCTGATATTTCGATCCATTCTCCTATCGTCTCTTGCCATCCCGGCAATCCTTTCTCTTTGTCCCAATCGTGCGCAGGCGGTTTTTGTTCGGCCTCCCAAGGATGAACGGCAAATCCGGACGATCTCCTCTGACTCACCCGTTATTCGTGACACCCTGTTCATTGCTCCAAAGATCGTTGTCGAAGCGCCGCGCCTGGGACCAGCGGAAGAGCTGTTCAACCGATCCGGCTTTGTTGCCATGATCGATTTGGGGAAGCGCCGCGAGCGCGTTGAGGATCTCTCAGCCGTGCTCTCCAAAATGGTCGGTGTTCACGTCAAACAATACGGGGGACTGGGCAGTTTCGCCACCATGTCGATCCGAGGATCCTCACCCAACCAGGTTCAGGTGTATCTCGACGGCATCCCGCTGAACAATGCCTATACAGGAACCATCAACCTGGCGGATCTTCCCACTGGAGGTGTCGAGCGCGCGGAAATTTTCAGGGGATTTGCGCCTCCGCACCTCGGCTCATCCGCCATCGGCGGTGCAGTGAATCTGGTAACGCTGGATACATCGAAATGGACGGAAGGAAAACACCTCTCCTGGCTCGAGGTGCGGGAATCATACGGATCGTTCGGAACTTCGAGACATCAGCTGTCGCTTTGGTCGAAGCTTTGGAAGCTCAAATGCCAGTTCCACGGCTCCTACACAACCAGCAACGGAGATTTCGTATTTGTCGATGACCAGGGAACCCCTGAAAATCTGGCCGACGATGAAAGCGCAGTTAGAATCAACAACGAGTTCGATTCATGGAATCTTTTTGGCCGCGTACGTGCTGAGATCCCGCGCGCGGGGATCTTTACGTTCAGCCACAGCGCAAGCCTCCGGGAGCAGGGAGTGCCTGGTTTGGGATCCTTTCAATCCGAGGTCGCCCACTCGGAACGCAACCAGCACGTCGCCTACCTGAATTTCGATCCCAAGCCGATTCTTCCATCCCGGCTGCAGATATCGGCAACTGGATTCTATTCGAATACGCGTGACAAGTTCTATGATCCCAACGGACAGATTGCACTCGGCAGGCAAGATACCAACAATAAGATAACGTCTTATGGCGTGACGGGACGGGCGCGGTATTTTCCGCCCTTGTTCCCCGCTTCTATTGAGACTTTTTTCGAAAAACGAAAAGAGGGGTATCACCCGGAATCTGTTTTTCCCACTCCGACATCCGGCCCCGACCGTTTGAGAAGCTCTCACTCGCTCTCCCTTGCAGGAGAGCTATACCTCATGAACCAGACGCTCGTTCTATCCGCAGCCGAGAGGTTCGAAGGTCATACCAACGAGTTCTATGACGAACCGCGATTTCCCTGGCTGCCTCCGTCCCCCCAAGGAAAAATCACGCGCAACGCACGAACTCCCCACTTGGGCTTTCGGTGGCAGCCTATGTCATTCGTTACATTCAAGGGCAACTGGGGTAAGTACTATCGGCTTCCCACTTTTCTCGAACTGTTCGGTAATCTCGGTTCGGTCACTGGAAGCTCCACACTCGAGCCCGAATGGGGGCTCAACAGGGACATTGGACTTATCATCGCCTCCGATAAGATCGGGTTCTTGCGCCGCTTGTTTTTCGAAGCCGTCTACCTCGATAACGAGGTCGATAACCTCATATTGTTCTTTCCAAACTCTCAGCACACATCGAAGCCCGTCAACATAGGATCGGCGGTAATAAAAGGTTGGGAAATTTCCTGCTCGAGTTTTATTACCGATCGATTCGGGCTATCAGGCAATTACACGCGCCTGGATACAGAGGACACGAGCAGCATTCCCTTTTACAAAGGCAACCAACTCGCCAGCAGGCCCGAAAACGAATTTGCACTGTTTTTCGATTGGATTCACGCGAAATGGAAAGTCACCTACGAACTGCACTATATCGGAGCAAATTTCCTCGATCGCGCGAATCTACAAGAGGTGCCTGCGAGAGAAATCCACAATGTGGTCGTCCGCATCGATATGCCCGTCGACGGGCTTTCGATAACCGCGGAGGGACGAAATATAACCGACAATCGCGTCAGCGATGTGAGCGGATTCCCTCTGCCGGGGAGGACTCTGTATACCACGCTGAGCTACAAATATTGAGGAGGCCGTGATGAATGTTAACTGCGTAAGTCGTTTCATATCAATAGCTTGCATTATTGGGTGTATTATATTTTTCGCAGCCTTCGGAACCACAAGTCTTGCCGACACCGAATTTGCGTTCATTACGACGACCGACTTCTCCTCAGGATCCGCCTCCGTCATCTGGCTGGATGGCTCCTATACCGTGGAGAAGAACGTCGTTAGCTTGCACAGTGACGCGGTGGCTCGTTATTACGACGGCCTCATTTATGCGGTAAACCGGTTAGGTGCCGACAACATTCACGTACTCGATCCGAATAACAACTTTGCGACAGTCCTTCAGTTTTCCGTTGGAAACGGCTCGAATCCGTCGGACATCGCGTTTGTCAGCAAGACGAAAGCATATGTGTCCCGATACGACAGCACCCATATATGGGTCGTCAATCCATCGACGGGAGCGAAGATCGGCTCGATCGATCTGTCGTCGCTCGCCGATGCCGACGGCCTTCCGGAGATGGACAGACTTTGCATCTTCGAAAAGCACCTTTTTATTACCATCCAGCGACTCGACAGAAACAATTATTGGGTTCCCGTCGGCACGAGCTACATTGCCGTCGTAGATGTTGATGCCGATACACTGGTCGATACGGATCCTGTTACTCCAGGCAAGCAGTCTATCCCGCTCGCCGGAACAAATCCGTTTTCCGACCTCAAAATCAATCCATACAAGGGCACCCTGTACGTGTCCTGTGTGGGATATTGGGGCATCCAGGACTGCGGGATTGAAATGGTAGATCCAGGCGCGTTTCATACCCTGGGGTATACGCTAACCGAAGCCTCTTCGGGCGGGGATATCAACGACATGGAAATCGTCGCGCCTGACAAGGGTTATGCAATCATTACCAACGCGAGCTTTCACAATATCTTGATCAGCTTCGATCAGGAGACGGGAATAGTGACGGACACTCTCTACGCTCCCGGCGATTACGTTCTCCATGATATAGAAAAAGCGCCGACGGGGGAGCTTTTCCTTGCAGACGGGACTCTAACGAATCCCGGAGTTCGTGTTTATGACATCGCCACCAATATGCAAGTGCTCCCAGGTCCAATCGACGTCGGGCTCTTGCCTTTCGACATTACATTCAGCGTCAACATCCCATCCGGTATGGCAATCAACCCACCGTTCGTCGCCTCGATGGGTCAGAACTTTCCAAACCCATTCAATCCGTCGACAACGATTCCTTTCACGCTGGCCAAGGAGATCACTGTCAAACTGAGCATCTATGATGTTACGGGTCGCCACGTGCGCACGATTCTCAATGAGAGACGGCCTGCCGGAGATCACCTGGTCCATTGGGATGGCAGAGATGAGGCGTCGAGGATACTGCCGTCGGGAGTTTATTTTGCCCGCCTGGAAGCCGACGATTTCATCGCGACCAGGAAATTGTTGCTGCTGAAGTGAAGCGGAATAAGACTTCTTGATTAATAAAGTAAACACGAAAAGTGCCTTGATCGCCCCTCGGCTCATGGTCCTCGCGCGCGTCTAAAATTGTAGCGCGCTGGGTAAATCGCCTCGCGGTGATCAAGGCACTTTCAATACTCGCTATCGATGTATCAGGATTAGGATCACTGCGATTTTTGAATGAGATTTCCGCCGCTACTCCTTCTCTTTAGCAACAAACTCAAGAGCAGCGGAATTGATGCAGTAGCGAAGCCCGGTCGGCTTCGGGCCGTCATCGAATACGTGCCCGAGATGCGCGTCGCAGCGGCTGCACGTCACCTCGATCCTCACCATACCGAGGCTGGTGTCCGTTTCCTCATCGATATTTTTCCCATCGACCGGCGCCCAATAGCTCGGCCATCCCGTTCCTGAATCAAACTTCGTCTCCGAACTGAACAGCTCGTTGCCGCAGCACACGCACGTATATACACCTTCTCCCTTGAAGTTGTGGTATTTCCCGGAGAACGCCCTCTCCGTTCCTTTTTGACGGGCTATTCTGTACTGCTCAGGTGTGAGGAGCCGGCGCCATTCTTCGTCGGTTTTAGCGACTTTATCAGGCATGTCTTTTCCTTTCTCGCTTATTTGCTGCTTTGCATTTCGTGTAGACTTCTGGGACTTCTTATCAGCAGTGCCCGCGTCGCTGCAAGCAAGAGAAAACAAGGCCACTAGAATAACAACCAGAAGCCTGTGGGGATTGATAATTCTGTCCAGCGGCAACTTTCTCAATAACATTTGGATTTCCTCCCAAGCGCTCACGTATGGTTTTGCCGCTATCGCTCGATGCTCTATCGAGCACGAATGCATTTGTACCGGATGAGCGAACCGGCTGTTCCTTTTAGCTTTTAATAATAAATGCAAGTGAGAGAACAAAAGCAAGAAGCATCGTCAGAGGAAGCAACTTTGTATGATTAATATTATGATCGGCAATCCTAATGGCGGAAAACGTCAAGAAGGCTGGTTTTCCGAATCTTATCTTATGATCATGAAATGAAATCGCAGTCTCGCTTCTCGAGTCCACCGCCCAAAATGATCCGTCGGGTAGACATTCATGAGCTGCTGGATGCCATTACAAATTGCGTACTGTTCGAATTCCTCGCCCTTCTTTAGATCCCTGCCCTTTAGCGTGAAATCATAAGTTTTATTGATCCATTGTGGCAGATTGTCGAAAACTTCATCCCCATTCCAATCGCCAAGTGGATAGACAAAGACCACCTGGAACGTATCGCTCAGCACATCAATTGAACTACCCTCGACCCAACTCCCCGAACGCGCGAATCTATTGAATGTACCACCTAAATCGCGAAAAGAGTACAACCAGCTTGTAATCCCGGATCCCAGAGGATCCTTTGGATGATCATGGCCGGATGCATTGATTGTGAAGTAGAATCTCTTCTTCTCTACGTTTTCGGGGATAACGAGCTCACTGTCTGCCGGTGCCCACCAATCCCATACCAATGTATCGCCGTCTCCGACGATCCGTTCGTTATAGTTCTCAATCGAGTAGCTATCCAAAGTCGGATCGAAGTTCCCCACTATTTCGACTCCAGCCGGTGTTCGATCCGGACGACCGAATTGATTCACACTCCGAACACGCATTTCATATTCAACACTTCCGATGCTCAAGCTCGCCGAGTCTTCCGAACATTTCCCGCAATGAAGTATTGTAGGCTCGCCTCCACTAATGGGAAATCTCTCTGAGCGCCAAATGTAAGAGAAATCATATGTCATGCATGCAGTAGTATCTTCGCCGAAGCTTATCCTGTTGAACAGCCTATCCCACCCTCTGTTGACCACCGTTATCCAGCTGTTGTATGGCACCGTATCGGGAATTGCGTCGTTGAAATCCACGAGTTCGCTAAAGTCACTGTCTCCAATTCGATAAGTATTAATAACTCTCACGATTTCTGTTTCGGGATCGGGGCGAACCTCAACAGTCGTTCCTTCTGACCACTCCGACATTACTCCAGGATGATCGGCGCATCTTGCCCTGCACTTGATAATATAGGTGCCCGGGATGCTCCAAGAATGCAGTCTACAACTGGAGGAGTATACGTAGAACCAGGACGAGTAGGCATGATTCCCACCGGCGTCGAAATCCAATTGATATTCAACTGGGTGGCCTTTGCTGCTAACTGCACCGCTTGCGCAGTAGTACTCGATGTTGTGAACATCCGTTATATTTGCCCCAGAAGGTGGATCGGGTGTCGAAACCGTTTCGAAACTGGGGATCACCATGACTGCCTTACCTTCTGACCAGGGTGACATCCTGTCCTTGTGGACAGCGCATCTCGCTTGGGCTTTAATTACATAAACCCTCAAATTAGTAAAAATGTTCGAAGTGCTGGAAGAAGACTCCAATTACTGTAATTGTGATTTTCTTCTGCATCTAAATCGAAGCGATACTCGAGCCTGTGCCCCATACTGCTGACTGCTCCACCCGCAGAGTAATTCGCTTCTTCATACCACGTCACCGTATCGGGCCCGGTGGGCATGTTCGGAACAGAGATGCTTTCCCCGGCACCCTGCAAATCATCATCTCCGCACCCGATGAGGAAGCTCGTGCTGAATAACAACAATGTGAAAATGATGGAAAATGATCTGGCTGGAATCTGAAAAAGGGTGGGGCTCAATGTCCAGCGCCTGTGCCCTTTCTTGAGGCCCATCAGAATCCCCCCTAACTGATAGCCCGGCGATTAATAAGCACGGCTGAACCGACGCCCTAAGGATGACTGATCAATGATCTGCCATTAAAATAATAAGACCCGATGTCAAGCTGCAAGCGCCATTATCGAAAGCTCGAATTTTAGAGCTTCCATGCGATACAAAAAGGAGGCTCTTCGAGCCCCCTCATATGCGCCCCGCGTATCGTAGCTCCCGTCCAATCTACAGATTGAAGCAAACGACCTTCGGCTCGGTCATCTCCTGAAGGGCAAACTTGATACCTTCCCGCCCCAGACCACTCTTCTTCACACCGCCAAACGGCATGAGATCAACTCGGTAATCCGAGGAGTCGTTGACGATGATCCCGCCAACGTCCAGCTCATATATCGCCTTGAATGCATTGTTGATATCCTGGGTGAAGATGCCGGCATGGAGACCGAAGTTGACATCGTTGGCCTTCGTGATTGCCTCGTCGAGGTTTCTTACGGGATACAAGTTCACTGTTGGCGCGAATACCTCCTCTTTGTCGATCGTGCAGCCCGGGGGAACATCGGCAAGCACGGTCGGTTGGTAAACGGCTCCTGCGCGTTCCCCGCCTGTCAGGATCCTTGCGCCCTTCTCGACCGCATCGTTGACCCACCGCTCGATCCGCTTTGCTTCCCCCTCGGTGATCATCGGCCCCATATCCGTGTCTTCATCGAGCTGGGGGCCGACCTTCATCTCCCGGGTTCTCTCAACGAAGCGTTTCTCGAACTCTTCGTATACGTCTTCTTCTATATAGATCCGTTGAACGCCGATGCAGTTCTGGCCCACGGCCCAGAACGCACCCGAGACGCTGAGTTCCACGGCTTTATCCATATCACAATCTTTGCAGACAATAACGGGCGTGTTCGAACCCAACTCCATGCCTATCTTCTTCAGCCCTGCCTTCTTGACAATCTCCTCACCCGCCTCGACACCACCGGTAAAGCTGATCATGCGAATGCGTGGATCGGTAACGAGCGCATCGCCGATTTTAGCGCCGTAACCCGTAACGATGTTCAGAACATTTGCGGGAAGCCCCGCCTCCATCAATGCTTTACCGAGCTTGATCGCCGATAACGGAGTGACGGTTGCAGGCTTCAGCACCACCGCGTTACCGCCGGCAATTGCCGGACCCAACTTGTGCGCAACAAGGTTCAATGGGTCGTTGAAAGGCGTGATGGCAGCGATAATTCCTATTGGAAACCGGTAATAATAACCAACGCGATTCTCCGAACCCGGTACTGAGTCGAATGGGAGCGTTTCACCGACGATCCGGCGTGCCTCCTCGGCGGAAATCGTCATCGTCTGAACGGCGCGCATGACCTCCTTCCGGGCTTCGCGAATCGTCTTGCTGCCCTCGGTTGCGATGGTTCTTGCATAATCCTCCGCATTCGCATCGACGATGTCCGCGGCTTTTCTAAGGATCCGGATGCGCTCGTGGACCGGAAGGCTGCGGTTGATGCTGTACCCTTTCTCCGCCGCAGTGATCGCTTCATCCACATCTGCGGCCGTACCGCTCGGCACGGTATCCAGTAGAGAATCATCATAAGGATTCCTGACCTCGATCTTTTCTTTTTTATCCACCCATTTCCCGGCAATCAACATTTCCATCGTCGAACACCTTCTTTCAGCACGCAGGTATTATTTTTCCTTCACCATGCATGTTCCATGTTCTCGACCAGCAATACCAATTGAAATATCAAAAACTGCCCCGCCGGAAACCATATCTAAGACATTCTGTGAATGGAGAGCAGATCCGACAGGAGCGAAAAGCCCGTTTCTTTCTTGCCGGCTCCCGCACCCACTATCGTCACCTCTCCCATGAGATCCGTCACGAAGGTGAGCGCATTCGTGGCGCCACCCACGGAGGCGAGGGGATCGGTCAGTTCTACCTTCTCTGGCCTGACGGAGGCCCGCACACTGCCGCCTTCTTTCGTCACCTTGCCAATCAACTTCCAGCGCTTCCCTTCTTTCTTCGCTTGTTCGATATCTTGCAGCTTGATTCCCGTGATCCCCGATCGGTCCACGTCCCCGACCCCAATGTCAGCGCCCATAACGCTCTTTGCTAATATGACCACTTTCGCGAGCGCATCCCAACCCTCGACATCGGCGTCCGGTTTTGCCTCGGCATATCCAAGCTCTTGCGCCTCTTTGAGAGCCTCCTCGTAGCTCTTGCCCTTCTCCATGTTTGTCAGAATGAAGTTCGTGGTTCCGTTCAGAATACCTCGGATTTCCGTCACGTCGTTTCCCGCCAGGCATAAGTGACAAAGATTCAATGCGGGCGTCCCACTGAGAACGGTGCCTTCAAACAGGAATCGGACGTCCTTTTTGGCAGCGAGATCGGACAGCTCTCGAAAAAATAATGTGGTCGGCCCCTTGTTGGTCGTCACGAGATGCTTCCCCGACTCCAGGGCCGCTTTGAAGTGACTGTAAGCGGGCTCGCCGGTCTCGATATCCGTGTAGGTGGCTTCGAGGACGATGTCCGCATTCGTTTCTTTTATCGTATTCAGGGCGTCCAGCCCGGTCCGCGCTCCGGGGTACTCCGATATCTTGTTCTGCTTGGCCAGCTCGAGCAGCGTCGATAGATCGAGCCCGTCCGGGCTGTATGCCGAACCCTTGTTGAAGTCGCTGACGGCCACTACCAGATATTCGAAGCCGTAGCAGTCTTTGAGTACATTCTTCTTTTCGAGAAGAATTTCCGCAAGCCCTTGACCAACCACTCCAAAACCTATGAAAGCAAGCCGATACATCATTCCCTCCTTCACGCAACTCTATTAATTTTTTTGCGATAGTATGTCCGATGCAGTGATTGCCCGCGCTGGCAAGGCTCATTGCGGTTATGCCGCCGACAGGGCCTTGTCGAGATCCTCGATCAGATCGTCCGGATCTTCGAGCCCGGCCGAGTACCGGATCATATTGTCGGGAATCCCCGCTTTAGCGCGCTCCTCCGGTCCCAGCTGCCAGTGGGTCGTTGCAGCCGGCTGGATGGCCACAGTTTGAGAAGATCCCAGATGCGTCGTATGGACCGCAACACTCAGGTTATCGATAACGCTGCGCGTGGCTTCCAGCCCGCCTTTGACATTGAAGCTCATCATGGACGAATAGCCGCTCATCGTTTTCTTCGCCACGTCGTGCTGTGGATGGGAAGGCAGTCCTGGATAATTCACTGACTCGATCTTCGGATGTTCTTCCAGGAATTTCGCAACGGCCATCGCGTTATCCGAGTGTTTCTTCATACGGAGTGAGAGGCTCTCCAGGCCGAGCAGGCACAGCCATGAGTTGAAGGGAGAGATCGATGGCCCGATATTCCGGTACCCGATATGTCGCACGTGGTCTACGAACTCTTTCTTGGCAACGATTGCTCCCGATAGGCTCGTTGCGTTGCCGCTGATGTACTTCGTCGCCGAATGAATAATGATATCTGCACCCATTTCGATCGGGCGCATGAGCGCCGGAGTGCAAATCGTGTTGTCCACCATGAGCGGAATACCTTTCGATTTGGCGAGCTCGACAATGGCTGGAATATCAGCAACAAAAAGGTTTGGATTACTCGGGGATTCTACATGGAGGAGCTTGGTTTTTGGCGTTATCGCCTGCTCCCAGCTCTCTATCTTATCAGGTTCGAGAACCCAGTTCGTTTTGATACCCATCCTTGGCATCGACGTGTTGAACAGCTCGAACGTGCCGCCATACACCCGAATCGATGAGGTTATCTCCTCTCCCGTTTTCACCAAATGGTGGGCAACCATAAAAACAGCCGCCATTCCGGATGCCGTGGCAAGCGCGGCTTCGCCGCCTTCCAGTAAAGCCATCCGTTTCTCGAAGATGTCGTTCGTGGGATTATTTATCCTCCCGTACGCGAACCCTTCGATTTTGTAGCTGTAGAGATCCGCAGCATATTCGGCCGACTCATACGGAAAGACAGCGCTCTGGACGATCGGTGGGGCCATCGTACGGTATCTCAATTGTTCATCCCAATCAAAGCCGCCTTTGACCGCAATTGTATCGAAACGCAACTTAGCCATATCCATTACCTCCCATAATGGACCTCAAACGACGATAAAAATGCTTTCTCTTCTGCCGGCCGCCGGGTGTTCACCCAGCCGGCGCTTGTTTTGTTATTTTTGATCGGATTAAGTCCCTTTACTTCTATTACGACCGTTTTCTCTTGCCTCTCCTGTCGCCATCAATTTTCTCATTGGGGTTCAGGTTCTCCTTGACCCACTCAAGGGGCACTGCGGTTTGCTTTTTCAAAGTAGACAACACGAACATGGTCCGGACTTTATCTATTCCTTTTGTCCTAGTCAGCGTGTTGAGGAGAAAATCCTCGTAATCGTCGATGTCGTGCGAGTAGATCTTAAGCAGGTAGTCTTCCGCCCCGGCCAAGTGATGACACTCGAGCACGTCGCTGCAATCTCCCACGAATTTATGGAAATTTTCGATTGAATCTTTCTGATGCAGGTTGAGGGATACGGCAACGAAGGCGACGGTGCCCAGGCCGACTTTTTTATTGTCCACGAGGGCGACATATTTCTCGATGATGCCTCTTTCCTCGAGCTTGCGGACGCGCTCGAGAACGGCGGGGGGGCTCAAACCCACTTTGGCGGCGAGCTGCACATTGGGGATACGTCCCTCCTCCTGAAGAATCTCCAGTATCTGCCTGTCGATGGGATGCAGTTTGTCAGCTGTCATAGCCGGCTACCCTTGGGGCCTTGCTTTATTAGAAAGGTAGGTCAAACCACCGAACATTATCAGGTAATCATTCGAATTTGTCAACAATTATTCTGATAAAGTGATAATTTCGATAATTTATTTACCGAGAACAGGTTCACCTCCTCTGGAGTTCGGCGGTTTTCGACCCTCAATAGGGCAGCACCGCCCTCAAGGAATCCTCACCCCAATGTTCCAGTTTGAATTGTTCGGGTCGCAGTTCCAGAACGTTTCGGAGCCATGCTTCTGGATATCCCCTTTCCTCCGGGTGCCCTTTCTCATTCTTGACATAGCCGTCGTTATATTTGGCCAGGAGATACTCCCCGAGCTCACGCCAGCGATCCACGACCAGCTCGGCATGGCTCACGGAGTAATCGGTGAGATAGCGGATCAACATTTCAGGTTTTTTCTTCGAAAGCTCCAGCGCAGTTTTTTCAACCTCCGGCTGCAACGTGATAAGCGTGCCCTCGAGTTCATCTCTTACTTTTCGTATATCTTTGATCATGTACGAGTACTTGAGGTTTGCAAAGTTTGCCACAAAGTTGAATACCCACCAGGCGGAATCCCACGAGAACTCCCGCAGGCTGCCATATGCATAAGCTTTGGGTACTTCATTTATCCCGCAGTAGAGAGGCACATAGCATGTCGTGTAAGTATCATCCACACCATACCAAAGAACGCCGCCGATCGAATTGGGAAGCCACGACCGGGATTGCGACACAAAAGAGAATCCGGTCTGTTGAGTCGATATAGGTCTCTCCCAGGAATATTCAATTCCATCTACTTCCCAGGTCATTGGCCTCCAGCGGTTGGGGGTCCCGTATGGCCCCGCATCGACGCCTTTCGTCATATCGTAATCGGTTCCCTCATAATGATCCCGCATCAAGTCGAAGACGTCCGCCAGAGACAGCTTTTGATCAGGCTTTATCCATAACGGATAAGGATCGGCGCCTTTCACAGCTCTATGGTAGTCAGGCGGCCAATCCTTTGAGGGCGCCGCCCGACGAAATATGCTCCACACCCTGGTTGCCGTGTACCGGAGCGTTTGGGGGGTGGGCGGGTGGTACGCATCGCGGAAGCTGAACGGTTTCCCTGAGTCCGGATCGTAATATCCCTTTTCGATGGCAAATGAGATTACATTCTCGGAATACATGCAGTTATCCGGATCGTTTGTCGGAAACTCGCCGATGCGTGACATGTTGGCATGACTGCAGATATACCCGTCGGGCACCCTTCGTGCCACCCAAATGGCGCCCTTCCCACCTGGTCCGGGGCCGATCATTTCCATCAGCCAGGCTTCCTTTGGATCTGCTATCGAAAAGGACTCTCCGGTACTCGCATAGCCGCATTCCTCGACGAGGCCAGTCATCACCTTTATCGCTTCCCTTGCCGTCTTTGCCCGCTGCAGGGCAAGCCTCATGAGTACCCAGTAATGAAGCATCCCATCCGGATTTCGAAGTTCCTCCCGACCGTCGAATGTTGTCTCCCCGATCACCACTTGATGCTCGTTCATGAGATTTACGACGGCATAAGTATGGGGAACTTGCTTCACTTTCCCTCTCACTTTGCCGGACCAGTCTTTTATCTCGTAATAATCATCCGGTCCATAATCCTCGGCCCGTACGTACAGGAGATGGGGGTGAAACTCCCCATCACAGGTGTACGTAACCATAACCGAGCCGTCTTTTGATGCGCCCCTGGTCACGATAAGATTCGTGCAGGCCAGAGAGACGTGTCCGGCAAGAATCATGGCTAATAACATTCCAAAGATGAAGACGCAGCATCTTTTCATCGGTTCTTCCCTCCGCGTTTGGTCTGGACCATGCACCGAAGGTGGAGTGATCGGCGCGCAAAAACAGCCGTCGAAGTATAACCGAAAAGGGGCCTTCTGGGATACCCCATTTCGCCGGAACTACTAGATTTTACTTGACGTTGGACCATGGATCTGATATTTCTTATATATAGAATCTTATTAGTGCAGCTCATGGCCCCACCCAACCCACTACCAGCTAACTTGACCAATAGAATGGTGATCATGAAACGTTACTCCGCTCTGATCGGCGTTGGGCTTCTCTTTCTCACCGCTGTTTTAATCTCACCTTTGCATGCCCAGCCAAGCAAAACAAGATGCCTGAACATTCGTGCGCCCCAAGAAGGCCCGGCAGAACGCCTTTACTTTTACTCGGCCTCGGGAGATGTGGAGAGATTGCTCGATCTCCGCAAGCACCTGATCTCTCAAGGTGCCCGCAAAGTAAACTGCTTCGTCCCCTTCATCGTCGTTTGCGAGATGCCGGATGCTCTTCCTTATGAGACGCTCCTGTTGAATTCAGATATCACGGCGATGCGCGAAAATGAAATCAATATGGATAACCCTACTGGATTCATTTATGGGCCAAAATGGGTAAAGCAATGCTATCAGCTGGTCGATAGGGCGAAGATCGAGAATCCAAGTATTGTGTTCGAAACAGCGAGACACGACGGATTCTCCTTTGCTCCCAGTGAAGTGTTTCGCCGCACGACAAAATCAATGCCGATTTCCTCCACGGAAGCGGAGGTTCGTAACTTCAAGCAGAACAGCGATGTCATGTTAGGAGATATCCTCGCGCAGTTCATCTATCCCGAAAGCTTGGGACCGCAGGAAAACTGGACTGATCAGGCGCTTTCCGCCGCATCAGGAGCGGCCGCCATGACGTTGATCTTCTTTCAAGAGTCTCATCCTTCTTACCCAATAGACTTCCTCATCAGAAACATTACCAGATCGCCGACGAGTACCGAGCCGATCGGTTTCGTACGAGAAGATAAAGCTATTTGGATTACCGATGTGATGAACAATATGGGGTATATGGGTGACCAATCGGAATTCCTCCAGCTGGTGCACCAATTCAACGAGGAATGGCGCCAGCGATGGCACACCGACTGGGCATTTACTGCGTTTGTTGTAAACAGCGCAAACGACTTTGATCACCGATTTGGACCCGGCCTGACAAGGTATTACGCTTTTGGCGAGCATGGCGGACCCTGTCTGGCAATACCGTACCCCGCTGGGAATCCGGGTACGTGGACGTTTCGGCAGGTTCTAAAGCACGAGATAGGTTTGGTTTTCTGGGGTATGTATGAGGAACCTACACAGACAACCTCGTGCGATGACTACTCGGGCTACCTAAGATACCGGAATTGGAACAAAACAGTAAAATACGGTCCGATTCCTGGTAGTAAGGAGGGGTGCAGTACATCCATTATTCCCGCCTTTTGCATAATGAATATAGATGACGTCGTCGAATGGTGGTACGACGGCCCCCCCTGCAGACACACCGACGGCATGTTCGGCCTTGCTGATGACAATGACAACGGCGTTCCCGATGCCGTGGACGAGGCACCGGTCGTCGAGTTCGAAACCGCCGCTCTGGAGAGCATTCTAACGGACGAGTTCGAGCTCAGATTTCAGGCGATATCATATGGAGTCCCAAATCGGAATCCTTACCAAAATCCAGCTATTCGCATAAACTATGCCGTGCCTGTGAAGGATGTAAGCTACAAAGTGAACGGAGTCGGTCCGATCCGTCTTCTCCCAGCCGACGGTGAATCGGATGAAACCACTGAAGAGTTCGTCGGACAGCTCGCAGAACTCATCCCGGGTCTTACGGAGATTGAAGTAGTTTCCCGCAACACGATGGGAGCAATCTCCGACCCGTTCCTCAAGCGTCTTTACTATCTCGGATTGCTCTATGCTCACTTTAGATTTGGATTCGATAAAGATGGAATTGGGATTTCATGGAACATGCTTGGAGACACATTCGGTGCCATATTTGATCTTCATCGCATAGGGACGGATCCAGAACCGTATGACTCCCTTATCATCGCTGATGTGCAGCCATCCAGTACTTCGAATGGATACTTTACTCCCTATGCCTGTGTGGATCAGTCCGTCGTTCCGGGGGCAAAATATCGTTACTACGTAGAAGGTACTTTCTCGGTTATGTACCATGGCGAAGAAATCACCATTACGAAGAGGTCAAAAGAGTTTGAAATCATCGCCACGCTTCCAATAAGCAAAGGGAGTTTTATCTCAGCCCCTGCTCCAAATCCCTTCCGCGATGAAACCTGGATTTCCATAATCGTTCCCCCAACATTCAGAGAACTAGGCGCGCAAAGCCCCACTCCGAACGGCATTCCGGGAGGAAAGCAAAAAACCCCGGCGTTTCAGCAGGAAGTTCCTACGGTCGTAAACGTCACAATTTACGACGCCTTCGGCAGGAAGGTTAAGAATCTCCACTCCGGCAGCGTTCTTTCTACGGTTCTTACCATCCGCTGGACTGGCACCAATAACAACAACCAACGAGTCCCCTCCGGCGTGTACTTCATCAAGGCCAGAGCAGGCGATTGGACTCAAGCCGAAAAGGTATTGCTCCTCCGATAACCGGTCCATCCTCAACTTTACCGAATACATGCAGAGAAGCAAACGGTAGGCTTCTTAAGGGGATAAAAGTATGAAGCAACAGTTCGTGTAGAAGAGGTGCTATGGGTATATCTGCAAGGTATCCTGATCCATCACTCTTGTATCCCAAAACAACTCTACGAGAAACTGACAGCCCGGCTCGGCTTCTTCACCCTCATCATCCCTGAGATCCCATGTAACCATGTGGACACCAGGCGTAAAATAGCCGTTTACCAGCTTCCTGAAGGGACGCCATTGCGTTGAATACCATCGAAGCAAAACATTTATGATGACAATCGAATCGGAAGCCTTGAAATAGACATCCACTTCTCCGCCGGTTTGCACCGACCTCGGGGTAGGATCGAGGTAAACATAATAGCCCAGCCCTCGGGTTATATTCGATAGCTGCGACCAATTCGGCACCTCATCGGCCGTTTTCATTGCGAAATAATAGCCTCTATTGGGTGATATCCCCGTCACGAAAAAGCTGTCTTGCTCGCCGCCAGGTTTCGGGGGCGGCTCACCGCTCAATTGAGCAGCCGTATCCCAGGTCTGATCGTTGAGGGTCCATCTGGAGTAGCGAATGTCATATTGCGAGGCCGTACCGACTCCCCCATCATCCCCCGGGGCCGTCCACGTAAGAAGAAACAAGGATTCACTGAATCCGACGGCTTTCAGGTCGGTCACAGGAGCAGGAGGAATGTACTCCTGATTGGTCGTGCCCTCCGCGCAATTCGATATTCCGGACTCGTTCGGCACTTCATCACGAGTCTTGATGGCGAAATAGTAGGTCTCCAGCGAAGCCAGCCCCGTTACTACCACCGTTTCGATCTGGCCTGCAGGCTTGGGCTCAGGCACAGCTCCTATCTTTGAAGCTGAATCCCAATTTTGCTGGGTGATGAGAGCGAGAGAATATCGAATATCATACTCCGATGCCGTACCCGTCATGCCGTCATCACCAGGAGCAATCCAAACAAGCGCGAGCGAACTTGTCGTTGGAGTTTTTACGGTGAGATCTGTTATCGTAGCCGGAGGGATCGTATCAATGGTGGGACCTATTATATCTACGGGATTATCGGCTTTATCTTCATTGCAACCAGCTAAAAACGTGAAGGCGAAGCTGCTCAATAAGAGTGCAGAAGCAATCAGAATCCTTCTCAACACAGCAGGCCTACCTTTTGCTCTGCCTGCCACGCTCCAGTTCGGGAAGCTGTCAAAGGCCCACATCGGATCCGCTTCGAGGTTGGAGCCATAGAAGCTCCCAAATGCCGGCCTCCGACGAGCAGGACAACGGTCTATACCGATCGAGCTGCGATGGGATGTCGTCCGCTCCAATCGCCATATGTAACGCCGCTGTAAATCGGCGTTGTATATGTTAAATGATATCACAAATTTTGGATATTTGACAACCCGGCATTCAGGTTTTAAACTACATATTTGCTAATAATGCTTGAATCGGCGTTTTAAATCTGGTATGATATTTTAACTTCAGGGCATCTCCTACCGCATCGATTCGCCGTTTTCGCCTCCGCCGTATCGAGAGCTGGTTTCGGAGCTCTGTTCCCAAACATGCAAAGCGCCATGAAGACGCATCACGTGCACGATTTCTTTAGCGAAAGCCTGGGATGAGGACTACTGTACCTCTTGCCTTTTTAGCAGAGTTTGTATTTGAGGCGAACAAGGAGTTTTGAGTATGCGCAAAAAGCTATATGTCGGCAACCTGCCATTTAGCGCCACCGAAAACGAAATTCGCGAGCTGTTCGAGAAGCACGGTACGGTTCATTCGGTGAATTTGATCACCGACCGCGAAACCGGCCGCCCGCGCGGATTCGGGTTTGTCGAGATGGAGCAAGAGGAAGCAAATGCGGCTAAAGATGCTCTCAACGGCGCTCTTTTTGGCGAGCGCAGCCTTCGCGTGAACGAAGCTCACGAACCCAGATGGAAAGGCCAGAACCGGGGACGGAGATAGAGCAGCTAATTGAAGAGGCCGCCGCAATCCCAGTGCGGGGGCCTTTTTTTTCAATTCAGCATATTCCTTTATACTTCTACGAAGTGGGTCCGAGGGATCCCCGGCTCCAGCCTGTGTTGGGCTCGTGATGGTATGTTTCCCGCAGCAGCCTGACATGCGTCGGGCTAGACCAGCTCTCGAGTCGCTTGATCCGGCTGCTCGATATGAAAACGCACTAAGGCCAGCTCAGGCCCATCGTGAGCTCCTGATAGGCAGATTGTCCTGCCTATAGAATCCCGCCATGCACCCGAGAGCCTGGCCGATTCATGCACGTGTCCGTGCAATGTCATCATCGGCTGCCGTGCCTCGATGAAATTCCTAATAGCAATGCTGCCTACGTGCTCCTCACCCATTTCCCCGCCAGAAGCGACATAGTCCAGCTTCGTCCGATGCGGAGGCGCATGGAAAAGAAACACCGCTTTTTCGAGGTTGTCTTCCCCCGCTATTTGTTCGAGATCTTCTTTAATAGTAGCACTCATTATGTCGTCGTCAGGAAGCTGAATAGATCGATGGCCTTCCTCGAGCGGAACGCACCCCGGATTGACGCTGCGCGAGACATCATACCTTTCCCAGTCTTTTAAATGAAACGGGGTCGGAGGTACATATGAATAACCGTAAATTGGGTATTCCCCGAGGTTGGTGCGCCGGTCGTGAATGTAATTCCACAGTCCCCGGTTCGAAGCTTTTTGAATGGCTGCTTCTTCAAAGCGCCCGTCATCGTTACCGAGAATCATAAAGATCTGCGGGTACTCATCTGCAAGCTTTTTGCGCAGGATTTTAAACTCTTCGATTAGAAACTTTGCAACGAAATCTCTATGCGCGCTGTCTGTCGATGAGATCCCCGACAGTAGGATATCTCCCCCCAAAAAGATCGCCTTTGGTCTCTCGAGCATAGCAAGATCGAAAAGCTTCTCGTAGCGATCCACGTCGCCGTGCAGGTCAGATACAAAGAAACACTTAGTCACCGGTGATTCCTTTCGGAACGGTTGCGGCTTCCATATATAGCACGACAGAAGTTACTTTAGTAGTAACATTTTTCGTGTTGCCCGGAATCCCGAGCTCGTTTCCATCATACAAAAATATATTCCTGAAGAGACTCGTTGACCACCCTCATTATCCCCATCCCAACCCACTTCGTATCGTCCTGGATTTTTGTAGGTTACCAATAAGATCTTCACCAGGCTTCCCCGCACGTCGTAGATCTTGACGGCAACATTCCCCGCGCGGGCAACATCGTAACGGATGGCCGTTGAGGGATTAAAAGGATTTGGGTAGTTCTGGTAAAGGGCGGTTTCCGTGGGAAGTTCCGGTAGCTGATCTCTTTTCGATTCGATGAACTCTTCGCTCCCTACGAGGAGCACAAAGCGGGCGTCATCTTCTTTGGAAATGAAGGCCTTTTTCTTTTCGAAAAATGTGTATTGGCCCTCTTCCCTGAGGTCGATTGCATGCTGCAAGCGGCGATCGATCAGATACAGCTTTGCGCTCGAGGGCGCCCGTTGGATTCCCTGGAATTCGAGGACTACTTCGTCGCCGGCTGGCTCATCCGAGAAGCTTTTCGCCACGTCGAATTGCCAGATGTGGCCCCAAAGATCCCCGTTTTCGGAAGCGAGTGCTGTCAGCGCCTTGTCCAACCCAACATACTGCCCCCTGATGTCAACCGTGTAGTGGTCCGGGTGCTGCTTCCAGCTCACATGCGGGAAATAGAGCGAAATTGCCTTCCCAGGGCTCAAAGGGGGCTCCGAGCGGTCGTGTTTGTCCCATTCCGTGGCAGCGCCTTGCGCCATGCCAATGACGTTGTGCCCATCCGCCAATCCGCAGGAGAATGCGTGAATCTCGATCTGCCAGCAGCCGTCTGGCAAACCGGCAAAGATAACGGGAATTGTCTCGGCCATCACTGCCGGATCCTCCCTAGGCGGAAGCTTCAATGTGACAATTGTATCAGTGAGATTTTTTACCCAATAACCGTCGAAGGGCTCCAACGTCCCAACATCATATTGGTAGCTGCTACCGATCCACCTCACCGGCGGTTCCACCACGATTCCCTCCGCATTCGCCATTGCGAGCGTATCCACCACACACGAATCCCATGCAATCGCAAAGGCGAATGGATCCCCGATCATGTTCCACCCTGGATGCAGCGTTACGGCGAAAAAGCTATCCGTCGGGGTTGATCGCCCCCTCGCGGGCCCCGTGTCGAGCCAGTGGGGATCCTTTGTGATCAACCAGTACCCTCTCCCTTGCTCGAAGGAGAATACAGTATCATTTGGCACTTCGACATATGCTGAGTCGTCCACATCGTAGGTAAACATGCGCCACCGAGTCTTATCCTGCCCACCGATGTTGTCCGTTAGAGCGCCGTTGATCGTGCCCTCCATCGCGAGAGGAATCGACATCATTCGATACTGCGCGGCCGAATGCTTTCTTGCCTCTTTGAGATCTTGCACCAACACACGGATCGTTCGAGGAGATTGATCGGGCTGGGATGGAGGATCGCACAGCGTATCCGTCAGCGTTACCACCTTCACCCAGTACTCGACTCCCCTCGCGCCAACGAGTGTGTCCGGTATCATAGCAAAGGGCAGCGGATCCCCAAGCTGGAGGCTCGCGCTATCACCGGTTTCCTCCCCACCTTGGCGGAAGTGAAGCGAGCCTTCTTGAAAAATAGCCCCAACTGCTAGAGATACCTGCACTCGGATATCGAGGCCTTCGAGATAATCAGGGCCCTCGTTTGGAATAGGTGTTGAAGATATGGAGGTTGGAGATTCTACTGCTTGAAAGAACACGGAGTCATCCGGTGCTCCGGGAGGATCTGTCGCATAGACGCCGCTGTTTTCGACTTTGACGTAATAGTCTACCCCGCCCTCGACGACATGATTGCCTGGAATTATGGCGATGAAATCATCCGCCGATTTGTGGAGAGAAACACTATCCACGAAAGTTCCGCCAATAATACTCGGCCGATGGTATAAAAAGCCACTCTCAACGTGAACCTCTGGAGCAGCCGTAATTATGACGGTGAGGGCATCCCCTAACGGTACTTCCGGTGCAGGAGCAAGCAAGCGAGTTGACACCTCGAGAGCACGAATATCGGTACTCAGGGGAATAAATGTAAAAAGATTCTGCGGATCGTTGCTTTCGATCACAAGATCACCAGAAATAGAAGTTTGCAAACGGGGTTCGAGAAATACGGTGATATTCACGCTATCTCCAGGATCGATACTAAACGGAGCACTTAAATCGAGCCTCATTTCTGCTGATGGTAGAGTAATGTTCGAAATGTTCAGTAGCAAATTACCATCATTCGAAAACGTTAGTACAAGTGGTATCGTATCACCGACTGTGACAGTTGGGAATGAAAGCGTGGCCAGCGATAGTTCGATCATTGGTCTGAAGACTTCTATAGGTCCAACGTCTTTGTGATAGTTGGAAGCATGCTGAATCAAGGCCACTCGGCGCGGATTAGAGACGGTACGAAGCCGAAGGATTACATTACGCCTGTCGAAAAGCAGAAGAGAAGAAGTACCCCAATCAAATTGATGCTCGATGCCGTCGGGGGATGATGGCAAAGGACCGATTTTGGTCTGCTGACCCACAATATCAACAGGATTCCAGTCCAAGGCCCCTTCGTATTTGTATTCCGGAATAATCCATACCGAGTCAGACTCCAAGTCAACTACTGTTGCGCTGATACGATGAACATTGACAGCTGTTTGCTGAACATTGACAAATCTCAAATAAGCACCGTTATTGGGAAGATGATTCGTGGGCACAAGTGGATCGCCCTTATATGGAGGATTCTTCGGTGATTCATATAGAGTAGTATTTTGAAGATCATTGCCAACCACAAGATCTAAATCTCCATCTCCTTCCACATCGCCCAAGGCTACGCTAAAAGTGTGATAACCAGGCCCGGACCAAAAAGGAGTCGATGAGAATGCGCCGTTTTCATTCAAAAGGATTGTGTTGCTTTCACCGCCATTACTATTCCCACACACCAGATCGAGATCTCCGTCCCTATCCATATCCCCAAGTGCGATGCTTCGAGTATAGTTCGTCGGCCCCGACCAATCAGGTAATATCGAAAAAACCCCGCCCTGGTTCAGGTACATTGTTTTACTCACACTATAGTTCCCACACACAAGATCTGGATCCCCATCCCCATCAATATCTCCCAAGGCCACGCTATGTGTAGCATTCCCTGGTCCTGACGACCAATCCGGAGTCGCTGATAACACACCCCCTGCATTTAGATAGAGTGTATTGCTACCCCAATTTCCGCAGACAAGGTCAAGATCCCCATCATCATCGACGTCTCCCAATTCTACGCTACGCGTATCATTCGCCGGGTCCGATAACCACGTTGGAATTGTTGAAAAAAGCGCGCCATCATTTAGGTAGAGCGTATTTCTACCGCTGTTACCACACACGAGATCGAGATCCCCATCGCCATCGACGTCTCCCAATTCCACGCTATGCGTATCATTTGCCGGATCCGATAACCATGCTGGAGTCGTCGAAAAAAGCATCCCACCATTTAGGTAGAGCGTATTTTTACCGCTGTTACCACATACGAGATCGAGATCCCCATCACCATCGACATCCCCAAAACCCAAATCATTCGTGCTGTTCGCAGGTCCAGACGACCACGCCGGAGGAGTAATAAAAACTCCATTTTGATTCAAATAGAGAGCGTTGTTCTGACCATTGCTCCCACAAATCAAATCGACATCCCTATCGCCATCGACATCTTCGAGCGCAACACTTTGAGTGATGTTCCCTGCGACTGTCCACACAGGGACTGTCGTCAGAATTTTCCCAAGATTTAGATAACATGTGTTGCTTTGAACATAGTTGCCGCAAACCAGATCTAGACCGCCATCCCCATTTACATCCGCTAACGCTATACCCATAGTGCTATTTGCTAATCCCGACGACCAATCTGGTGTCGTGGAGAAAATCCCGCCTATGTTCATATATACGGTATTGTTTTGACCGTAGTTGTTTCCGCAAAGGAAGTCGAGATCTCCATCCCCGTCTATATCTCCTAAGGCTATGCCGCTTGTAGAATTGGATGGCACTGATGACCAGATCGGAGATGAAGCAAAAATGCCTCCTTCGTTGAGATAGAGGGTGTTTACGCCGCTGTTTCCGCATACAAGATCGAGATCCCCGTCCCCATCCACATCTCCCAAGGCAACCGCCGTGGTGGTGTTCCCTGGTCCCGAGACCCAAGCTGGAGTCGTCGAAAAAAGGCCGCTTTGATTCAAATAGAGAGTATTGCTGCCCCCATTTCCGCAAACGAGATCGAGATCACCATCCCCATTCACATCCCCTAAGGCAACACTATTCGTAAAATTTAACGGCCCCGACGACCAAACCGGAGTCGTTGAAAAAATACCACCTTCATTCAAATAGAGGGTGTTGTTGTGTCCATCCGGAAACTGATCGCTATTTCCACAAACGAGATCGAGATCGCCATCTCCATCCACATCCCCGAGCGCTAAGCTCCGGGTATAATTTTGAGGTTCTGATGACCAGTCTGGCGTAGACGAGAAAATCCCTCGATCATTGAGATGAAGGGTATTCCTCCTTCCAGTTGCGCCATCGTAACCATTTCCACACACGAGATCGAGATCGCCATCCCCATCCACATCTCCCAATGCGACGCTATACGCCACAAAATCTTGTTGCGCTTGCCAATACGGCAGCGTTGAAAACGTGCTCCCTTCGTTCGAGTAAAGGGAGTTACCGTCCATGTAATCATTTCCGCAAACGAGGTCAAGATACCCGTCTCCGTTTACGTCGCCAATTGCTAAGCTGAAGGTGTAACTCGATGGTCCGGAAGACCAGACAGGAAGGGTAGTAAGCAAGCTATCTTGTGCACTGCTTGGCATGGCATAAGCCGATAAAACAAGCAGAGCCGAGAATAAATATAATATCTTTGAGCTGGGATAATGACGGTGACTGAGTTTAATCCGCGGGCGTTCCAGACACCTATTCTTGGGTGCGCTGAAGTATATGACTCGAACATGCATGGCCAACGCCTTTTTAAAACAACACAATCACTAGGCAACATTTTATCGGCAGCTTCTGTATTGCCTTCATGAAATCCAAGTTAACCATTGAGGCTGTTCCTCATTTCAATAGTGAAATTCCTAACGCCTCACTTTCCCTTTCCCCTCTTTCCAAAAATCGCCGAAAACACCGACTTCTTCTCCCCGCTCCTCTCCATCTCCTGCAGGACAAAATCCTTGAACGACGATGAACAAACAGCCAGCTCTCCATTCGATTCGTGAAGGTACCCACGACGAACGAGCTCCTCATTCACATAGTGGAATTTCTTGTTGATCGGCTTCGCATTGGCGATGCGACCGAGATTATCTTTCTCCACATCTTCCATTCTATCCCATACAAAGCTGTAATGAGGCAGCAGCTCATCCATCATCGTCTTTGATATTTGGCTCCAGTCCGGCTCCGAATCTGGATTATCAACTAAATATTCGAAAACGCTCGAGCACGTCACTTGAAGATAAAACGGGAAGTTACCCGCTATCTCGATAATCTTATTCGCATAAGGCTCCAGCGGTACGCTCTCTGTTTTCGATGGCACTGTGATGAGCTCGAGCGCCTCCTCTCGACTGAAAGGACGAAGTGGAAGATTCGAAAAAATATTGAAAAACGGCGAATCGGAGATGTCTTTGTTGTGACACATGAGCTGCAGTTCCTCAAACGATGATGTGACATAAGCAACTCTGAAGCTATTCGCAAGCGAGCGCAAAAATGAAAAAAACTCTTCGCCAAATTTTTCGTTTCGAGTTATGGACTCGAACTCATCCATTAGAACGATGATCCTCTTTCCTGCTTCGTGAATTGACTGGACAACCTGCTTGAGCTGATCCAGGCTTTTCTCTCGGGATGCATATTCGCCGCCGTCTTTTATTTCATAACTGAACACATTGAAGAGAAAATCGATGAACTTTGACACATCGAAATCGACGTCCCTCTGAAAGTCCAGGTAAACGAATATAGAGCTGCTGTAATTCTGCATGTGCTGCTTTCGGTTCCTCTTATGGTAGATGTAATTCAGCAAGGAAGACTTCCCGATACGCCGATCCCCAACAATGGATATCGACTGCGGATGCGGGGCATCCAAGCGTGAGTAAATTTTGCGAATCTCTCTCTGTCTTCCAAAGAAGTCCGAGGGATTTTTGATCATGACTCGGTTGAGATATGGATTTCTCTTACTGCTTCGATCTGTGAGTTCACCGACGCTCGAGATCGATACGGAAGTACTCTTTTCCATAGTGGCGTAGCTTTTCAACAGCATTTCGAACTCTTTGGCCAATTCGGAGAAATCCCTGGGCCTATTCCGCGGATCTTTTTCCAGGCATCTCAATAAAATGTTCTTCAAATCCTCGGGAACTCCGTCGGCGAATTGGATGCTGGTCTCGTTTACGATCAAATACATGAGCGCTGTGGGATGTTCTGCTTCAAAGGGAAACCTGCCATTGACAAGCCGAAACATACCCACACCAAATGAAAATATATCCGCCCTCTCATCGACTGGTTCTCCCCTGACTTGCTCCGGAGACATGTAATAAGGGGTTCCCATCATAGCTTTTCCGGATGTGTGCGCATCTTCATCCAAGAGCTTTGCAAGGCCAAAATCCATTATTTTCACTTGCGCACTTTCTTCACCAACCTTATCCACCATGATATTTTTCAATGTGAGATCCCGATGGATAATCTTTTGGGAATGGGCGTAAGCCATAGCGCTGCATACTTGAAATGCAAAAGTGCAGATCTGCTGGAGCGTTAGCGTCGTTTTGTTTATCAGCTCTCTCAAAGAAGGCCCGTTCACGAATTCCATCACAAGGTAAGGGCACGCCATGTGCTCACCACAATCGAAGACTGTTACGATATTTGGGTGATTCATCTTCGCCATCGATTCTGACTCACGCATAAAGCGTTTCTCGAACGATCCCCCAAGACAGAACTCCTTGAGCATCTTTACGGCAACAGGTCGTTTGAGCTTCAGATCAAATCCGAGATAAACACTGCCAAATCCACCCTCACCGATTTTTTTCTCGATCTTGTATTTGCCTGCTATTACCGTCCCTATCATCGTTACTCCTCGTTAGCCAAGAAATCGTGTTGGACATTCAATGTCTCGCCCGACTTGAGCTCGACTGTTCTACGCACAGTTTCAAATTGTGGATGTCGCAATTCGATTTCATATGTGCCCGGATCGAGCTCTATGGGAAAGTGAACGGCGTATTCATTTTTTAGCTCCCCATTGATCCAGAGCTCGGCATATGGATTTATCCGGAAAATCAATTTGCCCGGCGGGAGCTTCGTAAGTGTTTTCTCTATGAGATTATTAGGTACTGGAACGACAATCCTTTGCCGAACCGAGCTGAATCCATTTTTTTGCAGTTCTAATCGGTGTTCCCCCTGCGTTACCGAAGGAAGACTTTTGGGAGTTTCTCCCAGATATGCGCCATCCAGATAAACCCTTGCCGCCGCTGGATCGGTTACAATGGTGAGAGGCGATGTGGCCTTGGAAAAATCGTGGTGAACGACAACTGCTGAATCCTCGTAAACTTCGACACTCTGATATACGCCATCACTATATTCGGAAAGTCTTACGACGATTTGATGAGGCTCGTTGACAGAAAGGCTATCGACCGCGGCTGGAGTCGCAAGGCCGGTATCTTCTTCATCCACGAATATTCGCGCTCCAGGAGGAGACGAGGTAACAGAAACGCTGCCGGTTTGCTCTTCGAGGGATATTGTTCTGTTCACTGGAACATCTTTCTCGAACTCCAATGTATCCATATAATCGATGTATCCGGTATGTTCGACTCTAAGAACGAGTTGACCTAACGGAACCGCTGCACCTTGAAGGGGCGACTTGCCGATCCATTTCCCCCCCAAAAATACATTCGCCTCGGAGGGCTCCGTATTGAGTGTGAGGGATGTGGAATCGGCCCATAACGACGCCAGCGGAAGTGGCGCTCCTCCTTGCATGAAGCTTCTCAAGGTCAAAAAAGCTACTATGGCGAGAACTGCTCCGCCAACTCCCAGATACACCCATCCTCGCCTGCTCCGAGGTCTGCTGATACTGATTCCCTCTCCGAGCTCGCGGCCTTCGCTGGTGATCTCATCGATCACCTGCCAGATGGAATGCATTCGCATGGCCCATTGTCGCCATAAATCCATCTTGAAGCTGTAGCGCTCACCCTCGCTGTCCTTATTCAGAAGGTCATGGTGAAAGAGCTTTTCCGCGGTTTCATTCAGTTTGTTTGCGTCGATCCGGTAACCAATGTCTTCGTCCGAAGCAAAAGCAATGATTTCCCTCGTGGGAACAGGTCGTACCTCCCGTTTGTTGAGTTCCGCAATGATGGAAAGGCTGAGCTTTTCGAGGCCCGTGAGAGACGTCCAGGCGAAGATCATCTGCGGCAGCGGATTTTCGATTATTTCATCAACAACTTGTTGGACATCTTCAACACCCACGTCATGCTTTTGGCTTTCATTCAGGTGGTCAACAAGCGACTGGCACAAAACCTGAGCATAGAAAGGCTGCCCCGCAGTGAGTCCATATATCATCCCAGGGACGTTTTCTTCATACTGAACCAGACCACTAACCGGCTCATGAATCAACCGAAGCGTGTCGGTATTGCTCAAGAAACTGATCCTGCGGTGAAGCGCCTTGCCAAGAAAATGTCCCCAGTAGCGAGAACTCCTGGACTCCAATTTGTCGGAACCCGTGAAGACCATAAACACGCCTTCTTTGTGCTCCATCCAGTTCGCCAGCAGGTTGAGAACATCCAAGCTGATCAACTGCTTCTCGATTAGAGATTCGATAATTTCATATTCGTCGAACATCAGGATAATTTTCTTCCCCTGCATGATCGAACTGATCTTGCGAACGAGTTTTTCGAATGCCGTATAAGGATTCTCGCCCGCCTCGGCTTCGTAATCTCGCTCGAATGATATTTCTGGTTTTTCGATGGCGGATACTATCTCTTGAGCCAACTTTCCTAGAAAATCCCGGTCACTCTGAATCGTCATCGATTGCATATCGATGAGAACAGGAACGAAATCTTCTCCTAGCCGCCCATTTTGAATCTGAAACAAGATGGACGTCTTCCCGCTCCTGCGCGCCCCACAGAGAACCAGCAAACCGCCTTTCTCGCCGCCGGTGACCTTTTTTCGGATATACGCAAAATCGTCCTGCCGGCCGAAAAACATCTTACGGTCTTTGATGGGATTGCCAACAATATAAGGGTTAGGGATCGGTTTGAAATTATCGTTGCCTGCAGCACACATTTGATATCCTCATGGAATTCGCACCGGCTAATCTCGCCGGTCCGGAGCACCAAGCCGCAATCGAAATGGTTTCATTGTGTGGGGGGTGGCGGCGGCAGCGGCAGCGGTTGCTCCTCGGCCGGCTGCCCCTCTTCACCGGCGATACTCAAGCCAACAGCAAGTAGAACCCCCGTGAGGACAGCGGGACCTATTCTATAGAGCCACCACCTCTTGTTGCGCTGCCGGTCCATTGACACTTCCAAATTTAGCTTGGCGTTTGGGTCCACGTGAATGCTCTCTGAATAATCGTGATACCCCGATTTTGTTACCATGAGATTGTATTCACCGGCCCGCACCAGCTCGAGATGCAGAGGAGTCTCGCCCTTGAAATCATCGTCTAGAAATATCCGGCACTCCTTTGGCTTAGTGATGGTTAAGGACCCATACAATTCGCTTCTCAGTTGGGCGTACATCTCATTCATCCTGGGAGGGAAACTAATCGGATCGGCCTCCAAATCCGGAAATATCAAGACAGCCTCCTGAGCTTTTTCACCAGCGTTTTCCTCGTCCCCTTTCAAAAGGAGCGTGGATACGAGCTGATTATAGGCATGCCTTAGAATCTCCTCCGAATTGCTGTATTCCTCGATGATCTGGTTGAGAATCTCGATTGCACGATCGTACTCGCCATTCAGACGAAGAGAGCTGACCTCATCCCATTTCTGAACGATCGATTCCTCTTGATCTGCACCGAAAACGAAGGAGGGGAATACGAGAGTAACTGCGAGGACAATCGACAGCAGCCGCTGGCAAGGCACTTGAAAATCGCCTCCACCGCGTGATATGAAGGTCATCCATCTACCTCCCTTACAGTGAAGGAGTATAGTGGGCGCACGATCACTAATTGCCGAGTGATTGCATCTTAGTCTAGCGCGATAATATATTGAATTTCAAGAGGTTTTTGCATCGAGGAACGGCCGGTTTCCAGCACAACAGCGATCACGATATCACTTTTCTCGCTCTCTCGAAGGTCATGTACTCCTTGCGCTCCATAATTTCCTTCAAGAACTGTACAACCTGCCACACTTCAATATACGACGTATAAAGCGGTGCCGGGGCAATGCGTATCACGTTTGGCGGCCTGAAATCCACAACAACATCTCTCGCATTGAGCGCTTCGCAAATTCGGAATGCTTCATCGGGATGCTCCAGCGACACATGCCCGCCGCGCCGGGAGGCGTCAAGAGGCGTGCCGATGCAAAAATTGTAAGGGTCTCCACAGAGAAGTTCCTCAACTAGATAAATGAGATAGGAGGTAATGCGGATCGATTTATCTCGAATCGCTTCAACACCTGCATCCAGGATGATAGCCAGGGACCCTTCAAGAGAGGCCGCGCTAAGTATGCTGGGTGAAGATATCTGTAACCCACCGGCGCACGGCGCATGCTCGAACTCTAGTAGCAGATCGAATTGTTTCTCTTTCACATACCCGAACCATCCGGCAAGCCCCGGAACGCGATGGAAATGCTTTTTGTTCAAAAATAAAAAAGCAACTCCTCCCGGCCCGGCGTTTAGATATTTATAACCGCACCAAACGCCGAAATCGACGCCCCACTCGTCGAAGAAATGCGGGACAACTCCTGCGGAATGCGAGCAGTCGAATCCGATAAGGATTCCCCGATCGTGTGCTTCTTTGGTAAGGAAAGGCATATCGAGAAGCTGTCCGCTTCTGTAGAGAACGGCAGGTAACAGCACCAGAGCCACTTCATTGGTCATTTTTTCCACGATCTGTTGTTCATCGAGAATCCGCCCATCACCGCTCCGGACGAGAATGAGGTGTTCCCGGGGATCGAAGCCTTTGAGCCGTAGTTGGCTTCTCAGTGCATAGATATCCGTGGGAAAATTGAGTTGATCAGCGAGTATCTTGGTTCGTCGTCCTTCAAGCTCATACAATGTGCTGACAAGTGAGTGGATGTTCATCGTAGTAGACCCAGTAGCCACCACTTCTTCCGGCTCCGCACCGACCAAAGCGGCCGCCCTGGCTCCCAGCATCTCCGCAAAATAAAACCACGGCTGCTCACCGCCCAGCCACCCTTGAATTCCCATCGACTTCCATTCTTCGAGGACGCGCATGAGACTTCTCTCCGCGTCCTGTGAAAGAAGCCCCAGCGAGTTCCCGAGCATATAAATGGATCCTTGTGGAATATAAAAACGGCATCTGTACTTTGATAGCGGATCCTCTCGATCCAACCGTTCCGCACAGTCTCTTTCGGTTGAAAAGTCAGATTCCATTCCATTCCTCTTCCGCTAAAAAATGATCGACAAGCAGGTCAAACTTCCACCACCTTTTTGGAATTCAGTCATATCCAACTCAAGCGTCTCAAAACCAGCAGACTGCATTCGCTCTATAGTTCGGTGAAATCCCTTCGATACCAGCACTCTTCCATTAACAGCAAGGCAATTTGCACTGTAAGCCTCTTCTTCATGAACAAAGATATTTTGATAATCGGAAAAGGCGTCTTCTGGCAAATAGCCGGGATAGATGAGGATGCATTCATCTCCCAGATAACTGCAGGCCGATTTGAGATGCAGGACCTCACGGAGTTGGATCGGTAACACCTGGAATCCCCAATTCGATACCAACGCATCGAGCTCCCGCACAGCATGGAGATTCGTGCGTTGTGACAAGCCTACGAACAGCTTCCGCCCGATCTTTAGCACATCTCCCCCGTCCATGTTAGCTGGCGGCTCGATCTCGAAGATCTCCTTGAAATCTGCCAGCCGTTTTCTTACTTCTCTTTCCTCTCCGATCCTGGAAGGAGCTCCCATGGGCAGGACGATTGCTTTGTCATCCACAATGATCGCCGCATCCTCCACAAAACAGCAGTCCGGGAACCTGTTATCGGCTTCTATTTTAATGAGCCCGAGACCCAGCCCTTCGAGAGCCGCACAGTAAGCGGCGTGCTGCTCCTTTGCAAGGTCGACGCTGACCTCCAAGTGATTATCAGGTTTGATGCACCGATCGAATGTGTCCGGAACGCTCCGTATGATTGCATATTTCCCCGTTGGCGTCTTCATTCGCTTCCTAGACTTCCAAACGGCTCAAATGAAGCCCGCTGCTGCACTTTAAACAAAAAGCTCGCTAAAGATTATTTCTTATCGGAGAACCAAAAGAACCAAGCCGTCCAGACTATGAATCCGATCCCTACGATGGTGACAATGATCTTGGCCGTTGTCACCTATGCCCCCCTCAGCTTGTATCTTCTTAGCCTGTTGGCATTCGTTACCACCGTTACGGAGCTGAATGCCATTGCAGCCCCCGCAATCATAGGAGACAGAAGGATGCCGAACAGCGGATATAGCACTCCGGCGGCAACAGGTATGCCCAAGGTGTTATAAAAGAAAGCCCCAACGAGATTCTGCTTGATGTTCTTCAGGGTTGCCCGTGAAATTTCGATCGCGCGCACGACTCCTTCGAGACTCCCCTGAATGATCGTCACATCAGCCGCTTCAACGGCCACATCGGTGCCGCTTCCAATGGCGATCCCGACGTTGGCCTGGGCCAAGGCCGGAGCATCGTTGATCCCATCACCGACCATAGCCACCTTCCTGCCCTCGGCCTGGAGCTGCCGAATCTGGTCTGCTTTGTCCTGAGGCATGACTTCGGCCAGCACCCGATCTATCCCAAGCTCCCGCGCGATAGCTGCCGCCGTCTGCCTGCGGTCACCGGTGATCATTATGATCTCGAGACCCATGCGTCTCATTTGCGCAACTGCTTCCTCAGAATCTTTCTTCACTACATCCGCAAATGCCATGATCCCTGCAAGCCGCCCGTCCAAAATGACAAATATCGGCGTTTTCCCTCCTGCTGCCAGTTCCTCCGCTTCGGGAACATCATTCGACCGCCCAGCCTCCGCGAGAAGCGCCGCGTTCCCGACATTCACACCTATCCCTCCCACTGAGGCAATCACGCCGCGTCCCGGGATCGCCTCGAATTCTCGAGGCTCCTCCAATTGCAAATTCCTGTCTCTGGCAGCGGCGACGACTGCCTCACCGAGAGGGTGCTCCGAGTTCTTTTCGACCGAGGCGGCAAGGCGCAGGATCTCTTCTTCATCAAAACCCTCCCTGACGATGATATCTGTAAGCGCAGGACGGCCCTCGGTAATTGTCCCTGTTTTATCCAGAACCACAGTATCCACAGATTGGGCTACTTGAAGGGCTTCGCCGCTCCGAATTAGGATCGCGTTTTCCGCACCCTTCCCCAGACCTACGATGAGAGATATGGGCGTGGCGAGCCCCAACGCGCACGGACATGCGATCACGAGAACGGCCACAGCTGCCACAATCGCGTATCTGATCGCCGGGGATGGCCCAAAATCGAACCAGATAACGAACGTGAGCGTGGCAATCATGATCACGATCGGCACGAAGTGCGCCGCTACCATGTCTGCCAGCCTGGCGATCGGCGCTTTGGAGCCTTGGGCTTCCCTTACCATTCTAATTATGTGAGCGAGGGTAGTGTCTTTACCTACCTTCGTTGCCCTGAACCGAAACGACCCGGTTTTGTTGATAGTGCCCCCAATGACCTCATCCCCCTTCATTTTATCTACGGGGATCGGTTCGCCCGTCAGCATCGATTCATCCACCGCCGAGGCGCCCTCGATGATCTCGCCATCTACCGGGATTCTCTCCCCCGGACGTACCAACACGGTGTCCCCGGCCTGTACGTCGTCCACGGGCACATCGCGTTCGATGCCATCCCTAACAACACGGGCGGTTTTCGGCTGGAGCCCGATTAGCCTCCGTATCGCCTCCGACGTCTTGCCTTTTGCGCGCAATTCCAGCGACCGGCCGAGAACTACAAGCGTGATGAGGACGCCCACAATATCGTAATACGGATCCGCAGTGCCCTCTGGGAAAAGTCCCGGAAAAAGGACTGCGACGGTCGAATATATCCAGGCGGAAGATGTTCCCATCGCGATCAGCGTGTTCATGTCGGCCGTGCGGCGATTGAATGCAGCGATAGCACCCCTGAAAAAGTGGCCCCCGGACCAAAACATTACGAAGAGCGCGGCCGCTCCTGCAGCCATCCAGATGATGCGCATCGTTTCAGGATCAATCCGTTTCAGAAACGGCAGCAAATTCGGGTAGCCGAGTGCGAGCACGGGGATGGTGATCACTGCGGCGATGATCCATTTCCGTTTGAGTGTGGCGTACTCACGTGCTCTCGTGAGCGACTCCAACTCTTCTTCGGGTCCGGCTCCGACAGGTCTTGCCCTGTAACCCGCCGCTTCAACGGCTGCCACCAGCGTTTCCATCTCCGTTTCATCCGGCAGATAATCGACATCTGCAGTCGATGTGGCGAGATTCACGACTGCCTGCGAGACTCCAGGAGCGCTCATGAGGGCTTTTTCGACCCTGGAGACACAGGAAGCGCAGGACATTCCTTCTATTGAAAGGCGTGCTTTCGTCGCGGTCACACTAAGATCTCCAATACCATTATATGCCAAATCTAATGAGTTTGGTGTGTTGAATCTATTAAAGATACATTCCAATCAGCTGCCAAACAAGTCCAATGCTGAGCAAGAGTCCATTGCCAATATGGCTTTATCTTTCAGAAATCGTCATCCTGCTGATGCGAAGCACCTCGAGAACGCAGCTAACGAGGGAAATGATGCGGCCACGAAGTCTTTTTTGAACAGATCAACGGAGGCGTTGTAAAACGAAATGAAATCCCGCCCATCTGGGGAAGCAGCTATTTGAGGGTGCTCCCAACACCACTGGCCGAAAAAGGAAACGGCTCCAGTTGACACAACCGGAGCCGCAATACCCCTTCGTGGGCCTTCCTATATCTATAGCTCTCTCCAGGAGAGGAGTTTCATGGGTGTCGCATTAGTGAGGTACTGCGTTATGGCGTCAGCGCTATACAATATCCCGCAGTTACCCGCACTGAAGTTATAGTCGGATGTACCCCTCACGATTACCGATCCAAGGATCCACGGCGTACCCGTTATATTGAGATCCCCCTCGACAAATATAAGGCCTTTGAATTCCCAACCCCCTGCGGCTTTGAGATCCCCCGTTACATAGAGCAATCCGGAACCGACATAGTTGGACATTATATCAGCATCCCCCTGGATATACGTAATCCCGTGAAACGGGTTCTCCATGCTGGTTCGATCTGCCTGGGCGAGAATCTGATTGAGCTCGCTAAGAGACAATCCGAGGACCTCATGGAGATCGAAGAATGGGTTTGCCGAAGCAGTATCCGTTGGAGATGGGAAGCCATCCAGGTCGGCCGCAACGCCTTGAACATCTACATCGTCCCCCGTGGTGGTGACACCGGCGAGATCGCCTGCGCCAAGGTGCCACGCATTACATGCCACCGGCCTCATCCCCACTGGCGTATTGACATCGTGGTTGTAACCACAGAAAGCGGCGTCACCTGTAATCGAGATCGCTTTATCCGTATACAACGCGCCCAACGTCCTCGCCCGGATCATTCGCTTCGTCACTTCTGCTTGTATTGTTCGCATCCCCGGCCCGGAATTTCCCCTTACTGTGACGATTTCTACGGGGAAGCCAGTAGCAAAATTCTCCGGCGGGATTTTAGTGCCATCATACAAAACAACCTCGCCGACATCGCGGTTGCCATTCCCATCCCGGTCCTGCCACTTGTGTTCGATTGTGAGAGCACCGTCTGTTCCAGATGGGACGCTGTACTCAACGTAAGGTTGATTGGGGTCTTGAATCGTGCCTGTCGTGAAAATGCTTCCCATGCCAGCTGGGACGGCAGTCGGGTGCTTCAGGAATATATATACCTTCCAGTTCGGATCATACGGCGATGTATCCCCGATAGAGACATCCACCATAGTCCCTCCGACATTGACAATCGTCGGGCTTGGCACACCCAACCGGTGAATTGCTTCGTTGAGGCCCGCTTCAGCTGAGTACAGAGCGGTGGTTGAGAAGCGCTGGTTCCCCGCGACCTTGAGATCCGTCGACGCAATGATGGAAAGTACTGCTCCTATGACCATCACCATGAAGAGAACGAGTAGCGTTATTACGAGCACGCTGCCCTCATCGTCTCTCAGAATTCTTTTTGAAATCCACTGCATGGCAGTACCACCTGTTCTGAAAACCTTACAATACCGCGTTCTACATCTAATCGCTATAGAAGTAGACGACGAGTTTGCCCTGCGTGATTGATGTTCGCGTACCGACAACAATGTCCACTCTAAGGTCTTTATTGAAATCGGCCAGATCGATCGTGTTCACTTCGCCGGCAGACACATTGTTCAGCTGATGCCCATGGGTTGGAAGAAGCCCGAAGGTCTTCAGCAAGTATATGTCCCCCGTATAAAACTGCGAGCTTCGCGTTCCAACGATAACCTCGGGGAAGACGTCGCGGTTGATCGGTGCAGCATCTATAGATAGACACTCAGCTTGTGGATTGAATCCGTCGTTGGGCCAGTGTGGCGTGACATGCTGCTCGAATGCATGGCCCGTGGTGTCCGGTTTGCCAAACATACCGTTCCGGTTGAGCCAGAGCAGGACCGCACCGGATCCAGAAGTGGTGCTGGTGGCCGCCAGGATATCCGGATCTCCTTGGTCGTCTTCCTTCATATCGATGACCTTGATGTCGTTCACAGCGCCAAAAGGTGTATAACGTGCATCCCAAATGAATACTCCAGGAGCACCCCAGCCTTTCCCATTCGCACCGTTGAGGTAGATGTCGATATAGCCCAAATACGTATTAGAACGGGTGCCGACTACTATGTCGAAGTCTCCATCTCCATCGAGATCCCCCACGTCCATCCCCCATACTTCACCAAGCTTGATGTCCGTTGCAGCTGTAACGATCGTTTGATCCGCTGTGAATACGCCTCCCCCTCCACCCCTGAACGTTTGGACTCCACCAGTGAAATTACTCAGGGAAGTCCGAAGACCGACAACGAGATCCAATATGCCATCCCTATCGTAGTCGATTACCTCGGCGTCCATCACGAAAGTGGAGAAGTCGGTGGCGTACCCATAATCCGGGCTGTTGCTAAGGTCTCCCCCGTTGTTGAACCATGCCAAGATGTTGCTGCCCGTGTTATATTCCTGACCGGTTACCACATCGGAATTGTCATCCCCGGACAAGTCAGCCGCAGTGATGGCATTGATGTCACTGAAAGAGTTTCTTCTGTAAGTCGGCGAGGCATCGAAAAGTTTCGTCAGCGGAGTATTCGCGCTCGTCCACTGATTTTGGTAAACGAGCAGGTTCCCCGTTGTATTGGTGAAAGGAGTACCAAGAACCACATCTCGATCGTTCCTATTGTCCTCCTCGAAATCCATGGACCTCACACTTAACGCGCGCTCCGTATCTCCTATCACGATTTCGACGAAGTCGATCTCTTCATCGAGTATGTCGCCGAAATGCCGTGTGACGGTCGTATCGGGCACAATGACAATATCCGAATAAGTATTTGGGGTTGTAGATGTGTATCCTTCCGGATCGACCTCCGAAACCTCATAGGTGCCGGCTTCCACATTGAACTGGTAATACCCATCGGTGTTCGAAACCGTGCTGTCGCCCGATGACAGGTGAATGCTCGCATTGGGCAATCCTTCCTCCAGCATGTCCCGGACGCCATTCTTATTATCATCCAGGAACACATACCCCTCTATGGTTCCCAGATTGGGATTCGCCACGTCCCCGAAGTCAACAGTTACTGTATCACCGTCACTCGCTATTACGATCTCCACCGAATTGGGAGTTGTGGATCCATATCCATCCTTATCCGTTTCTACAAGGACATAATTGCCCATCTCTACAACAAAGGTATAAATCCCTTCGGAATCCGTTGTAACCTGGTCACCCGAATCGAGAGAAAGAAGAACCTCTGCGATCCCAGTTTCGTCTGTATCAATGACTCCGTCTTGATCCAGATCTTCGTACACTTTGCCATTAATCACACCAAAACCCGTCGTAGCGAGATCCCCGAAGTTTACCTGTTCGGCCTGCCCCGAAACGAGAGTGACGGAAACAAGGTTTGGTGTCGTCGAGCTGTAACCGTAGGGATCAATCTCCTGAATACTGTAATCTCCCGGAGTCAAAGGCATATAGTACTTGCCAAAGTTATCGGTCATAGCGGATTTGGACCCGCCAAGCAAGCGTACTTCCACATCGGGAATTCCACTCTCCCCTTGATCCATTACGCCATCATCGTCCGCATCGTGGAATACTGTTCCGTAGAGAAGCGCGTTTGCGCGGCTCGCATTCCTGAGGTAAACCTCTGAGCTCATTTCCACTGCAAGAAATCCGTCATTGTCTGCGAACCGGTTATCGAATTTGATGGACTCACCAATCACGGTCAATCTGACCTTGCGAACTCGGCTAAGCAATGGATCAGGGACAGGAACCAGCGCGGCGATTTCGCCGCTATTTAGCACACCATCTTCGGGATTATTATCACCCCAAAGCTTATCGGGCGTAGCGATGTCGTCATCGTGGTCAAAGTAATACTGGAAAAGTGGTGGCGGATGAGTTCCATCCGAGTATTGTACCGGACCCCGGACCATAGCGAGATTCGCTGTCCGCACTTGGTTCGCTCCGCCCCCATCAAATCCGTATGTAACTCGTTTAAGAACGTAGAGATGCTGATTATGCCCGCTTTCCTCCGGATCATCACCACGGTCACCTCCAGAAACAGCGCCATCACCATCCGAGTCCAGTGTCAGCACGATGGTTTCAGCACCCGTTGTGAACGTCCTGGCAGGCGCGTAAACCACACCACCGCTCGGCGGCACTGTACTCGGGCTGTGGTCGATGCTGATGGCCTCGAGCGGCGCATTACCCGAGATCGTCTGGCCGTTATCGACATCGGCGTTTATCACGACCTGATATGGCCCGCCATGAACCAGCCAACGCTGCCCGCGGAGAACGTCGGTATTCGCACCGGCTTGACGAAGGTGATCAAGAAGGTAATCCACAGCAACGCGCGTATTCTGTTGAGCGTCTGCATAACCACTCGATCGCGCGGATCCCTTCTGCATGGAAATCATAATGCTCATCACGGAGGCGAGCACGATTCCCATTATCACTATACCGACCAGCATCTCCACCATTGTGAAACCACTCTTATGCAATCGAAGCTTTGTCATCTCATCACCGCCTTGATGTGATGAAGGTGTTGAGTGTCACCGAACTGTCAGCGCTGGAAGTAGGGAAACGCACCATCACGCTAACACGCTTCATCCCTAGGACAGGATTGTCGTCGACGACGATCCATGAGCGTGTGTAGTGAAGGTCGATCGGATTCAGAGGATCAGAATGGTTTCCCTGGCTGAGGGCAGCATCGTTGTATGGCATACTCATCAGTTCTTCCAGTCTTTCCACAGCGAGATTCATCGCCGTGGTCATGTTGCGACTACGCGTTGTTACTGAACTGCTCTCCGGAAGCATGCGCAGGGCCATGCTCACTCCAACTCCGAAAATCAGTATCGCAATCAATACCTCCAAAAGAGATATACCTTTTTGGGATTGCCACATAACATAGACCTCTTTCGTCTATTTCTCAGGGTTATTGAATCGATACGTTCCCCGTTCCTCCGAAGATTCTCAATGTTCTGGCATGGTTCCTCGTGTTCTTGATAGTAATGGTTCCCGATTCGGTCGCAGTTCCCTTCGGACTGAAAAAGACCTTGGGCTGCGTCAGGGTGTGCCCTTGAAAAACAATGCCGGGTGGGAGCTCTACAACGGCGCTCTGGAGCTCGCCGGCATTTTTCTGGCCGTCGCCATTTCGATCTTCGAAATAAAAATATTCGTTTTTGGCGGTATCCAGAACGAACACGGCGTCGATGTTTTTCGTTATCGCAGCGCTGCGCGCAGCCCTGAAAGTCAGCGACATTTTATTGATCTCCCCGGCCAGCCTGCTCGATTGCAGAAACCGTCCAAATGACGGTATGGTAAGCACGATGATCAAGCCCAAAATGGTGACCACGACCATGAGCTCGGTCAGCGTAAAACCTCGAATATTCTTGATCGTCCTCAACATAAGTACACCCCCGCAGATTCGAGCAATCGTTATGCCATGCCAGGAAATGTATTGGCCTTTCCGGGCTATTCGTGCAATCTCGCTATTCCATTGACATATAACGAATTAATGGGACCTCAAATCGAGGCGGCTGATCATCTTACAAGTCCAGCGCTGGAAGCCTGTAAGTCCTTGATTTTTCGCATTGCCATATCCAACACCTAGTTGCAGAAAAAAAACTCTCCCATGGCGGAAATATTCCAAGAATCTCGGAACTACTCGATGAGGATGTCGGATCATTGCGCTGATGCAAGCAGGGAGGCTCTGCGGGGGTGACAAACCGTTACGCGGAGCGGGCGAGGATACTCCATAGAAGGCGCGAAGTCCGAGCGAAGCGGGATTAAGAGCGAGGAACCTTGTCTCACTTGCCTCCTAGCATGTGAAGCTGCCATAGGTCGCGGCTGCTCCAACGGAGGAATGGAACGATGGCAAGACGTCCAGTTGTGCCGATGCTCTTCTCCAGATATCTCAATTCCTCGAATTTCTCTTTAACAGCCGGGTCTTCGGACACCGGGAAACCGGCCTCACGGATCAGTAGAGTACCTTTGGCCTTTATCGACAGCTCGAGGTGAATGCGGAGGAGGCAAAGCATATCGGCAACAACCTCGCCCGAAAATCTCTGCTTAAGGGATAACAAATATTGACCCAGCCTGGTCTGCGTTATATCGCCAGTGATGATCATCTCCAGAAGCTCTGCATCCGTGTCGAAACCCATTCCCAACCACTTCCTCGTGGCCCTTTCACTTTGCTGAAACGCAGCGATCATCACCAAAGGAAACCCGATCGTCAGCGCTGCTGCCGAGGATGCTGGTGAGATGAAAAAATGATTGAACAGAGAATGTATAGCCGCCACTAATCCGATGCCCGGGAGATATACCCAAGTGCCTTCTGTTTCATGCCTTTCTGAAAGGCCTTTCGACACAAGGGCAAAAATGGCTGTAGCTGCGCCATGCATGACGGCGGTCCCAAATCCTCGTATTATCCAAAGGAAAAAATTTGAGTCCGTGATCGTCGTCAACTTGTAGATGTTCTCGAAAATCGCGAAGCCTGCACCCAGTGCGAAACCCATTATTACGGCATCTACCATAAATCCAAGCCTTTTCGATCTTATCAGGTAAACGATATAAGATGCCTTTACTACCTCTTCGACGATGGGAGCCGCATACCTGGAATAGACAGCCACTTTCCATCCTAGAACAGCACGTAAACCGTCGTTGAGGAAAAGACATGCAAGCGCGACGAAAAAGCCGATCAGAATCGTTAGCAAGACGGATCTCAAACGGACCAGCTTGTAGCTGTCCAGAAATATGAGGGCAATCAGGAAGGCGATTACAGGGAGCGCACTGATGATGACTTTAACGAGGAAATTTATCATTAAGCTTATCAACAGGATGAAAATATCACTACTGGAGCCTCTGGCATGCGCATAAAACAATTCCTGACGGAAGCCGTGTCACACAACGCTCAACGAAGTATTTTCAATGAAATCATGAACTCGCGCTCGGGCTCCCTGCCTTCTTCTCCAGCGATGGCGTACCCAAGGGAGAAGGTCGACTCGAGAGATGAAAAGATTACGAGCTTGAGATTCATCTGCGCACCCGAGTTTACGAGATCTCTTCGAACGCGTCTACTATCTATATTCGTTGAAATGACGGATGTGAAAAAGGCGAGGCGTGCCCAGTTGAAGTAAAGTGCAGGAAACCCAAAGCGGCGAAATCTAACCGGAGGAAGGGTCCATTCCAGCGTGGCTTTGCCGTAATTTTTCCCTCCAACGGCATTGAGTTCCACACCTGGAAAACTGTAGTACTCCCTGTATCGATTGACTTCCGCGTGGTCGACCCAGTTGTTACCGAACCCTCCAAAATAGAAATTGGCAAAAGGTTCATCCCTCTCGCCAAAGGAGTATCCCGCCGAAGTTCTCAGCCATATCGACGAGTGATCGAGAGGCAGGAGGAAGCCGTAGTCCAAGTTGGCATAGATCCTCGGATAGAAATCGGATTGGACATACGTATTCAGCGATGCAACCTTCCAGATGATACCCTTTTCATGCTCGACCGAACCGATGGTTTTCCGCTTGCTTTCGTACCTTAGCTCTGCACTGCCACTGAAGAATTCATCGAATGACGTTGCTATGTTCTGGAAATCCGGTAGTCTCTCGAGCCCAGTGTATCCCGCGAGATGGAACGAATACTCCAAAGACTTCTGCCGTTCGTACAAGAGGTAGTTCTCGTATTGGAGCTCGAGTGAATAACCTTTTCGACTGGTTTTGGTCGGACCAAAGAAATCGTAGAAATCCGCTCGATTGTATGCGCCGCTCAGCGTCCAAGGCCAATGTCGATAAGAGAAGCGAAAGTGAGCCTTCTCGTCGTCCGGCAGCCGGTTGGTGGGCGAAACGGACAAGGCAAAATCCAGTCCGTGGAGCCCGACTGGATCCATCAAATTGAACCTTAATCCGAATGCAGCGTAGTTCTTGTAGCCCTCGGCGATCGGATAGGCCGAAGTGATTCCCATGCTTCGAAAGCCGTTGTAGTTGCCAGATGTGACAACGAGCGAATCGATTTTTATCGATTTAGGAGATCCGAGAACCCACTCACTGATGATCGGGTGCTTCTCCACAATGGCAGCGCCAAGCAATCGGACCGCACTTATATCCTCGATCGTCTCGTTGGGTATCATCACAGGCACGAATCCGTCTCCCGTATACCGGAAAACGATCAACGAATCATCAGAGATGGGGATGGGTCTGAAAAAACCGGACTCGCAGTTGCTGACACCCTCCATCTCCTGCTCTTCGAAGTCGAAGCGGAAGACATTTGATGTGCCGGTGTAATACGATGTTCCGTACAAATACTTACCGTTCGTGGAAAAAATAAAGTTCGCGGGAGCGTTTTTTTCGAACTCCCACAAAACATCATAGGAGCTATCGCCCATGAGCAGCTTTTCCAAGTCCATTCTGATCAGGTATACGCGGCCGCTGATCTCGAATAGTGAGCCTGTAATATATTTCCCATCCGGGGAAATATCGATATCAAACAGATCTTTTCCGTAGGGCATAAGGAGGATCCCCTGCCAGTCATCATACGGAGGAGGAAAACGAACGAGACGGGATTTGCCACTGTGATGCTGCATTCCCCAGATCGAGCTATCAACTCGATTGAAAACGAGATCCCCGGTGCGGTTGTCTTTTAGAAGGAGTTTCGTCTTGCCCGTTCGTAAATCGACGGCATTCAGATCCCGCCAACCGCGGCTGTTATCCGTCGTGAAGAACAAAGTGGAGGTTGAGTCGTCGTAAGCCAAGCCGCAGACATAATACAGAGCCGGTGTTGGGACCTCGCAGATTTTCTTTACGTCGCCTGTATCTATATCTATTGACGCGAGGTGGGCGAACTCACCAGGATAGTTTACTCCGGCATAAATTTTATGATTCTTCCCGTCATAGTACGCCCTGGACACTGAGCCTAAAGCTTTCCGCGACAGGACACGAAAAGGCGTTGTTGGATACTGCCTTATCGAATCGAGGTTGGTTTCCTGCCACTCGTGCTCCCACTCAATCCATTTCGACCATTCATCATCCAGTGAAACACCGAATACTTTCTTGAACTGAGAGGAGAAATACCCCTTGCTTTCCTTACCTCTCTTGGCCCATTCCACTACCTTTTCAGGTCCGTAGTGATATGCAAGGTAGCTGACGAACCGCGTTCCATAGAGGTAGGAATTCTGGCCGATTTGAAAATCGGTGGTTTTCCCTTCCGATTCGAGCCCAACGACATCATAGAAGAAACTGCCGTCGCGTACCATTGCCCGGAAGACCATTTCATCATAGCCCCCCTGGGCGCGTCCGATGCCGCCAGCCATCCAGGTTTCCATAAAAACGGCGATGCCTTCGTGAAACCAGCGGGGAGCATACATTCGCGGGCTGGTGAGATAGCTGTAAAGCATCGAGACCGGATCTTCATCGCTTGGAGCGACTTTCCCGAGGAAAATAGTTCTAAAGAAATTATCTCTGCGCGATGCCTGATCCGAGGCCATCACATGAACGAGCTCGTGATTCATTACCCAGTTCATGCGTTCATTCGTTGGACTCGTCTCGTAAACATATTCGAAAGGCTCGATACCTAGGGTAAGCCAGTTGTTAGGGATCGTTGTGGTGCCTGCATACCCATGGTCGTCGAAATCCTGAAAAAGAATGGTCACTGGTTCGCTTGGTGTGTAGTCGAAGAGGTTTTTGTGAAACCTGAGAGAATTCTCGAAGCAGCGGGCAAGATGAGGTATGACGTAATACTGATCTTTGTCGTAATAAACGAGCTTAAGAGATTTTGTTTCATAAAGACGGTATTTAAACTCTATTTCAGTATCAGCGCCGGCACGATATGGGAGAAATAGCAGCGCAAAAAACGCGAGAATCCAGCCCAGCAGGCTGGTCGTAGAATCAGCAGTGAATCTTCTGCTCATTGATAAAAGCCAATCTGTGTCAGGGAACCTGATAATCGAAACCAAGCCGAACGGAGATGCTGCAGCCTCGCTGCAGCATCTCCGTTGGCTTCCACATCTCGTAGGCGAATTGATTGTCTCGATGATTTCTGTCTCTCCTACCACCTACCCATGCGGCGTGCCCTCTTCCTCTTGAGCCCGATGCGCCTAATCCTGGCTTACGAACGCCTTCTCAAGAATCGCAGTTTTCTCTTGCACGGAAGCTCTACCCAGGAGCATAGCCTTCTCCTGGAGAGTGGCGCGCCCGAACAGCGTGGCTTTCTCCTGCAGAGTAGCCCGGCCGATGATGCTAGCCCTCTCCTCAAGGGTCGCTTTCCCGAAAATCGTGGCCTTCTCTTGAAGCGTGGCTTTCCCGAATACTGTGGCCTTCTCCTGGATCGAGAACTTCTCAAATACCGCACCCTTCTCCTGCATCGTGAACTTGTCGAAATTCTCCATCGTTAGATTGGCCCGCTGCAGAATGTTCATCCGCTCCTCGACGGTGAGTCGCTGGAACATGGCATGCCGCTCCTGGATGGTTGCATGCCCGAAGAGAATTGCCTTCTCCTGGACGGTTGCCCGGCCGATGACGGTCGCTTTCTCCTCCAGAGTCGCCCGCCCGAAGATCGCGGCTTTCTCCTGGAGAGTGGCACGCCCGAACAGCGTGGCTTTCTCCTGGACCGATGCCCGACCTACAATCGCTGCTTTTTCCTGGAGAGTGGCACGCCCCATAATCGCTGACCTCTCCTCAAGCGTAGCGCGTCCGATCAAAGCCGCTTTCTCTTGGACCGTAGCCCTTCCAATGATAGTGGCCTTCTCTTGAACCGTTGCTTTCCCAAAGAGAACTGCTTTCT
>WVZY01000041.1:140270-148219 GCA_011772205.1 Candidatus Latescibacterota bacterium
CCTGGATGGTCGCATGCCCGAAGAGAATTGCCTTCTCCTGGACGGTTGCCCGGCCGATGACGGTCGCTCTCTCCTCCAGAGTCGCCCGCCCGAAGATCGCAGCTTTCTCCTGGAGAGTGGCACGCCCGAACAGCGTGGCTTTCTCCTGGACCGATGCCCGACCTAGAAATGCGGCCTTCTCCTGGAGCGATGCACGCTGGAACAGCAAGGCTCTTTCTTGCAAAGAAGCCCTTCCAATGATAGTGGCCTTCTCTTGAACCGTTGCTTTCCCAAAGAGAACTGCTTTCTCCTGCAGAGAAGCCCGGCCGATGATGCTAGCCCTCTCCTCAAGGGTCGCTTTCCCGAAAATCATGGCCTTCTCTTGAAGCGTGGCTTTCCCGAATACTACGGCCTTCTCCTGGATCGAGAACTTCTCAAATACCGCACCCTTCTCCTGCATCGTGAACTTGTCGAAATTCTCCATCGTTAGATTGGCCCGCTGCAGAATGTTCATCCGTTCCTCGACGGTGAGTCGCTGGAACATGGCATGCCGCTCCTGGATGGTCGCATGCCCGAAGAGAATTGCCTTCTCCTGGACGGTTGCCCGGCCGATGACGACCGCTTTCTCCTGCAGAGACGCACGCCCGAAGATCGCAGCCTTCTCCTGGAGAGTGGCGCGCCCGAAATAGTCGGCCATCTCCTGATTTACAGCCGTCACCTCTCCTTCGCCGGGGGATATGGCTGCCTGCTCTCCTTCGAGCACGACGTCTTCATCCTTGATCTGCTCGGCCCTGTATTTCTTGGCCGCGCCGATCGTGCCCGTGACATCTTCGCTTGAGGGGGGCGGATAGAGGAATGCAAAGTACACTATTGCAATGACCGCCACAAGAACGACGCCACCGAGCAAAAACCTACCTTTGCTCATAACTGACCTCCTGGCTGTTAGGGTTCATCATGATGGTAAATTGGCTTCAATTTAGACCTACAACGAACGAGACGAAAAGTTGGCAAGCAAATGAAGGATTTCTATTTTCGCCCCGGATATACTGATTCTTCAAAGACCAGATCCCCCTCCGAGAAGATCTTCATCATGATGGGCGATTGGAAACCGTCTTTGAAGATTAAAAGAAAGTTACCGTCCCCGAGGTGGCTGAGCTCCGCAGAATTCTCTGCCACCCGTATATCATAAATGCCCTTGTCAAGTGCTCTAAATCCATCGAAACTGACCTTCTCATCGTATTCGAAAACAACTTCAATCGGCGCCTCCGAAGACAGGTTGAGCTCAGTCATTATTGCGCCCGTCATATAACGAAATCTTGCACTTCCCGAAACAGAGGCGAGTTCGAAATCGACTGGCACCACGGTGGCAACGCCCATCGCGCTCTTCTCCAGGGATATCGTTCCGTAAAGTTTTTCGAGATCATCAGGTGTGGGTGGTGGGGCGATGCGGGAAAGCACAGTGAACAGGACGATGCCAGCAATGAGACCGGCTGCAAAAATGTAGGCGTATTTCTTTTTGAAGCCGAACCGAAAGCCGGCCAGGGCGGATGCGATAAAACCTCTCCTGCCTTCATCGACGTCGGGAATCGCATCTTGCCGGGAAATAGCTGAAAGAATCAATTCTCGTAGGTTAGGAGGTGCCGCAACCTCTTTGACCTCGCGAAACACTCCGCAGAGCTCTCGCAGCTCTTCGTAGCAGCGCTTTCCTTCGGGATTTTTCTCGAGATACTGTTTTAACTCGAGGCTTTCCTTGGGCGAATTGACCCCATCGATCTCTTGATTTATCAGCTCTATATACTTGTCCGGTATCACAGTGCGTGTCCTCGTTCTATCAGCATGCCCTTCAAGAGCTGCCTTCCAGTGAACAATCTTGATTTCACAGTCTTCACGGGTATATCGAGTATCTCGCTGATTTCTTTATAAGAAAGGTCGTGGAAGTGCTTGAGCACAACCACGACCCTGTAATCGAATTTGAGAGCTTTGAGCGCTTGCTGAACATGCTCGCTCAACTCGCTCTGAGCGCATCGTTCTTCGGGATTGATTCTCCTCTCCGGAAAATCGCTGTCTATCTTTTCTGTAAACTTCTTCATCTTGCTGTAATTGAGAGCCTCGTTGATGGCGATCCTGTAAAGCCAGCTAAAAAATTTGCGGGATTGATCAAAAGTCTGGAGCCTCTCGTATGTCTTGATGAAAACCGATTGGGTGATATCCATTGCATCCTCGTAGTCGTTCATTACTCTGAACGCGATATTGAAAATGGCTTTTTCATATTTTCCGACGAGAGCCTCGAATGCCCTCTTATCGCCTGCCGAGCACCTTTTAACGAGTGTTATGTCGCTTTCTTTTTCCATAAATACAAACGACCCGTTGAAAAGTTGGCGGAATTTATTGCCCTCCCGGAAGGGTATACTCTCCCTATATACATATCATTCTATGTCGAAAATGTTGTCGAAACCGGCTATCCGGAAAATATCCCTGATATACTTATTCATATTAACCAGCTTCAGCTTGTGGCCCGATTCACTCAGGCGCTTTTGCGTGCCAAGGAGAAATCCCAATCCCGCGCTCGAAATATAGTCGAGATCCGTGAAATCCAGCGTGCAGGACTCCGTAACGGATCTAAAGTAGTTTCTAGCCCTATCGACCTGGGCGGCGTCAAGCCTCCCCACCAATAGAATGTGCCCGTCCTTGGCACGTTTGATACTAAACATCTTGTTCCTCCAAGTTCTTGATGGCAGTGACGCATAATGTCCTTTTCGAATACTCGTAGCTCAGTTTATCGACGATGCTCTTAACCAGATGGATCCCAAGCTCTCCGGCTTTCCGCTTCTCCAAGGGAAGATCAACATCCACCGACTTGACTTTCGTCATATCGAAAGGCTCGACCTGGAAATCTTTCAGTTGGATTAGCAACTGATTAGAATCCCTCTTGAGGCTGATCGCGATGTGATCTAGCCCCCCCGTATTGTGCCGCACAAAGTTTGTGAATAGCTCTTCAACAGCTAATCGAATGGAGAAAGCCACCGCATCATCGATTCGAGATTCCGTGACGAAATCGTCCACAAAGCTAAATATTTCATCGAGTGCGGATATTTCTCGCTTGAAATTTTTCTCCATATCGCTAGCTCAATTTCCAGGAAAATCGAACTGTCAGGAGATGCATCTCATAGTCGGCGCAGGTTGCTTGGTGGGAAAATCTCACAGGCGACATCTGCATATGCTACCACGAATTACAGTGATGTGGTAGAGGGATTTGATCGATATCAGATTCATGGTCTTGAAATGTCTTCAATTAGGTGGACAATGGTATCTTGATAACCTATTTGTTTTCAATGAATTATGGCAGAAAAGCTTACCCAATGACAAAATCGGCCAATTCTGACTTCTTGGGAGAAGCATCGAGTAGGATGCAGATTTCATAGAAGATCATTGCTCCTAATCCAACCTACGCCATTTCCTGGACAAGTGCCTTGAGCAGCTCCCAGAACTTTTCCACCGAAGGTATGTTCACTCGCTCCTCAGGAGAGTGGGGATGCTCGATCTGCGGACCGAATGAGATCATGTCCATGCCCGGGAATTTTTCCCCAATGATACCGCATTCGAGCCCTGCATGAATCGCCTTGAGTTCCGGTTCCTTACCCATCACCACTTGGTGGACACGTTTGGCAAGGGCCATTAGTTCGGAATCGAGATTGGGCTTCCACCCGGGGTATGGTTCGTTTTCCTCGACTGCCGCGCCGGCAAGCTCGGCAGTTGCGCGAATCCTATCCCGCAAGGCTTGCAGCGCATGAGCGACGGAACTGCGGCTGGAGGTTCCAATGATAACTTTCCCTTCTCCCGTGGTTATCGTGGCAAGGTTGTTCGACGTTTCGACAAGGCCTGGGATATCATAGCTCATCGTTTCCACGCCGTGCGGCATTGCTAGAAGAAGATTGAGCAGGGCCTCTTGCGATGTCTGATCCATCACGCGTTCGGGCGCCTTTTCAACGATAGATAAGTCCACAGTAAGCTCCGGTTCCTTGCCGCCCAATTCCACCTTGATGTAAGCTGCTTCAGCTTCGATGACCTGTCTCAGAGCTTCTACATCATCCGGTTGAACCAACAACACAGCCTCCGCCTCGCGTGGAATTGCATTACGCTTGTTGCCGCCGTTTATCCCTGAAACATACAATTCAAAATCACGGGTCGCTCTCCACAGAATCCTGGCGAGGACTTTAATCGCGTTACCTCTTTGCTCATGGATATCGATCCCGGAGTGTCCCCCGCGGAGACCAGATACGCCTACTCTCACACCTTTCCGGTCCGGGAAGCCGCCAATGGCCGTGACAGGTAAGCGGATGGTGGAATCACCGCCCCCCGCACATCCAATGTAGAAGGCACCCAGCTCTTCACTGTCCAGGTTCAGGAGCTTCCGGCCGTTTACAAATCCTGGAGCGAGTTTTCCAGCTCCGGTAAGGCCAACTTCCTCATCGACCGTGAACAATAATTCTAGCGGGCCATGGACGACATCCTCTGAATCCGCGACGGCCAAAGCGGCAGCCAGACCTATCCCATTATCCGATCCGAGAGTCGTACCTTTCGCGGTGAGCCAATCCCCATCCCGCTGGAGTTGGATCGGATCCTTCGTAAAATCGTGCGTCACACCTGAGTTTTTCTCACAGACCATGTCCATATGGCCCTGAAGTACCACAACAGGAGCGCTCTCATGACCCGGAGTTGCGGGAACGCGGACAACGACGTTTCCTACTTGATCGGATTGCGCCTCTAAGCTCTTATCCATGGCATAGGAGAGAATGTACTTGCGAAGTCCCGCCTCGTTACCAGATCCGTGCGGGATCTTTCTGATCTCATCGAAATGTTTCCATAGTGCTCTCGGCTCCAAATCGGCGATTGGCATAATATCTCGACCTCCTCAATCTCTCTACTTATTTTCAAACGACGATCAAATGCGGATTTGCTCAAGGAAAGCACAATTATAGGCGAGGAGGAGCGCCAGGTCAAGCCAGCCGCATTGAGCCCGTGGGAAGGCCCCGTAGGGGGGTCCTCACCACGCTCCCGTCGCTCGGCTATCCGCCTCCGGCGGAGGATCCTCGCTCGCTCCGCGCAATGGTTCGTCACCCCCACGAAGCCTCCCTACTTGCTTCCGCGCAATAGTTCGTCACCCCATGGAGCTTTCCTGCGTGATTCCACGCACAGTAGCCGAGCGAATCGGAAGAAATTCTAAATGTAAAAATCCGTAGGAGGGGCGTTGAAGGCACCTCCTGGCGGACCGGCTAAATTGCATTAAAACCGGTCCGCCAGGAAGGTTTCACGGCTGGATCACTCGTCGGTCACAATCCGGTACGCTTTGCCCCCGTGGACAAAAGTGACCTCCGTCCCCAGCGACAAATACTTCCCAACTTCCGGCTCGTTATCTAGCAGTTCGAAATACTCATCGCTCAAGTATTTTATCTCGATAACGGTCATATCTTCTTTGTACGCTTCGTCCACCCAGCGATCGTCGATAAAGTAGAACGTCTTCTCGTCGACGTATTTCACCCTCTTGCTCAGAGGATTTATGAGTATCTTTTGTTCTTTGCCACGAGCGACATTTTGACTGTACTCGGTGGCCGCTTTCCCGGTGCCGGATGCCGGGGGAGCAGGTAGACCTTCTGTATCTTTAAACGATACTTCACCGCGACGGCCACCTCGAACGCGCAGCTCATCACCCGGCTCTACGAAACTCCGCTCGCTGTTTCTGAGAATAACAGATGACCCGCCAAATGAATCATGCATTTCCCTCTCGAGGGCAACCTGCTCGTCAAGGACGAGATACGATGTGTACGGCGTTACGATCCCGTGCTCCTTGGCGAGAATGATGACTTCATCGACGAGCTCGTCGTTGTGTCCGTGCAGCCTGATTTCTGAAAGCAGGTAGGCGATCTTTCTCGTCGCCCAGAGACGGGGAATAAACGCGTTCCTGCTTTCTCGCTTTCCGAACCTGCCCGAATATTCGTATCGCTTTTCATCTTCGCCAACATAGCCGGTCAAACGAATCCGCGTTCTTCCTCTTCCCTCGTAACGCCCGAAGACGACGAGCTGCGCTCCGTCGAAGATATCGGGGAGATGATTTGGATAGACGTCGTAGGTCTTTACGTCACCAAAATCGAGGTCTACATTAGAGAGTACGGGATTGCTAACTTTCGAGTAGAATGCGGAGACTTTTTCCTCGATATCCTCTTCAGGCTTTATGTACTCGACAGTGCCCCGGTTGTCCTCGCACAGCTTGTCCAGCAGGTGCGTGTTCACGTCGTAGCCGACTCCGAAGGGGAAGATGCGCACGTCGCCGGCGTTCTCATCCTTGACATTGCCAAGGATGGCCCCGAGGTCCGTCTCACCCACCGTTGGGAGTCCGTCCGTGAGGAAAACGATCATTTGCGACCGTTTGGATTTCGGGAAATCGAGGGCCGCTTGCAGTGCATCGTTGATATTCGTTCCGCCGCGCGCTTTTATTTTTTTGACGAACCTCAAAGCGCGGGCAAGATCACGCTTGCTGAACCGCACCATTCCCTCGCTGAACTTGACGACACCGGTCGAAAACGTGATGATATTGAATCGGTCTCCTTCGTTGAGCCTCTTGACGCAGTATTCGAGAGCATCTTTCGCTTGCTCGATTTTTTTGCCTTGCATCGATCCTGATCTATCGATCACGAAAACGATGTCTTTTTTAACGATTGCATCAGGGTCATCAAGGGTTCCTGGAGACAGGAGGAGTATGAAGTATCCATCCTCACCGCGGCGATGAGTCAGGAGATTCAAACCCATCCGATCCCCGGACACGGTATAATAGAGAATGAAATCTCTGTCAGGCCTTACATCCTTTTCCTCATAGCCACAGTAGGCGGATTCACCGGAATTCTCGATATCGATATCGTGGGTCGGGCTGTAAAGAGTCTTTATCGGTATGTTGGACTGGATGTTGACGGCGATCGACACCTCTTCGATGTTCGTCGGTGAGCATCTTTCCACGTTGAGCGGGTACCTATAGCCCACGACTCCCGAGTCGTACTCGAGGACCTCTTCATAGGCGAGCTCGATCTTGACCTCGCCGTGCTTGGGGATCGGGTACACATTCGCCCGAAACAAATCGCGCCCTGCGTATTCGAGAAGTCCCGGATCTCTCATGCGGCGGACGATATCGTTGTATATCTTGCGGGCCTCGCCGGCGTCGAGCAACTCACCCTCGACCTTCCTACCGTTCATCCACATCGAAAACTTGGAGATCGAGGCCTTCTCGGGTATGGGAAATATGTACGTCCCCTCGAGATCCCGGTTGGTATGGTTTTGAAATATTTGCTTAATGGTTGTTTTTGCCGCCTGGTTATTGATCGATACGCTGACATGTTGCGACTTGAACGAAAGGGGGCGCATCTTGATTTCAACCGGCGGCCGGTCAACCGGCGGCCTGGGAATCAGGATGCCCGACGCCTCGGCGGACGCTGCAAACAAACAAATGACAAGTGCGGTCAGAAAAATGCTTCCCATTCGAAGGTTTCCCCTTCGGGGGATAATTTTATGTTGGGTATATCGCTTCATTTCGACACCCCCTGTTGGTTCATCAGTCATTCCCCTGGATTCGGGTCTGGCGGCGTATCACGGTAAAAACCGCCTTTCGCCCCTTTAGACAGAAATAACTGGAAAAAGTTCCTTTGGGAAGCCAACCGTCTTATTAGCAACAGGGTACGAGCAGGGGAGAATAGGGGGGAGTATGAATCTTCATGCCGATCGTCAGGGAATATCGTGACCGGCGTCTACTTAATAAAGTATGCGCAGAAGGGGTCGTGTCAATAGCTATGTGCGGCTTGCCGTTTTCAAATGCTAAAAAATGCCGCTACGCAAGATTGCCAGGCTCCGAACATGCGACAAGAGGAGTGCTGCGAGATGAGGGTGATAAGCCATTGCGTGGAAGCAAGCAGGGAGGCTCCGTGGGG
>WVZY01000025.1 GCA_011772205.1 Candidatus Latescibacterota bacterium
AGTCCCGCATGTCCGGTTCCGTGAGGGGGCTGGGGAGCAATCCCCAGCTCTACTCGACAGCGCTTCCACCGGTCGCTTAGGGAGGAATGTCTCGACCGAATGATCTTCTTCGGTGAGAAATCGCTGAGAGAAGCGATTAACACTTTCCTGGAGCATTTCCACATCGAGCGAAATCACCAAGGGCTCGAGAATCGATTAATCGAACCTGGGGAAGAGGTCAATCTCCGCGATGGTGATGTCCTGTGTCGAGAGCGGCTCGGAGGTATGCTTCGATACTACTATCGCGAGGCTGCGTGAAGACGAATCTCGAGTGTTCTACAAAAGTGCGCACGGACTGCAATAGCGATTTATATATGTCTCGCCCGTTTGATTGTCTGAATGTTCCCGCAATCACCCAGTTTTCGGCTGAGATTCGCCGCCCACATCCTATGCAAGACTTGATCTTTAAAGAAATTGGGGATGGGCTGAGTTTCTTTACCATACGGGGAACTGGGGATCCTTCGGTTAACGCAGTCCCTGTTCTCTGTTGAGGGTGGGGCTTTGTATATGTGTAAGTTTACAAAAGGCTTGCGGATGATGAGATTTGGCCGTATTCTCGATTTTGAAGAGGGTGACAAACGGGGCCCGCTTTCAAGTCGCCAATAGGCCCAACACGCTCTCAGATTCTCATATTCTGAGCATCGCTGGCGGATCTGGTTAACGCAAAAATGAATTCTGGGACCCACAAGTAACCCTTTTCGGAAAGAGAACAAGGCCGCTCGGGTTAGTTGGAGTTCGCGTGGTCTCGGAGAGTGAGCTTGCGGGTCACTCGCGTAGTGTCCGAAAATTCAAACGCACTGTGACCGCACCACTTACCACACCCCTGTTATACTCCCCAAATGATTGAAACCATCCATCTCCAGGTCCTTCTCGCCACGTTTGCCGGGTGGGTCGGGCGGAAGCAAACGGACATTATCGCCTACCTGGTCGAAGAAAATCGGGTTTTGAAAGAGCAGCTCAAGTCTGACGGGAGACGGCTGCGATTCACCGACGGCCAACGTCGCCGACTGGCCGCAAAAGGGAAACCACTGGGCCGGAAGGTCTTACGCCAGATTGCCACCATTGTGACGCCCGACACAATCCTCGCGTGGCACCGCAAACTAATCGCCGCCAAATGGACGTACTCGCAAAAGCGTGTCGGTCGGCCCGGCGTTATGAAGGAGATTCGTGGATTGATTATCAGGATGGCCGAAGAGAACCCCAGTTGGGGCTATACTCGGATACAAGGCGCCTTAAGACACCTCGATCACCGCGTTGTCCGAAGCACGATCGCCAAGGTGTTGAAAGAGCACGGGATCCACTCTTCTCCGGACCGACCCATGAGTTGGCGGACGTTTGTACGATCGCACGCCCACTTGATTGCAGCCGCTGACTTCTTCACGAATGAGGTGTGGACCGCCCGCGGGTTGGTCACGTACTTCACGTTGTTTGTCATCGATGTCGCCACACGACGCGTCTACATCGCGGGGACTACGGCGAACCCGAATTCCGAGTGGATGGCACAGATTGCCCGGAATCTGACGGATCATGAAGATGGCTTCCTGAACGGGAAGCGATTCCTCATTATAGATAGAGACGCGAAGTTTTCGCCCCGGTTCAAGTCTGTCCTAAGCGGCTACGGAATTGAAATCCTGCTTACGGCGTACATGGCTCCGAATATGAACGCGTACGCGGAGCGGTTCGTGAAATCGATCAAGTCGGAGTGTCTCGATCAGCTGATCTTCCTGGGGCGAGAATCTCTCGTTCGAACGATTGCCGAGTACGTGTCCCACTACCACGAGGAGCGCACTCATCAGGGCATCGGGAACGTGCTAATCAGCGGGAGAAGGACTCAAAGCAACAGCGCTGTCGAAGTTCGGGAGCGACTGGGTGGGCTTCTAAAGTATTATTATAGAGAGGCGGCGTGAGCGTGGCGACGTCGATCGAGTTTTCGGACACTACGGGCACGAAACTTGCATTTTTGGTGCGATTTGATCTGGATCCACCCCCGCACCAAACACAAGGAGGACACGGGATGAGAGCCAAATACCTGATCGTGCTCGCGGCCGTTCTGCTCGCCGGGCTCCTGTGCGCGGACTACACACAGGCACAGCTGAGCACGGGCGTCGTGATCTGGAGACACGATACGAATCTCGAGGTGGACAACGCCGCCGATTTCGACGGCAGCAGCCGGACGGCAGACGAGAAGATAAAGGAATGGGATGCGCAGGGATCGGGAATGGGATTGTCGATGACTTACGATCTGCCGGCCATCCTGTCCATTTTTGGCGAAGTCGGGATCTCTCAGATGACAGTCCGTGATGAGGATGTCGTCGATCCCAACCGAGACGTCAACACGCTCGGAATGGACGACGCGCTTTACCTCGCCGTGGGAATGCGGCCCAACGGCAGCTTTCCCAACAATGACAATCTGTTCTGGTCGGTGGGGCTCACGTTCAGCATGATCACCTCCGATCTCGACGAGGACATCAACGTCACTTGGGAGTACAAGGAGCAAACGTTAGCCGTCGACGGTCAGATCGGCTACATGCTTCGGGGTCTCGGTATCTATGGAGGACTGCGGTTTGCCAACTACAGCGGCACGCTCGATGAAACGGACACGAGCAACCCCGTAGGCCAGCAGGTTCGCAGCACCGAGTTCGATCGTGACGGGAAGATCGACGTGATGGTGGGCGCGATGACGAGCGGTGGACCGGTCGTAGGTTTAGTCGAACTCGGCTTCATCGGTGCGTTCACCGCCCGGACCGGCATCTCCTACAAATTCTGATCAAAGGGTAACAGGCTTGAGGGACATGTCTGTCACATCAAGTCTTGGCTATCCCAGAAGAAGAAAGTTCCCGGTGCCAGCCTGGCTGGACACTGGGACACTATCTTTTGGAGATGGTAGCGGGGCCCGATGTGAACACCAAAAGATATTTTTTCCACCGGTAGATGTGGTGGAATTGCCGCTGGTTTCCAAGGCGTAGTGTCCGAAAACTCGATCGCACTGGAACGCACCCACTTGCCACTCTTCTGATATGCCGTAGGGTCAAAATATTCGGCCTTAGTCTAACCCACCATACTTACACCCGTTATGTCTCCTAGGAACATCCCGATCTCGGCCGGTTGACAGGTTGTGCCTGGCCCCTGATAATGCTCACTTTTCATCCAACACTCCAAGGGGAAGGGTATGCGCACTATCATTCGGCCATGGCAATTATTCTTACTCGGTCTATCCGGCTGGGTGAATCGCCACCAACAGCAGGCGATCGAGTATCTAATAACGGAAAATCAAATTCTTAAAGAGAGGCTGGGTAAGAAACGAATTCTTCTCAATGACGATCAACGCCGACGCCTGGCGGTCAAGGGGAAGATGCTAGGGCGTAAACTGTTGTCTGAGATTGCCACCATCGTGACACCGGATACGATCTTGCGCTGGCACCGGCAG
>WVZY01000022.1 GCA_011772205.1 Candidatus Latescibacterota bacterium
TCGGGTGACGTGTCACGTAATTATGAAGCCGGAATCAGGACAAATTAAGTAGGCGCTACAAGATTCGGCAAACGGCACCGTGCGCGCCGAATCCCATTCTGATAAAGCACCCATGTATGAGCTTCTCATTGCTCTACGGTCGAGTAAGGGGCTCATTGGCTGCATCGCGTTGGCGGCGAAGCTCTCGGAGGAACCGTACAGCGGCGAAGATCGCGAGTTGCTCTTGACCGTTGCGGGACATATCGGATTGGCTCTCGAGAACGTCGCCCTATTGGAGGTGGCGAAACGGGAGGCGGAGCAAGCGAAAGAGTTGGATCTCGCACGCCAAGTGCAGCAAAACCTCTTCCCGGCGGAGCTGCCGTCTGTGGCAGGATGGGAACTTGCTGGCATCTGCCGGCTGGCGCGGCAAGTAGGCGGCGACTACTTCGATCTTTTCAAGGTCAGTGGGGATCGCTTTGCGATTGCGTTGGGAGACGTTGCCGGCAAGGGATTGGGACCGGCGATGGTGATGTCCAGCGTCCACACGATGATACGAAGTCACCTCCGACGCCCCGGTGTCGGCCTTCCCGAATTGATGGCCAATCTGAATGAACATCTTCACGCTTCGACCGCACCCGATATGTTCATAACGCTTTTTCTTGGATTACTTGCTCCGGATTCCGGCCTGTTTCGATTCGTAAACGGCGGCCACAACCCCGGAATCGTCCTCAGATCGCATGGAACCGCGGAACGACTCCAGCAAGGAGGATTGGTAGTGGGCATAGTGCCTTCAACGGAATTCGAACAGGGTGAAATTATAATCCACGCGGGAGATGCGATTGTTCTATTCAGCGATGGAGTAACGGAGGCCACCAACACAGCAGGTGAAATGTTCGAGGAGAAACGTTTGACCGAATCGCTCCGCTCGTATGCTTTGTTGGATGCCGCGTCGATTGTTGAACGGATCGTTTCTGACGTCGATGGCTTCGCCGGAGATCAAGAACAGGCCGATGACATCTCCCTGGTTGTTATCCGTAGATGCTTGTAAGACCAGCTCGATGTCTCCAACCCTACAGGTATTGGAAAATCTTGCCGCTATAAAACATGGAGGCGGCACCCGGATTCGAACCGGGGAATAACGGTTTTGCAGACCGTCGCCTTAGCCACTTGGCTATGCCGCCTCAACAGAACGAAGACACGAAGTAGCGATGAAGCGTTTCGTATGACTAATAAAACGAAATCACCGCCGCTCCATTATAGGTATATATGTGCAAAATAAAAATGGAGCGGGAAACGGGATTTGAACCCGCGACATCTACCTTGGCAAGGTAGCGCTCTACCACTGAGCTATTCCCGCCCCTAACCTCCCAAATCATAAATGAGATACGTAAAATGTCAACTTCAATCTAGTAAGCGCTTTTTAGCGATATTCCGCTAAACGCCATGCAACGTGGCGCCTACGGTGCCGCCGGTGATAACAGGACCAGCGTCTCCACGATCCATGCATCTCCATACCCGGCACCTTGACAGCGCTTGAGGAGCTTTTCCGCCTCCTCCCTGTTTCGACAATCTCCCACTCGGACCTTGAAGAGACCTTCGATCATCTCTGTATACACCGGCAGTTCCAGCTTACGTTCCGCTGAGACTCTTACGGCTTCGGCTGTCTCTTCGTTTGCCGTGGCAAACACCTGAACGCGAAATCCTTCGACCATCTCCGCCGGTGCCGGCGCTCCACGGAGCGTATCCGGCGGTGGAAGCTCCATCTCCTCAACCAGCACCTCCTCTTCTGTAACGGGGACTTCTTCGTAATCCGTTTCTCTCACCACGTCCGATTCCTCGAGCGGCGGAATCTCTCCCTCGGTCTCGAAACGGTATGGCTTGTCCTTTGTGGCTTTCACCGGCTTCTGAGCACGCTGCTGCACCGCGCAGGATACAATGACCGCACCACTCACCATTATAATAAGAGAAAGCAGGACCCAACGACGGCTCTGGATCACTCGCATGGATTTCCTCCCTTTTTCAAGTAAGATAACAGGAGCAAGGTCGGGTGAGAATAGAAAAGCTCCTGGGATCATCGAGCAGCTCACGATGAGAATATACCCAACGCTGACGTGCGGTAGCGCTGCACGCGGCAACTGGAGCTGACGAGGTCGCGCCTCCCCTCAATTGCCACATATCAGGGATTGGAGCTGACATTGTCCCGCAGCAACTCGATCACCCAATATCAAAGGAACTCATAATAAAACGCCTCTATTGCCTCCGTAATATGATCCCAATCGTACTCGTCTCGAACTCGCTGTAGAGCTCTCTCCCCCAGCCGGGTGCACGACCCTTCATCTTCGAGCAGTTGTTTAAGCTTCTCGTGTAAGCTATTAATATCCAAGCACTTAAAATATTCCGCCGCATCGCCCCCAACTTCGAGATTTTCGGGAATGTCGCTGAGGAGCACGCAGCGCTTGAAGGCCATTGCCTCGCAAACAGTAATGGGCAATCCCTCCACTGAAGAGGCCAGCACATAAAGCCTGCAGTTCGAGTAGAGCTCATCGAGCACATCACCGAATTGGTCACCAGTAAATATCACCCTCTCATCAGCCATCGCTTCGAGTTTGCTGGAATACGTTGTTCGAGGAGTTTCGCTTCCGACGATAACGAGTTTTAACGACTTATCGAGATAGCGAAAGGCTTCGATGAGATCATGGAGTCTTCTGTCCGGAATGATCCTTCCGACAGCGAGGATATAGTCATTCCCATTGAGACCAAACTGGCGGATCCGATCGGGCGCTTTCAAGGGCTTGATCGTCGCTCCATTGGGAATGTATCGTGCGGCGACTCCGTAGGCCTCTCGCAAGTAGGACACGAGCTTATGCGACACGGCGATGACGCCACTGCTGTGCCGGGCACCAACGCTTTCTCCTCTTTTAATCGTCCATGAGGCGATACGACCCCATTTTTCTTGGCGCCAGTCCAGTGCATGCACGGTGCTCACGACATTTCGGCGCGCCCACTTGGGTATGGGTGCAAATGCCGATGGACCGATCCCTTGCAAGTGAATGATGTCGTACCGGCGCCTGATCGCCGCGTCGATCGCACTGAGCAATGTGTAGGAAGCCGCATCGAGATGTTTCGTTGGGATACTCGGCGTGAAAATGAGTCGAACGCCCTGGTAGCTGAGTTCGCCGCTCTTCTTCAAGCCCTCCTTGGACGTGCCTCCCGCAGCCACCTGCATGAACCGGCTCCGGCAATACGCCCACACCTCATGCCCCTTAGCGGCGAGACGCGTGGCGATATTCTCGACATGCGTCTCCACGCCTCCGTATCTCGCAGGAAGACCCTTTTGCCCGATAAATGCGATCCGAAGTTTCTTCATGGAAATAAACTACCGCAACGACCGTGCCGGTGGCAATCGTTCATCACAAAAAAAGCCGCCGCGCCGAGCAGGCCATCCAGCACGCTCTCGAGCACGCAAAAAGCCCGACCGCCCTCCCGTGCTTCGATTGGGCGGCCGGGCTGTTGCAACCTCGCCCCCTATGCCGTCATATCCACGGATTATTTCAAAAGAACCGCTTTCCGGACAAAGTGATAACGGCCGGCCTTCATCTTGAAGAAATAGACACTGGTTGACACCGTTTCACCGGCGCTGTTTCTCCCGTTCCAGACCACCTGATGTTTGCCGGCGGATTTGGTCTCGTTGACGAGCGTACGAATCAAGCGACCGCTCACGTCGTATACGCGTATCGACACGTGCTTGCGTCCATTCACTTCATAGCTCACCCTGGCCGTCGGATTGAACGGATTGGGCTGGATCGGATAGAATGCATTCGCGTAGCGAGGCGTTTGGGCGATGCCGGTCGGATCCACGAAAACGCTGATCGTATCGTGAACCATTGCGATTGGCGCGCATTTTCCTTGGTTTGCCCAGGCGTTGTACAGCGAATCTCCCCAGCTGTTCGTAACGTTTTCGTCACGCAAGAACTCAATATACTCCTTCGATGTCGTCTGGTAATACAGCGTTGCTTCGACGAACTTGGCATCCTCGGGTAATATATACGTCGTCTCATCCCAGTACTGGCCGTCCGGGTAGCTATAGCCGACCGGCGGTGATTGAATGGAGTCGCATGCGGAGTACGTGAATCCCCGAGGTGGAATCCGGTTATCGGAGTAGATCGTGTCATTCAAGACGAAATGGAACGACGGGCCCGCCGTCTCACCAACGAGTGATCCAAGGCGGGTGGATATTCCCGGCTTGATCTGATAAATCTTGACATCCTCGTCGTGCGTCAAGACACCCGTCGCCGAATCGTAGGCCCCGGATTCATATACCTTCACCATCCCTGCATCATACGCCTTGATATTGAGCCAGATTCGCCTTCCTTCGGGATAACCGGAGGGAGCCTGTGTCCCGTTTCGTTCGTGATGGTAACGGTAACCGTGGGATTCAGAGAAATCTGTCCCGTGGATAACGACATGCTCGCAGCCAATTGCAGAATGCTAACGGCTCGCTGCTTCCCCGCGTTCAAACGTGCTGTGTCCACTTCACCGCCGAAGAATTCGGGAAGGATATCGGGAATAAAATAGTTCCCTTCGGTCAGATCGTGGAGAGGTAGATCGGTGCGCGTCGGAGCTCCCGGTTCGTTGCATCCTTTTCCGGTTACGTCGCGCATATGGCAGTCCTGGCAAGTCGAGACCCTTCCATTCGGTTTGTCACCGGCGAACTGAGGCGCATACACACCCGTATCCGCATAGGCGCTCACCAACCACTCGCTGTACGTTCTCTCGACCGGGAACATGTTCCTCAAGTTTCCATCGGGATGGGGTGCATCGAACGCATCAAGTACATACTCGGCTGATGATGATCCCATTAAGAAAACGGGATTGCTCACGTCATGGCAGGTTCCGCAGATCGCTGATTCTCGGTGAAACGGTGACTCGAGGAATAAGTGACTTGCCTGCGCAGCGTTGTAGCTCTCACCCCCGTTCGGTGACGACACTGTCACGACAGGCGGGATCGTATCCATGCTGCCGGATGGGGTGAGGTAACCCTGAACTTCGGCCACATTTACGTTCAGCACACTCCCGACGTTCGATAACGACAGCCCCAGAAAGGTCGGCGTGTTGATGAAACTCCCTGGATCGGTGATCTCCACGAGGTTCGAATAGCCGTCGTTATCCGAATCCTCCCCCTGGATGGCCAGTTAGGCATCTTCGTCGGTCGGGTAGATGGCCCTCGCGACTTCGACGTCAAGACCATAAGAGTTGCTCGGTCCGCCGCCGTCAAAGTCGTAGTGACACACTCCGCAGTGACCCTTGTTGCTCGGCAGATCTTCGATCGCCGTCCCAAGAGCGGATGGATAGAGGCCGAAGAAAGCATTACGGATCGGCTTACGAGCCGAAGAAAGATACGGCAGGCATATCAATAAAAGAGCAAACAAAGCCAATGGGATGAACAGCCGACGGATTTTCATAGGGACGCCCTCCTTTGACAGCCTGGACATACAAACTTGATCATCAGAACCTTAGCTAGGAAAAGGCAAGCTCGTGGTTTTGTAAAAAGCTGGCGTGTGACATGCACGTCGATGGTGCCTCTGCAAAAATGGGTGGGAAGATGGGATTTCATCACTCAGAGAATTCCAGTTAATGTCACATTTTAGACGATTAAGACTCTTTTTTCAACGATTGAGCCAACGAAAGGAGAAGAGAGGATTCAAAATTGTTGGAGACGTTATTAGCCGATTATAATTTTTGATTTACTTTTGGAATAAAATAATCGAATTGAGATCTCATTCGACCGAAAAGAGCCCCGTATTCTATAACACGCTGTGATATATTGTTTCGAGCGCGTCGATATGAACATCTTTGCGATACTGTCGTTCCACTGCGTTCGATGCGTTACGTCCCATGCGATCGGCCAGCGCGTCATCCGACCAGATTCGTGTGATCTTTTCGGCGAGCGATCCGCTATCCCCGCTTGGGAAAACGATGCCACCCAGAAGCTCGGCCATCTCGGGAAGTCCTCCCATATCCGAGACGATTACCGGTACTCCGAGCGATGCCGCTTCCAATACGGTGAAAGGAGCGTTTTCAGGCCACAATGACGGCAGCACCACAGCCCTTGCGTTCTCAATGATCCGATCGAGCGCCGGTTTCTGAACATAACCCATGAAGTGCACGTCGAGCCCATGCGATTCTGCGCACCCCTTCAAGCTTCCGAAAAGCGGCCCGTCCCCGGCGAAAACGAGCGTTACATTGTCGCATTGTTTCAACGCGTCGAGGAGGCTAAACAGCCCCTTCTCCTCGCTGAGACGCCCGAAATAAAGGACGTACTTGCCTGGAAGCGCGAGCAACCGATTTTCCTCGGACGCTTCTTTTGCGCGCGGGATGTCATCGTGGACGAACGACGGTAGATGAATGACGCGCTCCGGACTGAATCCGGCGTCAATGAAACGCTCCATCAGAAACCGGCTCGGCGAAATAAAAAGCCGTATCGCGTCATAAACGTGTGTCCATTTCTGCCAATACGCCTCCAATGCGAGAAGCGCGCTTCTAGTGAGCGATCCGCCGTTGCATCGCGCCAATAAGGCCTGGTGGAACTTTCCTCCAATGCATCGGTTGCAGTGCGTCCCCCTGGCAAACAGGGTATAATTCGGACAGATGAGTTTATAGTCGTGAAGCGTCATCACTATAGGGACACCTGCCCTTTTGAGCACGGGGACGATAGAGGGTGTGATTTGGTGATAGATGTTATGAAGATGGGCGATCTGCGGCCGCTGGTCGGTCACCAGCTCTTTCATTCTTTTCGCCGCTTCTCTCGATCGAATAAACGACACTCCCTGCGATAATGCTTCCCAAGCGCCCAATGAGTCGTCGTAGCGCTTTTCTTTAACAAAGTATCCGCGGTATGTGGATTCAACATTGTCGGGATGGTGCATCGAGAAGTGAATTGCCCGGTGACCGCGCTCTTCCAGCGCCCGAGATAGTGAGAAAAAATAGCGTTCAGCGCCACCTTTTTCATAAAAGAACTTGTTACAGAGGAGGATATCCATGTGCAGGAATAATTCAGTTCGTGAGGCGGGACTTGATTTTCTCCTTGGCGATCCAGCCGAAGGCCCCGGGAAGGTTTTTCTTCAGGGCCGAGCGGGCCGTACAAATCATCCAGCACTGTTCGCACCCCTTGATCTTTTTTCTCATCGTTTCGGCTTGCTCGCTCTCCCACACTTCCTCGAATGATTTGCCCTTTAGGTCTCCCATCGGCTCGGGGATGGTTAGGCACGGGTAGATGAGTCCTTCGGGCGCAAGATAGAAGAAATCGATACCAGCGCTGCACTCGAGGATGCGTCTGCGCTCTTTGTTGAAAACAAGCGAACCAGATTCGTAGTACGCCCGCATCCACCGTTTCGGATGGTAACTCATGAGTTCCTTTTTGATCACATACCCAAGGGCGTCGTGAAGCTTCCCATTGTGAACTTCATCGTTCGCCTGTGTACTGAAGTAGATCTCGGAGTTCTGGGCGACGGCAGTGGTAAATTGAAATCCCATTGCACAGGCGAGCTCGTATACGCCCTTCATTTCGTGTGCATTTTCATTCATTGTGGTAAATCCGATCCGAACGTTTTTGAACTCGCGCTCCTTCAATTGCTTGAGTGTGGCCATCGCCTTTTCAAAAGCCCCTTCGACGCCCCTCAACTTGTCGTGGATTTCTCCAATACCGTCTACTGAGACCCCGATACCGATATTGGGGATAGTCCTCCGCAGCTCTTCCATCCCGCCGATGATTTTTTCGGTTCGAAAACCGTTGGTCGATATGACGATCCTCGGCCCTTTGCATTTCTCGTTCACGGCCTTGACGATATCGACGATGTCCTTTCGCATGAACGCTTCCCCTCCCGATATGTTGATGTCGTCGAGAGTGGAAGGTACTTTCGCATAATCATCGACGGTGAGATATTCCTGGGGTTTCAATTGCCAGATGTTGCACATCTCGCACTTTGCGTCACACCGGTAAGTGACGGCCAGGATTGCGTCTGTTGGATAACCCACCTTGCCCACGGCAACTCGCTTCCGTCAGGTGAGGAGGCTTTCGAAAAGCTCCTCGTATTTCGCCACCATTGTTTGGACGGAGTACTTCTCCTCGACAACGCTTCGAGCCCTCTCGACGATCCGCGCTGCCGCAGCCTCGTTGGAGAGAAGCTCCTCGATCGCACCGGCGAGGCTTTCCGGATCGGCTGGGGGGATGAGTTTCCCGCTGATCCCATCCTCGATGAGCTCCGGGATGGATCCAACGGCGCTCGCTACTACCGGCACTCCAGCTGCCATCGCTTCGAGAACGGCGAGCGGGAGCGTCTCCACCACCGCATGCGAAGGAAGCACAAGTATATCTGAAAGATGCAACAACTCCGCCACGTCCCGTCTCTGTCCTAAGAAACGCACATTCCGCTCGAGCCGCAAGTCTGTTCTCAGCTCCTCCAGCGGCTCCCGCCGGGGACCATCCCCCACGATGAGGAATTTCAGGTCATCATGGGCAGCAACGAGACGCCTTGCCGCTTCTAGAACGCTCTCATGGGCCTTCTCCGGCCTGAGGGCGGCGACCATGCTTACGACTTTATCACCCGGAAGCAGCCCGATGTCCTTCCGAATTTGCCCCACCGCTGCGCCATCCACCATTTGGTAGCGGCCGACGTCAATGCCGTTCTCGATGACAGCTAGTTTTCGGGCCGCGATCCCTTCAACATCCCGACAATAATCGGCATGCGCTCCGCTGAGCGCTACCAGCCGGTCGATCCTTCGGAGGAAGATCCTCTCAAGCAGCGTGAAGCTGCGTCGTCTGCCAAAGCGGCCGGTGGAGTGGGATGCAACGATCCATCTGGGGATCCGGGCGGCCATGGTTGCGAGACCGCCAAAAACAATGGCATTGCGGTGATCGAGGCAGAACACGATATCCGGTTGGAATTCCTTGAAGCGGCGGGCCAGACGCGAGATCACAGAAACGTCGAAGCGATTTCGCTGGAGCTCTCGATCCCCTTCGATCCCCACACTGAAAAGTTCCTCCCCAAGAATCCCTGCCCGCCTCAGGAAATACAGCCGTTTCTCGTACGTCTCCTTCGGCAGCCGGGAGATGAGTTCAACCATCACCCTTTCGGCGCCGCCGACAGAGAAAGACGAAGCAACAAACGCAATCCTAAAGCTTTTCACTGGAGCGCGGGTTAGACGTAGGGGCCTTTGTCCCGGATATCGGTAACGCAAGCCAGATCTTTTATCGAGCCGCGCACGCGAGCGGGATTTCCATAGACGACGGAATCCGGTGGGACATCTTTGGTAACAACGGAACCGCTGCCGATAAGCGACCTCTCTCCAATAGTAATGAACGGGAGGAGCGTCACGTTGACCCCGACTTGTACTCCCTTCTTGAGCGTCGGCCCTTTCATACACTCCTTGGAGTCAGGGCATCCGGGGTGTATATCATTGGCGATCATCACGCCCGGAGCGAGGAAAACGTCGTCCTCGATGATCGTGAATTGGGCAACGTACACGCCACAATGAATCTTGACATTGTTCCCGATGGCGCAGCCGTAATCCACTACGGAGTTGTTCCATATCGAGAGATTGGAACCGATGTTATTCTGCTCCCTGATGACGATGTTATGACCTGTTTGAAGGCCGTCTCCGATCGTCGTGCCGGCATAGATCACTGAACCGGATCTGATGACCGCACCACCACCGATTCTCAGTATCTTTTCAACACCCTCCCTTGGAGAGAGATAACCAAGAATTACTCCCTCGTCCACCATACAGTTCTCGCCCAAATGTACGGTTCCTCGTTCCTTCACACGAGCTCCTTTTTCGTCTTTTCGCCGCCGGGGAAATGAGGGAATCATCAAGCGGCCTATGCAGGATTCAGCGAGACCATCGATCCGGAGTTCCTGAGGGATTGAGTGGCGGCTTCGATTACCCGCACGACATTCAACCCATCGATCCCGGAACTTCGCGGAGTCAGATTCTTACGGACGCAGTCGATGAAGTGCTGGGTCGCCACCTTCAGGGGCTCGCTGTCGTCCAGCTTGGGAATAAAGATATCTCCGAACCTGTAGGAGAGCTGGAATTCCCCGAACGTGTCGTAATGTGGCAGTACGGTGACACCTTTATCATAAATACGAATTTTCTCGAGGGAGCTGACGTCGTCGTAGACGAGCATCTTTTTGCTTCCCACAACGGTGGTCGATCGTATCTTATTGGGATTGAGCCAGCTCACATGAATATGGGCCATGATTGACTTGGGATACTTGAAAGTGAGAAACGCTACGTCCTCCACCTTTTTGCGGATATAGGAATGCCCGTGGGCGGAAACGGAATCGGGCGTGCTCTCTAGAATATAATTCAATATGGAAACGTCGTGAGGCGCAAGGTCCCAGACCACGTTGATATCTTCCTGGAACAGCCCGAGATTCACTCGCTCGGTACTGATGTAATGGATATCCCCGAGCTCGCCAGCGGTGATCAGCTCCTTTACTTTGTTCACCGCTGCTGTATAGACAAACGTGTGCCCAACCATCAGCGTCAATTTAAGTTTCTCAGAGGATTCGATGAGCTGCTCGCATTCAGCGCTCGAAACAGCCATGGGTTTCTCGAGGAAAAGATGCTTGCCCGCTTCGAGCGCCTCCATCCCTATCCGGAAGTGCGTCTGAGGCGGAGTGGCAACCGCCACGGCCTCAATATCATCCCGAGAAAGAATGTCCTTATATTCCCGTGTCGTCTCGATGTGCGGGTACAGCCGCTTCATGTGATCGAGGCGCTTTTTAGCCAGATCCGCGCAGATCGGAACTTCAGAACTCTCGAGCTGGGTGAAATTTCTGATGAGGTTGGGGCCCCAGTACCCGCAACCCACGACTCCCACTTTTAGCAATTTTCGTGGAACCTCCAGGCTGTAGGACCGCGGTACCTAAAATCCTCCCGAACCCATCAGCATCACTGGCACCGTACGCAATATGATTTTGAAGTCGAGAAGAAGCGACCAATCTTCGAGGTATTTTAGATCAAGCTTGACCATTTCGTCAAATGGCACTGTGCTGCGCTCGCTGACCTGCCATAGCCCCGTGATGCCCGGTTTAGCCAGAAGGCGCTTCTTGTGCCATTCCTTATAGTGGGCAACTTCATATGAGAGAGGAGGTCGCGGACCGACAATGCTCATCTCACCCTTCAGGACGTTGATAAATTGCGGCAGTTCATCGAGGCTCGTTCTCCTCAAGAACCTGCCCACGGCTGTGATTCTGGGATCTTCAGCAATCTTGAAAACAGGCTTTCCATTTCTGGTGCAGCCATTCTCAATCACTTTTCCTTTTATGAAATTCTCCGTGAAATTGCGGTGCGTCTCATCGTTGTTTCCATCCGTCATTGTTCTGAATTTATAGAACTTGAACACCTTGCTGTTCAGGCCGACCCTCTTCTGGACATACAACACAGGACCCGGTGAGCTGAGTTTGATCATCAAGGCAATCAGCATATAGAACGGGAAGCCGAACAAAACGACGAATAGTGAGAAGGCAAAATCGACGATTCTCTTGATCGCTTTTCCAAATAGATGCGGCTCTTCGGCGACGTAAGCAGATTCACGCTCCCGCGGGCTTAGTTCTGGTAAGCGAAGCGATATGACTTTCGATTCCATATAATTGAAATCCGAGACGTTCTTCTTCACGGCTGCACTTCCTTCGGTGATCAGAGCTGTTTTAGATCGACACGTTAACCTTGGAAAGAGCGTCTATTACATAATCCACTTGGGCTACGGTCAACTCGGGGTAAATCGGGAGAGACACCAGCTCCTCCGCGAGCCGTTCGCTGACCGGGAGAGAACCCTTTTCATATCCAAGAAAGCGGTAGCCTGGTTGGAGATGAATCGGAGGTGTAATGTGCTTGCCCCATCCGATCTTCATCTCATCCAGAGCATCATGAACAAGATCCCTTCTTGGATGCTGCACGGCCAAGATGTGGCACGACGGTATCGAACCAGGGGTCGTGGCTTGAAATCTATAATCACTTCCTTCAAGTTTCGATTTGTAATACTCGGCTATGTTGCGACGCATCTGATTCCATTCATCCAGATGGCGGAGCTTCACTCCCAGTATGGCAGCCTGAATGCTGTCCAGCCGGTAATTGAATCCGATCGTCGAGAACGTATTCGCCTGGAACTGCGCGTGGTGACGAAGGGCCTTGACCTTTTCAGCGATCTCCGGATCGCTCGTGGTCACGGCCCCCGCGTCACCAAAAGCGCCGAGGTTCTTGCTCGGGTAGAACGAAAACGCCGCCGCGTTTCCAATGGATCCCGTGCGTTTGCCGTTAAAATATGCGCCGTGCGCTTGGCAGGCATCCTCGAGTACGAACAGCCCATGTTGTTGGGCAATCGAGGAGATTCGATCCATGTCGCACGGTTGCCCGTAAAGGTGAACGGGAATAATGGCTTTCGTTCTCGGTGAAATAGCTCGTTCGACGCGTTCAGGATCGATGCAAAACGTATTTTCATCGACGTCAACGAGAACAGGTGTTGCGCCGGTATAAAGTATTGCCTCCACGGTGGCAATAAACGTGTTCGGCGCCGTAATGACTTCATCCCCTGTCCCAACACCGAATGCTACGAGAGCAACATGAAGCGCAGCGGTGCCCGAGCTTGTGCCCACCGCGTGGCTACACCCGCAGTAATCGCAAAAGCTTTTTTCGAATCTCTCGAGGTGAGGCCCCAGAATGTATGAGGAAGAATCGATGGTTTCGTCGATTGCCTCGACGATCTCTTCTCTCAGTCGCTCTGTTTGGGCTTTCAGATCGAGGAACGGTACGGTTCGGATGTGCCCCATCGTTGATGTTGCCCTGAAGGTGTACTGATGGTGTCCCCCTGACCAGAGTAATTTATTCTATCACAATAGGAAGCATTTTTCAAAGCATTTTTTTGCCATGCCGCTGATGGACAAGGAGGCAGGTTGCTCAATAGCGAGATATGTAACAATTTATCCAGTATTAATAAGATTTTTGAAAAGCTCCTCCGTTCGCTCTGCCTGTGCTTGGGCCCCAAAGCTGTCGGATACCTTGCGCAGGGCGCTTGCTGCCAGCGATTCCGCCAGAGCACGGTCCCCGAGGAGGCGTTCGATTTGGGCGGCGAACTCTTCAGGCGTCTCGGCCCCGAGAAAATCCTGTTCCCGTTCAAAAGGCATGCCCGCAACGGCCACCGAGCTACAAATCACCGGGAGACCCGCGAACATCGCCTCGAGTATCCGAATGCGCAATCCTCCACCGAACCGAAGCGGGACGACCAGACAGCCTGCTCTATACAAGAACGGCCGGATATCCCCTACCTTGCCTATTATGTCGACCCTCTCATCCGCGGATATATAAGCGAGAGGCTTCGGCAATGCTCCTCCCACGACGGTGATGGTAAGGTCTTCGAGGTGATCGATTCTCGGGCAGATCCTGCGGACGAAAACGTCCAGTGCATCTCGATCGAACGCCATGCCCATGTCGCCCACGAAAAGAACTTCCCGATCGTGCCTGTCGCCGCCCGGGCGAGCATAGAACTCAGGGTCCAGGCCGAACGGGAGGATTTCCACTGTGGCCTGGCTGCCAGCGATCTTCCGCACCGCCTGCCGATCCCGCTCCGTCAGTGTGAGTATTTTCCGGAACGCGCGGTAAGCCTGAATTTCCTCCCTTTGTTCCACGATCCACCTTCGGACCGCACGGATCTTGGATATTAGATTCCTTTCGAAGAGCGCGACCTGGCGGTTCACATGCATGTCGACGTCGTGCGTGAGGAGAACGACCTTAGCCTGTGGAAAAAGACGGGCCATTTTTTGGAGCTGCCAGTACTCGATCAGGATGAGATCGAAATTCTCCCGTGGCAGGCGCTTCGCTGCTCTCAGCAGGGCACCGGGGCAATCGTAGAGGCTTTTCATCGACTGCCTCGCGATGGTGGATGTCAGGAAGTAGAACATTCGGAACGCGATCCGGTGAAGCGCCGATCGGCGGTGGGGGGCGAGCACTGTATCAACGCGTTTGCACCACTGTTCGAGCGCTTCGGCGAGGGGCGTTTCTGCAGGCGAAAGAATTTTCGATAAGACCGTCACATCGAATCGATCCTTCAATGCGCATATCAGCCTGAAAGACAGCATCCTCGTATCTCGATCGGGCGGATATGGCAGGACCGGCTTGATCAGAAGGATTCTAGGACGTCGCTTTTCTCCCAACCGCGTTTCTTCAGCCATTTGTTCGCATTCCTATCAGCTCGAAATATGTTGAATGGATCGCTGCGATCTGCTTGTCGAGCGTAAAATATTTCTCGAACCGGTTCCTCGCGCTCTTACCCATGCGGCGGCGGAGTTCCGGGCTGGTGAGCACTTTCCGAAGACCTTCAGACAGCCCGCCGGTATCACCTGGAGGTACCAGAAATGCGGTACTTTCATCACCGACCATCTCCGGGATTCCGAATATTCGGCTGGCGACAACAGGGAGCCCACACGCCATCGCCTCGAGAATAACATACGGCATTGCTTCCATGAAGGAAGGAAGCACGAGAACATCCATCGCGCAGAGCAATCGCTCGACACCATTACCCGAAATGTGACCCAGGAAGCGGACACGATCCCTGATTTGCAGCTCATTGACCAGGCGCTCGTAGGTTTGCCTTTTCTCACCTTCACCAGCCACGAACAGCATCCAAGAGAGATCCATCAAGGGAACCAGCGCGTCCAGCAGGACGGGCAAACCCTTTCGTTCGATAAGGCTGCCGACCACCGCGAGCCCTATTACATTGTCGGGAAGAGCGAGGGTTTCCCGTGTTGTCTTCCTTTTCGGTACGGCCTTCAATCCGTAGTTTTGGGGGAGCGCGTTCGGAATGACCCTGATTTTTGCGGCAGAAATCTTCTGGCGCTCGATGAGATAAGGGATGTTTGCATTACAAACGGTCAGAACCTTATCGACCCAACGATAGGAAATTCCTTTTACAAAAGCGCGCTTCCAGAGCTTCTCCACCATGGGCAGATGTTCCGTCACCACCACCCGCGAACCGCCGCACAGCCTCGATATTGGGGCGAGGAGCCCCATCTGCCCGTCATATGGTCCCGGAACGTTCACGTGCACGATGTCCGGGGAAATCCGCAGCAGCGCGCGGATGATACCGATCGCATCCAATGGACGAAACGGAAGTCCCATTTCGGCATCCAGCACCTCCACATCTTTTCGCTCCAGATCGCGGCACCACTCGTTGAGACCCGGTCCGCGTTTGGCAAGCACATAAGGCTCGAAATGCGTTCTATCGAGCGCGCCCGCAATGAGCGCAATGTATCGTTCGGAACCACCCGCATATGGGGCATCGACCGTATAGCAGACTTTTATCATCAGATTTCCATTACCGGTGGACCGGCTACATCCGCAACAAACGACTAGCGGACGAGAAACTCTCGAACCTCGAGCGAAGCGCACTCCAATCCGGTGTAGCTGTCCACGTTGAACAGAAAATCCCGGTAAGATTGATTCGGAATCAGCGTGTCTTCGACGAGCTTCAATTGCACGGAGTACTCACCCGGTATGAGAGCATTCGGCAGATCGACCTCGATCTCTTCCATTACATATCCCCCAATTGGCCAGATGTCCGGTGCATACAGTCCGCGAAAAGGTGTATGGTCCACGCGAAACCGCGAGAACCGCCGCGTGCTGCGCTCCCTGACCCGCCGGATATATTTTTCACCGGGATAGTGTCTCGTCCTCGATAGGAGCGTTCTGTTGTCGAAACGAATGTAAAGCCTGAGCGGAAGAGAAAAATCAACGGAAGCTGTCTTGTCATACACGATTCTCAATATAACCGTCTCGCCCGGAATCGCCATATCTGGATCCACAACCACCTGCTTCACCCTTACCGCCCCGTCCCACACTTCGCTTCCGCAGCCCGGATCGATCGGCTTGTCAGGAAACACAAAAGGATTCGTCGGATACCATGAGTATTGGTCCGGCATGTTTGCGGTTCGCTCGTAGATAATATAATTGGGAGACTCGAACGCTACTTTGAACGTCTGTGGGAGGAGACCGAACTTGCTCCCAACCTCGGTGAACATCCCCGCGTCCCACATACCGAGGAACTCGCGAACTGGGCGTGCCACTCCCCTGTAGCACACGATGTACCGGGCGTCGAATTTGTCCATGGCTGCAAGCGCCTCTTCCTGGGTCGTAAACGGGGACAGGACATCCCGAATCGCTTTCAATCGCTCGAGCGCCAGTGGATCATTCGGATTCCCATGCTGGTGCAGCACGGTGACGACTTTCGCATCCGAAAACCCGCTGAGCCTGTAGCTGGTGATGGGATCGGAAACCACGACGCTGCCTCTGGGAGTTTTTCGGTAAAAAAATGTCACGACGTCGGCGAAATCCGGATCGGTACTAGAACTCTTCGCACCCAGTTCGATCACCGACGACTTGAATGCGCTGAGGGAAGGTGTAAGAAACAGCAGCGCCCAGATGAAAACCAACAGCGCCGCTGAAACCCGTTTGAAGAGCGCTCCCCTTCTCCCCCAGGCAACCGCGCCGGCAATGACGAGAACAATTGCTTGGAGCGCCGGTATGTTTCCGATCAAGCGGTGGACGAGATAGGTGGCCTTGCCGTACAGAAACGGAGTGATCAGGGGATTCAGACAAAGAAGTACGGGCAACAACGATAGCACCAATTGGAGTCTCGCGTATTTCACGTGAGTCCGCAAGATGAAGAGAAATGGAAGAACCACCATCCCCCCCCAAAAGATGAGACCGTATTTCTTGAGAATTTCCACCGGACTCACCACGAACAGATTCGATCCGAAATAGAGAAGTCCCTGAGGATGGGTGTGGACAATGTTTCCTGTCTGGTAGGAGGTCGACATTTTCCAAATGCCGAATACCACGGCGACGGAGATGGTGGCAGCAACGATGCGCACCCACTCCCTCCGACCGAATCCAAAGATTCCCGGAAAAATCAGGAACGTGCAGGCCAGCAGAACAAATCGCGACAGAACGTCGACATGCATCGCGCTGCCACCCCAAAAAAGAACCATGGAAACGATAAGGATCGACATCCTCCTTTCCCTTCCGTAGGCCATGCAAATGACGAGGAGAAGCCAATAAAGCGCCGCAGAGAGGTTTTGCCCGTACGCGGACCGGGCGAGCCAATCGAAACCGAATCCGCCTCCAAACAGGAGAAACAGAACAACACAGGCCATTCGAAATCCCCCAGGCGGCAGCAATTCCCCTGTGAAAACCACAAAAGCCAGAAACACAATCGGTGAGAGGATGATCGGGAGGTACCGCCAAAGATCCTGAGGTGAGAGTTCGGACCACACCGAAGCGGCTGCAAGCATCGGGTGGAAAGTCCCTTTCCTGGGATCGCTTTTGACGGGCTGGGATTCTCCCTCAGCGGGTTGGGCCAGAACACCTGGCGGATTCACGTCGTTTTCAAGGACGATGGTGCGGATGAAGCCGATATGGTCGCAATGATCCCCCCTGTAATCGATCGGTGCAGGCCTGAGTATGAATAGTACACAGACGGCAAAGGCGAGGATCCCATAAACGACTCGCGAGATGCCTGGATCGATGGAACTTCTCAGCCCGACCACTTTCACCGGCTTTCGCAACCTCATCCGGTCGATCCAGTATGCAGCAGCGAAAAAGACGAGCAGCGCGATTTCCAAGGCCGTCAGATAGAGAGAGAAGGAAATATCGAGCACGATTGCGATCCAGGAAGCAACGGAAATGGCCGCAAATCCAAAGAAAAAAGCCGCCGGTAGATGGAGGAGAAGACTGCCACCGTGGATCTTGAGGAACCTGGTGAGGAGAAGGTGGCCGGGGATGAGAGAGATTGCCAGCAGAACAATACAGCAACGGACGATCCCGGGAAAGATCCCAATGAGACCCGACAACGTGAGGCCCAGGAGGATCAACCCGATAAGAGGAGCAGAAATGACGTGGTAAGGCCTTCTCATTGGAATCGCTTTTTCACCAGGAAAAATAGATTGCGAAAACCATCCCGCCACTTCTCCAGCTTCACCTCACCAATCCTCTCGTGGTAATTCACGCGGTACTCCCCGAAACGAATATCCTTCGCCCGGATCGCTTCGATTTTGATTTCTTCGGAGAACGGCATCCCGCCGCTCGTCACGTTCAATCGAGGATATACATTCGATTTGAACACCCACATGCCCGATTGCGAATCTTTGATGTTCTTCCCGTATAAGACGAGCATCGCGATCGTGAGGATCATGTTTCCCATCCGATTCGAAAAACTCATGGCCGCCGGATTTTTCAGCGGAAACCTCGCAGCTGAAACGAAATCCAGATCGTTGTCGAGCAAATGATCCACCAGCTCGGCGATCTGCTCGGAGGGATAGCTCCCGTCACCGTCCATGGTAACAGTGATGTCCGCGGTCACTGCCGGAAGGCCTGCCTTGTAAGCGGCGCCGTACCCCTTTCGCTCTTCGAAAACGACCTTTGCACCCAAAGACTTCGCCACCTCGCCCGTCCGGTCTGTGCTATTGTTGTCGACGACGACGATTTCATCCACGCATGAAGGCATCGCTCGGATCACGTGTTGTATCCCCTCCTCTTCGTTGTAGCATGGAATCACAACGCTGATGGTCACATCCCTGTGCATGCATTTACCTCCAACCTCATTTTGTCCAATCACGAACTCATAAACCGCAAAACCCGATTCGCCACCGGAATGCTGCCCAGCAGATCCACTTCTTCGCTACCCAGCACCCTGAGCTTCTTGAACGAGATAATCAATATGAAAACACCCACAGCAACAGCAATCGCTAACTCGAAAATATTATCCACGCGAAGGACGATCGGGAAAAGCAATAAAACGGGCAGCGACGCAAGAAAGCACTTGCCGATATAGCGATACGGGATTCGCGCGTCATGCAAAAACCTGGAAAGCACCCGTTTGTATATGAAAGGAGACAGCGCAATAACCAGGCCAACTGGAAGGATCGCACCGGGCACGCCGAATCTGGGTATCAAAACGATGTCCAAGCCTATGTTTAAAGCTGCGAGCATGGTGCCGATGAGCAGATTAATATGCGTCTTTTCCATGACATACAGCGACATCGACAAAGGCGTCGCGAAAAATGATAACGTAAATATCCCGAAGAACACCTGCGTAGGGACCGCTGCAGGCACCATTTCATTGCCAAAGAGAATCGGAATCATCTTCCCACCAAACGTAATTCCAAAAAGGCAAATCGGTGCGCAGAGCAGAAACAGCACCTTGTAGTATTTATCGATAGCGATCACGAGATTCGATGCGTCCTTCTCGTAGACTTCGGAGAAGCCCGCCATGATGATGGGCCAAACCGTACCAGGGACGAATTCGAGCATTGTTTGCGGGAGGCGGTATGCAAGGTCGAAAAAGCCTGTTTCGACAGCGCTCCGGTAGTAAGCAAGAAACAGCGTTTCCGACTGCCTCCATATAATCATGTTGAGGATCCCCATTGCTGCGAAAGGCAGCGAAAATCTGAACAACCTTCTCCCTGCAATCCCGGGACCCGGGCTTCCAGCGCCTTCGGCTGCAAAATGACCTGCCGTTTGACTGAATAGCAAAACACATGAGGAGAGGTTACCCACGGCTGCGGCGACCAGAACACCGAGAACGCCACCGCCTGCGGGAATGAGAACGAGCAGGAGCGCGATGAATATGACGTGGTTTATGATGGCCGCCATGCTCAGGCGTTTCGTATCGTAGTGCGCCATCAGGATGTGGGCAACGAGATTGAAAAACAGCTCGAACAGCGAGAGCGCGACGGCGATGCAGATGATTTCCCCGAGCGCTTGGAAACGCTCGAATTGGAATAACTGTCCGAGTGCGTGCCTGGAATAATACGTGGCTGCGACGAGAACTATCCAGATAAGCGCCTGTACGGCCGCCACCCGTCGAACAAGACGAACCGCCCCTTGAGCATCTTTGGACACGCGCAGGGCGGGAAGAAATTTGAGCAACGCCTGTCCCAATCCCGCCCCCGCAATGATAGCGGAAAAAGTCAATATGGTCCGAACGAGACTGAGGACACCATAATCGTGACTCCCCAATCCTCTGACAACGATAACACCGCTGGCAAGACTGAGGATGAACCTACCCGTTCGCGCGAACACGCTCCAGAACACTGCGTTTCCAACCTGCCGCGTTGCTTCGCTCACCGCGTCCCTCCCTCAATACAGCCGAGCAGGAATGACTTGATCCCCAGGATCGAGGTGGGAAGCGCTCCTGAAGGATGGTTCGTCAGCAGACAGCCTTTCGAAAACCGATCCAACGGATCGTAGCCATGCATCGCCGCAAGCGGCTCTCTTCCCATAAAACTTGGAACGATCATGAGTCCAGGCGAGAGAAGGAACAATGTTCTTCCATAGGACCCGTCCTCGAAGAAGCACCCATACATTTTGAGTTCCTCTTCTGAAAGCAATCGCCCCCAGCCACTCTCTTCCAGAAGCTCGGCAATCCCTCCGGCCACACTTTCCTCGCACCAGAACCTTGCCATTGTCGAGTCGTAGAATGCCTTATAGTCTTTTCCCAGTCGATAACCGTTCCGCGTAATTTCCCCCCACACATCCACCGCTTTGGTGACATCCGTCATTCCATGGTCGCTCATCACGTTCACCGTTGCCGGTCTGCCTGCCTCCCGGGCTTTTTTGATGATGCTCTCGACGAATCCTTCGTACAGGCTCAGCTTCCGTTCGACCTCCTGATGAAATACTCCTCTGCGGTGCATGAGCTCATCGAGCTCCGCAGTGTAGAGAAACAAGATCCTTTCGCTGCTATCGATCGAGGAGAGAAGATCGCGCACATTTTCCGCTTCGGGTGTTCGGTACGTCCAAACGCGGTATGACAAGCCTCTTGACTCGAAACCGTCGAAGATCGACTCCACCGGCAGGCTCCCCGGACAATACGGATCGGTCCTCGAAGCAATATCAAAATCGGCCAGCAGACGGAGCGGGATATCATAGAGGTCGTAGTACCCTTTCACCAGGTCCCGCCGATCGATCATTCGCTTCACGAGCAGCCGAATCCTTCGCTCTAATGGATGGGGCAGTTCCGGCAAGAATCGCAGCAATCTAAAAGGCGACTCATGACCGGCGAGTCTGTACATCGCCCACGCCCCGTGACGGTTGGGGAGCTCGCCGGTCAACAGCGAGGGGATGGCTGCAGAACTGTAGCCGAGAACGGTGTCAAGAGGGGCCGATCGGTGGAGAAGGTTCCGGCAGAATCCGAAGCTCTCGACAATCTCCCATCCTAGGGCGTCTATTAGAAAGATGATGTGTACAGGTCTTCCCATCGACACTCCAGCTAATTGATTTTCTCAAAAAGTTCCCGGGCCCGCTCGAAAATCCCGCCCGTCGAATGACCGAATGCACGTGATAATCGATCCAGATGCGGGATGAACCCGCGTTCCAGTGCTGCTGTTCCCTCTTCACGGCGTTCCAGGATGACCGCAACGAGTCCGGACAGCCTGAGAGAATCCAGAGGAGATAACCGCATATTCCGAGCACCGACAAAGAGGGAACGCCACCAGCCAAGTTCCATCCGCTTCCCCAGCACGACAAGCTCGCGAAAATTGCCTGCGATATCACCCTCGCAACATCTCGTGCGGACGAGTTCATCCCAGGAATGTTTATCCCCCACCTGGAAAAGCCGGGCTGCCATTCCACGCCACAGCGCCAGCACGACTGCTTCCACTGAATCCCAAACGGACCCAAGAGACGCGTCTCCCTTTTGGAGCGCCTGCTGAAGATCTTCTATCGCTTGATGAGACCGTTCGATTTGATCCAAATCGTCCTTGGAGAGTAACTCTTGTATTTCCGGATACTCGGCGGCGTTACGGATATAAGACAACCGTTCGGTCGCGCTGGTGGAGTAAAGGTCCAGATATATTAGAAGCGCTGAGCCAGCATCCATGCAGGTTTTGTGCGCTGTATACATCGCATACCTCTCCAGACCCGGCGAAGGGCTGGTCCAATTTCGAGCAAAAAGACGCTCCTTTTCTATCAATCGATTCTCAAGCAGATAGAGCGCCTCTTTTTCATCGATCCGTGCGTTCGACTGCTTGCGCATCATTTCAGGGATTCCCGCATCCCCGTAGAGTACCCAGTGTGAATCGGTTATTTCCACAGTTCCCGGACGCGCCGGCTGCGCCAGGAGATCTTCCACTGTATAAACACCCACGTCCATCGAGGGAAAGATCTCAAAATCCTCCCCTTCGAGAAGGATCGTTGAAGCGGCTGCCCGGGCACGTCTCCTGCAGGACTCTAGGTCTGAATCACCTGATATAACGACATAAATGTCCAGATCAGAATAAATCTCCAGCCGACCGCTTGCATTGAACCACGCGATATCGTTTCGAGCGAAGCTCCCCGCAACAAAAACGGTCTTCACATTATTGCTTCCTAAAGCTTCGACAATTTTTACACATGTTTTGGTGGCGATAGCTGATAGGATGTCGCTGGGGTTGTCTTTCATGGAAAGGAGAAATCTGGGGTGTTCTCAAACCGGATGACCGGCCGGCGTATCAGATTCGTTTATACAAGAAATCGGGTATGTAGTACTTCTTCCTGTTCAGAACCACACCTATTACGTTTCCGTCGAATCGGACAATCGCATCCATCGATCTTTGGACGACTTCCCGTTTCGTTCGACCCGCATGAACGATCAAAACCACACCATCGACGTATGCAGACATGCGCGGTGTTTCCGGGGAGCTGACGACGGAGGGAGCATCGAATATCACTGCATCGTAGACTCCCAGGGCTTCCTTCACCAGTGCTGGAAAAACCCGCTTGAGATGGATCTGGATGATCGCAGGGTCCTGTTTGCCAACGTGGACCACATCGAGATTGCCATCCGTTGTGGAGTGGGCGATGGACGCCAAACTTCGACCGCCCGAGAAATAATCGGTGATGCCTGCTTCGTTGCTGAGAGAAAATATCTGCCTGAAGGAAGGACTGCTAGCATTCATTTCGCACAACAAGACACGCCCTTCTCCTTGCAAGGCCAGCATCCTGGCGAAACTCGTGCTGACCGTCGTGGTTCCCTCGGATGGAGTCGCGCTGGTAAAGAGAAGCGATTTCTTTGGCTTGCCCTCCAAAGAGGAATCAATGGAATTTCGAAGAATCCCGAGCTGCCTAAAAAAATCTTCTGGAAAACCGTCGAACTCCCCCCTTACCGGCCGAATGCGCGTCTCTCTCCTTTCTGGTACGGCGGTTGTCTCCCGAGAGGCCGCGGCCCGTTTCCTCCGCTCTTCCTCGGCACGTCGCAGGGCATCGAAAATCTTGCTCACCGCAGACCACCCCACTCCTCCCTGGGATGATCCACCTGATTTGCGAGTTCCTGAATGCTTGCCTCAACCGCCTTTCTTTCGATGATGCGCTGTTTTCTGAGGTAACTCCTGTGGAGCACTTTGTCGCAAACAGTATTGATCAGCCTGGGGATGCCTTCTGAGAATTCGAAGACCGCGTCATGCGCACCAGCGGAGAAGTGAACACCTCCCTTTACCATTCCCGCGATCCTCAAGCGGTAGATGATATACCTTCCAACCTCCTCCCGGCTGAGCCGATGCATGCGGAGGATTCCCGGAATTCGCTGTCTGAACTGGCGCAACTCTTTTCGCAGGAGGACCGCTTCGAGTTCCGGCTGGCCGATGAGCACAATCTGGATCAACTTATGCTGGTCGGTTTCCAAGTTGGACAACAACCTCAATTCCTCGAGCACATCAGCCGTGAGGTTTTGGGCTTCGTCAATGACGAGCAGCGGGTTTTGATTCATCGCGTATTTATCGATGAGATAATCGTTCAGCGCGGTTAGCATTTCCACCTTGGACCGGTTTGCAGTTTCGCATCCGAAATCCCGGAGCGATAAATAGAGCATCTCTTCGAATGTCACCCGCGTATTCAGAACGAAGGAAGCGTCGAGGCAGGGATAAAAGGTCTGGACGAACGAACGGATGACCGTTGTTTTTCCGATGCCGACTTCACCTGTGACCGCAAGGAATCCCCTCTTCCTGAAAATACCGTAAGCAAGATAAGCGAGTGCTTCCCGGTGAGCTTTGCCCTTGTAGAAGAACCTTGGATCGGGAGTGGCTCCAAATGGATTTTCTTTGAGATGATAAAACGATTCGTACACGCTATTTCCCGCCCCGAATTTCGGATATCGTCGCCAGCACAGGGGCGCCCAAGTATTCCTCAACCTCGGCCACGTTATTCAGAGAGTGATCGAGGCTCTCGAAGAAGAACGCCAAGCCCAGGGCGACAACGAGGCTCAGGAACGGACCCAGGGCGATCCTCACATAGTCCTTCGTTTTCTTTGAATAAGGAGCGCTTGCAGGGGATAGCACAACCACTTCCCATTCCGGATTACTCGCCATGGCAACAATGGCTTGGCCTTGTGTCTCGGTGAGGTTTTCGTACTTCGACTCTAGAAGTCCTATCCGGTGGTCGATTTCACTGAGCTGCATCGCCTTATCGGGGACCGCATCGATCCTGGACCTTGCGCTTGCGATTTCACCCTCGATGGATTGTTGCTTGGCCACCAGCTCATCGAGATACGATTCTTCTACCCTGTACGCGTTCTCCACTTCCTGCCTGAGTGAATTCTGTAGATCCTCGATTTGCTTGCTGATGGCGATCATCTGCGGATGTCTCGGTGTGTACTTATTGACCAGCTCCTCCTGTCGAATCCGGAGCTGCTGAAGTTGTTGCTTGATCATAACAATGATCCCGGATTGGATCTGCGGCGGAGAAGTTAGAGCCAGCTGACTCTCGAGCTCATCCTTGGGAAGTTTCAATAAACTTTTCAGATTCCCGACCTTCATACGCTGCGACGATATATCACTGTTCACGGAGGAAAGATTCGTCTCGAGCCTCGCTAGCTTGTCCAGCAGGAACTTTCCTTCTGCATCAAGACCGAAGAATCTCTCTTGGCTCAGAAATTCGCTTTTCTTTTGCCTCCAATGAAGAAGCTCGGAGCGAATGTCCTGGAGTTCCTCAGCGAAAAAGTCCGACAGTTCCGGCGGTGCTTTCCTCATCCTGTAATAGTCGGAATAGGCCTGCGTCACCGCAGCGCAGCCAATCTGGCATTCGAACGGTACTAATCCGCCGTAGCGAATCGCCAGGACGTTGGACTCCCCCACCACGTCTGCACGAACGGCGCCGGGATTGAAAACGGTATATTCGGGTAGCCCGCCAGCCTTTGCGGAATCTGCAAACAGCTCCCTGGCCTTTGAAAATACAGCCTCGGAAAGGATCACCTCGATCTGCGAACTCAGCTCCTCTTCCCACGAAAGATATCGAACTCCCCCCTTGAAGAGGTCGGATCTCTCCCCCCGCTGAATGAGGATCCGTGAGTTCGACTCCCAGGTTTGCGGCTGCATGGCATTGAGAGCGAGCACCAAAACGGTTGTGACGAGAACTATCGAGACGATCATGAGTTTCCTGCGGAAAACCACATTGAGGAAATCCCTGACAGTCGCTTCTTCTTTTCCCGTCAGCTCTTTTGTCTCAGCATTTCTTACCATAGCTTGGGTCCTATTCCTGTTCTCGGCCCGCCTGAGACCTGTAGAACTCGTACACAGCATCAACCTTCCAGACTTCCCAGCCGCGGATATACAGCTCCATGGGGGGCCTTAGAATATCTCTTAACGTAGTTACAAACTCCGCGACGGATTCGATTCTCTTCTTCGGCACGTAAACAATGTCGTTATTCCTGAGGAGGAAATCGTTCTGAATAGCCTCTCCCCTCATGATCGCTTCGATATCTACCTCCACTCCAACGACCCTCTCAACTCCCTCCCTGCGAATAACGACCGCGTGGTTGGCCTTGCCCTTTGTCGTTATACCGCCGGCAAGAGCAACTGACTGGAGAAGGCTTATCTCCTTATCAAAATCAAACCCACCGGAACGGGCAACCTCTCCCAGAACGTATACGACTTTCCCGGCCGACTCCCGCACGATGACAGAGAGATTCGGTTCTCGGAGAATTTCCTCAAAACGAGCCGTCAAGATCGTGTCCAGCTTCATAGGTGTGTATCCTGCCGCCATCACATCCCCCACATATGGCAGTGAGATCCTGCCATCGCTCCGGACAATGAGAGCTTGGGTCGTCAGATCCTGATGGTAGAGGAATACGATATCGAGTTTGTCACCGATTGAGATGATGTATTCATTCGTCTGATCCTTTGCGCTCTCGGTGAGGAATTCGCCCAGCTGTTCTTTTTCGAAAAACTGACCGGGAGGTGGCGGCTCCGCCTTTTTCGAAGCGCAGGCCGATAACACCAACCACAGGCCAATTAGAATGCTTACATACGCTTTCATCGCTTAAAAAATACTAGAATTTCCAGAAAATGAAAAGCAAACGACGCCATCGCTACCCGCGCGCCAAATTCGTTCGACAGCACCCGTGCAAGACCACAACCTTTTGAAAATGCAAAAGTTATCAGCTGCCCGGTAACCTGTCAAAAGAAAAAAGCGCAAAAAATATGCCAGCTTATCCCCTAGTATGCACCCTTCCTTGCGATGACTGCCGGTAGGGTTTTGAGGAATATCAGGAAGTCGGTTTTGAAGCTCCTGTTTTTCAAATACTCCATGTCCAGGCGCATCCACTCGTTGAAGCTGATATGGCTGCGCCCGGATATCTGCCATAAACAGGTGATTCCAGGCTTTACTTCCAGCCGCCGCCGGTGCCAAGCCTGATAACCCTCGACTTCCGATGGCAACGGGGGACGAGGTCCGACGATACTCATGTCCCCTTTGATCACATTGAAAATCTGAGGGATCTCATCGAGGCTCGAACGACGAAGGAATCCTCCAACAGCGGTGATTCGCGGATCGGCTTTTATCTTGAAGACCGGCCCATCTTGTTCGTTCAGATCTTTGATTCTCTCGCGCACCGCGTCCGCCTCTTTATACATGGAACGAAACTTGAAAAACTTGAACAAACGTCCCCCCTTCCCAACCCGATGCTGCTTGTAAAAAACAGGTCCGGCGGAATCAAGCTTTATCATCAAGACAATTATCGGGAAAATTGGGATGAGGAGGACCAGAATTCCGGTTCCCACGACCAAATCAAAAACCCGTTTCTCAATTTCGTAAGAAGAAGATGTCCGCATCTCAAAAGTCGCATCTGAGCCGTTTCTCTCACGAAATGACTCCACAAAATGCTGCTGATTCGGAGTGCCGATATGAAGGTGCGCTTTCATCATTTCTCCTAATCCACTGTTTTTCAAGTTGTTAAATCATCTCCCCCAACCCGTTGACGAAAAAAACCGCACGGCAAGCACCCGAATGCGGTATATAAAAAAACCTCCAGTAAATCTGCTAAAGCTATACCCCATTCAAACGCATCGTGTCATCGCACGAAACTGTCCGCGTGGCAGGAGCAAATCTTTAGCAAATACTCGAGGCTATCCTCCTTGTTTGGCGCTATTTTATCACGTTTTTTCGGTTTTGTCAAGAGCAAGAAAGGCGATCCTGATGCGGCGATATGCATTTTATTTGGTCTCGTATTTGCTTTTAGAATCTGTTAATATAATATATTACATCGGCAGCAGAGCTGCTGAGGATATGACGGCGATCTCAACTAGAGCCCAGGAGTGGTTCTGGGATCACGCAAACATGCTTGAGCTAATCGGACATAACGCCCTTTGGAGGTGAAACCACTTGAAGGCTCTCAAAATGAAGCCAGAGTCTCTCCTGCTTTCCCTGGTTCTCATTGTGCTCCCGCGTAGCGCTTATGCCTACCTCGATCCGGGGACAGGCAGTTACATTCTCCAGCTCCTCCTCGCCGGTCTTCTAGGCGCAGCGTTTGCGTTGAAAATCTTTTGGGTGAAGATCAAGACCTTCTTTGCCGGCCTCCTTGCCAAACGATCGAAGAATGAATAATCCCCCATTTTCCGGCCAACTCCCGAGCTCTTTTCGCGACCCGAGCGGATTTTTGTTTCAGCGAGATGGATCTCTTCTCCGCCAAGTCAATTACTTATACAAAGAACATTACGATCAGCTCAAATCATCCGGACTCTACAATGAACTCGTCAGCTCCGGACTCCTCATTCCACACAATGAAGTGGACATCCAGCACGCCGCTTCCGACCAAGCTTATAAAGTGATAAGACCCGATCTGATTCCTTTCATCTCATATCCATACGAATGGTGCTTCAGCCAGCTCAAGGATGCCGCACTCACAACCATCGAGATACAGAAAAAAGCGTTCGAGTTTGGAATGTCTCTCAAAGATTGCAGCGCTTACAATATTCAGTTTAGGAACGCCAGACCCATTTTCATAGACACACTCTCATTCGAGAAGTACCGCGAAGGCGAACCTTGGATCGCCTATAGGCAGTTTTGCCAGCACTTCCTCGCACCGCTCGCACTCATGAGCTACCGAGATATTCGATTGAGCCAGCTTCTGCGCATATATATCGACGGCGTTCCTCTCGACCTGGTCAGCTCGCTTCTCCCTTTCAAAACGCGTCTCAGTTTTTCGCTGCTTTCCCACATCCACCTGCATGCCAGGAGCCAGAGTCGATATGCGGACAAACCGATTGGCGTCCGTAAGAAAAAGATGGGGAAGCTGGGGTTCCGCGGCTTGATAGACAGTCTCGAAACCACCGTAAGAAAACTCAAATGGAAAACCCAATTTACCGAGTGGGCCGATTATTATGAGGACACGAACTACTCGCCCGGAGCGTTCCAACATAAGAAAGACCTCGTCGCCGAATTTCTCGACAACGTCCGGCCAAAGACTGTATGGGATCTCGGAGGAAACATAGGCGTGTTCAGCCGCATTGCTTCTGATAGAGGCATCCAAACCATTTGCTTCGACATCGATCCCGGAGCCGTTGAAAAGCACTATCAGGACTGCTCGCAAGACGGCGAAGCGCCTATTTTGCCCCTCGTGCTCGACTTAACCAACCCAAGCCCTGGAACCGGCTGGCAGAACGACGAGAGACTATCCCTCCAAAAACGCGGGCCTGCAGATATGATCTTTGCGCTCGCGCTGATCCACCATCTGGCCATTTCGAACAATCTGCCGTTCGAAAGAATCGCCGAGTTCTTCAGTCAGATTTGCAGCTATATGATCATAGAGTTCGTCTCCAAAAACGATTCCCAAGTCCAGAGACTTTTGGCCAGCCGGGAGGACATTTTCAAAGATTACAACCAACAAACATTCGAAGCTGTCTTCAAGAATTATTTCTCTATCGAAAGCTCCGCTCGAATCGTTGACTCCGACAGAACATTCTACTTGATGAGGAGGAAAGGGGATTGAAAAAGATTTTCGTGGTGCATCCTTTTCTGTTCGCCGTATCCCCCGTTCTTACTTTGTTCTCCCATAATGTCGGGCAGGTCGCCTTTTCCGAAGTCGCACTTCCCCTCGGCTTTTCACTGTTAGCAGCCGTAGTGCTGCTCGCCGTTTCCTTCCTCATATTCAGAGATTCCGTAAAGGCCGCTATTCTAGTATCGCTCTTTCTGGTGCTTTTCTTTTCCCACGGCCACTTAATGCGCTATGTCAACAACTGGTGGATCGGATCATTTCATATCGGAGGACAAAAACCCGTTCTTCTGTTCTGGCTCGTTTTGCTCATCTGCTGCTTTTTCCTCTTGCTCAAGACTAGAAGCAGTCTGGCGGCCTTAACCAAGGTTTTAACCGTTGCGGCTACCATCATGGTTCTGTTTCCTCTCGTCAATATCGCATCATTCAAAATCAGAGCGATATCGGGCCCGTCACTTTCTGGTACTTCCGGCGACGTTCTAACCGCCGTTCCCACCGCTGCAGATCAGCACGGTGGACCGGACATTTACTACATCGTTCTGGATAGATACGGAAGTGAAAGGGTTCTTAGGGAATTTCTGGATTTCGACAACAGCAGGTTCACACGGTCTCTGGAGGAGCGCGGATTCTATGTGGCCCGGGAAAGCAACGCAAATTACCAGATCACCGCCCACTCCATGGCATCATCCCTGAATCTCGAATACATCAATTATCTAAGCGAACAAATCGGGGAAAAATCCAGTAACTGGATGCCACTTTTCTCGAGGCTGCAAGATTACAAAATATGGAGGTTCCTAAAAGCTCGGGGGTACCTGTTCGTTCATGTGGGGCCAAAATGGCAACCGACAAGAAAGAACAAATATGCCGATCTGAACATCAACTTCCAGGCGTTTCCCGAATTCTCGGCACTGCTTCTAAGGACCACAATGGCGTTGCCGATACTCCATAAATTCGGAATTGGCGATCTGCATCTTGAAAAGGCGAAGCGGTTGCTGCACGAATTCGATAGGCTCGCTGAGATCCCATTAATGGCGGAGCCGACATTCACATTAGTACATATGCTCGCGCCGCACGGTCCATACGTTTACGACAAGGACGGGAGCTACCTTCACGCCGGCAAGGCCAGTAAACGATCACGTCAAGTGAACTATATCGAACAGCTGGAGTTCTTGAATTCCAAACTGCTGCAGCTCGTCGATGCGATTATGGAAAAGTCGAGCGAACCTCCGATCATCGTAATCCAGGGGGATGAAGGACCGTATCCGTCCACCTGCAGAGGACCGGATTACAGCTGGACCAGAGCTACGCAATCCGAGCTTCGCCAAAAGCTGGGGATCTTGAATGCATACTATCTGCCGGGTCTCGATGAAGATTTTCTATATCCAACAATAACCCCCGTGAATTCGTTCCGGCTCATTTTCAGACATTATTTCGATGCAAACCTGGATCTGCTCCCCGATAGGGTATACATCATGCAGGACGTGAATCACCTGTATAAGTTTTACGACGTGACGGACAAGGTCAAGTAGACGGGACGGGGGCCGGCTCCTCTTCTCTTCCTTCCTCCTCTTCTCTCTTCCTAATGATCCTAGACGCAGCGACGATCAATCCGAATATCATCCATATGAAATAGATGTAAATGTTATCTCGCTGATGGTCGGTTCGCAGCTGCTCGAAAAGAAGCATGACCAGTTGTATGTGGAGGATTGCAGCCAAATTTCCGAGGTTCGTTTCCCAAATGGATTTTCCTTTGAACGACAATGACAGTTTTGCGATCCTGTAGACGATTACCAGAAAAGCAGATAAGCCGACAAGGCCGACGGTGTACAGATAGAATATGTAGCCGTTATGCGGCCACCTCTCCGGTGTGCCATGCCTGCCATGCTCGTAGGCGGGGCCATGGCCAATCAAGATGTGTTCCGTGCTCTTAACGAGCGCGGGCTTCCATGTGCCGACGCGTGTCTCCGGCACCACTCCCTTGAACTGTGTTCCTCTAATCCTCTGGGTTATCGAGGCAGCGACGGTATATTTCTCGAGGAATGTCTGCCCGAGCGCGAAAAGCCCCAAGAAAATCACCAGAAAACTCACGTACTTGATAATGGATATCTTTTTCCTGAACAGGTAGAGAAAGTATACGACTCCTAAAATAAAGCCGAAAAACGCTCCCCTGTTTGCTGTTGCAAGCATAACGACGAATGTCACAAAGCCAATCGTGGTCCATACAAATTTCGAGAAGGGATTTTTAGCCCTTATGAAATAATACGCTATAAAAAAGAGCGTGACCGTTGCAAAGTCGGCTAGCATCCCGTGACTGGTCACGGCCCCGCCGAGCCGGATTCCTTCGACGCGGTATTTGAGCATACCCATACCAAGGCGCTTGCCCAAATGGATCCAACCTGGAATGATTGCCGCTCCCGGGAAAAACAGCTCGATTACGCCGGTAAGAAATACCAACCCCGTCGCGAAGGCAATTATTTTCGTGATCCTCACCAGCTTTTCCTCGTCGGTAACGAATCTCACGATCAAATAGAAAAATGCAAAAGCGGACACCTGCCTCCAAGTGATTGTCAATCCCTGTTTAATACCCTGGAATGTATCCACATTGAATAACGAGACGATATATGCACCAAACAAGAGCAGTACGAATTTATCGATTTCCGTTTTCGGAAAAAAGCGCTGCCTCTCCGAATGAGAGCGAATGAACCAGATGAGAACGATGAGCGTTACCAAGATGCTGTTGGTGCTACCGAGATATATCGCGCTCGGGAAGGGGAAGAGGAAAATAAACAAATACAGCGAGTAAATCATATCGAACCTGAACATGAGGGTCAGCAGCGCAGCTGCAACGGAAACCTTGATCAGGCGCCTGTGGGGAGTTACGAGCTCCCGGGCCAGGACTAACGACATGAAGGCAATCAGCGCGGTTATAGGCACGAACCGCCAAACTAAGTCGCTCACCCGTTTCTGTACCGCGGTGATCTTCAACAGAGTCTCCCATCAAAAGTGATTCTCGCACGATGCCGGCTGGATCCGAGAACCAGTCGGTAAATATTCCCGAAGGGGTCTCGCATTGGGCTCGCCCCTAACACGCCAATGACATGCAAGCCCCATTCCACCGTAAATTCCGAAATGACCCAGCTGTATTATATTATATTACAATATATTATCCAGTCAACCGGCCCCGGTAACAATCAGCCACGTTCGACCCTTCCGGGGAATATCCCCGATGCATCGGATATGGAGATTGTCGAGTGGAGCGCGTATGACACTGTAGCAAATATGCGTATTATTTACCTGAGGTTAGCAGAGTATAAAGAAGAGGCATCATGATCTCATGGTGCCCTGTGAAAGCGTGGCTCGCCCCGCACCCTTGGAAAGGCCTCGTCAGGACATTTTCCCTTACCCGGTATTGGGGAAGCATGTCGAAACTCGCTGCCGTTACACCCTCGGGTTTCCGATCCAGGTTGTAATTGACGGCCACGGCTTTCAAAAAAACTTCCGGCAGCACCACGGCGGAGCCAAAGACGATCACCACACCATTGTCGAATAGCTTTCCCACGACCCGTGTGAAGATGCGGAAATCCTTCATGGTGAGCTCGCCGGCCGCGGCCGCGGAAAACGACGGATGTTGGTGGGTGATGTCCGTCCCAAATGCCAAATGAACGGTAGCGGGAACGGAGTGTCCATATGCGGAGGTAAACAGGCTGTATCTTTTGTGCGGCGCATCGGACGCCTCGATGTAACGGCCGACTCCCTCGCCCAAACCCAGGCCCTCATCTTCAGCGAGCTTGCAAGCGGAGTTGAAATGATCCGCCGTTTCCTTCGACATACCGAAGCGCCCTTTGGGCAACTCCTCCGAAACATCCTCTGATGTCTCACCAAAGAATGCGATTTCGAGATCGTGTATCGTTGCGGACCCCGTGGTTGCAACGGCGGTGATAAATCCCTTATCGAGGAGCGAGTTCACATAGAGGGAGAGCCCGCACTTGAGCACATGAGCACCGAGGCACCACAGGATCTCCCTCTTCTCTTCCTTGGCGCGATGCATCGTTTCTGCGAGCCGTTTCAAGGACGCACCGGCCAGGACATCGGGAAACATCGCCGATAGGTACTCGAATTGCCCTTCGGATCGATTGGACTGAATGTTCTCGGGATCGACGAATTGATCGAGGCGGACTTTCGATTTTCTGCTGTTAATCGAAATCGACTTTGTTCTCGAAAGATCCTCCTCCTCGTACTTGCTCGGCATACCTCACCTTATTCGCCAGCTCGTATTCTTTCAGTACCGCAGAGATCGCACCGATGACGACCTTGCTCTGCATGAGAACGGGGATCCTATACTTATCATCCGTCAGCCATACTGTCAACCGCCCCTTGTGCTTGAAAAGTCCCGCGGATCGGAGAAGCGGTTCGACCACGATACAATCGAACGTGCCCGCTTCAACGCTGATCTGCTCCCTCCTCAGCACCTTTACGACGAGAGGGTAATTTTTTCCATTGGTATGGTTCGCTACAGCAAAGGATTGTCCGAGCTCGAGTGGAAGGGCGCGGACATAATAGAGGGCCGAAAGGACATCCTGAGTTCTCGGTGGGATGGAGACCACACGATCCTTGTAAATCGCCTTATGAGCCGATTGATCGAACTTCACAGCTTCGTCTTTCCGGTACTTTCCTTCTCTCAGATGCTTCTCGTAATAAAGACTCGTGAGCGATAAGGTATCCATAAACGACTCGAACCGATCCCGGACCTTGAAGAACTTCGAGAAGACCCTGTTCGAGCGCGCGTCTGAAATGATGTGGTAGCACGGCACGCTGTCGATATAGGCGATATTGCGTATCTCAAGCGTGGCTTCGCCGGCGCTAATGATGCCGTATTGGATGGAGTAAACGAACTTTTCACCTTCACCGAAGGAAATGTATTGAGGGGTTGGATTTTCGATGATCACATGTAGGGAATCTGCACCAGAGAGAGTATCTCCAGCAAGGATCAATGAATCCAGCTCTTGGCTTTGATCCATCAACGTTTCTTCTTGCCCGCTGGAATCCGCGAAGTGGCTGACGCCCACTCCCCCTGCGATCAGAAGCGAAAGCAGGAAAGCTAATCCATGATTAATATATCGCCGCTTATTCATTCGTAATTCCCTTGCAACATTTTATACAGAAGCAATATACGTGCTAAACCTCTTAATGGGAACCGTCAAAATCCGAAGCTTCTACAATTCGTTGAAGCTAAAAAGCTTACCTGTGTCAGGATCCGCTCAAAACCTCCCGATATACCTCGATTGTTTTTTTAACTGTGTTCTCATAATCGTACTGCTTGGATTTTTTCTTGGCCAAGCCCACGCAGCGTTCCCGCAGCTGCGGATCCGACAGCATTCGAATCATCGCCTGAGCGAGCTCAACCCGTTCACCGGGAGGCACGAGAAGGCCCGTTTCTCCGTCCTCGATGAGATCCGGGATTCCCCCGGTGTTGGTTGCAACCACCGGCACGCCGATCGCCTGGGCGTCCATTATCGACGTGCACAATCCCTCTAGACGCGACGATAGCACAAAGCAATCAAAAGTAGAGAGGATTTCGAGGACGTCATTCCGAAATCCCGTGAAGATGATTTTTTCCGTCATGCCCACTTCTTGCGCCTTACGCTCCAGAGATCGGCGAAGCTCACCCTCCCCCACTATAAGAAATTTTATCCCGCTCATTTTCTTATCGACAATCGCCGCCGCCTCGATGAAATCCACCTGAGACTTATGCGGGGCAAGCGCTGCCACGTTGCCGACGATCCACTCAGCTTTTTCCAAGGAGAATTCCTTTTTCAGATAACTCGTCTCGTTCATGCGGTCGAACTTTCCGAGGTCGATACCGCTCGGAACGAGTTTGATGCGCTCTCTCTCGATTCCGCACGCTATGAGAACATCGCGTACTCCCGTCGAGATAGCGAGATAAACATCGGCGCCGCGCCGGTACTTGAGCGCGCTGAATCGGTTGCTTCCCACCGCAAAGTCCACACGACGGCTCACTAGCAGCTTCGGCCTCGAGCGGAGGCCAACCGTCGCGAGAAACGCAACGCCGTGAGCGTGGGACGAATGCGAGTGGATGATGTCGAACGATTCCCTCCGGCATAAGCGCCTCAACCTCCACGCTCCCATCAAATCGGCGCTTCCGGCGATGGGGACATCGAACGTGGGAACGCCCAGTTGCTTTGCGCGCTCCCCGATCCTGCTGCCTGGAGGCGATGCAAGGGCCGGACTGCAGCCCGCGTCGCCAAGCCCCTTCATCAAAAGCTCGAGCTGCGCCTCACCCCCCCTCCACGTTTCCTCGGAATCGACCATCAGCACGCGTGCGGGAATGCTCATAATGTCAACCAACCGCCTCGTTGCAATAATCGAGGAACGACTCGGCAATCCGCTTGCTTTGGTATCTCTCATGGAGCAAGCGGTACGCGCGGGCACCGATCCCCGCGTTGTCTTCCGGAGAGGATGCCAGGTAATTAATTTTTTCCGCCAGTGCTTCCGCATCTCCGGGGGGAACGAGGCATATGGTGTCCCCATCCACGAAATGCTCGCGTATCGCCCTGCTTGCCGCGGTGACCACCGTTTTCCCCATTGCCATACATTGATACACTTTGTTTGGCACCACCCGCAGCGCTTTATCCGTCTTTCCGAAGATGCCGAGGCACAACGATGCGGAGCTGATCCGGCCGGGGAGGGACTCGGTCGGCACCCGCCTCATCAGACGAACATTCTCCAGACCTTCCGCGTTAACGTACGATTCGACATCTTCGAATGTCTGTCCACCCCCAATGAGCTCGAACACGATGTCTTGCTGATTACGAAGCGCCTTTGCCGCTTCGACGATCGTTGGAACCCCGTGTAGCGGAAGATAGGTTCCATAGAATAATACTGTGAACTTCGATGGTTCTCTTGGGATGGACTCAAGTTGAGCTTCACCGCCAATTGGCAGCTTGAACAGCTCTTCGTCGAAACCCACAGGCAGCACCCGCACCTTGTTCTCGGAAGCACCGAGTTGGGAGATATAATATTCTGCATGGGCCTCCGTGTCGGCCAGCACCAAATCTGGAAGTGCCAGCGACATCCGGTCGAGATTCTTGTTGTGCCACGCTTGCAGCGAATATTCGCCGGCATCCCCGCGATCGCGCACCTTCGTATCGAAACGAGAAACAAGCGGATCGAAAACAACGATTTTTCTCGTGAGTTTCCCGAGAAGCCAGGCGAGAGGAACGTCCTTATGGCGGAATTCCGGCACGTAGATCACAGAAAAATCCCTTTTCGAGAACATGTATTTCAAGAACAGATTCGTATAGCGGACGGGCAATCGTTGCTTGTGGGATACATGACATTCGCTGACCCCAAGCCCGAGCTTCTCGAGTCCCTTTCGAAGAACGGTACTGCGCGGATATCCCGTCACAAAACCGCCGAAAACGCAGACACCCTTTAATTTTTTCTTTTTAGTCTTTGATATTCCCATGCTTTTGCATATTTGAGAAAGACACCGTATGAAGACAGCAGGCATAGCACAAAACCCTGCACTCCGTCTAGGATACCACCCTGGAGCGCATACATTCGTAAGAAGCGGAACGGTGGATGGAGAACAGCGTTCAGGATCGGATGCCGTCCTCCCCTTTCGATGTAGTCTTTTGCACCCCGGCTGCTGTAGTCGTTGATCTTTCGGAAATGATGCTCGACATCCGAGTACGGAAAATGATGAAGTGTCGATTCGAGGATGCCGGCATCTCCATCGAGCGACACTTCTTCGTGAACCTCCCTCTCGTTGTATATTCCGAAGGTTTTGCGAAACAGCCGAAGGACCTTGTCCCGCTGCCAACCGCAATGATGAATCTTTTTGCCCAGATACTCGCTGTTTCGCCGGATCCAGAATCCCTTATTGGGCAAGCGGGACGAATCAAGCTCCTGAATCTCCGACCTGAGTTGCCTGGAAAGGGTTTCATCCGCATCCACAACGAGCACCCAATCGTTCTTTGCGCGAGCGATCGCCCAATTCTTCTGCCTGGCGGCCGAAGGGTAGGGGCGCCTGTAAATTGTCGTCGGGAATTCCCTGGCGATTTCAACAGTGCGGTCGGAACTGAATGAATCCACCACGATCACTTCGCCGAATCCATCGAGCGCTTCGAGACAGCGGCGGATATTCTTCTCTTCGTTGTAGGCGGTTACTATGACAGAAATATTTTTCAGTTCCACCGCTATCCTTCTTTCAACCGATCGATGGCTTCGATTTGCTCCATCACGGCCTCGGGTGTGATCCCTCCCATGCACGGTGAGCCAAACGGACACCTGAGAAGCCTGCACGGAGAGCATGAGAGCCCCCTGTAAACATACGTGTCGAACTCGCCGCCCATGTGCCACTCCAGCGGACTGGTTGGGCCAAAGATCGTAACAGTCGGTACGCGGGTACAAGCGGCAAGGTGTTTCAGCCCGGAATCGATCGTTACCAGGCATCCAAGATGCTTGAGGAATCCAGGTAGTGCAGGCAGTGGAAGGGATGGTCCCATGAGAGCTCCCGGATCGCACCGCCTTGCAATAGAGAGAACTCTCTCTTTCTCTCCGGGTCCCCAGATGAATACAACGTGATTGCCCTGGTGAGCCAGCCGATTCGCAAGCTCGATGAAGTGCTCATCCGGCCACGCTTTCGCCGGGTAAGGATTGCCCGGATTCAAACCGATGACCCCGCCTCGATCCAGCGCTCCTGGATCCAAACCCGCGTCGATGAGGGCTTTCCTCCCTTCATCGACGTCTTCATCCTCGGGTTTGAGTTCCGTCAAAAGGCGTCTCGCCGGAGCCTCGATCCCGATATGCCTGACGATGGCCAGAGCACAATCCTGAGATGTGCGGGGGATCAACCGACCGTTTTTATGTATTGCCCTCGGTTCGACATTTGTGTAAACCAACTTCCTCACACGGACGTCGAAGCCGACCCGGACCGGTGCGCCGGACAGCGCGGTAATAAGCGCCGACCTTGGATTCGAGTGAAAATCGAGCGTCCAAGCTGCCCGCAGACTCCTCACATCCTCGACATATTGAATGAATCGAGTCAAACCGTCTGACCCCCTTACTGACGGCGGTTGCGCCAGTAGCACATCGATGAAATCCGCCTTCTTGAGGAGATCGTGATAGTGGCTGTCAACGACAAAAGCTATCGTTCGCACGAGCCCGGATTTCTTGACCGCCTCCAACGCCCCGAGCGTGGCAAGGACGTCGCCCAGCTGACGGAGCCGGATCGCAAGCAATGTCGCTTCGTTATTATAGTTAAATTTGCTCATCCCCGAAACGCTTCGATCACTTCATCCAGCGGGCGATCTGGGAGAACGCCCTGTTACATAACACTCGCCTTTTTTCGAATGCGCGTATTGTATCAGCGACGAAGTCCGCGCCGCAACTTGGATATGCACTAAGGATGCACAAGGTTCGCCCGGCATGTCAGGCGATCCATTCAACGTATAGTGTTCGAGGATTTTGATCTTGTAACGGCATATCTCGCTTGCGACAATAGACCGCACGCGCGAGATGAAGCCACGGCTGCAGATTGGATCGAATTCAATTAAATACGAAAACCGAATAGCCATGCCAGATAATTCCGCCCAGCGATCAGACGACGATCTCCTCGCCGGAGTCCGGAAAGGTTTCGAAAAATCGTTCATGCAGACGCCGCTCGAACAGCAAATCGCTAGATGCGATGGATACGAACTGGTACCACTGTTCGAGCGCTGGTTGCCCGATAACCAACCGATTCTCGAGGCGGGTTGCGGTTCGGGGAGATGGGTCGGCTGGTTTCTGAAACACGGGTGGGAAGCGGCCGGTCTCGATTGGAGCGAGGCACTGTGTGCACGCGCCAGAGAAAATCTTCCTGCGGCCCGGTTCGAATCGGGAGATATTAGGGCGATGCCTTTTGCCGACGGTGAGTTCGGGGTCGTCGTTTCGCTGGGATCCGTGGAACATGCTCTAGAGGGTCCGGAGCCGGCGCTTCGCGAGTTCTATCGCGTGCTGCGCCCGGGCGGAATCGGGATTATCTCCGTTCCCTTCAACGGCCCGGTTAGAAAGACAATGAGATATCTCAGATGGCCCGCCCATCGAGCTAAAGCGATCCCATGGTTGCGGCGAGCTTTCGGGAAGCCCGGTTGGAACGGTCGAAGCTTGAGAGATGCGAAGAGGCAATCAGCGGTCGCAGCCGATTGGACGGCTGTCTATCGATGCGGTGAGCAGGGTTGGCATTTCTATGAATATCATTTCGCGAAAGTGCAAATGCGTTCCTTCATCAGCAGGACGGGGTTTCAGATTATCGAGGAATTCGTCGCGATAGCGGATGAGGGAGTGCTTCAGAATTTCGGCCGAATAGCTGGGCGATTCCACATTTCTGAAGGACGCGTGAGGCTTTCCCCGATTGGCAAGCTGCTCCGGATGTTGCTGCCCGGCCGAATGGTCGGACACATGCTCGTATATGTCATTCGGCGCGATTAGCGTCGCAGTAAAGCCCGCCTGGAACCTAACCGGAATCCGCCGCCCCAGCCGAGGATGACCCCTGTTCGAGAACCCCGATTACAAGCCGCTCGACCGCTTCAACTTCCAGTCCTTCGAGACACGTGAGATGATCACAGAAGTGACTGTGGCACGGCCGGCACGCGACCGGAACATAAGCAGCACGGAAAGGACCAAAGCGCTCATAAGGGAACCAGACATCCGGCTCGCTGCTTCCAAAAATGCCTACCGTCGGCGTTCCAACGGCCACCGAGAGGTGCATCGCCCCGCCATCACAGTAGACTCCCGCACTCAGCTCCCCCATGACCGCTGCGGCGTCTCGGACGGAAAGTTCGGGAAGATAGGCAGCACCGTTTCCCAAGGAGTTGCGTAACCGATCCGTGAATTCACCGCCCTCTCCGGGTCCACGAAACACGACGACCTCCGCCCCGAGACGAGCCTTGAGACCGGCGGCCAGCGAAGCGAAGGACGCGACAGGCCACCGCTTCACCTCCCACTTGCCTCCCGGATGGATGCCGACTTTTTGCTTTGCCACGTTTACGCCCAGCCCATCGAGAAGCACTCGCGCCCGACGGCTCTCTTCGGGGGAGACGGTGATCCGAGGTTTCTGGATATCAGCATCTATTCCCAGCGTGTTCAAATAATAGAGGTGATGCGCTGCCGAAGATCGAATGTCGGCGGGGACGTGAACAGTGTGCGTGTACAGATGCCTCCGGACCCGCCTCGTTCCACCCAGCCGGAATCGTGCGCCGGTCGCCCATATCAGAAACGCGCTTCTCGGATTCGATAGCAGGTCGATCGCCAGTGCGAAACGCCGCTCGCGAAGGCGACGGATCAGCCGAACGGTGGCAGCGACGCCTTCACCGGGATCCGGCACGCGATGCACGGCTCTGATCGCGGATTCGGGATCCAGCAGCTCGGCCCCAGGTCGTTTGGACAGATAATCGATATCGCATTTAGGGAACCTCTGTTTGATCGCATAAGCGAGTGGGAGAGTGAGAATCACATCCCCGAGATATTGAAGGCGGCTCACAAGGACGGGCGCACCTCGAGAGAGCGATTCAATGACTGTCTCGATTCGATTCGCCATCACCCTGTTCACTCGCTCTTCTTTTCAAGGTCCCGTATCTTCGCCAGCACATCGCTGGATGCATGCGACTTCGGATCCCCGACGATCACCGTTTCAATACCCAGTCGTTTGGAAGTCTCCAGCTCGGGAACGTTGTCCACCGTATAATCCGTTCCTTTTGCGTGGCGGCGCGGCCGCAGCGTCTCGAGAAGCACGCACACATCCGGTTCTGGAAACAGCAGCACTGCATCAACCCACCGAATCGAGGACAGCACGGCTGCACGGTCCGATTCATTCAGGGCCGGGCGCCGGGTGCCTTTGATCTTCCGCGTGCTTTCATCATCGTTCAGAGCCACGATGAGGAAGTCACCCTTTTCTTTGGCGCTCTGGAGGTATCGAACATGACCCACATGAAGAGGGTCGAAGCAGCCGTTCGACAGGACTACCTGCTTTGCTCCGGTGCTTTGGATATAGGCCAGCAGATCACTTGCAGTTCGAAAAATCGGTGCTCTCTTGCTCGAAGACACAATGAAGCTTTCTAGCTGGATGCGATCGAGGAAGGATACTGTTCAAGGCGAGCGCGCAGCTCCTCAGGGGAGACCGTGGCCGTCCCCCTTTTCATAACCACCACCGAAGCCGCATACGTCGCCATTTCGGCAGCTTCGGTAAGCGTGGCTCCAGCGGCAAGAGACAGCGAAGTGACGGCCGACACGGTGTCCCCCGCTCCCGTTACGTCTGTGGCCTCATTACTCCCGATGACACCGATAGTGCTCCGGGTTCCACCGGGCTCGCGCACGAACATCCCCGAGCTTCCACGCGTAACGATCACCCCTCGAAGCCCGGCTTCGGCAACGAGTTTCTCGGTCATCGTCTCAAGATGAGCAGTTCCGCTCGCCTTCAGGTTCAAAGCCTCAATGACCTCCGATTCGTTTGGCGTTGCAGCCGTCGCTCCATTGTAATCCAGGAGGTGGTGGCGGCTGTCCACAACGATGGGAATGCCCAGTGTTCGCCCCATTTCGATCGCTGCGTCGCTAACCGGTCCGGGGACCACGCCCATTCCGTAATCGGAGATCAACACCACATCGCTTTTTTGGACCGCCTCACCCATGCGTTTTTGGAGAATCCTCGTAAGAGGAGATCCGCTGTCGATACAATATGAACGGTCGATGCGGACGACCTGCTGCCGCTGTGCGTGCAGTTCTCCCGCAACGACCCGAATCTTCACTGCTGTTTCGATTTCTGCCGATCGCAGGATACCGGATATGTCCACTCCCCGCTCTTCGAGAAGCCCTAACAGGATGCTTCCCTCAGGATCTTCGCCGACCAATCCAATGGCCTGCGCCTTGGCCAAAAGCCCCGTAACATTCTGAGCGGCGTTAGCCGCCCCGCCAGGGTGATGGTCCGTTTTGCGGTAGGTCACGACGAGAACCGGTGCTTCCCTGGACACGCGCTCAGTATCCCCAATCATGTAGCGATCCAGGATAAAGTCACCGACTATCGCAACCCGCAACTTTTTGAAATCGTCCAGCAATTTGGACAACCGTTGATTCGTCATCTCAACAATCCCTCCGTGGGAGAACAACGGCGCGACATCGGGATATTCTACCCCGCGTTCAGGCAGATATCGACCCCTTTTTCGCAGCAAGGACCACATGCTCAACGACTTTCTCCGGGCTGATGCGTTGAAAGCATTCGAGGTGCGTAGGGCATTCCCGGAGAAAACAGGGGGAACACAGGACGGGCTCCCTTGCGACCGCAATGTGACTGCCGAGCGGACACGTCCACCTGGGGGATGTGGATCCAAAAATGACTACTGCCGGGATTCCAAGGGAGCCGGCGACATGCGAGGCTCCGCTGTCATTCGAGACCAGAACGTCCGCCCCTTCTATCAGCGCAAACAATTCCCCGAGTGTGGTTTCGCCGCTCATGTCGAAGGCGCCTTCGATGCCGGAAGCGATGCGCGCGCACACACCTTTTTCAGAAGGCGCACCGGCCAGAACCACTGGGAACGAGCGCGCAAGCCGCCTGACCGCCTCCCTGCAGAAAGGCTCCGGCCACAATTTTGCGCTGCCGTAAGTTGCACCCGGGACCACGAGGCAATAACCGCTATCAGGTGCTTTCATCGCTTCGAGCTTCTCAACGAGCGAAGCCCGCTCGTTATCGAAGACCTCGAGTCGAAGTGCAGAGACATTGCCGCTGGATTCGATACCCAAATGTCTGAGCGCAACTTCGCCCAGACGCAAGTAGCTCTGGGAGAGATGCTCCTCCCGGAGTCCGGATGGACGTATCGATGTCGTCAAAAGCGAACGGCGGCCGTCCGCTCCAAATCCAACGCGGCAGGCAACCCGGGCGAGAAAAGGTGGAACGGCGCTGGAAAAGGATGGGGGGAGAATCACGGCGGCAGAAGCGTCGAGCCGCCTGATCATTCGCGCCCTCTGCCTCATGCCCCGCAGCATGCCCTCGCTCGAATAAACGAGGAGCTCGTCGATACCCTCGACGCCCAAAAAAACACGAGCGGTATAAGACGGAGCCATTACGGACAGGCGTACTCCCGGCGTTGCGGAAAGCGTGCCGAGCAGCGGCAGGCTCATCACCGCATCCCCCAGCCAGTTGGGCGCGCTGACGATAACCTTGGGGAGTGGCGGTGTCATAGAATTCTATTAATTGACCAGGCCGAATTGGAGATCATAGAGCTTTCTGTAAACGCCGTCCGAAATGAGGAGTTCGGAATGTGTGCCACACTCTTTCATGACTCCGTTTTCGAGCACGAGGATGCGGTCGGCGTTCTGAACGGTGGAAAGACGGTGGGCGATTACGAACGTTGTCCGTCCTTTGAGCAGCCTTTCGATCGCCTCTTGGACGAGCATCTCGCTTTCGGTGTCCAGCGCGCTCGTCGCCTCGTCGAAAATGAGGATCTTCGGATCTTTGAGAATCGCCCTGGCAATGGCGATTCGCTGCCGCTGGCCGCCCGAGAGCTGCGTGCCACGTTCGCCGATAACCGTGTTATAGCTTTCCGGGAGCTCGACGATGAAATCATGCGCGTTCGCCGCCTTGGCCGCCTGGATGATTTTTTCCGCAGGATAGTCATCCCGGCCGTAGGCGATGTTGTTTTTCGCCGTATCGTTGAACAAGATCGTTTCCTGCGTCACAATGCCCATCAACGAGCGGAGGGAGCGGAGCTGGATGTCGCGGGAATCAACTCCATCGAAGAGGATCCGGCCGGAGGTCGGCGTGTAAAAGCGAGGAATCAAATCGACCAGCGTTGTTTTCCCCGCACCGCTCGGCCCAACGATGGCAATGATCTCGCCCGGCTCTACAGAGAAATCCACTTCCCTCAAGACCGGTTTCCCGGGCTGGTATTCGAAATCAACCGTCTCAAACCGAATCGACTTCTCGAATGTGGCTTCTCTCCCGCCAAAACGCTCATCCAGCGGTTCGGCCGGCAGGTCGAGAATCGCGAACACCCGCTGCGCGGAGGCGAGACTTTCTTGGATCACGTTATTTAGCTTGCTCAGGTTCTTGACCGGCGTCACCACCCATATCATTGCCCCGACGAAAAGCATCAAATTCTCAGGAGCAATTACGCCTCTCAGCACCAGGCTGCCGCCGTACCACATGATGAGAACCACCGAAATAGTGCCCAGGAACTCCGAACTGGGAGAAGAGAGTGCGCCCCATAGCTTCATTTTGAGGAACTGTTTCAAATGCTTGTCACTGAAGCGGTCGAACCGCCGCTTCTCGTGCTCGCCCGCATTGAAGGCCTTCACGACCCGCATGCCCGAGATTGTCTCTTCCAGCACCGCCGTCATTTCGGCCATCCCTTCCTGCGTGCGAAAGCTCCTCTTCTTGAGTTTTTTGCCTATTTTACCGACCAGAAGGACATTCAGCGGCAGGACGACGATGGTGAGAAGGGACAGCTTCCAGCTGATCGAGAGGATGATCAGCAGTGCTATCAGAGTCATTAGAACGTTCCGCAAGATGCTGGCCGCGACGCCTACGATGGCCCCACGCAGCTGTGTGACATCATTGGTTATTCGCGAGATGATGTGCCCCGTTTTTTCTCTGGCAAAGTAGGAAAGGGGCAAGCACTGGACATGCGCATAAACCGCGCGCCGGATTCTGTAGAGCACCTTCTGTTCGAGATAGACAGTCAGGTACGTTTGAATGTAGCCGAAAATGTTTTTCAAGAAAATAAGAACGAGAAAAAGAGCGCAGAACCGGTACAATCGGCTTTTTGGATCCCCAGCGTAAATGTAGGCGTTGAATCTGGATGAAACGCCCGCCTTGAGTTTTTCAATTCCACCAGGAAGCGGGATCCCTTCTGTGCCACTGGGCTCATTTTGGGCTGCTGCGCTTACGTCCGTCCGCTCATCTTGAGATTTCCCGTAAATGACTATTTTCAAAAAAGGTGGAATGAGGGTAAGGGAAACGCCGCTCAAGGTAGCAAAGATCGTTATGGTAACGAGGAGAACGATTCCCTTGCGCCAATACGGCAAAACATATTTCAACAGTCTCGAATACATATATCTGCGGTACCGCTTTCAAAAGGATTATTTTACACCGGCAAGGTGAAAGAGGGTATCGATTTTTGAAAAGAACTCTTCGAGGGAAAGCTGTTGTCCCTTGACTCCCTGCAGGATCTGCACCCAGGGAGTTCCTCTCGGTAACCATTTCGAATCGTCATGCCTCGTGAAGAGTCCAATAGTCGGTATGTTCATGTTCACGGCGAAGTGGAAGTAATCGGTGTTCCCCGAGATCATCAAGTCTGCACAGCTCAATAGAGCGATTCCCTCTTTGATATTCGCAGGCTGGAGACCCAGCAAGTCTGCGACTATGAGAGACTTAAAGCGCTCGAGGCCTTTGCTTTCGAGGTTGTTCGATAAAGCCAAGACCTTCGCAGGGTACCTCCGGCAGAAGTCGTTCACGAGATAGGCGAACGATTCATCGACCAATCGGTGCCCCCCCTTGCCAACGCCCGGATCGACGGCAAGCAACTTGATCTCCTTGCTCGGCTTCCTGAAATGGATCATCCGGCGGGCCCAGCGAATGTCCTGCTCGGGAAGGTTCCAGCGGGGGAGCTGTGTATCCCGTCCAAAGCCAATGGCGTTCAGGAAACTCAGCGCTCGGGTTGCCTCGTAGCTGGTATCATCGCTGCATCTCAACTCGCAGTTGATAAAGGGGTATGTGAACTCCTGGGAGAAACCGACGCGGATTTTCGCTTTCGTGATAAGAGCGAGAAGCGACCGGGCGAAATTGAACTCGCGACCGAGGAGAAACACGACGTTGAAATCCCGCTGCCTGAGACGCTTCAGAAGGGAGAAATACGTAGTGGATGTGAGCGTGAGATGAGACGGCTCATAGCTGATCATTTCGTTTATCTGTTGAATCATGCGGATGAGCTCGCTGTTTCCCTCGCGGACGAGGAAAGAGACCCGCATTTCCGGAAATTTCGACTTCAACTGCTTGATGACCGGAGAAAAGAAGAGAAGCTCGGTGAGGCTCCCCGAATCTATCACCAGTATCCTGGAGTGGTTTCCTATGTCCCCGGGGAGAGATATCCAATCCGATCGCGCCACCCTGTCCAGGGCGGGTGCGATGAGCTTCACCATCATCTCATTCTTCTGCTGCAGGGGCAATGCGCGCATCCGTTTTGATTCCAATGGCTTTTGGCGATATTAGTGATATCAGTGAAATTGGAGAAATCCCACGGAATTCTACGCAATTTGGAGGCCAACTACTTCCAGATAATCGTTCTCTCGATCGCCTCGTCGGCTGCATTGATGATGATGAATTCCAGGTCTTCCTTGATCGTTTCGGGGATTTCGTCCAGATCTCGTTTATTTTCAAGGGGAAGGATGATCGTCTTGATGCCCGCCCGGTGCGCCGCAATCACCTTGTCTTTGATCCCACCGACAGGCAGCACCTTTCCTGTGAGAGTGATCTCTCCCGTCATCGCGTAATCGTTTCGTATCGGTTGTCCAAACATGAGAGATGCAATTGTGGTTGCTATCGCCACTCCCGCGCTTGGCCCATCTTTCGGTACGGCGCCGGCGGGGACGTGCACGTGAATATCGTAATGATCGAAGAAGGAGCTGTCCTCGGCATCTTTGAGATAATTCGCCTTTATGAATGACATCGCGGCTTCGGCGCTCTCCTTCATTACGCCTCCGAGCTGGCCAGTGAGCTTGAGAACGCCGGATCCCTTCATCTTCAACGCTTCGATGAAAAGAATTTCCCCTCCCGCAAGGGTCTTCGCCATACCCGTAGCCACGCCGACCGCAGGTCTTTTCAAAGCCGTTTCCCGGCTGTATTCCTCGACGCCCAGGTATCTCCTCGCGTTTCTCTCCGTTATTTTGAGGCGTCTCCGGTTGCCGGAAGCGATCCGTCTGGCCACCTTCCGGCAAATGCTTGCCAATTTTCTCTCGATGTTTCGAACACCAGCCTCACGCGTGTAGTACAGGATCATGTGGCGCAGCCCCTCGTCGGTGAAGCTTAGAACTCCGTCGGGGATCCCGTTCTCTTCTAACTGCCGCGGAACGAGATATCGTTTCGCGATCTCCATTTTCTCCAGCGTGATATACCCCGGAAGCTCGAGCACTTCCATTCGATCGAGCAGCGGTCTGGGAATCGGATCGAGAAGATTCGCCGTAGTGATGAAAAAAGTTTTCGAGAGATCAAATGGAATGTTCAGGTAGTGGTCCTCGAAAGTGTGGTTTTGGGCGGGGTCCAGCACTTCGAGCAAGGCGGAAGCTGGATCACCTCGAAAATCGCTCCCCAGCTTGTCGATCTCATCCAGCATGAACACCGGATTGCAGCTGCCCGCATTTCGCATTCCCTGGATGATCTTGCCCGGGAGCGCCCCGATATAAGTTCGGCGGTGACCTCTTATCTCAGCTTCATCTTTCATTCCCCCCAAGGACATCCGAACGAATTTCCTCTCCATTGCTCTAGCTATCGATTGCCCAAGCGATGTCTTTCCCACACCCGGAGGTCCAACGAAACACAGGATCGAGCCTTTCATGGACTGCTTGAGTTTCTTCACGGAAAGGAACTCGAGAATCCTCTCCTTCACTTCTTCCAGATCGTAATGGTCTTCGTTGAGCACTTTTTCTGCCAGCTTGACGTCCAGGTTATCCGTCGTCCCCTCCTCCCAAGGGAGCTCTAAGATCCAATCCAGATATGTTTTGGAAACGGTATACTCCGCTGCACCAGGCGACATTTTTTGGAGCCGGTCGAGTTCCTTGTCCGCTGCTTCTCTGGCTTTCGGAGAGAGTCTTGCCTGTTCGATCTTCGTTCGGAGCTCCTCGAGCTCCAACATGCGATCGTCCTCATCCCCCAACTCCCGCTTGATGGCTTTTAGCTGCTGCCTGAGATAATATTCACGCTGCTCGCGATCCATCTCCTTCTTCACATCTGACTGGAGTTTCTTCCCCAGTTGGAGAACTTCCAGCTCATCCTGAAGATATTTCGAAAGCAGCTTCATCCTTTCGAGAACGTCCGTCTTTTCGAGGAGCTTCTGTTTGCGCGCAGAATCAATGTTGAGATTCGTGGCAATCAGATCGGCGATTCGACCACCTTCCTTCATGCTGCTGATCACGATTTTCAGCTCATCGGGGAGGCTCTCCGATCCGTCGATGATCTTGCTAAACGTATTGATTGCCGCGTTGATATAGGCCTTCAACATGTCCGTGCTCTCTTCGACTTCCTCCAGCACCTTCACTCGCCCTTTCAGATACGGAGTGACTTGTGTGACTTCCTCCAGGCGGATTCGCGCAAGCCCTTGCCCCATCAATCGCATTTCCCCGTTCGGGAAGCGGATCATTTTCTGGATATGAACAGCAGTCCCCACCTCGTAGATGTCTTCGGGGCCAGGCCGTTCAACTTCGGTTTCTCTCTGTGTAAAGGCGCCGATTATTTTATGGTCGGCCAACGTTTCGTCCGCAAGCCGCAGCAGATTTGGATCGTTCAGTACCAGGGGCACCATCATCATGGGAAACACGACAGCATCGTTGATCGGTACGATGGCCAGCTCGGATGGCACCTGGCTCATTTGGACGAGTTTATCCTCGAAATCATGACCTGTCTTTAGTGTCACCAGTGACTCCCTTTAGATCAGCAACATTTATTCGACCTCGATCTTTTTCTTTTCCGTGCTTTCGAACGTCCTCTTCAACCGAACTTCGAGAAATCCATTGGAATAGCTTGTCGAAATGCTCTGGCTCTCTACCGGTACGGGAATGCGAATAAAGCGCTGAAACGGACCCACCTCGATTTCCATACTGTGGAACTGCTTCTTCCCTGCCTGGCTTATTTCCTCCCGTACCCCTAGAATTCTCAGTATCTTCCCGTCGGTGAAAACACCTATATCCTTCCGTTGCATTCCCGCGATGTCCATAATCACCACGAAATCAGTTTCAGTTTCGAACACATCCATAGGCGGCGACCAGCTCAGATCTGGTTTCGCCTTGATCTTGAATTTTGAGGGTGCGTGTTCCGACATGAGTATCTCGAGGAGTTCACGAATATTGTGGAATTCCTTGTAGACAAGCTCTTTCTTGTCCACGCTTACCATGCGTTCACCCATGGCAAATCACTCCTGAAGGGTTCGGGGGCTTAGTTCTGAGAAACGATGAACATCAAATATCTACACGGAGAATAGAAAAGGAACCGTTACAAGTCAAGAAGTTAAGGACCATTTCGACGGCTCGGGTGCCGCGCTTGGAAGCGTGAAGGAACGTAAAGCTCGCAGACAAAGGTCGGGGATTATTGACAGCGGCAACGCGAGTGATTGCAAGAAAGGTGGGGGAGCTGTCAACAATCCCCGTTCATATCGTTTCCCAAAAATAGAGGGGGGCCACCGGCGCTCATTTCATGGTACGGCGCCCTCCGTTATTTCTTTTTCAGCACGTCGCTGCCGGCATCCTTCTCCCCCTTTCCCAGCGTGACCGGCTTCGACGGATCCTGTTCACGATACCCCCCCTCGGCGACGCTTAGCGTCACCTTCCACCGGCTGAGGGTCTGATCTTTGAAGATGAGCACATATTCTCTGATGTCTCCTGTTTGTTCCCCAGTAGCGTAGTACGTCCAGAACTCCTGAGCACCGCTCTCGGAGCAGTTTCTCGAATTTGGCAGCCCCCAAGATGCAAGAACCTCCATGAGGCCCATGCCTTTGACGACCTCGCCATTGAGAATATGGTTGTTGAATGGACCCTCTGGGTGTGCTCGGATATACTCCTGCCGACTTCTTATGATGGTGTCTGTCTCTTTGTAGCTTTTGGGACAGTGCGAGCAGGCGTACATCACAAGCCCGAGAAAGAGGAGGGGAAGGATCAACTTGAGAGGTGGGGTTTTCATCTAATCCCTCCTAAGGTTGAAAAATTCCATTATATCAAATATCCTGCACAATAAAAAATCCACTGCTGGCCAATGGATTCTCGCTTTTGAAAGCAACGCGGTTCGACACAGGAACACCACTGCTCATGGCGGCCTCCTTATAGAAAAATGGAAGTCCACCTACAGAGGGTGTCACTTAGAGCGTAGCATAACCCGTCCCAATCGTCAACGCCGCCGAGGTTTTTTGGGGACGAACTTTATCAGCCTAACGCCTGCAAAATCAATAGATTCCACAGATACGCTTCGAGCTTCGAGCGCTTCCGTCAGGAAGCCCTGTGGATCGTCGACCCATTCGCGTGCCCGAACGTACCAAAACGAATCACACGTTGCAAAAAGTGGCTCCAACTGATTCTCAACCGCGTGCTTCGGTGTTCCTCGAGGAGAGAACACCTTGAATACTGGAGAAGGTCGCTTGAAATAATGGGTAAAAACCTCCGTTACTGTGGGAACGAGAATGCACTCATTCCGATCGACGCGAGCATCCAAATACCACGCGGCACCTCTGACATCCTCTTTTTCGTACCGATCGTTGAAATAGTGGTTCCCCAGTGACCAACATATCGTCACGACCACTGCCGACCACAATACGATTCCGAGGCGATTCGGAAGCGCGCGCAGGGCTGCTGCGATCAGACAGAGGTATGCCGGCAGTGACAAAAGCACGTAGCGCACATTGAAAGCCTTTGCGTTTTGCCAGCACAGGAAAAGCGTTAACAATATTGGAATGAAGAGATAGAGCGCCACTTCTATGAGTTGGCGTGGTTGTCGAGTGAGCGCACATATCCCAACAATCGACAACGATCCGAAAATAAGCCCCACCCAGATCACAACAGGAGCATGACTCGCGATGACGGACGATAGCGAAGGATTGTGATGCAGCTCCCTCAGCGACGGACCACAGGTAAAGCCTACACTGAACGTATATGCAGTATATGGCAGTGCGGATGGAGTAAACGTCGTTTCGCCTCTCAATCGATCCGTCATGGTGAGCTCTCCCGGTTTGACCGGGGTCACCAGTTTCGAAAAATCGATGACTTTATAGATTCGGTAAGCCCACGGTGAAATGAGCGCTAAGACCGTGAGACCAACGAGAATCCAGCGCAGAACAGAGGCGCGGTTGAATCCTTTCCTGAGAAAATATATCACTGTGTGTACTACGTACAGAAATGCCGCAGTGAAATTGGAGAGGGCTGCAAAGGCCAGGATTACCGCATAGTAAAGGTAATTTCGTTTCCGATCATCTTCGACCGATCTGTGAAAGATATAGCTTGCCATCACAGCGAAGAAAAATAGAAAGCTGTAATTCCGGAGCTCCTGCGAATAGTGGATAAGGAGCGGATGGATCGCAAACAGGAACGTGGAAGCCCTCGCTAAACTACGTCCAAGCCAGAAATCGACCCATTTGAAGAACACGTACACCGAAGCGGTACCGGCAAGCGCACTTGGCAAACGCAACCAGCTGTCATTATTGCTGACCAGATTGAACAGATAAACGACGAATGAATGCAGCGGGCCATGGATATTGTATTTGAGATAGTCCCATATATTGAGACCAGCTTTGGGATTGCTCACCGTATATGTGAGAATTTCGTCGATCCATAAGCTTTGGCTGCCAATCTTGTAAAGACGGAGGAATGCTGCCAGGACGAGCACACCGATGATGAATCGTCGATCCTGTCTGCCCATCTTCTATCACCGTCGCCATCTCGTTGCGATTTGCCCAAACCTGAGCGAGGACCCGGCCTGGTGCGTCCGCTTCGATCGTTGGAAACGGCTTCCCTTTTCTAGATGCGCGGCGCCGAAGTGGTGTATAATCTGAAAGAACCGATTGGAGCGGGTTGTGGCCAATAACATACTCATAGGTCCCGCCGGATGGTCTTATCCGGATTGGAATGGGGTCGTTTACCCAACGAAGCAAGAAAAAGAATTCGATCCTTTGGCTTTCATCGCATTCTACTTCAACCTCATTGAAATCAACAGTACATTCTACCGTATCCCGAGCCCGGCAATGACCCGCCGGTGGGTAAAACGTGTGGAGGGGAATCCCGATTTCTTATTTACCGCGAAAGCTTTTCGGAACTTTACGCATGAGAAGAAGCAGTTATCCCGAACCGAAGTTGACGGATTCATGAAAGCCCTGTCTCCAATCCATGACGAAGGGAAGCTTGGTTTCATCCTGATTCAATTTCCGTGGTCGCTCCGGTGTACACGCGAAGCCAAGTCACTCGTCGGCCGCCTCATCAAGGCGCTTTCCCCTTTTCCCGTAGCCGTCGAAGTGCGACACGGAAGCTGGGCGCAGCGAGAAGCCATAGAGTTTATAAAAGACGCCGGCGCGACGCTATGCAGCATTGACCAACCCCTGATTGGTGATTCCCTGTCACCCCGCACATCCTGGGCCGGGTCATCCGGTGCGTATTTCCGCCTGCACGGGAGAAACGCGTCAAAGTGGTTCGACCGAGATGCAACCCGAGACGAACGCTACGATTACTTGTATTCGAAAAATGAAATCTCCTCCTGGGCGGAAACGATTTCCAAAACTGCAAAAACAGCCAGCAGGACATTCGTCGTTTTGAACAACCATTTCCGGGGTCAAGCGGTAACGAACGCCATCGAGCTCGAAGCGGCGATCTCCAACACAAATGTCAAAGTTCCCCTCATGCTTCTTCGGGCATTTCCGCACCTCGAACAAATCGCCGAACCGCCGGTTGAAGAGACACCCGGGAGCTCGTCGCCTCGGATTCAAGGGGACCTATTCGGAGAGGAATCAGCTTCTCGTGAGGATAAGAATGAGTAGAACGAGGATCAGGCCGCCGAGTAAGATGAGCCGTTGGTTGAATGAGGCATCCGAGGATTCCGTCTCTTCCTCGTCATCGGTATCGTCGTCGTCCTTGAATGCCAGTGGATTTACCTTGGGTCTCCGCTCACGCAGTTCATCCAGCGTCAGCCGCTTACGCTTGAATTTTTCATAGCAGAACACGCAGTATTCGGATTCATCTTTGTTCGTCCAGCCACAGTTAGAGCATGCGAGCCCTTTTTCCCCCCCCTCTTGCAGCTCCCCCAAGGGATCTGCCACTAGATCTGCAAGATCTCCATCCATGCGTTGCAGGCCTGCTCGCTTCCACTGCGTCCCATGAGTGAAATCTTCCTGACCCGGGCGGACCGTATAGGAGGAGAGCGAAACCTTTCCCCCCAGGTTCTCGAGAATTCCGGCGAATTTGTTCGCCTGCGACATCGTCAGCCCGCTCTTAATTGGATACGGCAGATTCCTGACGATATGGTTGATTCGTGTAACGGGCGTCCGCGTCTGCATGGCAAGCTTGATGGCAAACGTCTCGGCGGTCTCCCTTCTCGGGTCGATATCCTCCAGGATGACCCGAAAGAATTCGAGCTCCGTCTTCGTCTTGACTACGGTTTTCTTTTTCATCGCAAATACGAATAAGAGATATCGCTTGCAGATTGCGCCGCAAGCCGAATCACGACTCCAAACTCACTCAAAACCATCAAATCCCTGATCCCCACATCCGCACTCCACCCACTCAGTTAGCATGGATTGTACCATTCCCCAAGCGGGCAACCTTTTAATATATTACATAAAGTAATCTGTATAACTAATTGTATTTTAAGTGGATATGCGAGAATTGGGCGAGCGGCGCCTTTCCATGCATTGCGGCTAGGGCGCCGTTACTGATGCATAAACAATATAACCTTCGACATTTTGGAGAGTGACGGAGGATACGCCCCAGATGAGATCCGAAACGGCGGTACCCACGTTTATTTGGATCGAAGTTGCAGCTGTCGTGTCTGCGAAGACCGGGCCCAGGAAGGGATCGAGGAGATAGATCCGGTAATGGCTGACGACGGAGGGATCACTAATCCCCCAGCTCAGGTCAAAGATACCGGGCGAGGGGCTGGTAACCGTGAAATTAGTTGGTGACGGGGGCACGGTGATGGGTAGCTGTGGGGGCGGATTGTCGTCATGGTTCGAGCACGCAATGACCGCTAGTACCAGAACGAGCATCAATTTCTTCATTGGGTGACATCTCACATCATAACCTCAGAGATTTGACGATCCTTACCTCATCCCCATGCAACTCCAAAGACACCGCTGTGCTCTTTTCCTCCGGAGGACGCTGAGTGATCAGGACGTCGGCCAAATTCAGCGCATAGCTCCCGATCAATGCGACTAGAAAGAAATTGCGCCATTTGTATCGGGACTTCGCCTGATCGAGGGACGACAGCATATCCCGGTACGTCCTGTCGATTTCCTGGAAGCTGAGCAGATCGCCATGTTCCAGGCGTTCTCCGAATGCCAAATACGCCGTCTTTGCACCGTTGTATTTATCCGTCGCCCGGTTGTAATGCACCTGCGAAATAAACAGCCCGACGCCGGATATCACCGCGGCGCTGGCAAACAAGGTAGCTCTTCCATAATTCCCCTTGTGGGCCTGCCCGCTTCCCGGCAATAGGAGCGAGCGGATGAATGCGGTATCCGCCAAGACCGATTGAGCATGAATCAGGACGAGAAAGAGCACGCATACAAAAAGAACACGACCGGACAACAAGCGAATCAACGATTTTCCTCCCGAACGGTGGCGCGACACGACACGTCGCGAGCAGGTGGGAATAACTACATTTTATAGCTTACTCTTACGGAAAAGTGGGCCAAATGTTACACTTCTTTTCCCTAAACGGCAATCTTTTTCTCCAGGGGTTTGATCTCGCTCTCCAGGGTAACCGTTTCTTTTCCCATATAGCGAAGCACCACATAGGAGCCCAGCAAAACGGCGATGTAGGTCACAATTACACGCCATAAAACCACATATACAGTGAGTAACTCGACGGGCACGATGCTGGACATCAGTATGGCCGAACCGAGCTCTGCAGCTCCGCTGGAGCCCGGTGTCGGACAGAAGTACACTGCCAGGATGATGAGGATCTGTATCGAGAACACCTCCCAAATTCCTGCGCTAACACCCAGTCCTCTCACGATGAGATAAGCCACAAAGAATTTGGCCGCAAAAACCAGGCCGGTGACCAAAACAACGGCGATGATAGCGCTCCACCGGTACCTCAAATAGTAGATGAAAATGCGGTGGGCGCTGTCTACTTTTTCGATGATATCGTGGGCCTTGCCCTCGGGCCTCAGAAAATGTTTTTTGCGGAAGAGAGACATAAAGTTGAATACGTGCTTGAGGGACTTGCTGAGAAGATCAGGTTTTGAGACGAAAAAAATGACCAGAACGCCGATACCAAGAAATGCCGATACCCCGTATCGGAAAAGGACCCGTATCGTATCGCTCGTAATCGATGAGTTCAATCCGAACAGCGTAATCGTGCCCATGGAAATGACGAGAAAAATTACAGTCCCGAGGAACGTTATGAAACTCAGCGACATCGAGGCAACTATAGGAAGACCCTCCTTGTACAACACATAGATCTGGGCCGGTCCGCCGCCGGTCTGGGAGGGAGTCACCGCACCCATGAATGCATTGGCCAAGGAGGCCCGGAGGCACGAACCGTATGATATTTCCTTTGTGATCCTCTGGGTGAGCACGTACAAACGCAACCCCCCTCCGAGCCAGTCGACACAGGCCACTCCGAGGGCAACAAGCAGATAGAGCGGCCGGATTTGCTTGAGGGCCGTTAGTGTTTCCCCGGGCTTGGTAAAGACGAAAATAAGCGCCACGGAGAGGATGCTCAAGCCCAGTGAGATCCGCAGTCCTTTCAGGATCGATGACTTATCGAAACGAATCAGCATATCGACTCACCGCAAGACCATGATAAAACCGGAAATACCTTCCCTCCAAGACAAAAAAGCACGCCTGCTGGTTGCGTGCCCGTCTGAAGCGGGAACTTTCTCCGATTTGAGTTGTAAAGATATTTTGATATTGACAGGCCATCATGTGCCGGATAAGCTCTTATCCCTTTGGGATTTCGCTTGCTTCACCCCACTTATCCACCGACAGTGTTGCCGTGAACGCAGAACCGATTAAATTCGGAGGACTGTGTTGATAGAAGTTCAAAATCTTACGAAGCAATACGGAGAAACCACCGCTATTTCGGACGTCACGTTCCAGGCGGAACAGGGTGAAATCCTCGGTTTTCTCGGACCGAATGGTGCTGGAAAAACCACGACTATGAGAATCCTTACTTGTTTCCTGCCTCCGACCAGCGGCAGGGCTCGCATTGCGGGTTTCGACGTATTGGAAGATTCCCTCGAGGTCAGGAAACGCGTCGGTTATCTCCCTGAGAACGTCCCACTCTACCACGATCTTTCCGTCGTCGGCTACCTCGATTTTGTCGGCAAGCTCAAGGGAATGTCCAAACAGACGCGAATGAGAAGAATCGGCGAGGTATCGGAGGAATGCGGTACCGATGATGTGGCGGAGCGGACGATTGGGAAGCTCTCCAAGGGGTACCGGCAGCGTGTCGGGCTTGCCCAGGCACTGCTCAACGATCCCGAGGTGCTGATATTGGATGAACCGACGATTGGGCTCGATCCCAAACAAATCCTGGAGATCCGGCAGCTGATTCGAAGTCTAGCGGGCAGGCGCACGATCATCTTGAGCACCCACATACTTCCAGAGGTGAGCCTTCTCTGTCAAAGGGTCATCATTATCAATAAAGGCAAGCTCATCATCGATGACACACCGGAAAATCTGAAATATAGGCTTCGAAGCACGATGTCCCTCGATATTCTCATCCGCGGGCCCAAGGAGGCCATCATCAGTCACCTTCAGTCTCTACCCGAGGTGGAATCTGTCGCACATAAAGACACAGCTGCCGAGGATACCCACAACCTCAGAATTGATTCCGCAGAGAATAGAGACATTCGAGAGTTGATCTCCCGGAGCGTGGTGGAGAAAGGCTTCGGGCTGATGGGGATGACCGCAATCGAGATGAGCCTGGAGGATGTCTTCGTGCAGCTCGTTACCGAGGAGGATACAATCCGAAATGGTTAAAATGATAGCGATTTACAAACGCGAGCTCGCCTATTTCTTTAACTCTATAATTGCCTACGTGGTCATCACGATTTTCATCTTGCTTGCCGGCTATTTCTTCTATAATTTGCTCGCCTATTTCAACTTGATCTCGATGCAGGCCATGCAGAATCCTTACACGGCGCGGCAACTGAGCCTCACCCAGGGCGTGCTGCAACCGCTCTTCGGAAACTTGAGTATCATCATGCTGCTCATTATGCCGCTTCTCACGATGCGCCTCCTATCCGAAGAACGAAAATCGGGCACTGCCGAACTTCTCTTTACCTATCCCGTTACAGACTGGGACGTAATCCTGGGCAAATATCTAGCAACTGGAACCGTTTTTGTCGCAATGCTGGCGATGACCCTGCTGTATCCGCTCCTTCTTCAAAAATACGCCTCCCCCGAAGGGGGCGCCGTGTTCAGCGGGTACCTCGGCTTGTTCCTGATGGGCATGGCGTTCATCTCAATGGGGTTGTTCTTTTCCTGTCTCGGTGAAAATCAAATCGTGGCCGGTGTGTCCACCTTTGGCTTTGGACTCTTTTTTCTTATCATCGGCTGGATCACGCCCTTTGCTTCCCCAACCACCGGAAAGGTGCTGGAGCAGATATCGATTCTCGTGCATTTCGAAAATTTCGCCAAGGGCGTTATCGATACGAATGACGTTGTCTACTATCTGATCTTCTCTGTGTTCTTCTTATTCCTATCATCGAGGGTACTCGAATCGAACCGCTGGAGGAGCTAGCGATGAGCAGGAATATGATTGCCGCATTGATAGGAATACTGAGCCTCATACTGCTTGTGGTTGGCGCAACGCTATATGCGGTCAACTCGCCTTACCGGTCGCTAACTAACGGACTTCTAGTCCTGGGGGCAGCGATTTTCATCGCGTTCGTAGTATTGAACTTCAAAGCGATCACCGATTTCAGCAAAAAACGATCTTCTCGATACGGCGTGAACATGCTGGCAGTGATCCTGCTATTCACATGCATCTTGGTAATCGTGCAGGCGGTTTCCAGCCGGCACAGCCACAGGTTCGACCTCACCCGGAACAAGCGTTTCAGCTTGGCCGGCCAAACAGCAAACCTTTTGAAAAGCCTCGACAAAGACATCGAAATATTCGCTTTCTACAAGAGAGGCGCTACAGAGAGAAATCGAGCGCAGGATCTGATCGGCCAGTATACGCACCAGAGCGACCGTTTGAGGTATCAATTCATAGATCCCGATCAGAAGCCCCAGGTTGCAAAAGATATGGGCATCACCAGCTACAGCACGGTGGCGATCGTGTGCGGAGACAGGAAAGAGCTCCTTACGACATTGACAGAGGAGAGCCTCACCAACGCAATCCTCAGAGTATTCCGGGAGGAGGTGAAAGCGGTCTACATCGTCCAAGGTCACGGGGAAAAGGATCCTGAGAGCGGGGAAATAGACGGCTATTCCATAATGAAAAAAGCGATCGAAGCGGAAAACTACACCGTCAGCGTAATCTCGCTATTCGAGGAAGAATCGATTCCAGATGACTGTTACATTCTCCTCATCGCCGGGCCGACGAAAGACTATTTCGAGAGCGAAATAGAAAAGATAAAGGACTACCTTGCTCGAGGACGGGGTGCGATCTTTATGGTCGATCCCAAAGTAGAGGTTCCGAACCTCCAAAAGCTGATCGCTGAATACCAAATCGAGTTGGACGACAACATCATCATCGACCCATTCAGCCGGATATTCGGCGGTGACTACACCGTGCCGGTGGTATCGCAATACGAGAGCCACCCGATCACCAAGAACTTCAACGTCGCTACCTTCTTCCCTCTCGCCCGCTCGTTGAGGATAAATGAAGACTTCCCCACAGGGACTGCCGCACAATACCTGGCCAAAACGGGGAAATCGGCGTGGGGAGAAATGGATCTCGATGGGATAAAACTCGGGAGAGCCGCACTCGACGCTCAGGATGTGCAGGCGCCTGTGCCAATCGCGGCCATTGGGTCCCGTGAGGTCGACCTGCCCGACTCGCTGTTAGCAGGCGACAAAAAGCCCAGAAGCAAGATCATTGTGTTCGGGGACTCCGACTTCGCCGGCAATAGTTCTTTTAGAATTTCCGGCAATTCCGACTTCTTGCTGAACACGATCAGCTTTCTAGCTGAAGAAGAAGACCTGATTTCTATACGGCCAAAGGAGGCGCTCGGAGATCGAATCTTTCTTACTGCGAGCCAAGGGCGTCTCGTTTTCCTGCTATGCGTGGTCCTTCTCCCTCTCGCCGTCATATCGATAGGAACAACGATATTCGTGAAAAGGCGGAGAAGCGGTTGATCCGAAGCCGTTACGGAGGACTTCTCGATGCGGTTTAAGAGCACGTGGATACTGCTCGTAATAACTGTTGCGATCGTCGCGTATTTCCTGCTCGTAGAGCAGCCACGCCACCGCCAGGAACGGGAATCGGCCGAGCTGGCCACACAGTTGACCGCATTGAAGAGAGAAAACATCCAACATGTGATCCTTCGCAGGGCAGCTGAGACGCTCGAATTCACAAAGCAGGGAGACGACTGGCAGGTGGCGTTTCCAGTGAGCGACAAGGGAGAGGATTCGGCAATCAACATGCTGGTCTCATCTGCGGTCGATGCGAAGATCGAGAGGACATTCGCCGTTTCGGACGAGGATCTTCCCGGTTTCGGGCTGGGAGAACAACCCGATGCCATACTTGTCTTGCAGACGTCGAACAGGGACACTTCGCTCACAATCCGCATCGGCGGCCACAACATCACAAAATCACACTTTTACGCCCAGAAAGATACCGCCGCCGACGTGCTGCTCCTCCCCGCCGGTTTGAGAAGATATGCACTCTGGGAGCTGTCGGAATTTCGAGATAAGGATGTGATCGATTTCGTCACGGAAAATGTGCAGAAACTTGAACTTGCCTCCATCGGCCGCGTGCTCACGTGGGAGAAAGATACCGAGAACCAATGGGTGGCCGTTTCAAATGGTGACACGATCCGAGGAGACGACAGCGAAATCACCGTGATTTTGCGCCGTATGAGAGCTTTGAAAGCAAAAGAATTCGTCTCGGATGATCCGGCTGAATTCGAAACGTATTTCCCTGGAGATAACAAGACAATCGCGTTATGGTTGGGTCCCGAACGCGCCCGGCAGTCGGTGATCTTCGGAGACAAAAAGCCGGATAGCTGTTTCGTGAAATTGGATGCCAGCGACCGGATTGTCCTGATCGATCCGGACATTCTCGATGTATTCGACAAAACCTACAACGATCTTCGTGATCGCCATCTCCTGCGTTTCGACCGCGGTGAACTCTTTATGATCACCCTGGAAACTCCGGATACTACCGCCAAAATTATCAGAGCGGGCGCAGAGTGGGCTTTTGCGAATCCCAAGCTGGGTTCGATCCTGCAGACCAGCATGAACCTGCTCCTATATAAACTCGAAGGCCTCAAGTTCACCAACGTACTCGAAGAGCGTTTGATCGATCCCAAGAGTCACGGCTTCTCCAACCCATCCTTCCAGGTCACTCTGTTCGATTGGCATGAAAATATCATCGACCGCTTTGTATGCGGCGATGAAAGCAGCTCCATTGGCACTCGCACTACAACGAGCCGCTCATCCAGTGTGCTTGCTGAAATCGAGCAGTCCACATTAGACGATCTGAAAAAAGCTTTCCAGGATATCAAGAAAAAATAAAAATCGCTCCTAACGCCCCACCTAGTTGCGGATCCGGCCGTATTCTGTTAATATGATTAAAAGGAGGTTTCCGGAATCCATGGAACATTACAACTCCATTCGAAAACCCGTCGTGGCCGGCACATTTTACCCTGGACGTCCTGCCGATCTCAAAACTCAGATAACCGATTTGCTCGAGAGAGCCGAGGATTCCCTCCCTAAAATCGACATCCGTGGCCGGATCTTCGGACTCGTGGTTCCGCACGCCGGATACATCTATTCCGGCCAAGTCGCCGCACACGGGTACAGGCTCATCCGGAACAGCGACATCGACACTGTAATCGTAGTGAGTCCTTCGCATATGGAACTCTTTCCTTTTGCATCGATTTTTTCCGGAGATGCTTATGAAACACCCCTGGGAACCATCGCTGTCGACAAGGATCTCGCAGAAAAAATTGCGTCGATGAATCCGCTGGTGAAATTGTCGGAAAAAGGCCATATCCAGAACCACCTCCCGCACAGGGAGCATGCCCTCGAAGTGCAGCTACCCTTCCTTCAGAGTGTGCTCAAGGGATTCAAAATCGTTCCAATCGTTATGGGAGACCAGAGTTGGAAAATTTGCGAAGCTCTGGGAGATTCGCTCAGCTCTTTCATCACACCGCCGGAGGTCCTGGTGGTGGCGAGTTCGGATCTTTCTCACTTCCATTCATATGAAGAGGCGGAAAGATTGGACAAAACGTTCTGCGCTCTTCTCGAAGAAATGGATCCTGAAGCGATTTTCCAAGCCATTCACCGCAGTGAGTGCGAGGCATGCGGTGCTGGACCCGTGATAGCAGCGTTGATCGCCGGTTTGCGAGCTGGAGCATCGCAATGCCAGGTTCTGTCCTCCGCCAACTCCGGTGACGTGTCCGGAGACAGGAGTAATGTGGTCGGCTACACAGCGGCCGCCATCATTGGCGAGGAACACCCGAACACTCGTAAGGCCGGAAAGAAGGCTGAGGAACCTTTTCGGCTAACACCAGAGGAGCGGCGGCATCTTCTGGCAATGGCGAGGCATGTGATCCAGGGGGACCTTGGAATGCCCGTCGGCGAATTCGTTCCCCTGCCGAGCCCCGCGCTCGACAGCAAGCAGGGAGCGTTCGTGACGATCAGATCACAAGGGCAGCTCCGGGGCTGCATCGGCTACATCGAAGCGGTAAAGCCGTTACGCGATGTCGTTGCAGAAATGGCAAGAGCTGCAGCGTTTCGTGATCCTCGTTTTCCTTCCCTGGAAGAAGGAGAGCTGCCATCCATCACGATCGAGATCTCCGTTTTATCGCCACTGAGCCGCATCGAAGGTCCAGCCAAAATAGAGATAGGGCGTCATGGCCTGGTCGTAGAGAAAGGATTCAATAAGGGGCTACTTCTGCCCCAGGTTGCAGTAGAGTACGATTGGGAAATCGAAGAGTTCCTCGAACACACTTGTGAAAAGGCGGCGCTTGCTCCCGATGCTTGGAAAGATCCGGACACGCGGATTTACGCCTTTTCCGCCGTGATCTTCGGAGAGGACGAGCCCCCTAGCGGATAGGACCTGCAGGTCCAAATATCTCGATGAGTCGATCGGTCAGACGGCGAAACGTGTCGGTACTCAGGACCGCCACCGACGCATTTCGACGTGGAACATCCCCGCTCAGGGTAAATCGACGGAGCCGGGCTTCCCTGCCGTCGATGATCTCCAATTCGTAGTAGCTTTTTTCGATGTCCTTCGTCGGCTCTGTTCTCAGCACCGCGTGAAGGCCTTTGCGGTCCATTTCAACGAGTTGGAAATTCCCGTCCAGGTAGGGAATCTCTTCACAAACTCGTTTCACGCGATACTGGAAATCCGCGGCGTCACGGCCGGCGAACCTCTCCTCAGTAACCTCGAGATCGAGATCCACAAGAAGAAGACCGTACTGGTCGATATCATCCACGCAGACACGGAGCCGGACGCCTTCAGCCAGAAGCTCCTCAACGAAACGGCGCTTCTCCTTCATGGTGATGAAGCCCAGAACTGTCTGTTTTTCCAACTCTTTCTGGCCCCGCAGCGCGTCGATTAACTGGTCTCCATAGCGCATAATACACCTCCAGCACCACGCGGATAGTGCAAGTTCCATACCTACGTGTACTATCAGGCGGCGTTCTCCTTGGAAACTGTTCTTTCCCTGTGGTTGGATCCGTCGTAGCTCAAGATCGCAATGTTTTCTCCAATGACGGTTTGAACATGGACGGGCCGGTTCCAGACTTTGAAGATGTTCTCCAGCGTTGCTTTGGCGTAGTCGATCCTCAGCTCGACACCATCGAAGCGATGTTTGAGGTAGAGCTCGCCCCGGTTGTCGTAATTCGCGTCCACAACGGAGATATAGGGATGCCCCAGATTGGTGAGATTGAAAAGGAGTCTTTCTTTTATCTTTTCGACGCTCCTGTCTTCGATTTCGTAACGGTTGGTTTTCGGATTCAGGCGGTACGTGAATAGCTTGTGTTCCCGGCAAAACTCCTCTGTCATGAAATCGTCAATGAACATCATGTCGTTGTATATCTTCCTAACCTGGAATATCTTTTCCCTTCCTTCACCCGTATTTAGATTCCAGGAGCTCTTCTCTTGCAAATCGTCGCATTCTTCGTATTCTTTTCCGAAACGACCAGTATCCCACCGATATTCGATATCCTTGAAAAGTTCGAGCCCCAGCTTGTACGGATTGATCACTCCGGGTCGAACTCCCAGCGTTCCTGAGTGGTGGTCAGCGTAGTCGATGAGTTCCGAATCAGTTAGAGCTTTCTCCGTGAGAATCTTCGAGTGCCAGTACACCGCCCAACCTTCGTTCATTATTCTTGTCTGCGCCTGAGGGGCGAAATAATAACTTTCTTCCCTGATCATGGAGAGAATATCCCGCTTCCAATTCGGTAAGGGCGCGAAGTCGATGAGGAACATCATCACGTCCTTCTCGGGCCTTGCTGGAAATTGTTTTTTCCGTCTTCTGGCCTCCTCGCGTTCATCCCTCCTTTTCTTAAGGTATTCAGGGGGATTGATGTACGGTTCCATGTAGGTTTTGCTCTTGAGCTTCGGAACGGTTCGGTCCTCTTCTTCCAGGATATCTCCATCCACGTCTTCCGGGTGAAGATGGACATCGAATATGGCATTCGGATCGATGAGGTTTTCTATCGAGAAACAAGTGTCCAGAAAATCTTCCACTGCTTCAAATCCGTACTTCGAAGCGTATTTGTGAATCCTCATCCCGTGATTTGCCATTTCATCCACCATTTTCTTGTTCGTATTGTTGAAATAGGAGTTGTTCTTGAAAAAGTCGCAGTGCGCGTAAACGTGGGCGATGACCAGCTTCTGATCGACCAAGTTGTTGCTATCGAGCAAATAGGCGTAGCACGGATTATTGTTGATCACCATTTCATAAATCTTGTGCAATCCATAGGTATAACTTTTCTCCATGTAACGGTATTGCATTCCGAAGCGCCAGTGAGGATAGCGCACCGGAAATCCGCCATAGCTTGCCACTTCATTCATTTGCTCGAAGTCGACCATTTCGAAGATCACAGGATAAAAATCCAGCCCGTATCCCCTGGCATAGGCCTCCATCTGCTTAATAAGCTTATCGAGAGATTTCTTGCTCATTAGCGCCCCTTACCGAGGAATTCTTTGATCGATTTGTAGATCTCTTCCCTACCACTGATCCCTGATAGGATGAGGTTTTCGGTTTCGGGAAATGCCTGCTTGAGGTCATTGATGAAGGCGCCGCTCCCGTAAGGGCTGGCAACCTGCCCGTAGCAGAAAAGATTGACATGCGGGAACAACCGCTCCTGCATGATTTCGATGCAAGTCTGCGTATCACCGCCACCCCAATTATCCCCATCGGAGAAATGGAACACGTAAATATTCCAATCCACCGGCGAATATTCTTCTTCGATGAGCTTCGCACATAAATCATAGGCCGATGAGATCCGTGTGCCGCCGCTTTCCCGTGTGTGAAAAAATGTGTGCTCGTCTACAATGCTCGCCGCCGCATCGTGGATGACATACTTCGTCTCGATTCCCTGATACTGGTGCTTGAGCCAGGTATCGATCCAGAAGGACTCGATTCGGACGATTTGCTTCTGCTCGTCACCCATCGATCCGGAAACGTCCATGATATAAATGATTACCGCATTGGTTTCCGGTTGCTTGACGACCCGCCACGACCGGTACCGTTTATCTTCTTTGACAGGCACAACGATGGGGTTGTGAATGTTATACGTTCCCGAAGCGATCTGCCGTTTTAGCGCTTCCCGGAACGTTCGCCTGAAATGCCGAAGGGTTTCAGGTCCAGTGCGACTGATCGTTGAATACCGGTCCTTCTCGGTTACGATGGAATGCTTATTTTTTGGGTGGACGTTGGGAAGCTCGAGCTCTTCACCCATAATCTGGGCAAGCTCGTCTATCGAAATGTCGACTTCCAGGATGTGCTGTCCGGGAATGTTGCCCGCACCTCCGACACCCTCCTCGCCCTCGCCGGATCCAATCGGCGTTCCCCCCTCGCCGTCCCCCTGGCCGACGCCGCCAAGTTTTCTCGTCTCATACTTGAAGGTGGGGATTTCGATTTGCTGTATAGGAATGCTGACGACATCTTTTCCCTTCTTGCCCAGGAGCTCCCCGGTTGTCATGTACTTCTTGAGCTCCTTTTTTACAATTCCCCGGATGATTTTTCTAAACCGGCGGAGATCTTGATCGATTCGCTGCACCATGGGGGCGCCTCCTTAAGACTCTTTCGTATCCCCCCTTGCGAAGATGCTTGCCACGAAGTTCAGCACGTCGGTGGCGCATATGTCGCAGTAGCTTTGGTTTCTGATGAGCCGTTGCTTGACTATATCGATCTTCTCCTGGGTCTCCTTATCGATCACGCTGGATACGAGGTTCGTCAGTTTGATCGAATCTTTTTGATCCTCGAAGAGCTTCAGCTCCAAAGCTTTTTGGAGTCTCGCATTCGTTTTGTAGTCGAACGTTTTGCCATCCACGGCGAGAGCTCCGATGTAATTCATGATTTCCCTTCGGAAATCATCTTTCCTGTTTTCAGGAATCCCAATCTTTTCTTCGATTGACCGCATCAACCTCTCATCCGGCTCCTCGTCTTCCCCTGTATACTTGTTCTTCACTTTCTCTTTCTGCGTATAGGCTTTTATGTTGTCCACATAGTTAGCGCAAAGCTTCTTGATCGACTCTTCATCGGCGGAAATCGCCCGCTGGACCTCGTTCTTCACGACATCCTCGTATTCCTCCTTGACCAACGCGAGCAGCTCCTTGCACCGCTTCTTCTGCTCTTCCGATGTAATCAGCGAATGATGCTGAAGTCCGCTCTCCAGTTCGTTGAGCACCATAAAAGGATTGATGCAGCCTTCGGCCTCTTCATTTACGAGAGCATTCGAGATCTTGTCCTGGATGTACCTTGGGGAGATTCCTTCCATCCCCTCTCTCTCCGATTCCTTACGAAGCTCTTTGACATTATCTTCCGTGAAACCCGGCAGAGTTTGGCCGTTGTAGAGCTTCAGCTTCTGCATGAGACTCAGGGAAGCGTTTTTCGGTTCATCCAGCCGCGTAAGAACGGCCCACATCGCTGCCATCTCCAGCGTGTGGGGGGCGATGTGTTTACCTCTTATTCGGTTTGGATTGAAGTCCCTCTCGTAGATTTTTTCTTCATCCTTGAGCCGCGTGATATACGGTATATCGATCTTTACCGTCCTATCTCGCAGCGCTTCCATGAATTCGTTGTTCTGCAGCTTCCTGTACTCCGGTTCGTTCGTGTGACCGATGATGACCTCATCGATGTCCGTCTGGGAAAATTTCTTCGGCTTAATCTTGTGTTCCTGCGAAGCGCCGAGGAGATCATAGAGGAAAGCCACATCCAGTTTGAGCACCTCGATGAACTCGATGATGCCTCTGTTTGCGATGTTGAACTCTCCGTCGAAATTGAAGGCCCTCGGATCTGAATCGCTGCCGTACTCGGCGATCTTTCGGTAGTTGATATCGCCGGTGAGCTCGGTGGAATCCTGGTTTTTCTCATCTTTCGGCTGGAACGTACCGATGCCGATTCTGTCTTTTTCTGATAAAATCAACCGCCGCACCTGGACGTGCTCGATGACTTTCGTCCAATCACCGTTGTACCCGCTCAATAATTCGGTGAATTGGAAACGGCAGGCCGGGCAGAGCTCTCCCTCGATATGTATGTGCCTGGCGGGATCCTCGATCGTACTGTTGATCTTGGCCTCCACCTCCGCCCTGAAATTGTACGGGATCAAGTGGAGCGGTTCTTCATTCATCGGGCAGTCGATGTACCTTTCCGTGGAAGATTCCTCATCCCTCCACCCAAACGTGTAAAGGCGGCCTTCCGGGGTTTTCGAACAATGTTCCATCCCCTTTTTCAGGAGCCTGACGATGGTGCTTTTAGCACTTCCTACCGGACCGTGCAGGAGCAGGATGCGCTTCTCGGTGCCGTAGCGCTGAGCGGCTGATTTGAAGATGTTCACCATCTTCATTAGAGCTTGCTCCAATCCATATACGGCGTCGATCCCGCCATCATGGATATCGTCGAAGAATTTGTACTTGATGATCTTTTTCTTGTACTCCTTGTACTCCTCGACGCCGTGAGACAGGATCATGTCATGGATTCGCTGGAAAGCCGTTCTCAGAACAGAAGGATCATTGGCAACGATGTTGAGATAATCGGAGAACGTGCCTTTCCAATTGAGTTCCTGAAACTTTTCGATATCCTGCTTGGACTCAATCAAGGAGATTATGTCGTTGGCGATCGTCATGGGTCCTCCTCGCCGGGTTACATAACCCGCCTATTAACTATTTCCTTAACTCCCACAGGCAATATAATCATATCCACACCTTTCCGCCAGACCCTCGTTGCCGTTCGAAACAGGTTCCAGACGGCATAATCCGCATTTACTTTCGCAAAAAATATACCAAATACTTCCGTTGCGATATTTGGTAAGTGTAATGATTTCAATTATTCTCGTTCGTTCGATTTGGAGATCCAGATCCTGCCGTGCAATGATGCGAAAAGCATTGCTCGATCTCGGAACTTTTGCTGGTATTTTGTAAGCTGGCAGACAATCAAGCTGTAAAACGTTGCCGTTATCGAGCGATTATAGATTTATGGTAGCGATTGAATTTTTGTTATACTCCCTTCAAAGTGAAGCGTATCACCGGGATAGAAGAAGGGAGTACCATATGGAAGACTGCATTTTTTGCAAGATCATAAACGGACAGATTCCATCGAATAAAGTGTATGAAGATGAAGATTTGCTCGCCTTTGAAGACGTCAATCCCGTTGCACCCACCCATGTGGTCATCATACCCAAAAAGCACATCGAGACATTGAATGACATCCAGGAGGAGGACGCCGGCGTTCTCGCAAGTCTCTTGTTGAGAGCACAATCCATCGCTACCGAGAAAGAGATCGCCGAGGATGGATACCGCATTGTGTTGAACTGCATGCCGGGAGCAGGGCAATCCGTCTACCACATTCATTTCCACCTGCTAGGTGGCAGGATTTTCCACTGGCCACCGGGTTAGCGGTAAAAATTCACCCTGCTGTCAGTTACGCACACCCTTAGAAGAGGCACCCCAGCTCTTTCATCCTCATTAGGTGATAGAGATGGGTGATAAAAATAGGCGTTAGAAATCAGTGACAGAACGCAATAGCAGTAGACGTGCGAAGTGCAAATTGACTTTTGCGTGAATCGAAGCCGGCGCGAATAGCAATGGGAAAGACAGGAGCACTACGGGCCTAAGAGTCTACCCGTCTTGAGGTTGCGTTGTGCTTCCTTCTTATTTATTGCTAAGCTGGTGGGATGTTCCAAGGTGCTGATATCTCACGTGGGCGATCAATATGAGGTGCTTCTTCTGAACTAAGGTAAATTGTTGCGGAAATAGGGATCCTCAAGCACTTCCTTGAGGCCGAAAAGATTCTCGAAGTCTTCCGGCCGTTCTTCTTCCTGCTTGGACAGAATCCCTTCATCGATGAGGTGGAACACGATAGCCCCGATATCATCCGTCGATTGGATCCCCCAATCTCCGAGAAAGGTAAACGCCATTGGCCCGTACATTCCCCTCGCGCACAAGCACACAGCGGCAGCCAGCTCCTTTGCCGACACATGCCGGAACTGTCGAGTGTACACGTAGATGCCTTCGAGAGAGCGCAGAACGTGGCGGTACGCATCTTCATGAAAGCGATTGTCCCTCTCCTGAATCCGTTTGATGGCTTCTACCAGTTCGAATTCCATGTCCATTGATTACGCCTCAAGGACTGTATTATATAGCTTTAGATATTCATTGACAATTCTTTCCTTACTGAAACCCCTCTTTGCCCTCTCCCGCGCCTTTAATCCGATGCTCCGGCGCTTGTCTTCGTCTCCTAGGAGCTCAGAGACCGTCACGGCCATGCGCTGCACATCATGTGGATCGCATAGATAACCCGTTTCTTTATGATCGATCACCTCATGGAGCCCCCCCACGTTGGATGCCACCACGGGAAGCCCGCAGCTCATGGCTTCGAGCGCGGCAAGGCCAAAGCTCTCGTGTTCGCTGGGGAGAACAAAGACGTCGGCCACCGGGAGAATATCGGCAATGAACTCCTGATCACCCATAAAAACCACATCTTTGGCGATTCCAAGATCGGTAGCCTGACGTTCGGCCGATTCGCGCTCGGGACCATCTCCGATCAGAATCAACCGGCATGGCCTCCAACTTCTCACTTTGTCGAACACCTCGATCACAACGGGAATGTTCTTTACTTTTCTGAAATTCGACGCGTGGATGATCAGCTTTTCGCCGTTAGGCGCAAGCCTATCGCGGATACTTGCGTTGCGTTGCGGTCGGAATTCGTTGCAATCGACGAAATTATGGATGACATGTATTAGCTGGTCCACTTGGAATGCCCGGATGGTTTCATCCTTGAGAAACTGCGAAACGGCTGTAACGGCATCGCTTACCGAGATGCTGAAGCGCGTGATTTCATAAAATGACGGCATGAGTCCCACCAAGGTGATGTCCGTTCCATGGAGTGTGGTGATTGTCCGAACGCGTTTCGGCTTCAACATCTCTTTTGCCAGAAATGCGCAGGCAGCGTAAGGAATTGCGTAATGAACGTGCACGATATCGAGATCGTACTGATCCACAACTTCCCGGATCTTCGCTGCGAGATTCAGCGGATACTGACTAAACGGTTGGAAAAGCGGATATTCCCCTAGCTCGACCTTGTGGAAAAACAGGTTTTCATCGAAATGACTTAGACGTGATGGAATTCCATGGGTGATGAAATGTACCTTGTGGCCCCGTGCTGCAATTGATTTGCCCAGTTCGGTGGCGACAACGCCACTCCCCCCCAGAGTTGGATAGCACACAATGCCAATATCAGGTTTCATGTCGACCAAATCGCATTGAATCAGCCCATGAAAAGGTTGAAGTCACTGAGCGCCATTGGCTTGAGCGTCAAAAACGGCTCCCCATAGCGTGCGCCGATTCGGAACCCATAGCAGCGACTGCGGGCCTCGATAAACGGGAGAAACTCGGGCGAGTTGATTGGAGTCGGTTTCCTTCCCTCTCCCCCGATGAACTGCGTGCGATGAGCTTTGATCGCCCGGACTCTTACTTCGAAAGTTGAAGTAATATCCACAATGAAATCTGGATCGATTTCCAAACGCCCTATGTATATCAGTCCCTGTTTCACCGCCCACGCATCAGCACCGGTTTGGTATCCTTGCACACCTGCAAAATAAAGTGATCTCTCTATCAGCTCACCCCCTGAAGCATGGTCGGGATGCGGATCTTCCTTATGGGGAATAAAAACAAAATCCGGCTTGAAACGCCGTACACAGCTCACTACCGCATGGAGTTGCTGAGGATCCTCGCACTGGATTTTCGTATCATGAAAGCCGAGGTTCACCCGTTGCGTTGCACCGAGGATCTTCGATGCTTCCATAGCTTCTTTGGCCCGTTCCTCGGGAGTGCCGTTGCTGGAGGCCTCTCCGGTGGAGAGATCTGCGAGGATAACCTCATGCCCCTGGCGGGCTGCCAAAGCCACGGAGCCGCCGCAGCTCAGCTCGATGTCATCGGGATGGATTCCAAATACAAGCAAGCGCATGATTAGCCGCAATATACAATATGGCTGGGGTTACCGTCCATCAGTTCGTGGATATAATGCTCTGCAGCTGCCCGCACGATTCCGGCAGCGGTCTCGCCGGAGAAAAGGTAAGGGGTGAGGGAAGACAGAATCCGCTCCTGCGGCTTTCCCCGAGGTTTAACGACCGACCCTACATTTGCCAGATAGGGGTGACGCTCGAGAGCAGCCGCCTTTCCCGCTTCGCGTTCCACTTCGCGAATTTGATCAACGCGCTTTCTCAACTCGGAGAGCCGCCCGGCGAGACGCGCCCGAAGCTTTTCGTGAATCGCCTCATTGACCGTTCGTTGAAATACATCGACGGCACCGCCGACTTCCTTGATAAAGCGCGAGACGGCTTGCTCGATCTCAGTGGGGACAGCATCCTCATAAATGGCCGCGGCAAACCGAGCAGGTTCTTGGAACAGCATATTGATACGGTCGCGTGTTTCTCCTTCGACAATTTCCTTCAGGGGCGCGGGGATGTATGTGGCTGCCAGTCGTGGCACAACCACTGGACGTGGGATTTCGAATTCCTCATAGAGATCGGCGATTTGCGCTCGGTAGGCGATCTCCGCCGGGCCCAGTATCACAGCGGCGGGATGAAACACACTGTCCTGAACGAGATTCCTCAGGATGACCCCTGGCGAGCATCGCCCGACCGATTGACGAATCACCTCGCGAAGCAAAGGGAGCTGCTCGCGTTTGACCGTGCGTCGCTTGCCACCCTCCATCAAAAAAATACCCGAATCCTCCCCAACGGAGAGTTGCGCGTGATACCCTTTGCTCTCCAACCGGCTTCCCCGTTCTATCACCACTCGTTTCACGCTCTCTTCCCGTTCCAAATAATCCGAGAAAAGGGATCCCACACACTCCCGAATATGAACGGACCTGCCATCAGCAAAGGCGATCTGTCCGCCTGTAAGTGATGCAAGGACAGCGGCCGATGCTTCACCGTTGTCCCGTGCAGCCGAAAGCGCCTTCGACACGCATTCCCGAACGAATCCACCCTTCGGAAACGCATCCAAACGCCGCGCGATGCTGTCCCAAGTCCTGGCGACCGAATCAATTGCTATGTCACCCACGGGAGCAGTGCTCTCGTGCGCATCGGCGGGAATTCCCGTCGATAACGGGGATAAATCTTCCGACAGCGTAGAAAGTGTCCGAATCTCCTGAAAGTCCGTGTCATCACTCCCTACCCAGAAGAGAGGAATCACTGTTCGCGATAGGAGCTTTTCAAGCCAGTTGGACAGGACCACGGCAGAAAACGCCTTATACAGCGTGATCAATGGGCCTCCCAATATAGCCGGCTGTTGCCCCGTCACAACAAAGAGAACGCCATCGTGTTTGGCTTGCTCGAGCTTTTCCAGTACGGCTGGAGCCGTTCCGGCACGTTTCCCGAGTTCGATCACGTCGTCCAAAATTCGCATCCACTCGCTCCCCGCGCGTTTCTGTCCGTACGCGCCTGCCCCGAGAAAATCTTGCCAGAACGCCGCGTTGCCCGAAAAACCCTGAAGGAGTCCACCGAGGCCGTCGGATGGATTCTCGACGAAGTCCAGAAAGAGTTTATTTTCCGAACTGAAATCTGCTACCGGTATTGTATGGAGAATTGATGTGTGCATCGATAAATCAAGCTCGACTAGAAATCACCCGTTGACTGCTATTTTTTTGCGGAAACGATGATCACCCGATCTGAAACCCCCTCGACAAATGGACTGAGATCATAGCCTCCAAAAACACTGTCGATCTTGAAACCAACGCTTTCGAACATGATGATCAGTTCATCCATGGTATACAGCCTGAGTCGCTCTTCGATCTGTTCTTTCGTTCCGCTTTGCGCGTTGATTGCCTGGATATCCTTCACCAGATATTTCCCATAATTCTCGAGCCGCCGCTTCTCCTTGATTATGAAACTTCCTGACTCTCTTTGCGATTCTTCCAACAATGACGAAGCGATTTTTCGGGCGTTTATAAAGTCAAATAGAAAGATCCCTCCCCACCTCAGCACTCTGAAAACTTCTTTGGAAACAAGAAGATTATCCGTGTCTCTCGAAAAATAGCCAAAACTTGTGAACATGTTTATAACTGCGCCGACACTGCCGGTAAGGAGCGGGATTCGTCGCATATCTGCCTGCATGATGAGTCCTTTGTGCCCCCAGCTGTCCAGACACGCTCTCAAAAGATAATGAGACAGGTCGAGTCCAAAGATGAGATGCCCTCTCCTCGATATCGATTCGAGGTACCGGCCGTTTCCGCAGGCAAGATCGAGAATCGGATCTTTGTCCAAGAACAATGATCCAAAGGCCTTCGCAACAGCGTCCGACTCCTCGATATCTCTATGCTCGTAGAGAATCGGATAAAGAGTGTCGAATGCGACTTCGTACCATTCCATAGTTACTCCATATCGGGACGCCACTGCAAAATCGTGTCCATGCAAAAGCGCTCATCGTCCCTCTCGGGGTGCGTCTCCGTATAATGAAGCCCCCGGCTCTCCTTTCGTGCCGTTGCGGAGCGGATGATCAGATCTCCGACGAGGATGATGTTTCTCAACTCGAGGATGTCTTTTGTCAGATGACATTTCCAGTAGAGAGAGGTGATTGTCTCGGTGATCTGCGCCATCCGTTCCTTTGCGATCTCCAGTCTCTGATCGTTCCGGACGATCCCGACGTAATCCCACATGATCCGTCTTGCCTCATCCCAGTCGTGATCGACGATTACCGAGTCCATCAGCTTCTCGGTATGATCCTCGCTCCACGGAAGAGGCTCGACTATCCGCTGCTTCCTGAACCTCTCATCGTTTTTCAAAAAGAGGAAGGCTCTGTGCGCAAAAGTCAAAGCTTCGAGCAGCGAATTGCTCGCCAACCGGTTGGCTCCATGGAGCCCCGTGTGGCTTGCCTCCCCAACAACAAATAAGTTCTCCAGCGACGTCCTTCCCCATTCATCTACATCAACACCTCCGCAAAAATAATGAGTAGCCGGTACCACGGGAATGGGATCCGATGTGATGTCGACTCCGTACCGCCGACACTCGCCATAAATGTGAGGAAAACGATTTCTTATATGCTCCGATTGAAGATGTGTTAGGTCGAGATAGACACATTTGCTGCCCGAGCGTTTCATTTCGCTGTCGATCGCCCGGGCAACGATATCGCGAGGGGCAAGGTCCGCCTGGGGGTGGTACTCCTCCATGAACGCTTTCCCGTCTCCATTGATGAGAACACCGCCTTCTCCCCTGAGAGCCTCACTCAACAGAAAAGATTTCGCATCGGGATGATACAAGCACGTCGGATGAAACTGAACGAATTCCAGATTCGCAATCTTTGCCCCAACACGGTAAGCCATGGCGATGCCATCCCCAGTGGCAATATCCGGATTGGATGTGTAAAGATACACCTTACCGGCACCTCCGGTGGCGAGAATCGTCCGGTGCGCGACGAACGGGATGATGGTGTCACTTGCGATGTCCAGCACATATGCGCCATAAATCCCCGCCTCCCCACCCGAAGGGCTGCCCTTCAAGTGCCTGCCGGTGATGAGGTTTACCGCCATGTGGTGGGGATAAAGATGAATTCGCGGGTGCTCTTCGATTCTCTCCAGCAATATTCGCTCTATTTCCCTGCCGGTGAGATCTTTGCAGTGAACGATTCGATTTCGTGAATGGCCCCCCTCGCGCCCAAGCGACAGCTGCCCTTCTCTCCTCGTGAAATCGACACCCAGTGACATCAGCTCGGATACGCGTTCCGGCCCGTCCTTGATCGTCATCTCGACGATCGACTTCCGGCACAGCCCAACCCCACTCGACAGGGTATCCCTTATGTGAAGGTCGAAGTTGTCATTCTGAGAGTGCACGGCTGCTATCCCGCCCTGAGCGAAATTCGTATTCGAATCCGCGGCCTCCTTTTTAGCCACAATATGGATCTCTCCAAGCTCTGCTGCTTTTAAAGCGAGGGAGAGACCCGCTACGCCGGCTCCAATGATCAAGATATCCGAACTATTCATCGTTAGTTGAGCGGTGCTAGGGATGGCGCCTACCTGGCGGTTTGGAGAATCAACTCTTGGGGCCGCAATCATAATAATCAAACCGGCTTTCGATTGCAACCATGAAGGCTGACGGCTTGCAGAATGCACGAAGGCCTAAAAGCCTCGAGCACCCAAAGGATAGAATTTCCTTATTTGTCTTTATAATAATCACTTAAGAAGCGCCCACAAGAATGCGACTGGCATGCTCGTTGCGTATACGCGCACAAAGACCAGTCAACACCGCCGGATTTCTGCAGGAGGTTGGTTCAATGAAGAGTAAGCTTTTTAGCTTTATGTGCGTTATAGGCGCGTTGGCCTTTTTGCTGGTAAGTTGCGAGGATAATCCGGAGGGAAATCGTGCCGTCGTGACGGTTGCATCCTTCAATGATAATGCTCCCTTCTTCTGCGACGTTTTGGAACAGGGAGATAGCTTGTTCGATCAAGCGGGGAATGCCGTCTTGAGGGACGACTTCATCGCGGAAGATTATCTCAAAGTCGCTTTTTATAACCGCCCGTACAATTCGTTCATCGTCTCGCCCCCGGGATATCCGTACGGTGAATACCTCATCACTCGATATCGGGTCGAGTGGGCACGCGTTGACGGCGGGGTGCAGGTGCCTCCCCCCTACGATGGTGCTACGAGCATCTCGATTCCCTCGGGTGAATTGGTCGAAGGTTACATCCTCTTGGTCCCATTTATGGTCAAGGAGCTGCCCTTCATTTGGACGCTCCGCTACGTCCAAGCTGGAGGCACCGGAGGCGAAATCCTCTGCGTTGCCAACATCACCTTCTGGGGTCATGAGGTGGGTACGGATAGAGAAACGGAGGTTATAGGGTCGCTCTCCGTGAACTTTGCCGATTGGGTGATCGAGACGAAAAAGAAGAAGCAGCTTTAGACGGACTCCTCGTTATCGCCAACCTCCAGGGGGAATCCGGTCTGAATAGATTTGCAGAGGATGGCCCAACCCGCCCACAGAGAAACCGCAGGTTATGCCTGCGGTTTCTTGATTCTATCTACAATATTTCCTCCCGCTATCTCCAATTCCAGACGGGCGATTGAAATGGTGGAGGAAACGCTTTCCAGATCCCGCAGTTTGACCCAGTCCTTCTCAGTTGTCACGACTCCTGCGACTTTGTGTTCGCGCAGCAACGCCTGCACGATCTGTGCATCATCGTTGCCATAACCGTGGTGATCGGGATAGCGGATCGAGAGCCGGACATCGCAGCCGCAGCGCTCGAGTGATTGGTCGAACCTGTCAGGGCGGGCAATGGAGGACAAGGAGGCGATTGGTCCGTCAATTGGATCACAAGGATCCCCTTCAGGGGACTGCAGGCATGCGTGCCTGAGGATGCCGAAGACCGGCTTTTTGCAGGAGGTCGCCTTATCAATAGACTCCTCGAGAGCGGGGAGGTCCTCCCTATCGGGAAGATCGTTGAAGCCAATCCAGTCGGCCCTGGAGAGCGCAGAGGGCTCCTCTCTGAGCGTCCCAGCGGGTAACATGCGACCGTTCCCGAAAGGTTTTCGAGCGTCGAGAAGAACCACATCCAGATCCCGATAAAGACCCCATGATTGGAAAGCGTCATCCAGTATGATGTGGGTCGGATCGAACAGGGATATCGCGGCTTTTATCGCCTTTGTTTTGCAAGATGAAAAGACAAGTGGAACCTGCGGCAGACGCCATGCAACCATTGCTCCTTCATCTCCAACTACCCGATCGAGCAAGGCCGCGTCGCGCCTGACAAACCGTATCTGCGCCTCGATCGACAAAACGGATGCGGGCTCCTTCGGGAGCACCACTGTTACGGCGCCAAGCCTTTCCGATTCACTCTTGAATCCCCGGCTAGCGTATACTGGGCGATACCCCTCTCTGGTGAGCGCTTCCAGCAGATGAATGCAGAAAGGCGTCTTTCCCCCTCCACCCACCTCGATATTTCCAATCGAGATGATGGCAACCGCCCCATATGTCCCCACGGGCTTATGCTTCAGTTTCTTTTGCCCGGTAGACACCAATCGGTAGATCCAGGCGGCCGGCACCAGCAGCGCACGGCTCCCGGCAGAACGGTCTTCAGCTGCCACCATTCTTTTTCGGGGATATACAATCTTCGTTCGCCCTGCCAGTTCACCGGAATGCATCATCGTTCATTTCCGTTATCGCCTTGAGGGCTTGCTCCAGAGCAAGACGTCTCTCCTCCAGCTCCTCGGCGCTTGCATCGGCGGGAACGAGCACGGGTTCGCCATATCGCACGAACACATGGGTGAATGGCTTCGGCACCTCGAATGCGTCCCACGAATCGAACGTCCAATGACGTGCAGAACTCGCGGTAATTGGGACTATCGGGGCGCCGCTAAGCTTCGCCACCTCGAGCGGACCCGGTTTTACCACGTACCTCGGCCCCTTGGGTCCGTCGACGGTGATTCCCAGATCCAGGCCACCATCCAGCTTCGCAACCAGTTCCCTTATCGCCCTCGCACCACCGCGGGTGCTCGATCCCCTCACATGGCCAAAACCGAGCCGGCGAATGGTTTGGCCCATGGTTTCCCCATCCCGGTGCTCGCTGGCGAGCACCTGAATATCCTGACCACGGTGAGTAAAACTCAAAGGAAAGAGCCGCCCGTGCCAGAACGCGAAGATCACCGAAGGATTGATCTGCCGGGCTTTTTCCAGTTGGTCCTCATCGATATAGCGGATTCTCCATGAGAGACCCAATATGCGGATCACAACAGATCCAAGAATCGCTATGATCCGGATGCGCTCGCTCATTTCTTAACTAGCGTCTCTTTCTCAGCATCTCTTCGGATATTTCCGCCACGCGCCTGCACCCGCCCCCACCCGATAGGGTGTGCTTGAGTGACTTGAACCGATCAACCATGATCCTCCGCGAGTCATTGTCGTCGATTAGCTCGAGGGCTTTTTTGCCGATGCGCTCCGGCACCGCACTGCTCTGGATAAATTCCGGACAGACGCCGTCATTGAAGATGATGTTTACCAGACCGATGTTACGGATCTTTACCAATTTCCTGGCGAGAAGGTAGTTGATAGCCGAGATACGATATACGATGACGAGCGGCGTCTCGAAGAGTGCTCCCTGCAATGTAGCCGTTCCCGAGGCAACCAGAATGGCCCGGGAGCGCCTCATGACAGCGACGGCATCATTATCGATCGGGATATCCATTCCGAAACGGGTGAGGACTTTCTCATAAGAATAGAGTGGCACAGTCGGATGCCTGCCTATTACGAAACGGGTCCCCGGCCGCCTCTCGGTTATGTACCGCGCCGCACCGAGAAGAACCGGCAGTATCCGCCGGATCTCCTGCAGCCGACTGCCCGGAAGCAGGCCGACTCCCTCCCGCTCGCTTTCAGTGACGGGCTCGGGGAGATAGTGATCCTCCACAAATGGGTGACCCACGTATTCCACCGGAATCCCTTCCCTCTTGTATATCTCTTCTTCAAACGGAAGAATCACAGCAATGCGATCCACAGACCGCCCAATCTCACGGATCCGACCCGCTCCCCAAGCCCAAACCTGTGGGCTTATATAATAAAGAACAGGCACCCCGAGTTTCTTCGCATAACCGGATAAACGAATGTTCAATCCTGGGTAGTCAACCGGAATGAATAGATCAACGCCATTGCGCAGGACGCTTCTGAGCTTCTTTTCCAAGCGGGCGAACTTGGTGATGCTCGCCAGAACGCTTGAAAAACCCATTACTGCGTAGCGATCGATATGGGATACGAGTTCTGCCCCAGCTTGCGCGACACGATCGCCTCCAAAGGCAATGATTCTTGCATCCGGATTTCTTTTGAGAATCTCCGTTACGAGCGCGGCAGCGTGAAGATCTCCGCTCGCTTCCCCGCAGCTGATCAGTATGGTGGGGTAAGTCGCCATGGTGGCCTTAGTCGTTCGCGTCACAAAGTGGTTGATTCTCGCTCTATTTTGTCGAGAACGGCTTCGGCGAGCTTGAGAGCGTTCAACCCGTCTTCACCGGTTACCGGGGGCGGTTTGCGGGTTAGCACTGAACGGCAGAAAGTTTTGAGCTCCTTGGCAAGCGGCTCATCTCCGTGCGTTTCGAACTCCTCGATGGTCAAGAACTCGCTGAGGTCGATGACTCCCGGACTCCCTTCGAGTTCTTTGAGCCTCGCAACTCCTTCCTTGAACTTTTCGCCCTTTTCATATCGCTTCACTCGACGGCGAAAAAGGTCGATTGAAAGATAGCGGTTTGGCGAAAAAACGCGGATCTTTCGCATGGGTTCAACGGAGACGCGACTTGATGTGAGGTTCGCCACACAACCGTTCGCAAACTCCAACCTCGCATTGATGATATCCGGTCCGGTGGTGAGAATGCCTGCTCCCTTGGCCCGTATGTCCTCGGGCCACCGTTTTAGCAGAAGGAGAAGGATATCGAGATCATGAATCATCAAGTCCGTTGCGACTGAGACGTCGATTCCCCTTGCCGCAAAAGGTGCGAGGCGATGTATTTCTATAAATGAAGGATCTTGAATAAATGGGAATGCCGCTTCGAAGGCCGAATTGAATCGCTCGATATGTCCCATCTGCAGGATTCTCTGATGACGCTGCGTGGCGTCCACGATGCGCTCGGCAGCCCTTACGTCGCTCGCGATGGGTTTTTCGAGGAACACGTCTTTTCCTGCCTCGAGCGCAGCAACGGCAACCTCAGCATGTTTCGTGGAAGGGACGACGACGCTTACCGCATCAACGGCATCGATCAGCTCCTGAACGGTGCTAAAAGTGGTTGCACCGAAATCTTTGGACGCTTGGAGAGCTCTCTCTTCTATTAGATCGTAACAACCGATAAAATCAACTTCGTCGAATCCCTTAAAAACACGAACGTGCTCTCTTCCAAGCTTTCCTATACCTGCTACGCCTACTCTGAGACCCAACGTGTCCACTCCTTGATAAGGCGCTCAATAGCTTTTGAATTTATCAGTGAGAAAATAAGAACCGAGGGGCAAGGTTATTTTGTAATTCCACGAATGCTTCCCTCGATAAACTCTACGAAGATGCGTCGTTCGGGATCACTGAATTCGCCGTCTTTAAGCCGCTGCACCGATTGGGCTACATTGAGGTTGCTCCGATACAGCACTTTGAACATGCGCTTGATCATAGAACATCTCTCGGGCTCATAGCCCCGCCTTTCGAGCCCCACACCGTTAATGCCATAAACACGTGCAGGATTTCCCGCTACCTTGATGAATGGGGGGATATCTCTCTCTATTCGGCTCCCGCCGCCTATAAATGCTAGCTTCCCGATTCGCACGAACTGATGCACCGGTGTAACGCCACCAACAATTGCGTAATCATCAATGAAGACATGTCCGGCGAGATTGACAGAGTTTGCGAGGATCACCTCATTGCCTATGGTGCAGTTATGCGCAACATGTGCATAAGCCATGAAGAGGCAGCCAGATCCGATTAACGTTTTCTCCCCCTCGCGAGTGGCGCAGTTCACCGTTACAAACTCACGAAATATATTATCGTCGCCGATCTCTACGTATGTAATATCTCCGGAATATTTCAGGTCCTGGGGAATCGTCCCGATGCTTGCACCGTGAAAAAACACGTTATTGCTCCCGATCCTCGTCCTTCCCTCTATGAGAACATTGCATCCTACTTCACACCCATCTCCCAGAGTGACATTCTCTCCGATAACGCTGTACGGACCTACCTTGATGCCCGCTCCGAGCTTGGCCATAGGGTGGATTACGGCCGTTGCGTGGATTTCGTTCTCGAGTGCTCTGCTTTGCAGCTTCATATCAACAATTCCTGCAGCCGTCGCCGCCCCGAGCCGGATCATGCCGGGGCGAGACAGCGGTGTGAATCACCTTTCGACAATTGTCGACCACAGCTCGGCTTCCGCCACCAGGTTACCGTCGACGTAAGCGTGCCCCTGCATTTTGCAGATCCGTCGCTTGAGCGTCAACAATTCAAGTTCAAACCGAATTTGATCGCCCGGCAGAACCGGCTTGCGGAACTTCGCCTTATTGATTTGGGTGAAGTATACGAGGTACCTCTCCGGGTTGTCCACGCTGCTAAGCAGCAGCACTCCTCCAATTTGAGCCATGGCCTCAATGATCAATACTGCCGGCATGATGGGGTGCCCTGGGAAATGCCCCTGAAAAAACGGCTCGTTGATCGTTACGTTTTTGATCCCCACGACCCGTTTTTTGTCTTCGAGTTCCAGGATTCTGTCAATGAGGAGAAACGGGTACCGATGGGGCATAATCTTTTGGATGACGTTGATATCCCACTGGCCTTTCTTCAGGAGGTCGCTCGTTCGCGTCCTCGATTCTTTCACTTCCCACAATCTTCTGATGAAATCGATGTTTGTGGCGTGTCCTGATCTAACGGCATGAATGTGCCCTTTGACAGGAGATCCCAGCAACGCGAGATCACCAAGCAGATCGAGGATTTTGTGTCGGACACATTCGTCGGGGAAGCGCAGAGGTTCGTCGTTCAGGAGTCCCTTGTCGGTGAAAACGATGGCGTTTTCAATGCTTCCCCCTTTTATGAGTCCAGCTTTGCGCAGATGTTCGACATCCTCCATCAATACAAACGTGCGCGCCGAGGCAAGTTCGTTCACAAAAACTTCCGGAGTAATGTCAAAGCTCGCGTGTTGGCTTCCGATGTGCTTGTTCTCGTACTCGATCGAGAAGCTCAGTTTGAATGTATCGCAAGGATAGGCATGCAGCTCGACACCACCGTTCTTGTGGGAGACGGTCCGATCGATTTCGAAGATGTCGCATGGCACTCCCTGGTTCTTGAAACCCGCCTCTTTGAATGCTTGCACAAATGCATCACAGCTGCCATCAGGTGGTTCAGGCGGCTCCTCTCCCTTCAATTCGATTACGAGGTTGTCGATGTTGAGCCCGTAGCAGGTTGCAAGGAGATGTTCGACGGTGAAAATCTTTACGTTCCCGCGCGACAGCTCAGTCTGTCGGTAGGGACGTGATTCAGCAGGAACGCTAGCGATGGTTGCCGGAATTTCATCTCGATTTTCGAGATCCATACGGACGAATTTGATCCCGGCATTCGGTGGAGCGGGTTTGACCTCTATGCTGCTTGCATTCCCTGTGTGGAGTCCTGTTCCTTCGAATAATATTTCTTTATTTATCGTCCTCTGTTGCCTTATCAATAAAACTCCCCTTCCCGAGTTTCTCCACTTTCCTCTCCAGCTCCTTCAACCTTCGGTATAGGTCAGGCAAACTCGATATATAGGCGTTCAGGCGCTTGGCGAGCGAATGTTCTCTAGCAGGGTAGCCTGAAGCCTTCATCCCCGGGGGTATCGATTTCGTCACTCCCCCCTGGGCGCCAACCATTGCGTTATCGCCGATGGTAATGTGCCCCACTAGGCCGGCCTGGCCCCCGAGCACCACATTTTTGCCCAGTTCGGTGCTTCCGGATACGCCAACCTGCGCCGCGAGGATGCTGTTTTCACCCACAAAAACATTGTGTGCTATTTGAACGAGGTTGTCGATTTTAGAGCCGCGGCATATGCGCGTGATTCCGGTAGTCGCCCGGTCGATGGTGGAGTTCGCACCGATCTCGACGTCGTCCTCTACAATAACGCGGCCGATCTGCGGCACTTTCTGGTGTGTGGAGCCATTCTTGGCATACCCAAAACCATCGGAACCGATGACCGCCCCGGGATGAAGAATCACTCGGTTGCCGATGGAGCATCGCTCCCTAACCGTCACGTGGGGATAGAACAGGCAGTCCTCACCAATTTCCACATCTTCGCCGATGTACACGCTGAACACCATCGTAGCGTTCTTGCCTATTCTGGTTCCTCTTCCGACAAAGCAATAAGGGCCCACGGAAGCGTTTTCTCCAAGAATCGCTTCTGGATGGATGATCGCTGTCTCGTGGATTCCTCTCGGGTATTGCGCGAAAACATCCCCGGCAAAAAGGGTCAATACCTGGAGAAACGCAAGATAGGGATCCTTGTTCCATACGAGAGCCTTCTTGCTTTCCATCCCCGGGTGGCTGATGACTGCCGAAGCACAGGTCGTCTCCAGGTAGGGCTCGTACTTCGGGTTGGACAGGAAGGTGATGTCCCCCGCCCGTGCCTCTTTGATCCCCGCGACACCGCGAATGTCGATTTCTCCATCGCCCCGCATCTCCCCGCCGATCAACGCGGCGAGCTCTTTGAGTTTATAAGTGCGAGATATCAATCGATTCTCCTATTGCCCCAGCTTGTTCAGCTCCACCAGCACGCGATCCGTGAGATCGAGTTCCTTGTTCGCCCAGACGATATTCGCGTTAGCGACATCGAATATGACCGTAAAGCCTTCCTCGGCACCAAGCCTCTCCAGGATTTCGTTGATTTTGTCAACGATGGGTTGGGTGAGTTCCTTGTTTCTTCTCGCAGCCAGCCCATCTTCTCCGAAGGTTTCCTGCATGAAACTCTGGTACCCCTGCATTTTCCTGTCGAGCTCGAGCTTCTTTTCTCTCTGCTTCTCTTCGGAGAGCATGAGGCTCTGAGCTTTCAACTCTTCCTGAAGCTTAACGATTTCCTGCTCCATCGACGCGGCTTGCGCTTTCCAAGCATCGACTTCCTTCTTGTAGACTTGCTCAGCTTCCTGGGTATCTTTGTATTCTGCAAAAATTTTAATCGAGTCAATGTAGCCGATTTTAACTTCCTGAGCAAGCAAAGAAATTGCGGTAACTGCAACAATGGAGAAAGCAAGAATGGTAATGAAAATCGGTTTTTTTCGCATTACGCTACACTCCTTGAGTTATACAACTCCAAACGCTGTATGGTTAGAAGAAAGCCCCGAGAGAAATATGGGGCTCCCATGCGCCGCCCCCTTCCTTGTCGAACCCGTAACCGTAGTCGAGGCCGACCGTTCCAAGCATGGGGAGCTCCAGCCGGATGCCTATTCCAGCTCCTTTTTTCAGGTCGAAGAGATCCGCTCCTCGGAAGCTGTTCCACGTGTTTCCTCCATCCAGGAAGAATAATCCGTATATCGAAGGGGCGATCGGGAATGATATCTCGTACGACAGAGTTTGCATGAACCGACCACCGATGAACTGCGGATTTCCCCTGGGGACAACTTCATAGAAGTCATACCCTCTCAGTGCGTACCTTCTATTTCCACCAAGCCTGAAAAGCTCATAGTCCGGCACCTGCGACGGTGAATCATAGCCGTCCAGGACTCCGATGTTGTAATGAGTGTCGAGAACGAATTTCCACAACAGGGTTGCATACCAGCATAGACTTGCTTCGTATCGCTGAAACCTTACATCGCCTCCAAGCAGATCGCCTCCGTTCCACTCGGCAGTAACGGTTGACCAGGTTCCCATCGTGGGATGGAACGGGCTGTCCGTAGAATTCCGCGTGAGTGTGAAGGCGACCGAACTCGTTCGCTGGGGCCACTGGATTCTCGTTAGGGGACCCGTGTAGCCGTCAGAGAAGTTCTTTAGTTCCACAGACTCGTACTGATAGCGACCGAAAACGGAGGTGTAATCGAACCAAGGGAAAGGCCTTCCAATCCGTATCGAGAATCCCTTCCTCCTGTCATCGTAGAACTGCTGCCGCACCTGGTTTTGGATGATATTGAAGACGCTGACACTCAGTTCCGTTGGAGTTCCGAGAAGCCAAGGCTCGGTAAAGCGAAGATCGAGATTTTGGCGGTAAGACGAAAATTCCCAATTTAGCCCGATTCTTTGGCCCTTTCCCAAAAAGTTCGGTTCTTCAATACCGAGAAAACCACTGATTTTATTCAGCGCAGAAAAGCCGGCACCGAACCGGAATTGTCCTGTCGACCGCTCCTCCACTTGCAGGGAAAGACTGATATCCCCGTTATCATCAGGAGGAGATGGATTTACCTGCGGAGGCCCGTTGAAAAAGCCTAAGTTGAAAACCTCCCTCAGGGATCTCATCAAGCGAGGCCTCGAGAAAACCTCTCCCGGTTTTATGATAAGCTCCCTTCGGATCACTTCCTCCGCAGTTTTTGTGTTGCCCAGAATATTGATCTCGCGAACGTGCGCGGGTTTCCCTTCGACAATCTCGAAATCAACGTCGATAGTATCGCCGCGGACGTTCTTTACGGGACTCACCGAGCTGAAGATATATCCCTTATCTGCATAAAGCCCGCCAATTCCAAACTGCGTTTCCTGGAATTCCACTTCGTTAAAAACTTCACCGCGGTTGAATGCGATATATTTCGCGATCGTAGAATCTTCAAACAGTTTGTTTCCCTGCCATGTCACCTCTCCTACGCGGTACTGTTTGTTTTCGGAAACCGTGATGAAAATGTCCAGATCTTTTCCATCTTCAGAGAATATTAGCTCCTTGTCCTGGATTTCCGCATCCAGGAAGCCGTGCTGTCGATGCAGGTTCAGGATTTTTTCGCTGTCTTCTTCGAACACTTTGGGCTTGAAATCTGCACCGCGCCACCACCTGTCTTCTTTGCTCTCTATTACCTTGCGGATCTCATCGGAGTCGAGGGCTTTGTTGCCAAAAAAATCGATGTGCTTGATGGACACCTTGCTGCCCTCGGTGATCTTGTATTGGAGCACGATCTTTTTTTCTTTCTCCTTATAAACTACCGTATCGCTTACAGCGACGCGATAATAGCCTTTATCACGGTAAATATCGGCGATGGCCTCGTGATCCTTTCTGATGAGAGCGGGCCTGGCGAAAGAGCCGCTTCTCATTGAAATCGCCTTGTCCAGGTCTTCTTTATTCGCGTGTTCGTTCCCCTCGAACTCGACCTCGTCCACTTTCAAATATTCTTTGACAATGAGCAACAGCGCGATGCCCTCTTCGGTCGTTTCCTTATAAGCCTGGATATCGGAGAATTCCTTGGTGGCAAAAAGGCGCTTGAGCGCTTCCTCCAGCCGATCCTCGCTGTACGGATCCCCTACCTTCAAGCGGAGGATACGAAAAATCTTTTCGAGGGAGACATGGTAATTCCCGTGGACGGTGATCGACTCAACCCGAGTCTCTGCAACAGCCGCAAAAGAAAACAGGTGCAGGAGTACCGTACACCCGATGATCTGCAATAAAGTCTTTTTCATAGCTCCTTCCGGAGACGATCCCGAGCATCCTAGCACAGGCCCCCTGGAGTGTAAATAAAAATTCCCCCGCCCCAATCGCCAGGGGAATTCTTAACTTATTATAGTCAAACAAATTACAAAATGCGCGGAACCGTAGCGATTTCGCGAAATCAGAAATTAGGTCTTTTGGACGATTTCGAAGTCCAGTGCTCCGCTTTTTACATCCACATGGATTTCAGTCTCTTTCGTAAATCCTCGCTGCAAGAGCAGCTCGCTCAGGGGATCCTCGAGGTATTGTTGAATGGCTCTCCTTAGCGGGCGGGCGCCAAGGGATGGATCAAATCCTTTGTCCATCAGGAACGACTTGGACTCCTTGGTGAAATCGATATCCAGATCGAGCACCTTCAGACGCTCTTTGAAATCACGAAGCATGATTTCGATGATTTCTACCATTTCTTCCCTGCCGAGAGGCTTGAATACGATTTGGGCATCGAGCCTGTTGAGAAACTCTGGATTGAAAGTTCTTTTGAGGCTCTCGAGCAGCTTGCCCTTCATCACCTTATAAGAGGCCTCCGACCCTTCCTGGACGAATCCCAGCCCCTTCCCCCCTTTCATCTCTTTATACCCAACATTCGACGTCATGATCAGCACGGTATTCCGGAAATCAACCCGGCGACCATAATTATCGGTGAGCTGGCCTTCCTCCATTACCTGCAAGAGGATGTTGAAAACGTCTGCGTGAGCTTTCTCGATTTCGTCGAGTAGAATCACGCAATACGGCTTTCGCCGAACCTTCTCGGTTAGCTGACCACCCTCATCGTAGCCGACGTACCCTGGTGGTGCGCCGATCAGACGGGATACGGAGAATTTTTCCATGTATTCCGACATGTCTATCCTGAGGAGCGAGTCTTTCGATTCGAACAGGATTTCGGCGAGCGCCCTGGCAAGCTCCGTTTTTCCAACACCCGTTGGACCCAAAAATACGAAGCTGCCGATGGGTCGCCTGGGATCGCGGAGTCCAGCCCGGTTGCGCCGGACGGCGCGTGCTACCGCCACGACAGCTTCCTCTTGTCCGACGACGCGCTTCCGCAGCTCTTCCTCCAATTTGAGGAGGGTCTGGGTTTCCTCGGCCTCCACTTCGGAGACAGGAATCCCGGTCATCGAAGAAACCACCCTTGCGATATCCGCCGCCGAGACAACATTCTCCTGGGCCTGTTTGGTCTCGTTCCAGGTTTTCCGCATTTCCTTTAGCTTGTTTCGCAGTTCCTTCTCTCTGTCCCGAAAGCTTGCCGCTTTCTCGAATTCCTGCGCTTGGATCGCCGACTCTTTTTCCATGCATAGCTCCTCGATCTCCGTTTCGAGTGTTTGGAGCTCGGATGGAGCCGTGACGGTGGCCAGTCTTGCTCGTGAGCCTGCCTCATCGATCACATCAATCGATTTGTCAGGGAGAAAACGATCGTGGATATATCTCTGCGAGAGATACACGGAGGCCCGCACGGCATCATCGCTGATTTTCACTCGGTGGTGCGCTTCGTATTTATCGCGGAGACCAAAGATGATCTTGACCGTTTCCTCTTCGGTGGGAGGGTTGATCATAATGGGCTGGAATCGCCGCTCCAGCGCTCCGTCCTTTTCGATGTGCTTGCGGAACTCGTCCAGAGTCGTCGCTCCTATGCACTGGAGTTCGCCCCGGGCGAGGGCGGGTTTGAGCATATTGGACGCATCGATCGCCCCCTCCGCTCCACCGGCTCCTACCAGCGTGTGGATTTCGTCGATGAAGATGATCACATCGTCGGATTCACGGAGCTCATTAATGATAGACTTCAATCTCTCCTCGAACTGACCTCTGTATTTTGTTCCCGCTACGACAGATGCGAGATCCAGGGTTGTAATCCGGCGGTCCTTCAATATCTCCGGAACCTTGTTTTCAATGATCCTTTGCGCAAGGCCCTCGGCAATCGCCGTCTTACCTACACCGGGTTCGCCGATGAGTATCGGATTGTTCTTTTTTCGACGGGTCAGCACCTGAACCAGCCGCTCGATCTCCGCATCACGACCAATGATCGGATCGAGCTTGTTTTCCCGGGCCATTTGAGTGAGGTCGCGCCCGAACTGGTCGAGGTTTGGGGTATCGCTTTTCTCTTTCTTGGCCTTCCGGGCCTTCATCGTCGAGGAAGGTCCGAGAAGCTTCAAGACTTCCTCGCGCACGCGCTTGCGATCCACACTCAAATCGGCAAGGACCTGTGCGGCCACACCTTCGCCCTCACGAATCAAGCCCAGGAGGAGGTGTTCGGTCCCCACGTAATTGTGTCCGAGCAGCCTGGCCTCTTCGATGGCCAGCTCCAGGACGCGTTTCGCTCTCGGAGTGAAGGGGATTTCGCCAATGGTCAGCGTCGTCCCGGATTTGGAGACCATGCTCTCGACTGCCTGCTGGATCTGTTCGAAATCGAGATCGAGTTTGCTCAATACTTTCGCCGCGATACCTTCGCCCTCTCTCACAATTCCGAGCAGGAGATGCTCGGTACCGATATAATCGTGCTGCAGCCGGCTGGCCTCGTCCCGCGCAAAGTAAATGACTCTGCGAACTCTATCTGTAAAGCGATCCCGCATGTATCAATCCTCCTGAACGTTGTCTGGGGTGGACAGCTTCCGGCGTATATAGGTAGCGCGAGTGTGGTCCCTCTCGCTTTGATCCATCGTGTTCCCAGAGGCGATTTGAAGGTGAGCCGGTTGCACGTAGATAAGTAACTCGTTCAGTTTACGCACGGTTAGGTCACCGATAATCCCCATCCCCATACCCAGGCGCACGGCAGAAATCAAGCTGAGAGCCTCTTTCGTGTCAACCCTCCGAGCGTATTTCAACAGCCCATATGCACGCCATACCTTGTCTTCGAGCAAGCTTCGTGCCTTTTGGAGTATGGTCTTCCTCGCTTGTTGTTCGAGGTTTATCAAATTTGTAACCACATTACCGAGATTGTTAAGAATCTCCTCTTCCTGGCTCCCCAAGGTCGCGCTGTTGGAGATTTGGAAAAAATTGCCCATGATATCGGTTCCTTCCCCATACAGACCGCGGATAGAGTGGTGGATCTTTCTCAGGTGCTCCAGCAACTTGTGGATCTCCTTGCTGTGCACCAGTCCCGGCAGGTGCATCAAAACGGAGGCCCTGAGGCCGGTACCGAGATTGGTCGGGCACGCTGTGAGAAATCCAAGGCGCTCGCTAAAGGCAAATTCGAGTTTCGGGGCAAGCTCGTTGTCCAGTTTGTTCACCCTGCTGAGTGCTCCCATCAGGTCGAAGCCGGAACTGTACGCCTGGAGCCTTAAGTGATCCTCCTCATTGATCATGAGGCAGACATCCTGAGATTTGTTCACGACGAGTCCACGGTTGGACGAGCTGGAGAGAAATTCCGTACTCACCAGATGCCTCTCAACCAAAAACTGCCTGTTCAGCTCCGGCACGCTCCCCATTGGAAAATAAAAGCCGTCTTCGAATGTCTTCGTTTGGTCCGCGGCGGAGTGGGACTCGTCGAGGATCGCTGCAAGCTCGTCGCCGCCGGCGTTGTGAGTAAACCGGTGCTTCTCCAAATTTCTCGCCAAGCGCACCCTGCTGGACAGGACAACCTCGCACTCATCTCCCGTTGCGAGGAGCCACGACGCCGGGTGTTTGATCATCTCTTCGATCAGCATCTGCTAACTGTCCTTGCTTTCTTTGGCTTTGGTCTCGATCTCTTTGATTTTGTCTCGGATTTCTGCGGCTTTCTCGTACTCCTCGTTTTCGACTGCCTGGTTCAGCATATCTTTGAGTCCCATGAGCTCCTTGCGGAGTGTTGCCTGGGGACCAAGTGCCGTGGGTGTCTTGCCTTTGTGCTGGGTGCGCCCGTGGATTTGCCTCAACAGCGGAATCAGCTGCGCCCCGAATGCCTCGTAGCAGTCCGGGCAGCCAAAGCGGCCGATTTTCTTGAAATCCGAGTAGTCGTAACCACAAAATGGGCAATGAACCTTTCCGATTTTCTCGGTCTCGCTCTGCGTGGCACTGCCGATCATTGTGGCCATCAGATCCCCCACTCCGAATGGCCCGCCCTTCTGTACATCGATCCCTTTTTTCTTTGCGCAATCCGCGCAGAGATGGGTGGTGATAACTTTGTTGTTGACAATCTCCGTATAATGAATCTGTGCTGGTTGCGTTCCGCAAATTTTACATAGCACGGTCATTGGGCTCCTTACATTGGATTCAGCAAACCATTTTCTAGAAGCAATGTACGACGCGAGAACTGGGCGAACTCTTTCTTATGCGTAACGATAACGAACGTCTTTCTTTCGGAGGCGGACAGCTGGTTGATCAGCTCGTGAAGTGTGGCGCTCGTCACGTCATCGAGGTTCCCGGTCGGCTCGTCGGCAAGAATCACCTCCGGATCGTTGATCAGAGCCCTCGCGACGGCGACACGCTGCTGCTCTCCGCCCGAGAGTTCAGGGGGCTTGTGGAACCGCCGCTCAGACAACCCAACACGCTCCAGCCAATCTTCCGCTTCCCTTCTGGCCCGCTGGGAGGAGCTGCCCCTGATGAGCCGGGGCATCATCACATTTTCCACTGCGGTGAATTCCGGGAGCAAAAAGTGAAACTGGAATACGAATCCAATCGTTGCGTTCCGGAGTCGGTCCAGCGCGCCTCCCCGCATCCGGTTTAGATCGCTTCCCTGAACCAACACCGTTCCACTGTCCGGCCTGTCCAGCGCGCCCAAGATGTTCAAAAGAGTCGTCTTGCCGGCTCCCGAAGCCCCAAGGATCATTACCACCTCCCCGGATCGAACGGAAAGGTCCACTCCCTTGAGAACCTCGATTTTTCTGCCGGTGCCCGAGAACGACTTTGTGATTCCCCGCGCCAGCAATACCGCATCTGTATCCATAATCTAAATCCCGCAGGCCCTAAAAATCAAGCTGCAAGAAACGCTTCCTACTCCCTGCGTATCATTTTAACTACCACACCTGCACTCCAGTGGTACAACTCCCGGCAACCGGAGGGGACGATCCGGCGTCGCCTCTCCATTGACAGTATAGTGCAAAAGCTCCGAGGATTGTTAATCGTTCCTCAACGCTTCCACGGGCAGCAGCTTGCTTGCTTCCCAGCTCGGATAGACCGTCGCAACGAAACAGATGAGAATCGCACTCCCCCCCACAGCTAGCAGGTCCTGCCATTCGACGAGGACGGGCAGGGTTTTGATGAAATACACATCTCCCGGCAGATTGAGCTGGATCCGATCCAGTACATAGCAGGCGATGAGTCCCGCAATCATTCCTCCAAGGGTTCCCAGGACGCCGATAATGGTGCCCTCGAGCATGAAGATCGACATAACTCCTTTGGATGAAGCCCCCATCGACTTGAGGACGCCGATCTCCGTTCGCTTTTCCATGATCACCATTGTCAGCATGCCAACTAAGTTAAACGCGGCTACGAGTATGATGAGAGTGAGCATGAGAAACATTAGTATCTTCTCAATTTTCATATAGCTGAAGAGATTCTGGTTCAGATTGATCCAGTTGTTCGTGCCGTAGTGCTGGATAGGCAGCATTTTTTGAATACGGACATCCATTTCCTGAGCCGCATATATATTACCCAGCTTGACGCCGATGCCTCTGACACCCGTTTCGAAATCGAAAATGCGATCCACATCATTTATATCCATGTAAATGAATCGCGAATCGAACTCGTACATTCCGCTGTTGAAAAATCCCAAAACACGGCATTTGACCATCTGGGGCTCGAAGTCATCCGTGCGAATAGTGGCAGGTGCCGTGACCAGAGCGAGCTCTTCGCCCAAGCCGATTCGCATTTCCACTGCGAGATCCAATCCCATAACCACTCCAAACCTCGGCTCCTCATCCTCGAAAAAGCTCGCATCGAATGAATCGATCTCAGGCTTGATACTATCGATCACTGTAGAAACAAGGGCTTCTCTCGTCAGATCTACACCTTTGACGATAACGCCCCGGATCTGCGTCCTCCGCCCCGGTATGATCTCGTATGCGGCAAGCGCCTCCGAGCGGATAAACGGTGCCGCGGCTACCACGCCCTCCATATCGCCGAGCACAGCCGAGAGACTGTCCACCCTCTGCCAAGCTCCCGGATTTCGCATGAACACCATGACATTCGCATTGAAGCCGACTATTCTCTGGCGGAGTTCCGTTTCGAACCCATTGATCACCGACAGGACGATCACGAGCGTCATCACACCCACAAATACGCCGCCGACCGCGATCGACATGATGCGCGACACAAGAGCGGACCGCTTCTTCGTTTGAAGATGCCGCTTCGCAATAAATAATGGGTAATTCATTAGACTGGACCTTCTTCAGGCCTCATATGGGGGAAAAAGAGAACGTCTCTTATTGATGGACTGTCGGTGAATATCATTACCAACCTGTCGATTCCAATACCAAGTCCGGCTGCAGGGGGCATTCCGTACTCCAGCGCTCTCAAGAAGTCCTCGTCGAGAATCTGCGCCTCCTCATCTCCCCTGGCTCTCAAAGCCGCTTGCTGCTCGAACCGTTTCCGCTGCTCTATGGGATCGTTCAATTCGGAAAATGCATTGCCGACTTCGAAGCCGCCTACGAAGGGTTCGAAGCGCTCGACGAGCCCTTCATCCGAGCGATGGTCCTTTGCAAGCGGCGAAAGCGCTTTCGGATAATCATACACAAAGGTGGGCTCGATCAGCTCGGGTTCTATCAATTCGCTGAAGAGTTCGTCTAAAATCGCTGGAGAAGGAGTATCTTTTTCGACATCCAGTCCCAGTTCGATGGCTTCTTCGAAGATCTCATCATCGCTCATCCTGCGAAAATCTCTTCCTGTCCGCTCCTTGATCGCATCGAAGTAACGAATCCGCTTCCACGGTTTTCCAAAGTCGATTTCATGGCCTTTGTAAGTAACCACACCGCCTGCCGCCAGGTCACCGGCAACCACTCGCATCATTTCTTCGACCATGTCCATGAAGTCCAAGTAGTCCATGTAAGCGGCGTAGCATTCCATCATGGTGAATTCCGGATTATGCGCTCTGTCTATCCCCTCGTTCCTGAAATCTTTCGCAAACTCGAAGACGCGTTCCAGGCCGCCCACAAGGAGGCGCTTCAGGTACAGCTCGTCGGCGATCCTCAAATAGAGCTTCATATCGAGAGTATTATGATAAGTTACGAAGGGCCTCGCCGAGGCGCCGCCGTAAAGCGGCTGCAAGATTGGCGTTTCCACTTCCAGAAATCCATTGCCAATCAAGAACTGCCGCATCGATTCGATGAGCTTGGATCTTTTGATGAAAACCTCGCGGATGTGTGGATTCATGAAAAGGTCCACATATCGCTGCCGGTAACGCAGCTCCTTGTCCGTGAGGCCATGCCATTTCTCGGGGAGAGGCCGCAGGGTTTTCGTGAGGATCTCGACTTTCTGCGCCCTTATGGTAAGCTCATCCGTCTTTGTTCTAAAGAGCGTACCCTCTACACCCACGATGTCCCCCACCTCGATCAGTTTGAAGAGCTTGTACGCATCCTTTCCAACGATATCTTTCCGGATGTAAAACTGGATCGTTCCGTTCAAGTCCGCAATATGTCCAAATGTAGTGGCTCCATGCCCACGGACCGACATCACACGTCCCGCGGTAGAAACCAGCATTTCGTTTTCCGACAGGTTCTTTTCAGCGGCAATCAATTGCTCGATGGTGTGGGTTCCTCGAAAACGATACGGGTACGGGTTTACGCCCGCCGCTTTCAGCTGGTTCAGCTTCTCGATCCGCGCTCTGCGGAGTTTGTCCAATCCTTCCATTTCTGACGCCCTTGAAGGAAATTCAGCGAAGCCTAGATATAGGCGAGTCCGAATGTCAAGCCAAAGTTAGCCTTTTGATTCTTCATCACTTCGCCGATCTGCACGAGAGGATCCCGCCAATAGATGATGCCCGTTGCGGCCGGCTCCGTGGGGATTCCACACCACGCTCGCGCTTCGCTCGGGCTCCTCTGCTCTATCGATGGCCTTGTTGGAGTGCTGCGTGAGGTGGTTTCCTCACCTGCGCCCGCTTCGGTCGGCTTCCCGCCTGCGGCGGGCGATCCTCCCTCGCTCCGCGCAATGGTTCGTCACCCCCGTCACGCAGCACTTCCGCCCGCTCGCTCCGCGTAACGGTTCGTCACCCCCGCAGAGCCTCCCTGCTTGCATCCGTGCGAATGACGAATCAACGTTATCTTTCCGAAAACTTATGGAGATACGCTTCTATGAACTCTTTGAGATCGCCATCGAGCACACGCTGCACATCCGAAGTTTGCATTCCCGTTCGATGGTCCTTCACCATGTTGTAGGGATGCAGTACGTAGGAACGAATTTGACTCCCCCATGCAATATTTTTCTGCCCTTCCATCATCTTTGATAGCTTCTTCTTCCCTTCTTCGAGCTTGAGATGGTACAGCTTCGCCATGAGGATCTTCATTGCGTTGTCTTTGTTTCTGAACTGGGAGCGCTCGTTCTGGCACTGCACGACAATCCCTGTGGGCAGGTGTTTTATCCTCACGGCGCTGTCCGTTTTATTGACGTGTTGGCCGCCCGCGCCGCTCGATCGAAATGTATTGATCTGCAAATCTTCATCCCGGACTTCGACTTCGATATCGTTCTCGATCTCCGGGTAGACAAAAACGGATGCGAACGATGTATGCCTTCTATGGCTTGCATCGAACGGGGACAACCGCACCAGGCGGTGAACACCACTCTCGGCTTTCAGATGTCCGTAAGCGTTATCTCCCTTGATCTCGAGAGTCGCGCTCTTTACTCCCGCTTCTTCACCGGGCAGCAGTTCGAGAATCCGAGCAACGAATTCCTGCTGCTCGCAAAACCTCGTGTACATCCGCAGAAGCATCTCCGCCCAATCCATCGATTCGGTCCCCCCGGCCCCGGGATGGATGGTCAAGATCGCATCCCGCCTGTCTTCGGAACTGGAAAATAGAAGCGTAATCTCCAGGTCCCCGAGTTTCTCCTCGATAGCTTTGAGATCTTTCTTTACGTCGCCAATAAGGGAATCGTCCCCCTCCTCGCTGGCGAGTTCGAGGATCTCCCTGCACTCAGAGAGTGCCTTCGAGATCTGATCAACTGGCTCTAGTTTGGATTTGATCGAGCTGACTTCGCGGAGGATTTCTTCGGAGCGCTTCTTGTCCTGCCAGAGCTCCTGGGAGCTCATCAATTTCTCCAGCTCATCGAGACGGGCTTCCTGGGCGGAAAGGTCAAAGATACTCCTTTAGCTTCTCGCTTCTCGCTCCGAGGTTCTCCAGAGTTGAGAACAGTTCATCCGATTCCATCCGTTTCGACCTCCTGCATTAAAGATAAGCGGTTTTCTGTATTTTGTGTATTCGAATCATTTTCCGTGCGGGAGCGGAGTCAGCCGCCCCGTGTGGTACTTCCATGATTCATGTGTTCCTGTCCAGAACATCATCCACGATCGCATCCACTTCGGCAAGAACCTGGGAGAGTTCCCCGTCCGTATCGATGATGATGTCTGCATTGTGGAAAGAACTCTCCAGGTCCACTTGGCTCTTCAACCTCAGGCGGATTTCTTCTTCCGTAGCACCCCCCTTTGCTCGCAGCCGCCGAATCTGCTCCTCCTTGTCGCAGCGAAGCGCTATCGCAACGTCCATATGAAACGGTAAGTCCACCTCCAGGAGGAGGGCGGCATCGATCACAACAAATTCGAAGCCGTCCTGCTGCAGCTGGTCGAGCCGTTTCAGGCAGGCTTCGATGATCCGTGGATGAAGGATGCGATTGAGGACTTTCAGCAATTCCCCGTCTCTGAATACCATCTCCCCCAGCTTTTTTCGGTCCACGCTCCCTTCAGAAGTGAACACGTCCGGACCAAAGTACCTCAGGATTTTAGCCCTTACCGCTGCATCCGTCTCCAGCAGCTCGTGGCCGAGCCGATCAGCATCGATGTGCCCCCCGCCGCGTGACTTCAAGTGTTCGGCAATCGAGCTCTTCCCGGTACCGGATTCACCTGCCAATCCGATGATCTTCATCCAGCGCACCTTCCAGAACCAGCCTCGGTGAGACAGGGACGGCCGATGTGGTTTCCAAGCGCATGGAAGCTAGGCATGGGCCTCCAGCCAGTTTTTCCCCACTCCCATGTCGATCTTCAATGGAACATCGAGCTTGATCGCGTTTTCCATCGTATCTTCAACGATCTCACGTACGCTTTTTAATTCCTCTTCCGGAAGATCGAACAGCAGCTCGTCGTGGACCTGGAGAATCATTTTCGCCTCGAATCCGCCTTCCTTTAGCTTCCTCGCGATCTGCACCATCGCGACCTTTATGATGTCGGCAGCCGTTCCCTGGACGGGCGTATTTACGGCAATCCTCTCGGCGAAAGACTTGACCCTTCCCTCGTTGCTCGTAATCCCCGGAAGCTGCCTTACTCTTCCCAGCAGCGTGCTGACCGCTCCGTTACGCCGAGCTCCCTCTATTGTGTCGTCAATGAACCGCTTCACGCCAGGATAGTTTTCGAAATAATCCTCAATGAACTGCTTGGCCTCCTTGAAATCGATGTCCAATGCCTGTGCCAGTCCTCTTGGTCCCATTCCGTACACAACGCCGAAGTTCACTGCCTTTGCCCTCGACCGCATCTCCTCGGACACCTGCTCCGGCGGAACCTTCAGTATTCTCGCCGCCGTTTTCCTGTGAACATCCGCTCCTTCTTCGAATGCTCTCCTGAGCTCGATATCTTTGGACAGATGCGCGAGGACACGGAGCTCGACCTGGGAATAGTCGGCGTCAAGCAAGACCCAATCCGGCCCGCTGGAAACAAATCCCTTTCTGATCTCCCTCCCCAATTCGGTACGAATAGGGATGTTCTGGAGGTTCGGATCCGAACTGGACAAGCGCCCCGTGCTCGTCACTGCCTGGTTGTACGAGGTATGGACCCTCCCTGTTTGTGGATTGACGAGCTTCGGCAGCGCATCGATATACGTGCTCTTTAGTTTATCCAACGAGCGATATTCCAGGACGAGCCTCGGCAGCTCGTGCTCAGCAGAGAGCGCCTTCAAAACCTCCACGTCCGTAGAGTACCCTGTTTTGGTTTTATGGAGCGGTTTGAGCTTGAGTTTGCTGAACAGAATCGCCTGCAGTCGCGACGTAGAGTTGATGTTGAAACGCTCTCCCGCCGCCTCATAGATCGATTTTTCGAGGTGCGATAGATTGTTCGAAATCCGATCCGATAGCATCCTCATCATGTCTGTGTCGAGCCTGACGCCCTGGATTTCCATTTCGGTGAGAACGCTGCATAGAGGCATTTCCACTTCCCAAAAAAGTTGAGCGATCTGCGAGGCTTCGATCATCGGTTCGAATTCATGTTTGAGTCTCATCGTGAAGTCTGCGTCTTCACACGCGTACTCCTTGACCCTTTCGACGGGCACTTTCCGAATGTCCTTCACCCTGGTGCGCGTGTCGAAGAGGGATTTGAAAGAAATCTTCTCGTGGCCAAATATCTCCTTACTGAGGTTGTCCAAACTGTGACTTTGTCTTGCCGGATGAAGACAGTAGGAAGCGATCATGGTATCGAAATATACGCCCCGGAGATCGAATCCCGCCTGCCGGAGAACGATCGCGTCATACTTGATGTTCTGCCCAATTTTCTTTTTGGCGGGATCGCTGAGAATCGGGCCAAGACGAGCGCGTACGAGATCCAGGGGCAATCCCGGGGCTTCATGCGCGGGGGCAAGCGCGAGCTCTTCTTCCATCATTCGGCTCTTTACCGGCACATACCACGCGCGACCGGGTTTTATGGAAAACGATATTCCCGCGAGCTCTGCACGCATCGGATCCAAGCGGCTGGATTCCACATCGAGAGCAAACTCGTCAACGGCCTGAAGCGCGCCGGCGAGGTCTGACAGCAGTGATTCGCTGTCCACGAGGATGTATTGCTTTTTCCCCTCTAAATCCGCATCGCCGATATCCCCCCCACCTGAATCCGCCCCGGCTCCGAAGCTACCTCCCGAGTTCCCGAGCCCTTTGACTTCTTCGGCCAAGCGGACCAGCTCGAGATCCCGAAGAACAGCCTGGAGGGACTCGGTCCGAAAGCCCGTATGCTTCATGTCTTCGATGGAAAAATCGAAGGGGACCGAGCGATCCAGCACAACGAGATCGCGCGAAAGAAACGCGTTTTCTCTGTCCCTCGCAAGCTTCTTTTTCAAAGAATCCGGGCCAATCTCATCGATATTTTCATAGATTCCGTCCAAGGTGCCGTATTTCTTGATGAGTTTCCTGGCCGTCTTTTCGCCCACTCCTGCTACGCCTGGAATGTTGTCCGAAGCGTCCCCCGTTAGAGCGAGAAAATCCACCATTTCCCCCGGCCGAAGCCCGATCTTCTGTTCGAGCCGCTCGGGATCGATTTCATCTTCCAGCAGGCCCCCTTTACCGGGACGGATAATGTGCGTTCTCTCCGTGACTATCTGGAATAGATCTTTATCGCCGGAGACGATTCTCACGGGGATCTTACTTTCGAGTGCGGTCGCGATCGTGGCCAGCAGGTCGTCCGCCTCGTAGCCGGGAACCAAAAAAATCGGTATGGACATTGCCTCGAGCAGCTCTTGAATTCTCGGAATCTGCCCGATGAGTGAATCGGGCATCCTCTCACGATGCGCTTTGTACTCGGGATAGAACTCGTGGCGATGCGTTTTTTCGATGCTGTCAAAAACAGCTGCGATATGAGAAGGATCAAACTTCTTCAGGAGGCTGACGACCGTATTGGCGAAGCCGAAAACCGCGCTCGTCTCTTCGCCCTTCGATGTCACAAGAGGGTTTCTTATGAAGGCATAATATGCCCGGTAGGCCAACGCGTGCCCGTCTATGAGGTACAGTGCCATGATCGATCGATCCTATGATGCTCCCTACTTCCACACTAAACTAGCACTTATACAGCGAATTGTCTAAAATAAACTCATATACTGGTTCGGGTAAGAATCGCTTCATGCGCTCACCTGCCGCCATTTTTTCGCGAATTTCAGTGGATGATATATCGATGACCGGGCCTTCGAAAAGCACCACCGACGCGCCGCCCGCAACAGGGAGAATCGATGGATACCCTGTCCGAGGGAAAACAACGAGAGTAGTGAGCTCCAAAATCCCCCCAGGATCCTTCCAGTTCGGAAGATCGCTCAACGTATCGGCACCAATAATGAAGAACACGTCGTCATCGTGCAGCTGGTGGTAGTGTTTCAATAGGTCCACGGTGTAGGACGGGCCATTCCTGAACTCTTCCATTCTCGAAAGCTCAAGACCGGCATCCCCGGAGAGTGCGAGCTCGACCATTTTCAAACGCAGGCTGTATGGAGTGAGCTCCTCCGGGATTTTGTGGGGGGGATTCGGTGCTGGCATGAACAGAATCCTTTCGAGAGGGATCTTCTCCACAGCTTCCCTGGCCATTACAAGATGAGCGATATGAGGCGGATCGAATGTCCCGCCCAGTATGCCGACTCTTCCCACCTTATTTGTCCCTCAACCGCGCCAGCTCCGCTTTTGCGTCGTCCGTAATATCCAGTTCCTTGGAATAGTTCACAACGCCTTCGAACATCGTCGCCGCGCCCTCCTTATCTCCCTGCTCGAGAAGGATCTGGCCTTTATGATACATTGCTCTTGCCCAGTAATCGTTACCCGGATACTGTTCGATGACTTTATTCAGGTAGATCATTGCAGAGCTTTTAAATTTTCTGCGCACGTAGAACATCGCATTCTTGAAGTCTTTCTCGGCCAGCTTCTCATGGATCTCAGCGACATAGCGTTGGACGTCTTCGACAAGGGTGCTCTGGGGAAACGTTTGGAGAAACTGCCTGAATCTCGAAAGCGCCTCGAAGGATTTCGTCTGATCGAGATGCGATTTCGGCGCCTGCTCGAAAAAGCAGAGCGCCTCCTTGAAAAGCGCATCATCCACGTATTCACTGTACCCGTAATCGCTGATGATGATCCGGTACTCGACGGCGGCAAGCGGGTATTCCTCATCCTTGAAATAGCTTTCCGCAAGCATGAACTGGGCATAGTCGCTTTTATCATGACCGGGATGCTTTGCGAGAAACCCTTTGAAGAGCTCCTGGGCTTGAAAGTACTTACCCTTCTGAAATTGTTGCTCGCCCTTGCTCAATATCGCCTCCGGCTGATTCGGTATCGACGGAATGCCCCCCGCGCACCCTATATTCGAAAAAGCAACCGTCAGGAGGATCGCTCTGACACCTGAAGGCCGGGCAAAATTCAACGATCTCCTTCCACTCGAGCGCTTACGCATTCTCCTATTGCCGGCCTGCAATTCAGTTCAACCCCGCTTCTCGCAAAATGGCCATTTTCTCCTGAGCGCGCTCCACGATTCTTCCCGACGCTCCCCGATCTTGCCTAATGATTGCCCGGTATTCTGCATAAGCTTTTTTGAACTCACCCAAGCCTTCGTACGCTTCTCCTTTGAGGAACCGACCTTTTTGGATCAAGGCCGCATTGCCTGTAAACGTGAGGAGTTTATCCACGACCTCGATCACTTCTTCGAAATTACCGCGTTCGAGCTCTTCTGCGCCTTGTTCATAGAGCAGATTGGCGATCCTCCATTTCGCCTCTCCTGTAAATTCCCCGCGGGGAAACACCTCGACGAGCTTTTCGTAAGATTCCTTCGATTTGCTGTTCAACCCGATCGCTGCATAAGAGACGCCCATGCGGAACAGCGCCTGCTCTGCTGCTGTGGTGTCCGGAAAACCGAGTACCGCATCTTTATAGAGATTGGCGGCTTTATCGAACTCTTTATCTCCAAAGAATGCATCGCCCGCTGTAAATGCGTACGGCCCCAATTCGATAGCAGGGTAATAACTCACAGCCGCACCAATCCATCCTCTCGCCTTTTCCACGTCGCCAACGGCGTGCGCTTCCTTGCCAATCGAAAAAAGCGTCGAAGCCGCAGGCTTGGCCAGGGAAGGTTCCGTTCTCACAGCTGCGTCGAGCTGGCGGAATCCCTCGTAGTCCCTGCCGAGATGGACGAGTGCGAGGCCGTAGTAATAGTAAACCTCCCCATCGCGATAATCCTTCCGCAGGGCGTGTCTGCAATGGGCGACGGCTTCGCGATATTCCCCCGCCTCGTAGAACTCACGGATCTCGGAGAGCACCTTCTCCTTCTGAGAGCACCCGGTTGAGATCACAAGGGAAAGAAGAACAGCGAAGGAAAATATAGCCGTGATCAAGGCTTTTTTCGAATCCCATCGGCAAGCCATTTTGTTCGTCCGAACTATGTCAGTTATCACTCTGATTGGAAAAGAACAGATAGACGAGCCCTACGATGATACCACTCACCACAACCGGCTCGATGATCCGCCCCCAACGGGTCGGCTCGACCGGCGGTTTCGTGAAGGCGAAAAGCCCCTTCTCGACTGCAGGGCGGAGACCGTAAGGAAATTGGTCATTGTAATCCCTCGATGCTTCCCCCACCCATGCCACCGATTGTTCGGCGGTATCAAGGAGCTTGGCAAAGATTTTCACCTCAGCCCTTCTCTTGATCTTTTTACCACCAATGAGGTAGGAGCGGAAAACCTTCGGATAGGTCAAACTAAACTCAAGGGCCTGGAACTCGAGTTCCATCGCCTTGGTTCCCAAACGCGGCGAATCCAGACCAGCTGAATCTGCTGAGATGTTTGTGCCGGGGGGATACGTTTTAATATTTCTCGAGGTCAGCTCCGCGGTGAAAACATTCGTAAGAAAATTGTATATCTCGTCATTACCATACGGGACCAGGATGATTCCTTGCGAAGGGCGCATGTGCTTTTGGAAGGAGGAAATGAGCTCTTCCGCGACCTCGGCGCTGAGTGAGTTGGCAATATACAAATTGCTCTTGACTTCTTCCTCACCGAGGGCCGGTCCGACCCGAAATGTGAAAGCAATCGAGACGATCGCCAACGATGTGCATATTTTTCTTGCGCAAAGCATACTTCCTCCCTGAATAAGATTTTCTATAGATAGTCCATAACTGCCAGCGGGTCAAGGGATTTGGTAGAGTATTCAGGGGTCATATCATACCGACATTCAAAGTTCATACCACTTCACCCATCAGATCATAGATACCAGCGTCCAGGATCCTGGCCATAACGAAGTCCCCGGGGATGAGGTTTTTCCCTTTCAAATACACCTCCCCGTCGGTCTCGTAGGCTTGCCCATAGAATCGCCCTGCAAAATCGCATTCGTCAAAGACGCCTTCGTCATTGCTCACCGCCCTGTCGACCAGAACACGCAGGACTTTGCCTATGAATCTCGAGTGGAAATCGAACGAAGCAGCTTCCTGGACTGCGCTCAGCTCCGCCGTCCGTTCCTCCACGGTTTCCTTGGGCACATGGTCTCCGAGTCTCGCCGCTTCCGTGCCCGGCTCGGAAGAAAACTGAAATATCCCCAGGGAAGCAAACCATCCAGAAGCAACGAAATCCTTCAATTTTTCAAAATCCGATTCCGTTTCACCAGGGAAGCCCACGATTGCCTCGCTCCGGATTACTGCGTCTGGAAATTCGCGGTGTATTCCCGACAGAAGTGCCTCCAGCGCAACCCTACTGTGCGAGCGCTTCATCTTGTGGAGCAGCTCATCGGACACGTGCTGGAATGGCACTTCGAGATAGCGGCAAACAGAGTCGCGTTCGAACAATCGCCCGACCGTTTCCAGGGTGAGTGTCGCCGGATGCAAGTAAAAGATCCGTATCCATTCCACACCGGTTTCAACGATTTCCGTTACGAGATCGGGGAATTTCATGCCACTCGAACAGTAAGAGAGGATGTCTTGAGCGATAAGGGTGATTTCCTTCACTCCTTTTCGCAACAGGCCCTCGATCTCCCGGAGGATCGATTCGGGCCGCCTGCACGATAGCGGGCCGCGGATCACAGGGATAGCACAGAAAGAACAACTTCGATCGCAGCCCTCGGCGACTTTAACGTAAGCGGTGTGCGCAGGAGTGAGAAGATCACGGCTTTCATAGGCGGCAAAAGGATCGTATATTCCATCGACGGGGCAGGTTGTAGCTTTCGAGCTGCTCGAGCGCCATTCTTCGATGAGCTGGGGAAGCAATGCGTGTGCGCCCGACGGAATAATATGATCCACCCATGGGAGAGATTGTTCGAGATTGTTATATCTGTGCACTGGGAGGCACCCCATAAGGATGAGCTTCTTGTTTCCGTTGGACCGCTTGAGGTGAAAAAGCCTCTCGGTCTCCTCCAGCGTTTCGCGCCAGGCTGCATCGAGGAAGGAACAACTATTTACCAACAAAATATCGGCCGCCCGCGGATCTGACGTTATTGTGCAACCCGATCGCCTCAGAAGCGAGATCGCAGCCTCGGCATCTACGGTATTCTTCGGGCACCCGAGCGAAATGATATGCGCTCTATACGCCTTCATTCTCCGCCGCCTGATACAAAGGAACATTGCTGCGCATCGATGTATTTAATCTCGATGCTCAATAAAGATTTCCGGGCGTGCTTTGATCGCAAAACCCTTTTTAGTTTACCGCCTGGCTCTGAAGTCGGTACGATGTATTGACGCATCAGGGATAGTCATCGATCGTCGGGCCGATCTCCTCCTGCTCCCGAACGAGAACCTCCCTTGGCTTGCTCGAGTCGGGTGGGCCAACGATTCCAACCTGCTCCATCTGATCGAGCAGCCTTGCCGCCCGTGCGTAGCCTATGTGGAGCTTGCGCTGCAGGAGCGAAGTGGATCCCTGACGATATCGGAGTATGACTTCCTTGGCCTCTTCGAATAGCGGATCCCTATCCTCCTCGTCCCACACTTCGGTTCTCGTTTCGATATGATCCAGGGTGGGTTTTTCGAACTCGTAGGACTTCCAGTGGGAAACGAGTCTTTCCAGCTCCTCCTCGGAAAGAAAGGCACCATGCAAACGCACCGGCTCGGGGTGCTTTGCATCCATATGCAGCATATCTCCTCTACCGATCAGTTTTTCCGCGCCGATCGAATCCAGGATCGTTCTGGAGTCCACTCTGGTTGCTACCCTGAAAGCGATCCGAGTAGGAAAGTTGGCTTTTGTTTTGCCGATAATGACGTCTACAGAAGGCCTTTGGGTTGCCACCACCATATGAATCCCCACAGCACGCGCCATTTGGGAAATCCTCGAGAGGAATGTTTCAATATCCACCCCCTTGGCGAGCGTAAGGTCGCCCAGCTCATCTATGATCAGGACGATGTAGGGCAGCTTCTCGTCCCACTCACCCGGCCTGGTCTTCCCAAGTGCGATTTTAGAATTATAGCTCTCGATATTTTTTACTCCGCTCTCCCTGAAAAGTTCGTTTCTCCTCTGCATTTCGGCAGTAAGGTATGAGAACACCCTGGCGGCGACTTTCGGATCATTGATCACGGGATGAACCAGGTGCGGAATACCATTGTAGAGGTTCATCTCCACCATCTTTGGATCCACAATGATCAAACGAACTTCGGAGGGGTGGTGTTGGAACAGAATGCTCGAGATGATCACATTGAGACAAACGCTTTTGCCGGACCCGGTGGTTCCAGCGACCAACAAGTGAGGGGCCGAGCAGAGGTTGAGGAAAAACGGCCTGCCGACCACATCCACCCCGAGGGCGATCATGATGCCGCTGACCCTCAACCGCTCGGGAACCTCCTTCAGCACCTCGCGAAAACGAACAATTCGGCCTTCCGGATTGGGAATCTCGATGCCAACGGCGGCCCGTCCCGGAATGGGCGCGATCATCCGGAGACTTTTTGCTCGCAAAGCGAGCGCCAGGTCATCCGATCGGGAAACGATGTCTTTGATCTTGACGCCTGGTGCCGGCTCGAACTCGAACGTGGTGATAAGCGGACCATGATGAACGTCACCGACCCGGCCTTCTACGTTGTAGTTCCGCAGCTTTTCTTCAAGAACAGCGCTCCAGCTCTTCAGCCTCTCGGGCGTATAAGGAGTCCCGTCTTCCCGCCTCGCCTCTTCGAGAATCGATAAATCGGGAAGCGAAGCCTCTTCGATTGGAATTTTATATTCACTCGGTTCTCGAGATTCGACTCCTCGAGAAATCTCCGCAGCAACCCGACGGCGCATCTTGGGAATCTTGCCCCGGGCTTCTTCCCGCCGTTTTTCGAGCGGTGGCACGTCCTCTGCGGCCGACTCGACCCAGGGTTTTTTGTAAATATCCGAGGGTTCTTCGACCACTGCAGCCGGAATATCCGAGGCCTCCTCTCTACGCTTTGCTCGGGCGGATGCCGCCGCAGCCAGCCGCCTCACGCCCGCCGAAACACCGCCCCAGACGCGCGCAAACAGCCCAGACACCCGTGGCATGTTTGGACGAAAACCACCGAATGCATGCGCGAGACGCTTTAGTTCTCCCAATAAAATTAGGAGGAGACACGCGATGAGTACGATCGTTCCCCCGATTTCGCCGAAAATAGAGGAGAGACCGGAAGCCAGCAAGCGGCCTACTGTACCGCTCAAAGCGGAGATTCCGCTAGTGTAGGGAGAAAGTGAAAAGAAGGCGTTGAACAAAACGACGAGCACGGTGGCTTTCAACAGCCTCCTTCCAACCGTCTGCGACCTGCCGGCCATGATCGCAGCTCCGACACTGAACGCTCCGATGGGAATGAACCACGCAAATAGTTTCCCAAGAAGCTCGAAAAGTGCAAAAGCGATCAGCGAGCCAAAGGGGCCGCACAGGTTATTCGCGCTGCGAAATGGTTTCCCACCCGAAAACGGCCAGTCGAAGGGATCCACCGTCACCAGGGCTACGCCAACGAATGCGGCGAAAGCGATCAATGCAATCGAGAAAAACGCTTTTTCCTTACGGTTCACTATCATTGCTCGACCCATCACTCATGCGTGACGCTCTTATGCTACGGCTACTCGACGATGTTACTGCCCATTCCATACAAAGTCCTCTAAGAAGCGCGTGCTCACTTCTCCCCTTAAGAAGCGCGCATCGTTTAGTATTGCTTGGTGGAAATCCAGTGTGCTCTCAACACCTTCGATGACAAATTCCTCCAGCGCCCTAATCATCCGTTGGATCGCTTCATTTCGATCGAGAGCATGGCAGATGATTTTTGCAATCATCGAATCATAATATGGCGATATTTCATACCCCTGATAAACATGCGAATCCACCCTTACTCCCATGCCGCCGGGAAGATGGAAAAAGTCGATTTTCCCCGGGCAGGGCAGAAAATTTCGCGCGGGATCTTCCGAGTTGATTCGGCACTCGATTGCATGGCCGGTGAATAAAATGTCATCTTGTGTAAAGGACAGCTTTTGCCCTGCGGCTACAGCGATTTGTTCCTTGATCAAATCTCGCCCGGTCACCATTTCGGTTACGGGATGCTCAACCTGAATGCGTGTGTTCATCTCCATGAAGAAAAACTCGTCATTTTGAACGAGAAACTCCATCGTCCCAACGGAGTGGTACTCCATCGCCGCTGCGCCCTTCACCGCAGCCTGGAGGATTTCTTGGCGGAGATCATCTGTAATACCTGCACATGGGGATTCCTCGATCAACTTCTGGTGCCGGCGCTGCACCGAACAGTCTCTTTCTCCCAAATGGACGATTTGTCCAAATGCATCGCCTATCAACTGTACTTCAACATGTCTTGGATTGGGCAGGAATCGCTCCAAGTAGAGCGAAGGATTCCCAAAAGCACTTTCTGCTTCCGCCCTGGCGATCAATAGATTACTGGAGAGGGCTTGAGGATTATCGGCGATGCGCATCCCTTTTCCACCGCCCCCAGCCGCTGCCTTGATCATCACCGGGTACCCGATTTCCTCCGCTTGCTGCAGCGCTTCCTCCTCCCCCTCGACCGGACCATCCGAACCGGGAATCACCGGAATCCGCGCCTCATGCATCATCTGCTTGGCAAGGGACTTGTTCCCCATCTGGGAAATCAGCCCGGAGGAAGGGCCTATCCACCGGATGTCGCATGATTCACAGACCTCGGCGAACTCGGGATTCTCAGCGAGAAAGCCATAACCCGGATGCAGCGCCTCCGATCCCGTCACTTCCGCGGCGGCAATCAGGCGATTGACATTCAAATAGCTCTCCGACGTAGGATTCTTCCCGATGCACACCGAATGGTCGGCGAACTTCACGTGGAGCGATTCCGTATCGGCTTCGCTGTGAACGGCCACCGTTTCGACTCCCAGCTCCCGGCACGCACGGATAATTCGTAGAGCGATTTCGCCCCGATTTGCGATGAGAATCTTCTTGAACATGGACAAAAAACTATCACAGGGGAAGCAGCTTGAAAACCCTAGACTTCGGGTGTGGAGACGGTATTGCTCGTGACATCCTCGAAACCCTTCCATGTCTGGTCCGATGTCGCCTGGATTCCCTTGAGCCGTAGGGTGAGCTCATGAGGATTGGAGCTGGCCCTGAGCGCATCTTCAATATTGATCTTACCTTCCTGAAATAACCTCATCAAGGCCTGGTCGAATGTTTGCATCTGGTGCTGCGTAACGCCTTCGCGCATGACTTGCTGTATCAGCTGGGTCTTATCTGGATTGACCAGACAATCGCGAATCGTTCCAGTCGTCACCATAACCTCGACGGCCGGGATTCTTCCCTCGCTGTCGATCCGCCGGATGAGCCGCTGGCAGATGACGGCCTGAACAGTAGATGCGAGAAGGTACCGGATCTCCTGGTGCTGGTGAGGCGGGAAAAATGAAATCACCCGGTTCACCGTCTGGGTGGCGTCAACCGTATGGAGCGTGCTCAAGACCAGGTGGCCCGTATCCGCCGCTTTTAAAGCAATTTCCATCGTTTCCGCATCGCGGATCTCCCCAATGAGGATGACGTCCGGGTCCTGCCTGAGAATGTGCCGGAGCGCCTCGTGAAAAGAGGAAGTATCGCTCCCCACTTCTCTCTGGTTGATGATGCTCTTGTCGTCCCTGTGGAGGAACTCCACTGGATCTTCGATAGTGATAATCGTCGAGGGTAGATTGCGGTTGATCGTCTGAACCATAGCGGCAAGCGTGGTCGATTTGCCGCTGCCAACGGTACCAGTCACCAGGATGAGGCCGCGGGGGCGAAGGGCCAGGTTCCCGATCACCAGAGGGAGATTGAGCTCCTCGATAGTAGGAATACTGACCGGAACATGCCGGAAGACCATGGCGATCGAGCTGCGCTGAACGTAGAAGTTCGCCCGGAATCTTGCAAGACCAGTCACCCCGAATGCAAAATCAACTTCGCGAGTGCTCTCGAACTTTTCCCGTTGAAGGGGGGTCAGGATCTTCCTGGCCGTTTCCTCCATCTGCCGCGGTGTCGGCGCCGGAAAGGAGGTCCTCTGCAGCTTTCCATTCACACGCACAACTGGAGAGATTCCTGGCTTTATATGAAGATCGGAGGCGCCAAGCTCGATCATCTTTTCGAGGAGCATCTTGATATTCATATGGAGACCTCAGCTGTAATTTATTTCGTTTCAACAAGAAACAAAGCTTGACCGAATTCGACCGGCTCGGAGTTATCGATAAGTACCTTCCGGATCACCCCGCTGTAATCCGATCCGATCTCGTTCATCACCTTCATCGCTTCCACGATACAGACCGTTTGGCCGGTCTGGACCGCCTGCCCGACCTCGACAAATGGGTCCGCGTCGGGAGCCGGTGCCCGGTAGAATGTCCCTACCATCGGTGATACGATCTGTTTCAAGTTTGATGCCAGCTTAGGGGCCTCCTCGCGGTTTACCGGAAGCGCATAGGCCTCCTCCGATGGACTTTCCCCAGGGGATTCGGATGCAGCCATTCGAGCGGAGGCGGCAGTCGAGCCTTTTGCTATGCGGATCTTGCGTTTGCCCTCACAGATCTCCAGCTCGGAGATCTTGCTCTCCTCAACGAGCCGGATCAATTCTTGGATCTCCTCTTTTCGCATTTCCACCTCCTGAGCGCGTGTCCTGCTACACACGGGTGACGTATTTCCCGGTCCTGGTATCGATCCGCACCGTATCCCCAATTTCGATAAACAGGGGGAGATTTACAACAACACCTGTCTCCAGCGTTGCAGGCTTGGAGCCACCTTGAGCCGTATCCCCCCTCAAGCCTGGCTCCGTCTCTTTCACAACGAGATCGACGAAGTTGGGCAACTCAACCAGCAACGGTTTATCCCCTTCCATATACAGAGTTACATCGAGGCTCTCCTTCAAAAACCCTTTCACGTCCTCCACCATGGGCTCCGGGAGCGGTATCTGCTCGTACGTCCCCTTGTCCATCATGTAGTATAGTCCGCCGGAAGCATATAAATACTGGAAAGCACGCCTTTCCACCCTCACCTCATTTACCTTCTCACCGCCACGAAATGTCTGGTCCTTTACTTGGCCAGTGATCAGATTCTTGATTCTCGTGCGAACAAAAGCGCCACCTTTGCCCGGTTTGACGTGCAGGAATTCCATGATAATCCAATACTCCCCACCGATATTCAGGATCATTCCATTCCGGAAATCGCTTGTGTCTGCCATGTCGCGCTCTCCTTCAACCTCAATGAGATGCTCTGCTAGCCCACCCTCTATAGCGGATGATCCCAAATACTAAAAAAGAGGAGCCTGGATTTCCAAGAGAAATATAGAGCTGGGAAAAAGGAAAAGGAGGGGCTTTCACTGGTTCATGCGTTCTATCCATTTCCTGAACTGCTGCAAACTCGACTTTTCTTCAATGGGTTTATAATGATCATCGGCTTCTTTGCGAGCCGGTTCAGCTGCTGCTTCCTCCCGGCTGGAGGTGTCCTCGGCAGCATCAGGCTCTTTTTCATCCGGCGGAGAAGAGATATCAACAGGCTCTTTCGACGATGCTTCCCCTGTTTCGACCTCACCCTCCCCTGTTTCAATCCCGCTACCCTGCTCGGCCAACTCTTCCATGGCGATTTCGCCTGGATCTTCCTCGACCTCTTCCGGCGGCTCCAACTGGTAATGCTCTGGATCCAGCTCAGCGAGCTTCTGCTTGGCAAGCTTGTTATCTGGTCTTCTCCTCAGAATCTCTTCATATATCTTTATCGCTTTTTCTCTGTATCCCTGAGACGAATAGATTTCTGCCAGTGTGAGGGTAGCGAATTCATCGGAGGTTTCTTCCTCGTCACTCAGCGAAATCACTTTACCCTCGAAATCCTCATCGGGAACAGCGCCCAAATGGATGACCCCTTCCTCCTCTTTAGCCTGCGTTCTCCCTATTGTATCTTGTCTTTCCTGCAGATTTTCCAACTTTGAGCGTATTTCGGTGTTCTCTGGGTCGAGCGCGAGGATGTGTTTGAAATGCTCCATTGCGGCCGTTTCCCGTCCCTGTTCGGCCAGTATGGTCCCCAGGTATTTGAGCGCTACGAGGTTATTTTCATCGAGAGACAGTACCGTTTGAAATGAATCCAATGCTCTATCTTGGTCTCCAATATCGTAAAAGCACTTGCCGAGCACGACATGCCCGCTAGCATAATCGGGGTGATGCGCGATGCCATTCGTGCAGATCTCCAGCGCTTCCTCAAGCCTCCCAACCTTCCGGCACGCGTCGGCAAGCGGGGCGAAAACCAGGCTGTCGGGCTCGCTTCTCAGCTTCTCAAACAGCTTATCGAGATCAGGATAATCGGTCAGATATTCTTCGTCGGCCATGGCTGGTTGATCCTGAATCTATTCATGCTCTGCAATAAAGTAGCAAACACACCCTGGAAACGCCGATTTGCTAGCATTTTAGAACACCAAAAGGGCAAAATCAAACATCGGGATGCAGCGCACCCAGTAGAATCGACTTAAGCTCTTAAAAAAATTATAGTTCCATCCCCTCAAATCCTGTCTGGCAGGATTTTTCAACAGGGACACCTGGTGCAAACAAGTTATGCACTTCCCATGCCAGTTGCAATATATTGAAAATAAAGGAATTGACTTATTTGTCAAATATTTATGACGTTTCATTGTGGGAAATTCTAAGTCAAAATAAGGCATTTTATGGAACTCGGCGGCGGACACACGGCTGACAATTCTGTATTGAGTCCGATCCACTTTCCCACACGATTCATCATTGCCTGTTTTGAGACAAGCCTGCTCTCTTCTTCCCCAATTGCAGGAAGCTCTATACCCATAACGATCAGCTCCCCAATTTCTACAAGCTTACTATAATATTCAATGCGTTGCTTTGGATCAGTCGTCCCTTTCAGCAGGGAGGCTGTGAAATAGGCGTTTGGAAATGCTTTTCTGGCCGTCGGCTCCAAATATAAACAACTATTCTCCCACCAACTTTAGCATTCCAAGACCAGATCGTCGAGTTTCTTGGCATCGACATTATCTTGCAAGCCAACAAGAAGCCTCCGCCATAGAGGAAAAGCCCCCTGATAAAGAGCTATTCTTTTTTCGAGTGCCGCTAAGCGAAGCTGATGGCGACGCTCTGAACGCCATTTTAAAGATGGCGTCAGCGAAGTTAGCCCGGCACCGATAATAACTCCTGGCAGTGCCATCTATCAAGCTGAAGGCGCTCACGAAGCGACCACCTAGGAGCCTGGATATCAATTACCTCGAAGCCGAACGCTTGAATTGGCGCAGGAGCTGCGAAGACGGCTTCGGGTAGTGAGTGGTTTTCGGTTTACATTCGCGTCTGATGTCGCACCTGAAAAGCTGACACAACCAGGAAAGCTAAAACATCAAAGAATGCACTTCTTGTGCACCCCCCCAAAACCACAGCAGGACACTGCACCTGTCGGGAGGTTGAGCAATTAGCGGTCCAGCCAAATGCCATGGTGGTAACTACTGGATTAACGTTGCTGGCAGGGATTTGCTGGTGTGCAGGATTCCTCTTCCCGAGGGCGTCTTCGGGAGGCGGCTATATAAGAAACGGGGCGGCGTGCCGACTGGCACCCGTCCCGCGTTCTGGGGTGAGAAAGGAGGGCTCCTAACGCAGGGAGAGTAAGCAAACACCTCGAAAGGAGATCGCTACCTAAAACCTCATCCCTATAAAAAAATCGTGTTAGCAGATTTTCCAGGCTTATTCAAGTATTTTATTAGAAATTTACTTATCTTTATATCAGGACCGTGGACTTCACTTCCCATGCCAAGAAAACGGGCGCCTTAAGCACCCTATTAAACACATGTTCCGGGCTTCGAGGCTATTCGTACCGAAACGTCTCGGCCAGTGCGAGCAGCTCTCGGAAGTGGGGGTGCTTGGGAAATCCCGGTGCGTAAACGAGGAGATCTACCGCCCACAGCAGCTCTTCGTTCTCCTGAAACACAAAGAATGTTTGGTAAAATCCTCCTGCAGTCGCTGTCGTGTTGTACCAATACCCTTCCATCTTCACCGCAGGGTATTCGCCCAGCTGTTCTTCCGAAAACCACACCTGTGTAGAATCCATCGCATCCTTGTTGTAACGCTCCCAAACGTATTTCCTGCGGATATCGAATAGCACATTCTTATCGGCCAGCGTCGGTTGCTTGTCCCAATCGACCCAGAATATGCCGAGCAGTCTGGATGGATTTTCGCGGAGAAGTTCGACTCCCGGAGGAGTTCGACTCTCGCTGAAAAGCCGGTAAAGCGTGGGGACTTCCACGGCAAAGCCGTACGTCCGGTACAAATGATCGGTTACCGTCTTGTTTGGATAGGACATGAAGAACCGGCGCAACCGATTCCGGCAGCTGCTCTCAATGATCCCTTCGAGTTCCCTGCCCCGCTCCTCAATAACCCTCTCGAGTTCCCCCTCGCTCGAAGCCGTCACGATCACCGTCAGCTGACCGGGCGCCGGCAGATTCTCCCGCTTCAAGATATTCGCTTCCCCAGCCTTTACCTTGCTCAATCCCGATTCCCCGATCAACATGATGATCCGCTCTCCGACATCGGTGAGTGGGTCCGCAACACCGCATATCACAATGTTTTTGACGGCGGGCATTTCACCGAGATCGGCCGCCCTTATAGCGGAGACCGTGAACGGTTTCTCCTTATCCAGAACATAGTTCTTCTCCTTCGTTAGCCAGGGAACAATGAGAGTCATGAGGCTGCTCTCTTTCCCTTCCTCTGTGACCAGCAGTATCTCCGAATAGGAGCCGGCAGGAGGGACGGCCAATTCCTTGCATCCACTCGCAAAAAGGAAAGCCACGACCAGCAACGCCCAGACGGCTGTTTTGAATGAACAGGGACAACGTTTCATCAATTTAAATATATAGTGCATATCCGAGTCCTAGTGCAAAAGAAAAAAGCGCACATCTCGAGGCTGTCCACATCGAGCTGTAACGTGGATTTGAATCGGCTCTTTGATGTGAAAGGAAATCAAGGATCGACGCGAATAGCCTCGTGCGGGGGGCAGCCCATTCCGTAATACTAGGGTTTCACGCTGCTGGTTCCCGACTCACACTCCCGGAGGTAGCTTTGGAGCTGCTCCACCTGCTGCTGAAGAGAACGGACTCTGAACTGCATATAGTACGATTTCATGATGAAAGGTACGAGCGAGTCCGGTCCCATGATGATTGTGGAGAGAGGGGGAACTTCCTCATTGATCGCTCCGCGGTAGCCCGGCCGACCCAGGAATCCGCTCTCCCCGCTTGAAACAGGCCATTGCATGTCCGGCAAGTCCCCTCTGTAACGCGTCGTCGATTCGTCTGTGGATGTTTCGTTCGGCACAGAGGCCAGATTCTGAATGGTTGTTGCTGGCCGCTGGTATGTGACCTCTGCAGGCACGTCCGGTTTCAGGATAATGCCCGACGTCCACAATAAGTAGCCGCTCGCTAGGATCAGTGCAAACGTCGCTACAGCGCTCAACGCGAAGTGCATGTTCCACGACTTGAAGACCTCCTTCTGGGCGGCAATCGCATCATGAAAAGCATTCCTTTCCCTGGCAAGCTGCAGCCGGACGTTCCAGTTGAAGTTTTCGCTGGGCGCTTCCAGCGGAGCTCGGTGGACAAGATCCAGGCTCCGCGCCATCTGGGATGTAAATGTTTCGCAGGTGCTGCACTCGTTCAAGTGTTTCTCCAAGTTCACACGGTCGCTCTCGGCAAGCGTTCCGTCAAGGAAGTCGAAAACGAGTTGCTTTGCTCGACGGCATTTCATAGTGGGGTCCTCCTAAAAATCGATTCCTCTTTCTAAAAGCGGTTCTACAATCTTTCGAAAATAGTTCCTCGCGCGATTGATTCTGGAGCGGACGGTACCGAGCTTCAAACCGGTAACCGCTGCAATTTCTTCGTATGAAAGCTGGTTGATCTCCCTAAGCACAAAACTCATACGGTACTTAGCCGGTATCCTCTGGATTGCTTGATTGATGATCATACTGAGCTCAAGGTCATTGATCTCCTCATCAGGTTCCTTTCCTGGATCGACCAGATCGATCGGCTTCGATTCGGTAGACCCATCCTTTCCCCGATCCCAGAGATGGAGAAATTGCGGAGCGCGGCTCTTCGCACGGATGCGGTTTCTGACGAGATTCGTCGCGATCGTATAAAGCCATGTCGAGAATTTTGCAATGGTCTTATATTTCCCTGAATGAATAAACGCTTTGACAAATGCCTCTTGCGCGATCTCCTCGGCCTCATCTCGATCCCCGATCAAGCGGAAGAGATAGTTGAGAAGTCTCACCTTATACCGGTCCACGAGAATATCGAAAGAGACATTGCTCCCTCGTTGGACCTCGAGCATCAGCTCCTCATCGGTGAGGCTCCGGAGCCTGGCGCGCTCTTTAAGAGAGTCCGGGTCCACGTCTTTCCTTTCACTCGTCTTTTTATACCCAATTCAGCCGCTCGAGTTCCTATGAGCGGGACTTGTCCCGATCCCGAATTGCTCCCTTATCCACCCGCAGTGCTCGAAGGAAATGCTAACTGAATGTATAATAATAAGTTACTAATTGGCAGCAAGTTTGATGCGCCATCTTCTATCTTCGATCAATAACACGATCTCTTCCAACCCTTGATTCTCCGATCCTGAAGGAGCCCATAGATAGGACGCCTCGAGCCGATCAACCTCTCCAGTCGAAAAATAAACGGGCCAGTGAAGGGACCTGAGTCTCCTCTCTTCGGGATCGAAAACGACGCGCACCTGTCTGTCCGCGAGCCGCCCTGAAAATACGACCTCCCCGCTATTGGAAGTATGAATTTTCTTATTCTTCAAGTTGTTGCAAGGCGGCAGCGCCCCGAGAACGATGGCGACGATCTCCTGAGCGCTGATGTCCAAATCGAGCGCATCCTGCAGCATGACATCCACCTCTTCCCTCTCGTAGAACTTCATCCGCTCGCGGTCGAGAACGCGGATCACTCCTTCTACAATCGATATCGAGATATCCTCCCGCTGCCCGCCCAACAGGGAACCGCTCGAGAATTCGAAGCCCATGTCGCCGTTCGCCTGTGCGAGCAGGTTGAACTGGCCTCTTACTCTATACTGCTCCACGTCGAAGGTCGCTCTACCTGCCATGATAATGACCTTCTCGAAACCCGAGCTTCGATAGAGCGAATCCAATACCGCGCACGTCTCCCGCCCTGGAATCGCTTTCCGGCCCGCCGGTGATGCACAGCCAACCTGCAGCAGTACACAGATCAGCCCTGCAGCGACCGTGCCCATTGTGGAAGACAAAAGGAATCGATCACCCGTCATTTGTATTATTCAATCCTTTTCCGCGCGGATTCGATTTTCTCAAGAATGTCGGGGGTTCCACCCCCGGCGGCTTCGGACCGCTCATAGGCTGCCAGTGCATCGCGGAATCGTTTCAGCGCCCGGTATGCGTCCCCCAAGTGTTCGAGAATCACCGGATCGTCCGGGACGATTATGGAGGCTTTTTCCAATTCAACAACGGCCAGATCGTATTCCCCACGCTGATAGAACACCCAGCCAAGGCTATCGATGTAATAACCGTTCGAGGGATCTTTTTCGAGTGCCTTCCGTATCAGCTCTTCGGCGCGCTCGAGGTTCTTCCCCATTTCCGCGAGCAAGTAACCGTAGAAGTTGCAGATCGTGGGGTCATCGGGTTTGCGCTCGAGGAGTCGGATGAGATACCCTTCCGCTTCCTCGAACCGCCCGGACTTTTCGGCAATATTGGCGAGATTCAGCAGCGTGCCTTCGTCATCCGGCATCAGAGCGAGGGCGTGCAAGAGATATTTCCTGCCTGCGTCCAGTGAGTCGACGCTCATGTAGCAAATACCGACGAGATAGTTACCGTCGAAATCCTCCTCGGTAACCAGGGATCCGGCCTTATGGAGCAGCTCCGCCGTTTCCTTGTCGGAAAGCTCGATCCTCGTCCCATCTTCCGGCGCAAACCTGGAAGAAGAGGCAAAAAACAGACCGAGATAGCGCCTGTAATCGTCCGGCGAGGCATCGATCGCCATGCGGAAATATTTCAAGGCTTTTTCCGGTTCTCCCTTCCTCAGGCAGATGTCGCCAAGAATCCTCGCGAGTTCAGGGCTGTCGGGATCCTTTTCGTGCAACTCCGCGAATATGATCTCAGCCTCGTCGTATTCTTTCGCTTCGAAGTAAAACCTCCCAAGAAGAATTTGAGCTTCGCGCGGAAGTGTCCCCTTTTGCTGTTGTGCTTCGAGCAACCGAATACCATCGTCCAAACGCCCGATATCGAGATAGAGAGTCGCCAGCATCATCATGACCCTCTCTGTTTGTGCTCCCTGCTCGAGTGCCTTCGAGAGGACGGACACCGCCTCATCGACACGCGCACTATCTATGAGGAGTCCGGCCAGCTTTATGGCCGGCTCCGTCAAACGCGGGTCAATAGCGATCGATTTGCGAAACGCCTCTTCGGCCTCTGCATGCCTCCCGGCCGACGTGAGGAGAAGACCATAACGGTACTGCATGCTCGCTGAGTTCGGATCGAGCTTCAGAGCATTTTCGAATGCTTCCAGCGCTTTTTCATCCTCCCCTATTTCATAGTAAATGTTGCCGAGCATGCGCTGGATCTCGAACGAGCTTCTGTGCGTTTCAACGATTCTTTCGAGGTACCTGAGTGATGATCTGGGGTCTCGCTGGAGATACTTGATCTTGGCCTTCAATAGGAGGGCGATGTAATTGTCGGGATCTCTCGAAAGTACTTCATCCGCAACGGATTCGCTAGACGGAAATCTCTTGAGATAGTAATATGCCTCTGCGAGCTTGGCCCCGATGAATGGGTGGTAATCGCTTTTTTCCCAAGCTGCTTCGAAATAATCGACGGCGCTGTGCGTGTCCCCGCTTTCCATGAGGTATACGCCCATGGCGAAATGTGAGAGCACTTCTCCATCCAGAATGGGAGGAGACTCACTCGCCGATCTGGTGGACACTGCCGAAATAAGCAAGAAAACCCAAATCGAGAGTATGACAGGCACATAGTGCGGCGCTTCGAGCCAAATTGAGATATTTAGGAGCTGTTTCAATTGCTGAATTCCGCGCATTGAGATATCCTTTAAGTAGGAGAACGTACCGTATCTTCCCCTGAAATCGAATGATTTATCATATTTTAACAGGAAAGGGGGATTCATGACAAATCGAATCCTACTGGCTCTGATCCCCTGCCTGATTCTGTTTGCATTGATTCTTTCCGCATCTTCCTGCTATACGATCCTCAAAGATCCCGGCATCGCCGATGCGTAAGACCACAACGATTACATTTACTTCCACCCAGCGCCAGGTATGCCTTGCACCGGCTGCCACTTCGATCTGCATCCCATCGTGCCCCCCGCACCCGCTGAGCCCGAGCCACCGCCGCCCCCGAGAGATGAACTCCGGGAGGAGCGGAAAAAAAGAGAGGATCCCGGGGAGCGTTCCGGACGTACTCGCCCTCCTTCGAAGGAAAAAGGGGCAAAATCAGCTCCCGACGACAGGAAAGAGGACAAAGGCAAAAAGATGCCGGAAAAGAATCAAAGCCCCTGAAGCGATCCAGCAATTCCAAATATAAGAAAAACTGGCAATCTTGCTCGCATGTTTTTTGCTAGATAACTCGATGCGGCAAGCGTTCTTCCCGGTACCGGCATGAATAGGCATTGCCAAGCAAAATCCCATTAATTAATATAAATACGAAAAGGAGTGTCATGGCTAGCCGCATCTGCAGAAGTGTTGCGCTATCGATTTTTTCGGTTCTGATACTGGTTCTCACTGTCTCCTCTTGTTACACCATCCTCAGGCACCCCAGAATCGCCGAAGCGGATTATGAAAGACCATCGGGAGTTCGATGCATCACATGTCATACAGAAGATGAAATGTGGCAATTCCACCGCCCATCTACGAGATATATCTACTATCCAGGCTGGCAGTATTATTATGATACTCCTTGGTGGTACGATTCATACTGGTACCACACAGATCCCGTTGATCCCGAAACGGTCCCTCTCCGCTGGCGATCATTTCGAGCCACGCGAGACAAAGGAGGGGACTCGGGAATTCGCCCAGGCACGCTTCGCGGCCAAACGGGCAATACTAAGTTGAAGTCCCCTGACGACGCAGAGAACAAGGAGAAGGGCAGTGAAGGAGACAAAAATAAATCAAAATCCGATAAGCGATCAATCCGGCCCACGAAGAAAAAGAAAAAAGACGGGTAAACACGCCCTCCGAGTGCTGTTGGCTGCCGGCATTCTCGGAATGGCATCGTTCGCTTTCGCACAGGACGTTAACGAGGCGCTTGATTTCGAAGACCTTGGCTTCAACTCGCGTCTTTTCTCCGCAGCTCGGCCGGCAGGGCTCGCCGGCGCCTACACGACTGCGGGAGACGACGTTCACACACTGGTGTACAATCCAGCCGGTCTTTCGAGAGTGCGCAGGATAGAGGCGTCCGTTGGGTTTCAATACGAAAGGAACAACGTCAGGAACGTGTTCTATGGTTCGACGGCCAGCGTTGACCATACATCGACGAACCTCGACTACGCATCCATCGCTTACCCTTTCCCAACATATCGGGGAAGCCTCGTAGGGGCATTTGGGGTTTACAGGGAGTACTCGGCATACCTGGATCTGATCAACAGAGGATTCAATACGGCAACTCAGACTCAAGATGATTTCGTATTACAGCAGTCCGGTTCGATTTTCAGCTATAACGTCGGGTTCGGTGTCGACCTTTCCCCAACCCTTTCGACGGGAGCCTCGTTTTTTATCCTCGATGGAACGGTTAACGCGCTCACCCAATGGTCTTATCAAGTAATCGGCCCTCTCAATCAAGGGGATATCCGGGAGCATTTCCTGCTGGATGATCTCCAAGTGGATGTGGATGGTTATGGAGGACGACTCGGCATTCAGTTCTCCCCGCACAATAAATTCCGATTCGGAGCTGCCCTGACGACTCCCATCTGGATCAACCTGGAGGGCGACGCCTTTACGGAAGAATTGCTGTACCTCGAGGACGACCCAGACGAGATGTATACCGATGTTGCCCTGATCGACATCGATTACCGCCTGCCTTACCGCATCGACGCCGGCGTAAGCTTCACTCCGGAATATTTCCTGATCTCTGTGGATGCCGGGTACGCCGATTGGACACAATCTTCGATCAACCGAACCCGGTTGAGGGACGATAACCTGGAGCCGGTTCAGCGGGAGGTCGTGGACGTGAGAGCAGGTGTAGAAGTGAACATTCCTGGCAGGCCATTCAGGATCCGAGCTGGATACGCCTATGTGCCGTATCCTCTTCATTACCTGCAGGCGGATCGAATCGAAGGCGCGGCCATCACAAAGGCAAGCATTGATACAGAGCGGCAGCTGCTCGCTTTCGGTTTCGGCGGGCTCGTTGGTCGCGTACTGACCCTGGATGCTGCTTACCAGTACATCATGGGCGAGCGATCCATATCGACGCTCAAAGATGATCGGGCTCTGCACAGGTTTTTGCTTTCAGGATCATATCGCTTCTAGAGATATCCCGCCGTCTCGAAGGATCCGATTTAGTGCAACCGTCCAACTCGCCAACGCTCAGGGCGCGAACCTTAACAGAATTGACGATCGGAAGGATTACTTCTTACGGGATGTGCCGCCCAAGAGGGCAAGGTAGGCCTCGTCCAGTTTCTCCATCATTTCTTCGCTCAATCCCCCACCCGTTTCCATAACGCGGTTATATGTTTCCTCGATATACCGGCAGAGGGACACCTGCCTGTTTTCAATTTGCGTGAAGACCAGCTTCTTTAGTTCCTCAGAATTTCTGGCAAAATCAGGATCCGTTTCTTCGACATTTTTGACATTGTGGAAGTAGTCGTTGAGCAACCGCAGCCAATAATCTTCATGCTGCCCCCCGTTGTCGAACACGCATCCCGGCTTCTCAACGAGAAAGCAGTAACCATATATGAAATACGTACACTGGAGCATGCCCTGCAGAAAAAACCGGCGGTAACAATCGATGCTCATCACATCGAGCTTGCAGGGAAGCTGGCACTCCCGGCAGAGCATCTCAGCTTCTCCCCCATAGACAAACGGGAGGGAAGGCACTTTTATTTCAGGTCTACCCATGCTAATGCCAAACTCATGCAGGAAATGTGCCTTTTCCGGCTACAGTATCTGCTAATTGCTCCCTGGAGAGTTGAGGAGCTTTCGATACGCTTCCCTGGCGGCTTCTTGTTCCGCATGCTTCTTCGTTTTACCCGTACCTCGCCCCAAAATGGTGCCTCGCACGCTCACTTCCACGCCGAACTCCTTGTCATGGTCCGGACCCTGTGTGGAGTAAACGCGATACCGGGGCGGTATTTTGTGCAGGGCTTGAATGTACTCCTGCAGGAGGCTTTTGTAATTGACGTTTTCGTCGTCGTAGACAATCTCTCCCAAGCCGGAGAGAAGAAAATCCTGGATAATCCTGCTGGCCTGCTCGAATCCTCCATCGAGAAAAATGGCGCCGAATATCGCCTCGAGCGTATCTGCAAGGACGCTGTCCACCTCGCTGACTCCAGCTTTTTGGGCATTATCACTTAGAAAAATAAAAGAACCGATGTTGTGCTTTTTCGCATGATCGGAGAGGATCTGCTTGCTGACTATAATCGATTTCATCTTTGTCAGCTCACCTTCGCTCTTGCTGGGGTACTTGATGTATAAAAACTCATTGACAACCAGTGACAATACGGAGTCACCGAGGAACTCCATTCTCTCGTTCGAGCGTTGCTCGGGTTCTTCGTTTTCCCTCGTCGGGAGGTAAGAGCGGTGAACAAGCGCTTCGACAAGCAGCTGCGGATTTTGGAACTGATATCCGAGCGCTTGTTGCAACAGATCCAGGTTCCTGGCTCTAGAAGATCTCCCCTTTAGGAATACTGTTTTTAGTTTGCGGAAGATCTCAACCATATGTTTGACAGTGGAATGTGGCGGACTACTCTGGGCCGGAATAGTTTTTCACGATTATAGCGACGTTATGCCCTCCGAAGCCAAATGCATTCGACAGTGCCGCAGTTAGAGGAATCTGCTGGCTCTCATTCGGCACATAATCGAGATCGCATTCGGGATCCGGATTCTCGTAGTTGATCGTCGGCGGAAGCTTCCCTTCTTTCAGCGCCAAACAACAAAGTATCAGCTCGACGGCTGCGGCGGCTCCAAGCAAGTGCCCGATCATCGATTTTGTGGAGCTTACTTTGAGTTTGTAAGCATGGTCGCCGAATACTTCCTTAATGGCCGCCGTTTCGCTGGCGTCGTTCAGCTGGGTGCTCGTTCCATGCGCATTGATATAGCCGATATCGGATGGATTGATTTCCGCATCTTGAAGAGCCAGCTGCATGGCTCGCACCGCTCCCTCACCGTTGGGTGCCGGAGATGTCATGTGGTATGCATCACCCGTGAGCCCTATCCCTACCACTTCGCAAATGATGTCGGCCCCGCGCTTCTCTGCATGCTCCAAATCTTCCAGGAAAAGTGCACCGGCACCTTCTCCCATCACGAAGCCATCGCGTTCGAGGTCGAAGGGCCTCGAAGCCCTTTGCGGTTCATCGTTGCGACGGGAGAGCGCTTTCATCGAACAGAAACCAGCGAGCGCCATCGGTGTAACGCTCGCCTCGGTCCCTCCAGTCAAAACGGCGTCGGCATAGCCTGCTTTGATTAGCATGTATGCATCGGCAATGGCGTTGCCCCCGGAAGCGCATGCCGATACCGTACCGAAATTCGGCCCCTTCAATCCGTACACAATGGAGAGCTGCCCAGCGGCCATATCGGATATCATCATGGGGATGAAAAACGGACTCACCTTGCCCGGACCCTTGGAAATGAGAATACCATGTTGCGCTTCGAAAGTGTTGATTCCCCCAATTCCCGAGCCGATAACGACGCCGATGCGGTCCCTATCCATCCGGTCGAGCGGGATTCCCTCGAGACATTCTCTGGCGGCGCATGCGATGAGGTGAACGGATCGGTCCGTACGTCGTGCATCCTTCGTATCCATATACTGAGTCGGATCGAAATCGCGGATTTCGGCCGCGATTTGCGTGGTGTGTTTGCCAGGATCGAACGAGGTAATGCGGGAGATGCCGCTGCGGCCTTCCAAGAGGTTTTTCCACGTCTCCCCGGTCGTAATCCCGCACGCCGTGGTGCATCCAATCCCGGTGATCACCACCCGCCTTGATTCGTATGTGCGACCCATCGCTCCGTATCCTTGTTCAGACGCTGGGAAAACGCACTGCGCCTACTTTTCGCCAAGCTTTCTTTCTATGTAATCGATTGTATCCTGGACCGTCTTGATCTTGTCGGCCTCTTCATCCGGAATATCGAGACCAAACTCGTCTTCCAAGGCCATTACGAGCTCGACGGTGTCCAGAGAATCGGCTTTCAGATCCTCTGCGAATCTCGCCTCGTTCGTAATCTGATCCGCATTGACGGACAACTTTTCTTCAATAATCTTTTTTACTTTTTCTTCTACTTCAGTCATGCTGACCGTTCACCTCCTCGCATAACATTAGCGTGCCATAATCATGCCGCCGTCGCAGTTGAGCACCTGGCCAGTTATGTAACTCGCCATATCGGATAGGAGGAAAAGGGCGACGTTTGCAACATCCTCCCCTTTTCCAAATCTTCCGAGAGGTATCATTTTCATCATGCTCTCACGTATATCGGCACTAAGGGACTCCGTCATCGCCGTGTCGATGAAACCCGGCGCGACCGCATTTACCGTAACGCCTCTCGATGCAAATTCCTTGGCCAGAGTTTTCGTCAGGCCGATAATGCCCGCTTTGCTCGCAGCGTAGTTCGCCTGCCCCGCATTGCCCATTATGCCGATCACGGAAGCAACATTTACAATTCGGCCTTGCCTCCGCTTGAGCATGTGAGGAGAAAGGACCTTGCAGCAGTTGAACGTTCCAGTGAGGTTCACGGATATAACGAAGTTCCAATCTTCGGGCGTCATCCTCAACAGCAGCCTGTCACGAACCACACCCGCGTTGTTGATGAGAAAGTCCACCGCATCGAATTCGGAGAGAACCTGTTTCCCCACCCCGTCGACGTCTTCGAAAGAAGAAACGTCGCATTTATAGGCTTTTGCCTGGATGCCGTGCGTCTCACACTCTTTGGCCGTTTCTTCGGCCCCAGCGATTTCAAGATCAATGAGGGCGACATTAGCGCCACGCTCTGCCAGCTTAATAGCGATGTCGCGCCCGATTCCACGCGCGGCACCCGTTACCACGGCAGTTCTGTTCTTGAAATCCACCGGACTCTCCTTGAAGCTTGGAATCTATATAACAGAATCAGAGTTGCAATCAAGGGAAAAGTTCATTCGCTGCCTTCGAGAACCGCAGCGAAGCTGCCCACGTCTGTGAGCGGGTGCACCGGAATTGCTTCGTCAATGCGTTTCATTAATCCGGCGAGCACTTTACCTGGGCCAACCTCCAACACGGGTCCTTCGGCACGGTCGGCAAGCAGTCTCATGCTATCCACCCACCGGACGGGAGAGGACAGCTGCCTCGACAAAAGATCCAGCACCTGATCATCGTCCTCAACCACCTTACCGGTTACATTCGCAACCCAGGGTACCGTCAGATGTCCGTGCCGGAATTTCTCCAAGTATTTCCTCAGTGGTGAAATCGTCGGTTCCATGAGTGGCGAGTGAAATGCCCCGCTCACCTGCAGCTTCATCACTCGCTTCGCCCCCTTATCCTTGGCCAGGGCCATCGCCTTGTCCACAGCTTCAACTTCCCCGGAAATGGAAAACTGCGACGGCGAGTTGTAGTTGGCGATGACGACGATCCCATCCACAGAAGCCTCTGCAACAGCTTCAGTCAATCCAGTCACCTCGAGTCCAATGACGGCCGCCATGGTGCCCGGACGCTCGAGGCCGGATTCGAACATCAGTTCCCCACGTCTCCTCACTATAAGAAGCGCGTCCAAAGGCTTGAAAAAACCCGCCGCAACCAACGCAGAGAATTCCCCGAGGCTGTGGCCTGCCACGATGGATGGCCGGATCCCTTGTCCTTCGAGAACCGTCAATACGACAATGCTGTGGAGAAGGATCGCCGGCTGGGCATTGTGCGTCTTCGTGAGCTCCTCGAGATCTCCCGAAAAAGAGAGCTCTGTAATGTCAAATCCCAGCGTTTGATTCGCCTGCCGATACAGCTCTCTCGCTTCAGGAAATCGATCGTAATAATCCTTCCCCATGCCAACGTATTGGGATGCCTGTCCGGGGAAAAGCATGGGGGATTTCATATGTCCTCGCTCCCGATCTTTTTTGAAGATGCACAAACGGTTTTGTCCGGGATCAGCCCGAACGCCCCGCGGGCTCCGTATGGCGAAACAGAACGGATCCCCATGTGAATCCGCCGCCGAAGGCAACGAACAAGACGATGTCGCCGGATTTGATCTTTCCGCTCTTTCGAACTTCGTCAAAAGCAATGGGGATCGTCGCCGAAGATGTGTTTCCGAATCGATCGATGTTGACGACCACTTTTTCTTCCGGGATTCCCAGCCTTCCTATAACTGCATCGATGATTCGGATATTTGCCTGGTGAGGAATGAGGTGGTCCACTTGCTCGAGATCGAGATCGGCTTGTTTGAGAACTATTGAAGTCGCATCGACCATCGCCCGCACGGCGTACTTAAACACCCCGTCGCCTTTCATCTTGATATAATGTTCCCGTTGTTGGTAGGTAAATTCGGAGATGGGCGCCCTGGATCCACCTGCGGGTATCCAGAGGAGGTCTGCAAGCGACCCATCGCTTCTCATATAAGTCCCCAGAATTCCATCATCCGGATCACATGGCCCTAGAACCGCTGCGCCCGCCCCGTCTCCAAACAGCACACAGGTCGCACGATCCTGCCAGTCGAGAAACTTGCTCAGCACTTCAACTCCCACAACCAGCACCGTGTTCATTTGTCCGGAGACAATCAAACCATGCGCGGTGTTCAGGCCATAAATGAAACCGCTGCAGGCAGCTCCCAGATCAAAGGCCGCCGCGTTTTTTGCCCCCAACCGGTCCTGGACGAGACATGCCGTTGCAGGGAACTGCATATCGGGCGTAACGGTTCCAACGATAACGCCATCGATATCGTCCGCTTTAATGCCCGCATCTTTCAGAGCGGCTTCCGCAGCCAGTAGCGCAAGGTCCGAACTCGCCTCTTGCTCGTTGGCAATTCGCCTTTCACGAATGCCCGTTCTCGTCCGGATCCATTCATCGGAGGTTTCGACGATCTTTTCCAAGTCGAAATTGGATAGAATTTTCTCAGGGCAGTAATGCCCGCTCCCGATGATTCGCGAGCCTCTATGTAATTTCTGCAAGGTCGCTCACTAGTCCTTTGAATCGTTCTTCGATGTGATCATTGACTCCTCGATCGACAAACTTCTTTGCAACGAGGATGGCATTTTTAATCGCCCGGCTCGAGCTCTTACCGTGAGAGATGATGATAACGCCGTTCACACCAAGCAAAGGCGCACCACCGTATTCTGCATAGTCCAGCTTTGTGCGAACGGAATTGAAAGCTCCCCTCAGAAGCATGGTCCCGATTTTGGCCATTATCCTCTTCCTGATTTCCTGCTTTACCATATGTGTCAAGAACGAAATGATACTCTCCGAGAGCTTGAGGGCGACGTTTCCAACGAAACCGTCGCAAACGACAACGTCCGCGGCACCACCAAAAACATCCCGGCCTTCCACATTGCCGATAAAGTTCAGATCCGAATTATTCAAGAGCTTGTAAGCTTCCCTGACGAGTTCATTCCCCTTGCTCGGCTCTTCCCCAATATTCAGGAGGCCAACACGAGGATTTTCGATCCCATGCTGATGCTCGGCAAACACCGTTCCCATAACAGCGAAATGCAGGAGGTGCTTCGGCAAGCACTCGTAATTCGCCCCTGCATCGAGCACAACCGCGCCCCTCTTGCTCGTTGGCCAATATGTAGATATCGCAGGTCTCGAAACGCCGTGCAGGCGGCCCAGGGTAACCAGCGAACTCGCCACTACGGCTCCCGTGTTGCCCGCGCTGACCAGGGCATCCGCTTTGCCTTCTTTCATGAGCCTCACTGCAACGGGAATGGAGGCATCTTTCTTCCTGCGGACCGCTACGGCGGGGGGCTCGGACATGCCGATAGTCTGGGAAGCATGGACGATGTCCAGTTTCGCGCTGCCCGCGCTGATTTTATCCAACTCCGCGCGGATGCCCGCCTCATCTCCGACGAGAGCGATCTCGAGACCTTTGGGATCGGACATTGCCGCCTCTACGGCGCCACGCGCAATCACTCCGGGGCTATGGTCGCCTCCCATTGCGTCGACGGCTATCCTCACATTAGATCTCCCTTAGAGTTCTTCCTCGATCTTGATCACTTCGCGCCCGGCGTAATGCCCGCAATTCGGGCAGACACTGTGAGGCGGCTTCAACTGATGACAATGGGAACACCTCGTCAGACCTGGGGGCGCCAGTTTCCAGTGTGTTCTCCGCTTGTTCCTTCTGGATTTGGATGTTTTTCTCTTTGGTACCGCCATCGATGTCTCCTTCTCATCTTTGAGATTTTGGCAGTTTGTCTTTCAAAGATTTCAGCGCGTCCCACCTCGAATCACCGGACCGCTCGCACGTACAGGGATCCTTATTCATGTTCGCTCCACAGATGGGACAAAGCCCTTTGCAATCCTCCCTGCAGATGATTTGCATCGGTATATTGACGACCAGGTTCTCATAAATATGCTGATCGAGAGAAAACTCCTGCTCTCCAATCGGCAGATAAACAAAATCTTCTTCTACGGCTCGGTCCGTTCCGGCCTTTGCAGTTCCACCCCTTTGGACCACGACCTCGAACGCCGTGTCAATCCCAAAATCAGTGGGCTGAAGGCACTTATGACATTGGGTTGATAGAGTCCCGTGGAGCTTCGTTTGAAAATAGAATGTTTCCCCGCTTTTCCTCGCGGTCACGTCGACGAGGCACTCAATCTTTCGCTCAGCGTCCAGAACATCCCGGATGCTGACAACCTCCTCGCTGCATATCTTTTCGGGGCTTTCGGAGAGCCTGTCGAGGTCGACGATCATTGCTTATCTCTCCAAAATTCAGGCATTTCCCAGTCATAAATCCGAATTTAGAACCCGCTAAACACTATTGCAAGCTCTTTTTTAGCTGCCTCAGGGGAATCGGAGGCGTGCACGGCATTGGCTTGAATCGATGAACCGTACACATAACGAATCGTCCCTGGGGCCGCTTTGCAAGGATCGGTGCTCCCGACCAGGTCCCTCAAACGCCGAATAGCATCCTCTCCCTGCAGCTCGAGGGCAACTACCGGACCGCTGGTGATATATTCTATGAGTGAGGGAAAAAACTCCCTCTCCTTATGAATGTCGTAGAAGCGTTCGGCTTGCTTTTTATCGAAAGTGAACATAATCATCTTGGCAACGGTAAACCGATTCCGGAGGATAATCGATATGATCTCCCCGAACAGCCCCTTCTCGACGACCTCCGGCTTTATCATCAGGAGCGTATTCATTCGGATTCCTCTCCAAGTACCAACGCCCGGCGGAATCCAGAAGCGTCGCCGGGCGTGCGATTGCCAATCGATCAAGGGGATAGATTTGGAGCTGCTTTTTTGACGAGCCCCGTGATTTCGGAAGGTATCTTCGCCACCGGCACTCCAACTTTCTCGAATGCTGCGATCTTTTCCTTAGCAGTGCCGGTACCTCCTGATACGATTGCCCCGGCATGACCCATCCGCTTCCCCGGGGGTGCCGTCTGACCGGCGATGAATGCGACGACTGGCTTATCGACCTTGTCTGCAATGAAGCTTGCCGCTTCTTCCTCATCCGTGCCGCCTATTTCACCTATCAAAACGACCGCTTTCGTTTGAGGATCTTCGCCGAACAAGGTGAGCGCGTCGATGAAGTTCGTCCCGATGAGCTGATCGCCTCCGATACCAAGGCAAGTGGACTGGCCGAGTCCCTGGTTGGAGAGCTGGAACACCACCTCGTATGTCAGCGTTCCGCTCCGCGAAACCACGCCTACCGGCCCATCTGCGAAGATGCTTGCGGGAAGGATGCCTACTTTGACCTTCGCACCTGGGGAGATCACACCAGGGCAGTTGGGGCCGACGAGACGACAACCTCTCTCACGGATAAAAGGGAGTACCCTCGCCATATCTCTCACCGGAATCCCCTCGGAGATACAAACGACCAGCTTTATGCCGGCATCGGCCGCTTCGCAGATTGCGTCAGGCGCAAAAGGCGCCCTAACATAAATCACCGATGTATTCGCTTGGGCTTCCTTCACCGCTTCCCCGACTGAATCGTAGATTGGAACCTTATCGGCGAACAGATTGCCACCCTTCCCAGGAGTAACCCCTGCAACGACATTCGTGCCATAGTCCATCATCTGCGTGGCGTGAAACGAGCCGTCCCTGCCTGTAATTCCCTGAACAACAACCCGGGTTTTTTCATCGATCAAAATACTCACGACCGTTCCCTCCCTGCGTTTCTATGAGCGAGCCAGCTCGATCGCCCGCTTCACTCCATCATCCATAGTAGCTGCGGTGTCAAGGTTCAATTCAGCCAGGATTTCTCTGGCGATGTCCTCGTTGGTCCCCGTCAAACGCACGATGACGGGGAGGTTGAGATTCATCTGCTTGAAAGCAGTCACGAGTCCCTTGGCAACGTCGTCGCAACGGGTAATTCCTCCGAATATATTTATGAAAATGGATTTCACATTTGGATCACGGAGGATTATTTCCAGGGCGGCTATTACCTTCTCAGGATTCGAACTCCCCCCGATGTCGAGAAAATTCGCCGGCTCGCCCCCATATGTTTTGATGAGATCCATCGTGGCCATAGCAAGCCCGGCTCCGTTCACGATGCACCCAACATTTCCTTCGAGTTTAACGAATGAAAGCCCTGCCTCACGAGCCTTCACCTCCCCAGGATCCTCGGCGCTGACATCTCGCAATTCCTCGAGCTTCTTCTGTCTGTACAGCGCGCTGTCGTCAATGTTGACCTTGGCGTCGATTGCAACAACTCTTCCATCCTTGGTGATCACCAGAGGATTGATCTCGGCGAGGCTTGCGTCCGCCCGGTCATAGACTGTGTAGAGCTTTTCAATGATTTGGGCGATTTGTCTGACCAAGTTGAAATCCGAATTCAGCTTCGACGCTAGTCCCCGACTCTGGAACGGTTGCACCCCGAATAGGGGATCCACATGCAGTCTCATGATCGCTTCGGGGTTCTCCTTTGCTACTACTTCGATCTCGACACCGCCCTCGGCGGAAGCCATGACCAGCGGTTTTTGACAGCTCCGATCCATGATCATCCCTATATAAATTTCGGTGGCGATGTCCACGGCTTCTGTGACAAGAACCTTGTCGACCTTCAATCCCTTGATGTCCATCCCGAGAATGCTGCTCGCGTGCTCCTTTGCCTCATCGGGATCCTTGGCGAGTTTTACACCGCCCGCCTTTCCCCTTCCGCCGACGAGCACTTGAGCTTTGACGACGACCGGCTTGCCGATCCGCTTTGCGGCATCGTAAGCCGCCCCCGGGGTTTCCACGACTTCTCCCTCCGGGACGGGAATCCCCGCTTGTTTGAATAGCTCCTTCGCTTGATATTCGTGTATCTTCATTGATCCGCTCCCTTGTGGTAGATTCCCTACTCCTTTCCAAGTGCTCGAAACTTTTTCTCGAAATCGTTCAGGACGTCTTCCAGTGTTGGTGAACCGACTTCTTCTAGGTGATAGCGCACGCGAAGACAAGGCTTGTCGATTCGTATTACACGGCTGAGATCGATGGGTGTGCCGATGAGAACGAGCTCGGCATCGGATGCCTCGATGGTTTTTTCAAGGTCCTGCACCTGCTCGGAGCCGTACCCCATTGCCGGCAGCAGATCACCGATTTCAGGATACTTGGCGAATGTGGCTTTGATCTTTCCCACAGCAAAGGGCCTGGGATCAATGATCTCCGAAGCGCCGAATTGACGCGCCGCAACCACGCCAGCACCGTACTTCATTTCCCCGTGCGTGAGGGTGGGCCCGTCCTCTATGCAGAGCACTCTCTTACCCTTGATCTGCGAGGCATCCCCATCCACGGTGATCGGAGAGTTCGCGCGAATAATCGTAGCACTCGGATTTCTGGATTTGATGTTTTCCAGAACCTTGTTCACATTTTCTTCGGCCGCCGTATCCATCTTGTTGATCACAACCACATCGGCCTCGTACAGGTTGATTTCCCCAGGATAGTAACGGAGTTCATGGCCGGGACGATGTGGATCCGCCATGACGATCCATAAGTTTGGCCTGTAAAACGGAAGATCGTTATTGCCGCCATCCCACAGCACAACATCCGATTCGGTCTCCGCTTCTTTGAGAATTTGCGCATAATCAACCCCGGCGAAAACGATATTCCCGTTGATGATGTGAGGCTCGTACTCCTCGCGTTCCTCGATGGTGCAGTCATGCAGATCCAGGTCTTCCAGCGTTGCAAAGCGCTGAACGACTTGTTTGGTGAGATCTCCATAAGGCATCGGATGACGGACCACTGCTACCCGGTACCCTCTTTTCCGGAGCATCTCTGCAACTCTTCGAGTTGTCTGGCTCTTACCGCTTCCAGTGCGAACCGCACAAACAGCGATAACAGGTTTGATGCTTGGAATCATCGCTTCCTTACTCCCGAGGAGCAGGAAATCAACACCGAGAGAATTAATCCTGGCCGCTTTCTGCATGACATACTCATAGGAGACATCGCTGTATGAAAAAACCGCCGTATCCACTTTTTCATGGACGAGGTATTCGCGCAAACTGTTTTCTGCGATGATTGGTATACCGCCGGGATAGAGATCCCCCGCGAGTACAGGCGGATAGGATCTCCCCTCGATATCCGGGATCTGCGTCGCGGTAAAAGCAACCACCTCGATGTTCTTATTGTTTCGATAGAGAACATTGAAATTGTGGAAGTCCCTACCGGCAGCTCCCATGATCAAGATTCGTTCTCTCGCCATCGATTTCTTCCTTTCTCCGGCGTTCCGAGAAACGCCCGCAAGCCCGGCGGATAAAACAAACCACCCCGAACCTCCCATCACTGCTATCCTGGCTGGCAGGATCCGGTGACTCTTTGGATCAAGGTTCGGGTCGAATAACCGGGCTTCATGCGAATCCTTACAACCTCCCCGCCGTCTTTACTGACGAATGTTGCACCGACAATATCTTCTTCCTTATATTCGGCCCCTTTCACGAGAACATGGGGCCTTACCAATCGAATCGTTTCCAACGGCGTGTCTTCCGAAAATACCGTCACACAATCCACCCATTTGAGAGCGAGAAGAATTTCCGCCCGCTCGCTGGCCGGGTAGATCGGGCGGCCCTCACCTTTCAGTCGTCGTACGGAAGCGTCGTCATTGATGGCTATGAGGAGAATATCCCCAAAACTGGCGGCCGTCTCGATGAGGTGAAGGTGGCCCGGATGAACGAGATCAAAACAGCCGTTCGTAAAAACAATCCGCTTCCCGGCTTTGCGAAATGCTCTGGATCGTTTTTCAAGATCTGTTCTCGATATCAGCACGTTATTTATTACCTTAAGTGAAGTATATAACTAATTCATTTAAAAGCAGATAAGATGACATCGGTTCTAACCGTTGTGGTCCCGACTTCCTTAACGGCCTCCCCTGCAGCTTGGTTCGCAATGATGACCGAATCCACAAGCTCGGCCCCTGCTCCCAAGAAAGCACCGAGAACGCCGATCACAGTATCTCCCGCTCCCGTGACATCATAGACTTCTTTCGCCACAGCGGGAACGTGGAGTTCCTTCCTATCTCCAAAATAGAGATTCATTCCCGATTCGCCGCGGGTAATGAGAAGTGCTTCCAGCGAAAGGTCCTCTTTGATTTTGAATCCCAGCTCCGACAGCGCGTCATCGCTCTCGATATGCTCGTTGTATATGCTCATTGCTTCTTTCGTGTTCGGAGTAACAATGCCCGCCCCCCGGTACCATATGAAATGGCCTACATGCGGATCGATGAGCAGCCATTTCCCCCTCCCTCGCCAGGCCGAAATGATTTCGTGAAGGTAGTCCGCTTGAATGACACCCTTTCCGTAATCAGATATGATTAGCGCGTCGCAATCATCTGCGCCGCTCAACAGTGAAGAAGTGAACTTTTCTTTAAACTGCTCGGGGATGGGGTCCACTACTTCGAAATCCGCCCTCACAACCTGCTGGCTCTGGGCAATGATCCTTACCTTTTCCGTCGTTTCCCTTTGCCTATCCACGAGCAAATGAGTGGAATCGACCGAATCTTTATCGAGGAGGTGCCGAATCTTTTCGCCGGCGCGATCTGCGCCCACGACACCCATCAGCGTGACTGCTGCTCCCAAAGCTCTCAGGTTGGCGGCTACATTTGCAGCGCCCCCCAAACGTGAACTCCTCCGAGTCACGTTCACTACCGGTACTGGGGCTTCTGGTGAGATGCGATCGACAACTCCCCAATGATACCGATCCAACATCACGTCACCCAGCACCCATACACGTGTCGATGGGATCCGCCGCATATAGGACGCGACCTGGTCCTTGGACAGCTCTGGATGCAACATTGCGTTATCGTTCCCTGAAAACAAAAAACTAGGATCGCTATATGGGATTCCTAGAGGCTCAACCGGTTTGGGAATAGGCTCATAAGTTGGGCAGAAGCTACCACATACCCAGGTGCATTGTCAAGCGCAACAGGCGCTCCCGTCAAAAGCGGCGTCGTGGAGGGGCGATCGAGATACTTTCGGCATTACAGCCGGCCAAAGCCGCATCATACGCCTCGCAAGACACACACCCGGGGAGATGGGTCGCGAGGGGGATGAGCCCGTATTCGCGCAACGATAGATAGGCCGAACCCCCCTAGTGACCCATCAAAGGAGCACTGCAACGTCCTGGTGCATTATGCGCCTCCCTATTCACCGAACGGGGCTTCGTCTTGAAAGCGCCTGCAACCTGTGGTAGAGTCCCCCGGAATACTCAAAGATCATTGAAAAATAAGGGAGGCGCCAGTATGAAACAAGACAGAACGGTAAATATAGAGATCGGCAACGAAGAATGGGAGGGTGTTTATTCGAATTTCGTGATCATCACACATTCCCCCTCGGAATTCATCCTCGATTTCGCCCGGATGCTTCCAGGTGCAAAAAAAGCGAAAGTCTTTTCGCGAATCATCATGACCCCGCAGAATGCAAGGGCCTTACTTGCCACCTTGGAGAACAACATTCAAAAGTACGAGGCGGAACACGGCAAGATTCCGCTGCCTTCGGCCGAGCCCGGGAAGGGACCTATCGGCTTCCAGGCCAATATCGAGAATTCAGAGAAGAAATAGCCACACATAGAATGAACAGCGCCGGGGGACAAATCGTTAAAGAGTATCATTGAGTCTTTGCAACAGCCCCGGACGCCACTCCAGGCATCTATCCGTGCATTCCTTACTGGACAATTGCCTCTCGTGGACTTCTTTTGATGGATCACGGGGGGATTCGGCCTATCTATCGCTGCGCGATTACGGCCTCATCCCCCCCGTGATCCACTTATCCCCATATGCACCACCAATTCAGTGGATGACTCGTCGTTTCCTAAACGACACCGTTACTGGCTCTTTATCCAGTTTGCGATATCTTCGATGACAACCTCGGCCACGTGACCTGCCACTTGATACTCTTCCGGAGAGCTTTTGCCATCGCCCTCCATGAACAAATGATTGAGCTTTGGATAACTCTCGAAAACGACGTTCTGCCGGTCGTTCAGCGCCCGCTTCCACCCCCAAAAATCCTCCATTGTCACCTGGTAATCCCTGCCGGCCTGAAGGATCAGCACATCACAATTTAAATGCCTTGCTGTTTCCAGTGGGTTGTAATCATGCAAATCCAGCCAATATTCCGCGGGCAGCCCGAGGGGTAACTCCTTTGAGGGGATCTCCGCGGAAAGCCAGGGATCTTTTACCATAGCAACTTGCTGTTTGATTTTCTCCAACTGTTCCATCTCGCTATCAGAAACGAGGCCGTCGAGAGAATAGATGTAGGCCATCTGCTCGAGGATCGCGTCCTCCGATGGTCGGCTCGGACCGGCCATCACAACGAAACCTGCGATTTCATGGTCCAGCATGCCGATTCTCGGGATCAGCTCGATCTGATGCGGAGGCATGGCGGCTTTCGTCGTACTGTCGAAATCCTCCCAGGCACTGGCATAGCTACCCGATGCAAGCATGCGAACGAAGCGCTCTCCCTTATCCTCATTGGTCATGGAATCCAAAGCGCTGATCCAGGGCACGATAGCCATCATGTAACCGCCTATCAATAAAGCAATTAGAAATTTGTGAAAATGCCGGCTTTTCATGACCGAATGCCCCTTTTTGCAGAAAGCTCGAACGCCGTCATGGTTGTGTCTTCCAACGCCTGTGGGCCCAAAAATATTGATCCGGATATTTCCTGACAAACGATTCCAGTTGGGCCGTGTAGCGCTGCGTAAGGTCCCGAAGCGCCTCCTCATCTTGAAGGCTGTTATCCGGCCATATGGGTTTCAGAATCACGGCCGCATGCCTCCCGTCGCCCTGGCGCACAATAAATCCGGAAATGACCGGGCAGCTTCTCTGAATGGCCAATCTTGCCGGGCCACGAAATGTGGATGCGGGTTGCCCCAGGAAGTCCACAAAAATTCCCCCTCGCCTGGCATCCTGGTCAGCGAGAATCGCCACGAACGCGTTCTTGGAAAGAACACGGAGGGCGTGGCGGAGTCCGGCCTTGTACGAAATAACCTGGATGTTCTGAAAGCGGCGCAAATTATTGATGAGCTCGTCAACGCGCTTGTTCGACTGCTCCCCGACGAGAACGTGAAAAGGATAGCCGCTCTGCGCGACCCTTGCAGCCAGGAGCTCCCAGGAACCAAAATGGCCGGTGAACAGCACCGCGCCCCTCCCTGCTTGGAGCGCTTCGTCGAAATACTCAGCCCCCTCTATCGATACCATGTGAAACAGTGACTCCTTCGAGAACCTTTTGAAAGCGGCAAACTCAACCACGGATCTTCCGAGATTCATGTAGGCGTTTCTTCCGATGTTTAGCGCCTCTTGATCGTCGACTTCGAGAGCCCTGCGTATATTGTCCAGACTAACGGATCGTCGGATGCGGAACACCGAAAACGCCAGCCACCCGAGCGCAGCTCCATAAGGATACAAAAGCCGCTGCGGCAGCAACGAAGCGCACCCGATGAGGAACCTCACCCCAACGTTTTCGAGCGCATGTCGGATCCGCTTATCCAATCGATGCCTCCGAAAGGCGCGATTTGCAGGCAAACCGCGTGAGAGCCGCGCGCTGACGAGGAGCACGACTTCCACCAGTCCATCTTATATCACTCGGGCTTGCTCCGTCAGCGCTTGAAATAGCAGCCCGCCAGATCGCGCCCGACCTCGCCGTTCATTTCCAGCTCGAACAGGATGCTTTGAATCAGTGCCACATCTTTGCCCAAATGCGCGGCAAGGGTGTCCGGATCAATTGGATGGGATGACAGCGCTGTGAGTACTTCGGATATCTCGGGCCGGGTGCTTTCCGGAGCACCATCATTTTTCGCCATCCCGTTCCGCACCTTCGCCGGAGCGGCACCCATGCGATGATCCTCTGCGGTGATGTTCTCGCGGAGGAGAGGGACTGCTTGGAGAATATCTTCTGCGCTCTCTACTAGGACTGCTCCCGATTTGAGAAGGCTATTTACACCGCGGCTCCTGAAATCACCCGGGAAGCCCGGAACCGCCCCCACTTCCCGCCCTTGCTCGAGCGCCCACCGCGCCGTAATCCTCGCGCCGCTCTTCTGTCCTGCTTCCACAACAACCACGATTTTCGAAACCGCGCTGATCAACCGGTTCCTGAGGGGGAACACATGGCTCTGAGGTATCATTCGCATCAGTTGTTCCGTAACGATGCATCCTCTGGAAGCAATCTGATTCATGAGCCAGCGGTTCTCTGCCGGGTAGCAGACATCTAGACCGGTTCCAATAATACCCACCGCAGGGCCATCGCCTTCGAGAGAACCCTCATGTGCGGCCGCATCGATCCCCCTGGCGAGCCCGCTGACCACCATAATGCCGAGCTGTGAGAGATCCCGTGCAAGATTTCGCGCAAAGGCGGTGCCCCTGGGGGAGGGCTTACGGGTGCCCACTATTGCCACCCCGCGCTTATCGAGGCTCTTGAGATCCCCTCCATAAAAAAGGATCGGCGGAGGATCTTGAATATCTCGCAGGTACCTCGGATATGCCGCATCCGAGAAACACACTACTCCAGCGCCCGAGCTCTCGATTTTTTCTATCTGCCGCTCGAACTCTCCCCAGCGGGTACTTCCGATCGCCGTCCCAAGCAGGATGGAAATCTCTCTCCGCCCGCGAGGTGATTTCAACTTATAAAAGGCTCCTTCGAGTGACGCGCCCGCACATTCCCACAATTTCCTGCAAGCTCCCGGGCCGGCACCTTTCGACAACAGCAGCGCGAGAAACGGATAATAAGATCGAAACACTTCATCCACCCCTCCCCATCAATTTTACAAAGAACAACTTCTCGATCCCACGTCGTATCAGGAACGAATGCTAACCGAGCGCCGACCCAATCGCGCGAATCAACTCATCGAGGCCTTCACGGCTCACGGATGAGATTGGAACCACCTTCTGGTGCAATGAGAGCAGCGATGGATCCACTCCGCGGATTCCACCAGGAAGGAGATCGCATTTCGTCAGCGCGATCAGACTGCGCTTCTCAAGGATTGCCGGATCGTAATACAGGATCTCATTGCGAAGGGATGCATAGCTCTCCGCGGGCTCGGGGACGGTAACGTCGACGAGATACACGAGCACCCGGCAACGCTCGATGTGCCGGAGAAAGTCCTTTCCCATCCCTTTCCCCTCATGTGCGCCTTCGATCAAACCCGGGATGTCGACCATTACGAAAGATTTGTACTCTTCCAATCGAACGACACCAAGAACCGGTTTCTTCGTTGTAAACGGATAGGGGGCGATTTTCGGGTGTGCGGCGCTCACGGTGCTCAAAAGAGTGGATTTGCCCGCGTTCGGTTCCCCGACGAGGCCCACATCGGCAATCAGTTTGAGGGTGAGCTCGAGCTGTTTTTCTTCCCCCGGCTCCCCACACGTGAACTTTCGCGGCGCCCGGTTCCGTGGAGTTGCAAACCGCTCGTTACCAATCCCCCCCTTTCCACCGCGGGCCACAACGAACCGCTCGCCGTCTTCGAGAAGCTCGCAGCAGATTCGACCGGAATCGGTGTCTTTCACAACGGTTCCGCAGGGAACGAGTATCGTTGTGTCCTTGCCGTCGCTTCCTTTCTGACTTTTCCCTTTGCCGTGCTCCCCATTGCCGGCATGGTACTTCCGGCGGTAATGGAGATCGATCAGTGTCCCGAGATCTTTCGATGCTTGAACAACGACGTCTCCGCCTTTGCCGCCGTCACCGCCGTTGGGTCCGCCCCTCGGCACGAACTTTTCTCGCCTGAAACTCACACAACCATCACCGCCGCGCCCGGCGGCAACATCTACTGTTACGAGGTCGATGAACGTCGTCAAAATGTCCCCTCGGCAGTCAGACCAATTGTCAATTGCATCGCTTACGAACTCAGAGGTTTTCGCTGGGAGGAAAATATCGATGAGCGGCCCGCTGGAGAAGGTGGCACCGATGTTAGCAAGCGAGCCGGCTTGGAGTCAATAAAGCTATCGCCTGCCTCGTTTGAGCCTTTGCTCAAGCGCTTTCCGGACCGGCTCCGGTACGAGGCAGGAGATATCACCCCCGAGAGAGAAGATTTCGCGCACCAATTGGCTGTGTAGATAAATGTGCTGCTCGCTCGGCATCATGAAAATCGTCTCGAAGCCTGGATTGAGTTTGCGATTCATCAGCGCCATCATCATTTCATATTCAAAATCCGAGACCGCACGAAGCCCCCTGATAACCACGTCCGCGGAGAGGCGCTCGCACTCTTCGGCGAGAAGACCCGAGAAAGATTCTACCGAAACGTTCTTCATCTCGGTGGTGCATTTTTCCACGAGACGCTTCCGGAGCTGCAAAGGCAGATTGGTCTCCTTATGGACGCCCCGAGCGATGGCGATCACCAGCGAATCGAACAGCTTGCTCGCCCTTTCGATGATATCGAGATGGCCGTTCGTGATCGGGTCGAATGTTCCCGGATATAATGCTTTCGTCATCGTTCGCCTCCTCCTGCGGGAAGGAAATGACTTACCCATGTCCCTCCGAATCTCCTGATCTTCGTTCGCTCGAGCGGCAGGTTCTCGTCAAGGATCAGGTCTTTGCTGTGTTCCAAAATGATCAGGCACTTCATAGGATAACGCAGAGACCCGAGAAATGCCAGCAGCATGGCCGAGTCTTCCCCCCCATAAAAAGGATCGGCGTAGACGATATCTGGACGGATCCTCCGGATGTTCGCATTTGCGAGAAAATCGAAAACGCTCACCGGATGCACGCTCACGCGATCCCTTCCCAGCCCGCATGCCTTTAGGTTCTCTCGGAGCAGTCGTACCGCTTCGTGGTCGTTTTCAACGAAATGGGCAAAACCGGCACCGCGGCTCACGGCCTCGATACCCACTCCTCCTGCGCCTGCAAACAGGTCGAGAAACACCGCGCCTGGCACCGATCCAGCGATCGAATCGAATACCGCCGCCTTCGTTTGCTGCATTGTCGGCCGAATCGCTCTTCCCGGAGGATACCGGAGTCGGGTCCCCTTCAGGAACCCAGCAATCACCCGAACCTCTCGTTTTGATCTCTCTGCCATGGAACCACGTTTTTCCCTGCCGGGCACTGCGGAACGGCCCTCTTTCGAATCCAGCCCTTACTATAAAAAAAGAAAAGGCAGTGGGGCAAGCGATATGACAGTCTCTATCCGATACCCGGTGAAGTCTGCATGAAAGGCCGAGTATTGTGTCAAGTGCGACCTGCCAAAGCAATCATAGTAAATCCCAGAAAATCAACAGGACAAGGAATTACAAAAGAAAAAGCGGCGGGGCAATGTGCTTGCCCCGCCGCTCTCAGCCGCGGACCGGGTGTTCTTGGCTTCACCTATTACGAGGACCCACCAAAATGGGGGCCGATGATCTTCGGAGTCACGAATATGATCATTTCGCGCTTTTTCGTTGTCTCGTTTTGGAATTTAAAGAGGTTACCCAGCACCGGAATGTCCATTAGAACAGGCACTCCGTTTTCGATATTGCTCTCCACTTCGTTGATCAGTCCACCGATCACAGCGGTTTCTCCATCAGACACGACCACACGCGTGTCGGCCTCGCTGATCGAAATGATCACGCCGCCCTGAACGGTTGCCTGGGCACTGAGCTCGCTGATCTCGGGATGGAGATCCATGGTGATGGTGTTGTCCGAGTTCACATGAGGAGTCACTTTGAGCATGATGCCGACTTTCGTGAGTTCGGTGATCGGATTCCCTGCCTCGTCCGATACGATGAGAGGGATTTCCTTGCCCACGAGGATTTGTGCCTCCCGATTGTCGGCCGTAACGATACGTGGGTTGGAGATGATGTTCGCCTTGTTTTCTTTCTCGAGCATGTCGATGGTGGTCAGCACCTCTCCCCACGATCGGACCGTTCCCACTCGGAATGTCCCAACAGGCTGGGCAACGCGAGCATCGACAAGCGCATCTCCCATGACGCTCACTTCTGACGGCATGAGGTTTACCACGTCCCAGCGCACGCCGAATTCTCGACTGGCCTCGAAGTCCACGTCGACCATCTTGGCAACGATCTCGACTTGCTGAAGCTTATTGTCGAGCTTCATCGCCATGACCTCGACCTCGTCGATATTCTTCTTGATATCGGTAACGACCATGGCATTGCTTCCCTTCTCTATCTCGATATTTCCTCTCTTCGATACGATTCGCTGGAGAGCATTCTTCATTTCCTCGGCATTGGCAAAACTCAACGGAATAATTCTCGTTTCCAGCGGGAGAAGATCGTCCTTCTTCCTTTCCGCTGCTTGCACCGCAAGCTCTTCTTCAGTTAATTGGTCGACTGTAGAGACCCTGATGATTCCGTACTCTTCCCTGAAGCCGAAACCGTAGGACTTCAAAATGATATCGAGAGCCTGGCGCCAGGGTACATTCTTCAAATGAGCCGTTACCTCACCGGTTACTTCCGGACCGGATATGATATTTCTTCCGGAGTATTCCGACAGGCTCATTAGCACACTCTTGATATCGGCAGCCTGGACATCAATTGTAACGGGGCGATTTGTTACGCCGCTAACGCTCGGCGAGAAAGCGCCGGTCTCCTGACTAAAATCGGCGCCGGTAGCTGGGTTGCCCGAGCTCGTTCTCCATGCCCTCGCAATCGAAGCTTCAGGCGCTGAGCTCTCATCGCTGGTTGAACTGCTCTTCTTGGGGGTTCTCTGGGTTGTCTGAACCGTCTGATCGGTTTGGCCAGAAGGCGCAGGGATCCGCTCACTCCATGCGTTCATTGCAGGAGCGGTGGACGGAACGCTAACCTGAGATGCGGGCTCTTTCTTGGGCGTATGATCCTGCTCGGCCTTCTTTTTGGCAGGAGCGGCTGCCTGGGGATCAATAGGGAAAAAAGACGCCTGCGTGGGTGTTGGCTGTCCGGGCGTAACCTGTGATTTCGTTTCGCTGGGCGAGCTCTGGGATTTCGTCTCTGCAGGCGAACTTTTCGGTTTGGCCCCTGAGAAGAATTCAATGACTATGTTGTTTCCGGAACGAGCGATCTCATAGGATGCGTCCTCGTTGATATCGAACACCACCCGAGTCACTTCTTGCGGCGAGTTCGTGAACTGGCTCGTTCTTACCCTCTGAACGAACTTGCCGTCGCCTAGAAACGTCTTTTTATCCAACTGGTGCCGCGCCCCAACGAAATCCAGCACGACCCGGCGAGGATTCTCAAGCCGGAATTCTTGAAGCTCGACTTCCCCTTTTTTCTCTATGGAGCAAGTAGTCATTTCCAAACTGGACTCCATTTTTAGCGAAATAACGCTCGGAACGTCACCCGTGGCAGACGACGCCAGGGCAATTGCCCCAACGAGCAGTAAGATGATCACCGACCTGCGGACAAAGGACAGCTTTTTCATTTCATGACTCCTTCTTCGCGTTTGGTTAGGTGCAGCGTGAACTTCGTCGTCTGCCCAAAGTTCGTCACGCGGGCAACCATTGATTTCTCCCCAATGGCGACGACCGAACCATTTTTAACTCGATCGCCGACTCTCAGAATGTAGCTGTAGCCCTTTTCATCTTCGAGGAGTGCGAATCGATCGAGCTCTCCTCTGATTATCCCAACGAGCTCAACGGCATTGAGATCGACGATGGTCATTTTGGTGTTCCTTACGAAATCGCCGACAATGAGCGACTTGAAGGGGTCCCTCCTATTGAAAGCGCTGTAATAGTATTTATTCTCCCGGAGCCTGACCTTTTTGGATTCGGCTCCCACCGAGTCGATGAAAAGCACCGCCAAACATCCGGCAGCAATTAATACGGCGCCGAAAAGTGCCTTCTTATGTCTATTGAGTGGTAGCGATCTCATAAGCGCCTCCAGGGAGCGTGTACGCGGTGAGGGTGAATTCCGCCAACACAGTTTCGCTAGATTCTCCTTTTTCGCCTTTCCTTCCGGTCGTTCTAGGAGATTCGAGACTCAAGCCAGATACGTTGACTATTCGAGGCAGGTTTGCGAGTCTGCTGAGAAATATGCCGACTTGATGAAAACCTCCCTTTACCTTCACTTTTATCGGATGCGAAGTAAAAAACTCTTGCTGCACAGGATTCTGCGGCTGAAAAAGGGCAAACTTGACTCCAGCTTTGTTTCCTGCCGTGGTAACCTTTCGCAAAAGGTCGGGCATTTCCTTCTCCTCGGGGAGCAGCTCTTGAGCAGACATCCATTGATCGTGGAGCCTCTCGTATTCCGCTTCCAACTGGGCCAGCTTCCCCACTATTTTCCTTGCTTTTTCGAGCTCGGCGCTGAGCTTTGAATACTCCTTCTCCATTTCTTCGATATTGGCCTTTCGCGCCCTGTAGCAGAACGAGAAGAACGTGCAGCCGAAGTACACATAGCTCACAATGCAGACGAGCACGATACCTATCAGGATCTTTTGAGCTTTAGGATTCTTGAGGTCCATGACCTAACCTTCCGCTTGCGTTCGTATTCGATTACCAGGGCACAATTGCGGACTCCAACGCAAATTGGATCACGCGGTGGTCGTGAATAGTGCCTTCTTGGGCGACCGACAGCATCACTTCCCCGAATCGATCGGACTTCTCCAGGTTGTTCATCAAATCAGCGATGATATAATTCGAAAAGGTGACACCTTCAATGGTGACCATTGATCCACCCTGCTCTCTCACAATGGTCAGCCAGCAGTTTGCAGGGAGCTTTTCGCTGATGTCGTTCAAAACTTGAACCCTGAAGTATCTATCTTTGTCCAGATTGGCGATGATGCCCAATCTTTTGTTCACCTCTTCTCTCTCTTTGGTGAGCTTCCTGATCTTTGCAAGCTGCGGAGCGAGCGCTGCAGATTCCTGCTTGGCTTTCTCGATCTTCTGCTCCAGCTCGCCTACGCGTCTAGCTTGGAGCGTAGCGATCGCAAATATCACACCGAAATAAACAATGGCGATCATAATGGACCACAACACCGCTGAGCCGGAGATCGTTGGCAGCTTGATCTTTCTCGTTTTCTTTCTGTCTTCCAGCGGGAGCAGGTTGATTTTTATCATCTACTTCTCCTCCCTTCTCAGTGCGAGGCCCATTGAAACTGTCAGCAGCGGTCCAACTTTTTCCAGTTCAATAGCGTCCTCTTCGGACATGTTTTCGGCCCGGTCCATTCTGGCCACTGCGTCGTTGACTTTGAACTCGATCCCGTGCTTTTCGCTGAGTATTTCTCGCAGCCAGGGGAGACGCGCCCCACCACCGCTGAGAATCACTTCATCGATCTGTTCGGCATCCCCCGCCGTCTTGAGGAATGAAATCGATCGCTCGATACCCATGGAAAGTTCTTCTGATGCGACTGCTATAACCTTCCGGCATTTTTCAGTATCTTCAATTTCTTCTTCCTCGTGTAGAATCGCTTCCGCTTCCTCCAATCCAATACCCATATCCCGCTGCATCGATTCAAGAAACACGTTGCTCCCGATGCTCAAATCACGGGTAAAGTGAGGAATGTTATTTTGAACGATGTTTATGTTCGTCGTCTCCGAACCGATATTGATCAGACCGGTGACGATGTTCTCGGTTCCCGCACGAGTAACTTCGTATGCATTCTGGATGGCAAATGAATCGACATCTATGATGACTGGGTTGAAACCCGCCTCTCGAATGAGGTCGGCGTGCGTGGTCACCATCTCTTTCTTCGCTGCGACGAGAAGGATCTCCATTTGATTCGCGCCAACATCCTCTTTCAATATCTGGAAATCGAGACACACATCATCGATATCGAAAGGAACGTGTTGCTCCGCCTCCCAGAAGATCGCTTCCTTCGCATCGTCGGGATTCATTTTGTCCATAACGACCTTCTTCACGATCACCGCCCTTCCCGAGACAGCCGTATTGATGTTACTCTGTTTGATTCCCGCTTTCGTCGCGCACTCATTGATTCCTTCGATCACCAAGCTTCGGTCCATGATCTCGCCTTCGACGATCGCTTCAGAAGGCAGCTTGATGATTCCGTACTTGCTGAGAACGGGCTGCTCTTTCGAATGATCGATCTCTACGATTTTTATCAGGCTCGATCCGATATCCAGCCCCACAGATGATTTGCCTTTTTTCGAGAAGAGTTTCATATTCGTACCCGCCTTCTCGTCGAACGGATGCAAACCGAGCCGGAATCGGACACGCCGCCGCTCGGCCCCAAATTAAGCGCATGATTTGATACGCCTTACTGAGTGGCTCAATGGCAACAAATATGCCAAGAGCGGAAAGGGCCTGTCTCGCGGTAACCACTTGTTATATTTGGAATTACGCTTGTCTTGGACCTATTGTTACACCCTTTTCAAAGAGGGCGTTGCAAACTGCATCTCGGGGGAAGCAATACAGTATCAACGAGGATAAAGGCCGAAATACAATTCCAGGAGCCGGCCTCCGAAGAAAAAGACGATGGCTGCTGAAGGTGCCAGAAACGATCCAAAGGCGACGGCCGTTTTTCCGTCTCCGCCCGATCGCATGAGGTGAAGCCCGTACAGGCTTCCCATCAGCGAAGCAATGAACAGCACGAGAAGAACCATCTGCCAACCGAGGAAAGCACCGATCATCGCCATGAGTTTCACATCACCGCCGCCGAGACCATCGATTTTCCGAACCGCTTTGTATATCAGCGCGATGACGATGAGAATGCTTGCTCCAAATGCCGTACCGATAAACGCCTCGATCGGATCGATCGACAGACAAACGAACGCTCCCGTGATCCCAAGGATTACTCCTCCAAGCGATAGTACATCGGGAATGATCTGATGCCGCCAGTCGATGACAGCGATCGCGAGGAGAACCACGAGGAACGCATATACCCATAATGCTTCCAGGGTGACGCCGTACCGCCACAAAGAGAATACGGCGAATACGCCAGACAGCAGCTCGACCGCAGGATAACGCAGAGGTATTTTCGATCGGCAGCCTCTGCACCGCCCTCCGAGGAGAATGTAGCTCAACAGGGGAACATTTTCGAACCAGCGAATATACCTCCCGCATTGTGGGCAGCGGGATCGCGGGCGAACAATCGATTCACCGATTGGAAGACGGTGGATCAGGACATTGAGGAAGCTCCCGATTGAAATGCCAAAAATGAATGCAATCAAGATACAGCTGTTTGTTACTATTTCCATCAAGTCCACCGCTTGGTTCAGCGTCTCTTATCGTCACCGAGTCCGCGTTTGAGTTTTTCGATGTACCTCTCAGCAAGCTCCTTCATGTAGGGTTCATCCGTATTTTCAATCAGCTCTTCCCACATTCGAATCGACGTCTCTTTGTGTCCTGCTTGGGAATACACGAAGGCGGCGAAGCGCCGGGTGATGTCCGGACTGCCTGGAATGCGCGAAGCCAGGTCGAAATACCTTGCTGCAAGAATAGTGTTGGCCAAACCGATGTAATATAGGAATCCGATCTCGAAAGGCAGCTGCCAGGACGTCGGGTTGTTCATCATCCCCCTCTGGAGAATCTCGATGCCGCTATCGAACGCCCCGATATCAGAAGATACAACGAGTCCGCCAAAAACATAGGCGAAAATGAAGTGCGGGTCCAGCGTCGTAACGATGTCGATCAGCCCCTCGAAGTAAGAAAGGTCGTGCTTGTTCTGACGGTATTCCCCGTAATACTGAATGGCCGACAACCAGACGAAGTCCGCCGCAATCTGCTGATACCCCAGAGACATTTCCTTTATGAATTTGCCGGACGGAAGATATAGGCTGTCATGCAGGTGTGGCTTGTGACTGTACGGCCGGGAAAGCAGAATCGCTGCACAAAGACCGGCTATAATGACGATGCCGGCGATTGCAAACTTCATATTATCCTTCGACAGAAAGTTCCTCACCGCACATCTCGCCTTCTGAAAATCAGCGCACTCAGGAAAAGCATGAAAAGCGTGTAGAATATCCCGTAGATCGTGACGGAGTATATATAACCCTCCTGGAGCGGAAGATTGTGCACCGCTTCCTGTCTTGCATTGAACAGTGATAAATTAGGGAGCAGATAATAGAAAAATTTCGTCATCACTTTAAACGCGCCCTCGCCGAACTGTTCAGCAAAAGCGAGCAGGTCTTTGCTCAAGGTCCCGCTGACCAACACACAGAGCGTAAAGAAGGAACCCAGAACGGGGGTGGTAAAAGAAGAGAAGAAGGCCATCACAGAGGTGATGACTGATGCTTCTATAAGCGATAAATATACGGCCCAGAATATCTGGGCGTTCAGATCGACACCGCTCAACAACATCACGAATAAATGCAGAATTGCCATCAACATCATCACTGCGATCACGGTAACCGCCGTTCCTGCGTATTTCCCAAGGATAAAATCCACCCTGCTGATCGGTTTGGACAGCAGCGAGCTGAGTATCCCTTTTTCCCGCTCTCTGTAAAACGAACTTGCTCCAAAAAGGATGATGAGTAGAATTCCCAGGATTGATATCGATGCAAGCCCAACGTCGACGACGATCTTCTGCTGGGCCCCGACGGCAATAGGCGCAAGAACGTAAGAGGAAATCATGAGAATGAATCCAAACAGGAGAACAATGAGCAGCACTCGCTCCCTTATGTAAAGCTTGATAGTGTATTTTGCGAGTATTAAAGCCGGCATCGTCACCGCCTACGGTTGCGAGAGAAGGTTCTCGATTTCCTCTTCTATAGCCGCTCTATCGCTGATTCCTTGGGTCTCCGCCATTGTCTGGACCAGGTGATCCTCAAGGCTGAACCTCAAAGGCTTTACTTCGAGAACGGATCCTCCGAACCGGTAAATCGTCGAGAGAGCTTCTTGGAGGGCATGATCCCCTTTGCAACGGGCAATGACCGCCTCTTCTCTTTCCAGTACGATATCGACGCTCTCCACGGATGCACGGAGCAGATCAGGGTTGATCCCTCTGGCGGTGACCTCGCTCTCGTTCGTCTTCGTTGCGTAGATCTCTCTTAGGTCGAGGAACTTGGAAATCTTTCCACCGCTCAAGATCCCTACTCGATCGCATGCCGCCTCCACATCGGGAACGATGTGGGAGCTTAGCAGGATTGTTTTTCCCGCTTCCTTGAGCGATAACAGAATCTTCCTCAGCTTTCTCCTCCCCAACGGGTCGAGACCGCTGTAAGGCTCATCGAGGAGCAGTATATCGGGATCATTCAACAGCGCGATGGCCACACCCAGCCGCTGGCGCATGCCCTTGGAGTACCGTTTGATTCTGAGCCGCCGCTGGCTGGAGAGTCCTACGAGTTCGAGTAGGTCACGCTTGCGCGCTTTTATCAAACTCCGGTCGAGCGAGAAAAGCTCTCCCGAGAGCTGGAGCATTTCTTCCGCAGTGAGGTGTGGGTACAAACCGACATCTTCACAGAGGAATCCCGCCCGTGCCCTTGCCTCACTGGTCGCACCGTGCTGCCCCAGAATCGAAATTTGGCCGGAATCAGGTCGCAGCAATCCTAGAATGATCTTGATCGTCGTCGTTTTACCCGCCCCGTTATGGCCGAGAAAGCCAAATACCTCCCCCGCTTCCAGTTGGAACGAAAGATCGGATAGAACCTTGTGCTTTTTCCCCAATAGGCCGCGCTTGAATGATTTGGAAATGCGGTCCAGTTCCAGGATAGTCATGATCGATTCTCTTCCTTACAGTTAGCCTTCTTGATTCACAGCACAATCCGTACCAAAGAAAAAAGGCGAAAGCACTTTCGTGACTTTCGCCCCCTTCCTGCAACCTGCAACGCGTAACTTTACTGACCGCTTGTGAGCGTAATGATCACGTTGCCGCCCTTGCCGGCACCGGTGATCGTATAACCGACGTTGACACCACCCTGGATGATCGGAACGTAACCTGTCTGACCATCAGTCGCAGCGGGGCCGTCAATCGGCTCGCTGGCGATTTTGGTGAACGGGTTCTCGAGAAGAGCGCCACCGGGCAGCATGGCGACGATCGTCTGACCGGCCGGTGTCACGTCAGCACTAACGTTCGCCGCGTACACGCCGTCGTTCTGGACAGCGAAGTCCTCGGCGGCGAGCTGCACGGTGTGGCAGTTCGACTTCGTCGAGGCCTCTTTCGCACGCGCTTGCATGCTGATGAAGTTCGGGATCGCGATCGCGGCAAGAATGCCGATGATGACCACGACGATCATGAGCTCGATCAAGGTGAAACCTTTGTTCCTCATGAGTCAGACCTCCCTTTGGTTTTTGAACACGCTGCTTATAACCATCGGACCAAATTCCCGATCCAGCTGTTCCGGGAATTCGCAAGTAATATGCCAAACACTATCAACGATACTCGCCGTGAAAGTCGCTCCTGCTGCGCCACTTACGATTGGCACCTCCTGCGCAATTTTTCGTCCACTGATTTCGACACTAGCCTGAGAGGCAGCACTTTTGCAAAAAACCGCTCGAAATCGTCACTCGACTTCTTGTTTTTCTCTCTCTTTCTCTAATCCATAGCGCTGAATTTTGCGGTACAATGTTGAAGCGTTGATCCCTAAGATGGCGCTTGCTTTCTTTTTCTGCCAGTTCGAGTCGTTCAGTACCTTTATGAGGTATTCCTTTTCCAGTTCTTCCAGGGTGACTTGCGCTTTATCCATTATAAGGTGCTGCCCGCTCTGCTCTCGCTGCCTCAATTTGTCCGGAATCTCTTCCACACCGATCTCCTGGCTTTCAGCAAGAATGACCGCGCGCTCGATCACGTTTTCGAGCTCCCTGACGTTACCCGGCCAGCTGTAGTTCACGAGCACCTCCATTGCCTGCTTGGTGATCACTTTCTGATCCTTAGGGCTCAGATTTTCATTGAATTTCCTGAGGAAGTGGTTCACCAGGAGAGGTATGTCGTCCTTGCGCTTCCTCAGAGATGGGAGGTGGATTGGAATCACATTCAACCGGTAGAACAAATCGGCTCGGAACTTGTCCTGTTTGACTGCCTTCTCGAGATCGGCGTTCGTCGCCGCCACGAGCCGCACCTCGACTCGAATCGGATTCGTGCCACCGACCGGGATGATCTCCCTCTCCTGGAGAACCCTGAGCAGCTTGACCTGAATCGTGGGTGATGTCTCCCCCACCTCATCGAGGAAGAATGTTCCTCCTTGCGCGACTTTGAAAAGCCCTTCTTTGTCCTTGATCGCTCCGGTGAATGAGCCTTTGACATGACCGAACAGCTCGCTCTCGAGAAGACTCTCGGGCAATGCGCCGCAGTTGATGCTCACAAAGGGACCGGCAACGCGATTTGAACGGTAATGGATCGCCCGGGCAATCAATTCCTTTCCTGTTCCGCTCTCTCCATAGAGCATTATCGTGCTGTCCGAGTCGGCCACCTTATCGACGAGTTTGAAGATCTTGTCCATTTCCTCGCTTTTTCCGATGATCGTCTTGAAATCGCTGGACTTTTTGAGCTGTTTCCTGAGAAGCAAGTTTTCCTGGCGGACGCGTTTCATGTCCAACGCATTCCGGATCACCATTTTGATCTCGTCGTTCTTTGCATGCTTGATCAAATAATGAAAAGCGCCTTTATTGACCGCTTCGATGGCTGTTTTCTGGGAGGCATAGGCCGTCATGATGATCACGGGGATCGAGGGGTCGAGATTCTTGATTTGAGTCAAGACCTCGATGCCGTCCATTCCCGACATTTTGATATCGGTGAGGACAACGTCGTACCGGGAATTACGGATTTCCTCGATGGCCTTCTTCCCGTTGTTCACCGTCGTTACACGATAGCCCTCCTTTCGGAGCATGATGGAAAGGAACTGGCACATGCTCTTTTCATCATCAACGATGAGTACTCTTTCTCCTGCCATTCATGGCCCCCCATAAGTTAGTTAGCTATGAAGTGTATGTCGTTTCCTCAAGGGATGCATGCACGTTGTCTGTTCTATCAATGGATGTGAGCGGAAGCACGACATCGAATTCGGCCCCTCCTACTTCCCGGTTCCTGTAGATGATTCGTCCCCCGTGAGCCTCAATGATCTTATTCGCGATTGCCAGACCGAGACCCGTTCCCCCCTCTTTCGTCGTGAAGAACGGATCAAAGAGATGCCCGCACTCCTCTTCACCAATTCCCGGCCCTTCATCTTGAAACTTGATGCACAATCGATCGTCTTCGCTCAGGCTCACTTCGATCGTGAGATCGCCTTCTCCCCTCATCGCTTCACACGCGTTCAGGCAAATATTGAGGAACACCTGCCTGATTTGTTCCTCGTCCACCTTCACACGAGCTCCTTCCACCCTTTGCCTCACGTCGATTCCGATCTTATTGCCTATCGCCGAATTCCCCAGCAGCGCCACAACATCATCTATGCACCTGTCGATAGATGCGTTCCGTATCGCAGGCGGCTTCATCCTTGCGAACTCCAGAAAATCGCTGATGATCCGATCGAGGCGCTCGGATTCCTTGCTGATGAGCTGCATTAGGCGCCGGTGCTCACCTCGCAGCTTGAGCTCGTTGTGCAGCATTTCGATCGATCCAGTGATCGATGCGAGCGGATTTCTGATCTCATGCGCAATAGCCGCCGATAGCTCCCCGATCGCAGCAAGACGATCCGCCTTTCGAATGCGCTCCTGCATTTCGCGAACCTCGGTCAGATCCTGGAAAACCGCAATGACTCCTCGCTTTCCCCCACCATCCCTCAAAAGAGAGATGCTGATGCCCAAGGGGATTTTTTTCCCTTGGTTATTATTCAGCATGATTTCCTGCCTGAACTTGTTTTCTTCAGAGTTCAATGCGGATAAAAGTTCGATCATGAGCTCAGGCATTACCTCGCTGAACGCATCGTCCAAATACTTCGACTGGATCTCTTCCCGAGAAAAACCCAATATCTCCTCCGCAGCGGGATTCAACGCGAGAATCTTTCCAGTCGAATCTACGACGAGAACCCCGCTGCTCATGTTTCTGAGTATGTTGTCCGTATCGATTTTCAATTGCTTTAGTTCGGACTCCGCCGATTCGAGCTGTTCCCCCTTTAGTTTCATCCGTTGCGAAAGATAACCCGCCACAATTCCAACGAGGAAAAATATCGAGACGTGGAGATACAATGTGACGATCCATGTGTCGGCGGACGGAGGGCTGAAACCCTGGGATGAAGGCAGCGTAACAACTCCCTTCGACTCCATTACCCCGTAAGCAATAAAACTGCAGGAAGCAAGGAGCGCTACACCCAAACCGCCGTGCACTTCCAGGAAATACGCGGCGGCAACAATGGACAGGCAGTAGACCAGGGAAAATGGACTCGTGACTCCTCCACTGTAATGAACGATCGCTGTTACGAGTAAGATATCCGCGACCATTATGGCCCAAAGCCCTCTCCTCCATGCCAAGCCAAAGCGGAAACCCAAATGGCAAACGCCGCCGAGGACGACGCTTAGAATGAGCAGGATATAAAGCGGACGAACCGGAAATCTCTCATCGGTGAGCTGGGCAATGATCACGCCCGCGCCTACCACGAACGCCGTGATTATCATCCTCAACAAGAGGAATTTCTCGATTGTCCGGATCTTCTTCAGAGGACCCGCGGCCGTGAGATTCCCCATTCAGTTAGCTCCCCGCAATGACATTGATCAGCTTGAACATCGGGAGATACATCGAAATGAGCATGCCGCCTACGATGACGCCCATGACCACAATCATTACCGGCTCTATGATAGATGTTAGGGACTCCACGGCTGTATCTACTTCATCATCGTAGAAGTTGGCGATTTTCTCGAGCATCTCGTCCAGAGCTCCGGTTTGCTCCCCGACGGCGATCATCTGCGTCACCATCGGCGGAAACACGCCGCACCCCTTAAGCGGATCGGCAATTGTGTTACCCTGGCTGATACTCTCTCTAGTTGAATTGACGGCTTTCTCTACCACCTTGTTGCCGGCAGTCCTGGCCGTAATCTCCAGACCGCTTAGAATCGGCACACCGCTCGATACCAGCGTGCCCAGTGTCCGGGTGAATCTGGCCACGGCCGCTTTCCTCAACACTATGCCGAGAACCGGTATTTTTAGCATGAAAGCATCGATCTTCATCTTTCCTGTATCCGTAGCATACGCACGCTTGAATCCAACGACGAGGGCGATTGCGCCGCCGATCAGCAAGAACCATTTCGTCCGGAGGAAATTACTCATAGCGAGCACGACCTTCGTAGGGAGAGGAAGATCTCCACCGAAATCCGCAAACATGCGTGCGAATGTAGGAATGATGAACATCAACATAAAAACTGTTGCACCTATTGCTACGACGCAGACTACAGTAGGATACATCAGCGCACTCTTCACTTTCCTCGCGAGCGCATCGGCTTTTTCCAGATAAAGGGCGAGCCGGTTCAAAATCAGATCGAGAATACCGCCTGCCTCCCCGGCTTCGACCATGTTCACATATAGATCACTGAAGATTGAATGTTTCCGCAGCGCATCCGCTAGAGTGGCACCTCCCTCCACATCGGTCTTCACCGTGTCGGAGATTTTCCTGAAATTCTCTTTGTCCATCTGCGCCGACAAGATTTCGAGGCACTGGACCATCGGTAATCCGCTGTTGATCATCGTTGCGAACTGCCTGGTGAAAACACCCATATCTTTGACCGTGATCCTCTTCCTTAGAAATGGAAGGGGAATGTTAATCTCCTTGGACTTCTCTTTGAGAGAAGTGATGATGATCTTTCGCTTTCGGAGATAAGTTACGAGCTCTTGCTTGTTATCTGTGACGTATTCGCCGGAAAGGATCTCACCGTCCGGACTCCTTCCTTTCCATAAATAGGTTGTGGCCATCGCAATTCCCCCTTAGCCGAGACCCGAGAGAGCTGATCTTTACCAAGATTCGACTTTTTCGCCGAGCATCGTGCTGAGTTCCTGTGGATCAGGACTTCTCCGCATTGCCTCCTCAAGCGAGATATCCCCCTTGACGTGAGCGTTGAAGAGGGCTTGGTTCATCGTTTGCATCCCGTATTTTTGACCCGCCTGCATCAGACCGTAAATTTGATGGATCTTGTCGTCCCGGATCGTTGCACGGATCGCAGGAGTGCAGACCATGACTTCACCCACCATCACTCTTCCTTTGCCGTTCGCCCGAGGTATGAGCTGCTGCGTGATCACTCCCTCGAGAACGAATGCGAGCTGCGCACGGACTTGTCCCTGCTGGTTCGACGGAAATGCGTCGACGATTCGGTTGATCGATTCGAAGGTGGAATTCGTGTGCAGCGTGGCCAGGGCGAGGTGGCCGGTCTCCGCTATGGTCAACGCCGCTGCCATCGTTTCGAGATCCCGCATCTCACCGATGAGAATAACGTCGGGATCCTGGCGGAGGACATGCTTGAGAGCCGCGGCGAAGGTATCCGTGTCCGCCCTTACTTCCCTCTGATTGACGATACACTTCTTATGCTGGTGGATGTACTCGATGGGATCCTCTATGGTAATGATATGGCTTTTTCTCTCGTTATTGATTTTGTCGATGATACTGGCCAGTGTGGTGGACTTACCGCTTCCCGTAGGTCCCGTAACCAGGAGCAGCCCTTTTTGCTTTTCTGCAAACTTCTCAACGACATGGGGCAGCCCCAGTTCCTGGAATGACTTTATCTCGTAAGGAATTTGTCTGATTGCAAGGCTCGTCACTCCCCGCTGGAGAAACACGTTCGCTCGAAACCGGCTCAATCCTTTGACGCCAAAAGAAAAATCCAGCTCCTTTTCGGCCTCGAACCGCTTTTGCTGCTCCTCATTCAGAACGCTGTACGTGATCTGAAGCGTATCTTCAGGAGTGAGGGGATCATGGTCGGTACTGATGATTTCGCCGTCGACCCGCAACTGCGGGGGAACCCCGGCGGTAATGTGAAGGTCTGAAGCTAGCTTTTCGATCATTTCCTGCAGTAGATCTCTGAGGTTTACCATCTAGTAACCGCCTTTTTAGTTTTCGCTCGTCTCGCGGAGGACTTCCTCCAAAGATGTCATCCCCAGTTTGAATTTCCGGAGCCCATCCAAACGGAGAGTGAGCATGCCTTCTTCGATCGATTGTTTCTTCAAATCAGCCACAGATCTCCTTTCCAGAATCATCTCCCGGATCTTGGGACTGATCGGCATCACCTCGTACAAACCCAACCTTCCCGAATATCCTGTTTCGTTGCAGGCGACGCAGCCCTTCGCCTCGTACAAGGACAATTCATCGGGATTTTCCATAATGCCGAGTTCCCTCAAGGTTTCTTCATGGAGCTTTACCTGCTCCTTGCATTTTGGGCACAGTTTTCTTACGAGACGTTGGGCGATGATCATGATCACGGAACTCGAAACGAGAAACGGCTCGATGCCCATATCGATGAGCCGGTTGATCGAGCTCGCCGCATCATTGGTGTGGAGCGTGCTCATAACGAGGTGACCGGTAAGCGCTGCTTTGATAGCAATCGATGCAGTTTCCAAATCTCGGACCTCACCGACCATGATGATATTGGGGTCCTGTCGAAGAAACGCCTTGAGGGACGTTGCGAAATCGAGCCCGATTTCTTCGTGCATATTCACCTGATTGATTCCTTCGAGGTTGTACTCGACGGGATCCTCGGCGGTCATGATGTTGCATTCAGATTTGTTGATCCGTTGCAGGGCGCTGTACAGCGTTGTGCTCTTACCGGATCCTGTTGGCCCAGTTACGAGTACCATCCCGTAAGGGCTTTCGATAGCAGCCAGGAACTGGGCCAGCGCCTTATCCTCGAAACCGAGCTTCGCCAGGTCGATCTCGAGGTTGCTCTGGTCCAGAATACGCATCACGACTTTCTCGCCGAATATCGTCGGCAGCGTACTGACACGAAGATCAATCGACTTCCCTCCGATACGCAGCTTGATCCTCCCATCCTGCGGGATTCGTTTTTCAGCGATATCCAGCTCCGACATGATCTTCAAACGAGAAATGATGGATCCTTTCATTTTGAAGGGAGGGGACATCATTTCGTGCAGCATTCCGTCGATCCTGTACCTGACCCGGACCTTCTTTTCATAGGGTTCGATATGGATATCACTGGCCCCCTTGGCAACAGCGTCCGAGATGAGGCTGTTGACGAGCTTGACTACCGGAGCATGATCGGAACGGGCTTCTTCGAGGCCGAGATCTTCCTCAGCATCCTCGACAATCTCTATGTCCTCTTCGATGTCCCTCATTACGCTGGCCAACGAGTCGGCGGAGTCGTACAAACGGTCTATGCTCCGTTTTATCGCCGTTTCCGTAGCCACAACCGGTCTGACCTCGAAACCGGTAATAAATTTGATGTCATCGATGGCGAAGATGTTGTCGGGATTGGCCATGGCCACGGTCAGTACCCTGCCTTCCCTTCTAACTGGGACTACCTGGAACTTCGTGGCCACCTCGGCCGGAATGAGACCTACTGTTTCCTCATCGGGCTGGATGCCGTCTAGATCCATAGCAGGCACGTTGTACAGCTGTCCCATGAACTCGGCAAAAGCGAGCTCCGAGATCGCGCCCGTCTTGACGAGGTTATAGCCCAGCGAACCGCCATCCTTTTTCTGAGCCTGCAACGCCTTGGCCAGCTCTTCCTGGCTAACGAGGCTGGACTCGACGAGCTTTTTGGCGATTGTGTCCTTCAACGGATTGTTCCTCCAGATATGCTATGTTGTGAAAACATGCATGCGGATTATCAGCAAACAAAATCGCAATTTAAGGCGATTCCGCAAGAGTTATGCCACGAGATCTCTCGCGGATCCTACCTGCCGCCAGGCGGCAAGACAGTCTGGAATCGGTCGCTCTGACACCGACAATCGTTCAAGAACGAACCGCGCAGGCAAAAATTTGAATGACTTCCGGGCACCAGAAAGCCCGTGACGCGGTCGGGGCGTCCCTACCTGCATATGTGGCGGCTCGTCTATGCCGTCGCCACCAGCCTTGAATGGGGCGAGCCATCCAGCCGGTGGCTTGCAAATCAAACACCGATATGCAAAATGCCACTCCGGGATCTGCCCGTGGAATGTGGAGTTCTCAGCGCACCTTTGCGATCCGCTTCAAAACCTCCAACTTTTTGGGTCCGATCCCCTTGACAGAAAGAAGCTCTTCCCAGCGAGTGAAAGGTCGCTTGCCACTCGCAGCGCTGGCGATCCGTTCAGCAATTACCGGACCAATACCAGGCAGAGCAGCAAGGGACTCTGGAGAAGCTGTGGAGAGGAATTTGAGAGGATCTTCCTGGAAACCTGGAGGAACTTCGAGAACAGGCTTCCGGCTGTTGGGGAGGGCCTCCCTGCTCGAGCTGGTGGGATCCGAGCCACTGCCGGATTTCGAGCCGCGGGCGCCAGGTTCCGCTGCCGGCTCCACGAATCCTGCGCTTCCGAAATCATTTGAAGGAGCCATTTGGCGCGCGCCGACAACCCGTCGAGGACCGCCCATGCCGTCTCCCGAGCGGACTTCCAGATGCTCCTTTGCCCAGCGATGCTCGCGGACCATCCCTGGGCACTTCAAAATGAGGCAAGCCAAAACGACAAATATCGCACCGGTCTCCCGTCGCATCCCAATCCCACATCACCGGCAGTCACCCACCGCCCCAAACAGGGGCGGATAAGTTACCGGCACGGCCGGCCCCTTAGTCGAAAATCGTCCACTGCACACCGTAGACGAGCGTTCTCGGTGTCATGAGAAATGGGCCAACAGTCCGGTATTCTTTATCAAAAACATTCAACCAGAGAAGGTATAAATGCGCATCGACGAGCCGTACATCGAGTTTTAAATGGACGATTCCATACGGGGGCGAGTCCGGTCCGGGAAACGCCCGGCGAGATCCACTGTATTGATATTCTGCAGAAAACTGCAGCGCGCTGGAGGACTTGAAAAAATCCCTGCCAGCAGAAAAGAACGCATCGATCCGCGTTTCCGGAACGGGTGAAAAGAATCCCTCCCTTTCACCGATAGCGTAGACAGCGCCGCCGGATAAACATAGCCTAGTTCCATAGAACGACCCGCGAGCGTTCCATCGCTCTTCCAAAAAACTCATCCGTTTGATTCCGCCGTTTTCGGGGAGAAGCCAGTTCTCACCGCCCACCTGTCTTGGCAAAAACTCGATCTCATCCTGCATTTGTATTCCGGTGAAACGGACCTCGTTTTCAAGGAATCCGATGATAGAGCGCAAGCTGGCTCCCGCTTCCCAGGAGATCTCTGGGTCCAGATACCGGTTCCCTACGATTCTGTCGGTCCCCACAGCAAGAGAGGCATGGAGTGGAAGGAATCGTTCTCCAAGATTTGGCAGGCGAAACGACCTTCCGAGACTCGCAGACAACTCATGGTCTCGGGAGAGAGCGAGTTGCAACTTCGCTCGTCCGCCCACGCCCGTATTGCCTTTATGATGATGGGCGAGAACAAACTCAATCCTGCCGCTCAAGTTCTCCCCGGCTCTGAAGGTCGCATTCGCTCCAACCGACCCTACTCGAAGCTTCGGCCGGCATGTGGCGTCACCAACGGCTTGCTTTGAAAGGATATCTTCAAATCCAAAGCCGAGCTCGGTTTCGATTCTCCCACCGGCTTGCCCCCGTACCGTTGCCAAGATTCCGGTGGTGTTATTCACCGTGTGCGAATCCGGCAGCGAAACGTCGTAACCACGTTCGTATATCGTGAATCGCCAAGACCTGAGGGTGGCGGATGCAACGGCGAAATGACCGCTCCTTCGGTTCTCGCTCAGCGGATCGATGAGATCTCCCTGGAATGAACTTTTGAACCATCGAAACGAAAAGAAGAAGGTCTCATCGTTGGGTAGTCTTCCTCTCAAATTCATCGTGTGGAAACGAGAGTTGGAGCTTCCGTAGCCCACTCCTTTCACCAGTTCTCTCGTATCGAACTGATAACCATCGTTGAGGAGCTCGTCATATCCTAGGTCGATTCCAAGCGTCGAACGGGCCGAAGCAAAACGCACCCGTCGCTGGCGCAGATTAAACCTGCCCTTCGACAGTTCGAACGCCGTGAAAGGACGATCTGGGAGCGGCGTTCTCTCGACCACTTCAACGGAACCTTCAATTCCCACTCTCCCAACAAGCGAATTCGATGTGCCTTCATTGAAAACCAAGCTGCTAACCGTCAATGTCGGGAAAAGGGCGAGAGGAGCGATGTCGTTTTGCGGATCGTTTATCGGGATGCCGGCCATCAGGACGGCGCCTCTGCCCGCTCCCATTCCATATCGGGAGAGCATCACATCGGCTCCGATTGGCCCCATGCGGCCAAGAACGAACCCCGGAACCGTCTCCATGTAATGATCCAGCGAAAACGAGTGCCTCACGCGAAACTCTTCGGAGGAACCGGTATCGAACGGGCTGATCACGAATCCCATTCGCGGGGGAGGCACCGCTTTTTCAGCTGCTCGAATCGCTGCTGCAGTGTCTGCCACCTGGCTCGAATCGGGAGGCTGCTGGGCGGGTCCATATCGGGGGACAAGCACCAAACAGACGAATAAACACAGAAAAGTGCTCGATCGAGTTGAGTGCAGATTAGGACAATTCATAGCGATATTTACTCAAAACTACCAGAATAGGTTTGACGATCAAAAGAAAAAGGCCCGTGTTCCAGATGATATGCATCCCCATAAACAGCACCCCAGCCAAAACAAATCCCCACAGACTCTCCGACACGCCTTCGCCCATAACGATGTAGTAAGCGGCGATATTCGTCAGAATATCATATTGGAGAGTGAGAACAAATCCGATCGCACCGGAGAGAATAACAGCAGCGACCCGGTAGCGGAATCGCTGTATGACCGGGCCGAGCGTCGCTCCTGCCGCGGCAATCACGGCAAACCCGACGGCTTGGGATAATAATAGCGGAGGGAGCGAAGCACCGAGTGGATTGAAAAGCGCATGAATGCCGATAGAAACGATGCCCACGAGAATTCCCAACCTCACACCGAGGAGATAACCGGACAGAAACACGGTCATCGTCATCAGTTCGACATTAGGAATTCCAGCAAGGGCATAGCCGAAGGCAACGGTCAGTGAAATGAGAAGACAGGCGAGCAGCGCTCTTCTAGTTGCGTGCATCTGTGATTCCGAACGTGAAGAATTCCGGAAGATGAAAAATAAAAGCCTTGTCTCCAAGGCGTCAGGGGGGAGGAAACCCAGTCTCTCCTCGGAGATCCACTAAGGTTTCGTCGAGTTGATATTATGGCTGCGCCGCTGACGAGTCAATAGCAATTCGTTGTCGCTGCCCGCATGGTCACAGCACGGCATTTTCAAATGCGAACGGTACCTGCGTGGAGCATGTCATAAGTCTTTATCTGACGATCACGACTTTTCTGTGGGAGGAGTTGTTCGATGTGTCAAGACGAATGAAATAGACGCCAGATGGAAGTGCTCGCCCAAGGCCGTCACGGCCGTCGAATGCGAGCGCATTCGTTCCCGAGTGGAGGATCCGGTGATTCTGATAGACCAGTCGGCCGGCAGCATCATAAACATGCATCAGCGCCGCCTCTGTGTTGGGCGATTCAACGAGGAGCGTAAATCCACCCCTGGATGGATTCGGGAAAACCGCGCTTACCGAGAGCGGCGGAGCTTCCACAGTGACATGCCCTTCCCATAGTGTTAAAATGCCGCCTTCGACTCGAGCGAGCAAGCGGTAGTGATACCGGCCCGCAGGCGGCGAGTCGGTTGCCGTAATCCAAATTTCACCGCCTTCGCCACGAATGACCAACGGCACTTTGACAGCGTGCGATTGCCCTCCCTCCTCGATCCGCACCAGCAACAGCTCTTCCCCGCTGTACCCTTCGATTTTCCCTTCGAAATCAACTCCGCCGACAACTTTTGCCAGATTGATAAATCCTACGGCCAGTGACGGCACTGTCGAATCGAACACTTCGAGTATCCGGTACATGTAATCACCGCGCGTGGAACCTATACCTGTCGAGGCGCCGAGCAATATCGTGGAATGAATTCGGTAGGACTCGTTTGGCCCATTGATGATCGTCGACCGGACGTGATTCCCCTGGTCCACGACAAGTGTCTCAGCAGTGGACGGCACGAGTTCGCCTACGAAATCGTCCGGCGGGCCGCCTGCATCGTACGCAAATAAATAAGCACCGACCGGCGTACTATCCAATGTCCGCCATGTCGAGACATTTCCTATAGTCATCGTATCCCCCGGCAGGAAACCACACCCAAAATAGTTCCAGAATGCCTCTTCCGTCGGTGAAGGCGACCCAACCAGGGGATCGAGCCACTGACCGATACAGTTGCTTTCCAGATAGATATCACCACCACGATCCATGAACGCCATGAGGGTTTCGAGCTCAGCCGGTTCGAGATCCACACCGGCCGCGTCATATCCACCGATGACAAAGATCGCATCGCATGGAGAGAGGTCTTTCGGGATCGAGTCGGAAAGAAAGAAGTTCACTGACCGCTCGGCGAAAGCATCGGCGAATGGATAATCCTCCCCATCGCGCTCGGAAAAGTCGTCGTTGAAGCCGTCGAAAGGTCTGCGGCACCCGTCCCTATCGAGCACGAGGACAAATGGCTGCACTGGAGATTCGATTCCCGTGTGATACGCTGAAAGACCAAAGTTGTTCGAGGGCGTCCCGCTCATGTCGATGCTGTAGATAAGGAGAAGCGAATCGATCTCATCCCAAGCCGGTTCGACGATTGGGGGCGGATCGAGGGTGAATTGAGGATAGAGGAAATCCTCCGTGGCTACGCCGCCATCTGTGAACCGGGTCAACGTCACGACCGATGCCGCCCACCACTCCGGTATCACTTCGAGCGCGAGTGAATCCGTATAGTGATCACCGTAGATCTCGAAGTAGTTGCACCCGAGCGTGCCAGGCTTATGAAGCGTCGTGTAGTCAAAAAGGGGAAGGCATTCGACGGTTCTTTCTATAGATACAAGCGGATAACTGGCACCTTCTTCGTAACACTGCCCATTATCCCTCGCCCCGGTAAAGAAATTCCATAACGTGAACGTCGAAATCTCGGAGGCCAAATCGGTTCCCAATCCGGCAAGCACGGATTCGGTGGCGGGACGGATGTTGTTTCCAGCCGTGCTCCCGCAGGTTTCGAGAATATCCCTGATGACATCGCTTCCGAAGTTTTCGGCAAGGTAAATGGCCCACACCACATTACTATACGTGTGGCCAAACAGCGCTTTCTCGGGACTCGAGAAGAATTTGGGAAGGTGCCTCAGGTAAGCGTTGATATCATCGTAGACGCGGTCTTCGGACCAAACAGAGATCATTTCAAGGAAACTCACGTTCTCCAGCGCGTCGTAGCCGATCTGAATGACGTGGAAGAATTCGTGCACGGTGGTTGTAAGCAAGAGATCGGTGCCCATCGTATCGGTCAGCTGGATGTAGCTTGTGTACGAATTCGGAAAAGGGGCCGCGATCCAACTCTCCGGCTGGGTTTCACCGAGATATGGAAAAACCGCTGATGACCGGACGTAGATGTCCGTCCTGCTGTCACCTCCCCCCGTATCGGGCGGCGGAGAGAAATATCCGAGAGTATCGATCAGCACGCGATACGCCTTCTCCGCAGCAGACAGGATATCTTGAGCATAACCGTCCAGCTGGTTGTCCGAGTAGTGAACGCGGAAATGATCGGAGTCGCTAATAATGGGGCCATATGGGGGGCGCGCGAGGCTCTCCCCAGGAATTTTATCCTTTGGAATATGTGTCAGCGCAATCCAGGTTCCGCACGGCTCAACAGTCTTCGCAGAACGGTCCGCTTCCCGCCCGGATTCGCGCGAACCTGCATAGAGGGCCGAGAGAACAAAGATCAGAGTAGCTAAAAAGGAAATTGCAAATAGGACGTTCGGGAGATATCGGATGCGGCGAAGGTTCAGAAATTTCATTATCGAAAGGAGGTAAGGCGTTGATTTCAATATGTATTAGTATAATATCTGTGCAAGGTAGGATCAATCGGAATATTGCTTGATTTTATCAGCAACTTCCCTGAATGTGACGTCGACGACATAGACGTCTTCGAAACAGCTCTTTGCATTCTCGTACTCCCCGACCATTTCATAAGCCAAGCCCAAGTTATATCGGAGCCCAAGGGTTTCCCTTTCCGAACCCTCCACGATCTCGAGCCCTTTGATGAGCTGCTTGATGGCTAAATTAGGCTGGTTCTGATTGAGAAAACATAAGCCGATCATTTCGAGACTCCGTATCCGATATGCACTGGATTTCGAAGCAATCTGGAATTCCCGTATGGCTTCAGGCAGGAAGTCCATTTCGAGATACGCCATTCCCAAGTCGTAATGACTTCGGTAGTCTTCTTCATCGACGGATTCTTTTATCTCTGATTTGAATTCATCGATGATTTGGGAGACATGAACCACTTCTCCCCCGCTGTCTTCCCTCTGCGATGCGAGCTTATCGGGAAGCTCTGAATCGGGAATCCATACATCTCCTTCGGCCAGCTTATCTCGATCAGGAGAGGGATCACCTGAACCCGCCTGTTCGGGTGGCGGTTGTGGCGTCGATTGCTGCTCCTCGGCACCAGGCTGTTCAGTGATCGTCGGAGTGGGCTTCGGAGAGACTGGCTCGGAGGTGCTCCCATCGACGCCCATCGATGCAAAATCTTGAGCAAAATCTTGACCGTCTGCATCGAATGAGGAGGGGATGGTTTCACTCTCTGGGGGTGTAGGCGGTTGCTGTTTTCCAGGACCGATTTCAATGCCCTCGCTCTCTGTAGGGACAGGTTCCATCCACAACTTTTCCTCCGCTTGAACGCTTTCTTCGCCCGGAGGTGGGGGAGATGGAGGGGATGCATGGCCAGCGACCCGGGCTCCGAGAGCACTGAGGCGCTCCTGCACATCTGCCAGCCGCTTTTCCATACCTCTAGACTCGTATATCTTGTGAAGCTTGGTGAGTACATTTGTCGCTTCTTCTGACGCTTCCCATTTCAAGAGGTAATCGGCAACTTGCTCAAGAACCTCGGGGGATTCCGGAATCGCTTCGGCGACTGCGGCTACTTTTTTCTTCATCTCCCCGGCATCCATATTCACATCAAGGACAATTTTTTCGAGGTAGGAAAGGAAGTACGTCGTTGCCTCCTTGAGGAAGCCCTGTTGCTTGCGGAGGTTGCCGAGTTTCCCGATGATCTTGTAGTCGCCGCCATGAAGTCTCAACAGTTTCTTGCAAACGGCAACGGCGTTATTGAACAATCCCACTCGAGTGTAGGCATCCACAGCTTTATCGAAGGTTCTTAGCGCCTCCTGCTTTTTGTCTACTTTCAAATATAGATCGCCCAGTTCGTTGTAGACATTCGGGTTGTTCTTATCGAGTTCGGCGAGCTGGCAATACTCTTTTATCGCACCTTCCCAGTCGCGCTTTTTCACACGCTCTTGAGCTCTTTTTCGAATTCCGCTCAATTTACTCAATGCAGCCTACCTTCGCAGAGCATTGGTCTACGCATCTTCTCTCGACCACAGTCTGCCACCGACGAACACCTGCCGGACAGGATTGATCCCAAAACGGTATGGGATCTCCCGATAATCTTCGCAATCCAAAATCAAGAAATCCGCCCGCTTGCCCACCTCCAGACTGCCCACCTCGCGCTCTCTGCCAACGACAAAGGCGGCGTTATACGTCGCGGCGGCGATCGCCTCGGCCGGCGATAATCTCATGTGCGAGCAGGCTATGGCGATCATCATCGACATCGACTCGCTCGGTGAACTTCCGGGATTGAAATCCGAAGCAATGGCAATCGCCACTCCTTTATTTACCATTTCACGCGCCGGCGCAAACTGCAGCGAGGGAAGGCCGAAGCTGGTCCCAGGCAATAGTACGGCAATCACCGATGAGTCCGCCAAGCGCACTACGGTACTAGGGCTGATTTTCGTTAAGTGATCGGCTGAAATAGCGGTGAGGCGCACTGCGAGGTCTGCGGCGCCCACGTCGCTCAGCTCATCCGCATGAAGTCTGGCTTTCAGCCCTAACTCCACTGCTGCCCGCAAGATTCGTTCCGCTTCGGGCACAGTAAATACCCCTGTTTCGCAAAAAACATCCACGTACTCGGCTAGCCCTTCTTTGGCTACAACAGGGATCATCTCGTTGACAACGAGATCGATGTATGCCTCTCGATCTTGCGCGTATTCGGGCGGGACGGAGTGAGCGCCGCAAAACGTTGGTACGATTGTTACAGGAGACAGCCGATCCAGCTCCCGAATGACTCGCAGCTGCTTCAACTCGTTCTCTAAGTCAAGCCCGTAACCGCTTTTGATCTCTATCGTTGTTGAACCATTACTAATGCACCCATTCAAGCGTTTTCGGCTCACCGCAAGCAGCGTTTTCTCGCTCATGCCTCGCACATCCGAGACGCTTTTTGCGATCCCTCCACCTGCCTTCGCGATTTCCGCATACGGTCTGCCTGCGATCCGCCACTCGTATTCATCCAAGCGGTAATTTGCAAAGACGGTGTGGGTGTGACAATCCACGAATCCGGGCATTACCACCGAATGGCCGGCATCCACCGTGATACCGCCCGGAGTGAAAGATATCTGCTCTGTTACCTTGCTTTCGGGTCCGGCTGCGACGATTCGCCCATGATATGCGGCGATCATACCGTCCTGAACGAGACCCAGGTCCCCAAGCAGCCTACCTCTCCTGGTAGAAACGGAGGGGTTTTGAAGAGTTAGAAGTTGGCGACAATTTGATACAAGCAGATCCGCTTCCTGCTTCAATGCTGTCGCTCCTCTTGAGGATCTACCCGAAACACTGTCAATTGCTATGCTGCCGGTTTAAGCGGGCCGTCATCTAGGTGAGAAACGGAATCTTAATACCGTTTTTTCTGGCGGCTTCGATCGCAGTGTCATAACCGGCATCTGCATGTCTTGCAATCCCTATGCCAGGGTCGCACGTCAGGCATCTCTCCAATTTTCCTGCGCTTGCGCTGGTTCCATCGGCGAGGACTGCAAGCCCCGCATGAATAGAAAGACCCATGCCGACCCCACCGCCATGATGAACGGAAACCCAGGCTGCGCCGCTTGCGACGTTCAGAAGCGCGTTCAAGATCGGCCAATCTGCAACCGCATCGGTGCCGTCCTTCATTCCTTCTGTCTCACGGTAGGGACTTGCCACCGAACCGCTATCCAGGTGATCCCGGCCAATCACAACGGGAGCGCTGATTTTTCCGTTCTTGACCAGCTCATTGAGCGCCAACCCGAACTTGGCTCGCTCCCCGTACTTGAGCCAGCAAATTCTCGATGGCAATCCCTGGAACGCCACCCTGTCCCTCGCGAGCCGGATCCAGCGATTCAATGCTTCCTTTTCCGGAAAGAGTTCCAGAATCAGGTCGTCCGTTGTGTGAATGTCTTTTGCATCTCCGGAGAGCGCGATCCATCGGAAGGGGCCACTCCCTTCGCAAAAGAGAGGACGGATATAGGCCGGCACAAAGCCGGGGAACGCAAACGCATCTCTGTAACCCGCGCTATCGGCCTGACCGCGGATATTGTTTCCATAGTCGAACACTGCGATTCCCTTCCGCTTGAAACCGACCATTGCCTCCACGTGCTTGACGATGGAAGCAAGAGCTTTCTCGACGTATCCTTTGGGATCCTTCTTTCTCAATTCCGCGGCGGATTCGACATCGTACCCTTCGGGAATGTAGCCGTTCAGCGCGTCATGGGCCGACGTCTGGTCTGTTACCACATCGACTTCAATCCCCCTCTTCAGCACCTCTGGAAATACCGTAGCCGCATTGCCAAGCAAACCGATAGAGAGAGGTTGCTGCTTCCTTCTTGCTTCCAGGGCCTTTTCTATCGCCTCGTCGATATTTTCCACCATTACGTCGAGATAGCGCGTTTCCAAGCGTCTCTTGATACGCTCTGGATTTACCTCGACGGCCAAACACACGCCTTCATTCATCGTGATCGACAACGGTTGAGCGCCACCCATCCCCCCCAACCCACCGGTAAAAACGAGCTTCCCTTTCAGCGATGACTGAAAATGTTTCTCCGCACATGCGGCAAAAGTCTCATACGTACCTTGCAGGATGCCCTGGGTGCCGATATACATCCAGCTGCCGGCAGTCATCTGCCCGAACATCATCAAATCTTTGCTTTCGAGCTCCCAAAAATGCTCCCACGTCGCCCACTTGGGGACGAGAAGCGAGTTCGCGATCAGCACGCGGGGAGCTCCAGGGTGAGTGGTGAAGACGGCCACCGGTTTTCCGGACTGAACGAGAAGGGTTTCGTCTTCATCAAGGGACTTGAGCTGCTCGACGATTTTCTCAAATGCTTTCCAGTTCCGTGCTGCCTTGCCTCTTCCTCCATACACAACGAGGTTCTCTGGATCCTCGGCAACCTGGGGATCGAGGTTGTTGCAGAGCATCCTAAGGGCCGCCTCCTGCGCCCAGCCCTTGCACTGGATCGAGGAACCCCGCGGAGCGCGAACCTTGCGGTTAGCAATATCGATAGCCATCGCCATGCCTCCTTGATTCCCTTGTCATATTGTCTGACGTTGTTTTGTTGATGCTTATTCGCAGATATCTTTAAGCAACTCCGATCTTCTACTGCTGATAGTGCTTTGTGTGAAGGCCGGTTGGAACAATTTGCTTCCTGGTTTGCCGATTGTTTCAGCGGAACAACGCTTTCTCGATCATTCACTCACCACGATCATGCAAAAAGACGGCGCGAACTCCCTCGAGAAGGTCCTCAAGGCAATCGTTATGGATGACGCGATCGGACACCGCTTCGAGAACAAAGTCACCATAAGTCCTGTCTCGGAGCCGTGCATCCAATACTATCACTGCACCGCGATCGCTTCCAGTGCGAATTAGACGACCAATACCCTGCCGGAGTTTGAGAATCGCATCTGGCAGGATGAATTCCCAAAACGGATCCTCCCCGCTCTCCCGGAGTTTCTGTGCTTTTGCCTGCGACACGGGTTCGGTTGGAACAAGAAATGGCATCTTCACCACAACCACGACTTCGAGAAACTCACCGGGAAAATCGACTCCTTCCCAGAACGATGCGAGCCCGAGCAGCACGCGCGCTCCGCGGCCTGCTTTGAATCGCTCGATAAGCTCACTCCGGCTAGCATTCTCTTCCTGTGCGAGGACACGACTGCTCAAAGTCGAACACTTCGAGAGGTGTTTTTGAACCTGCCTGAGTTGGCTCCGGGATGTACAAAGCACGAGCATTTTTCTCGGCAGCAATTCAGCGACTCGCCCGATCACTACTGCAGCTTTTTCTGGATAACCAGGAGCATTCGGCTCGGGAAGAAACGACGCAAGAAATACGGATCGTTGCCGTCCCATATCGAAGGGACTGTTGTATTGGCTAGTCCTGGTCCGCGACGATCCGGAGATCCCAAGCTCTTTCAACGTGTATGTAAAGTCACCGCCGACGGCCAGGGTGGCGGAAGTCAGCAAAACGCTCCGGCAGTTTTCCTCCAGCAAAGCCCCAAGCTGCGGGCTAACATCGATCGGTGAAGCCGATAGCGCTGTTGTCAAACCGCCCGCGCTCGTTTCGGCATAGAACACGTACGATTCGTCGGCGCCCGAAACGATGAAGCCAAATCGCTCGCCTGCCTCCCTCACCGCTTCAGAAAGGGCACGAAGCCCCCCCGCCGCCCCAGCTTCGAACAGGATCGGATTCTCGGAAACAATGTGGCTCAGAGGCTCTGCTGCAGACACCATTCTACTGAACCCCTGCTTGACTTGGGCTATCTCCGTCTCGACGCTCAAAAGGAGCGGAGAATCCTCGAAGTAGCGCAGGCCAGAGTTTGAATGGGACGTTTCGGCCGAATGCTTCCTACTGGGGAGCAGGCGTTGTATCTCGTCGTTCAACTGTTCGAACAAACGCTCCGCTGCTCGGTGTGTCGTCCCGAGCGATGCATGAAACGATTTCCACAACTTATCGATATCTTCTCCAGCCTCAGCGTGCTCCTTTGCAACTATAGCCCGCGCATAGGAGACCACATCTTCCAGGGCGCCTGTGTAAAGACTGTGAGGTGATCCTCTTATCGAGCGCGGCGAAAACGAAAGCGTGAGAAATCGTGTTGCCACCTCTGGGAGACGGTGCGCTTCGTCGATTACAAGAAGATCATACGATCCCAGAAGCGCACCGCTGGTTGAAAGATCCGAAAACAAGAGAGCGTGATTGCTGAAAACGAGCTGTGAGGCGAGCGCGCGTCTCCTCGCCCTGAAAAGGTGGCACTCGTCGCGAAACCGGCAGCCCGTGCATGCCGCATCCCCCGACGGGCACGAGACGCCTCGGCGGATAGCCGGATCGACAGCGATCTCGGCAAGGAGATTTTCGAGCTCGCCACGATCGTCGTCGAACACCCATCGCAACCATTCCTCCGTTTCCCCATCCAATCCGCCCTTCTCGAGTAGACGCCGGATTGCCTGCTTGCATGCGTAGTTCTGTCTGCCAAGAAGCGTTGCTGCTTCCAAATCGAGACCTGTCGCTCGAACCGCCTGCGGGAAATCTTTTTCGATCAGCTGGCGCTGCAACGTGCGCGTGTGCGTAGAGACAACGGCTCTCCCTCCGGTCTCATTGCAGTGGATCAATATCGGCAGGAGATATGCCAGGCTCTTTCCCAATCCTGTCCCGGCTTCGATTATCAGGATCCGGTCCTCACTAAAACCGCGGGAGATGTCCAAAGCCATTTCCGGCTGACCTCCACGCGGTTCGTAGTCATTGCCGAGGGCCGATGCAAGACCCTTCGAGAGGGCATTCAGTACGGATTGCTCGATCGATTGACCGCTGCACATCAGAAGGTTTGCTCCAGGATCACATGAACCTTTGTTTGACGGAGCGATATCCGTTCGCCTACACCGAAACTAATATCCACTTTCCCCAGCTTGGATGCGGTTCGCAGACCGAATCCGTACCCCGCCCGGAACAGATTCCGTCGGTTCACGTCGCCGCTCGACTGCTCGGTTTCTTGCAACACGTATCCGCAGTCAGCAAATAAATATGCGTTGTCCACCGTACGTTTCCCGATGATGAATTCCAATCTGGAATAGGCAATGCGCCTTCCATGAAATTGATCTTCCCGGTAGCCCCTGAGCGTTTTCGCGCCGCCGATATAAAACTGTTCGGATAGCGGCACTATCGACTCGCTGCTTTCCAGTCCTTTGTATACCGTCTCGTTTCTTAAATGGAGCACGCGCGAGAAATCAATAGCAGCTCTTCCCATCGCCTCCGCGATGTACTGCGAGAGAAACCGACCCGAACCGTCGGATCGAGTGTAGAATTTTTTATGAGCCCAGGTAAACTTTCCGTCAAGATGCAAGACGCTTCTTCCAGGAGAGCCCTTGAGATAAGAGAAGCCGCCAGCGATCCGAACCCGCCACGATCTCAACAATTCTCCCTCGCTGAAAACGTTTCGATCACCATGAATCGCCCCAGTGAGTGTCAGGAGGCTCCCGCCGATCCGCGTAAGCGGGCGTTCGACTTGCAATCCGACTGACTGCCACGTATACAACGTATCCAATCCGACCTGCTCGACGGACAAACCAAGGCTCAGATTCCGGCCGAAGATGAAGCGATCCTTGTACGCCAGCCTCGTGCTATTCTTGCCGGCTCCGTCATTGTTCCAAAATATGCTGAGGTCCCGAAGCGTTCCGCCGATGTTCTGCAAGTTGAGACGGACGGTCCCGCTCAACACGTCATCATCCCCTGCTTCTGCTTTGGCATATCCGACGGCGGATGAAAAAGTATTGAAACGTCGTGGCTCTCTCACGGCAAAAAGCGCTTCGACGCCATTACCACCCGGTGAAAGCCTCACTTTCGGATAGGCAACTTCATCGAAAATCCCGCTGCTGCTCAGGCGGATATAGGCGTCATCGATCGATTTTCCGCTGTAAGGTTCGCCGGGTTCGAGACCCGACATTTCAACAACCAGACTTTCTCTCGTTTTCTCGAGCCCTTCGATTTCGATGTTTTGCAGGCGCTTTGCGCCGCCCTCCACAACATAGAGAACGACATTGACCTCCCTTCTTTTTGGATCGATTTCCAGACTGTCCACCCAAACTTGCGCGAAGGGAAATCCTATTTCGTCGTACCGTCTGAGCAAACCATCGATACGCTCGTCGAGCTTCCTGGGATTGAAAAGCTCGCCCGCACCGATACCAAGTGCTTTGCGCACCTCCGCCTCGGGATATTCTCGAGCGCCGTAAAGGCGAACGTCACTGAAGTGCGGCTGCTCGCCCTCATCGATGATAACGACATCGACTGCGTCTCGTTTTTCCAAATGAATGATAGAGAACAGATAGCCCTCGCTGAAATACACAGCTTGCAAGGTCTCTATCGCTCGGTCTTTGTCACCCGAGCGCCAACCGGCGTTGCGCAGCAGTGAGACGATTTGTTCTTCCGAGAACGCTCGATTCCCTTCGACCGCCAGCAGAGCTGAATCCTCGGGAGACGAGGCTGCCAACGACACCGCCGCAGTACCGCCGGAAATGAAGACCACAGCGATTAGCAGTCCCATCAACCGCCTAGAAATACGCGCGTGTCTCAATGTTGAAGTCATGATCGACGACTCGTTTCCCTGTGAACGTTTTTTCACTGCGCCCCTGATATGCCGCAATAAGGCTGATCATCTTAGACAGCCGGACGTTGTGCGTCAGGCTCCAGCGGTGCGTGTTGCCGGAGCTGGAGAAGAAGATAGGTTTGATCCCTCCCTCGTTTTGCTCGGAAAAACGGGTGAGTTCGTATCGGCCGAACAAACTGATGCTTCTTGCAATCCTCCACAAAAAGCGCGGTTTGAGCGAAATAGCGTCCTGCCCTGCCCCGGATTCGGAATCCTCTTCTGTCGTCGCTTCGACATCGATATCTGCTGTGCTGCCTGTCGAGAATCTCAAGCCCACACCACCCGATATTGCCCAACCCAAAACATCGTATGAACTGCCCGTACCCTCCGGGATTCCCTGCCCCCCCCGTTGTTTGACTTCTCTCTCGAGCTCCGCGCCTGTTGTGAGCCGTTGCGAAATCGACCGGTCGAGCCTTATCGATTGTTGCTCAAAAAACCTCTCCTCCTTTACACCCTGAAACCGGTTCTCCTCTTCATCCTCCCTCTGGTACCGAATAGCTAATGAAACGTTCTTATAACCGTCCAGCAGCGACCAATCCTGCCGAAACGAAGTGATTCCAAACAGCGTCGAGTTGTCCCGCTGTAGAGCAGATGGGACGAGAAGGTAGATTTTCCAAGCGGGATCGAAGGTGGTTTCCTCTTTGACACTTACCGTCTGTTCGAGCGACACGTTCGATGATACCCACGACCAGAGCCCCCCGCTCGTTTCCCTGTTGGCCGTTCTCATAGTGCCTTTCAAGGTGAGCCGCAGGGTCAAATCGACGCCGCGTGTCGGAATGGTGGACGTGGTTGGGAGGAAGACGAGCGTGTAATCGCCTTTCCCTTTTCCAACAGGTTCCCCCTGAGCGTTGAAATCCCCCTTTCCTTCACCGACGAACACCACGGTCCGATTCAGCGTTCGAGTCTGGTTCTGGCTGATCTCGTAATCGACGTCCATTCGAAGACCGACTCGCTTGAACAACAAGAGTCCCTTGAGCCGCGCGAGGTCCGATGTGGTCCTGTTACCGAAGCGCAAGTCTTCCTCGGTTCTATGAATGACCTGCAGGTCCCCCCTCAAGGCGGCCCCGGCCTTCGAAGACACGACCCCCGACAGCGTTCGGTTCCGGCGGGTCTCTTCCCAATTCTGAAGCGTTTCCGAGATGTCTTCAGTGTTTCGTTCTTCGAAGTCGATTGAGAAGGAAACGTTTTTGGGTCTTCGCTTTGCAAGTCTTAGCCTCACCAGTTCATATGCCCTCCCGCTGTCCGGAACTGCACCGGCCTCAACGAGGAACCGCTCGCGGGAATATGTGATCGAAGGGACGAGCTCCCAGATGCCGCAAGCCATTGAAACGCTTCCATGCTTGCGCGTTCGCTTTTCACCGGAACCTTCCACATCGGTTGTAAATATCTTGCCCTTTACCACCTGGTCCTCCACTCTTGCCAGTCGGATAGTGCCCTCGTGCTTCATTCCAGAGAAATTATCCCGGTCTATGTTCCCCAGCGAATAGCCAAGATCAACGACTTCGCCTCTGGCAAAGCCCGAGCGCAATTCTCCGAGCACCTCCCTCCCCTGCAGCGGGACGTTTTCCAGGTTCCAATCCCTGTAGAAATACCAGGTCCTCGCTTTATCCAGGCTTCTGAACCGCTCGTGGATCGTGCTCACGCTCCCGTTAAAATTCAACGATCCGATGCGGACCGGCAGGTCCTTCAGCTGCAATCTGAACTCCCCGGCATCACCCAGGTTGTCGCCATCATCGATATCGGAGAACAAGTTCCGATCGTGGTCGCTCACATTCCACTCGAGGTCAAATGCGAGATGCTTCCCACGCGCGCCCAGGAGCCTGCCGGTAAAAAGCGCACGAGATTCCGGGAGCGGGAGCTGCTTGCCGACGACGTAGTTACCCTCACCCTCCCCTTCGAATTCATAAATCGGCGTGCCGGCACTCGTAAAACCACCGAGAACATAATCCCCCCGGCCGACTCCCGTTTCGATGAAGGACAGTCTGAACGATCCGAGCGAGTCATCGAATACGAAGCGAGGGGGCAATCCTGCTATCGTATCGGCGGGCAGGAGTACATATTCCCCCTCACCAGGAGCGACTTGCGTAATGCCGCTGGTTCGAGCGAGCGCCAGATCATCACCCGCATTCAGCAAAACCTGTCGTTCTTCTTCCCCGATTGCAGCGGCTCTCGGCCTATCCTGATCATCCCGTTCTCTGGCAAAGAGAAAGCGGAAGCTGAGACCGCCCGGCAAGCGGTCCGTTTCTACGCCAGTCAGTATCGTCGTGCGCTCATACTGTTCCTGGGACACCTCGAAGTCCACGGCGATTTCGCTGTCCGCCGTGATCAGCCGGGCGGGCGTGAACATGATCGAACCTTTATCATAATCGATGGTGTAGTCCCTGTTCTTCCCCCTCCGGAGAAGTTCGCCGTCGAGATAAACCTTCTCAGTACCTGCAAGAATCACCTCCCCGAGCAGCCTGCCGGGAGATAAGAGCTCATAGGGACCCTGCAACCGTTCTCTACCGCGAAACGTTAGGGACCGAAATACACCTTTGCTCGACGCGCCGGCAACAGAAAACCTGCTTCCCGCTGCCCTGACTTCGGTAGAAATCCCTTTGAGTTCCCTGCTGAACGTAGAGTACTTCGAAATGCTGTTCGCGAAAGTAAAATCGCCCAGAGTGGCTTTGCCCCTATCGCTCGATATCTCGACGTACACTTTGTCCAGTTGTTCGAGCTCCTCCGTATTCCCCTCGGGCTGAATGGGAAGATTGTTGTCTGATAGTAGCGCCTTGACTTTGATCGACTGTGTCAGATTTCCCTCGATCGTCGCTTTGAGCGTTTGATCGAGTGACGCACCCCTATTCGATCCGAAAGAGAAACTCACCGACTTCGTTCCGCCAAAATGAAGATTAGTGAGGGGCCTCATAGAAGCGCGGGCGGTTTTTGGCCGCAGCACCGCCTCCTCCTTGCGTGGCGGAGCCAAATCTCCAAACTCGACCTCGCGGAGGGAGTAGACGGGTTGCAGCAGAACGGGAAGGCGGGTGTATGACACTCGAACGACGGATCGCGTCCCAATCGGTGTCGTGATGCGCAGCAAACCACGCTGGTAATTGATTTCGTATTCGTTCCTCTCCAACAGGCGATCATTCACGAAGACGCTCTCGCTGTTGGCTAGGATAAAAGGCGAATGAAGCGTAATGCGCTCACCGGCCTTAGAGGCGCTGAGTGTATCTACGGTGGTACCCCAGTTGGTCCAATCATATTTCTTCGAAGGGGAGGTAGAAGACGATTGGGGCAGGGAGGGAAGGGCGGCGATCGAAAGAATTAGAAACAGCGTCTTTGGTGAAACGATCTTAATACGACATCACCTTGAAAACGAAAAGCGATCTGTTTGCTGTATCCGTGACGTACAGCAATCCGGTTCGCGTCACTTCCACATCCGTAGGACTGAAATCTGCGGCACCCTCCGGGTAAAGTGATTCCTGGAGCCGCCCTGCTTTGTCGAACACGAAGAGTCGTCCGGCTTGAGGATCGGCGACATAGGTGCGTCCTTCATCATCAACCACCGCCCGCCTCGGTCTCTGCAGCGGATTGCCCCCGCCTTCGGCCGGAAGCACGCTGAGCAACTCCCCGGATTCACCGAAGAATTGTATCCGTTTATTCCCGGAGTCGGCAACAACGAGGTCGCCCGTTCCCGCAAAGGAAACGCCCTCAGGCGTATCCAGTTGTCCAGGATATGACCCATAGTTGCCAAAAACGACTTCAAGTGAGAGGTAACTATCGAATACGAGGATTCGGTGGTTTTCCACATCCGTTACCGCCACTCGTCCAGTTGGATCGACATCCAAGCCGTAGGGGGAAACCCTCCGGCCTATTATCTCCTCGTTGAAATTCAAGAGAAGATCGCGATAAGCACCATCCTTGTCAAAACGAAGAAGCGTCCGTCCCACTTCGTCGACGGCATAGAGAAAAAAGCCGTGGAGTTTGAGATCGCTGGGGTAAAAGCCGGGATTCCGAAAGGGCTTTTGGAACTCCGAACCGGAGTTTCCAATCGAATTGATGAACAAGATGCGCCCGGGAAGCCCATCCGCAATGAACATGTCCCCGTGAAGATCCACGGCGATACCGATAGGTTCCCCCAACGATAGATCACTTACATTCTGATAGATTGCAACCGGTGCGAACGCTTTTCCAGACGCTGCATCGAGGCCGATCCGCTTCTCGCCTGGCGTGCAGGCGATTACTCCTGCAAGGACGAGCCCAAGACTAACGACTATTCGGAAGCGTTGGTTCAACGTCCATCTCCTGGCAATGAAAGCGGCCGCGCGCGGACCGGCGCGAAAGAAGGATCAAAACGTACGGGTGAGCACTAATCCAGTGCGGAACGGATCGCTCGGGTCGAGGCGGGGATATCCGAACTCGATGTAAAACCTTCCATGCGCGGAGACATGGTGTTTATTGATATCTCTGGCCGCTTTGAGAGCGAACAAGGAGCTGACAACGCGATTGGCCGCAGCGGCAGCTATAGAGTAGATTGCCCGCCTGAATGCCTGCCTGCTGCCTTTGCGAATTCCGCGGTACTCGCGCCTCTTCTGGTCACTCGGCCATTCCCAGGGCTCGAAATCAGACACCCGGTGTGTGAGATAATAGTTATCCAAAGCACTGCGATCCGCATTCGGGAACAGCTCGTATCTCCCATCCATCTTTATGGCTTCTTCGTATTCACGCGAAGAATTGAATCGCGTCAACAGCCTGTAGTAATCATCCGAGTGATCCATTCCCGTTATCCCGGCGAAAGACACGGCGAACTCCTTGTAACCTTCTCTCCTCACATATCCCTGGACCTCGAACACGATGAACGACGTCCATACTGCGGCTTCGGTCAGGATAAACACCCTCGCTCGGCCATGCCTTCCCAGATAATAATCCCCCAATCCGGGAAGCAATAATGAATACAATACCGCCTTCCCTTGAGAAACTTCACCTCCGGCCTCGAATGGCCGCATTTCCTGGAATGCGCAGGCGGCTGTCGCGACTGTTGTTGGGGCCGGGATCTCAACCCCGAGGGACGGATCACTGCGCGGAATCGCCCTCAAGGAGATTGCGGAGGTGCTAAGTGGGATAGAAATCGTAGCTGTCAGGAGGAGCGAGCAGACAATAGTCTTCACCAGTCGGAAGATCATCAGAAATTGTACTCCAACGCGATCTCAGTCGAGTGAAATCCCCTGGGGCGAACGGTGATATCGAAATGCTGGCCGAAATCGACCGAACTGCTCGAGGCATCCTCTTCCGAGCCGCGGCTCAATAAAATCGATTCGACGAGTGAGAACGCCCGCGCGGCCAAGCTCAGATAGATAAAACGATCGGCTGTTTTGAGATCGTCGTTGCTCTCCTTGCGCATCCCCCGATAGATGGTTCTCAAGTCGGTATCGTGCGGTTGCGTGTCCGGATCGAAGTCTTCCCAACCCGAAATGAACCAATCGTATTTGCCGATGACTTCGTAATACCCTTGTTTGTCCACGCCTTTATCCACCCACGGATGGTAGGCTGGCCACCCGCCACCCGAACTCCATTTGTCCCTGCCAATCGAATCGAGTTCAGCAAATTTTAAATCGAGCGGGTAAGCATCCGGATGCCACTGGATCCACCTGTCGAAATCCCAGTGGGTCTCGGCAAAATTCTCATAAGCATCCCGACCATCCAGCCCCTGATCCCGATAGTAAAAATACCCCGTCCACGCCACGATTTCGGCAGCGACGAGCGCAATGCCCCGTTTGTAGTAGCCCATATAAATCTCACCGGCACCGGGCACGATCACGGAGAGTACGATCGGCCACACCCTGCCGCGCCGCCGTCCGGAAGAATCCATGCCCCCCCATGAGGAGACTGCGCTGCGCAGGGACGCACTTGGATTCAAACGCCGGGCATCTCCGAGAAACTTGCGCGAAGCATCGAGTTTCAGCACATCTGGAGAACGATAGAACTTTGAATACGGTGGAAACAGATCGAGCGACATTTCGTCGGGAGGCGACGGCTGGGGATCCTCAACGGAGGCTCCTGAAGAGATGGCAGATGATGCTAAAAACAACAGGGCCAGCAGCCCGAGGATTCTCGCTGGTTGCAACGGTCTAGCCTTTCTCTATCAATTCATAGAAGTGTGTCGCTACAGGAGAATGGCAGGGGAGAATCTATCTTAAAAAGACATGCCGATCGACCACCGATGGACTCTTTCGAGATCCTGCGCCTGGGGCACACTGGCATAATCCAACCGGATTCTATCCTTATAAATAAAGCCTAAGCCGAACGTAGCCGCTCTGATATCCCCGTCGGCATCGTACACGTAGCCCAGTCTCCCCGCAAGCAGGTTCAGGTAGAGATACTCGGCGCCGGCATGCCATACCTCGCCACGTCTCGTTTTGATATTGCTCTGAACCAGCCATACGAGACTCTGCTCGATGTCGAAAGTGAACAGGAGTCTGCTGATATCGCTGGAGGTCGCCGTGAAGGCTGCTCCCACACGAAGGATCGTCGGCAGCGGATCGCTCTGTTCGGGGTCAATATATGCAATATCAGGCCCGATATTGGCGATGGCAGCACCTACGTTCAGCCGCTTTGAAGGGAATTTCCACAGCATTCCAATTTCGGCCGCTACCGTGGAGCCGGCTCCTCTCAACCCTTCCTGAGTGGCCCAGGCAGGCGCATAATCTGCGTGAATAAATTTCATTGACAGCCCGATCCCAATATTATTGCGGATGGGAAGGGCGAAACTGGCCACACCCGACACTTCCCAGCTGGTAAACGGGTCCAATACGTTTCCGAAATTGTCCGTTTTGAAGCTCTCGCCGTAGGTCAGATAAGTAATGCTGAAGCCCAGAGTCCCGAAGTTGCTGATCTCGTTCGTATAGCCCAGGTACTCATAATAGACGTCGCTAGCCAGGTCGGGAACGAGCTGGCTGTGCATAAAGGTAAGCTGCCTCTTTTGAAGGAAAGCGAGACCACCGGGATTCCACCAGCTGGCCGTGGCGTCATCGGCCACAGCTACGAACGCCGATCCCATGCCGTTGGCGCGAGCCCCAGGGGGGATGATGAGCGAGGGAACTCCTGACTCACCTACAGCGAAAGCGGATGTGGATAACGCTGTTATCGCGATAGTGAGCAGAACAGAAATGATTTTTTTACACATGGATCATAAGCCTCCTAACTCAGTAATCATAATATCTTATGCCAGTTCCGTCAAGTTGAATTAGGGCGGGGTAATCCTCAGTGTTACTCGATTTTAACAAGCTTGCCCCTGAGCACGACGGGCGGCCGGTCGATCCCAAAAAACTCTATTCTCGCCACATAGAGATACGTGCCATTGGCGATTTCGTCCCCTGTTTCATCTCTTCCATCCCAGAATACCCACGCTTCCCCCGCACTCCCGGATTCCTCCAGCTTTCGGATGCGCCTCCCCGAGACAGTGAACAGCTCCAGGCGGATCCGCCCCGGATCGGAAAGCATGAACAGGAAATGGGTGGATTGGCTGAACGGATTCGGATAGTTGAAGACGGCCTCCGCGTAATAATCGAGCGGGTCCGTAACAGCAAAGAACAGCGTATCGATGGTTGTTTGCCCGAAGCTGTCGCTGACTTTGTAAACCGCCTTGTGCTTCCCGGTAGAGATATTGGCCAGGGGATATCGAAGCACGCCGGAAGTGTCCGATCCGCCATGATCGTATGCGAAGAATTCCGTCACATCGATGGGAAGGTTGGTATCGTCGAAGATCAGCGCCTGCTTGCCTTCGTTGATCGTGCTGAGAATGTTTATCCCGTCCGCGTCCCTCGCCTCCGCCTGGAGTATCGCCCCGGGTTTTACGACCTCCAGCCCCCCTGGGAACCCCATACTCACCCTCGGCGGACCGTCATCCGGCTCGACCGGATCGGACGCCGACGGGCCGACCAAGGCGAAATCCACCGTATTCTTCGTAACGATCCCATCACGCCGGCCATCTTCGGCGTACGCGGTAAGGTAAATGTACGGGCCTATACTGGGGAACCTGGGCACGCGGAAGCTGAACGAAAACCGCCCTCTTTCCACCTCGCTCGTTCCCCTGTAGAGGACGCCTCTGTGATATCTGTAGTACAGCGGTGATCCCAACACGGTGATGTAAGGATCGAGATCGTCCGGCTCTCTCACGAGAAGGTGCGCAATCCCTGAAAAGGTCGTGTCCACGGTGCCACCCTTGTAAACGCTCCCTCCAATCATTTTCCTTACTCCTGCAATCAGAGTGTCCGCATCGTTGTTGTCGAATCTGAGCTCGTTTCGCGGGATGAGCAGCTGGAGAGATGGATCCCCGAGGAGGTTGTATTTCTGGTTGTTCTCGACCTGGAATGCGTTGGGAGCGGGAGAGAGCGCAGCTTCGATCTTTGCCAGAATGAGCCCTACGCCCAGCGGCTCGGGCGGTCCCGGAGTGTCCGAAAATATCTTTTTAAATACTTTATAATTGAGATTGGCATTTGCCCCTATGAACGACTCCTGGGAAGCCGTGATACACCCTATGGCACCGCCGCCTTCTTTTAAAAGCAGCTTCTCGGACAGGCTCTTCGACAGAGGATTGTCGAAATCACCAATCGTACAGCTCATTGCCATGAAAAGCGGAAGCTTGTGTCCGTTTTCAAGCTTTGCGACGTCCGAGCCAAGGAACAGCTGCTCGTCGGCCATTGCCTGCGAACTGCCATGACCGATATAGTTGATAATGAGTGCACCCTCATTCCATTTTTTCAAGAAATAGATCCTGCTCGCTGGCTTGATCGTCCCCAACCATGGGAATTCGGTCAGGTAAAGCTTGTGGAAGTCGATATATTTCGGTAGAACAGCCGTTGCAATGAATTCGGATTGCAGGACAAAGTCGATTTGATTCTTACCTCCTGAATAAACCTCATCGTCCGCCGCCAGAATGATTTTTCCACGCCAGGGGTGGAATTCGTCAGCCGTTTCGTACTGGATTGTTTTTTCCACGAGAAAAAATGCCTCGCCCAGAGATCCAGATGGAAGCCTTCCGACTGCGATATCCGGCAACGCGAATCCGGGGATCTTATCGGTGGAATCCATTAGAGCAAACCATTCATCCGTCGCATATGCTCCTACACCAGAGGCAATCTTTCTCTTGAGGTTGATGTTTGTAGGCACGTAATCAGGTTGCTGGGAGATGATGTTCTTATAATCTGTATTCGCGTCGCCGAAAAGAAGCAGGTAAGTCAACAACGGCGAACCGCTCCCATCCGTAAAGTCGTATAGAAACCTGCAATAATTGCGGATGGCCATTGGATCTGGAAGAGCACCCGAAAAATTGTCGAAGACTTCCTGGATCGTTACAATGTCCAATCGTGGATTTGAAAAGTAAGGAAGATTGGTTTCTCGATAGGCTTTGAAAACGTTCGCTGCTTCCCTGAACTGCTCGTGGCAAACAATGAGCATGTGTGGGGAGGTGGTAGCGTTCCTCAAATCCGTCGGGAAGTATCGCTCAATTCCCGATCTCGGGAGCCTCCGAAAACGGCTGTCGGGCGATGCCCAATAGTATTTCCTCTCACTCGAAAGCGAGGACGAAAATCTGATTTCCCTTTTGCTTTGAACACTGTTCACCTCGAATCCGTCTAAAACCTCAGGATGATACGGATCGGTCACATCGAAAACGAATATCGATCCGCTCGTCGAAAAGTCCCGGAGTTTCATATTGATCGTACCAGTCGTATCTGGACTGGAGAAAGCGAGCACATCACTCTTCGCCTTCAGCGCGCGGTGATAAAGAAGCTCGAAATAGTCGAACAACATGAAATCCTCTGGATTCAGATCCCGCGGGATCGAAAAGCTGAACGTGTTCAAACCTTCCTGCAAAAAAGCGCCTGATACAGATATGGGAATCCCGGAATCGTAATGATCCTCGTGCGCTGCAACATCCCACGTTTTCTCTGTGACTATTGCGCTATTCAGCAAGTAAACGGCGTGGTGGTTTGCGTTGAGATTTTTCGAGGTGCAGTATTTAGAACCGCAGTACGGCGCTATTGCAATGGTCCGGAACTGCTGAGGGACCGACGCTATAAGATCTTCAACAAGAAAGTTATGCAGCACAATAGCTTCCGGTCCGGTTTTCCGGGGTATATCGAGCCAAAACCACCCATCGCCCCCATAATCGAAATCCTCGAACAAGTCCCTCTCGTAATGTTCGCGTTTCTCATAGGAGGTATACTCGGGCGCAGCAAGCGGCGGTGCCGGTACGGTATCCATTCGAAGCGGCGCTCCGGAGAAGGACCCGCCCCAAGTGAGAAAGTAAACATTTTCCTTCGAGTAAGGGTGATCCGTGTAGGTATCCCGCGGCGCCCCAGGTTTGTAGAGGTTCAGCCAGCCGAGGCTTCCCAAACCATAGAAAACAAGTGTGTCACTTGGACCGAAATCTCCATCCTCACCGCCGCGAACGAGAATTGCACATTCCTGCATCCAGTTGTCGGCAAGCCAAGTCCCCGAACTATCGGTCAGCGACAGGGGTTGCTCGACTCCTCCCGCGGTGAGCAGCCGAAAGCTTTCTGGATCGATCGAAGAAATATTCACCCCTTGCTGTGCCAGATCATTGCCCGTAATCGCATAGATATCGCGTTTATCGACGGTGATCTTTACCCAATTCGCTGACATCGAGAAACCCGGAGAGGCTGCTCCAAGGTGGGTTTCCCTTGGCCTGACCCCAGCTCCGGGATCGACTGCAGGAAGCGAGTTCTTGTTGAGGACTAAACTCTTCAACAATGGATCCGGCTTCTGGCCGCTTGCTGGTTTTGGGGGCGATGTAAAGCGAACTTCAACCCTATAGCTCGACCAGCGCCGCTTCGTGTCAGAGGTATAATCACCTTGTTCGGCAAAGCAATTCACCGCTATGACGAGGCTTTTTCGGAAGTGGAAAGGCTCTGAAGCGATGCAGGGAAATGAAGGCAAGAACCCCCCTTGCCTTCCAGGAGTACCGTACTGCTCGATCAAGGTCTGATCCAGCTCGGGAAGTCCGCCTTTGCTGTCTGTATACGCTCCATCGACGATCTTCATCGAGAGGTTTTTCGTGTCTCGTACGGCAACATAAAAACGTGCTGAGTGGAAAGGCAGCGTCCCGGGCACGCTCAAAGATGGATCTTTCAGCTGGGCGCTCAGCGCAGCGTCATCGAATCGCACATCGACCACCAGCCGGCCGGCTTCTTCAGAGATAATTCGGATCTCATCCCTCGCAAGGCCGGATGTTTGCAGGCCAAATGAAAAAACGATTAGCGTTGCAATAATGAGGCGCACTGAAATCAATTGTATCGCTTCCTGCTGTTCTCGCCGTACCGGGCCATGATCGTCAGCTTCACATTTCCTGGATAGATGCTATTCCGGTATTCGGTGGGGGGATCCAGAATCGATTTGCCGAGTAACTTGCCACAATGACCCGCACCTGTGCTTTTGGATGCGAGGCGCAAGCTCGAAGATTCTCCATGCCGCCGAAAAATTTCTTTTTTGACAAAGACCGAAGGAAAATGTCAAGAATCCAATTTCTCAGACCTGTCAATAAGCATAATAGGAATTCCCTGCTCATTGATGGGGTATTTGAGCTTACACTTCTCGCAGATGAGATACTTACCCTCGTCGTCCAAAACAACTTTGTCTTTGCACTTCGGGCAAGCGAGAATCTCCAATAGCTCAGGTTTGATCATTCATTCTCCCGGGCTTAGAGGGGCTTTGAGGTAGGGAGCATCTGAACGAAACACTGGAAGCTCTTGCTGTATAAGAAAATCATACGCAAAGGGTCGTCCAAGTGTCAAGGTGAATCTTCCTTATAGAACCCGATTGCCTGGTACTTCTTTCGTCTCCTCTCGATGAGGGTTTCTGGATCGAGATGCGCGAGATAATTCAGCTCCTCGTATATGATGCGCCTGAGCTCTGCCGCCATGGCTTTTGGATCCCTGTGGGCGCCCCCACCGGGCTCGCTGATCACCCTGTCGATGATACCCAGATCTTGCAGATGCTTCGAAGTCAGCTTGAGTGCTTCCGCAGCATCCTTTACTTTTTCCTGATCTTTCCACAGAATCGCCGCGCAGCCCTCTGGTGAAATAACCGAATAGATCGCGTGCTCAAGCATCAATATACGATCGCCAACGCCCAAGGCCAGGGCGCCGCCGCTTCCTCCCTCGCCGATCACAATTGAGAGAATCGGAACCATTAAGCGTGACATTTCTCTCAGGTTTCTGGCGATTGCCTCGAACTGGCCTCGTTCTTCGGCACCGATTCCCGGATACGCTCCGGGCGTGTCAATCAAGGTGACCACAGGAATCCGAAATTTTTCAGCGAGCTTCATCAATCTCAGCGCTTTGCGATAACCCTCCGGATGCGGCATCCCGAAATTCCGATACAAATTCTCCTTGGTATTTCTTCCTTTCTGATGCCCGATCACCATCACCCTTTTATCATCCACCATGAGAAAACCACCCACCACAGCGGGATCATCCGCGAAAGCGCGATCGCCGTGTAGCTCGACGAACTCGCTCGACATTTCCTTTATATAATCGAGAGTGTACGGTCGCATCGGGTGGCGCGCCAGCTGAACTTGCTGCCATGCTGTCAGCTTGGAATAGATCTCGTGTCTCAGCTTTTTAGCTTTCTCATTGAGCCTTTGCACTTCTTCATCGACGGAGATATTCTGCACCGAAGCGACCTGCTTGAGCTCGGCAATCTTGGCCTCGAGGTCGAATATTGGTTTCTCGAAATCCAGGTACTGCCTCGAAGGCGTTCCAGGATTTCCAGTGCGATTTCTATCGTCCAACACGATCTCCCTAAAACGTATCGACAAAGCCGATTTCGAATTCGCGCCCTACTCGATCCGATCCCTCGAAATTGCCTGTGAGATCTCTGAAAATCAGCATCATAGAAAGGCTTTCACCGTAGGTCACCCGGAGAGCAGCATCCAGGTAAATTCCTCCTTCCCCAAAACCGCTGCCTTCATTATTGTCGTTCAGCGCCGCATCCGCATCAAGCAGAATCGCAAAACTCTCGACCAATTCCCATTCGGCGGCCGCAAAGAGGTTCGGGTCGTCATCATCTTCGCGTTCCAGACTGTAATTCACTCCACCGTGAATAGAAAAGAATCCGGCCCCGAGCGCATAATTCTTGCTCAGTACTCCATAGAAGCCAGGGGACTTGCGGTCATATCGTTCCAAATCTCCATGGTAAAATCCCTGCCCTTGAGAATCGAATCCAACCGCCAGGGCCGGTGATTCTGTTTCTTCGAAAAGTCTCACGCGAACCCGAAAGCCCACGCGATCGTTCACATCCACGCTCCCCCTTTCGAAAACGCGCTGCATCCCGAACGATGCCCCGACCTGAAGGAAATTGCGGAAGCCGACTCTGAGGCCGAGCAGAATGCTACTTTCCGGCCCCAGACGCCCTTGAAAATGATATCCGCCGTTCTGAAGAAGTCCTGCCGTGGGATGGTCGATCACGTAGAGAGGCTCGGAGAGTTGCGCCCGTGATAGATTGGGGAACACCATGACGACAGCACAGCAGGTAATCGAAAAAATCTGGCGAAAGCACATGATTACACCCTCGAACTTCCCGGGATAAGTTTGACATTGTCCGCACCCACCGAAGCGGTGAGCCTCGAAATCAATTCATGGTCCAGTTTGACGCACAGCGAACGCGAGCGAATCACACAGGCTCTCTTTCCCTTTTGCCTCATATCGAAAAACAGCTTTACTTCACCCTGGTGCCCGGAGAGGAGGCGTTTCAAATTCTCCAGCACCTCGTGACCCGTGTTGTCCATGTCGATCGAAATATGGATCTCCTTTGACGCTGGTACGTGTTCGTCATCCACCGGGAGCACGGAGTTCACGAGTAGTTTTCCCTCCCCTCCATTTCTTCGGGACACCTTGCCTTGGAGGATGAGCACTCTGTCCTCATGAATTGCTCCCCTTGACTTTTCTAGAACATCGGAAAAAACGACGGCCTCCGCCTGCCCCTCGGCATCTTCGATCGTGACGAACGCCATTGGATTTTGCTTTTTGTCGAAAGTGGTCTTCACCTGGGACACCAATCCCCCGATCACCGCATGTTTCCCGTTCGAGCTGCCTTTCAGCGTCGTTGTGGACATAGTGGCGATCATGCCAAGAAGCGCTCGGAACTTATCGAGCGGGTGGCCGGAAAGAAAGAATCCGAGGGCTTCCCGCTCGTTACGGAGCTTTTCCTGCGTCGACCATTCAGCGCAGGGTTCGAGCGATTTCTCATACGGAGAAATCGCAGTCTTGAAATCGAGGGGTATCTGGCCCCTTTCCTTGTCCTTCGACCGTCTGATTGCGTGCTCCATCACCTTGTCGAGGTTGTGTAACTTCTCAGCCCTGTGCCCTGGGAGCGCGTCCAGAGCTCCAGACTGGATAAGGCTCTCGAACACACGCCTGTTGACGATTCTCGAACCCACTCTCGAGCAGAGGTCGAACAGCGACACATATGGACCGTTCTCCTCTCGTTCCTTCGCAACGTGGGCCATGGCGCCCGCCCCGACATTTTTGACCGCCGCCAGACCGAAATAGATCTTGCCCTCTCTCGCTCGAAACTCCGCAGCGCACACGTTGATGTCGGGAGGGACGATTTCGATTCCGTGGCTCCGGCTGTCATCGAGAAGAATGAGGATCCGGTCACTGTTATCCATTTCACTCGTGAGGTTCGCTGCCATGAATTCCGCTGTGTAGTTGGCCTTCAAATAAGCAGTTCTCAGCGAGATCAATGCATATGCCGCGCTGTGAGATTTATTGAATCCATACAGGGCGAACTTCTCCATTTGGCCGAATATTTTTTCCGCGGTGAGCTTCGGAATGCCCTTCTCCGCTGCTCCTTTGACAAACTTCTTCCGCTGCTTTCCCATAACCTTCTGGTCTTTCTTTCCCATTGCCTTTCTCAGAAGATCCGCTTCCCCCATCGTAAAGCCAGCCAACCGGCTGGCTATTTCCATGACCTGTTCTTGATACAGGATCACGCCGTAAGTCTCTTCAAGGATAGGCTTGAGCATCGGGTGGGCATAGGAGATCTTCGTTCTTCCATGCTTGCAGTCGCAGAAGTAGCTCAGCATGTCGCTGCCAAGAGGCCCCGGCCGATAAAGTGCGTTCACGGCGACCACATCTTGAAACGACCCGGGTTGAAGGTTCTTCAAGAGCTCCCTCATACCAGAGCTTTCCAGCTGGAACACCCCCACTGTTCGTGCCTCTCGGAGGAGTTTGAATGTTCTTTCATCGTCAATAGGTATCTCCTCGACCAGGATGCGCTTTCCATGATTCAAATCGACCATTCTTATTGTCTTATCGATCACTGTGAGCGTGCGCAGCCCGAGGAGGTCGATCTTGAGCAGTCCCACAGCTTCGATGCTTTTCATGTCATACTGTGTGGTGACTTCTCCTCTGTTCGAGCGGTAAAGAGGGATGTGGTTGACAAGAGGCGTCGGCGTAATGACCATCCCCGCGGCATGCGTCGATGCGTGCCTGGTGAGCCCTTCGAGCACGAGTGAAAAATCGATAAGCCGCTTGTATGTTTCGTTACCCTCGATGAGCCGTTTGAGATCGGGAACGCTGTCGATCGCTTCCCTCAATGTGGTCCCGGGTTGACCGGGAATGAGCTTTGCGATGCGGTCCACTTCGCTATACGGAATCTTCAGCACACGGCCGACGTCCCGGACCACGCCGCGTGCTGCCATCGTTCCAAATGTGATGATCTGACACACATTCTCCTCGCTGTATCGATCGATCACGTACTTGATGACTTCATCCCGGCGCTCGAAACAGAAGTCGATATCGATATCCGGCATGCTCACCCGCTCGGGATTGAGCATCCGCTCGAAAAGAAGACCGTGCTCCAGTGGATTCAAATCGGTGATACCCAAGGCGTATGTCACGAGACTTCCAGCCGCGCTTCCCCTCCCCGGCCCCACTGGTATCCCCATCTTCTTCGCATGGTTCACAATGTCACCGACAATTAGAAAATAGCCGGGGAAATCCATTTTTTCGATGACGGCGAGTTCGTATTCCAACCGTTCTTTGATTTCGTCCGAGATCACGTCGAACAGCTTTTTAGCCCCTTCATACGCAAGGTGCTTGAGATAATCCGCACTGGAATCGTATCCCTCGGGAAGGGGGAATTCTGGGAGGTGCAGCCGCTTTTTGTCCAATTCAACATGACATCTTTCTGCGATGGCAACAGAGTTTTCGACCGCTTCGGGCATGTCGGAAAACAGCTCGACCATTTCGGATTCGCTTTTGAAATAAAGGTCCTTCGATTGGAATCGAAACCGCCTCGGATCTTCCAAATCGCTTCCCGTCTGCAGGCATAGCAGTACTTCGTGGGCTTCGGCATCTTCGCGGTTCAAGTAATGGACATCGTTCGTGACAACCAGAGGGATTCCCGTTTTGAGTGAAATCTCCCACAAGGCCTCCCTCAACAGCTTCTGCTCGCGAATCCCGTGATCCTGAATTTCGAGATAAAAATTCTCGTCTCCAAACATCGACCGGAGGCGCTCCGCTTTCGCTTGGGCGTCACCCAACCCGGATGCCAATGCGGCTTGAGCCACGACTCCCCTCATGCACGATGAGAGTGCGATCAATCCATCAGAATGGGCTTCAAGAGCCTCGAAATCGATCCGCGGTTTGTAATAGAAGCCCTCGATATAAGCGGCTGACGCAAGTCGGATGAGATTTCGGTAACCGTGATTGTTCCGGGCGAGGAGAATGAGATGATCGATTAGGGTTTGCTCTCCTTTTTTCCTTCCCCTGTCGAAACGGCTTCCTCTCGTGATGTACGTCTCCATTCCGATGATTGGCTTTATGCTGGCGGCCCTCGCCGTCCGGTAGAACTTGACGGCGCCAAACATATTCCCATGATCGGTGAGGGCGAGGGCATGCATGTCGAGCTTCTTCGCCCTGTTCACTAGATTTTTTATTTTTATGGAGCCGTCGAGGAGACTGTACTCGGAATGAGTGTGGAGGTGAACGAACCTACTCGGCATGGCTGCCGCTCCTCTTCGGATGCTTGGAGAAATGATCCTCGGTGATTCTCAGCTTCGTCCGGAGATGCGACTCGTTACCGGCGCGGTCAACCGCGTCAATTCTGAGCTCGCGATAGCCTATTATATTTTTCTCCCGCAAAAGTACCAACATCTTTTTGGAGAAGCTATCCCATTGAGCTATCTGCTTTTCGCCATCCAAGAGGACTGCTGTTTCATAGGGATTGAGGCTTGAGCCATCGTCGAAGAGTTCGATGACGATTTCCGGGAAGATCTTCCCATCTCCGTACATCTGGTGTTTCCGGATGGTGGGGGGCATGATACGTGGAGGTGTCCGGTCCGAGAAGACCGCGTATAGGCCTGGCTGGCGAGCATGGACGCTCATCGAATCACCTATGGCCAGTGACGGCATGAAAGTCCACTCTCCCTTTGTACCATCCCAGCGATAGACGGCTTCGCTCCCGTCCGCAGGTTCGCTCAAGCCGAAGCTGATCCCAATGAAGGTTCGAATGGCAAGCGACAGCGGCCCCAAGCGCAAGATTTGCGATCTGCTCTCCAGTTCTTCGGCTGATGCCGGCGATACATCCGAGACTTCCCATCGCGTGAGATAAATGAACCCATCCCCATAAAGAGGGCGTATGGGCACACCCAGTGTCACGCCGAGATCCGGGAAGTTCAACACTCTCACCCGTGTATCGCTCAAGGGAACGATGTGCAAGGTGCGCGTGCCGAAAACGGGTGCAAAAGGCAGGGCAACGACTGAGGTGTTGAGATCCTCACAGGTCAATACGACCTGTGCGCCGTCCGCCCCGCGAGACGACGGCTTGGTGTGCGGCTCCCGAACTCCCACCGCCGTTTGGAGCTGTGACAACGCATCGCTGCTCAAAGCGCCTTCTCGGACGCTGAGAAGATCGTCGAGGATGAAGACACCGGGCAGCTCCCCGATTCTATTCCCCTTACTCGCTCTGGCCACCTTTGGCTGCCGAATCCGGCCGGCACCTGAATAAAAAGGCGCCGATAGTATGCTTGTTTGGCCGTTGTGATCCGTGACCTGGATGGTCGCTTCGTGAAGCCTGGAGCCTTCCGCCCCCCGATGGAGATCCTCCGCATCGATGGCGCCACCACCATGGAAGTCGCGATTCCAGACGCTTTCCCCCGGACGCTCGAACAACGTCAGGTAGTACTCGCCCAGCGAGAGCGCGCGCTCCATTTCGAACACCAGATCCACTTCTCTCGACTGAGGGAAGCTGAAACGCTCCATCACGATGCGGGACACCAATTCTCCATCAACGTACAGCTCGATCCGGTATGGGAGCAGCCGACCCGAAGATGCATCGGTTCTATCGACGATTCTGGCTGCAAGACCGAGCCGGCCTTGAATAGTAACGGTATCCTGCGATACGAACTTGTCCCTTCCGAGCCGCTGACAGCCGATCTCTCTCGGGAAGGCCCACCCGTCGATCTGGGAGTCTTTCCCCAGAGGGATCCAAACAATACGGTTTATCCGCGGATAAATGGAGTCCTCCAGCACCCACCCCTGGGAAAGTGGATTCATCGGATGTTCCCCGGAATCGCGGATTTCGAAGTGGAGGTGCGGGGCGCCAGCTCCGGTGCTCCCCGTGTATCCGATAATCTCGCCACGCTTGACCGGAAACCGCTCTGGAGGCTCCACCATTATATCGATCTCATAGGAGCCCAAACGCCGCTGCTGATGATAAGCAAAAGACTCGATAGAGGGTGAGAACTCGCTAAGATGAGCGTAAACCGCCGTTTCGCCGCTCTGGAGCCCGATGTAAAGCGCCTTGCCATAAGCGTGCGGGGAGGTTCTCACCCTGGAAATGTAACCATCATCGACAGCCCGGCACGGCACTCCCTCCTTCCCGAATGTTCTTATGTCAATGCCGGCGTGAAGGTGACCCTCGCGGTATTCTCCGAATGAAGAGCTGAGATTAGGGCTCATAGCGACCGGCCAAAGTCTCTTGGAATTGGCTTGGGCCCACACCAGGCCTGTTAGTCCAGAGAGCAGAACAGGGACTAAGACAAGAAACAGCAACATAAACGGGGGATTGGAGGCGGCTGAACGGCCGCTCCAATCGCGATGGACTGTACCGCCGCAGCTTGGCGCCACACATATTGAATGTTTGAACGGAACACGCATGCGCAACTCCCGGAATCGGAAAAGGTAACACCGGGTGTCAAACCATGTCAACGGCGGAAACGTCTATCGGCCACCCTTCCTAGAAGCTTTCAGCAGATGGTTGCACATAACCAGAAGAAGTGTTAAATTAAAGCGTTAATTGATCATGCCAGCGGATTTGAAAAGGAGATGATCTCGCCATGATGCGGCAAATGCGACAGAACACGAAAATTATTCTATGGATCGTCGTGGTTTCCTTCGTGTTGACGATCTTCGCCGTGTGGGGTATGGATCTCCGCACAGGTTCTTCCGGTCAAGATCCCAGCATTCTCGGAAGAGTCAACGGCGTTGCAATCACCCGGGCCCATTACCAGGCCGTGTACGAGCAGCTGGCAAGTGAGTACCGGGCTCTTTCCCCCGACGGACAGCTGAGCTATTCTCAGCTCGATCTCATCCAGAAGCAGACCTGGGATAACATCGTCATCGCAATCCTCACTGATCAGCAGATCGAGAAGCTAGGAATCACCGTCACGGATGAGGAGATTCTCAACTTTCTGAGAACTACGCCTCCACCGGAGATTCAGCAGTATTTCATGGATGAAGAAGGCAATTTCGACTATCAAGCCTACCAGAGAGCGCTCAATAATCCCGAAGCCGACTGGACGAGTCTCGAGAACCTCGCCAGACAGCGAATTCCTCGGCTAAAGCTCAACCAGTACCTCGCAGTGCAGGTTCATGTGAGCAACGACGAAATCCGACAAGCTTACGAAGAAGAATACACAAAAATCACATTCCAGTACGTCGAGATTCCCATCGAAACCGAAGACGTTGAAGGATACGAGCCCACGGAGGAGGAAATTCAGACCTACTACAACGAGCACCTCGACGAATACACTGATGACGAGAAGGCTTCTCTCGAGATCGTCAAGATCGACATTACCCCGAGCCCATCGGACGTGGATGACATCCTCTATACGCTCGGCGTCATCCGAAGCCAGATTCTGTCCGGAGAGGAATTCGCCACGCTGGCGCAAACATACTCCGAAGCACCAACCGGAAAAGAAGGCGGGGCCACCGGTTGGATCGGCGAAGGCCAGCGAGATCCGAAAGTCATTGAGACGCTCGCCTCTCTCGATGATGGCGGCATCAGCGAGCCCGTTGAGGCGGCGGACGGTTACTATATCTTGCAGCGCATCGAAGCCCGGACGGGAGAAGATGGATCCTCTGAATTCAGTGCCAATGAGATCTTTATCAAGCTCCGCGCCGGTTCCGCCACGACTGATTCACTCCTAGTTCTCGCCAATGATTTGCAGGAAAAAGCACAATCAGTCGGTCTCCGCGAGGCTGCAAAAGCCAATAACCTTGAGGTGCTTGTTCCCAAACCCATCTACCAGAACTTTCCACTGGAGGACATCGGTTTCGTCCCCGCGATCAATGAATTCGCGTTCTCCAACGAAAAAGGATCGCTGAGCAGGGTTTTGAGGGACGAAACTCACTACTATATCTGTCAGCTCATGGATAGGATTCCCGCAACTCCAAAACCGATTGCCGAAGTAAGAGAGGGCATCTCCAAAACAATGGCTAACGAACACAAAAAGAAAATCGCCTGGCGCAAGGCGGATGGGTTGCACCGGCAATCGGGAATTATCGGATTCGCTGCGGCCGCCGAGGCTCACAATCGAGAGAGCCAGACTATCGATTCTTTGCGGGTAAACGATAGCGGGGAACCATTCGGCCCAAGAAGCGCGATAGCTAAAACAGCTCTTTCCCTCAATTTAAGGGAAATTTCTCCTCCCATCGAATGGATAGGAAGCTACTACGTCGTCCAGCTAATGAGTCGATCGGCCGTTGATGAGGATGATTTTCGGAAGAACGCGCCTACGATCAGCAACAGGCTTTATCAGGAAAAAATCCAGAGATACATAGCTTACTGGTATGAGAATCTGGAGAAGAGCAGCAACATAGAGGATTACAGAAGCAGCTTATTATGAGATCTCGTGATCCGGGCATTCCCGCGCCGCCACGTCCTGTGAAATCAGCTATTTCTTGAGATTTTTCTCTTCCTTTTCGTTACTATCGAGATTGACTTCAATTTCCTCGCGCGCCTCACGTGAAGCCTTTTTGAATTTCTGGATCGATTTTCCAAAGGCCTCGGCGACTTCCGGAAGCTTCCTCGGTCCAAAAATAATGAGGATAATGAAGAAAAGGATGAGAAGTTCCGACCAGCCTAAGGGACCGATCAAGGCGAAATATTGCATTCCAAACGCCCCTTTCCTACCAATACCAGCGGAGTAACAGCGACACCAAAACGATCCCGATCGCGCTCATAAGATTGACCTTGAGCGAGAATCCAAAAGTGAAGCTGAAAACAACGAGATCCAGGTTGAGAGGGCCAACATACAAATCGGTTGAATTGACGAAGACATCGCGGATGATCTTTCCTTCCGGGAGAATGATCCCGATTACTTCACCCAGAACCGTGCCTACAACGATTCCGAGAAAAAGGATCAATGCGACCACCGCAACGGGCCGTCTCCTTGGCGCCACTACAACCTCCTTTATAATAATAGATGAAAAAAATCATTTAATCAAGCGAGCGCGAGCACTCAGATCCAGTTTGAGCTCATTATAATCGGCCCCGAGAATCAGTGTGGCGTCGACGATTGCGTTTTTTTTGAGCTGCCTAACAGTACAACCACAACCCAATACGCGGCTCAGGCGCTCGAACTGGGGATTCTCCCTCCTCGCGATGAGGATGGACTCACTGTACGTGAAGCGCTCTGCATTACCAGTTCTGAAGACATCGATTCCTTTTTTCATCAGGGCATCAGCCGCCACCTGAGCCAGACCGGTTTCGCCGGTTCCATTTAGTACTTCGATGCGGATGGGATGCCAGTCTTCGTGAATCCGCCCGGAGTGCCGAAGATAGAATCCAAATGCGATGGAAGCTGCACAGAGCACCAACACGATGCAGGACAGGGCCAGCAGAGATTTCTGCAGCACGCCGCTCTCACGTTTCTTTCTGCGTTTTCCCAACCTCACCCTCCTTTCCTGCGCGTACCGGAAGGGGACTTTCATCAAAAGGAGCTCTTTAATTTCTCGTAAGATTCCTCAAGATCTTCCGAAACGACGCGCGTTTCTCCGATCGCCGTCATATAATTCGTGTCGCCGTGCCACCGAGGGACGAGGTGAATATGAAGATGCCCGACGATCCCGGCGCCGGCGCTCCTGCCCAGGTTCGCTCCGACGTTGATCCCATGCGGCCGGTACGCTTTCTTTATCGCTTTCTCGCTGCGCGACATGAGACCCATGAATTCGGTATTCTCTTCCGGAGTGAGCTCGCTGAAGCTCTCGATGTGGCGGTTGCAGACGACCATTATGTGACCACTTGTATAAGGGTATATGTTCAAGACCACGTACCACAGCTTGCCTCGATGCAGGATCCATTTGCTTCTGACGTCTCCGCCCTTCGCGAGCTCGCAGAAAAGACACTCGTCTTCCTTTTTGGCACTTATCAAATACTCGTACCTCCATGGAGCATAGATGCGTTTCACAGCTTCGTTCCTTCGAAGTGCTTCCTCATACTTTCGAGTTCCTCATCCGTATTGACACCGGCCACTTCTCCACAGTCTTCGACACAATACGCGCCGACTCGCAGACCGTTCTTTTTCATTACTGCGATCACATCCGTGAGATAGTACTCGTTTTGGACGTTGTCACGATTTACTTCGCCAAGGGCCCGAAACAGTTCGCTTTTTTCGAAACAAAAGAGGCCTGAGTTGATCTCCCGGATTTTTCGTATTTCCGGTGACGCGTCCTTTTCCTCGACGATTTTCAGAAGTGCTCGACCTTCATCACGTACGATCCTCCCGTAACCGGTTGGATCGCTTATCATGGCGGTGAGAACTGTAGCGGAGGCGGATAGAGCCTGATGGTGGCCGATAAAGCTCCTTATCGTACTCGACCTGAGCGCAGGCACATCGCCGTTGAGCACGATCATTGTGCCTTCAAAATTTTCGAGTGCTTTCTTGCATTGGAGAACCGCATGACCCGTACCAAACTGCTGCTCCTGCAGAACGAACTCGACGCCAGTTTCCTTGCATGCATCTTCCACCATCTCCGCTTTGTATCCAACCACCACACAAATACGGTCGGCAGGGATCTCCTTCACCGTGTCGATGACGTGCGAGACTATTGGCTTTCCGCCGACGCTATGCAGGACTTTGGGAAGATCGGACGTCATTCTAGTCCCCTGCCCTGCGGCAAGTATAACTGCAGCAAGTGCCAACTATCTATCCTCCGGTAATAGTACCATTCTCTACCTCGAGCAAATCCAGTGCAAATACAACCTTTCAAAAAAGAAGCGTCTCCCTCACACTTCCATCCGCCAGCAGTTCCAGCACGAGGTTATCTATCAACCGAGTGGTATCCAACCTGGCAGCAAGTGCCAGAATCACTTTGCCCTCCGCACGCTCGAGGATCGATAGATCATCCGCCCTGAGCAGCTCCGCATATTCCACATCGCGGATTCCATGCTCGATCATGCGATCGCGAACGGCGCCCGTCACACTTTTGGGATCTCTTTCTCCGCCCTCGAGAAGCGCCCGGCCGGCAAGAAGGCTGTCATACAATCCTCCCGCTTGCTTACGCTCTTCCGGATTCAAGTAAGCATTTCGCGAGCTCACGGCAAGGCCGTCCGGCTCGCGCACAATCGACGACAGAACGAGACGGACACGAAAGTTCAGCTGACGCACCATTTCGCGGATGACAACGGCTTGTTGCGCGTCCTTCTGTCCAAAGACGGCCACATCGGGATCCACAATATTGAAGAGTTTGGCCACAACGGTGGCTACTCCTCTGAAATGCCCCGGTCTGGTTCTCCCGCAAAGCGGCTCTGCAAATCGCTCCACCGTCACCCAGGCGTCCTGGGATGCCGGATACATTTCTTCATCGTCTGGGACGAAAACCACATCGCAGCCCATACGCTCGCAGAATTCAAGATCCTTTTCGAGCATTCGTGGATATCTCGAAAGGTCTTCGCTGGGTCCGAACTGTTTGGGATTTATATAAATCGAGACGACCAGAATATCCCCTTCGTTACCAGCGATTTCCATACAGGATCTGTGGCCGTCGTGGAGGGCACCCATCGTTGGTACGAGCGAGATTGTCTTTCCCTCCAACCTCTTCTCAGCAAGCATTTTCCTAACTGAAGCAATGCATTCCGCCATCATCATGCTTGCCATACCGATCGCCTACCGTTTTTCGTCCGAATAACTGTGATCGAGATCGGGGAACCGCCCTTCCTTTATATCCCGAACATACTCGGAGACAGCATCCACGATCACCCTCCCCGTTTCTGCGTACCGTTTGACGAATCTCGGCGCAGCTTCATCGAGCATTCCGAGCATATCGTTCACCACAAGTACCTGTCCATCGCAGTGAATGCCGGCGCCGATCCCGATGGTTGGGATGGAAACCGAACCAGTGATTTTCTCCGCAAGCCTCCAAGGGATCCCTTCGAGCACCACGCTGAAGCATCCAACGTCCTCAAGGAACTTGGCATCGTCGCAGAGTTGCTCCGCTCCCTTGGGATCTTTTCCCTGGACGCGGTAGCCGCCGAACTGATGCACGGACTGGGGCGTAAGCCCGATGTGGCCCATAACCGGAATGTCCGCATCCCTAATCGCTTTGATCACGGGACCCATCCGTCGACCGCCTTCTAGTTTAACCGCCTCCGCCCCGCCCTCTTTTACCATCCTGCCGGCATTTCGCACGGCATCCTCCATGCTCGCCTGGTAACTCATGAAAGGGAGATCTCCAACCACGAGAGCTCGCGGCTTTGCTCTCGTCACCGCTTTCAAATGATGGATGACTTCTTCCACCGTAACCGGAAGCGTATTCTCGTACCCGAGAACGACCATGCCAAGACTGTCGCCAATGAGGATTATTTCGATGCCCGCCTGATCTTCGAGGAGTGCCATTTGATAATCGTATGCGGTTAGCATCGCAATCTTCTCGCCTTTTGCTTTCATATCGAGAAGCGTTCGAATCGTTATCTTTTTCCCCCTACTCATGATGTCTCCCACGATGGAACGTAATATTCCGTCCCCCGAACCGGTTGCGTGATGCGCCGAACGACGTCGGCGAACTGTTTCTCATCGCTCACAAAGTCCAACGCATCCGTATTGACAACGAGAAGCGGTGTTTCGGCGTAGTTGAAAAAGAAATGGTTGAAGGCATCGTTCAGAACATCGAGATATTCGCGTGAAATGCTCCGTTCGAATCGCCGGCCCCTGCGCTGAATCCTCTCGAATAGCACATTGGGAGATGCCTGGAGGTATATAACAAGATCGGGTTTTATGATCTTTGCTTCTAGCTCTGAAGCGATCCGGTTGTATAGCATGAGCTCGTCGTCGCTCAAGTTGATATGAGCGAAGATCCGGTCGCGCGCAAAGATGTAATCGATCGCCGTAAAATCGTCGAAGAGATCTTTTTGGGTGAGGGTCATTTGCTGCTTGTATCTATTCATCAGAAATACGAGCTGCGTCTGAAACGCATATGCACCCATATCCTCATAGAATCTTTCTAGAAATGGGTTGTCATCCACCTTTTCTTCGATGAGTCTCCCCCGAAGCCGATCTGCTAGTAGCCTGGCAAGCGAGGTCTTCCCCACTCCGATATTGCCTTCGACGGCAATTGCGGAGATGCCGTTTTCCCTGATGCTTAGCTTGTATTTGGCGTATATTTCGATAACGGATGAATTATCCATGCACTGCCCACCTCGTACTGGCCAAGGAAACAAACTGCCCGGGAGGCAGGTCCTCGATCATTTCGGCCACAGGTCGGCCTGTTTTCGGACAGCGAAATTCAGGTGCGATCTCCCGGAGCGGAACGAGGACAAAAGCGCGTTCAGCATACCTGGGGTGCGGGAGCGTCAACAGTTCTGTCCGCACAATCCACCCACCCAGCGTGACAATGTCGATGTCGATCTCCCTGGCCTCGTTGTGCCCGCTCGTTCTCCCCATTTCTTCCTCGACCGCTTTCAACCGCAATAGCAAATCTGTAGGGCAAAGTAAAGACTGAACTTCCAGGACCGAATTGATGAAGTAACCACCGGGAACGCCTTCAACGGGCGCTGTTTCAAACAGTGAACTGCATCGTCGAACCGTTAATCCTTCTTTCTTCTCGATGAAACGCACCGCTGCGAGCACTGCAGCTTCCCTGTCCCCCACGTTTGACCCTACGCTGAGATATCCCAGGTGCGCCTCTATATCGTCGCTTCTCTGGTTAGGCATACTTCCACGTATGAGAGGTTGTTGGGGAAAGGAAGGTTCAGCTTGCGCAGGTTGATCGTCACTTTCGAAATCGGAAATTCTCTCAGCAGCTCATAGCAAATGTCCTCACCGAGAGACTCTATGAGCCGATGTTTCCGCTCAGATACAACCTCCATGACTTTGCTGTAGACGGACTCGTAATTGATCGTATCTCTGAGGGAGTCACTGGTGCAGGCTGCTTGAAGGTCTGCTTGGAGCTCGAGATCGACCTGAATCTTTTGCCCGACCTCCCTTTCCTGAGGGGAGACACCGTAAAAACCGAATACTGTGATTCCTTTGAGCCGGATGACGTCGGTCAATGCATACTCCTTTTAAATGGTCGAGCGTCTCATGTGGACGCTTACTCCCAGACTGTATCACAGCCAGAAAAGGATGAAAAGAAAAGGTTCCGGAGGCGAAAGCCCCGGAACCCTTTATGGATTGCAAATCTTCAGCTGAAATGCTCGCTAGGGTAACGCGCCGGTGAGGTCCAGCTTTATCATTCTAGGACTCGATCTGTCGAAATGCAGGAGGAAGACTTCCCCTCCGGCACCCCACTGGGGTTTCGTGAACATAATACCTAAATAATCCTCGATATCGCCTATGGGGACGGCCGGCGCAACGATCACTGGAGCTTCCAACCCGATGTTTCCTGCTATATCAGCGAATTCGAACCAACAGCTCACCGCACGAGTAACTCGGTAGATCAGATAGTCACTATCCTCAGACCAGGCAATATCCGTGATCTTATCGCCGGAAGCGGCTTCTTTCACCAGGTTGACGTTCCCCACCTGCCCGAGGCTAAAGTCGAGGACGTACAACCTCCTCGTGGCTGCAATGGCCAGCGATTCGCCGTTGGGAGCCCATACCAGCTCTCCCGGCGCGTCCGGAACCGCAACGGTGATATCACTCGGCCCGTCAGGATCCACAATGTGAAGCTGTCCGTTGGCGTCGACAATGGCGAGAACCGAAAAAATGGCATTTGGATTCCACGTCTGCAAAGGTTTTGTCGGAATGAGGTTCGCGGAGATTGAACCGCCGGTATTAGTGATTCGGACAGTGGAAGCCGAATCCAGCGGAACCGTACCTCCAGAAACGGGGAGGCCGTACAGCTCCCACAGAATCTGCCCCGTCCGATTGGAGACGAATAAGAGCCAGTTGCCATCCGTAGAAAATGTTGGATAGAAATTCTTTCGGAATTTCCCATGGCTCCCCGTCGCGTTGATTTCGCTTGCGAGAGTTCTGTTGTAAAAAGCCACGTCGAAGGTGTCCACCTGGCCCGGAGCTGGGAAGGGTCGGAACACCTGATAGCCAATGAGATTGTTATCGGGTGAAAACACGATCTCGGTATACTGGGTGTGACGTATATCAAAGGGTGTCATTTGGTCAAAGGTGATCTGCTCCTGCACCCCGGTTTGCAGATCATCGAGGATAATGTTAATGGGATTTTCAATCGTTGCGCCACCAGGCCTGGTCTCGACCGTGTGGGCCGAAAACGTGCGATCCGTCGAGAATACATAACCCAATCCCCGGAAATCGATATCGGTCGTCACCGGTGTAACGCCTCCCCCTCTCTGGTACAAGTTGATAAGAAATCCACGAAAGCCCGAATGCGAAGGAGTTCGGTTAGAAGTAAGAAAATAAATCGAATCCCCGGATATGGTCGTGTGCAGCTCTCCAGCTTGATATGAAACAATCTCCTCGATTGAGTTCACGAAAACATCCACCGATCGGCTGGAGGTTGATACGCTGTTCTCCACTGTGACGGAAATCGTATAGATATCTGAAGTCTGAGGAGCAACCCAACGCACGGATAATTGATCCGATTCCAGGAACGTTCCTCCGCTGGCGGACCAGGAATATCTCGGGAACTCGAAATTCAGCGTATCACTGGTAACTACTGCGGTCACTTGGACGGTATCGCCTGGGGCAGGCGATTTTGGGGACAGGATGATCATCGACACATTGATCGGAAGAATCTGCCCGTCCACATCGGCAGGCCCGTCTTCTCCGCAGCCGCTAACAGTAAAGAAAGCCACAGACATGGAAATCAAGATTGCTATCAGTGATAAGCGCATATCTCGAAAGGACTTTTCCAAGCACAAACCTCCCAGCCGGTTGCGACCAGCCGAAGCTACTGGCAGCCGCTAATATATGTAACCGTGACGCAAAATGAGTATTTAGTGGGGTCTAGAAAAAAATATCCCTTACAGGAAAGAATTTCAAGGTTTTTTTCGCGATAACAAAAGCACCGCCGCCGGGGATGCGCCCCGGCGGCGGTCACTATTCCCGTTCAGGAATTGGATTCCTTCCTGTCGGATCGAGGGGCGTTTAATACATACCACCCATTCCAGCGGCGCCCGGTGCAGCCGGCGGCTTCTCTTCTTCAGGTTTCTCCGTGACCACCGCTTCGGTGGTGAGAAGAAGGGCGGCCACGCTCGCAGCATTCTGGAGCGCGGAACGCGCGACCTTCGTTGGATCGACGATACCGGCTTTGAGCATATCCTCGTATTGCCCCGTTGCGGCATTGAAACCGGTATCCATGGGACCACCGAGTATGTGCTGCACGACGAGCGAGCCTTCGGCTCCGGCGTTCAAAGCAATTTGCCGGACCGGCTCTTCGAGGGCGCGTCGAACCATGGCTGCACCAACGGTTTCATCGCCTTCGGTTTCGTCTTCCACCTTTCTCAGCGCTTTGACGGCCCTGAGAAGCGTGATCCCACCGCCGGGAACAACGCCTTCTTCAACAGCCGCCCGCGTAGCGGCGAGAGCGTCTTCCACACGCGCCTTTTTTTCCTTCATCTCGACCTCGGTGGCTGCGCCAACATTGATAACGGCCACACCACCGGCCATTTTCGCCAGTCGTTCCTGGAGTTTCTCCTTGTCGTATTCCGAGGTGGTATCCTCGATCTGACGGCGGATCTGGGTGATTCTGCCCTTGATGTCGGCTGCCTTGCCGGCACCCTCGACGATCGTCGTGTCGTCCTTGGTGATGGTAATCCGCTTGGCCTTTCCGAGATCGGCCACGGTGGCGTTCTCGAGCTTGAATCCTGTCTCCTCGCTGATCACCCGACCCCCTGTGAGAATCGCGATATCCTCGAGCATTGCCTTCCTGCGGTCGCCAAAACCCGGCGCTTTCACGGCTGCGCATTGGAGCGTTCCCCGCAGTTTGTTGACGACGAGTGTGGCGAGAGCCTCGCCTTCGACATCTTCTGCAACAATGAGAAAAGGCTTCGAAAGCTGAGCGACCTTTTCGAGGATCGGAAGTAGATCCTTCATCGAACTGATCTTCTTGTCATGGATCAGAATCAGCGCATCTTCGAGTGCGCATTCCATCCGCTCGGGATCGGTAACCATATAAGGCGATAGATAACCGCGATCGAACTGCATCCCCTCGACCACTTCGAGAGTGGTATCGAGGCTTTTCGCTTCCTCGACGGTGATGACGCCGTCCTTACCCACCTTTTCCATCGAATCGGCGATCAAGTTACCGATTTCGGGGTCGTTGTTGGCGCTGATCGTCGCGACGTTGCTGATCTCATCGCGGTTCTTGATTTGTTTACTACGCTTGCGCACTTCCTCGACGACGACATCCACCGCTTTGTGGATGCCGCGCTTCAGCTCCATCGGGTTGGCGCCGGCCGTCACATGCTTGATTCCCTGATGGATAAGAGACTGGGCCAGGATGGTCGCCGTGGTCGTCCCATCTCCAGCCACATCCTGAGTCTTCGTGGCAACCTCTTTGACCATCTGAGCACCCAGATTCTCATACGGCTCATCCAGTTCAATCTCTTTTGCGATGGTCACACCGTCGTTGGTGATCGTGGGGCTACCGAATTTCTTATCGAGAATGACGTTTCTTCCTTTGGGTCCGAGGGTGATTTTCACTGCATTGGCGAGCTTATCGACACCCGCTTTGAGCTTCTCCCTCGCTTCCGCATCATAAATGATCTGCTTGGCCATACTCTTATTCCTCCTATTAGTTAACTATACGATCGCGAGAATATCGCTTTCCCTCAGGATTAGATACTTTTCATCGTCGACGTTGATTTCCGTCCCTGAGTACTTCCCAAACAGAACCTTATCCCCCTTCTTGACCTCGGGGACAATCCTCTCTCCAGCCTCCGAAATCCGGCCTTTACCCACAGCGAGGACTTCTCCTTCCTGAGGCTTCTCTTTCGCCGTATCCGGAATGATAATGCCACCCTTTTTCTTTTCGGGCTCGTCGATCGGCCTAACTAAAATGCGATCGGCCAGCGGGGTGATTTTCATAAAGGTCCCTCCTTTCGGACACCTCTGAGAAACATCTAAACTTTTGGGATACCTATCGGTGACTTGATATAGAAGAATTAGCACTCTTAGTATGAGACTGCTAATTTTGCATTAACATACAGCTGGCCGCATCGAGTGACAAGAGAAAAATGACATTTTCGTGAAATTTATATCGTGAAAAATTCCATATATACACGGTAATAGTGCGTAAATCATATGTATTCTACCATAATAAATTCTCTTGAAGTGGCGATATTGCTGTTAGATGGGTTTTAGGAGGCTAGTCGTGAATTGAGTTTCCATAGCCGAAATAATCCCTTGAGCACTAAATGGGGATCATGATGCCAACTCCGGGGCAGAGTTTTCGAAACAGCTTCTGCCGCGCCACCCGTGAGAACCTTTGGGATTCGTCGACCGGCCTTGCGCTCGAGGAATCGCACGGCTTCCAGGATTCCGCCTGTCGCGCCGATCTCTGCTCCGAGGGCCATTGCACCCTTTGTCGTATCAAATTTGGGCTTAGAATGTCGCCTGCTCTTCGAAAACGCGATTTCGGGCAACTGCTCGGTATGGCTGGCGAGTGCCCACAATGCCAAATCAGGACCTGCTAGAATGATCCCCCCCTTGTACCGCCCATTAGCTACCAAGTCCACTGTGATAGCAGACCCAATGTCGATCAGGATGGCGTTCCGACGCCGACCGTCAATGAAACCGGCCGCGCAGCAGAGGCGATCGATTCCCACGCTTTGAGGCCGCGGCACACCCAGTGAGAATGGAAACTTGAGATGTACACCGGCGATAATGGGGCGGTGCGCCGTGAGGCGGTGGATGGTCCGCTCGACGACAGGTGTGAGCCTGGGGACGACGGAGGCAACAATGGCACCCCGAATCCCCGCCTGTTTCCCAGGCAACCCCTTGAATGCCGGCGAGTGCCCCTGCCGTCCGGAGCTTACCGCCTCACGGCGCACCGCCCCCATGACCCTGCCATCTTCGAGCAACGCATACTTGATGAAACTGTTACCGATATCCACGCAGATGACCACGCGAATCCACGCCTCCCTCTTACACGACGGATATTTCCTCTCCGTAAAGCAGGATCATTTTTCCTTTGGGCGGGGATATCATCAAGGCCCCGTCGGGACGGACGCCGAGAACTTTCCCTTTTGCAACCGTTTCCCCTCTGGTAAAAGAGACGGTTTTTCCAATAATGGACAGCTTATCGTTGTAAACATCAACAAACGCTCCGAAACCTTCTTCCCGGAAGCGAAAGTAACAGGACTCCATCGCCGAGAGGACGTTTACCAGCACCTCCCCCCGATCGAGTGCTTCACCAGACAGCGTCAAGCACGATGCTGCCGTGTCCCGGATCGAAGGATTGAAATCCTCGCTGGCCGCGTTGACGTTTATGCCGACACCCATAATGACAAACATGGACTTTCCCGAGCGGCTCGCGCTCTCGGCAAGCATCCCGCAGAGCTTCCGGCTACCTGCCACCACATCATTGGGCCACTTCACCAGAATTTCCTGTCCGAGCATGTCTGAGAGAACATCGCTGATCGCGGTGGAAAATGCGAGCGTCAGGGCCAGAATATCCGCAGGAGCGCCTGTGGGACGCAGGATTACGGAAAAGAGCAAGTTTTTCATCGGCGGGCTTTCCCACTTCCGGTCCAATCTTCCCCTGCCCCGCCGTTGATAATCGGCTATTACAACGGTTCCCTCGGATTCTCCCTGTTTGGCCAGCTCTGAAGCCAGCCGGTTGGTGCTGTCCACCTCGGGAAGGTAGTACATCCGCTGCCCGAAACATATCGTGGAAAGCCGCTCCCTTACCGCTTGCGGAAGCAGTCGAACAGGTTCATTCATATCAGTCCACCTCGATAGTCATGTTGAGCCCCACGGCGGAATGGGTGAGCGCTCCGATCGAAATAAAGTCAATTCCCAGGACTGCATAGCGGCCTACATTATCGAGCGTGATCCCGCCCGAGACCTCCACTTCTACGGAAAAGCCCGGATTCTTATCGGCATATGATGCAATTTTCCGAACTGCATTTCGAACCTCTCCGGGTGAAAAATTATCCAGCATGACGCGGTCGACCGGCGCCCCGAGGATCTTGTCCAAGCATTCGATTGAGTCCACTTCCACTTCGATGCGTGTGGGTGCCTTTTTGCTGTCCAGCTGCTCGATGAGCGCTTCGATACCGCCGATCGCCCGGATGTGGTTTTCTTTCACCAACATCATTTCTTTCAGGTCGAACCGATGGTTCTCCCCACCACCCACGCGTACGGCGTACTTTTCCAGCGCTCGGAGCCTCGGGGTTGTCTTACGAGTGTCCAGGATCTTCACTCCCGTGCCCGATACAGCGTCTACGAATTTCGATGTAAGGGTCGCGATGCCGGACAGCCGCTGCAGAAAATTCAGAGCCACCCTCTCCGCAGACAGGATTCCGGAAGCCGCTCCCGAAATGTTCGCAACGAGTTTCCCTGCTTCCAACCGTCCCCCGTCCCTCATGGCTGCTTCGAACGAGACGTGTGGATCCACTTGGCGGAACGCCTCCCTTGCCACATCGAGCCCGGCAAGCACACCCGGAGTCAGTGCCAGCAATTTTGCGGTGATCCGCCGCTCTCCAATTTCCAAAAATGAAACTGTGACGTCCTCTTTGGCCGCATCTTCTTCGAGCGCGGCCGAGACGGTTCTCCTAACGACATCCCGTTCCAATCCGTTCGACATCGGTCCCTTCCCTCATTCCAAATGCGCCCGGTAACGAATAACCATTGCACGCGGCTCTATTCGTATTTCCGTCCCCGCCGCCCCCTCCGGCGGCTTCTAATGAATCCCTGCTTCTCCATAGCGAGCTGCATACGGACTTCGTCTAGACGATCCCTCAGGCTCGCCGCCTTTTCGAAATTGAGCGCTTTCGCCTCCTTGAGCATTTCCTCCTCGAGAGCACGGGCCAGCTCTTCTGTCGGCACATCCTTTTCAAAAATTACATCCGCTCCCTCGAGGTCAGTATATTTGGCGTCGGCAACAGATGTGCTGAGACGAACTTCATCCAGAGTTTTGATGATCCCCCTGGGAACGATTCCGTGCTTATCGTTGTAATCCAGCTGGAGCGCCCGTCTCCTGCTCGTCTCCCGGATGGCGCGCTTCATCGAATCGGTAACCTCGTCCGCATAAAAAATCACTTGTCCGGAAACGTGGCGCGCTGCGCGCCCCGCCGTTTGAATGAGACTTCTTTCGCTGCGCAGGAATCCTTCTTTGTCCGCATCGCACACCGCCACCAGTGACACTTCCGGCAGATCCAGGCCTTCGCGGAGGAGATTGATTCCGACCAGAACATCGAACTCACCGATCCTGAGGTCTCTGAGAATCTCGACGCGATCGAGCGCGGCAATGTCCGAGTGGAGGTACCGAACCCGTATCCCGAGCGATGAGAGATAATCCGTGAGTTCCTCGGCCATTCGCTTGGTGAGCGTTGTTACAAGCACGCGATGTTTCTCAGATACACGTTTCCGTATTTCCTCCACCAGATCGTCGATCTGTCCGGCGACCGGCTTTACGACGATCTCTGGATCGACGAGGCCGGTTGGGCGGATGATCTGCTCGACGACTTCACCGCCCGTTTCACCGAGCTCGTAGTCGCCCGGTGTGGCGCTCACGAAAAGCAGTCGCGGTATCATTGCGCGAAATTCTTCGAATCTGAGCGGCCGGTTATCCAGCGCCGAGGGAAGCCGGAAGCCGTATTCGACCAGGGTTGTTTTCCTCGATCGATCACCGTTATACATTCCACCCAGCTGCGGAACCGTCACGTGCGATTCATCCACAATAGTCAGGAACTCATCGGGGAAGAAGTCGATCAATGTTGCCGGTCTTTCGCCTTGTTTCCGCCCGGAGAGGTGCCTTGCGTAATTCTCGATACCGGTGCAGTAACCCATTTCTTCCAGCATTTCGAGGTCGTAAAGCGTTCTGGATTCGAGCCGCTGGGCTTCGAGCAGCTTCTCCCGGCTGCGAAGCTCCTCGAGCCTCGAGGCCAGCTCTTCCCGGATTTCTTCGATGGCTTGCTTCAACACCGGTTCGGGGGTGACGAAGTGCCTCGCAGGGAAAATAGTGAGCCGTTCGACGGGGCGCTTCACCTTGGCGGTCAGCGGATCGGTAATGGCAATCCGGTCCACTTCGTCGCCAAACAGCTCGATTCGGATCGCCTCTTCTTCATAAGCGGGGCGAATTTCCACTGTATCTCCTCGTACGCGAAACGTCCCCCTGGTAAAAGCGGCATCGTTTCTCGAGTACTGGATCTCGATCAGCTTCCTCAATAGATCATCCCTATCGATCACATCGCCCTGTTTCAATTGAAACGTCATTTGCTTGAACGCCTCTGGCGATCCGAGACCGTAAATGCACGATACACTTGCCACCACCACCACATCGCTTCGGCTCATCAGCGCGCTCGTCGCGCGGATCCGAAGCCGGTCTATGTCTTCGTTGATCGATGCATCCTTCTCAATATAGGTGTTGGTGCTCGGCACATAAGCCTCCGGCTGGTAATAGTCGTAGTAGCTCACGAAATACTCGACGGCGTTCTCGGGGAAAAAGCCTCTGAACTCGCCGTAGAGCTGGGCGGCGAGCGTCTTGTTATGCGAAATCACGAGGGTAGGAAGGTTCACCTCGGCGATCACATTGGCCATCGTAAATGTCTTGCCGGAGCCGGTTACCCCCAGAAGGACCTGGGATGGCCGCTTTTCCCGGATGCCTTTGACAAGCCCTTTTATCGCTTGAGGCTGATCACCGGTCGGCTGGTAGGTGGAGACGAGCTTGAATTTGTCCATTGGCCGCTCCCGGTGAAGAGGCAAAGGAGAGGTAAGCGTTAATCGACCTCGACTTGGAGGAGAGCCACCGGTTTCTCCTGGTCCGGTTGCTTCGCGCGGTTATGCTCTCTGATATAAAGGACCGACAGGATAATGATTATGATCAGCAGGATCGGCACGACGATGCGAGACAGGATTCTAGGTGATTTCAGCTTTTCCTCCTGCATGGTCTCTTCGATGTCCCAAAGCGTGCCTTTTCCAAGGTTCATCCGCCCCCGCTGTCTGTCGAGGGTGAGGAGTATGACATCCTCATCGAGCTTCAGGAACCGGGCGTAGTTTTTCAGAAAACCCTTGAGATACGCCTCGCTCTCGAAAACGTCGATATCATCCTGCTCCAAAGATCGCAGTGTATCCAGCGAGATCCGTGTATGGCGGTTGACATCCTCGAGCGAAAGCTTGCGGGCTTCGCGGGTCTTGCGCAGCAGCTCTCCAACCGTTGAAGCCGGGGTGTTTTCCATGTGGCTCTCCCTTTAATTATCGCCGGAGATGATCTTCAGCGATTCGATGATTTTGTCCAATTCCACCCTGAGCAGCGCCTGTCTATCGCGCTCCTTTTGGACAACCGATTCTTTGGCTTTCGAGATGAAGTTTTCGTTGGCCAGCTTTCTTTCCGTTCTGTTTAGATCCGCTTTCAGCTTTTGCTTTTCTTTCTCCAGCCGCTTGGTTTCCGTTGTGAGATCCGCTACGCCGATAAGCGGTACGATCACTTCGTATTCACCAACGGGACTCGCCGCACTTCCTCGCTCCTTTTTCACACCGGCACCGATGACGACGGATTCAGCCCTGGCGAGCTGTTTGATACCCTGTTCCATCGGAGAAAATATCGCTTCCTTTCCTGGTGGTGTTTTTATGAGCAACCGGATCCGGGCGGAGGGACCGATCCCGTATTGGGCACGTATGTTTCTCGCCGCAGTAACCGCCTCGCGGAAAACCTGCATCGACGAATCGGCTTGGATGTCCCGGAGATCTTCCATCGAGGCGGGGTAATGGTTCTCGAGAACGAGTCCGGCCGTCATGGGAAGTTTGTCCCAGATCTCCTCGGTGACATACGGCATGAAGGGATGGAGCATTTTGAGCGAGTTTGCGAGAACGTACAGCATTACGCTCAGTGCCGTCCGCGCATCCCCACCTCCGTACAGGCGAATCTTCGTCAGTTCCAGGTACCAATCGCAGTAGTCGTGCCAGAAAAAGTCATACAACCTGGAAGCTGCGTCGTTCAACCTCCAAGTCGTGAGTCTCTCCTCCACATCATTCGCGCACACAGCCAGCGCACTCAATATCCACCGGTCGTCCCACCCAAGATCCGGTTCGAATGCAAGTGGGCGATCGAACTCCCGACCCCAGCGTTTTTCGAATACCTTTCCATCTCTCTGTTCTTCTCCCAGCAGACCTGCTCCATACGCATCATACGCATTCAGAACGAGCCGTGATGCTTGCCAGATCTTGTTGGTGAAATTCCGGCCCATTTCTAGCTTTTCCTCGGCGAAGTAGACATCTCGGCCGGGCGGAGAAAGCATCGACAGCGTGAAACGAAATGCGTCGGACCCGTACTTGTCGATGATGTCCAACGGCTCGGGAGAATTGCCGAGCGACTTGCTCATCTTTCGCCCCTGCGTATCACGGACGATCCCCGTGAAAAACACGTGCCTGAACGGGATTTCTTTCCTGAACTCGAGCGACGCCATGATCATCCGGGCCACCCAGAAAAAGATGATGTCCGGAGCGGTAACGAGCACGTTGGTCGGATGGAACATGGCGAGATCGTCCGTCTTCTCGGGCCATCCCAGCGGCGAAAATGTCCACAGCCACGAAGAGAACCATGTATCCAGCACGTCCTCATCCTGCTTGAGATCCTTGGATGCGCATGTGGAGCACTCCAGCGGATCCTCCATCGAAACGGTGAGGTGCCCGTCCGGGCAGTACCAAACCGGTATTCTATGGCCCCACCACAACTGCCTCGATATGCACCAGTCCCTGATGTTGTGCATCCAGCTGAGGTACACGTTTTTCCACCGCGGCGGGTAGAGTTCGATCTCCCCCCGCTCGACGGCCTTGATGGCGGGCTCGGCGAGCGGCTTCATTTTGGCGAACCACTCGCGGGAGAGCAACGGTTCGATAACGGTCTTGCAGCGGTCATGCTGCCCCACGGAATGACGGTACGGCTCGATCTTTTCGAGGAGGCCCTGCTCCTTCAGAGTTTCGAGAACCTTTTCCCTGCATTCGAACCGATCCAGCCCGGCGAACGATTTCCCCGCCGCCGGTGTCATCCTCCCCTCGCGGTTGATCACAATAACAGCGGGAAGCCCATGTCTCTCGGCGATATCGAAATCGTTCGGATCGTGCGCCGGCGTCACTTTTACGAATCCTGAGCCGAACTCCCTGTCGACGATAGGATCAGCGACGATGGACAGCGTTCTGCCGACGAGTGGCAAAGCGGCGGTTTTGCCGATCAGGTGCTTTTTCTGTTCGTCATCCGGATTGACCGCAATGGCTGTGTCTCCGAGCATCGTTTCCGGTCGGGTGGTGGCGACGGTTACGTGAGAACCGTCCTCGATTGGATACCGGATCCAGTAAAGCTGGGCGTCCTTTTCCTCGTATTCCACTTCCTCATCCGAGATCGCCGTTCCGCAGGCAGGACACCAGTTGACAATATAGTTTCCACGGTAGATAAGGCCTTTATCATAGAGCCGAACGAAAACCCGGCGCACCGCTTGAGATCGCGGTTCATCCAAGGTGAAGCACTCGCGCGTCCAATCGAGGGCACACCCGAGGTTGTTGAGCTGTTCCACGATGCGATCGTGTTGGCGGTCTTTCCAGTCCCAGCAGCGATCGACGAACTCCTCCCGGCCCATATCGCGCCGCCTGATTCCCTCGCTCTCCAATTCGTCTTCCACAACCTTCTGTGTTGCGATTCCTGCATGGTCGGTGCCTGGCAGCCAGAGGATGTTGAATCCCTTCATCCGGTTCCAACGAATGAGCAGATCCATCACGGTGGCTCCAAGTACATGGCCGACGGTGAGGACACCGGTGACGTTGGGAGGTGGAAGGACGATCACGAACGGCTTGCGCGAAGAAGGAACCTCGGGCATAAAGACGCCTCGTTCCGCCCATATCTGATTCCATCTAGCTTGAGATTGCTTGAAATCGAACAGCTTTTCCATCAGCTGGCCTTCCAGGAACTCTATGAGATCGCAATCCGTTCAACGTCCCATGGCTGGAGCCACAAAAGAATCACATGCCGCTGCGAATAGACATGCTCGGCTTCGACATTTCTACCGATCCCAGACCCGCCTCTGCAGCATTAACGAACCGGTACAAACAAAGAATTATATATTTGGTTTATAGAACGGTCAACGGGAGAAATCGCGGGATCGTTCCTTATACGCGGATCGCGGACCTCGAAGCGGCGGATTTTGCTAATTCTGAGCGAAGCATGAGGCAGCCTCATTCATCCTGCTTCTTTGAAAAGCGCTTGTACAAAAGATGCGCCATGTAAAATGAAAAAACGAAGACCGCCGCCGGTACCACAATGCCAAAAACGACCGCGTCCATGTCAGCGACCCACCTTATTGTTCCTTCGATGTTTCTTGTACGAAAAATAAGCGAGCAGCAGACCCGCAAACGAGGTGACATATGCCAGCGACATTCCGATCACCATCTTGAGTTCATTACCCATCTCAATCCTCCCATTTCACTTTTTTCTCGAGATCTTCGAGATATTGTTTCTGCTTTTTCTCGTAGTTTTCGGAAATTGCAGACAGCTTGGGATTGATGAGCCGAACCATCACGATCAGGAGAACTATGCCAACAAATAAAAGGAGGAATCCAAGAGGTATCAGCAGCACACTCAGAGCGCAGCCGATTGTTAGCAAAATGTAAATTATGGGAGAAATAATGATCGTGATGGTATCCTCTTTGGTCCACGTGTCCGCATGCTCGGGCAACCATTTCTTCTTCAGTAAATCCATATCGCTCCCCCTAGATGAGTCCTCTTCTTTGCGCTTCCCTTTTGACTGGACCCCACCATCCGATGGGACGGGACATGGCGTAGAACTTTACCAGCCTGTCCATGTTCTCGGGTTTCGTCAAGAACGTGACCGGTATGAAGACCAGTGCGCCAAGGATCATCAAGATCCAGAACTGCTGGTAATCCCTCAGATGAGGTATCACCTCGAATGCTGGAAGCACCCAGACGACCAGCCATGAAAAAACCAGATTGAAGATCCATGCTGTGAGGTAACCCCACCCATTGAACCTCCACCACACAACCTGGAGTATGCCTGGGAGCCAAACGCCGGCGGCCATTATCCACAATGCGAAAATCAACCACTCGGTGATATTTTCCATTATGGAGCCGAACACGAAAGATCCCAGCAACAGAATCAAAGTGGCAACTCTCCCAATCCATACGAGCTGGGCCTGGCTTGCTCCAGGATTGATATAATGGTGATACAGGTCTCTCGTTATATACACGGCGCCCAAATTCAGGTGAGTGGAAATGGTGGAAATATGAATGGCAACGATCGCCGCGAAGAAAAATCCGATCATCCCTACTGGCAGATGCTCGAATCCCAAGCGAAACCAGGCCATCTCGTAGTCTTTGACATTTTCCAAGTCCGGATAGAGGACGAAAAAGGCGAGAATGGCCGCTGCCCACACGGCGTTTCGCATCATTACCAGCGCGGACCCTGCCCAGATGCTCCAGGACGCGTCCTTGACCGTGCGGGCCGATTGAATTCTCTGCGCTTCGGGATACCAGTCGATGGCCGTACCCATTCCCAGGCCTCCCAGGATCCCGATGACCAGCATCGTTATGAACCAGGCCACCGGAAACTCACCTTCGAAGAATCCCGTGAAGCTGAATGGATTGAGCCTGCCCGTTTCTCCCATCGCACTCAATTTGTCGATGATTGCACCCGGGCCGCCAGCCGCATGGACACCTTTCAAGGACACAATAATAATGATGATGAACGCGATGATTCCCTGCTGGAAATCGGCCATCACCACTCCCCAGTAGCCTGCTGCGAGAACGTAAAACGCGCACGCGGATGAAAAAACGATTAGACCGATCCAGGGAGGCCAACCAAAAACATAGTGGCACACCTTGCCCATCGCGATGCCAACCCACCCAAGAATGAACATGTTGAGGAAAACCTGCCAGCCCGAAACCCACCCCCTGAGGAGTTCTCCCGAGAGCCCTCCGAACCTCAACGACTGCCATTCGGCTTGCGTGTACGCCAACGACCTCCTGAAGATCTTCGTGGAAACGAAGGCGCTAATGGCGCACCAGGCGGCATAGAACGTGTACCACAAACCGGAGAATCCGAATCGATACACAACGCCAGACACCCACATCGGAGTGTCCGTCGCCGTATGCGTCGCATAGACCGATGAGGCAGGCAGCCACCAGGGTAGACCCCTTCCCGCGAGAAAGAAATCCGATTCGGAACGTTTCCCCAGCCGATAGAACCGTATGCCGCTACCGACCATTAGCACGAGGAACGCGCCCAGCCAGAACCAGTCCAAAAAGCCAAATGGAATCATTCTCAACTCCCGCTATTCGATGACGATCTCATCCGCGAAAAGCCAGGCCTTTCCGCCCGCGCCGCGGTGCCATTCCGGACAAACTCCGATGTTTTTCGCATGAATCCTTGCGAACCTGGCGTTTTTGTTCACGTCATCAACGCCGAATACCTTCACCAGGATCCCTTCCCTGTCCCTGGGGATCTCGTTCTTCACTATCCCGATAACCTCGAAGCGCTCTCCGTCTTCCGAGACCGCATATTCTACCCATTCGGGCATAAATATCCAGGCTCCCATATCCTGCAAAAATCCTGTTGATATGCGGTTGATCTTCTGGCTGCGCTCCAGTTCCACGACGGCCTCGAGATCCACGCCCTGAAAACCCTGCCATTCACCACCCTTCCAGAAATGATCGGGCCCCTTTATGTGGTCGATCAGCGCCATATCACCGCCCGCCGCGTACATCGAGCTGTAAGGTGACTTCAGCTCGATGCTTCTGCCAGACGGTATTTTGAGAAACTCAGCCGCAATCATATAACTACGGGGCATGTCTGCCCTGTCAGCGAACGCCTGCAACACTGCCGACTCTTTTATCTCAATCGGTTCGACATATGGATCGGATTCAAGAGTCGGCTCGCTCCCATCAAGCGTGTAATAGATATTTGCGCCTTCGGTCATCGAAGCCAGCACGATCTCGGTCGAATCCACAAACACCCGATTTCCCGATGCAACATAGGGAACGGGTAGAATCACATAGTCGGAAATGGAAGTGCTCGGCGCGTCATCATCCTGTGCGCCCCATTGCCAATTCGGATCCGCCCCCATTTGGAACTCCAGCTCACCGCCGTTCACGATATCCGCATGCCTCAAGTAGGATTTTGTATAGGCTCTCCCGTTCAGCGTCGCCGATTGGATGAAGGCATTCGACATTGACGCGTCACTTGCCTTGATTACGAATTCCTTCCCATTTTCGAGATGAATGGTTGCTTTCTCGAATAAGGGTGAACCGATCACGTAGATATCCTGCCCCGGCGTTACGGGGTAAAATCCCAGCGCACTGAAAACGTACCAGGCGGACATTTGTCCACAATCTTCATTCCCGCAAAGGCCGTCGGGCTGGTCGGTATACATCTTTTGCATGATCTCCCGCACTCGAATCTGTGATTTCCACGGTTTGCCCGCAAAGTTGTAGAGATAGGCCATATGGTGACTGGGTTCGTTACCGTGCGCATATTGACCGATCAACCCGGTGATATCCGGCTGGTGCCTCCCAGTTGTTTCAGATCCGGAGCTGAACAGCTGATCGAGCTTATCGGTGAACGCTTCTTTCCCGCCCATCAGGTCGATCAATCCCTGGACGTCCTGAGGAACGTAAAAACTATATTGCCATGAATTAGCCTCCGTGTAATTGAAATTCACTTCAGCAGGATCGAATGGCGTGTACCAGGTCTCGTTGGTCTTTGCGCGCATGAATCCGGTCGAGGGGTCAAAGATGTTTTTGTAATACTGAGCGCGCTGTATGTATCTTCCGTAATCCTCCATCCGGCCGAGTTCGCGTGCCATCTGTGCGACACACCAATCGTCATATGCGTACTCCAGCGTTTTCGACACGGAATCACCCTCTCTGTTCGCAGGGATGTAGCCCTTTTCTTTGTAATGCTTCAGTCCGAGATGATCCTGATCGGCGCTGCGCTTCATCGCTTCGTACGCCTTCCCAACATCGAAGTCACGGATGCCTTTGATGTACGCATCCGCGATGACCGATACGGAGTGATACCCGATCATGCACCAGGTCTCGTTTCCGGCGAGTTCCCACACCGGCAGCAGCCCTCCATGTTCATACTGCCGGATGAATGTTTTGATGAAATCAACCGTTCGCCCACGCTCGATGATCGTAAACAGTGGATGCGTTGCCCGGTACGTATCCCACAGTGAAAATACCGTGTAATTATCGGAATCAAATGTTTGGTGCACTTGAAGATCGGTACCCCTGTACCTCCCATCTACATCCATGAAAAGGTTTGGATTGAGCAGTGTATGATATAGCGCCGTGTAGAATATGGTGCGTTGATTCCAGGATCCTCCTTCGACCTCGATCTTGCCGAGAGCCTTATTCCATTCAGCACTCGCCGAGTTTCTGATGCGGTCGAAATCCCACCCCGGCACTTCAGCCTCGAGGTTCTTCCTGGCGCCGTTGATATCGACGGCGGAGATGCCGATTTTTACAAGAATTTTCTCGCCTTCCTCTGTCGCAAAGGTGAAGTACGCTCTAAGGCTCTTCCCTTTCGCTTCTTCGGGGCCTCTTCTGATCTCATCGCCGACAGCGACGCCGCAATCGCGGAATGGCTTGGAGAATTTGGCTGCGAAATAGACATGTTGATCTTTTGCCCAATTTTTCGATCTGCGGAAGCCTTCGATTTCAGAACGGTTGACGATTCGGATGAAAGATTCGATAACGGGGTCTCTATGTTCGAGATCGACGATGATATTGCCCTTTTTGGTTTTGGGAAAAGTATACCTATGGAAGCCTGCCCGCATCGTGACCGTCAGCTCTACTTGCACCTCGTAATCGTCTAGAAAAACACTGTAATAACCTGGAGACGCTTTCTCTCCTTCGTGACGGAAACGGGAGCAGTAGCCTGTCTCAGGATGTTGCGGGTCGCCTTTTTTCAGTTGAACGTCGCCGATCGTCGGCATGAACAACACATCGCCGTAATCCGAAACACCGGTTCCGCTCAAATGGGTATGAGTGAAACCGTAGACTACCGAATCCGAATAATGATACCCGGAGCACCCGTCCCATCCCGTGAGCCTGGTGTCGGGGCTCAGCTGGACCATTCCGAATGGCATGGCAGCACCAGGATAGGTGTGCCCGTGACCGCCGGTGCCTATGAACGGATCCACATAATCCGATTGAGCTGGCACGTCTTTAGCGGTGCGTGCGGATCCAGCGCCGTGGGAAGAGTCGATTCTTTGCTTGCATGCTCCCGCTGCCGCAAAAGCAATCATTAAAAATATGATTTTTCGTTTCATGTGCTATGCACCAAGCGGAGGATCCTTATTTCAGAAGACCCCGCGGGGATTCCTCACAACACGCCCGCTTCGCTCGGCTTCCCGCCTGCGGCGGGCGATCCTCCCTCGCTCCGCGCAATGGTTCATCACCCCCATCACACAGCACTCCCTGCCAGCTCCGCGTCACGGTTCGTTGCCCCCACGGAGCCTTCCTACTTGCTTCATCGCAATTGTTCTTCAAAGCATGATGATTCATGGCTTGAGGCGTGATTCCTCGAGCTCCTGCATCATAATTTCCCCAATCCCACAGCGATGATCCCGAAAAACAGTTCGATCTTTAATATCCAGCTGACACGGTTCAGAACGACCTGACCTTCGCGGTTGAGAACGAGATACGACGCAACTAGAAGACCGGGAACAAAAAAAATCTCCATGAGGGCCGCATAAAATCCCCCATAGTGATCCAAGAGCACAGGCAACGGTGCGACAATGGCACAGAACAGAAGGAAAATGACAGCAACCAGCACGGTTCTTTCCACACCGAGCCTTACCGGCAGCGTCGAGGCGCCGACTTGCTTGTCTCCTTCCAGGTCTTCGGCTTCCTTCACGAGCTCCCTTCCCATCATAAACATGAATGCAAAGATAACGGGAAAAGCGATTGGCTTCAACGTACCGGCCACTGCGGCGCCGAATAAAAACGCACTCGAGGCCACGGCGCTCACGAGCAAGTTCCCAACAAGTGGAAGGCGCTTCGCTTTCCATGAATATAGATAGAGAAGCATCTGCCAAATCACGATAAGGAATGCGAACGTCAAATGAAGGAAGGCGAACGCTGCGCCGCTCAAAACGATGGATCCGATCCAATAGAGCGAGTGAACGTAGCTTTCAGTAAGCCTTCCGGAAGGGATCGGTCGACGCGGCTTGTTCACCCGATCGATGTCTGCGTCATGGACATCGTTGATTATGTTGCCCAGCCCAACAACCAGTGCGGTAAATACGAGTGGCAATGTAATATCCGCCGGCACCCTTCCACCGACAACAAAATACCCCGAAGCCACGCAGGCTGCTGCCGCGATCATATTGTGCGGACGGGCAACCTCTATCGTAGCGGCGAAAGATCCGAGCATTTTGCCATTCTATTCGAATTGGAGATCCAAGGAAACGGCCAAGCGGAACGCGGAGCTGTTGTCATCTCGACCCGCGATATGATCCTGATTTTCCACGAATACCCTTGAGAATTCCACTCCCAAATTGGAGGCTCCGCTCAACTCCCACTGAACTGAAGCGCCAATACCGATCGCTCGTTCCACAACACCCAGCGGAAACGGAGGAAACGGATCCGGAGGTCTTTCCCACTTCCTGAAGTCACTCCCCTTCCCCAACCGTCTAGCGAAAACCTGGAAACCCACGGTCACGTCACTTGTCGGAAAACCCTCACGGCGGCCGTCCACTCGTCGGTGTCCGGGCCCAGTGTTCAGGTGGTAGAAACTCGTGGTCCAAAGCATCGGCATTCAGGGAGATTGGCACAAATAGAAGGAGGATAAGAAGGGAGATTCGACATCCCAACAGGACGCAGGGGGAAGGATCAGGCTGTTTCACTTCGCCTTTCGCTTTTCTGGAACTTCTCATCGGCAACCCGATAATTTGCCTTCGCTTCCTCGCTTTGTCCCGCCTTGTCGTAAACAACTCCGAGATAGTAGTACGCCTTTCCGTCTTCTGGATCGATTTCGGTCACCTTCTTGAGCGGAGGGATTGCCTTCTTGGGCTGGTCCATGCGGTTGTAACAGACGCCGATGTGGTACAGGATCGTCGGATTCTCGGGATTATTCTGGAGTATCTGCTGAAAGCACTTCAGGGCTTTCCCATAGACCCCTTTCCGAAAATATACCATACCCAAGTAGTACTGGGCCTCTTCATGGGAGTGATCGATTTTAGTTACCTTCTTGAAAGCCTCGAGGGCGGAATCAAGATCCCCAATCTCATACAGCGATAGGCCCATGTTGAAATGCCCCTCGAGACTGTTTGGATCGAGGGCGATGGCTGCTCGGAATTCTTTGATCGCCCTGTTGTGCTGACCGCTTTCGCCGTATATCGCGCCGAGATTGAAGTGGGCTTCGGCGCTTTGAGGATTGTACTGAACCGCTTTCCTGAACAATCGGAGCGCGGCGTCTTCGTCGCCTTTAAGATCAAGTATCAGTCCAAGATTTGTATACGCCTTTGCATGCGCCCGGTCTAGTGAAATTGCTTTATGATAGCAGCGCTCCGCCTCCTCTCCCTGCTCATTTCGAGCCAGTGTTACACCATAACGGTAGTAGCACTCGGCACTTGAAGGTTCGAGTTCGATCGCTTTCTGGTGCTCGGCTATCGCATCGTTCAGCCGACCCATTTGATCATAAATTCTCCCGAGGTAATAGCGGGGCAATGCCCGGCGTGGAAACTCCTCGGCCAAACGCTCAAACAGGGGTTTGGCGTCCTCGAATTGCTTGTTTTCGAAATAGAATTTTGCTGTCGCTTCGAGAATTGTCGGAGGGAGATTCTCCAGCCGGCTGAGAATTCTGCACCGCTCGAACGCTTCCTCCTTCCTGCCAGCGGCAGCGAGGATCTGGACCAGTTCGAATGCAGCGAAGCTATCCCTGGGATCCCCCTCAATCCTCTTTTTCAACCGATTGATGTGCTTCTGCTCTTTTTTGCTAAAGGATTTTGTTTCCAATAATCCGGAGCCTCCTCAACGTGATGAGACGAAAGCAAACTATGACAGCTTCGGAAAATGTGTCAAGGGAATTTAAGGTGGACCAATCGCGAATATGCCGCTTCAGGCATGCAGTTTCGAGATATAAGTATATGCGACGCCAATCCATGGCGGCTGAGCCCAGAGCGATTGGAGCAAACGTCGCTCCGTCGCAGCTCAATCGCCCTTACTGGAAGCGCGGCCAAGTGGAATGTCTAATGTGATCCCGGGGATTACTAGGTTTTGCTCTCGTCATCCGTAACATGGATTTCCAGGACAAGTTTCAACGGGATGGTTCTCCTCACCTGTGATCGAGATATCACGACCGGAACCGTGAACGTGAGATCGTCAGGCGTTTTAGAATGAACCTGTACGCTGTCCATGGTAACCTGGTCATGTTGATCGCTGGTCGGCGCTTGTGCGGTTTGATCATCGCCGACTTTCGCCCGGCACGGGTCAGTAATGAATTCCGCGGCTTCGGTCTCCCCCCCTTCTTCGGTCTCGGGGGCTTCATCCAATTCGACCACCCTTCCCAACCGGTTTTCCATGTCCATGTCATCCATCGGAGCGAGCTCGCTTTCATCCTCGTCGCTCTCGGATTTCTGTACCCGGCTTACGGCTTGAGTAATCCTTTCTAGTATTGACTTCGGCCGCTCTGCCGGCTCCTGTTGCGGAAACACTGGGATTTCCTCTGTTGTCGTCTCTCCTGAACCCTGCTCGTGTTCGGAGGGACTGCCAGGTACCGGCGGGGACGCTGGGGTGCCTTTCTGTGGTGAAGGGACAGATTTCGCGTCGACCTCCACGGGATCCATCTGTGGGGGAGGAGTTTGCTTCGCTTCGTTCCCCGGAGCTCTGCGAGATGTATCCGCCTGAGGCGAATCAGATGGTTCGGCGGTGGCTTGCGTCGTCCTCGCCGGCACGTCCAATTCACGGAGGGCCAAATCGATAGCATCGGAAACGGCGCCTCTCTTGCCCGATCTCGAGGCAGACGCTGGTTTTGGAGTGGTCGCGGCAGTTTCACTTGGTGAAGACGGTTCCTGCGCGGGCTGCGCGCCCTTTTGTTGAGGTGAATCTGTTGCTTTTTGGTCTTTGATTGTTTCCAGCGATTGGGATTCCACGGCGACTCGCGGAACTCCCTGTGCTTTTCCCTTTCTTTCGACCCGACGTGCCTCCTCTTCCAACCGTTTTTTCAGTTCGTTGTACAGCAGGCGCGCGATCCCTTGGAACGTCTCGTAAATTCCCGTGCCATTGGTGGCCACCGCTTCATATGCAGGAACATGAAGGAGATTCAAATGCTGGTCCAGTTCGGAGAGCGGCATCGCATCTTCGAGATCGCGTTTGTTGTACTGAATAACCCAGGGGATCGTATCCAAGGTTAGGCCATGCTCGTTCAGGTTCTCTTCAAGGTTGCGGAGGCTTTCGATGTTCTCATTCATTTTCGCACGCGACGAATCGGCAACAAACACCACTGCGTCCGCTCCCTTCAGGACGAGCTTCCGAGTGGCGTTGTAGTAAACCTGGCCTGGCACGGTGTACAGGAGGAAGCGCGTACGAAATCCGCTGATATCTCCGAGTTCGAGCGGTAGAAAATCAAAGAACAGCGTCCGGTCTGTTCTTGTTTTCATCGAGACCATCTTTCCTTTTACCTGGTCAGGCATTTTGGAATAAATATACTCGAGGTTCGTGGTTTTGCCGCTCAATCCCGGTCCGTAATAAACAACTTTTGCGTTGATTTCTTCGCCGGAATAATTGAATACGACCATCTCGCAGCTCCCTTACGTGGAGATCTCACCGGGGCAGTCGACGGACGCGCCGGCCGGACCTTCGAAACCGCGCCGGGTTGACTGATGTAATGGCCAGGGTGAGAAACTCAAGCATCCGAATCCGGCTACCCCGGCAACACAAGAAGCCGCAAAGAATGTGCCAACCACCAGCCGCGTTCCTGGGAGCTGGAGAGGTGTAACTCTTTTTTTAGTAGCACGTTATGTGCATTCTTCCCGCATTGAACGGCGCTCGCGGACAAGACCGGTCTTGCAATCTGCTGTCTCGCTTGCAAATTTACCGGAACGGCGTTTAGTATCACTCTGCACTTACTGCGACTGGCTGTTGATGGAACGGTCACGCATAGGCTCTTGTGATAAGAATTCCCGGTGCCACTCACCGGCTAAGAGATTCGCCAGAATCGCACCATGACCGAAATAGCATTTCAGAAAACCAGAGGTCCTTTCCTGTACAGCCTGACAGCGCGCCTCTTATCCTACACACCACACTGGCTTCTATTCCATGTTTCCCGGGTAGGTGGTCTTGTTCATTTTCTCGTATCGAGAGAGAAGCGACGATCCTATCTCAGCAATCTCGCAAGTGCAGCGCACATACCTCGAGGATTCAAGGCGCTGAGAGCATTTCAAAATCATGCGCTGAACGTACTGGAAATATTGAAAGCTACATCCGAGTCTCCGAGTGAGATTATGGAACGCGTAACTATCCAAGGAAAAGAGCACCTCGACGACGCGCTCAGAACGAGAACAGGTTTGATACTCGTGACGATTCATTCGGGAAATTGGGAACTGTCCGGTCTTGCTCTCGCGCTCCACGGGTACCCGATCACAACCATTGCTGGCGAACAGCTTCGCGACGACTGGTCCGAATGCGTAAAGGACTGGAAGCGCAAGTACGGAATCCATGTGCTCTCCCCCGGACGGTCGCTTCGAGACCTGTATAGAGATCTTCAAAACGGGCGCTTCGTTGTTCTCCATATGGATGGGAATCTCTTCTCCGGGGGGACAGAGCTCACATTCTTAGGCAAGCGCATTCGATTGCCGAGGGGGCCCGCTCATCTCGCTCACGTGGCAGGCGTCCCCATCACTATCGCTGTGTGCAGGCGCAAAGGGATGAATCACTTGGAGATCTCCGTGAGGGGAACGCTTCCCCCACCTCGATCGGCAGATGCAGAATTCGGAACCACTCACAAGCTTGCTGCAAACGTAGAAAATTGCATTTTGGAGGACCCCGGGCAGTGGTGTATATTTCGCAGGATGTGAGCAAAACTGGGGGAGATTTCGATGAAGATTGCTGTCGTCACTCAATCTTACTATCCTCGACCGGGTGGCGTCACTGAACATGCGCATCACACCGCATTGGAGCTTCGAAAACGCGGACACACCGTTTCGATTTTCACAGCTAACTTCGGCTCGGATCCACATGCGGATCCTGGAGTATTACGTTTCGGCAGGAACGTCCTGGTCCCCCATCACGGGGCTTGGGTTAACATGACCGTCGGCATGCGTCTCGGCAGACAATTACGAGACGCTCTTAGGGAATTCGATCCAAACATCGTTCACACTCACTGCCCCCTCGTTCCCACTCTTCCGCTGTTTGCCATACACACGGCCCCTTCGAACGCCGCAATCGTAGGGACCTTCCACGCGGCCGCAGAAACTAGCCCCGGATACAGCCTCTTCAGGCGACCTCTGGCCAAATTCGCCGAGCGAATCCACACACGAATCGCCGTGTCCGAAGCGGCACGCTGCCTCGCACAGAAATATTTCCCTGGGCGCTATGAGGTCCTGCCCAATGGAATCGACTGCCAGCGCTTTGCGCCCCGCATTGAACCTTTTGAACGTTTCCAGGATGATGCGTTCAATGTTCTCTTTGTTGGCAGGATGGATAGGCGCAAGGGTCTCAAATACCTCTTCAGCGCGATCTCGATCGTAGCAAACGCAACCAGCAAACGCGTTCGGCTGATCGTGGTAGGGGAAAACAGCCTTCGGAGATACTTGTTGCCGAGACTGGACCGCAAGGTTGAACTTCATTTCGCAGGGATCGTTTCGAGAGATATCCTCCCAAGATACTATGCATCCTGTGATATATTCTGCTCTCCCGCCGTAGAAAAGGAAAGCTTTGGCATCGTCCTGCTCGAAGCAATGGCATCAGGAGTGCCTGTAGTGGGAACATCGATTCCTGGATACCTGAGCCTTCTCGAGCACGGGCAGAATGCGCTCGTCGTCCCACCGCGGGACCCGCAGTCTTTCGCCGATGCAATTATCCACCTGCTGGAAGATGATTTGCTTAGACTAAAACTGCGGAAGCGTGGCATCGAATTCGCCGGGCAATTCAGGTGGGATCTGATCACGGCCCGCTTGGAACAGCTTTACCGTGACACGCTTTCGCAAGGTCGAGCTGAGATTCCCATCGAAGAAACTTACAAAAGTGCCAACCTAACCGTGTAGGGACGTTCGGACCGTGGCGAGACATCTCAGACTCTGCTTCTATGCATTCGCGCTCGCCCAGCTGATTTCTATTTTCGGGGATCGTCTCAACCAATTCTCCGTGGTCGGAATGGTGGGGAAGCTCGAACCCGGATCGAGCGTTGAGCTTCTCAAACTATCCCTCTTCATGCATGTCCCCATCCTGCTTTTCGCTCCGCTTTTCGGTGCACTTCTCGACCGCTGGAGCCGGGCGTGGGTGCTCATCATTGTTGACCTCCTGAGAGGGATCATCGTCGCACTGATCCCCTCACTTTTTTATCTTGTCGGTAATCTCTACGCCTTCTATGGACCGGTAATGCTCCTCTCCTTGGCGAACCTACTCTTTTCGCCGGCCAAGTCTGCGATCATCCCAGAAATCGTTCCCGAGAAACAGCTCTTTCAAGTGAATGCGGCGCTCTGGGGATTCGGAATTGTTGCGACGATAGCTGGATTCATCATGGGAGGCTGGCTGTTCGATTACCGCTCATGGGAGTGGACCTTTTACTGCGACGCGGCGAGCTACTTGGCTTCCGTCCTTCTGCTTCTTCCTCTCCTCATGCTTCCCTTTGCTCCGAGACCGGCACCTGCGCAGAAAACGGTTCCGATGGGATGGGGTAATAAAATGCTGTCCGGTATACGAGAGTTCGCGTTTTCAATAAAAGATGGTGCCGTGCTGATCAAGGAGAGTAGAGTCATCGCTTTGAATCTGATCGCGCAGACATTCATTTTCTCGTTGGCCGGATGGTTGTATGTAATTGGCATCGCTCATTTACAAGAAGTATTCCCGCCGGGCCGGACGATCTTCTTGAGTATTGCCGGGGCGGCTGGGACCGTTGGGCTGCTTGGGGGTTCGATTGCAGCAAGCGTATTTCGGGAACGTCTTGCATATAACCGGACGATATCGGTTGGAGCTTTGCTGATGGGTGTCAGTCTCATCGGGCTTGCCAAGACCGAAACCCCCATTTCGCTTGCCATTTGGTGTGCTCTCATGGGCGCATCCGTTTCACCTGCTATCATTCTTACAGAAACACTTCTGCAAAAGCACATCCCCCTGGAGTTTAGAGGAAGGGTGTTCTCTGCTCGGGAAGCGCTTACAAAAATGGCATTTCTAGGGTTCTCCATCGCCGCAGCCGTGGCAGATGCATTCTTCGACAAAGGTCCTATTCTCATTGCTTTAGGCCTGTTTCTTGCATTGTTCGGTGTCGTATTGGAGCGCTCGAAGTGGGCACGAGTCTGAGTGCCAAATCGCATCCGAAATGGCGTATTTACAAACTACCGGAAGGTCTCCAATAGCTACGCGTTCCACGATAGTAAATGGTTGAGGTGGTGACACAAACATGAGCATCGTTGAGAAAATGCTGACTGAAATGTTCGTCAGACTCCTCAATATAGAGATCTCCCCAAGAGTCATGGAGAAACTCGTTCCTGTCATCGAAGGGGTAACCGAAAAGATCCATGGCACGCTGGATCTCGATACGGTCCAAGGTCAGAACACATTCCGCGCGCTGATTTGCAGCATGGTAGCGCATGGCTGGGGACTTGGGATGCATCCCGATAACAATCCGGAAACGAACAACGATGGAAAAGCCCTCGAAGTAAAGGTCTGCAAAGATATTCTCGTGCCGATGGAGACGTTAAAGTCCATCAGATATGTCAAGAAAGATCAATACGGGCGTGTCAAAAAAGCACTTTTCGAGCCGGACCAGAATGCACGCATCTGGAGCCAAATCGATGGAATGCTGGAGCAGCTGGCAAAAGAAAAATGGCAGGACGATTAGCCGTTCTTCTGTCTGAGTCCGGGATTCCGTTTTTCCAATTCCACCACCGTCCCACCCTCCTTGAAGGTAACGCTATCCATGATGCTCTTCATGAGATAGACGCCTCTTCCCGAAGAACGTAGCAAATTTTCTCCTTCAGTAGGATTCTCCACACTCCGTGTATCGAAGCCGCTTCCCTGGTCCCTCACCCGCATTTTGAAGCGTGAATGGCTGATGTAAACTTGCACGCTGACCTTTTTCTCAGGATCCGAACCGTTGCCATGGATGATCGCATTCGTCAGAGCCTCGTCGCAGGCAAGAGGAATGTTTATCCGGCTGTCCGATACGGGAAAAGCAAATTCTTTCAATAGTAGCGAGATGAAGTGGTTGAATCCCAGAACGTATGAGAGGTCGCCCGGCAAAAGGAAATCGACCCGCATCTGGCCTCTCTTGAGAAGGTCGGGGTGTTTCTTGAACTGAGGTACGTTTGGGAGGGCCGCGGCGATCTCCCTCGTGATATTCACGTCGGAAAAGGGCGGGAGAAGGATGTTTTGAACGCCCAACGATTGGAGCCTCAACAGGCTTCGCTGTTCGCAAGTTTCAAGAAGCACAACAAAAAAGATTTGGGGATAGTCGAGCTTGCAGATCCGGAGATCTGGAGCATCCACAGCATCGCCGTCCTTCTCAACGATCAACACAACGGCAACGCTAAGCTTCCCGATCCTCGAAAGTGCCTTGGCGAGATCGGAAATTGTCGAGAAGACCTCGAATTGCTTCGGAACATCCTCGCATTCGGCAAGGACGCGATTCATATAACCGCGATCGCTCGATACGATGTATACGGCTGGATTACGGATGCGCGAATTATTAGTCCCTGCACCCGCCGAAATTGTGCGATCAAAAAACCTTCTGGCCATCAGCCAAGATCTCGTTCAGTGCTTCTTTGAAAAAGTTGGTCGAGCTTGCGACTTCGGGCCCCACTTTTTCCTTATAGAGCTCCCACGATTTCTTGATCTCCTCACCGAGTACCGACATCAGGTTGCCATCGATGAGAGCCTGGTCCCTTTTTTCCCGATTATAACAAAGGATGTCGGATACGAGCACCCTGGCAAGGCGTTTCGCTCGTTCTTCTTTGGTCCGACTTTTGGACTTTTTGGCTTTTGGCGCAGGGGTGGCGGGTGGGACCTCCACATGAGCAGGGGCTTCTTTGCTGGCTGCGGGTACATCCTGACCGGGCGCTGCAGCCCCCGCCGGCGCCGGAGCGGCAACCTTATGTTTTTGGGGAGACAACATGAAGATAGCTTTGCACTTCGGGCACTGCACCTTAATGGGCTTCGGGGGCATCTTCGATTCGGGAAGCAGATACTTCGCGCTACAGCTCTGGCATTGGATAATCATTCGCAGCCGCCCTTTCTCGTTTCGAGGACCAAATCCGGTCCCCGAACCCAAAAATGCACAGTTACTCCGATAATTCGCAATAGCTTATCGCCGCGGTCGGTTTTTCCCGCCACATTCGCTGGAAATAGCAACTATCAAGCCAAATTTCGGTGATTTCAGCCGACTGTCCACAAGGCGATTCTCTCTTCGACGATCTTCTTGAGATAATCCCTGCACCTATTGCCATCGGGTCCTTTCAGCGACGGATCCGCGTCGAGAAGCCTCTTCACATGTTGGCTGGCCGCTTCCACCAGATCCCTGTCAACGAGTGGATTCGCCACCTTAAAGCCGGGGACTCCATGTTGCCGCACGCCAAAGAACTCTCCTGGGCCGCGGTGCTTTAGATCCTCCTCTGCGATTTTAAAGCCGTCATCGAGTCTTGTAAAGATTTTGAGACGCGCATTCGAACTCGCCGACATCCCCTCGTTCTGAACGAGAAAACAATAGCCTGGATCATCTCCCCGGCCCACCCTGCCCCTTAGCTGATGGAGTTGCGATAGCCCGAACCGTTCCGGATGGTGCACGACCATAATAGTGGCCTCAGGTACATGAACGCCCACCTCCACGACAGTGGTCGTCACGAGAAGCCGGGTATTCCCGGATGCGAAATCCTCCATCGCCGCCCTCTTCTCTTCGAACGATTTCTTTCCATGAAGCAGCCCAAGGGGAATATCTTCGAATACACCCTCCGCCAGCGACTCGTATGCCGATACGGCCGCTTCCAGGTCTTGTTTCTCCGTCTCTTCGATGAGGGGGTAGAGAAAATAAGCCCTCGCTTTTTTCCGGATTTCGTCGTGGACGAAGGAATACATCGCTTCGCGCTTCTCTGGTGGAACAAGGCGCGTTCGAACCCGTTGCCTTCCCGGCGGCATCTCATCGATTACCGAAAGATCCAGGTCGGCGTACGCCGTCAGGGCCAGCGTCCTCGGAATCGGAGTTGCCGTCATCACCAGCATATGCGGGGGGCGCTCTCCCCCGAGCAGAGCGGCTCGCTGTCGAACGCCGAAGCGATGCTGCTCATCGATCACAACCGCGCCAAGGTTCCGGAATCCGACCATTTCCTGTATCAGAGCGTGTGTCCCGATAACCACGGGAATATCGCCAGCTTTTATCGATTGATGGAGCTTTCGTTTTTCTGAAGACTTGAGAGCCCCAATGAGCAGAGCAACGGGCACGCCGACCGCCTCGAAAGGTGCTCGCAGAGTTTCTATATGTTGCACGGCGAGGACTTCCGTTGGCACCATCATCGCCGCTTGGTAACCCGCCTCGACGGCGGCAAGGAGGGCGGCGCCGGCCACGATTGTTTTCCCAGACCCCACCTCTCCCTGGAGCAACCGGTTCATCCCACGATCCCCGCTCAGATCGCCGTGGATGTCATCCAGCACCCTCCGCTGGGCGCGGGTGAGCTCGAACGGCAGCGCCCTCAGGAACTTTTTCTCGAGCTCGAAACCGATCCGGATCCTGGGATTCCTCCGCTTATCCGATCGACTCCTTCTCTGAAGGGAGAAAATAAGCTGGAGATAAAAGAGTTCCTCGAGCTTTATTCGCCTCAGCGCGTTGCCGTAACTGTCCCGATCTTCGGGAAAATGGAGGGTTCGAAGGGCCTCGTATCTGGAGGGGTAACTACCTGAAGAAACGATGGATTCGGGGAGATTCTCGCAGATCAGCCTCCGGTAATCATGGAGGGTTCTCGAGATAATACCGCGGAGAAACCGCTGGGAGAGCCCGCGCGTAAGTGGGTAGACCGGCACGATTCGGCCGGTGCTGAGCAGCTCTTCTCCCAGTGTATCACCCAGCAGCTCGAATTCCGGATTGACCACCTGCCTCGCTCCGCGGTAATAGCTGAGCTCTCCGCTCATGACAGCTTCCCGACCGGGCTTGACGTGCCTGGCTATGTATGGCTGGTTGAACCATACGACCTGAATGATTCCCGTATCATCACCGACTGCGGCGGTGACGATCGTTCTCCCGCGTCTCAAGTCTCGCTGAGAGACGGTAAGAATCTGACCGAGGAACGTGGTTTCCTCGCCGGACCGGAGGTCGGCTATCTTAGAGATGTTGCGCCTATCATAATATTTTCGCGGGAAATGCGTGAGGAGGTTCTCAACGGTCTCGATCCCCAGCCGACGCAGTATCGCGGCGCGGACGGGTCCGACCCCCTTGAGATATTGGCAGTAGTCAGATATAGAGCGCTGCCTTTTTTCTGTTTGCCCGCGCACTGGTCCTTGCCTTTTCGAGTCAGCTCTGTTATTTTATTCGATACTTTACAGGAGGTCCATATAATGAGCCGAAAATGCGAGGTTTGTGGCAAGGGCCCCATCGTTGGCCACAGAATCAGCCACGCGCACAACGTCACGAAGCGGCGGTGGCTGCCCAACCTGCAGAAAATTACCTTCGAATTGAATGGCAAAGTACAAAACGCCTACGTGTGTACGTCGTGCATCCGGACGGGGAAAATTCGAAAGGTAGTCTGACCATCTTGCCTCTCCAATCCCTTCCCATTCTGGCACTGCGCGATCAACCGCACTCAGACAAACGCCGTTTACCGTTAAAAAATAAACTGTGATGCACATCGCTTAAAGTTTTACATCAAGGATTCGTTCAATTCCTTAGTCACGTAACGCATTTCCGGCATGTTTCACAGCCTCCCCTTATCGATAGCATGCAGCACTGCAGGCCGTGGCGTTGACAACCGTCATTTTTGCGTCTACAATTACTATTGAAGGATTCTCGGGAAATTGTTCGCCGGTCTTATCTGGGACAAAATCTTCCCTCTTCCTGAAACCTCGTTCCAAGAAATATCGGATACGTTTCCCTGGGGTCCTTCAAAAATTTGTGCCCTACAGAGATAACAGCCTCCAAACTGCATTAAGCATCCTCTAAATCCATCTTTTCCACAGTACGCAGCGTCCTCGCAACCAGATTGCATGGATATCGCCCAAGGAATTTCTCAAGGAGTTGGTTTGCCTCGTTAGTGCTCCCTTCTCTCCGGAGCGCAATCACGAGACCGAACACCGCATCAGCGAAATCAGGATTTATTGAAAGACTCTCCTTGTAAGCATCCTTGGCTCGAGGAACGTCGCCCAGCCTTAAGTATATATCTCCCAATATCTTATGAAGATCCGCATAATCTCTCTGCACCTCGATCGATTCCCCAACCAGCTTCTTGGCCCTCTTGAGATCTCCCAACCCTAACCACGCTTGTGCAAGCTTCTTTTTCGCTTCCAAATATTCTGGATTGATTTTCAGCGCTTGCTCAAAGCACTTCCTCGCAGCCTCCAAGTCACCTGATTCGAGCAACGAACATCCCAAACAACAAAATCCATCTGCGTGGCTCGGGCTGTTCTTGACAAACTGCTCGAAGCTTTGAACTGCTTTCGACCAATTCTTCTCCTCCATACTCAAAAGCCCGAAATCGAACTTAGCCTCAGTTAATGTAGGATTGAGATCAAGCGCGTTTCTGAACGCCCTGCTCGCATCCTCGCCTCGGCCAAGGGCATGCAAGGTGAGTCCTCGAAGGTAATGCGCTTTCGCGTAAGTCGGAGAAATCTCGATTGCCATGTCGAAAGAGGAGAGTGCTTCGCCGAATTCACCAAGCGTGATCTGAACGATGCCATAACAACAACGGATATCGGCATACCCGGGATTGAGCTCGCAGGAGCGTTCGAGATTCCGCTTGCTTTCGAGATAATCTGCTTTGTAAAAGAGAGCTATTCCTAAATAATATATTGCTTCCATGTAGTTCGGATTCAACTTCAGCGCTGCTTTAAATGAAGACTCGGCAGAGTCGCAATTGCCACTTTCCAGGTAGGACAGCGCGAGTTTGCAATGGAGATCCGGATAGTCCGGTTTGAGATCCACCGCTTTCTTGAAGCTATCGATCGCCGCCGGGAAATCCCCTCGGTTGAAAGCGTTTGTTCCCTCTTTCACAGCCGCTTCGTATGTGGCGTTCTCGAGCGCAGCTTTCTTGAGATCCTGGAGAACCGGTAAGTCGAACGCTTTCGAGTCGAGATGATCGATTAGGAAATGACTGAATGGATTTGGGCTGGTTCGACTCAGCTGGACAGCCCGAGAGAAACAATCCTTGGCGTTCTCGAAGTACCCGGCGTCGTGAAAAGCGATGCCCAGATAACATGTCGCTTCGGCATAATCAGGATTTAGCTCTGTGGCCCTTCTGAGATGCTCAACAGCTTGGTCGAGATCCCCTTTCTGATGGTGTACAACACCCAGATAATAGAAGAGATCGGGATAGTGCGGATTCTCTGCCTTCGATGCGTTGAAGTGGAACAGAGCTTTGTCCAGATTCCCCCTATAGAATTCGGCGATACCGAGCTTGGAGTGGGCCTCGGCGGCGTAAAACGCACCGAGCTTCGCGATGGGACTCGCACGGCTCTTGGACTCGGTGATCACCTCTTCCAGGGCCTTTACAGCTTTATCGTAGTCCCCTTCATTGAAGTATTTAATGCCCTTCCGGTAGTTCTCACTCGCGGCGTTGCGGCGAAATAGTTTTGTCCAGAATGCCACCTTACCTCCTGACTCAATCCAACTGCTTCCTTACAAATGTCGGCACTCTGAAATTGTCCGTATTGAAAGAACGGATGCAACCATTGTCAATGACGACTCTTTCCTCTTTCTCGGCCGGTGTTTTGGGCCTGAACTCCACCACGGAGTTCTCGCCCCTGAGTATTTCTGTGAAGTTGATTTCAGGCTTGACCTTCTCTCTTACAACCTCCTTCCCGCCACTCGAACCGAAACCGGTCGCGATCACTGTGACGTTGATTTCGTCACTCGGCATGCCACTATTGATCACCGCACCCAGGAACACGTGAGCGCCTTGACCCGCCTCACTGCTGATGATTGTCGCTGCTTTGCTCACTTGTTTCAAGCCCAGAGAGGAAGACCCTGTGACGTTCACTAGGATGCCGCTCGCTCCCTTGATCGAGATGTTATCGAGAAGCGGGCTCGATATGGCCATTCTTGCCGCTTCTTCAGCGGCCTCATCACCTGAAGCCATACCAGTACCCATGATAGCCGAGCCGCCATTGCTCATCACGCTTTTTACATCGGCGAAGTCCAGGTTTACAACGCCGGTCTCGGTAATCAAATCGGAAATTCCTCTGGTCGCATTCCCAAGTACCTCATCCGCTTTGGCAAATGCCTCGAGGATCGTCGTGGTCTCATCGGAAATGTCCAACAGCTTGTCGTTGGGAATGACGATCAGTGTGTCCACTTCTTTCTTCAACTCAAGGAGACCCTCCTCCGCCTGCTGGAGCCTCTTGCCACCCTCGAAAAAGAAAGGTCTCGTGACGATCCCCACCGTCAGCGCACCGGTTTCCCGTGCGATGGAAGCGATCACCGGTGATGCCCCAGTTCCGGTGCCACCGCCCATACCGGCCGTGAGAAAAATCATGTCGGCGCCTTGGAGGCTATCCTTGATGATCTCGGCGCTCTCTTCGGCAGCCAGCCGCCCTACAGCAGGGTCACCCCCGGATCCGAGACCCTGGGTCAACTGGGCGCCGATCTGAATCCGCTGATCCGCCTCACTGGCCCGCAGGACTTGGAGGTCTGTGTTGATGGCTACGAACTCAACGCCGCTGAAAGCGTTCGCAACCATTCGATTTACCGCGTTGCCGCCGGCACCTCCAACTCCTACGACTCTGAGCACAGTGAGGTTCTTCTCCTCTTCGAGTTGCAGACGCATAGGCATAACCACGCTCCTTTCTTTCAGCTAAATGAAACTTGCTATTGCCCTTTTGATCTGACCAAGTGAATTTCTCCACCACCCACTGATCGATTTCCGCTCCCGCCCTCTCTGTTCCATCTCCCCATCATATAAAAGAAGGCCGACCCCCGTTGCGAACATGGGATGGCTGACCACTTCGATAAGCCCATCGACCGAACCGGGAGACCCGATTCGAACCGGAAGGTCGAAAATCTGTTCGGCGAGCTCCCTCGTGCTCTCCAGCATCGAAGAACCCCCTGTAAGCACGACCCCAGCACCGAGGGATATCTTGAAATCGTTTTTCGTGATCTGCTCGTCTATTAGAGAAAAAAGCTCCTTCATTCTCGGCTCGATGATCCCCGCTAGAAGCTGTCTTCCCACCACCCGTTTATCCTTGAAACCGATTCCGGGAACCTCGATCGTTTCACCGGCAGGTACCATCGTGGACAGCGCGCACCCATGTCTGATCTTGATTTCTTCGGCGGATGTCTGAGCTGTCCGGAGCCCGTAGGCGATATCGCTGGTAACGTCGTTTCCCCCCAAGCCAATAACCCCGCTCGCGTGTACTCCTTTTTCGACAATGATCATCACATCGGTAGTTCCACCCCCGATATCGATGAGCATTACACCGAGTTCCTGTTCCTCCTCGGTGAGAACGGCTCTGCATGATGCGAGCGGCTCGAAAATCAAATCTTGAGGCTCAACACCCGCTGACAGAAGCGCCTTAGCGATATTATCAAGAGCCGCTCGTGAAGCCGTAACCACATGCACGCGCACTTCGAGTCTCGATCCATACATCCCGGCCGGTTGCCGGATCCCTCGTTGCTCATCCACGATAAATTCCGTTGGAAGCGTGTGAATGATTTCCCGGTCGTAGGGCATCGAGAAGTTCTGCGCGACGGTGATGGCTCTGGACACGTCTTCCTTCGTGATCTCGGCTTCGAGATTGGGTATGGCCACCACTCCGCTGCTGTTCATGCTCCTGATATGCTCTCCGGCAACGCCGACGCTATAGTACTTCACCGATACTCCTGCCATGCGTTCCGCCTCCTTCACGGCTTTTTCGATCGAGGCGGCGGCTCCGTCGATATCGACGATGACACCATGCTTAAGCCCATCTGAAGCGGTGGTTCCGACTCCGATGACCCGGGCGATGCCGTTTCTTTTCTCCGCGATCATCGCTGAAACCTTCGTGGTCCCCATATCCAGGCTTGCAATCAAACCCAAGTCCTTTTTCACTGACGCCACCTGCCTCTCGAATTTAGATTTTGTTCCGGAACACGACCTGGTCCTCGAATCTCAAATCGATGACCTTTGCTGATTGTTCTTGCTCAGTAATTGAATCCCTCAATAGAAAGTATTTCTTCAAACGATTCTCATAGTCTGAATCTCCAAGGAGCAGTGTGGAATTTTCTTTGAGCGAAACGATGGTGATCCCCCCCGTACCGACTTTCAGCTCGGATATATCCTGTGCGAATCGTCCACCGAATCGCTTGCAATATTCGAGAGTCTCAAGCGCATCCTGGAGCCTCGCGTCCTTGCAGATTCTCCCCTCCGAGGCATCGTCTTTGGATATCCCGGTAATGATAGGAAGATCCAGTACCTGTGATAAATCATCTTCACCCAACACCATTCCATATGCATCCACTTCGAAAAAGCGCCCCGCGAAAATCAGCGCCACGGGCTCTCGCTCCTCCACACGGCATACCACGCGATTGGGAAGTACGCGCCGGATGGTAGCCTCCCGAATTCGCGGGTGGCCAGCAATCCGCTGGGTGTAGCGATCGAGCGAGATTAACAAGATGTTCTGGCCGCGAATGTCGTCGAGTAACGTTTCGAGGACCGCCGGATTTATCCTGCAAACTCCCTCCAGTTGGATCTCTTCAACAGCCAGCCATTCCGCAGTTGTCAGATAGTTGTAAAGATGTAGCGATGAAAGGACCAACACACTGAATGCAGCAGCCGCGAGCAGACGTTTGATCGAAGCCCGCACGGCAGTTCGTTTTTGACGCCGCGTCCTGTCAATGGCCAATGATGATCACCTCCGGCCTCAGCGAAACACCGAATTTCTTTCTGACTTCTCGCTTAGCGAGATCAATAAGCGCCTCGACGTCGCTTGCCTTTGTGTTTTCACCAACGTTCAAGATAAAATTTGCATGTTTTTTTGAAATCATCGCGCCGCCGCTTCGTGTGCCTTTTAACCCGCAGGCATCTATGAGACGGCCGGCATGAGCGCCCGGGGGATTGACAAACGTGCAGCCGAAGCTCTTGCTGGAAACAGGCTGAGTTCGTTTCCGTTGCGTCGATTTCGCGAGGATTTCCTTGTTCACTTCGCCGGGCGGACAGAAAAAAGTGGCCGACAGCACAATTGCGTTGTGCGGTAGCCCGATTCGCCTGTATCCGAACTCGATCTCCCTTGCTTTGATCACCCATACCTTGCTGTTTTCGTCGATTACTCTCAGCCGTACCAGCACATTGGAGACTTCGGACCCGTAGGCCCCCGCATTCATCCGCACCGCTCCACCCACAGTTCCAGGTATGCCCAGCGCAAACTCGAATCCCGAACGCCCATGACTAAGGGACTTTCTTGCGAGAAGCGAAAAGGAAGCACCGGCTTCTGCGAAGATTGTTTGCTTGTTTAACTTGATGCGTGATAAGTTGTGTCCGATTTTGATCACCATTCCTCGATAACCGCCGTCACGCACGAGAAGGTTGGATCCTTTCCCGATAACAATGAAATCAAGATCCCTGCCCCTGGCGAGTTTGACCAGCTCGACGACCTCTCTGGAACTGCGAGGAACGGCAAAAAATTTTGCCGGCCCGCCGACAGCGATCGTGGTATGCAGGGACATCGGCTCATCCTGTTTTATCCCTTCGCGAGAAATTTTTTCTGCATCTCTCTTGAATCGTTCAATCTCCCCTGCTTTCATCCACGGAACTCCCTGCATCCAAACGTTCCTTCTCCTTGAGACGCTCGAGCAGAGCATCACCGACTTTATAGATGTCACCCGCCCCCATCGTCAGCACCATGTCGCCCGGCTCAACGGCCTGCGCAGCCTCTTCTATCATTGCTTCGAGCGATGGTACGTAGCGGACATCCACATTGCCTTTTTTCCGAACCTGTTCGATAACCGTTTGCGCCGAAATTCCTTCGATCGGCTTTTCTCCCGCCGGGTAAATTTCCGTGATGAACACGCAATACGCTCCCTCGAAGCAATTCCCAAACGCTTCGGCTACCGCCTGCGTTCGCGTGTAGCGGTGCGGTTGGAACAGAACGAAAAGCCGTTTGCCAAAACTCTCTACAGCAGCCCGGATAGTGGCGGCGATCTCCGTCGGATGGTGCCCGTAGTCATCCACAACAACCACACCACCCATGGTCCCTTTGACCTCGAACCGCCTCCCCACTCCCTCAAACGACTCCACACCCCTCTTAATGGCATCAACCTGGATGTCCATCTCCAGCCCTACAGCGATGGCCGCGAGCGCATTTCGAACATGGTGATCGCCGGGAATTCCATGCTCGACTTCCATGGTCGGCTCTCCGTGGAGATACACCTCGAATGCGCTTCCCGCACTGTCACGCCTGGAGACTCGCGCGGTGAGGTCGGCTTCGCCGCCGAGCGAATACGTCACTTTTCTTCGTTTGATCCGTGCCATCGCATCGCAGATGTTGGGATCATCCGCGCAAAGGATGACCGATCCATAAAACGGTACCTTGTTTGCGTATTGGATGAATCCATCCTTGATTGCATCGAGATTCTCGTAAAAATCCAGGTGCTCGAGATCGATCGTCGTAATGACCGCTATGGTCGAGGGCAGCTGGATAAAACCACCGTCGCTTTCATCCGCTTCAGCAACGATGTACCGACTGCTCCCGAGCCTCGCATTGCTACGGAGCGCTCTGAGCTTTCCACCGACAACGACTGTGGGATCCAGCCCGCCTTGTGCAAGCACCGAGGCCACGATGGATGTCGTCGATGTTTTGCCGTGGGATCCAGCAACGGTCACTGCGAACTTGAGCCGCATGAGTTCGGCAAGCATCTCAGCCCTTGGAATGATGGGAATTTCGTTTTTCCGAGCCTCTATGAGCTCAATGTTCGTCGCCTCCACAGCACTCGAATAAACGACCACATCGGCACCGCGAATGTTTCTCTCGGCGTGCCCGCCGGCTATCTGCGCTCCCAGATGCTCGAGCCGATCGGTCAAATCGCTTTTTTTGAGATCGGATCCGGACACTTCGAAACCTAGATTGAGGAGCACCTCCGCAATACCGCTCATGCCGATGCCGCCTATCCCGACGAAGTGAATGCGTTTTGTTCTTCCGAGGTAAACCATGATTGCCGTCTATTCTCTTGTCCCGTTATGACTCATTTGATGGACACCGTGCTCCGTTACAGTAGTGATCCGCTATAGCGAGAGTGCCTCGATCGCTGTGAGGCGATTTCCGCAGCACATGCATTTCGCTAGGAGCGTTTTTTTTTACGAGGTCCATGATCGCTTCGGCTGCAAGGGACGCAGCGTTCGTTTTCGCCCACGATCGCATTCGATCAGACATCGCCGCGCGCTCACCTTCGTTGTCCAGCAGCCATTCGATCAACGCGGCAAGCACTTCACCGCTGAGATCAGCATCCTCGATTGCCTTTACCGCGGCTATTTTTTCGAGCGCCGCAATGTTCTTCCGCTGGTGATCATCCGCTGCGTATGGGAAAGGTACAAACACCGTGGGAATACCGAATGCCGCGAGTTCGAAAACCGAAGACGCCCCCGCTCTTGCCACGGCAACATCAGCGGCAGCGTACGCTTTGTTCATTTCCTCGAGAAACGGGATCACCTTTATCCGAGAGGCGAAACTCCCCAGCTCCTGCTGAACCCACTCAAAATCCCTTTCCCCGGAGACGAAAACAAACTGTGCCTTTTCGCCTCGAGCAAGGATCTTTGCTGCTTCGGCGCCGGCCTCGTTGAGCGAGCGGGCTCCCCGGCTCCCACCAAATATCAAGACCGTTCGCTCCGGTTTGAGGCCAAAGAATTCGAGCGCCTCGGACCGGCTGCACGTATGACGGTCCGGATCGAAGCGAAGTGGATTTCCCACAACAACGGAAGGAACACGTTCATTCAAATGCGCGCGGGATTCTTCGTACGACAGCAGCACAAGGTTCGCGATACGTGACATCAATCTGTTCGCGAGCCCCGGAACACTGTTCTGTTCCTGGAGAATCCTTGTCTTCCGACAGATCGCCGCCGCGGCTACAGCGGACACGCTCGCATACCCCCCCGTTCCCACCACGACATCTGGCTTGAATGAGATAATTGCTCTGATTGCCTGGATGACGCTCCACTTGAGGATAAAGGGAGCAGCGATCTTGGATACCGCTGACTTGCCCCGCACACCTTTTCCCGGGAGAAGAACACAGGGCAATCCCAACCTTGCGAATATCCCGCCCTCGACACCCCCTTTTGCTCCGACAAAGAGCACTTCAACGTCGCCGTGAGCGGCTCTCAACGAGTGGTAAATGGCTATACCTGGATAGACATGTCCCCCCGTGCCCCCACCTGCGATCATTACGCGCAACATCCATCCTCCGTGAATACGACCAGGGAAGAATTCGAACCGAAGACAAACATGGACTCTGCTATTACCGTGGTCCAGCGCCCAGCTGATTGCATTCCAATCAATGTTGGCTTTAGAGCCTTATAGCCGCTCATCAAATCCGTCCCTCTCGAGCCAGCCGCTGACCCAAACGGGGGCCCCGGCGACGCGTCTTGCCCACCCGTCTCTTGGAAACATTCAACAGAATCCCAGCCGACACCGCATTGACAACCAAAGCGGATCCGCCGTAACTCACGAACGGGAGCGGAAGACCCGTCACCGGAAGGACACCCGTTGCAACGGCCATGTTCAGCGTGGCATAAATAAAAATTGAACACCCAAGACCGGCTGCCAGCACCTCTCCAAACGTATCTCCGCATTGCCGGGAGATCTTGAGTGCCCTCAGCACCAACAGAAGAAAAAGAAGACTCACCAGCACCGTTCCGATCAGACCGGCTTCTTCCCCTAAGATAGAGAAGATAAAATCCGTATGTGAATCCGGAAGCCAGCTGAGTTTCTGACGACTCCCCCCAAAACCCGCCCCAAAGACGCCACCGGATCCCAGAGCAATCAGCGATTGATGCACTTGCCAATTCGCAGCATCGAGGTTTTCCCCACGGTTGAGAAATGCCGCCACCCGCTGCTGAATATATGGCTCGCTCCATACCTTGATGGCCGCGGCTCCTCCCGCAGCGATCACGAGCCCGGCAAGATGAAGGAGCCGTGCCCCCCCCAGAAAGAGCACCACAACCGCAATGAGCGCGGTTGCCGCGGCAGTCCCATAGTTGGGTTGTGCCGCCATCAATGCAACCACGCTCACGATGGCGATTGCTGCTGGCAAAAATCCGCTCCTGAACTCCCTAAATTCTTTTCCCTTCCGATTGATCCAGTACGCAAGGAACACTACTAGTGCCAGCCGGGCGAATTCGGATGGTTGAAGCGTCATGCGGAAGAACTTCACATGGTACCAGCGGACGGAATCGCGGATAGCATATCCATAGATAAAGAGCCCGGCGAGGAGACAAACACCCAAGGCCAGTGCAAATGGGGAAAACCTCCTGTAAAATCGATAGTCGATATTCAGAGCCAAAACGAGAAATAGAGCTGCAACCAGAATCCTCACCATATGACGCTTCAGAAGAAAATAGGCGTCAGAGAATTTCGCTGCCGAAAAATAAGAGCTGGACGACGCCACGATGCTTGCACCGATCACCGTGATGAATACAACGATGAGAAGAACCCTTTGATCACAATCCAGTTTGAGCTTCCTGAAGCTCTTCATCCCTCTTCCCTTTACAAAGCACCTACTGAGGCTCTGAACACATCACCCCGATCAGTGTAATCCCGAAACATATCGAAACTAGCGCACGCAGGAGCGAGTAGTACGGTGTCACCAGGTTCCGCCGTCTCTTTCGCAGCGAGAACTGCTTCCTCCAGACTGCTGGCGTGCTGGACGGGGCGTTGACCCTGGATCGCACTTTCGATTTTTGCCGCGGCCTCTCCGAGAACGATCACCTTCACAACGTGATCCAAATGCGGGAGCAACATGCTGAAATCCCCGTTCTTGTCCCTTCCCCCGATGATCAGGATCACCCTGCCATCTATGCTTCTCAGGCTTTTTACTGCGGCATCGACGTTGGTTGCTTTCGAGTCGTTGATATAAGCTACGCCGCCAGCTACGCGAACGAGTTCCATCCGATGTGGAAGCGGGTGGTAACTTCTTAATGCTTCTGCAATGGTTTCCTTCTCGATCCCGAAAGGCGTCACGGCAGCTACGGCGGCCAATGCATTCTCCGCGTTATGAATGCCGACCGGCGTAAACTCGCTTCGCTGGATCACCCGTTCTTTCCTACCGGACCATTCTCGGATGATCATGTCGTCCTCCAGGCATACTCCTTCTTCGAGACTTCGGGCAGAGCTGAACGCAATCTTTCGACCCTCGAAACCAGCCGCCATGCTCAGGCATGCGTTGTCTCCCGCGTTGTAAACAAAAACCGTTTCGGCATCCGACCGATTGAGAATCCGCGCTTTAGATTTCACGTATTCGTCGAACGAGTCGCCATACCGATCCAAATGGTCCGGTGTCACGTTGAGAAGGACTGCTATGTCCGACTTGAAATCGACGATCGTGTCCAGCTGGAAGCTGCTGACCTCGAGGACCGCGATGTCGAAGGCATCCTCATCGGATACTACAGAGGAAAACGGCGTGCCTACGTTTCCCGCCACAACGGCGCGCTTCCCAGCCGTTTCCAGTATCCGGCCGATGATGTTCACAACTGTCGATTTGCCATTCGTTCCGGTGACTCCAATCACTTTTGAGGAGCAAAATTGATAAGCAAGTTCGAGCTCCCCGATCACTTCCACACTGCTTTTTCTTGCTGTGTCGACCAGCGCATGCTCGAGAGGTATCCCGGGGCTGAGAACAAGGCAGTCCGAACGACGAACCGACTCGCTCGCGCCGCTTTTATCCACCGCTTTTATGCGGTTTTCGAAACCGGCCGTCTCCGGAGTAGCCATGAAAACCGACAGCACCTCCTTGTCGTCGTCATAGACCGTAACGGAATAATCCTTACGGGCTAGCAGGAGTGCTGCGGCGGCCCCGCTTTTCGCCATTCCGAACACGAAGAAATTCTTCTTATCCAACACGCTCATTACTCACTACTATCACTGAAGCTTCAGCGTGCTGAGACTCAGCAGCGCGAGAAGGGCTGCGATGATCCAGAACCGCACGACCACTTTCGACTCCGCCCAGCCGCAGAGCTCGAAATGGTGGTGGAGCGGAGACATCCTGAATATCCGCTTCTTTCTGAAGCGAAATGAGCCCACCTGTAAGATGACGCTCAATGCTTCCGCAACGAAAATTCCGCCGATAACTAGGAGTAGGAGCTCCCTTTTCAACAGTACAGCGATCACGCCCAAAGCGCCGCCGAGTGAGAGCGATCCTGTATCCCCCATGAAAACTTGGGCCGGGTGGCTGTTGAACCAGAGAAAACCAAGCGATGCGCCTACAGCTGCCATACAGTAGATGCTGAGCTCACCGCTGCCTTCGAGATACAGAATGTTGAGATAGTTCGAAAAGATTTTATGCCCGCTTAGATAAGCAAGACCTGCAAATGCAAAAAAGCAGAAAGCGCCGAGACCCACGGCAAGGCCGTCGATGCCGTCGGTTAGATTTACGCTATTGCTCGTCGCCGTCAAAACCAGCATGACCAGAACGATATAGAACATGCCGAAGTTGATGAACAATCCTTTGAAAAACGGGATACTCGTCAATGCCCCCGCACCCTCCAGCAGCGGGCGGAAATAGAGAAAGCACCCGAGTGCCAGTCCGAAGGTAATCTGACCGATCAACTTGTACCGGCCGACGAGACCCTTCGGGCGTTTCTTCACAGCGTGCAGATAGTCATCGAGAAACCCTATCAGTCCCATCCACAAAGTTGTAGCGAGCGTGATCAGCACATACGGATTTTTCAAATTGCACCAGAGGAGCGAGGGGATGACGATAGCACTTAGGAGCAGGAGTCCTCCCATAGTGGGTGTGCCGAATTTCCCCTGATGCGTTTTGGGCCCTTCCTCTCTGATCGGCTGATAGACACCCCTCCGCTCGAGAAACCGTATTAAAACCGGACCCAGCAAAAAACTTATGATCAGCGCCGTTACCATGGCGTAAGCGGCGCGAAAGGTGATGTACCTGAAAACGTTTAGTGCGGAGAAGTGGGTATGAAGCGGATAAAGCAAGTGATATAACATCAGCTCTCCTCCCCCATTTTGGTGGCGGCAAGCAGCCCATCCACCACTCTCTCCAGCCCGCAGGCTCTGGATCCTTTGACGAGAACGGCATCCCCCGGGCGAAGTTCTCGTTTCAGTGTTTGAACGAGTTCCTTTAAATCCACGAACACGGACAACGAAGCTTTGCCTCCCTTGAGCTGATAAGCCTCCGTAACATCGCCGCTGCTCTCACCGATCCAGAAAATGCGGTCCAATGCGATTGTTGCCAGGTACGCGCCTAGATCACTGTGACAACTCTGCGTGTAATCTCCGAGTTCCTTCATCTCGCCCAGAACAGCAATCCTTCTCTTCGCATCGAATTCCATCAATGTATCCAAAGATGCCCGCATGCTGCTCGGATTGGCGTTATAAGAGTCGTCGATAACTGTCACACCGGACTCTCGCCGTACTTTTCCCCTCCCGAAGAGCGGCTCCGATTCGAGGAGCCCTTCGCGGGACAATTTGATCTCGACCCCGCAAAGATCACCGACGGCCAGTGCTGCTGCAGCGTTCTTCAAGTTGTGCTTGCCTGTCATTCTTACTGCCATCGGTTCTCCGTTGAAACAAAACTCGGTCCTTTCGGTTCCTCCCTTCACATCAGTGATCCGGTAATTACACGACTCCGAGAAGCCAAACGTGAAGTAGCGGCACTTCGAGCGGCTTTTCAATAGAGGGAGAAAATCGTCGTCACCGGGAAGCAGTACATATCCATTCGTCCCCATGTGGTCGAGAAGTTCGGCCTTGGCGCTTGCAACGCCTTCCGGGCTTCCAAAAAAACCGATGTGGGCTTCGCCGATATTCGTAATCACGCTGATATCAGGTTTGAGCAGCGCGGCAAGGAAGTCGATTTCCCCTTTTTGATTTGCGCCTACCTCCAAAACGAGATATTCATTTTCCTCCCCCGTTTCGAGTATGGTTAGGGGGACACCGATCCGACTATTGAAGCTGTCCGGGCTGCCATGAACCCTGTACTTCCGCTTGAGGATCGATCGCGTGAATTCCTTGGTCGTGGTTTTTCCGCTGCTACCCGTGATAGCGACCACTGTGACGTCCAAAGTGTTCCTGTAGGCTCTGGCGAGTTCCTGCAGTGCCTGCAGTGTATCTTTAACGAGAATCGAAGCGGCGCCTGTTTGCTCGATCCATCGAGCCGTTTCCTCGTCTTCCACAACTGCGGCCACGCACCCGCGGGAAATCGCTTCGCCGGCGAAACGATGACCGTTTGTGTTTTCTCCCTTAAAGGCAAAGAAGATCCGCCCCGAGCATTCTTTCCGAGTGTCCACGGTGGCACCAAACCACATTTCCTTCCCACGGCTGGCAGGGGAGCTTCGTATGACCAGCCCTCCAATATCTTCAAGCGCTTCTACAACCCACCCGAGCATCCTTACGCTCATCGCTTGCTCCATTCGCGCAATGCGCGGTCTGCTTCTTCCCTATCGCTGAAATAATGTTTTTTCGTGCCGATGATCTGGTAGTCCTCATGCCCTTTTCCAATAATCGCCACGATTTCTCCCTCTTCCGCCTGACCCACCGCTGACTGAATCGCCATGCTTCTATCGGCAACGACGTGGAGATTTTCTGATCCTTGCTGCATGCCGGAAAGAGTATCTTCCAATATTTGCTGCAGCGATTCAGTTCGCGGGTTGTCTTCGGTTACATAACACGCATCGGAGAGCTCTTCGACAACCCGCCCCATTAGCGGACGCTTTCCACGATCGCGATCACCACCGCAGCCAAACACTGTGATGAGTCTCTTCGGATTCAACCCGCGACAGAACGAAAGCGTCATCTCGACACTGTCCGGCGTATGGCAGTAATCGATCACAATTAGCGGACGTTCCCCGCCGCCGAGCGTTTCAAACCTTCCCGGCACCCGATCCAGCACTTCGAGACCGTGCTTTATTTCCAGCGGCATGATCCCCAGCGCATGCGCCGCTCCAGCTGCGAGCAACGCATTCGAAACGCTGAACCGGCCGAGGAGCTTCATTTGCACCGGAAAGGAGGATCCATCCGGCATGCATAGAGTGAATCCCGTTCCTCTGAGAGACGTCTCGATGCCTGCCGCTATGATGTCCGCTCCTCGATCCACCCCCACGGATATTTTTTCGCCGGGAAAACTCTCGCCTATCACCCGCGCCGTCGGATCTTCTCGGGAATAAACCAACGTGCCGCTCCGTTTTTGGCGAGGCGGACCCGCGAGGGATTCACAAAATTCCCGCTTTGCAGCCACATAATCTTCGAGGCTGTTATGGTAGTCGAGGTGGTCACGGGTCACGTTCGTTAGTATCCCGACACTAAAATCAATCCCCGAGGTCCGTTGCTGCCGCACCGCGTGGGAGCTGACTTCCATGACCACCCCGCGACATCCAATGTCTTTCATTTCACGCAACAACCGATGCAGGGTAACCGGTTCCGGCGTGGTGTGCGCAGCCCTCTCGAGCTGTTGTGCCGTTCCATGCCCGATGGTGCCGATGATCCCCATCTCGCCCCAGGAACTGCTCCCTGCTATCGAATTGAGCAAGTGGGCCGTCGATGTCTTTCCGTTCGTGCCGGTCACGCCGCAGACGACGAGCGAGTCCGCGGGATTCTCGTAGAATCGTGAAGCAACGAGCGCCAGCGCCTTGGCCGAATCTTCGACGACAACATTGGCCACGTTTTCTTCTTCGATCGGCTTTTCAGTAATACAAGCCACCGCTCCCCGCTCAATCGCCTCGCCGACGAACTCCCGCCCATCGGATTGTGTTCCCTTCACCGCAGCAAACAACCACCCCCTCGAAACGGTTCTCGAGTCATCGCTGATCCCCAGGATGTCGACCTCTTTGAAGTTCCGGATTTCCGTTGGTTCCAGGGCTTCGATCAGTTTGGACAGTTTCATCTCGACTCTTCCGGCTTCATGAGCGCTCTGCGTTTTCAATATCATCATGTTCGACCACGATCGCAATAGAGCGTGACTGTGCCCTTTGCTGTCCGCTTGCCTGGTGGAGGTTTCTGCGAGCGAACGAAGCCGCTGCCAACGAATACGCACTTGAGTCCGGCGTCTGCCGCGCGACGTTTCGCCGCGCGAATGGGCAATCCCCTTAAGTCCGGGATGGTGCATTTCGCTCCTTTTGCCAATCCAGTGCGTACGTACAAATTCAACACATCGTTCTTTTTCATCGGCACTCCCGGATCCGGATCCTGGGCAAACACATTGCCTTCCTCACCATGACAAACCACCTTTGCACCCAGCTTGCGCGCCCTTTCGAGAGCCGCCCAGCGGTTCATGCGGATGAAATTGGGAGTTTTGAGCTGCCTTGCCTCCGGCGGCTTCCTTCGAACGACTGTCCCGGCCAACACACCATCGAAAAATGATGACGTGTTGGCAATCGCCCGGTTCACCCCCGCGAAAGCCGGTGCCGCTGAATCGCTTCCAAATCGTTTTTTCGGATCCGGTTCATCCAGCATCACGAGGCAGGCAATCTTGGGACTATCGAGAGGAGCAAAACCGATGAAGCTGGCAACGAACTTTCCGGGTAGATAGCCGCGTGGTCGGCAAGCCTTCTGGGCGGTACCGGTTTTACCTGCCACCTCCATAAAGTCGACGGCTGCACGCATTCCGGTGCCCGACTTCACCACTTCACCACAGAAAGATCTCAGGATTCGGGCCGTTTTTCCCGAAACCACGTTTCGCTTCCAAATCGGCCGGATGAATTTGGGCTTTCCGGTTTGCCCGTCGACGGTTGCCTTTATGATGCGCGGGATCATCAAAGCGCCGCCGTTGGCCACGGCAGCGAAAGCGCACAACATCTGGAGCGGCGTAGTGGCGATTTCCTGACCGAATGCCAGCGTGATCTGTGTTCGTTTCGACCAGCTGTCAATCGAAGATATCGATCCAGGGGATTCACCCGAGAGACGAATCCCCGTTTTGCTTCCGAATCCAAACAGGCGGATCCGTTTGTAGAATTCTTTGGGAGTGAGCAGCAGAGAGGCTTTCGCCATTGCGATGTTGCTGGAGACGGTAAAAGCTTCTTCGAATGTAACCTCTCCGTGCGGGTGCGGATCGGTTATCCGAGCGCATTTGAAATCCGCTGTTCCATTCTCGGCGTCGAAAAGATCCTCGGGCGAAACCTTTCCCTCTTCGAGCAGTGCGGCAGCGGTAATGAGTTTGAATGTCGATCCGGGCTCGTAGATACAGCTGATCGAACGGATCGTCCAAAGAGAATCATCAGGAGATTTGAATGCGCGATTCTTTGGAGCCGGGTATTCTGCCAGGGCGAGGATCTCACCTGATGCAATCTCCATTACGATCAGAGATCCTCCCCTGGCGTGATTCTCGATGACTGCTCGCTCCAGTTCGAACTCTGCAATATCCTGGATCGACGCGTCGATCGTGAGGAACACATCATTCCCGTTTTTCGGCTCCTTCAACTGATATCTGAAATAACCGCTCGAGCGGTATTCCCCGTTCATCAAAATCTCTTCGAGTCCAGGAACGCCACCGAGTTCTTCATCGAAGGCCGCCTCCGCCCCAGCCATTCCGTGGTTGTCATACCCCACAAAACCGACGACCTTGTTTCCTACATTCCCATATGGATATACGCGATCGGCTTCCCGGTGGACGCCTACTCCAGGGAGCGATGCCAAGACCTTGAGGTCTTTTTCACGCGGGAAACACCTGCGCTTGACCCAAACAAACTGCTTGCCGGAACGTAGTTTTCTGCGAACGCTGGACTTCGTTATGCTGAGTGTCCGCGAGAGAACGCTGATAACCTCATTACGGTTCTTGACTTCTTTTGGATGGATCGATACGGAGTACGAGCGAACACTCAGTGCGAGCGGTCGGCCGTTCCTGTCGAAAATGGCTCCCCTAATCGGAGGAATCTTCTTGTAGGTCCTCCACTGATCCTCGGCCTGCTCCTTGTAGAATGCATGCGACAGGACTTGCACATGAAACAAGCGCGTCCATAAGCCGAATGTTGCGAGCACGAAGATTGCGCCGACGGCGTAAACCCGGATGTTGCCTTTTCGTGCTCCCATTCCTTCAGTCCTTCTTGCTGTCCTTTTGGATTGTGTAACCGAGAACTTCCGGCACGAGGCTTCGTCTTACCGTGAACTCTTCATGCTCCTGGTAAGGCCTGTAACCGGAATCGATGGCGACTCTTTTGAGACTCTCGCTGTCAGCTTCGATCATGCCGAGCCTGTCTTCGCAGTAACCAACAATGCGCTCCCGCGAGGTTAGGGAAGTTATTTCGCTCGTGAGCGTGTGGAGCTTCTCGCGGTATAGGAGCTGCTGTTTCTCGAGATTGGAGATTCTTTCTGTGAGCACGCTGGAATAAATTTGCGTTGTCACGTATGCCAGGAGAAGGACTGCGCAAACCGAAAAAACGACAATCGTAATAGGAACTCCGGCATGCCCTGAGATGACAGAGGCGATGAATTTGCTGAACCGCTTGTATACGCTTCCTTTTAGATATCCACTCATCTCCCCACCAGGTCTGAAATATACCTTCTCATCCGATTGCTTTAGATAACCCTTGCGGCTCTGAGCCGCGCGCTTCTCGCTCGAGGATTTCGCGCGATCTCCTCATTGGCTGTCTTGATGGCTTTTTTCGTTAAGAGTTCCAGCGCTGGCCGACGCCCACAGACGCACACGGGCGTTCCAGGAGGACAGATACATTCAGCGCTCTCTCTCCTGAGGAACTCTTTTATCATGCGGTCTTCGAGTGAGTGATAACTGATAAAAACAAGCCTCCCATTCCGGTTTACATAGCGGAGGATCGACCCGAGAAACTCTTGAAGCAATTCGAGCTCCCTGTTTACGGCGATCCGGAACGCTTGGAATATCCTGCTCAGAAGGCCGGGGGAAACTCTCCTGCCAAACGCATTTTCAACGGCTGCTTTGAGGTCCGCCGTCGTACGCATCATGTGTTTCTGCGATGCATTCTTTATCGAGCGGGCAATCCTCCGTGGACGCGCCACCTCTCCGTAACGCTCAAGCACACAGGCGAGCCCCGCCATATCCGTACTCTCGATGAGATCACTCGCCGTTTGACCCGTACCGCTCATTCGCATGTCCAAAGGCCCTTCCCCTGAATAACTGAAACCTCGATGGGAGTCCTCGAGTTGCAGACTCGACATGCCATGATCGACGAGGACCCCATCGACGTTGCCGCGCGAGCCCAGGGCAGAATCCAATTCCGTGTATGCCCCCATGAAAAAAAATACCCGACCGCTGTACTCTTTCAGCCGTTCGGCAGCAACCTCCAGCGCCATGGCATCTCGATCGATGCCGATCACGGTGACGTTTCCCCTCGCATCGAGGATCGCTTTCGCGTGCCCGCCACTTCCGACCGTCGCGTCCAGAATCAACCGGGAACCATCGTGAAGGAGGTAGTGAAGGGCTTCGGAAAGCAACACCGGCGTGTGGTACATCGACCTCCTCCAGAGGGTAAGCGCGCGTGCTCAAGTATCTCTAAGAAAACGCCGCCGTTATTCTGATAAGCGCTCCTATCAGAACAAGCGGTCGTTAATTTCCTTGAACGCTCTTACCAAGTCCGCGTACTTGCGCTCCATGTGCGTAATGTTCCAGACTTCTGCATAGGATTGCATGTTGATCACTGCCACCGTTGCGTCGAGCTTGCAGAGTTCACAGAGACGCCGGGAAATGCTGACCCTTCCCTGCCCGTCAACGGTTGCGCGTTCTTGAAACATCATCGCGTACCTGAGAAAGTCCTTCTTTTGATCATTTGACTCTTGCCGGGAGAATTGTTCCTGGTATGCTTTCCACTGTGCTTCGGTTCGAATTTCGAGGTACTCGGGTTTCGAGAGATTCGGGATCAAGTAGAGCTGATCCCCTTTCCGGATTTTGAATTGCTGCCGAATATCCAATGGCAGGAGCAGCCTTGATTTGGAATCCAGAGTGTGAAGGTACTTATCGTTAAAGCCATTCATGGTTTTATAAAAATTATTTAGATTTAGTTTTAAATTGTTTCCTGGAATTGGGACTGGCTACTTTTTCAGGCGCCCATACTAACATAAATTTGGGATCTGGCGTCAAGGACAAAAATAACCATTTCCGCTTTTTTTTAAGGGTCACCCCTGGGCAGGGGCTCCAGCCTGAGGATCCCACCGCCCGGCATGCCCAGCTGCTCCGTAATCTTCAGAATTTCAAGGGATTACTTTTCCGCAACAAAGCAGACCGTTGCGGCCAGCCTGTTCAATCCCGGAAGGTTTTCCAGGATCCTTTCGGCCGTTCTCAGTGAGGGGAAAAGAGCATTCGAAGTGTTCTTGAGCACAAAAAGAAAATATTTGACTTTCAATACGCGAAACCCTGTTTTTTCCAATAGGTTACGGATTTCCCGCTCAGGAACTGGCCTGTGGTACCTGTAGGGGTGGTACTCGGCTCGCGGGAGGTCCCCGGCAGGATAGCACATTGCCGGCATCCGTTTGCGAATCCATGGCTTTTTAACCGCAAAACGCTTGAATCTTTCCACGACGCTATAGTAGTTGGGCGTGGACAGAACGATCCGCCCCCCCTGCTTCAGTACCCTCCGGCATTCCGACAGGGCGCGAACCCGATCCGAGCTGTAAATATGCTCGATGGTCTCAACCATCGTCACGCAGTCAAAGCGCTCTTTTTCAAATGGGATATTGGCAGCGTCGCCAGCGACGACGGGGAAACCCACTCCGTTGTGCTGTGCGATCCTCTGGCCAACTGGGAATTGCTCGACGATGAGGTCCATGCCAACCGGATCATACCCCAGAATCTCCAACGCCATCACATTGAAGCCCCAAGCCGATCCGATATCCAGAATCCGCGCACCTGGGTGGACACCCATTTCCACATCGACCTCGCGAAATCGTCGCAGCGCCATATGACGCCTCGCCCGAGTCCCCAAGTACCAATACCTGAGAAGATCGGGCATAACGGCGGGCTCGAGTTCCGGCGGTACTCGAATGTCGGGGAGCTTGAAATCAGCCATCTTCCTTGTGCAGCCTGTAGAGAGTATAGAAATACGGCCCGGGTTTTCGAATGCCGAGATTGTCGATCCGTTGTACGAGAAGGCTCTCGAAACGATATCCTTTCATTCGACGACCGTCGAAGCGGTTCGGCTGTTTCTCCATATCGATGAGAAAATCGACTCGGGGGTATTCCTCTATATCGAGAAACAAGCCGTTCTGCACAATTTCATCGTAAGAATGCTGTTCTCCGATTCTGTTCAGCACCGGATCCACCAATCCCCCCAGATCCATCACCCGCCGGTCCGAATAAAAGGCAACATAGCCGATGTCACGGGCAGCGACGACGGCTCCCGGCTCCGAATGATCACGCACGTACTCCGCAATTGATCTCAACCGGTGGTTGAGGTCGTAGGCAAACGCTTTCGATGGCGGCACCACAACGGAGAAATAGAACACTGCGTTCACAACGAGGATGATGGCAGTGAAAACACCCAGAACAAGCCTGGCCGAGCTCATCCTCAGATCCAGGCGCTGGACAATCTCCTCGACGGCTAGAAAACCGAAAACGCAGACAAAGGGCGTGGTGAGCAACATGTACCTGGAGAGCACCTGAAAATCGTACAGAACGTACGCGAGCGGCAGCACGATCGTCCAGAGAAGCACAAATCGAAAAGGCTCAGAGAGAATTCGGCTTTTTCGGTTGAGGAAAACAACTGAACACAAGGCTGCGATTGCCGGAATCCCTTGCGTGCTACCGATGATTTTTGCGAGCGTTACGATCTGCCGCTTGTACACGCTCACGTCAAAACTCCATCCGCCGCTCTTCGCTGCGGCTGTATTGGGCATGAGGCTCCCGATATGAAGTTTTGCGAACAGAAGCCATGGAACGATCAGGGCAGCCGACACGAGAATCGTCCTGGCGATGCACTCCTTCTCCACGCGGCCTGGTCTCAGCACCAGCGCCGCGATATACACCACAAAAAGAAGATAGGCCTCCGGCCGAATTAGGGCGGCGATGGCGATAAAAAATCCCATCCTCCATGCGGAGCGGGGATTTTCGTACGCATCGATGGAGGCCATACCGGCCCATATGACCACGAGCACGGCTGCGGAGGTCTCCATGCTCAACGCCGTCCACCGGGCCAGCCAGGCATCCGAGGCGAATGCCAGCGCCGCGAAAACCGCCGTTTGGGGACTCCCCCCGAGTTTTCGCACCAGCACGTACAGGAACACGATCACGAGAAACCCGCAAATCCACGATATCACGCGGCTCGTGTGGACGAGGGCGTCGCCCCCGCCGAAGGGAAAGCCAAGCACTGCCTGCACGAACACCCACAATGGACTGGTGGTTCCGAATGAGACCTCGCCGGGATTGAAGCTGTACTCCCCTCGTGTGATGAGGTTATTCGCGTATTGGATATGGATATAGCCGTCGTCCGTGAAACCGTCTCTCAAAGGCAGGAGAAGGAGCAGAAAGAGTAGAAGCGGAAATACGATTCGCGCACCGTCCCTTGACAGCATCATCTACTCCCTTCTCCTGTCGAGGAGCGTCTCTAGATATGCGGCCAGTTCTCCCGCTAAGTGCTCCCTCTCGAATTGCGGGAGCAGATCCAAGTTGTACGACTCATCAAGACTTCCATCGAGAAACTTTTCGTACATCACCCCGATTTTTTCCGCGATGCGGCTGGGATCCTCCGGCGGAGCTGCTTCGCCCCGATTCAAAGACTCGATCAAGTCTCTCCCTTCACCTTCGGGTATCAGGCCGAGAACCGGCCTGCAGACTCCCATGTACTCGTAAAACTTGCCAAGAACGATCTCTGAATAGGGATTGATCAGCAGCAGTATATGGGAGGCCCTTTCCATTTGCAATGTCTCCCGGTGGGATACGGAGTCCCTGAACTCGACGATTCCCCCGAGCCCCAGTCTTTTTGCCGTCGCTTCGTTTTCATCCTCCCTGGGACCGAGAAAAACTGCCCGGCACCGATCACGGCTCTCCGGTATGCGGTCGCAAAACATTCTCAATGCTTCGAGAAAAGGAACGGCGCTCCGGTTTTCGCTCAGCATTCCGGCATGCATGATCTGGAAACTGTCCGTGGGTGGTGCTATATCGAAGAGATCCTCTAGCTTGGCTTTGTCATATCCATTTGAAATTCGCTTCAGGTTCTCGATTCCGGGATGTTTGCTTTTCAGCAATTCTTCGTGCCAGCGGCTTGCTACCACCACCGCAGCCCTCGCGCATATTCTGGCCAGCAGCTTTTCATGGATCCCGCGGTGAATCCGGGTGGGTGGTGGGAACCTGTACAAATTGATCCAGGGATCGCGAAAATCTGCCACCCATGGCAGCCCGGTCATCTCATGAATCTTGAGCCCCACGAGATGGCTCGTTTCAGGGGGGGATGTTGAGTAGATTGCATCGACCGGCTCGGAGGCCAGGAGGCGCTTGGCCGTGCGTACGGCAAACGGGTACCAACCGATGTACGTGTCGGGAAAGAGCAGGCTGTTACCGATTCTCCTCAACAGTTTGAATCCACGTGAGGATCTCACCTCGGAACTCTTCTTCCCGAAACCACCTCTCCTCAGCAGAGAGAGGATGGCCTGCCCGCTGAACGACCGGGTGCGGACCACCTCGCACGATTCTGGTACCTCTCGGAGCAAGCTTTCATCCAGCACCCAGTAGGCCGTCTCCCGAGGCGCAATCACGATCGTCTGCCACCCATGCTTCTCGAGATACTTCACGAAACTGAGCGGCCTGAAAACTCCTCCTCCCGACAGCGGCGGGAAAAAAGGAACAATCATTAGAAGGCGCTTCATTTTTATCCTCGTGTATATCGCTTTTTCCCCTGGATCCATTTTTGCGCCAGCTCAGCGCGACTCGACTTTGCTCACGTTTCAGTTCTCCAAGCGGCCCAGGGCAAACCTCGCAATTCCACCGAACCCTCTTTTTTCGAGCATTTCGATGAGGACCGCTCTTTCCTCACCGGTGAGGATATTCATTACGGCGACCATCTTCTTGAACATGAATAAGGCGAAAACAAAGAGCGCAACCTTCAGCACAGTGATCATACCAACGGCCGTCCATCCAAGAACAATCTCGATGATGAACAGCGGAGCAAAAGCAACAAGGCTGCACACAGCGAGCGTCGAACCGAGACCCGTCGCAAAACGCAGCTTCATTGGGAGCCTGGACAGTCGCGATGCCAGCAGGAGCTGCGCCATGCAAGCGAGTAGCTGGGCGTACCCCGCGCCGATGATGCCGAAGTACGAGCCCAACAAGAGAAGCAGGCACACATACGTGCACGCCCATACGAGATCGCAATACAGCGCGCTGCGGACTTTGTCCAGCGCTTTCATCACGCTGGTGAGTGGCGCCGTCATTGCGCTAAGTGGCATTGCCAGCGCGAGCAGCAGGAGCAGCGGCGCTGCACCCATGTATTCCGGATTCGCAACAATCGTTATGATTTCTCCGGCAAACGCGATCAAGGTTGCTGCAATGAACGCTGCAACGGCAGCGCCGAACTTCATGAATACCCTTGTAGAAAGAACGATCTGAGAGGGCCGATCTTCCGCTTCCAGCCGGGTAATTTCCGGCTGAAAGGCGAGATTCGGAACCCCGAGAAGCCTATTGGCCAAACGCGTGATTCTCGCACCGATATGAAACAGCGCGAGCATCTCGAGCGTAATCACTTGGGAGAGAAGATAACGATCCACGTCGGTGAACGCGACCGCAACGATACTCAAACCAACCGCCCATCCCCAATATGTTATGTACCGTTGGACGTTCGCTCCCGAGGGATCTGCTCGCTGGACAACGGATCCGTCGGAAGCAGCGGCTCGAGCCAGAAAAAGGACGATCACAACAGCGCCGACGAACGCCTCGGCAATGGCAACGACGCCCATTATCTTGAACAGCACGGTGAGACTCAGCGACCCGCGTTCGATGAAGATCCAGCCCAGCTGGACTGCCAGCGCGGCGATATCCAGAACAGTGTGGATAGTGAGTCGCCGGATGCCGTTCAGTCCCCCATAAACGATGAGCTTCAGTGCCCACCCTGCCACTGTCACCCAGAACCAGAACAAGAGTTCTTTGGATAAAGCGCCAGAGGGCATGAAAGCGAACAAATATTCTCTCGTCCCCCCAACAATGAGATATGCAACGGCCAAAAACCCGAGCGAAGTGATGATCGATATGCTGTACACCCTTACGGCTGCTCCGCCCTGTTGTTTCGACTCGAGCTCGGGAAAGAAACGAACCAGCAACTGGGGTAACCCGTTTGCGGCCAGCGTTGCGACAAGGAGAGACAATCCCCGAAGCGATGCGAACAGGCCGAAAGTCTCCTTTGCGAGAAACGCAGCGAGAATCTTGACCTGGAGTAATGTAATGAGGGTTGCGAATACCGTGTGGATCGTCAACGCAGCGGTGTTGGGTAAAAACCGGGATTCTCCTCTGACATTCGGACGATCAGTTCTCATCGATCGGTTCTGATCCTCTTTATTGCCGCTGCAATCTTTCCGATAGTAGACCGTATCGTCGACACGGCATACCGGTGCGGAACGCCCCCAAAGGACATTTTGTATTCCATGAGTGAGTCCTTACCCATGCTTCCGCCGAGGTTGAACCGCTTGTATCCATTATCACACGCATGCCGGATGCAGTGCGTGTACAGGCTCGTGCTCGCCTGGAGCGCCCTGCTTTCGATCGTTGTAACCCCGTACCATGCGATAACCGTATCCTTGAAATAAAAATTCAGCTGCCCGCCAAGAAGCTCGTCCTCGTGATAAGCGAGAAACAACTTCACGCGATTTGTACCTTCGCCAAGGAGTTCTTCGAAGAACTCCTTGGGATAGTGAACTCTTCCACCAGCAGCCGTGATTCTGGACGCGTAGATATGGTGGAACCGTCCCGCATCTTCGACGGAGTTGGTTTCAACAACTCTCACGCCTCTCCGCTCTGCCTGTTTAGTATGCTTCCTCTTGGATTTATCAAAGGATTCCGACCAGATCTTGTCGAAACCGGGTTCGAGGTCAATGATATGGGTTATCGCGCTCTCCGTCTTGAACGGCTGTACAGCGGGCCGATTCCAAAAGTCCACCCAGCCCGTTTCGTACACTTTCATACTCCGTCTCAAACCAGCATAGTGATCCAGGAGTGCAAGATGCACTTCATTTGAATCCAGCGTCACAGGGCCGCCATATGTTCCGAAAGGCAGAGACCAAAGCGCTCTGCGCGCACCCTTCCCAACAATAAAAAATGGAAGATAGCCCAGCACTTCCCCCTCCTCTTCCGCAATGATGCTGCGATATGCGATCCACGGGAATACGCGCGAGAGACTTTTTGCCCAAACGCGCGTGTGGTAGAACGTCGCCTGGGGAGAACGCTCGGCCAGATCTTCCAGCTCGGGCGCAGTCTGGTCAATTACGGTCAAACGCATTGGGGACTAGAGCTTCGTATAGTAAGACGCTACCTTGTTCAGTGCTTCTACGACGTCTTGAACATCGCCGTCTTCCATGCCCGGATAAATGGGTAGCGAAATGCACCGGGAAAAATAATCTTCGCATGCAGGAAAACGGTCGTTCGAGCTCTTATACGGCACGAAGAATGGATGCACATAAACCGGGATGAAATGGACCGAGCAGCCAATGTTTTCCGCCGCAAGCGCCTTCGTAAAGTGGTCGCGATCTACCGTGAGTTTTTCGAGATTCAGGCGAACGACGAACAGGTGCCACGTATGCAGGTTTCCATCCCTCACCTTCGGGAGCTCAAAGATCGGCGACGTCTGGAGATGCATCATGTACTTATGGGCCACTTCCGCCCTGCGCTCTAGTTGCTTATCGACCTTCCTCAGCTGCGATAGGCCGAGTGAAGAGAGGATATCGTTCAAATTGCACTTGTAACCCGGGACCTCTACCTTGTAAGACCACGATCCCCTATCCGTGTACCGCTCCCAGCTATCCCGTGACATCCCGTGGTAGAGCAGGCATCGAAGTTTGCTCTCGAATCGCTCGTCCTGGACGGTCAAACAACCGCCCTCCCCTGTAGTCAGATTTTTCGTCGCATAGAAACTGAATGCCGTGGCATCACCGAAGGCTCCTACCTTCACTCCTTTGTAAGCGGCACCGAAACCGTGTGCGGCATCCTCGACGACGGCGAGGCTCTTTTCATCAGCGATCGCACAAATGTCATCGATCCGGCAGGCCTGCCCGCCAAAATGGACCGGCATTATGGCCTTTGTCCTATGCGTTATCCGTTTTTTGATCTCTGCAGGGGAAGGCCCGAATGTTTCTTCTTCGATATCGGTAAGAACAGGAATGGCGCCGGTATGGATGATCGCATGCACGGTCGAAGCAAAAGTTAGTGCCGAGGTTATCACCTCGTCCCCCGGGCCGACACCCAGAGCTTTCAACGCAAGGAACATGGCCTCGCTGCAAGAGCTCAGGACAATGGCGTGTTTCACACCGAGGTAAGATTCGATAGCGGCTTCGAACTCCTCCGTTTTCGGACCAACCGTCAGCCAGCCCGAGCGGAGGGTTTCGGCCACGCATTCGATATCTTCATCATCGATTGGTGCCCTGTAGAAAGGTAAGAACGTATCCCTCACCGGCGTACCGCCGTCGAGGGCAGGCTTGTGTTTTTGCATGTTCATCCAATCCGTAATCGAGGAAGCCTGATCGACACTCCACGATACAAGCTAACATATTCGCAAATTCGATGCCCGTCCGACTACTTCTTTTCTATTTATAGGCAAATCCATGTCTACTTTCAACTGCCAAACCGGATGATTGGAAAGGTTCAAGAGAAGAAGTTGACGCCTCCAGATTGCCTGATATCCCTCAATATGTTTCACCGGGGGAAGTGAAACCGAACTTCCCGCTGGATCCTCCTTCATCCTGCTTATCGTTCGTTTCAGCAGAGGGAGCCAATTCGACGTAACGACTGTTTTTCTTTTCCAGATCGAATAGTCCCCGAATCGCTGTATGAGATTGTAATTCTCTCGAATATGAAGATCGAGGTCCGTTACGCCGCTGCTTACCCCGCTATCGTCAGGTTCAATTTTATCTTCATATCGAAGAACAATGATTCCGACGTTGTGGCTATCCAAATCGCCGATGATCTCTTGTTGGATGCGTTCCGTAGTGGCAAGACCCGGATGGAGTTCATGGTATTTGGTTGCGCTGTGCCTTTCTGATAGGAAGTAGAAAAGGATATCGTTGACGAATATTCGGTCATGCCTCACGTTACCGACAAACAATTTTTGATTCTTGGGTACATTTGCCCGAACGAAATCGATTGCCTTCAAATAATCGATTTCCTCCGGATCCCATCGCATCCCCCAGAAACGATCGAGGCGAACGGAAAGTGACGAAGTCGAGCTGCCGATTCTGGTCGCCCTTTGAAGTGTCCTCCATACGGGTCTCGACAGTGCGAAGAAGCAAAACAGAAAAGCCAGAAACCAGCATACGCCACGATATTTTCTCATTCTCGAAATCTCAGAAAGAAGCATCGAGAACAAGATGGAAGCCATTACAAGAGCTGGAACGAGATGAAGGGTGTCCGTTCTGACCCGGGCATTGTGATGGAGGACGATACTTGTCACCAAAAAGATGATTACGCCCCACACTTTTTTTCGGTCCGCCGCAGTACCTCTGCGCCGTATCTGCGAACGCAAAGAAATTAACGCTGCAGCATATATCGAGATCGATGCATAGAAAGGCGCCCGATAGAATATCTCTTTTGCATATGGGACAAATGAAATCTGACCCGAAAGGACGAAGAGAGGATTTGGAATGGGGGCAGGATACGGCAGGGCACGCACTTTCGGGAAGACCGTGAGTGGGAAGCTGATTAAATCATACCTCAAGTCGTTCACAGGAACAGCGCTTACTAACAAGATGCTTGTGGGGATCAGCACAACAGTCAACCCAGCCAAAAATGGAACAACACTTTTGAATGTTCGTGAAGATTTATCGAGCGTGGTGGATGCTTTCACTTCACCGCTTACATTTAAACCGATGATGATCAGGACTATAGAAACAAAACTATAGAAGCCGAAATCATGTCTGAGTACGGTCGTGATTCCAACGGAAATCCCAGCAAGAAACAACCACATATTTCGCGCTTCAAATAGATACCGAATCACGAAATAGGTTCCCAGCAAGCTGAACAGAAGAGCAGGATGCATCGGAATGGCAAAATATCGCCCGGACCCGAGCCAGATGAGCGCCATGAGAGCTGCGAGCAGCGCGTATGTTTGATGCACAAAGCTTTTTGATAGCAGATAAGTGAGGAAAACGATGCTGAGAGCGACGATAGCGGACCATATCCTTTCCACGATAAGATACGCACCGAAAAGCTTGAATAATCCGGCCAGAACATAAAACTGCCCCGGTGCATAGATCGTCCAAAAATCTCTATACGGTAAATCGCCATCGAGAACTCGGACTGCGCCGTAAACACACAGCCCCTCGTCGTAGATACTCAAACCCGTATTGAAGCCAAGGAGCAGATAAATCAACGCCAGAGGAATGAAAATGATCGCATTCCTTCCCTCGAGAGCTGAATTCCGGACTCTGACTGTTCGGTTCATATTTTCAGGTTTGCTGGGTTTTCAATGCTACTCGATTGTTCTGCATAGGATGGTTAATTAGAGAGAACTTCAGCTTTAGCAGAGCTAACGTTTCTCGCGGACTGGAAGACATGCATCGGGAATTATCTCATTCAGCAGATGCTTGATCGCCTCGCCATCTCCTCGATCAGTCATCCCTTTGAGCTTGCCCAGCACCTCGTCGATATCCAACCCATCCGGAATCGTAGCGCGCGTGGTGAGGATGTATTCATGCGGGGAATCCTCTATGGCCTCCGCCCTGGCAAGAAGAGACTCGTGGAGTTTTTCTCCAGGCCGAAGCCCAATCAATTCGACCTCGACGTCGATGTTGGGGCGGAGACCATGGAGGGCAATCAAGTCTTTGGCAATCTCCATGATTTTGATGGGCTGGCCCATTTGCAAGATGAAGATCTCACCGCCCTTCCCCAAAATCGACGCCTGAATGACGAGCATGCAGGCCTCCTTGAGGGTCATGAAAAAGCGTGAAGCCTCTGGACTGCTGACCGTCACCGGGCCGCCCTTTCGGATCTGGTCGATGAAAAGCGGGACCACGCTCCCACGGCTTCCGAGCACGTTTCCAAAACGTACCGTCATCAAACGCGCTCCACCAGCTTGCCTCGCTCCATTGGCCATCAGATATTCTGCCAGCCGTTTCGTGGCGCCCATTACACCCTCCGGTTCAACGGCCTTGTCAGTGGACAGCATGACGAGCCGTTCCACTCCGGACTCCCTGCACACGTTTATAATATTGGCAGTGCCGAAGACGTTGTTTTTGACCGCTTCTTCGGGGAAGGCTTCCATGTAGTGGACATGCTTGTGAGCCGCAGCGTGGAATACGTACTGAGGCCGGACACGCTCGAAGAGATGCCTCAGTCCGATTTCATCCCGAATGTCGGCAATGAGAGCTTCCGTTTTGATGTTCGGATGGCGGGTTCGCATTTCGTACTCGATGTCGTAGATCTGGTTTTCCCCCCGGCCAAGCAGCAAAAGCGCCTCCAAATCAAAACGTCCAACCTGGCGGCAGATCTCGCCGCCAATCGATCCGCCCGCACCGGTAACGAGTACACTGCGGCCTGCAAGGGCCTCGGAGATCGCTTTCTCATCGAACTCGACCGTTTCCCTGCCGAGCAGATCTTCCGGATGAACCTCCCTGATTTGATCGAGACGAGCCGGGCCCCTGATGATTTCGATGAGCCCCGGAACAATTTTGTAGTTCAATCCCGCATCCCTGCAAAGAGAGATAATCCGGCGTATGAATTCCCTCTCCGCGGAAGGCACCGAGATGATCGCTTCATCCACAGGAATTGTTCGTACCACTTCCACGAGATCCGCACATTGACCGAGAACGGGGATTCCATCAACCTTCCGCCCTTTGAGGCTCGGCTCATCATCGAGAAACCCAGCGACCTCGAATCCGCTCTCCGGGTGTTGGGTGATCTCTTGGAGGATCATCCTTCCCGCTTCACCAGCACCAATAATCAAAACGCGTTTTGCCATGACAGTACCAACGAAATCAGGTCGTCATTGATAACCGTGCTCGATGAACTCCAAATGGTAATCCGGCACCTACCGGATCAAGGAAATCGTCTTCACAATGGATTGACCGTTGCTAATGATGCGGACAAAATAAATGCCGCTTGAAGCGAAAAATCCCTCTGCAGTGGTGAGATCCCACACTTCCGGCTCGCTTGGCCCACCGACCTTCTGGGAGTGAACGAGTTCACCTTCGATCGTGTAGATTTCGACGACGACCGGGCCGGTAATGTTCGCGATCTTCAGCTCCCCATGTCCCTGTCTCCCCATGACGGGATTCGGATACAGGTAGACGCTGGAAAGATCTGTCGGCGCCAATGCCGCCGGTGAAATATCAAAAGCCGACAGTCCTCCTTGAGTGCCAATAAAGAGAACATCTTCATCGGGGTGGAGCGCCAGTGCCTCGCAGTTGGCGTTGACGAGCGGGGATATCACGCTTTGGTCGAAGAACTGATTTAATCCGCCCTGCCAGACGGCCGGCGTCGTGTAAGCGGCGATGTCATCCTCGTCGTCACGGGCGATTCGATTGAGCCCCATATCGGTAGCAACCCAAAGATTCCCATCCCTGTCGAAAACGAGGTCCTTCACTTCGTTTCCGAGCAGCCCGACTCTGAAGTCCCGCTTTGCCGTGAATCGCTTGAATTGTCCACTGCTGTACTTGTAAAGCCCAGCAGTGGTTCCGATCCAGAGCGCACCATCGTTGCCCAGAGTAAGAATCCGGAGCTCCGCCTCAGAAGCCAGTTCCTCGTCCTCCCCCACCTTCGCGACCGTCGACCAGATGTCCCCCGATAAGTTCGAAAGCGTCGCCCAGTCGTAGCCCCCCGTAAACCATCGCTGGACACCGCTACCTTCATTCGCCACGTATACCGCTCCGCCGGGATCGAATGTCACATCGAAGATCTTGCCTCCCCACATCTCCCCGCCGGTCGTCGTTGGCGTTATCTGAAGCCACTCGGTTTTGTTCCGGCTTAGGATATGAATCCCGATATCATCCGGATCCGGCAGCTCATCGGCCACGAACCAGCGGTTTCCTGCAGGATCCTCCCTGGCTCGCAAAAACTGGACGGAGCCCAGGCCGTCTCCTCCACCACTACCGATATCGTGGTGTATCCAAATGTCGTTGCCATAATCCTTGTCCAGCTGGTCCTGGAGTTCGTCGAGCGGCCTCGTATTCGGAGCGGCAAACCACTTGCTCCCAGTAGCGTCCGCCAGAAGTGCGAGATTGAGAAACAGGCCGGATAGTCCTGTTCCACCGGGAGTAGTGGTATTGTAATTGACCCACTCCCCGTCGGGTGTGAGTTTCCCCACGCCAAAACCAGCTGTCGCAACCCACAGCGAGGCATCTAAATCGACGGAGAGCCTCGTGATATACGTTCCCCCCGGAGCATTCGGCCGGATGTCGTTGAGGGTTGCACCATCGTATACTATGAGATCTCCACCCCTCCTCCACACTACGGGATCGGCAGTACCAATGTAGAGATTACCATCCGTCCCCCTCACGATCGATCGGATTTGAGAGAGAGTCGAGCTTAGGTTGTGTTTGACATATAAAGGAACCATTGTCAGCGAGGAATCCCACGATACGCCGTCATGGCGGTAGACATAAGAATTTGTCCCCGCCCACAGTACCGAGTCATCCCAAAAAAGCGAATGCACCGGCCGGTGGGAAATCCCGAGCGAACTCCAGCTGCTGTCCGCCGAGTTGAAACGCGCCACCCCGCGCGCCATGCCCACCCAGAGAGCCGTGTCCGCCCTCTCGATCACGTTCACTTGCACGGATGGGAGCCCGGCGGTCAAGTCATGAAAGAAGCCCAACCGATCGATCGTTGTCACTCCACTGTCCGTTGCGATCCAAACCTGATCGCCATCGGCAAGGACATCGTTCACCTGATTGTCAGGCAGACCGTGCCGTTCGAAAAACTGGGCGGCCGGGAAGCCTTGTACGATGACTCCTGCACCATTTTTAGATCCGTAAACGAGCGTGTCTCCCCATGCAGTGATGGTCGTGATCCGGTCATCGGTGAGTCCGTGGAAAGAAGCGCTGAGTGCAGCTACTTCAAGACCCCCTGCTACGAACCTGACGCGCGCAATCCCCGCGTCTTCAGATCCCACATAGAGTTCGCCCGCGCTGTCGAAGGTGAGCGCCGTGATGAAATTCGATGGCAGCCCATCCTTGCTCGTGAACTGCTGGAAGGAAGAATCGGCTGGATCATAGATGATGATGCCCCCGTTGGTCGCCGAATAGAGCAAGCCGCCGTCGGATACGATCTCCATGATCAAGCTCGGATCCAAATAGCTTTTCCATCTATCTCGATCCGTCTGCGCGCGGCTGGAAGAAGAAAACGATCCCCAAAAAAGCACAAGCACCACAAAGGGCGCAACAAACCTGGGTACGAAGAGCCTATTGAACCTCAATTGCCGTAACCTCCAATCAACTCACTAACGGAGGGCGCCGGTTTCTCCCCGCAACGATCTTGCTCACCGTGGTGAACAGGATTTTGAGATCCTGTATGAGAGACCAGTTTTGGATGTAGTTCGCATCCTGAGCAAGCATATCTCCCATGCTGAGCCGTGCGGATTTTCCCATGCGCCAGTAGCCGGTGATGCCAGGGCGGACTTCGAAGCGGAACCGTGCCCCCGTATCGAGCAAGCCTCCGTCCTCGGCGGGAATGGGATACGGCCCGACCAGGCTCATCTTTCCAATTACCACCAGCCAGAAGAGGGGCAGGCTGACGAGGTCCGAGGGGCCGCTTACGGCGCCATCACCGGCGATCGGGACTGTGAAAGGCTCTCCCCCCAACCCAATCCTTTTCTCATGAGTAAAAGGCTTTTTGCCGCGTGCATACGCGTATAAATAATATATCACAAAGAAAGGGACGCTTACTACGCTAAATGTAATACCGAGGATGATATCCAGAGCCCGTTTCGAGAAGCGATCGAAAACGTAGCGGGTATCGCGCTGGTACGCGATAACCGGGCGTCCAAACAAGTCGGCCACCGAAGCCTGGTGGACAACGAGACCGGTATGGTCTGTGAGAACCGTGATGTCCACCACACGCCGCCGGCCCATCGTAACGAACTCGGCAAAGCGCTCCTCCGAAACAGCGCCAGAGAGAAAAATCACCTCCTGAATGCGGTATCGGTCCACGATGTCCTCGAGATCAGAGAGGCTTCCCAAGCTCCCCCCAAAGGGGCTTGCTAAAATGCCAAACGACTCCAACGGGGCATCGGAAGGGGCTTTGAAAGGAGATTCTTCCGGCGCTTCCGGATACCCCTCGCGATAAGCTTCGAGAGGGATCTCGGAGGCGGTCTCCTTTCCGGTATCTGTTTCTTCGCCGGTGACCACGACACCGACCACGTCCATACCGGGCATGTCACCGCGAAGCAGTTTCGACTCGAGATCTTTCGCCCTGTCGAGAGGTCCAACAATACAAACCCGTTTGAGATCGATTTTAAGCTCGAGCAGCCTCTTGTGAAATGCCCTGGCGCCCATCCGAATGAACCAATCAAACAGAATGGCGAAGGGTACGAGGAAAGCAACGATCATTCGCGAATATATCCGTATTTTGCTCAAGTAAGTGCTCGCCATCAGAAGGATCGACGCGAAGATGATCGCGCGGCCGATGTCGAACAGCTCATCTACGTACGACGTTTCTCGACGTATCCGGTACAAACCGAGAGCGAAATATGTGAATACAAATAGAAGATTTTCGAAAACCACGAATCGCTGGTACACGTCTATCGGAAGGATAGGATTGGTAAAGATGCTGTGTAGCGACACACGGAGATAATAGGCACATAGGAAGGCAATGTTGAACGCAATCATGTCTAACAATAGAAAGAGCAAGACCTTCCCAACTTCCCTGTATCTCTTTAGGAAATACAGAATGAAGTTCCACTTCTCGTAGTATCGGATCATGCTGGCGAGATGGGCAATGAACGAGCGGTTGAGAACGGATTGGGCGCTTTCTCTCGCGTAGCCGTGAATGATAACGGCATCCGGATAATAATAAACCTGCCAGTTCTTTTGTCTCATGCGATAGCACCAGTCGACATCTTCAAAATATAGAAAAAATCGTTCATCCATCATGCCAACGGATTGAACCGCATCCCTCCGAACGAGCATGCATGCGCCGAGTATCCAATCAACTTCCTTCGTTGATTCGTGATCGAAGTCGAGCATCAGGTGATCTGCTACAACCTTTGAATTTCTGAAGATCTTCCCAAGTGGTGTACGCCGAAGCAAAAGCACCTTCCACGTATAAAAGCGCCTGCATGAGTATTGGAGATTGCCGTCGTGAAAAACGAGTTTTGGTCCGACGATTCCCGCATCTTTATGATCGTCCATGAATTGCATGAGTTTATCGACAGCGTCCTGTTTGACGATGGTATCCGGATTGATGATCAAGAAATAATTTCCTCTTGCCTCTCTCATGCCGAGATTTACGCCTTTCGAATATCCGTAGTTCTCCCGCTCCGCGATCAGCTTTACTTCTGGGAATTCCTTTTCTACCATATCCGGCGTTCCGTCGCGGCTTGCGTTGTCCACTACGATGACTTCAATCCTGCCGGAATACGTTTGCTTACGGATCGACTCCAGGCAGGGCCCCAATACCGAGAGACTGTTGTAGCTGACGATAATGATCGAGACGTCCATGGAGAACACCTAGTGTTTCTTAAAGAATCTCCTTATAGATTCGAATCGCAGCTTCCACACGAGAAATGCGGCTTCCAATATAATGCGTCGGGACATCTTCGAAGTCCCGCTCCTCCGATCCACAAAGACGATCGGTATTTCTTTTATCTTATAGCCCCCCTTCCACACATGAAAGTTCACCTCGATTTGAAAAGAATAACCGTCGCTCTTGATATGGTCGAGAGGAAGACTTTCCAGAACCTCCCGCCGAAAGCATTTGAAACCTCCGGTAGCGTCTTTCAGAGGCATGCCGGTGACAATCCGCGTATAGATATTCGCGCCGACGCTCAAGAATAACCGAGAAAGCGGCCAGTTTACTACGGTGATCCCATCGAGATACCGTGAACCGAGAACAAGATCCGATTCCTTTATGTTATCGAGAAATTCGGGAATTGCTTTCGGATCGTGGGAAAAGTCTGCATCCATCTCGAAAAAATATTTCGCATCTGTATTCCTCAGTCCCCATTTGAATCCTTCTATGTAGGCGCTCCCCAGTCCAAGTTTGCGGGGGCGATGGAGGCTGTGCACGCGCGGCTCGCGGTTCCCCCATTCCTTCACGAACTCGCCGGTGCCGTCGGGAGAATTATCGTCGACCACGAGCACTTCAAGATCGCGCCCCAATGAAAAGAGCTCACTGACCAAGCTCTCAATGTTTTCTTTTTCATTAAACGTGGGAATTATGATGAGTGCTTCCACCTGGTCCTTCTCCTGGCCTCCAGAAATGCCGAAACCAACAGTGCTATGACGAGAACAGCAAACGTCAGAACGGAAATGAGAACGCCCTTCTCGAACAGCGACGCGTCGTACCTGAACACGACCTCGTGATCGCCTGGCTGTAAGGCGACAGATCTAAGGATATGGTTCGCCTGCATCATTTCACCCTGTTTTCCGTCAACAAATACCTGCCAGCGGGGATAATACACCTCGCTCAAAACCATTATACATGCCGAATCCACATGGGCGTTGATTTGAATTTCGTTGAGGTTATACCGGGTAATCTCTGCCCGGCTCCCCTTGCTCGATACAGGTTCGATCGGCGGCTGTTTTGCAAGAACGGCAGTTTTCGACAAATCGATATTGCCAGCAGTCATTAGATCGAGCGCTTTTTGTCCCTCGGCGATTCGATACGAATCGACAAAAAACACCCTCGGCAACGCTCGGAGATTTTCATAGACATAGCGCTTCTGCCCGGAACCGTTCTGTCCCTCCCAGCGCTGCACAAAAACCTCGCCAGCGGGAAGCGGATAGCCCGAGATGAGGTAGCGTACATTCAGCATATCGATCAACTGAAGCCGGCCCATGGAAAGGGCTTTTCGCAACGAGCCCAGAAATTCCTGGTAATTGGCGAGCTTTGCTGCGTGGTACCCACCGATCGATGAAATACCGGAATTCATGTAGATGTTTGTTTGGAACTCTCCCGAAAAGGGAGATGCCGGGCGAGCCGGGTTGTAGTATATGGGAAACACTCTGAAGAATCGTTCATCGCGTTTCAAGAACTCCGCTACCGGGTCGGTGGTCAGATAATCATCGACAGAACTTTTTTCCCTAACGATCCGGTAACGATCGGAATCCCGGAAGCGCTCAGGATGGATGATATGGCGGTCCACCATGTACAAATCGATGAAGGATAGAAGCGCCAGGGCGCCGATGAACACGGCTTTGGCAAGGATTCCCCTCGCGTACAGATACAGAAGAACAAACGCAGCGCTCAGAAGGATGGAAAACTTCAGCAAGTCGCCGCCGAGAAAGCCTCCCGCAGTCTTCGCAAGAGCCATTTGATGCTGGGACGATTGTGCCAGCCGGAACCGGCCGGCGATGTCGCTCGCGAATCCGCCCCTCCAGTATCCCTGGCTCACGACAGCAATGAGAAAAACGGCGAAGGATCCCAGCATCAGCCAAAGCGCGATCTTTTTCAGCCGGGCGCCGTCCATCCTGAGCAGCGCGTCGACACCGATGGCGAATAACGTCACGACGGCGAGTTGCTGCACGATGAGTACCATCACCGGCACTCGGAATTTGTTGAAGAATGGAAGCAGTTTGAAGAGCACATCATAGATCACGGGAAAGAACCGGCCGAAAGAAACTAAGGTCGAAACGATGACGACGAAGAGAAGAAAGTTCGTGAACCGGTCCCTCGCCCACAAAACCGCGCCGATGGCACCCAGGAGCACGAACAATCCCAGATAGTTCGGGTAATCGGTGAAGGGCATGTGCCCATAGTACAGATCCTTACCGAATCCGTAAGCATGCGGCAGGAAGAATGTGATCATCTCGGCGGGATGAAGACTCCACGATGTGGCGTAGTCATAATCCAAACCACCTCCCTCGGTGGCGCCTCTGATCGAATACTGCGAGTAATCATGAACGGGCAGATACAAAACAGAGCTGAGGAGAAGGGATGCGACAACGACGATACACAGGATAACGGCAAGACACGCTACCTCGATCGTCGCAGCGCGCGCCGGCCGCCCTTCGGAGCCACCGGAGAGCCGCGCCACAATTCCCCTGTGACTGGATTCTTCCGCCCCAACCCGCCTGCCCCTGGCAGCATCCACCAACTTGAGCGTGCCGAAGAAGAGAAAGTGGAGCCCGATCAGGGCGTAGGTGTAATACGAGACCTGGAGGTGCGCTCTCAGCATTTGAAAGCCGAGAACGATCGCAAGCGCGCTCGCGTTGAGAATGATCCCTTTCCCGCGCCAAATCCGGTCCCAGAAATACAGCGCAAAGGGGAGATAGGCTACAGCACAGGCCTGGCTACCGTGTCCGTAAGCGCCCACGGCGACTAGGTTAGGCATCCACATCATAAAGCACGCTGCCGAAACGGAGATAAAAAAGCCGACACCGCGATCCCTCAACAATAGAAACACGCCCAACCCGAGCAAGAACGTGTGAAAGAGCAGCCAAATGGCGTTGGGAAGTGGCATGAATGTTCTCACTGCTCTGAACATCTCACTCACTGGGTAAATATGGGGCATGTAGGCGAGGCTCCCGAAGCTCGGCATTCCGGAGAATAGAAACGGATTCCATAGCGGGTAATTCGCTTCCCCGGCCGGCATCTGTTTCGTCGCCTCGGCAAAGCTCGCCGCGGCTTGAGTGTCCAAGGCAAGGAATATTTTGTTACGGAAAACGAGTTCGGGGTACAGCACACAGATGGCTATAACTAGGAGAACAATGCCTGTGAGGAATTGATATCTGAACGGGAGCTCTTCTAAAAAACGAAACAGTCCCGTGGGTTTGCGTTCAGGCGCTTCTTGTTTTTTGGGAACGCGCTTCTCTTTTTTGCGACTCTTTTTTTTACCACCGGCCATGAATGAATTCCTCTATATCAAGCAATGTTAACACACTGAGTAATACGCAGTAAATCATCGTCTTACATGCCCGCACCACGAATTAGCCGGCATCGAGACCGGAGAGTTCCACGAGCGTGCCCTTGCACCTCTTCCATGAAAACTTGTCTTTGGCTGCCTGAATATTTTCTTCGAAAGTGGTGGAATCTCCTTGGCTGTAAAAATGCACGATTGCCTTTGCCAGTGACTCCGGATCGTTGGGAGGTACAACGTACCCGGTCACTCCGTCCTCCACTACATCGGGTAATCCTCCGACGCCGGTTACGATAACGGGCTTTCCAAATCCAAACGCGATTTGAACGATGCCGCTTTGCGTAGCCGATAAATAGGGTAGGACGACAATGTCACAAGCGGTGAAGAATATCTCGACCTCCTCATTCGGAACGTAGCGGTCGACGAGCACAATCTTATCGCGGATAGACAATTCCTCCATTAGGGAAATATACGACTCCTGATCCTCATAGAATTCCCCCACGATAAGAAGAGTCGACGGAACCCGCTCGATGCTTTCCGCAAATGCTTCGAGCAGTACGCGTAGACCCTTGTAAGGGCGGATGTATCCAAAGAAGAGCGTTATGCGGTCTTGGATACCGAGCTTCTCCCGCGCCTCCTCCCGAGTGATGTAGCTCTGTTTGAATACATCGTAAATGGGGTGCGGATTGACGGCTACCCTTGCGTGCTTCCTGAAACGCAGCAGGTTCATTCTATCTTCCTGAGATTGAACGAGAAACGCATTGACGAAAGTAAAACCGATTTTTATCAATGTGCGGTCGAATATCGAAGCCTCGTGAGGCAGAACATTGTGGCACAGGTAGACAACCTGGCTTTTCCAAAACAGTTTGAGAAAGAACAGGACACCGGCGTATGTGAATGCGAAAAACGGCTGCCACCATTGAAATACAACGAGGTCCGGACGCCGGCGGGCGATTGCCCTCGCTGTCAGAATCCATGTGAACGGATTCATCGAATCGATCAGCCGCTCCGATTCGACCTGCAGGGGTGATCCGCTTTCGTCGAACTGGGTTTTTCCCGGGAAGAGAAATGAAGGATAGAGCCGCTTGAAATTAATGATGGATATTTCGTGGTCTTTGGCGAATTCCTTCGCCAGAAGGGACGTGAAATGGGCGATTCCACCACGGTAGGGGTAGACCGGTCCTACCAGACAGACCTTCATGGAGCCGACTTCTTCTCTTTCTCAGAGGATGGGGTGGATGAGTCTCCGGTGAGTCTCTCTCTCAACGAGTACGTTGCCGCTTTGGCGCTTCCCGAAGATATCATTTCTGCAAGCAGGCCGATAGATGCGATTTGCAGAGCAACAATGATAAAAACGAACCCTAAAAGCATGATCGGACGCACTCGCAGCCCCGTCCCGCCAAGCCACTGGATGAAGAAATACACCTGCGGGATCAAGCCAATAACGAACAGAAGGAATGAAATGCGCCCGAAAAAATGCAGAGGACTCAAAGCTCTGCGTGTAATGAACATCACCGTGATGAGATCGAACAATCCGTTTAGAAGCCGTTTTGATCCGTACTTGCTCCTGCCGTGTTTCCGTTTGAAATGCTGGACTGGCACTTCATCCACGGTAAAACCTTCCCATCCGGCCAGGACCGGTATGAAACGATGCAGCTCGCCGTAAATGGAAAGTGCATCGACGACTTCTTTCCTGTAAGCCTTTAGCCCGCAGTTGAAATCATGTATCCGGATGCCGCTCAGCCTGGAAGTAACAAAGTTGAATAGTTTCGATGGAATGGTTTTGGTCCAGGGATCCTGGCGGTTCTGCTTCCATCCCGATACAAGATCTACGCCGCTTTCGATTTTTTCGAGAAGATTGACAAACTCCATTGGATCGTCCTGCAAGTCGGCGTCTATCGTGAAAACCACGTCCCCTCTCGCCTCGCGGAATCCTACGGAGAGCGCCGCCGATTTCCCGTAATTGCGCCTGAAGCTGATCACTTTGACCTTGGGAGATCTGGAATGCAGGCTTCTCAAAACCTCCAGTGAATTATCGGTGCTCCCATCGTCGACAAAGATGTATTCGGAATCTACTTTCATTTGCTGGGCCGATTCTTCGAGCTTTTTGAAAAGTTCCTCGAGACTTTCTTCCTCGTTGTAAACAGGTATCACGACCGAGATCATCATAACGACATCCTTAGGAATCGCCGAGCTTCCGGATCAGACGCCCCACCCATTCGACTTCATAAGCCAGACCTTGATCCAATTTCACTTTCGGTTTGTAGTTGAGCTCCCTTTGGGCGAGCGCGATGTCAGCATATGTGTGCTTGACATCGCCTTTGAATGCGTCTTTGTAACGGACATCGAGCTCGAGGTTGCAGCAGTCATGGAGGATGTCCAAAGCGCTGTTTAGACTCACCCGGCTGCCCCCGCCTATATTGAAAACGCTTTCGCTTCCATTGTATGCCATCGCCGACATGTTTGCCTCGATCACATCGTCTATATAAGTGAAGTCCCGAGTCTGAGTCCCGTTCCCATATATTTCCACCGGCTTGCCTTTCATGGCGCGCAAGATGAACTTGTGAAACGCCATGTCCGGCCTCTGGCGGGGTCCGTAGACGGTAAAATATCTTAGGCATACGGCCGGCAGGTTGTAATTCTTTTTATAGAGGAGACAGAGGTTTTCGGAAGCGAGCTTTGTGACACCATACGGAGACACCGGCTTCGGCAGCTGAGTTTCTCCCATTGGCAGATTGGTGGTTTCTCCATAGACAGAACTCGAGCTGGCGAACACAAAGCGCCGGATTGGATGGTTCTTTGCCGCTTCACAGAGACGCTGCGTGGCTCGGATGTTCGAATCTATGTACTCTTCGAACCGGTTCCCCCAGCTCGCCCTGACGCCCGCCTGTGCCGCCTGATGAAAAATCACATCAACTTCCCCGATCAAACTGCCGAGGTCCATATCGTTCAGCGAATGCTCGTAGTAGGTGAACTTTTCGTTACCCTTGAGTTCCCGGAGATTCTCCCGTTTGATACGGACATCATAATAATCAGTAAGAGAATCGACCCCAACTACATCGTACCCCTCTTTCACCAGTCTCTCACAGAGATGTGATCCAATAAATCCAGCAGCTCCCGTTACGAGAATCTTCCCGGGCACCTCGAACCTCACTCCTGCTGTTGGCCGGAATCCGACGGTTGAATGGTTTTCAACGCATTATCGAGCTCGTTCAGCTGGTTTCTCACCTCTTCATCATCGGGATGGGCGTTCAGCCACCTTACCAGGTAATTTCTTGCTCGCTGGAACTGATTAGCTTTCACCGACAAACCGAATGCGCTGAGAACAGCCTGCCTGTCACCCGGATCCCTCGAAATCAACTTATCGAGCGAGTAGATTGCTTGATCGATTTGCCCAATCCTCTCGTAAATCTCTGCGATTCGATAGAGGAGCGCGAGCTTCTCCGGATACTTCTCGATCATTTCATTGTAGTTATCCAGGGCTCTCTGCGTATCCCCAGCCATAAAATAGAATCTGCCGAGCAACTGCACCACTGGCTCCATCTGAGGCGAGATTTGTTGGGCGATTTCAAACGATCTGAGCGCTTTCTGAGGCTCGTCCTGCTGGATGAATCCAAGCTGGACGAAAGCGGCCGCATAGTTTTGAACCAAATGGCGCGTGTGCTTGGGGAGAAAAACGGATTCATCCTTCTTCCAATCGTCCGTGAGCAGACTTCTCCAGCTGAACTTCTCGTAGAGGTGCTTTTCGAGGAGCTCCTCATTAATCATGTTCGTCCCTTTTTCCTGCACCATTTCATATGCTAATCCCTGCATCTCGAGGTGCTCCCTGTAAGGAGCATAAGTTTCCGGAGGGATCGTGACGGCAAAGTAGATCGGCCGTTTCCAAGCATTGTCGCGCAGCATGCGCCCAACTGCCAGGTCCCGTACGAGCAGCCATCCACTCTTTGTGGGCATCGGTTGGAGACGCTCTATTTGATCATCCGTCCAGTTGATCAACACCTTCGGTTCGTTGTACTTGAGCTGCTTGATGTACCAAGGCGTATTGAGGAGACTGAGGTTCACTACACGGATATCTTTCCGATAGTTCTCCACTTCCTGGATGTACCATAGAGGAAATGTGTCGTTATCGCCGTTGGTGAATACGATCGCATCCGGCTTGAGGCCGATCAGCATGTTTATTGCGTAATCCCTGCAGCTGTAATTGTTCGATCTGTCGTGCGAAAAGAAGTGCCGCTTTGCCGTGAAGAATGGTAGCGCAATGAGGACAGCGGCAAGGACGAACAGCAGCTCTCGTCCTGAGACTCCGAGTCTCTTGAATGCAAGTCTGGCTTCTGAAAGCAAACCGGCAGCTCCGATCCCGATGAAAACGGCAAAGTAATAGAAGGCCGGAGAGTAAAAATAATCTCTTTCGCGTACTTCGGCATCGGAGAAATTGAGAAACACGATCAACCCGAAGCTCGTCACTATCAAGGTGACGAACAGCATGATAAAGGATTTCTTGTTCTTGGAGAAGTGGTCGACCATCCCCCATATCCCGAGTGCGATTGGAATGACCGCACCGAGATTCAATTTGCCGATATACATCGAAGCCATTTGGAATTGACTTTGGAAGTAACCACTGAAATGGCTGAGCTGGAAGCCAAACGCAGCTTTTCTGGCGACTATGTTCATTGGCGGGTATTGCTCACGCCTCAATGCCGCATAAAGAGTTCGCCACGTCTCGGGACTACCCTCGTCGATCGCTGGATTATGCCCCGAACGTATGAGAAGATATAAATGAACGGACAACCCAAGAACAAAAAGGGCCGAGCATACCGCTGCAAATGGGGATTTCGCTTTATAGAGCCATATGACAACGCCGGTGAACAGTATGAGCAGTACCAGCGTCACCTGACCCTGCCTGTAAAGAGTGGCATCAGCAACAAAGATCCCGACACCAATGCATGCGACGAGGAATTCCAGATTTGTGAAAGGCTTTTTCGGCGTCATCCAAACAAAGAAGAAGATTCCTGAGACGGCGAGTATTGTTCCCAGGTGAAAACCAACGCTCATCGCCAACAGATAAAACAGCAAATAAATTAAGGCAGTAGCCTTAGGGCTCGTGGGATTTTCCTCCCACTTGAGGCCAAGCCAGGTCATGAATCCCATGAGAAAGCAGCTCATCGCATACACTTCGGCTTCGGTCGCGTTCGTCCAGTACGTCGAGCTGAACGTGATGAATAGTGCGCCGACGAGACCTCCGACCACTTTGATCAACGTATCGGGCAGCGTTTTGCTTTTTCCGGAAATATAGTCGAGAAACCGCACAATGAGGATGTACACAAAGAGGGAGCCCAAAGCACCGCAAAGTGCGGACAGCAGGTTCACCTTTTGGGCTACGGAGATCGGAATCGGAAGCAGGGTGAACACGCGCCCGACGAGAACATAGAGGGGCGTTCCGGGCGAGTGGGGGATTCCAAGGGTGTACGCGGTGGCGATGAATTCGCCCGCATCCCAAAAGCTCGCGCTGGCGGCCATCGTCCTAACGTAAATCCCAAAACTGATCAATAATGTCAGCGCCGCGCCAGCATAGAAGTAATTCTTCCCCTCCGCAGCAACCCGTTCCACGGGTGCCGGGGCCACCTGCGGCTCGACTCTCTCTTTTTTGGCCCGTTTCGCTTTTGCTTTCTTAGCGCTCATCGATTCGCTCCACTAAACTCATCCCCGAAACTACTATCTGAAGCATGAACATAAAAATCGGGAGAAGCGCAGTAAAGGGGCGCGCCTTCGCCCGGGCCAATTAAACCTACCCGAACTCCATAGCATGTTCAACAGCTAAAATCCCATGGGGTTCCCTCTCATTCCTGGAGCTTCCGCTTTTCTCCCCTCCTCATCAGAAAAAAGAGGAGGCCGAGGAGGCTTACCATCGCGGATACCACATAAGTGAGGGTCTCCATCGTAAAAGCGTCTGTCTTCCCGATTCCTGCGGTACCGAAGAGAATGATCCCCAAACCCTCCCGAACCCCAAAACCGCTAATGGAATATGGGGGCACCATGGCTATGCCCAGGAGGGGAACAAAGACAAAAAATTGACCAATGAGTTGAGCATAAATATGAATTCCGAGCGATGTCCCTACAAGGATGTGCGTGATGACTCTGAGCGACTGGATAACAATCGACAGGGCCATCAGTTTCACAACCAGCGCTTTTCTCCCCTTGAATTCGCCAAGGTAGTCGAGCACGGACGAAATCCGCTCGTCGAGCGATAAAGGGCGGATCATCCGGACGAGTCTCCTCAACAGCCTCGAGAAAGGCTTGAAAAGGTAAAGCCCGATCGCGGGAATCATGCATCCTATGAAGATAGCGAGATTGAGAATGTGAAATCCCTCTACCCCGCTGTTGATGAGATAGACCGTTGCGATCGTTGCCAACAAACAAAGGCCAAAGATACCCAGAAGCCTGTCCAGAAACGTCACGGCAATGACTTGATAAACGCTGCTCCCTATTTTCGTCACATCATAGATCTTCACGGCGTCTCCGCCGATGTTCGCAGGAAGAAAATTGTTGAAGAAAAGTCCGACAAAATAGAAGCGGAATGTTTTGTGGAAAGGAAGCATGATGCCGCTCGCCTTGAGCAGCATGTGCCACTGGAATGAGCCAATAAGGTTGCTCATGAACATGACGCTGACACCGGCAACTAACAGGGTGCGGTCGAGCGAGGCCAGGAGCACCTTGATCTGTTCAATGGATATCTTCCACTTCAAGAGGAAGATCATGAGCCCCGCGCTCACCATGATTTTTACAGCAAACCTGCTAATCGACGATATCTTCGTCTTGCGTGCACGCGCTTCGGTGATCAAGATACCTCCCTTATGATGATCTTCTCAATCTCCTCGGCGGTGCGCTCCCAGGTGAGGCTTCTCGCCCAATCGAGCGCGGCGGCGCTCATCGCATTCCACTTGATAGGGTCGGACAGCAGCTCGAGAGCCTTTTCGGCAAAAGCATCCGGTCGGCCGTATTCAACGAGATATCCTGTCTTGCCTTCCTTCACCGAATCCTTCAAGCCCGGCCGGTCGCTTGCAACAACCGGAACTCCGCAGGCATTGGCCTCGAGCACGGTGAGCCCCCACCCTTCTTTAGAGCTAGCATTGATGAACAGATGCGACTTGTTGAGAAGCTCGACGAGGGCGTCCGTTTTCACCTGGCCCAAGAAACGAATCGAGTCCCCCAGGCCGAGTTTGGCAGACAGCCTTTCTAAGTTCGCTTTTTCCGGTCCGTCGCCCGCTATGATGAGTTTTGCATTTTCCAACTTTTTTCTGATTTCGACAAACGCCTTCATGACCACATCGATGGACTTGTACTTTCGGATGCGCCCGAAGTGAACGATGGTGGGTTCCTCGAACCGTGGAACACCATCGAGCAGTTTGTAAGTACTGTGGTCCAAACCGCAGAGAGATACCTCGATGCGCGGCTCGTGCAGCCCGCGGCGCATTAGATCTTCCTTTGTGCTCTCGCTGATCGCGACAAAATGGCACATTTCGTAAACGAAGGGTATGAAGCGTTCCCACATGAGCACATAAGTCGCGAAGAGAGGATTGGTTTCCCGAAAAACAGTAGAACCGAAGAGATGCGGTACGATGGCCAGCACCCGCTGCTTCACGAACACTGGGAGGAAGAACGGAATCTTGTTGATATCCTCGATGACGAGATCACAATCGTTGCGTTTGAGATAGGATCGTACAGCTATGGGCAGGATATAATTGGCGTTGTACCAGCTCCCCTTCCGGAACACCTTGATCCCGTCGTAACTGTCTTCCTCATCCCCTCCCGGAAAGTTGGCGGAGAAGAGGACGACTTCATGACCTCGCTTCACCATTCGAGAGAGGATTTCATGCAGGTGCACTTCAGCTCCTCCTGCATCGGGATTCTTCAAATCCCTCCAGTTGACCGCCAGTAGCTTCACACGTAGCCCCTTTCGTTCACACCTTTCTTGCGATGCACCCAATGATCATCGAAGTGTTTAGGATCACCGGATCCGGCAGCACCCGTTTGATGAACTCCCGGGTTCTGCGGAACACAGCTGGCTCCCAAGGGTACATGCTAAGCTTCAGACCGAACCCAATGAGTATCCGTCTGAGCGCCCTGTACCATATGGGCGGGAACAGGTTCTCACCGTATACACCGATGACCTCGAATCCCTGAGCTTCGACGAGACGTTTCAATCGGCCGGGTGAAAATTCCGTTTCCCAACCCGCAAACCACTTTCCGACCAACATCATCGCATGCTTGAGAAGCGTGTAATAATGAAACCTCTGCGGCACATCGATGAGCAGAGTGCCGCCGTCTTTGAGAACGCGCTTGTTCTCCAAGAGCAGCGTCTCGGGGTCCCGGAAGTGTTCGAGAAGCCCTTGGTGGAACACAACGTCGAAAACCTCATCGGCAAAAGGAATCGCTCTCGCATCGCCGCACACGATTTCAGTTGATGATTTCAGCCAGTCCTGCATCAGCTTGAGGGCTTCCTCGCTGTAATCCAGCGTGAAAACCTCCGCCCCCCGGGATGCGATGTCATCGCTGTCTCTCCCAGTCCCTGCGCCGACCTCGAGGACCTTCATGCCCGAGAGATCGATAAATTTTTCGAGATTCGCGGCGATCCTGCCTTCGTTGGAGTAAACATCGTCGAGATTCTTCGAGGATTTCCAGAACTCGTCCCAATGCTTTTTTTCGGAAGTTTTTTTCACTTTGCCGCGCACCCAATCAAAGTCCCAAAATGATCCTCTTGGCCAAAGAAGGAGGAAGGCCGGAGTTGAGAATCTTCAGTGCAGCCCTGTTCCAATCGTATTCCACCCGACGAAACGTAAGGATCTTTTCCGTGTCGTCGAAAAACACGTACGCAGCTTTGGGATCCCTGTCCCTGGGCTGACCCACACTGCCCACGTTGATGATGCATTTATGCTCGACATCTATCTTGATCTCGTCGCCATGATGAAGCGGTCTTACATCCCCCTCTTCAGCGATGATGCAGGGTATGTGGGAATGTCCGGTAAACGCAATGGGCCTGTACATGCAGCGGAACGCATTGGTTGCTTCCAGTGCATCCAATATATATCCCCAGGACGCCGGCTCATTGGGAGAGGAGTGAACGCCCATGAAAGCTCTATTGCTGTCATAAATTAACGGGAGATTTTCGAGGAATTCCCTGCTCTCCTCACTCAAGTTGCGTGCCGTGTGAACGATTGCCGCGTAGGCATCCGCGTTGAAATGGAGCCGTTCATCTGGATCCAACGCGGCGGCGTCATGATTGCCGCGGATCGCAGCATACTTCGAGAGGCCTGCGAACGCTTGAATGCACTCATTCGGATTCGCGCCGTACCCGACATGATCTCCCAGGCTCAGCGCGAATTCGTAGCCGGATCTATCCGCGTCCTCCAGCACTGATTCGAATGCTTCGAGGTTGCCGTGAACGTCCGAAAATATCAGGATCTTCAAGCTGCCTTCCCTCTGAACTCATGAACGAGCCGATCGAGAACTCCGTTTACGAATTTTCCGGCGTCTTGTGAACTGTACTTATGCGCGACCTCAATGGCTTCGTTGATGATCACTTTCGAGGGCACGTGAAGGAAATACATAATTTCCGCCAATGCGAATCTCAAGATGCATTTGTCCACGAGCGAGACCCTTTCCATTTCCCAGTTTTCCAGCGTGGACGCAAGTTTTGCATCGAGGTGCTCGAGGTTTTCCAGTGTCTTGCAGAGAAGATCACGGGCATACTCCACCGTCTCTTCGCTGGACGATCTCCGGTCGATTTGATTGTCCAGAATCTCTTCCCACGGTCGGTCGGAAAATTCCGCCTCGTACAGCGACTGCAAAACGATTTCTCTTGCCTTCCTGCGCTTGCCCATATCTAGATCAGGATTCCCAAAGCTTCATCATCTCGATCAGAGTCAGCGCGCCATCCCATCCTTTGTTGCCCTGCTTGGCACCAGTTCGGTTCATCGCTTGCTCCACCGTATCTGCCGTTATCAACCCGAACGAAACGGGCAGTTCGGTGCGGGAAGCGATTTCCTGGATCGCACGGCTCACCGATGCGGACAGTACATCGAAATGCGGCGTTTCTCCCCGGATCATCGTGCCGAGGCACAGAATGCCGTCGAAACGTTTTGTCTTGCCTACCTGCATTGCCATCTGGGGAATCTCGAAAGAGCCCGGAACCCAGAATACGTCCAGGTCGCCGTCCTTGGCGCCATGCCGGACGAGGCAGTCGATGGCACCGTCCACCAACCTGTGAGTGAGAAAGTCATTGAACCGGCTCGCTATGATTGCGACCTTTTTGCCTTTCGCATCGAGAATTCCCTCGTGTATGTTCGGCATCGAATTACTCCTTTCTTCCGACACCCTCAATTGCCTCCTCATGGAGGCCGTTCAACAAATGTCCCAGCTTGTCCCGTTTTGCTTCCAGATAACGCAAGTTTCTCGCATTCGGCGGGATCTCTATCGGCACCCTCTCGACGATCTCCAGCCCATACGCTTTGAGACCGACGATCTTCTTGGGATTGTTCGTTAGAAGGCGAATCCGTTTCAATCCCAGGTCGACCAGGATTTGCGCGCCGATACCGTAATCGCGTAAATCCGGGGGAAATCCGAGAGATTCGTTTGCTTCGACCGTGTCCTGTCCCTTGTCCTGGAGGGCATATGCCTTGATTTTGTTCTCGAGCCCGATTCCTCTCCCTTCTTGCCGCATGTAGAGAAGCACTCCCCTGCCTTCTTTACTGATCTGCACCATGGAGGAGTGAAGCTGGTTCCCGCAGTCACACCTCAAGGAGCCGAACACATCGCCCGTGAGGCACTGCGAATGGACTCGAACGAGAACGGGCTCTTCAGTAGCGACGCTTCCTTTAACGAGCGCCACGTGCCTCGTGTTGTTGAGATTATTCCTGTAAATGTGCAAATCGAATTCACCATACTCGGTTGGACACTCCGTACTTGCTATGAGTGAGATGTGCTTCTCACTTTGCCTGCGGTACTCGATAAGATCCTGGATGGTGACGATTTTCATTCCGTGCTTTCTCGCGACTTCCCTCAATTTTGGGAGACGCGCCATGTGACCATCTTCATCCATGATCTCACAGAGAACGCCAGCAGGATACAGCCCGGCCAGCCGCGCCAGGTCCACCGCCGCCTCCGTATGCCCCGCCCTTCTGAGCACTCCTTCGTCCACAGCGCAAAGCGGGAAAATGTGCCCCGGCCTGGCAAAGTCCTCGGCCTTGGCCTCTGGATCGACGGCCGCTTTGACCGTTGCCGTCCTGTCGAACGCGCTGATCCCGGTCGTGGTGCCCTTGATGAGATCGATCGAAACGGTGAAGGAGGTTCCGAGCTTCGACGTGTTTTCTTCCACCATGGGTCTCAGGCCCAGCTCGTTCGAACGCTGTGATGTGAGCGCCAGGCAGATGAGGCCCCGGGCGTGCTTGGTAAGAAAGTTCACACGTTCCGGTGTGACTTTCTCTGCGGCGAAAATCATATCGCCTTCGTTTTCTCTCTCTTCGTCGTCTACAACGATGAGGATTTCGCCCCTTTTGATGATTTCAACGGCTTCATCCACGGTACAAAACTCGGCCGTCTCCTCGCCCTTTGGTTGTCTCAATGTGTCTTCCATGAAGTACCCCTCCGTGTGTGAATGATACGCAGCGTTTTTCAAATCGTTCCTCCTCGCATCCTGGCGAGATATTGCGCGACGTATTTTCCAATGACATCCGTTTCTATATTGACCTTGGTACCTGATCGATAGGTTCCGATCACAGTATTCTCGAACGTAAAAGGTACGATCGTAATCGTGAGAATATTCCCCGGGCGGCGATCGATGATGGTGAGGCTCACACCGTCGATAGCGATGGACCCCTTCGGGACGGTGAGACTGTGAGCTTCCGCAGGAAGCCTGATCGAGAGCAGCCAGTCCTGCCCCGTTTTCCTGAACGACACCACTTGCCCGATACAATCCACATGCCCCTGAACGATGTGGCCGCCAAGCGCCGTGTTCGGTGTGGCGGCACGCTCGAGATTGACCTTGCTGCCGGGAGTGAGAGTTTTGATCGTGGTCCGGTTCAAGGTCTCCCCCACAGCAGTAACGGTGAAGCGGTCACCTGCGACCTCTTCTACGGTGAGACACACACCGTTCACAGAGACGCTATCCCCCGGTGCTAGATCACGAGCGAATCCCGGAGTGGCAATGCTGAGCCTCGCTCCGGCGGCGGTTTCCGATTTCGTTTCGATGTTGCCGACTGACTGAATGATTCCTGTAAACATCGTTCTGTTCCGCTAAACCAGCTTCTCGAGAAGCTCGCTTCGCGTCTTCTCGTTCAACATCCTCAAGAGAAAATCGTCCCCCACTCTGAATGCATCGACTGGGAACGCCCCCGGCTCTTTGTTGGCGAAACGCTTCCGGTACATTGCGACACCTTCTTCTCCGAAGAACAATGGAGAGACAAACGTATAAGCCGCATTCCACAAATTGCGATCGATGAAGCTCGAAAACACTTTTCCCCCGCCCTCGACGAGGATGCTCGAGACGCCTTCTCCCTCGAGAGTTGACACAACATTCGTTATATCGAGCTCCTCCGCCTCCATTTTGCATCGGAGCACCCGCCCGTTTGTTTTTTCGACTTGCTGGACCTTTGAAGCATCCGCGTTCATGCCGCAGCATACAAAAAACGCCCGTCCTTCCTTTATCCATGGATAATCTTCGGGAAAGCGGAGATTTGCATCGAGCACGACCGGAACGGGAGGATCAACGTCCTCGAGCAGCCTGCAGTCCAGGAGCGGCCTATCCGTAAGCAATGTTTCGACACCAATGAGAACCGCGTCGTGGGACGCTCGCAGCCTATGCGCGTATAACTGCGCCTCTTTGCCGGTGATCGCGTCACGCTTGCCTGGAACCGAGGCAATCCTCCCGTCCATTGTTGAAGCAATTTTCAAAGTCACAATGCTTCCCAAACCGAGATGGCGCATGAAGTATGGGAGGTTCAGAAGCAGCGCCTGCTCCTTCAGGCAGCCGACGTCTACCTGAATCCTGTTCGATTTCAGTTTTTCGAATCCGCCGCCGCTGACATGCGGAAAAGGATCCTGCGTGCATGCAACGACCCTTCGGACGCCGCTGGATATAATTCTGTCCACGCACGGCGGCGTCTTCCCCTTGTGGGCGCACGGCTCGAGGGTCACGTACAGCGTGCTGCCCTCTGCCGCCCTTCCTGCCTCATCGAGGGCAAGAATCTCCGCGTGGGCGAGCCCTGAACGCTTGTGGTAGCCCTCGGCGACGATCCTGCTTTCTTTTACCACCAGTGCGCCGACGAGGGGATTGGGATGAGTACGTCCCGCAGCTCGCCAAGCGAGCTCCAGAGCACGGCCGAGGAAACTCGCATCGAGAAGCGTCTCGGTCCCGCCTGTCATCGCGTTCGGCTCCATGGCCTCGAAGCGCCCGTTCGAGTGCATAGGCTTTCTCATGGCGTTTGTTTTTAGTTTTTTCGGGGATTCCAGTGTATGGAAGAATAACAGTGGCGCACGCTCCGGCACACTTCGCCGGAGGGCACACGAATGCAGCGGTTCTATGTGCAATCTTCTCCCATCCAGACTTTAACTGTCGGCCCCGGAATTCCACCGGGTCGGTAGCGGCTACCGCTGGGACCGCCACTCGCGGGCTGTGACCGCCGGTGGGGATTTTCACCCCGCCCCGAAGATCTATGTTTTATTATTTTATGTGAAAAAAGTAACTTGTCAAGAGGGTTTGTGAAGGGCAGCAAGCTAACTTATGCGGATGCCTGTTGTTTCCGCTCTTGCAGCTGCCTTCTGAAGCCATCGAAAACCACGATTACGCAGATACAGACCTGCAGCATGGTCGTGTACGCGATATAGCGAGGACGAGCCGGCTCGGATAGAGCAACGAGCAGAAGGCTTCCCAAGCTGAGCATCGACACCACGGCGGCCATCAGCGAAAGCCCATTTCGATACACAGCATGATAGCCAATAGCCAGCAACATAAATAAAATCAATAAGATAGCTTGTCCATTGCCCCCAGCTCCACGCACCGCGTTCAATCTATAGAGCTTCAGGCAATCGCGAAAATTCCTCCGAGCAAGCGTCCATGCCATGCCGCGCGTTATCGCATCGATCCGATACCAATCATCGATCCCCTGTTCCTTTAGGACCGGTAACAGGGTGCTCCAACAAATAGCATTGTAGCTGCCATAGAAATGATCTATCGGAAGAATGGCCCCAAATTCTGCCCCGGCTCCAGCGGTGCCCTTCAGCAGTCCCCGTTCTGCCATTCGCGCATGAGTCTTCTCGAATACGATCCTCTGCTCCTCTTCCCCAAGAAAATCGCCGTCCCCGGTGCGTGAAACAAATAGCGGTGCGACTACAAGATGGAAGCCCGTAAACGGGATGGTTCGAAAGTGGCCATCAAGCAAGTATTGGCACGTCCTCTCCATCATATGAGTCGCGGCAACTGTGGCTATAAGAACTAGTAATAAAACATGCTTCCTATAAATCTCTGGAGCGAGACAATAGATGTAGATCACAACCATTGCGAAGAGAGGATAGAATACGAGGAACTGCCTTCGTGTTAGGATGAGAAGGGCGGACAATAAGAATGCTTTGATCAAAGCAGATGTCTTTTTCCGCAGCAAACCTTCCAACAGATATTTTATGACGATCAGGAATAGAGGATACGCCAATCCTTCGGTTGGAATCGCGTTTCCGAATCGGGTAGCCGTGACATAAGGCAGCAGCAAGAGCAAAGATAAAAGATATGCTATAGGTTTGGGTAGCGAAATGATCGCCTATTAGAATGAATTATTCTAGAAGCGCATCGACAAACTCTTCCGCTGAAAACTCGGCGAAATCCTCAACCGTCTCGCCGGCCCCAATATATTTAACCGGAATCCCCAGCGACTGTTTGATTGCCACAACTATTCCGCCTTTGGCCGTACTATCGAGTTTCGTAAGAATAATGCCCGCGGTGCCGAGGTTCCGTGTAAACTCCCGCGCCTGCTGGAGGCTGTTCTGGCCGAGTGTGGCATCCAAAACCAGGTAGGTCTCCACCGCTTCTGGAGCGAGCACCTTTTCGCATACGCGCTTGATCTTCTTCAGCTCCTCAATGAGGTTCACTTTCGTATGGAGGCGCCCGGCCGTATCGATGATCACGTAGTCCCCGTCCCTTGCCTTGGCCGCATTGCAGGCATCGAAGGCGACGGCTGCCGGATCTCCCCCGCTCTTGTGGGAGATGATGTCTACTCCGAGGCGGTCCGCCCAGATCGAGAGCTGTTCTGTGGCAGCCGCACGGAACGTGTCGCTTGCTGCGAGGATCACTTTTTTCCCCTGCTGCTTGTGATGATACGCGAGCTTGGCAATGCTCGTTGTTTTGCCCGTTCCATTCACTCCGATAACAATGACGGCTTTCGGCCGCACGACATCGCCAGTCGGTGGATGCTCAGATTCGGATAGAAGCTCCAGAAGCTCTTCCCTCAGGAATGATTGGTGCTCGATGTCTACACTACTTTCACGAAGCCGTTCCATGATACGGTCGCACGCTTCGACTCCGACATCCGCTCCAATGAGAAGCGCTTCGACCGCTTCCTTGTCTTCCTCACTGAGCGCTGGCCCTCGATTGAAGATCTTCTTTAGAGGGGCAACAAATCCCTCCCTCGTTTTTCTGAGCTTCGACTTTAGATCAAACATTTCTCAGGTCCGGGCGGGTACTTCTTCGCGGATTTCGCGGAATCTGTTAACGGGAACAGCCCCGTTCGCCGCCTCCCTTCTGAAGCGGTCGACATCGGCAAAGTGGACGGAAATCAGCGTGGACACTCCGGGTTCTTCCATCGTGACGCCGTAGAGATAATCAGCTGCCTCCATCGTCTTCTTGTTATGGGTAATCACGATGAACTGCGTTCTGTCAGTGAAGGATCTCAACATGTTGATGAACCGGGCGACATTGGCATCGTCGAGCGGGGCGTCCACCTCATCGAGCACACAGAACGGACTCGGCTTGACGAGATAGATGGCAAACAGGAGGGACAGAGCGGTGAGAGCCCTCTCACCGCCAGAGAGGCTCGATATATCGTGAAGCCTCTTGCCTTTGGGATTTGCGACGATCTTGATATTCGCTTCTAGAGGATCATCTGAATCGACGAAGAGCAGATCGGCCTCGCCGCCGCCGAAGAGCGTCTGGAAGGTTTGCTTGAAGTTTTCCCGAACCTGCTCGAACGTATCGGACAGGAGCCTTCTTGCTTCGCGGTTGATCTTCCGGATCGCTTGGATCAGAGACTCCTTCGCTTCCTCCAGGTCCGTCTTCTGTTTCGAGAGAAAGTCGAACCGCTCCTTTTTCTCCTCGTACTCCTGAACGGCCAGCATATTGACAGGACCGACGTGCTCAAGCTGCTCCTTTAAAACGGCGAGCTCATCCTTGTCCAGACCTTCCCATTCGGAAGGATCTGCTGTCTCCCGACCTTCGACGATGCGGTTCAGATCTTCATTATAGCTCTCCCGTCCCTTCTCCAGCAGAGACGAGATTCTGGCTCCCAGAGCGGCGAGTTCGACGGTGCAGCGCTCCACATTTTCCTTCTTCTCGTCTCTCCTCGTTTTGATCTCTTTGAGCTGGGCGTCGAGTTCTCCACCGGTTTTATCGATTTCTTCGCAGGTTTGATTCACCTGTTCGATCTTCTTCTCTATGGCATCCTTGTCCTTATGGAAGCGCGAGATCCCTTCCTTCAGGGCTTCTATTTCATCCTCGGCGGTGGCTATTTGAAGCCGGCACCGCTTAATGTCTTCTTCCCTCGCATCGATGAGCGCCTTCAGCTCAGTCTCCAGCTCGGTCGCGTTGCGGATCTTGGCCTGAACTGTCGACACTTCTCCCGAAATAGTTGCTTTATCGAGTTTCAGCCGGGACACCGTTTCTAAAACGGCTTCCCGCTCCCTCTCGAGCTCGATGATACGGTCCTCCAGGTTTGGCAGATCGGCCCCGGCTGCCTCCTCGACAGTTTCCCTTTCTCGGGATTCCTCAGCCTCGAGCCTTGGAAGTCTCGAACAGAGCTCACCGATCGAGGCCTCCGTGTCTTCGAGCGAGCTGACAAGGTTTGCACACTTTTCTTTCATCCGCGCGAGATCGATCTCGATGCCGCGCTGCTCATCCACCGTTTGCTTCTCCAATCGGTACGCATCCCCGAGATCGGCGCGGATCCGTGCGCTCTCTTCCACCAAGCGTTTGCGAAACCCGGCGAGTCTCGTTTTGCGCATATCGAGGATCGATGCTTTTCGCTCCGCCTTGACGATCGCGCCGTCCAGCTCGGTGATCTTCGTTTCGTACTCGAGGATCGTCGGCTCGACCTCCTCGGTTCCGGCGACGACGATCTTACCGGGGCCGTCGAAAAAGACGCCGTCCAGTGTCGCGATCCGCGCGGCACGCTTCTCATTGAGGAGGGAGATGGCAGCGTCCACATCGCGGACGACCACGACGCCGGAGAGGTATGGCGAGAGATACTCGGATACGCGTCGGTCACATTGGACGAGCGAGAGCGCGCTCCCCAGCACACCGGCTCCCTTTATCCGGGGTTCTTTTGCACCGTTCCCATCCGGATATAGAATCTGGACCCGGCCGTTTCCGTTCCCCTTGGCTTCATGCACGCAGGACAGGGCGTCGTCTCTGGATTTGGCGAGCAGGCTCTGGAGGACCGGCGACAGGCACGCCTCGAAACACGCCCGGTGCTCCTTCTTGATCTTTACGAAGTCGGCAAGCACTCCTTTGATTCGAGAATCGCCCTGGACATCTTCCCGAGAACGGTGATGTTCCTGTTTGATCTTCTGAAGGAATGCCTGTTTCTCTTTCAAGCCGCCGAGCTCGCGAACCACTCCCGAATGGACGTCATCGCATCTCGCCGACAGTTCGCCCACGTGATCCAGGCGGCCCGCGAGATGCAGTTTCATTTCCTCCAGTCTCGTGATTTCCCCTCGTCGTTCATCCGCTCTCTTCAAGATGTCCGAGAGCTTGGCGCTGAGGTCGGATTTATCTCTACCCATGGAGCCCAGCCGATGTCTCATGCTGTCGCGTTTACCTTCGAGCTCACCGAGACTCTTTTGTATATGGTCTCTCAATCCCCGGGCCTTCGCTTTTTCTTCGACGAGATCGAGGACCAGCTGTTTCCTATCTCTCAGCTCTCGTTTGGCGGTGTCGAGCTCCCCCGTGAGTCTTCGAAGGAGCTCCTCGTTATCGCCGAGCTCGCGGCCAATCTGCTCGAGTGACGCTTCCTTCGAGGTGATCGCGTTGCCGTGCAGCAGAAGATCCTCCTTGGATGCCTCAAGGCGTTCCTTCGCTTTTTCTATCTCGTCATGATCTTCCTCGATCCGTGAATTTCCGGTCGTGATCCTCTCGGTATTTACGGCGATTTTTTCCTCATGCCCTTTGAGAGACTGACTGATCGAGTACCGGTTTTCGTGGAGCCCCTGGAGTCTCCGTTCGAGCTCGGAACTACGGATACGAAGCTCCTGGAGCCGGTTTTCGAGGATGGTGATTTCGTTTTCATCGGTGAGCGTGATCCCTTTGTGGTATTCCAGCTCTTTCTTCAGTTCTTCCTTCCTGCCAAGAAGCTCATGGAGCGTGTGTTTCAACAGGGCGATCTCCATCCGATCGACTTTTTCCTTGAGCCGCGTATACCGCCTCGCCTTGCCCATCTGGTAGCGGAGGGAGCGGATTTCCCTCTCGAGTTCCGCTAGAATATCGCCCAAACGCAGAAGATCCGTCTCCGTATGCTTGATTTTCCTGAGCGCTTCCTCCCTCTGGAGGCGATACCGCATGATTCCAGCAGCTTCTTCGAACAGATACCGCTTATCCTGCTCCTTCTCGCTGAGCACAGAGTCGATCATTTCCCGTTCGATGATCGCGTACGCGTGGTTTCCCAAGCCGGTATCGACGAGAAAACTCTTAATCGTTTTGAGGCGCGTGAGCTCCCCGTTGAAGTAGTATTCGCTAATGCCGTCGCGGTGGATCTTCCGGGAGATCGTAATTTCGGAATAATCGAGAGGAATGGCCCGGTCCTCATTGGAAAGGGTAACCTTCACTTCGGCCATGCCGAGAGGTTTCCGAAGCTTCGTCCCGTTGAAGATCACGTTCTCCATCTTCGTATTTCTGAGGAGGCGCGTCTTTTGCTCTCCCATTACCCATCGTATTGCGTCGACGATGTTCGTCTTCCCACAGCCGTTCGGGCCGATAATCGCATTGATGCCGCTGGAAAACTCCATATCCAACCGCGATATGAAGGATTTGAAGCCGTTGATTTCCAGTTTCTGCAGGGTCAAATTTGCATCCTCCAGGATGATGGTTTTGGGCGACGCCCGGAGACGTTCATTTTTGGCTTGCCACCTCGAATCAAGAGCGCGGGAAACCAGGCGCTTTAGTTATGCGAGTAAACTTCACGCGCGGAAGTTCGTCCAGCTTTAATTTCAGTTCCCTTGCTTCCTGACGCGTTTCGAGCGGTCCTGCATAAACACGGTACCATTTCCCCTTGGCGCCGAGATTTACCGGTACGACGAGCACAGAGATATCTTTCCCGACGAGATAAGCGGCGTCATCTTTCGCCCTGGCGATATCACGGAAAGAACTAACATGAATGAGATATTTTCCTCCAAAAGCGGTGAAGTCCTGTACGATGCGGACTTCTTTTTTCAACGGGGGCGCGCCCGCTTCTTCCTCTTCAGCTGGCTGCTGCTCACCCATCACTCGCTCCCCGGCATCCGGCGGAACTTCGGTTGCAGCCATTCGTTCTCGCTCTTGTCCAACCGGCGTTTCCGACGGCTTCTCCACGGGTTTCTCGGCGATCTGATCGGGTCCTTCCGCTATGGTCGTTTCAGCAGCGGCTAAGCGGGCAGAATCGATCTTGGCCAGCGGACCGACAGACGGCTTTTCAGGAGCCACCGCCGTGTCCACTGCTGCATGCTCCACAGGTCCACCCGTTTCGCGTATGTGCCTCGTTAGAAAGAGCCACCAGAAGAGAAATCCGACGAGGGCCACGGCCACCACAGTTGTTATGACTTTGGGAATTATGGAGCTTCCCTGTTTCTTTTCGAATGGGAGACCGGTGAATTCCGCATGCGGCATTTCTTCTGCCGTCTCCATGCCTGCTTTTGGGACGAGCTTACGATCTGGAGCCTCGGAAGGGCCTTCCTCGACCCACGGGACTCCCACTTTGGGCGCCTCCCGAACGGGTTCGCCGACCGGCTCGCCGACCGGCTTCGGCTCAACGCCCGAAGACGAGATGCGCACGCTGATCACTCGCGTTTTGAGATGCGTAGCAAGTTTCTCTTCGAATGGACTGACCTTACCAGCGGGATACTTCTGCGAAAATTGCACGAGGAGGGGGAGGTCCGCCGTGTCGGCGATCGGGTGAATCTTCCCTTCCTCATCTTCCGCTGGACCACAAAAGATCGCCAGCCGGCTCTGGGCGACCAGCCGGCGGGCCGCCTCCGCGAATGCTTCACCAGACACCGGCATCTTCTTCGTCATTGGAAAAGATCCTGCGCCGATCACACGTGCATTCTGCGGGGCTTCCTGCGTCACCACTCCCAGAGAACTTCCATACAAAAGAAAGTCCAGAAAACCCAGCGCGTCCTTTTGCGGGACAACCCCACTCATTCCCGGTGTCAAAAAGTCACAATCCACGAGAACAGCCGATGGGACCTGCTCGATCAGCGCCTTTACCAGGATATGAGCAAAGTGGTTTCGAACATCCCGGTTCTCATCGGCGGAAAGCAGGTAGATGGAGATCGGTTTTCGGCTGACCATTTCGATGATCGGCTTCAAGAGCGCCTGAAGCGGCGCCATGAGAGATTCAGGAACTCCCTTTTCATCCAAAGATTTCCTGAGAGTTTCCGTGGAAGCGATAAACTCGAAACTATCCACCTGGTTCATTTTGCCTATCACCGCCTGGGACGGGGAATACCGCGCGCATCCCCGGTAACCTCACGAGCGCCTCCCGAGGATCATGCCGAGGTTCGTTTTGAGATCTTCATCTTCATCCGGAAGGACGCTCCTCATGTTGATTCGTACCTCACTTCCCTTTATGCGAGGTACAATGGGCAACTCGTGGGTCCTCATTTTTTTTGCAAGCCCCACAGCCTCCCTCTCCGAGGTGCATCTTATCGATATGGCAGCGGAGGGCAGCTTTTCTGTAGCAAAACTCCCGCCACCGACCGCTGCTTCGTCATCGACGATCTCGAGCGTGAGCCCAGCTGCCTGCTGGCCACGCAATCCTTCTATCACGTTCTCGGCCCTCGACCGGAGCGCCTCGACCGGTCCCAGCACCTGATCCAACAAGGTTACCTCGGCTTCCGGTCGGTCCTCGAACAGGTAGCACCGAAAAAGGGCCTCGAGGGCAGCGATACAAAGCTTATCCACCCTTATTGCTCTTCTTAAGGGGTTTTGCTTGAGTCTGGCAAGAAAAATTGCACGCCCTAGAATGATTCCAGCCTGGACACCACCGAGCAGCTTATCCCCGCTCATCGTCACACAGTCCACGCCAGCATCGAGCGCCACCGACACCACTTCTTCGCCCCCGATTCCAGCCTCCGCAAAATCATGAAACGCCCCGCTGCCAAGGTCGAATACGACGTGACATTCTTTTTTCCTTCCCACTTCGACAAGCTCAGCGATGGATGCCTCATGGACGAATCCGCTCAGTTCATAGTTACTTCGGTGCACCTTCAGGATCACATCGCCCGGCTTTGCTACCCTTTCATAGTCTTTCGCATACGTCCGGTTCGTCGTGCCTACTTCGACCACTTCGCCAGCGGCACGCGAGAGAATATCAGGGAGGCGAAAACTCCCACCGATCTCGACCAGTTCCCCCCGCGATACGATTATTCTCCCAGGCGGAGAGTACGTGTTCACCACGAGGTACACCGCTGCCGCGTTGTTGTTGACGACCATTGCCGCTTCGGCGCCCGAAGCGAGGCAGGCCAGCTCGAGCATCGTCTCACCCCGGGACCCGCGCTCGCCCGTGGGAAGATCGTACTCTAGATTTACATAGCTGGACAGCGCGGTGACGACGGCCTCACGCACACGTTGCCCCAGGACCGCGCGTCCCAGATTCGTGTGGAGAATGACACCGGTAGCATTGATGACGCGCTGCTGCCCTCCGGATCTCAAGCGTTCGAGGCGCTCGAGCGTGTTTTGGACCAGACGCTCTTTAACAGTCTCTCTGTCTCCAGTTCCATCTTTGCCACCTCTTTCACACGCCGCCCTGAAATCGTCCACAATCAGACGAATAAACTGGGTCCAGGGGAAACGGGGATGGCGCTGGCGCAGTTCTGCGATCGGTGGTTCCGCAAGAAGCGAGTCCACCGAGGGGATCGCCCGCAGGATATTTTCGTTCCGTGCTTTAGCCATAGCGCTCCTCGAGAGGATCATTTGAATGGCACTTCGCTCCTAAAACGTTTCCTATTCTGATGTTGCGACACCATCCTAGTTTGGTGCGGCCCTTTTTAAGCGTTTCCTTCACACCCACAATTTACGATGACTCTACTAGCATACAAGCCAGAAATCGGTCAATCATTTATAGCTACGGCTTCTTTCGGAGAAAGCCCTCGATATCATTGCAATAACCTCTTCACACCGCAAGAGATTGTTTTTATATAAAACAATTTCTTGAACCACCGTCAATATTTTGATATGCGAGGAGAGATGAAAAGTGCACCGAAAACTCTCACGGTGATAGTAGTGGGCTTGCTCCTGAGCTGCGCGGGACCCCCAAAAACCCGCATTGATCGTATCTACAGCGGGCTCTCCGAATCCCTTCCCAGGCTCGAGCCGACCATCCTCAAAGGCAGAAAAATTATCGTCGATCCCGGGCACGGCGGCGTCTTCCGAGGAACAGTGGGTCAAGACAGTCTCGAGGAAGCACGTGTAAATCTAGGTGTTTCGCTATACCTTTGGGGACTCCTCACTGAAGCAGGCGCCGAGGTCACATTAACCCGCTCGGCCGAGCGGGATTTTCTCGTCGAAGCAGATTCGAATCTTGCCATTGACCTGGAAGCAAGGATTGCCCTTGCATGCTCCTTGAAACCGGACATTTTCATATCGATCCACCACAATGCGCAGAGCGACCGGGATCCAGACGTGAACAGCGTCGAAACCTATTACCGAACCGGAGATCCCGCCTCGATGGATCTCGCTTTCGCCATTCACAGGCACCTGATGCGAAATCTTGGAGTATCCAATGGTGAAGTCCGGCAGGGTAACTACTATGTTCTTAGAAATGCAAAGGTTCCGGCAATCATCGGAGAGGCCAGCTATCTCACCCATCCGCCGGTTGAAGAGAGTTTGAAGCTATCAGAAAAACAACGCCTCGAGGCGGAAGCTTACTTCCTCGGTATCCTCGAATATTTCCAGAGAGGCATTCCGCGCCTCCACCGCATAAGCCCAGAAGAGACCACCCTTTCAGCGGTGCCCACAATTGTCTACCGCACAGAAGACGATGGGGGATTGGGCATCGATCCAGACGCCGTGCTGATGCATCTCAATGACCACCAAGTGGTCCCGGTTTTCGATCCCGTGAGCGGCCGCATCACATACCGGCTCGCCTGGGATTCGCCGAACGGACCGTACTCGCTCTCGCTGGCCGTCCGAAACCTCTTAGGAAACTCGAGCCACAGAATCCGCCAAGATTTTACCATCGACTTCCCGCCCGAGCGGGCCGTGTTTGCCCCATACCCATCGACACTGCCCGAGGGCGGCGGTATCGTCAGGATGAATGTCCGCTTGCTCGACGGGCGGGGACTTCAAGTTGCGGATGGAACATTCGCTGAAATCTCCACATTCCCGGAGGGCCGGTCCCGACGGGCCGTTATAAAAGATGGCGTGGTAGAATTTCCGATTTTTGCTCCAGCTGATATAGAGAGCCTGTCCGCCATCGTCTCGTGTAAGGGACAAGATTTTTCCCTCGTCATGAAAAAAGCCGCCGCTTCTGTAATTCCACTGAAAGGAACGTTTATCGTGGATGATCTAAGCGGCACTCCGATTACAAGGGCTTCTATAATGTACGGCGACTCCGTCATCCAAACCGGATCGCAGGCGGGCTTATACCACATCCCCATCACAAAGGACACCAGCGCGATTCACATTCGCGCCCTTGGGTATCGACCGCTATCTCTCTCCACCGGACCGGCCGATACGCTCCGATTGTCCCCCTGGTTCGAAGGAAAGCTGGCGGGCACGCGATTTCTCATTGATCCTGAGGGCGGTCCCCCGAGCAAGTCGGGCGCGGGCAAGCTCGGGCTTTCCGGTGCCTATGTGAACCTCAAAGTAGCGAGATATCTTGCCAGCTACCTCTGGAATGCCGGCGCCGTTGTCGCTCTCACCCGCGAATCGGAAGAAATCCGCGTTCCGCAGGACATTGTCATCATCGCAAACCGCTTTAACGCCGACCGGTATATAGAAATCCGACACCGGAGCGTATCCGGGAAAAACGGCCTGGCTGTCAGCACCTACCACTTTCCTGGAAGCCACCTGGGAAACGATCTCGCAGAGGAAATCTCTTTTTCGCTTTCGGCTCTTCTTGGACTTCCTCCGCGATCACCCGCGGAGACCGTTACATACCCCCTCCAGCAAACGGCTTGCCCAGCTGTTGTGATCGATGCGCCTTCGCTCGATACAGTCGACGAGGAACTCAGGTTGGCGGAGGCCTGGTACCAGCGGTTGCAAGCGTACGGGATTTTCTTAGGTACCCTGAACCATTTCGGGGTTGCCGAACAATCCTCTCTCGCCGTGAGAATCACCGGCCGCGGCGATCCAGCGAACTGGCTGGTTACCGTGGACGGTACGTGGAAGCTCCTCACAGGTCCGGACGGCACAGCGACATTCTATGCGCTTCCCGAAGGGGACCATACGGTGGAGATTCAAAGGGAAGATCGGCGGTTATCACAGTGGATTGTTCTGCGACCGGACACGCTTCTCGAGTTGGCCTTCACTCCTTATCCCAATGAGGGCTAAGGTCCCTTTCTTGACCCCTTCTTTGGAATTTCATATCTTTTAAATTAGGGAACTTACAAATGCCCATTACTTACGGAGACAAAGAGCGCGCCTACCGGAAACGCCTCCTCAAGGTTGTCCCCTTCGCCGTGGTGGCAATCGCGGTGCTTTTTCTCAGTATCGATTTTGTACCTCCCACTGTTCTCGACAAGACTTTCGGCTGGAGAGGCGCGCTACAGGTTCTACCCGATATCACCATCATCCCCGGTGATGATCCATTCGAGAGCTTCCCTAGAGAGAGAAAGCTTCTGCCAATGAAATCGATTCATGTCGATATCCTCGAAGAGACGGGGATGAGTGAGGCGCCCCTGCCCAAACCTACTCCCGAGAAAAAGGAAGAGATTCCGATTCCTCTCGAAGAGGATCTGTCGCTCGTGCGGACATATCCTTCACATACGGACGTGCCCTATTCCGAAGATTATGTCATCCTCGAGATGGTCCAACCGGAGTATCCAATCAATGAACTTCTGAACGGTATCGAAGGCGAGGTGACCGTAGAACTGTATGTCAACGAGCAGGGGCTAGTGGAAAAGGCATGGGTATTGAGTGCCATCGGTCCAAGGAGTTTCGAAAGATCTTCTCTGGAAGCTGTCGAAAAATTTGTCTTCATGCCACCGAAACAAAGCGGCTTGCCCATGTCCATGTGGATCCGTTTTCGCATCAAGTTCCGGATTTACGGATGAGAATTGTTAGCTCTGACGCATCAAGAAAATCGCGATGATCTTAACGCGATGTCGTGCGTAATAACGTAATAAGAAGCCCACGACAATAGGCCTGCCTCGATTGCTCCGAGGCGATTTCCGCAGCGCGCTATAACTTTGGACGCGCGCGAGGACCATGAGCCGAAGGGCGATCGAGGCAGGCTTTTTAAGGATCAACAATGCTAGGGCTCTCGGGGCTGCAACGGTTCATACTTCCGCACCCTGCCAGAGCGAACCGTCATGATGGACAACGCCGCGGCTTCGGACATCCTGCTCCCAGCATCCTGGAACAGCTCATTGTAAAGAAAATCCTTCACCTGAGTGCGGTCTGCTGCTCCCTCCGCAAGGCTTCTCAAGAGCAGCCTCATTCCAAAATATCCAGAAACTGTAACGGGGCTCAGCTCACCGCCGAATTGTTCCTCATAAGCGGCAATGAAATGCTCGTATGCTGCCTTGTCTTTACCATGATAGGCATCAAGGGGGAACAGTGCATTTTCTATTTCCTGCTCGGAAAGCCGGATGAGCTTTTCGGAATTCCAGTTGCTGAGACCGAGGAGCCGAGCATGCACGTCGTAAAAATTGATTTGCGGGAGAATCAGGATGAGTTCTTCGGTGCTGCCCGGGATGAAGAGGGCCTCGGGCGCTGCATCGCGGATGCTCTCGAGCTGATCCTTGAAATTGGTTTCTCCCTCGTCATAATGCGCCTCCGCGACCACCTCTCCACCCAGCCTTTTTATTTCTTCACTGAAGAAATCACTGAGTCTCCGTCTCTCACCAAAATCTGGAGCGAGAACGGCGAAGCGCTTTATGAGAAGCCCTTCCTTTGCCGCCTGCGCCATTGCCGTGACTTCCACTTCATCGGGAACCTTGGTATGAAATATCCACGGACCAACTTCCGTGATTCTCCCGGTGAAGACAATGGGGGAAAGAAGGGCTACATGCCGGGCGTTCGCTTCGATAGATGCAGCAATCGTCGGAACCGTAAAGACAGGGCCAATAAGAGCCACCACTCCCTCTTCGATCGCTAACTTCCGAACGGCTTTTACCGCATCGACTGGATTACCTTTCGAATCGGCTTTTGCGATGGTGACCTGGAATTCATGAGCCTGGTTATATTCTTCGAGGGCAAGCAAGAGACCCTGCTCAAAATATCTGCCGTAGAGCGAATAGGGACCTGTAATGGGCAACACGACGCCTATATTGAAGGGATTGACGTAGCCCGGTCGGTCGCCGGGTTTGCTCCTGGCCTCCGCGGACAGCTTCAAAAGGCGCCTTGCTTCCATCGAGTACTTGCTCTCCGGAAAATGGTAGAGCAGTTCGGTCAGCAGCTCGAAAGCCTTATCATAATTGCCTCTAGCGAATTCGTTTTTCGCGATGGTAAGAGAGAGCTCCTCGGCAAGAGGCGAACTCGGATATTTATCCGCAAGCGCTTCGAGATCCTGCGGTCGCAAATGGTCCCGGATGAGTCGGCGGAGGGCTTCGATGGCTTGAGATCGAATGTCGGCATCCGTGGGAGCTGTGATCACCTGTAAGAGCGCATCGGCGCTCCGGGAGTAGCTACGGAGTTCCACAAAACACAATGAGGCAAGGAGGAGGGCTTCTTCCCAATAGGAGCTGGTTGGATACTTCTCGGGAATTTGCAGAACGAACTTGACCGCATCATCACATCTGCCGAGGGTGCGCAGTGACTTTGCTGCGAGCAAATGGACTTCGTCAGAGCGGTGGAAATCCGGGTAGTTACTGATGATTTTTCTAGCGCCGTCGACCGCTCGGGCGAAATCTCCTTCAACAGTATCGCGCTGAATTCTCGCGTAAAGACTCTCCGCGTCTGCTAGAGCTCGCTCATCTTGCTGTAAGCCCGGTCGAGGGACCGTCGTGCAGGACAGGGCCACGCATAGGAGGATAACCGGCAGATAGGCGCCTATTTGTGGGAGTCCAGGTGCGTCGTTTGCCTGGGTCATCCTGGGACCAGGCTCAGAATTCACCGGGGTCGAGGTCACGCAGATACCGCCTCAACTCGTCGTCCGAATCTTGATCGGCCCCCCCTGCATCATGAAGCGCCCGTTTGTGGTTTTCGAATACCTCTGTAGAAACATATATCGGTGACTTCGTTCTGAGCGCCAGCGCGATTGAGTCGCTGGGGCGGGCGTCGATCACATGGATTTCTTCACCCCTTTGAAGATGGATCTTGGCGAAAAAGGTGTTGTCACGGAGCTCGGTCACCGCAACCTTCAAAACAGTTGCGCCTAGACTTTCCACGGTTGTCCGCAAAAGATCGAGCGTAAGGGGTCTGTCAAAACTCTCTCCCTCCAGCTGCAATCGGATCGCCATTGCCTCGGCATGACCGATCCAAATTGGCAGCACTTCATCGTCATCGGAGGATTTCAATAGCACTACAGGATTGCCCCGATGGTCTTCGGTGAGCCCTCTGATCTCTACCTTTAGAAAAGATTTTTCTTCGTCTTGCATAGTCGGCACCGACCTTGGTTGTTGTCAGGATGTCGTACCATCGGTTTACTCTGATTTCTTCGATTCCTCTGATATCTTCTCGTGCAGATCATCGAGATCCTTGAACTCAGGGAGCGGTTTGTTCAAGTTTTGGAGCATCCAATCCGCAGATTTCGCCACGTCAGTTCCGGGGTAACTCGCAATTACCTGGCGAAAATAACGATCCGCCGCGACGAAATCCATCAACTCTTCCGCCGAAACAAAGCCTAACATAAAAAGAGCCTGAGGGACGTACTCGCTATTGGGGTATCTCTGCACGATCTCCTGGTAGGAGCGAAGCCTCTCGTAGGAATCCGTGGTAGTCTGGGCCAGATTCCAGAGCTCCTCAGGTGATCTCAGCGCTTGTTCCGCGGTTTCTTGCATGTAGTTCCTGGCGTCGTAGCGCTCTTTGAGCTCTTGAACAGCTTGATCCTTGGCGAGGTCGATCCTTCTCGAGGTGATAATTCTGCTGATCTCCGATTTGGCCTCGTCGAATGGTCTCAAGCGCTCCGGTTGCACTTCGGTGACTACGACGATCGACCACCCCTTCTCCCATTCTATAGGATCGCTGACCACCATAGGCTCCAGTGAGAAAACTGCGTCGCTAAATTTTTGGGAGTAACCTACGAATCGGATGAAGCCACCGGGATTGAAATATCCTAGATCCCCCGCGTCCCGTTTTGTGGTCTGATCTTCGGAATACTTAACGGTCAGCTCAGTCATTTTCTCTCCCGCATCGATCCGCTCCTTCATCTCGAAAATCTTATCCTTGCTCTTCGAAAAAAAGTGCCGCGCTCTTCTTACCTCCATCGAGATGAAGTCATCTTTGTTAGATTCGTAGTACTCGAGCATCTCCTTCTCTGTTGGACGCGCTTCTTTCTCCACGTAATTCTTGTAATACTCCGCGATGATAATCCTTCTTAACGCTTCATCGATTGCTTTCTTTGCTGATTCAGTATTTTCGATCCCGATTTTCTTCCCCGCCAAGTAGAAGAGCTGCTCCGCGAGGTATCTGTCGGCCAGCTCGGCTCTACCTCTTGGACTGTCGTACTTCTTTTTCTGGGACCTTGGAAGCTTTTGAAGAACCTCCTCGAGGGCTTGCTTGGTCAGAGTCCAATCTTCGACACTGGCCGCTAGTTCCTTTTCATCTATGGGTTCTTCTCCGCGCCCACACCCAAAAAGGACCATCAAGCCGCTCATTAGAAAGATCAGACTTAGCACTGTAATTCTCATGAGTCACCTCCAGCACCTGCAAGACTCAATAGAACTCTTCCTTCCCACTTTTCTCAAGCAGTTCTACTATTTTCCGTACTTCTTGAACCCGATCTCTCCCGCAAATCAGCATGGCATCTCCCGCATCTACCACGACCAGATTATCCACGCCAATCATACCGACGAGCCGATCGGGCGAAAAAACGATATTTCCCGAGCTATCTATCAGAGCGTGTTCTCCAACGGTCGCATTTCCCTTTTCGTCAAGGGCTCGAATATCCCGAATATACTCCCAGCTTCCCACATCGTTCCAGTCAAAGTCGGCTTTTAACACTACTACGTCTTCCGCTTTTTCCATCACGCCGTAATCAATCGAGATGGATGGAGCTTTTGGATAAACCGATTCAAGGACAACATTGAGATCCTCCGATTCCAACTGCTTCTCGATATCCTGGAGTAGCACATAGAGGTCCGGAAGATGCTTGTCCAGCGCCTTTAGAATGCCATTCGTTTTCCACAAGAACATACCGCTGTTCCAGAAATAAGTTCCAGCTTCCAGGAAATGGCTTGCTTTCTCCGCGTCCGGTTTCTCGAGAAATTCATGAGCACGAAAGACTTCCAAACCCCGCTCTTCGTATACTCCCTCTCCGGCGTGAATATATCCATAGCCGGTCTCCGGCCGGTTAGGCCGGATTCCAAACGTGAGCAGCCCCCCGTTTTTCGAAACGTAAGAGGCAGCAACCCGAACGGCGTTCTCGAACTTGTCCACCGGTTCTATGATGTGGTCAGCGGGCAGGACAAGCATGATCGCATCTTCAGCTCTACGTTTCAAAAGGACTGCGGCCAGGCCGATGGCCGCAGAAGTGTTCCTGCCCATTGGCTCGGCGATAACGTTCTCGGGAGGAATCTTCCCCGACACCTCTTCCACGATAGCCGCGCACTGGGCACGATTGGTGATAATGAAGATCTCCTCCGGCGAGGATATATTGCCCAGCCGATCCACTGTGAGTTTGATCATGCTCCCGCGCCCAGTTAGGTTGAGGAGCTGTTTTGGATTATTCCGGCGGCTTCTAGGCCAGAACCGCTGGCCAACTCCTCCCGCTATTATCACTGAGAACATGAAATCTTCCTCTCCCAGGCTGCTTCACTCTTTAACAACCCAAACTCTTGCGGGAACGCTTACTTCGGGGTGCAGCTTGATCTCGACCGTATACACACCGATCTTCTTTATTGGTTCATCCAGAACGACTTGCTTGCGGTCAATTTGCACACCCTGATTTTCTAGAGCATTAGCGATGTCTACAGCCGTCACTGAACCATAAAGCTTGTCTTCCTCGCCTACCTGCACGGGAATGGTGCAGGAAAGATCCAACATCTTCGATGCCCTTTGCTTTGCCGCTTCCAGTTCGATCCGGTCGCGCCGTGCGATTACTCTTTCCTCTTCTTCGAATATCCTACGGTTCGAATTAGACGCAACAACCGCAAGCTTGCGCGGGAACAGGTAATTTCGCGCATAACCCGGCTTCACATTGACCATGTCGCCACGGTTTCCCAGTGGGGGCACCGGCTTGAGCAGTATGACCTCCACGGAATCCTCCTTGAGTGCAGAATCAGATCAGTGGTACTACCTGTAATATTCCTTCACATAAGGGATCAGCGCCAGCGTACGCGCCCGCTTGATCGCCGTAGAAAGCATCCTCTGGTGCTTTGCGCAAGTTCCCGTTATCCGCCTGGGAGTAATCTTGCCCCTGTCAGTCATGAACCTCTTTAGTCTCTTGGGATCTTTATAGTCGATGTACGACGCGCTTTCCTGACAGAACTTACAGGGTTTCCTCGTCTTCGGTTGTCTCTCTTTCTTCTTTTTAGATGTATTCTTGGCCAAGCTAGCCTTCCTCCTTTTCGACCTCTTCTGCTGAAAGAGCCGTTTCAGAATCGATCTTGGGTTCCTCCCCTGTGGCAATCGAATCTTTAACGACCATGTGTCTTAATATCATCTCATCCAAACGGAGCATGCGATTCAGCTCATGGAGAACAGAGTTTTCGCACCGCAATTTATAGAACAAGTAGTGAGCTTCATCGTTATGGTCAATCTCGTAAGCGAGCCTTCGCTTTCCCCAATTCTCCAACTTGGTCAGCTCACCGCCACCCGAGGCGATCACCTTGGCATACTTCTTCGCCACATTCTTGAGTTCATCGTCTCCAACAGCAGGGGAAACGATGATCGTGCATTCGTAGTTTCTCAAATTTCCAGAACCTCCCTTCGGACTACGACTTTCCAATCGCTTGGGCGGCGAGTGGAAAGTAAGGAAGCTAATCTGATTGGTATTTGGGCAGGGGTTGATCCTCCCATTGGGCAACCAGAGTATGCTGCGATAAAGACCGAGTTAAGACTGCCATCGAACGTGCTAAATGATAATATCCCAGTCCCGAACAGTCAATCGTTTTCGGCCGAAGTCGACGGCGCGTTAAACTCGCCCATGGCCCTGTCGAAACCCTCCCTGACCAGCGTTTCGAAGCAGTCCGCCGCCCGATGAACGGCATCCGCGACCAGCCCTTTCTCCTCTTCGAGGAACGGCTGAAGCACAAATTCGGCCGGATCCATTCCTTCCGGAACCGGCCCGATTCCAATTCGGAGCCTGGGGAAATCCTCCGAACCCAGCGCATCAATGATGGAACGGAGTCCATTGTGTCCACCGTCGCTGCCCCTCTTCCTCAGCCGAAGCCGACCCAACGAGAGCGCGAAATCATCGCACAAAACTAGTAGCTCACCAGGTTCGAACGACTCGCGGGCGCTGAATGCCTGCAAGGCGTCTCCGGATAGATTCATATACGTAGTGGGTTTGAGGAATACCATTGGCATATCGCCCAACTCGTATTCGCACAAAGAATACTCCCTTGCCGGTTTAGCCCAGGTTAGAGAATATTTCTCAGCAAGCAACTCGAGCAGGAGAAATCCCATGTTGTGCCGGGTGGCACGATATTTCTCCCCAGGGTTGCCCAACCCACAAACTATCCACTTCGAAATCATACAAGCGTGAAATGGAACTTGTCAGAGGGAGGGCGATTGAGCTGCGACGGATCACCGTCTGCTCCAATCGCCCTATGCCATGCCGCCAAAAGGTCGGTCCTGCATCCCTTATTCCATCAGTCTTCTCTGGAGGCTTCCTTCTCTCTCGCCCGCTCTTCCTCTTCTTCCTCCTTGCCGGCAGCAACAAGTTCGGGTTCCTCGAGTGCCCCCTCGACAACCGGCGCCACCTCGACCTTCGGTGGCACAACATTGGCGAGAGTTGTATCCTCGTCATCGAGAAAATCGAAATTCGGGTAGCGCGAGACGATATCTCTCACATGAATGGAATCGCCGATAATCAACTCCGTCACATCGATCTCTATGGCGTTCGGAATAGCTGTTGGAACGCAGGTTATGTTCAACTCCCTTAGACCGTGCTCTAGAATACCGCCCATTTCCTTCACGCCCTTCGCATTTCCAAGGAGCACGATGGGGACATGCACGCGGACCTTTTCGTCCATTTTGATTCGCTGGAAATCAATATGGAGCAAGCGGCCAGTTGCAGGATGCCGCTGCACTTCTCGAACGATGGCGTTGCAAGAAGTACGATTTTTCCCATCGATAGTCAGGTCGACAATTGCGCTCTCAGGATGTTCGTGAAGCACTTTGCGAATCTCCAATTCAGCCAGCGAAAGGTGAACAGGTTCCTGGTTGTGGCCGTAAAGAACGGCGGGAATTCGACCCTGCTGGCGAAGTTTTCTCGCTATGCCTTTCCCAGAGCCTTCTCTCCGCTCCGAACTTAGTTTGAAATATTCCATTTTCGATCACCTGCTTCATGTTACACAAACAGTGTGCTGACAGATTCATTCGAATGAATTCGTCGAATAGCTTCACCCATCAGATGTGAGATGTCCTGAACGGTTACTTTCGGACATTGTTCAACACAATCGCGTGATAATGGTATGGAGTTTGTTACTACAACTTCTTCAATGGGTGAACTCATGATGTTTTTACAAGCATCTCCACAAAACAGCGGGTGTGTTGCGCAAGCGAGGATCGATTTTGCACCCCGTTTATTGATCTCCTCAGCCGCTTCTACAAGCGTGCTCCCAGTGCTGATCATGTCATCCAACAACACGATATTCTTACCTTTAACTTCGCCGATGATGTTCATCACTTCTGTTCTGTCTTTGGTTGACCGCCGCTTGTCCACGATGGCTAGGTCCGCGTTCAAGCGCTTGGCAAACGCTCTACCCATTTTGATGCTTCCGATATCCGGAGATACGATGGTAATGTTTCCGATCTCCCTCTTCTGAATATGTTCGAGCATTACTGGTGCGGCAAACAAATGGTCTGCATGACAATCGAAGAATCCCTGAATCTGTGCCGAGTGAAGATCGAGCGTCAGCACGCGGCTGGTACCGGCGACTATGAGAAGGTTTGCAACAAGCTTTGCCGAAATTGGAACACGCGGCCGATCCTTTCGATCTTGCCTTGCGTAACCGAAATACGGAATTACGCTGGTAATCCGCTCAGCGGAGGCTCTGAAACAGGTGTCGATAAGAACGAGAAGCTCCATCAGGTTTTCAGCCGGCGGATTGGTGGATTGGATAATGAACACATCTACGCCACGAATATTCTCATTTATTTTTACTTCAATCTCGCCATCGGGGAATCTATCGATCGTGACACTACACAACTTGACATCCAGGTATTTAGCGATTTTCTCCGAGAGTGGCTTATTCGAACTTCCTGCGATGAGTTTCAATTTGTTCATCTCCCTCTCTCCATAAAAAAATTGATAGGCACTCGATCCCTCAATTCGATGCCTATCGATCCCTCCGCACCGTTATTGGCTGGGGCGGGAGGATTCGAACCTCCGGTGCAGGGACCAAAACCCTGTGACTTGCCGCTTGTCGACGCCCCAAAAAGCTTGGGGATATTCTCTTTGGTGATTTCCTCCTTTACCGCCCCCTATTCTTATCAGCTTGAACAGCGTGAGGAGGTGTCTCTGAGTCCTCGCCTTCCTCATCGTCCTCGGAAGACGACGATGGAGGCGTCCCCTCAGAAGCGGCTAATACCTCCTGATACTTGGACAGGATAATCTCCTCCATCCACCGCCGTGTCTCGTTGTTGATCGGATGCGCGATATCCTGGTACTCTCCGTCCTTTCGCTTGCGGCTAGGCATGGCAACGAAGATCCCGTTTGCACCCTGGATGATCTTCAGGCCCCTGATGACAAAGCAGTTGTCAAACGTAATGCTCACAAACGCCTTGAGCTTCGCATCGCTTCGCAAAGATATCCTCACCTCAGTGATGTCCATCGAGCTCCCCCTTTGACCTTATGGGCGTCTGGGCTCACGAAGGGCGCAGGTCAATAGCCCGCGGAGACGGCTCTACAACAGAGGTAAAGCACCCCTTGATCGAGAACCTTTCGGCCAACCCTGAGGCCTTCGCTTCACTGTCGAAAACGGCGAAGAGAGCAGAACCGCTACCGCTCATCGAAGCAAAGCGCGGATCGCAGGACAGGAGTTGATCCAACAGACCTCCAATAAGCGGAAAAGCGGGACACACGACATTCTCCAAGTCGTTCTTGAAGGAAAGCGCGACCTTGGGAAAGCGAGCTAAAACTGTATTAAGCCGCTTAAGATTAAAACGATACCGATTCTTTGTCAATCTGAAATTAATATTCTCATATACCCAACGGCTTGAGATATTTACAGGCGGTTTCACTATAAGGAAATAGCACCTCTTGAGGCTCTCGAGCCTCGAAAGTCTCTCCCCCCGCCCCCTTCCAAGCATCGTCCCACCATGTAGCATAAAGGGGACATCGCTCCCGATTTCCAACGCAACCGACTCGAGAGTATCGATGGGAAGCCCAAGATCGCAACCGGCGTTTACCGCAAGGATCATCGCCGCCGCGTTGCTGCTTCCTCCCCCGAGACCTGCGCTGTGAGGGATCCGCTTCTCAATGTGAACCGTCGCCCCAAGTCCTTTTCCCGCAAAGCGCCGCATGAGTCTGAGTGCCTTGTGACAGAGATTGGATTCACCGGAGGGAATGTCCGGATCGGTGCACGTGATGAGGATTTCTCCATCATTCCGTAATTGCACGTCCAGCTCATCGCGGAGATCGACGCTTTGAAACACGGTCTCGATTTCGTGGAACCCGTCTCCCCGTTTGTAGAGCACCTGAAGAGCGAGATTCACCTTTGCACGGCTGATCGCCGTAAACCGCTCTATCATTATTGTGGGCTCGTCCATGAACGCTCGCTCAAAATGGGTTTGGGCGGCTAAACGGGACTCATTCCGGCAAGTCACTGCATTTACCGGCCTGCATACCGGGAAAACAATCGGCCCCATGGAGTTTTTGAGAACTCTCTGATCCGCTTTTTGCCGACGGTCGGGTACCAAAAAAAATCATGGTAGACATTCGAGGCGAAAGGCGCCCAAACAACAAGAGGCGATTTCAAGGCAATTTTCTCTAGAAAACGCAGGGGACCTATCCTGAGCATTTGATCGCCCCAAATTACAAAACTTCGCTTGGTCACGAAGCCAAAATCGACTCCCGCAATATCATCGCCGACGATTTCGATGTTTTCAACCCTTCCTTCGCCGAGCCCCATGTCCGTGGCCATGCTGATATAAGGTATCTGCATCGGGTCGAAGCCCATGAGTTTCGCTGCTACCGCATCGATTGCTACCGAATCGGCACTTGCGAGGATCACGTCCTTCACTTTTGGCACCATAGTGCGCGGACCCGCTCCATCCCCCGCAACAGTTCCGTCCATTACCGCGAAAACATTGGGATGGAGTTCCTTCTGCATGAGGAGGAGATCGACCAGCACCTCGTGGATGTATTTGTGCGCGTAGTGCCTCGCCTCTTTGAGTAAACCTCCAAAAGAGTTCTTAACCGCGCCGGTCGTGACGGAATGTCCATGGGTCTTCACCGTGGGCAGGTGAAGGATGTCGCTGCCCGGATAAATCGATGGAATCTCGATCCCCTCTGGAAAAATGTCATTGAGCTTGAGCAGCTTGGATTTGAATTTATAGACGGTCCAGTCGACGTCCGTCAGCGGCTGGAACCTGCAACCGTATTTCTCGAAAACAGGAAACCACAGGTTGTGCCTGGCGCCTTTCACTGGATCGGTAACGACCGTCTTGTTCTCGATGGGCAGCACCCTGTCCGGCGTATACGGGCCCTCGAGAAGGGTTTTCAAAACCCCATCCACCTGCCAGGGCTGGCTGGAACATGCGGGAAAATATTTGGTCCACGACAGGTTCAGCTTCAAGAGGAGCTCGCGCTCGCCGCTCAGATGATCGCGCCATGAGGCGAGTTCCATAAGCCGCTTATAATCATCCGCCACTCGCTCGGGATGGGTGAACAACACGGATACAACTGATGACATTGCCTATGCATTCCTTTCCAACATCTGTCGCCATGCGGCAACGATAATATAAGCGATTAACAGAATTATATTAAATTACATAGAATATTGCAATTACCAGAAGGATCCATGCGAACACATCGATGAGAAGAAACTTTTCACGGAGCAGGTGATCGGTGGGACTCCCCCCCATTTCCTTGCTGTAAACGAGATAGAGATAACGCATCACGCCGATCAGGACGAGAGGAATGGTATAGACGAGATTAGTGGTGCCAAACTTTTCAACCGTGTCCGGCCATATGGTATAAATCGAATAGGAAAGCACTGAACCAGCAGCGGTGATTCCAACCAGCTGGTCGATGAGGCTGGTGGAGTATTCGGCCAATGCGTGCCTGTGGCGGCTCGCCTCCCCAAGCGAAACCAGCTCGTACCGCCTTTTGCAAAAAGCGAGAAACAATGACAGGAAAAGCGTGCAAATGAGAAGCCACGGGGAGAGTTCGATAGATGTGTCCAACCCTTTGAGAGCTTCGACGCCGGCAATGGCCCTCAGAATAAAACTCACTGAAATGCTCATGACGTCGAGCAGTACGATTTTCTTCAAAACGAACGAGTAAAACAGGTTAAAAGCAAAGAAGATGCAGCTGATGATCACAAACGATTGGCCGACTAATGCTGTCAGTATCAGCCCGATTGCGGAACCAAGGATGGCCGCAAAGGCAGCTTCCTGCACTCTGAGTTTTCCCGCGACGATCGGGCGTTTTTTCTTGCTCTCATGAAGCTTGTCCTTCTCAATGTCGGTAATATCATTAATGATATAAATCACTCCCGAAAGGAGACAGAAGATCACCGCTGCTTCCAAGCTCTTGAGGAAGTACTCCGCATTGGTGAGGTTTCGCGAAAAAATCAAGCCCGCAAAGAGAACGAGATTCTTCGTCCATTGATTGGGACGCATCGATAAAAGAATGTAGTAGAGCTTTTTCATCACATGTTGTTTGGAAATTCATCGGATGAATTGCGAATCCCCGTCGAAACCTTGCCAAGGAGTTCCATCTCGAAAGCAGTCATTGCTATCTTGCGGGCTTCGATCTTCGAAGCCAGAGCAAGCCGAGATGCTGCTTCGAGAAGTTTCGTGCTTGCCGGAAAGATCGGACTCGTCACCTCTTCGAACCCGTGGATTTCAGAAGGCTTCAACGTCTCGGCCGGGAACAGAGGTCGCTTGCTGTTCTCTCCCAGCTCGGCCGCTTTCGGCTCCGTACCTTGATGCGCTGCAGCCGACGCAAGAATCCTTCTCACGGTTCCTTCCGAGAATAATCCATCCACTTTCGGAACCAACAAAACGCGCTTGCGGTTGCGAGCCGCCGTCTTCAATGCCGCTGTTACAGCTTCCCTTTCGATGAATTCGAATGCGCTTCCCTGGCCGCTGGTCCCGGTCGCCGGATCGGCCATGCCTCTCATCATCTCCTCAGTCAATATCCTCCTGAAACGAACCACTGCGGACTGAGCACCCGAAATTTCTACGGCGTTCAATACCATCGCTTCGGCCGCCGCGCTAATATAGGAAACCTCAGATCCAGCTCGGTGCCCTTCCCAAAAAATGAGCGTATTGAACGAAGCAACATTGCATCCCTCGAGATTTCGCACGAGCGCTTCTGTCCCCCGCACCGCACGCCTCCAGAGATACTCCTCGCTGTTCAACGTGCTCGATCCTATCGGCGAACCAAGGGCAACACACAGAAAGATCACATCCGGTGTGGATACATCGATGAGTTGGGGAATATCCGCCGGCCGATCGAGACCGCCAATAAAAATGGAAATGCGTTCCATCAACTCATCCGGAAATCCGGACGCTTCTGCAGGGGCATCGACTTGAACGGTAACGGAAGCTTCGAGACGCACCAGCTCCCGGATGAGCACCGATGTGATGGGCGCACCACCAGCCGCAACCAGAACGCGTTTCCCTTTGAAGTAGGTCTCATCGTCGGATGACAGACTCCAAAAAGCTGGTTCGACCGAATCCGATCGTCCCAGGCCTCTGCGAAGCCGCTCGCGCAGCACGGCTGCCGGCTCCTCCAGCCTCCTCTTCGCATCGTCTCTTTTTTCGAGAGCGACTCCAATTTCGCGTGAAATGTTTTCGATTTCCACCAGCTTACCATCCGGTAGGGTAGAGATGGCCAGTATGAGTGCATCGATTCGCTGTTCGGTGCAGATCTCTCTGATTCTATCAACCGGCCCTAGAATCGGATAACCGCGCAAAGTGAGCCCGATTTTGCTCTTATCATCGTCAACGAAACACATAATGTGAGTTGCCGATCCTTCCGTGTTTTTAATTTCCCTCGCAATCTGATCACCGAAGTCGCCGGCACCGATGATGGCCACGCGCTTGGCGGCTGCACTATGGGCCTCCTTTCCGAATTCATGGAACACCCTAAACGCAAACCTGGCTCCGCCAATCGCAACGATCAAGAGAAAATATTCGATGACGAACAGCGAGCGGGGAAACGCGACGAACCGGTAAAGGAGCACAACGCTTGCAATGATGATCGCAGAACCAGTGGAAACTGCCTTGATGATCTTTATTAGATCCTCTGTGCTCGTGTACTTCCAGACTCCGCGGTAAAGACCGAACCAGTGGAAACACGCACTCCTCACAACGAGTACGATCGGAAATGCTTTGAGCATTGCGATACCTTCCGGGTAGGTGAAGCGGAAGTTCAATCGCAAGAAGTATGCGCCCATATAGGATATCGTAATGAGCAGGAGGTCAACGGCCACGACGAGCAGGGTTCGCTTTTCCCAAAATAACCTGTCTCCCCTTTCGAGACTTCGGATTTTCAATATCAATGCGCCGAAGATGACAACCCAGCAGGCCGTCAGGAATGCAGGAAACCACCCACCAGCTTTGAAATAAATAACAGCGCTTACCCCGAGCATTACGGTAATGGCGTATTCGAGAATCGTTACCTGCTTGTGGTTCAGCCCTAGAGATAGCAGCCTTTGGTAATAATGGGTGTGATGCGCTTCAAAGATACGCTCGCCTTTCAATCCCCGTTTGACCAGCGTTAGACCGGCGTCAACAAACAGGGACGAGAGAATGAGCACCGGAATGAAGACCGGCACTTCCGGAGCAAGGCGATTGCCGGTGACTGCGACGTATGCGAAGAAGAAACCCAGAAACGTGCTCCCTCCATCCCCCATGAACAGACGAGAGGGCGGAAAATTGAATTGCAAAAAACCGAGTGATGCTCCTGAAACGGCCAAACACACCAGAGCAAGCGGAAAGTGACCGAGAGTGTAGGCGATCAACGACAGGAATGCTCCCGCAATAAAAGCGCTACCGGCTGCCAGACCATCGATCCCGTCGATAAAGTTATAGAAGTTGACGCACACGAGTATGAATATAAGCGTAAGGGGGATCGACAGCGCTCCCAGTCCGATTTCTCCGGCCATCGGCAAGCGGATGTGATCGAGAACGCCACCCGACAGTATCACGAGCAGCGCCGCACCTACCTGAATGCCGAACCGGATGGAAATGGGGAGCCCTTTCCAATCATCCAGAACGCCGGTGCCAAACAGCAGCAGCGCGCCGATGGCAAACGGCAAGTAGGCTCGTGTACCCGGCACCGCAGCAAAGAGGATGACATAAACCGCAAAGAACGCTCCGACGAGGGCGATCCCGCCAAAACGGGGTTTTGGCACCTCGTGGGAACTGCGTTCGTTTGGAATGTCGACAAAACCTTCTCGCGGGCGCATTTGGAGCAGGCCCAGCGTCCCAACATAAGAAAGTAGGAATGGGAGGAGAAAACTAACCAGCGCGATCATAACATCACAAGAGAAAACCGATTTAAGATGGCTATGTCAATGAATAAGTTCGGTGTTTACCCTAATTCCGCTTCGTACTCATGTTTTGGCCTGGAGCGTGTCATTGATCAGCTGCTCCATCTGCGACACAATCGTGTTCCAGGACATAGACCTTGCCACTTCCAAGCGCGTCTTGATCCTCTCGCTCCTGCCCGTTTCTTCCAAAGCCTTCCGTATCGCTTCGACCATTTCCTCCGGACCGGCGGCAGTGCTTACAACGTTCGAATACGGCTCGACTTCCGGGAGTGGCGTGGCAACAGCCGGCAAGCCTGCGGCAAGATATTCTGCCAGTTTCGAAGGAAACGTGTACTGGGTAAATCCCGTTAGCAGATAAGGAATCAATCCTACGTCAAAATATCGGAAATAATCCCCAAGCGCTGAATGATCAACAGCACCGGTGAGATGAACGTTTGGCAGCCGGGTCAATCCTTTCGTATCGGTCCCCGGGGACACTGATCCGAGGAGAACGAACGACCAGTCCGTTTTTATCGAAGCACACTGCTTGAGCAGCTCGAAATCCACCCATGGGCCAAGCAAACCAGCAAAGCCGACAATCGGCTGCTGCATGTTTTCCAAGAATTCTATCTTTTCTCCCCTACCCCGAAACCGTTCGGGATCTACTCCGTTCGGGAAAAAATACGTTTTTGGATTAAGCTTTTTCTTCTCTTCGAAAAGCCCGCGTGCGTTGGCGTATACGAGATCAGAGGAACGGGTGAACATTTCCTCGTACGCCGAGAATCTCGAACGAACGGAGTCGGGAATGAGCGGATGGCCGGAGAACTTGTCGACGCATTGATAGACGAGAACTCTGTGAGGAACGCGGGAGATGCTGTCCCATACCACATCGGTCGGGACGCAGGTCCACATAACGATATCTCTAAGATTGTACCGGTCAATAATCCGATTCAATGCCCGCGCTAGCAGAGCGCTGTTCATCCGGCCGATTGCATCGGGGAGCCTCGGTGTTGGCACTAAAACGGGTTGCACAATCACGGGATATGAGTGACCACCCAGGGGTCTTCTCCCGCTTCCTTCCCGTCTCCCAAACGAACCGGCAATCCGTCGAAGAATTCTGGAAGCATCGCGGAGCCGCAGATCGCGCCGGCCTCCGAAATTGTCGATATAAAACACCCGATTGTTCTCCGAAAGTTTCCCGACGATATGATGGGTGGAGTATTTGTACTTGCCGTACCAATCGATGCCGCCAATATACACGATGTTCTTTTCCATGTGGAACCGATCTCCCACTGAATCTTCGGCTCACTGCCCAAGATTCCGATCAAGCGATCCGCTTCTCACCTTTGAGAATCGATTCGTAACAGCCAGCTACATTCTCGACGCTGTAAGGATGTAGGAAATTTGCGAGATCCGTAGTACCAACTGATCGCCTCTTCTTTATGAACTCAACTACTTCGCTAACCTGTTCGGATTTCACGCTTCCGACAGAATGAAACAGGTTCAGGCACGAGGGGTACCTTGAGAAAAACGCCGCTGAAGTGTCCCGCTCATGACTGGCGAGATTGAGAATTGGCTTGCCTGTCCCGACGTACTCCACCACCTTGCTCGGCAGCTGGTAGGGTGTGGCATTCCCGATATTTATGAGAACGTCCGAATCAATCATCGCCCGGATCGCTTCGTGATGACTAACACTGCCGTGCAAAAATATTTTCTCTCCATGCAGACTCCTGTGCTGATCGAGAATATCTTTGCAGTCGTTGGAAGAACCGAAGAAATGCAACTCGAGTTTACCCGCCAGATCTGTTTTGAGCAGTTCGTCGAATAGCCTCAGCAGAAAATCCGGATTTCGATTATCCCTGTATAGGCGCCCCATGTAGACCAGCCGGATCACATCGTCCGCTGCAAACGTCCTACCCCTTGCACTCGTATCCTGCAACTCGCCCATAACAGGAGGAACCACGGACACTTTTTCAGCGTAATCGGGAAACAAATCGGAATACCGTGAGAGCGTTTCGCCCGTCGTCACTGTTACGGCGTCCGCATAATGAAAAACCTTTCCATCGAAGGAGCGGTTGAGTCTTGCGTACAGCCTTCGATTGTTCGCGTCCGGTTTCTCCAAAAAACTGAACGGGTCGCCGGTATCGGCCAGCCATTTGAGGGATGGGAATCGTCTTTTCACACGCAGCCCGACCAAGTGAGCAGTAAAGGGAAGCGAGACGGTGATTATGGCATCGTGGCGCCGATGGGAGAGCAGCTGCGTCGCTTTTCTCAGTGCGGGGAAATACCACCGGCATGATGAGTCCGGCCACCATATCTTTTTCCATGTGTGACCGTAGACCCATTTGAGGGCGGCGGATAGCCCTGAGGCAGCATGAATTTTGATTCCACCCAGATCCGAAGCCGCTGTCCGGCCTGCCTGCTGCTGATGCGCTGTTGCGATGTTATCAAGTCGGTCCCTGAACTCCTCCGCCGCTGCGAAACCTACCCGGTGAACGTTGACTGCACCGGCCTCCTCCCTGGCCAGACCGGGCCTCCATGCAGCAATGACATCGACCACATGATTCTCGGCCGCCCAATACTCCGTGATGACGGACCAGCGAAAAGCGCGAGGCGAAATAGTTGGAGAATAAGCGTGAGAAATGACGAGGAGAATCATGAGCTTTGGATATCACAACACCGTACTGGTTTCGAAACCGCATAACGGTTCACAAAGGAACGCGTTCAGCATGAAAATACGCCGAGAAATTTCTTGCATAGATCAAATTCCAGAGGAAGGATTCTGCCCCAGCAGACCTTTTTGTTCGAGCAGCCGGGATATGATTTCTTTTTGTTTTCTGATAACGACATTTTCGCTGTAATACTCACGGGCAAGCGACTTTGCGCGCTCGCCCATTGAGGCTCTCTTTTGGCCATCCATAAGCAGTGAAGCGATCGCACGGGCCAGGCCGTCCACATCCCCTACTTCCACGAGGAGTCCGGATTCACCATGGCGAACGGCTTCACGGGAGCCTCTGATGTTCGTCGCCACGACTGGCAGCCCCATTGCCATTGCCTCCAGAACGGACACGGGCATTCCTTCCCTGTGCGATGGAAGAACGAAAAGATCACTTGCAAAGAGCAGTTCTTCCACGTCAGCCCGAAAAGATAAAAAGCGAAAATGGTCACCCAGCCCTTTTTGTTCGACCAGGTTCATGATCTCACTCGAAGCATCATCGTAATCGCTCTCGAGAGCACCCCCGACGACCAGAGTTAACACCTCGGGCGCTTCCTTCACGACCTGTTCGATTGCTTGAATCAACTCTACATACCCCTTCTCGCGGACGAGCCGGCCAACAATACAAACTACCGCCTGGTCTTCTGAAACTCCTAGTTTTTTTCTGATATCATCTCGCATTCCGACGAACCGATCTGGATTGAACCTTTCCAAATCCACGCCGTTTCCAACATGCGTAATCCTATCCTTCGGAATGATTTTCAGCGCTATTGCAGAACGACGATCTTCACCGCTAACAGTAAAGATATAGTCGGTAACAATACCGCCCAGCTTTTCGAGGCCGATGAAAACTCGGCGCACGGACGACCTCATCCTGTCGTGAAAATAGAATCCGTGGGCGGTGTAGAGGATGAGGGGAACACCGGCGAGCTTAGCGGCGAACCTCGCAAGGAGGGATGCGATCGGAGTGTGCGCGTGCACGACATCGAAATCCTCCCTGTCGAGAAGCTTTTTAATGGCCAGAATCGCTTTGAAGTGGGCAATGAGGTTGTAACTCCGGCTTATCGGAACGGCGTGAAATCGAAATCCCTCCGCTTCGATCTTTTGGACATAAGGGCCGGGAGAACTGGCGAAATGGACTTCGAAAGCATCCCGGAGTCCCCTCCCGAGAGGCAGGATAAAGTGGTAGATCGTAAAATCAACGGCGCAGATTTGAAGGATCTTGATCTTTCGAGCTGCGGGATCGATGCTTGCCTTGAATTTGATTTTCTCCTGCGTATCAATCGAAGCCACGATGCTGCTCGCTTCCAATAGCTGGCCGCCGAGAAGCCCCACCCAGCGCCACTGGACGTTCCTCGAAGCTTTTGAGCAAGCCCGGGAATTCAATTCCCTTTCCCTAGCTCCGTTCTCCCCTCGCCGCAGCCGCACTGGTTTGCCGTTCTTGGGACAGGAGCTTCCGCTCGATTAGCTGGCAGATCGTATGCAGCGCAATAAGGTGTGCCTCTTGTATCCTTGGAGTGTCGTTCTCCGGGAACATCAGCAAGGCTTCGCAGAGCTGGGCTACCTGACCGCCTCCGCGCCCGGTAAAGGCAAACACTCTCATACCTTTCTTTTTTGCCACACGGCATGCGCGCAGCACATTTTCCGAATTACCGCTGGTCGAAAGGGCGATCAGGCAATCTCCTTGCTTTCCCAAACCTTCCAATTGCCGGGCGAAGACATCCGAGAAAGTGTAATCGTTGGATAGGGCTGTCACAATCGCGCTATTTTCCCCCAGGGCGAATGCCGGGAGCGATCGCTTGTCCATCTTGTTATAGCGTCCAACCAGCTCCGCAGCAAAGTGCGCAGCCTGCGTTGCGCTGCCGCCGTTTCCACAGGCAAATACGCTCCCGCCCTTCTCGAAACAATCCATGAGGGCCTGGGAGATTTCCACCAGCGTCATCCACGCTCCCTCCTCCAGGAAATCGAGAAGGCGCCTGCAGGCTTGGAGCGACGTTTTGATTTCGCTTTCGATTTCTTTCACTTCGCAATCCACCTTAGAAGAGAATAATCCGGCTGTTGTCGCCCACCATCAGCTTATAGGATCGCGGGAGCTTGTCTGTTTTTTCAACCGTCACGTTCTTGCCGATGAGACTGCTGCCGATGCGGCTGCCAATGTTGCGGATCGTACAGTCTTCCAGTACGATGCTGTTCTCGACCTCGCTGCCCAGAATGCGTGCATTGGGGCCAACACTGGTGAACGGGCCGATATAAGAATCGACGATCTCCGCTCCCGTTCCTATGATGCAGGGTCCTCGAAGGACGCTGTGCTTTACCGTTACACCCTTGTCGAGCTGGACGTTCCCGTGAACATCCGAGGCGTCACCGGGTTTGCTGTCCAACCGCTGGTGGAGCTCGCTCAGAATCATCCTGTTCGCATCGAGAATGTCTTCGAGCTTCCCAGTATCTTTCCACCAGCCCTCGACGATATGAGAATTCACGACGTACCCTTTGTTTATGAGATACTGGATTGCATCGGTGATCTCCAGCTCGTCGCGGAAGCTCGGTTTAATGTTATCCACCGCTTCAAAGATGCTTTCCGTGAACATGTAGACACCGACCAGCGCATACTCGCTCTTCGGTTGCTTTGGCTTTTCCTCGAGTCCCACAACGCGGCCCCCCTTGATTTCCGCGACCCCGAACTCTCGCGGATTAGGCACTTTGGCGAGAAGGATTTGGGAATCGAATTTTTCTTCCGCGAACTCATCCACAAAAGATTTAATCCCGTTTTTGAGAAGGTTGTCGCCGAGGTACATCACAAACGGCTCGGATTTCATATAGTCCTTGGAAATCTTCACCGCATGGGCCAAGCCCAGAGGAGCCTCCTGAGGGATGTACTCAACACGAAGACCGAACTTCGACCCGTCGCCTACCGCCCGTTTTACTTCCTCTGCCGTATCGCCCACGACGATTCCTACATCCTCTATCCCAGCTTCCCTTACCGCTTCGAGGCCGTAGAATAGGATCGGTTTATTGGCCACCGGGACCAGCTGCTTGGCGCTTGTATACGTTATCGGCCGCAGCCTTGTCCCCTTTCCGCCGCTCAAGATCAGCGCTTTTATCGGTATCGCCTCCTCTCTTCGAGACGCCGTTTTCCGTGCCGTGGAATTCTACTTCATCGGCCTTCCCGCGACGGCACAGCAACCGGCACACTCGCATTTCGAATCATCTGGTGAGCGCGACGATGGCAAGGACAAACGCGGAAAGGCTCCCGAGGCCTGCGATAAAAGAACCCAGACTCGCGGATCGTTTTCTCTTTACCAGAATGGTTTCACCGCGGTAAATCACACTTGCCTTATTCGCTTCTCGCTTTGTTCCATCTCTCGAGTAAATGGACATCCGGCCATATCCGCCTGATTTTGTGGGTCCCCCGGCCAGACTGATGTATTCTTCTGCCCTGAAATCCGCCCTGAACGGATATCCCCCAGGCTCGACCACTTCCCCGGTCACATAGACTTTCGCCGCAAACGGGGGGAGGGTTATCACATCTCCTGACCTCAGCTCGATGTCTCCTTGCGGACCCCCCGCGACTACTTCTGCTGGACTGAATCGGATATGTTCGAACGTCTCGCTTGTCTTTCTCTCTAAAACCGCTTCATCTATCAAATGATCCGGGGACAGTCTCCATATGCGCGGCAAAAAATCCCTCAGCTTCTCACCCTCATGAATGAAAAACCGCCCCTCGCGCCCCCCGCTGCCGACGACATGAACAAACCGGCTTTGGGGAAAGCTAAGGATGTCCGGGACGACAATAACGTCCCTATCCTGAAGCACAATATCGCAGGCATCGTCGAGATGGAACGTTTTCGTGGAAACGCTGTCCTCTTTATAGAACCTTTCGAGGATCAGACCGCCTTTATCTCCGAACGCCGTTATACCGCCGCAATACGCGAGAAGATCTTCCACCGTCTCACCAAGCACCAGCTCGTAAGAACCCGGCTTTCTCACTTCTCCAACGACCCCGATGACGTTTCGCCTCACGGGAATCAATACACTCTGCCCCTCTTTTAGCATCGGATTCTGATCGAAATCACCCAGATTCAAGAACGAGAATAGATCCACCTTGCGAACGAGTTGGTTGTCCTCGCGTATTTCGATCTCCCTCATGCTGCCCCTTCCCGTCACACCACCCGCCTCATCCAGCGCCCGGCTTACACGGAAAGGTGCGTAGACCACAACGGGTCCCGGCTTCTCCACTTCTCCGAGCACGAATACGACGAACGCTCTCGGTTGAACAAGCCTGCAATCGATGTCTATGTTCTTGTAATAGCGGCGCAAAGCTTTCCTGAGACGATCCTGAAATTCGGACAACGTCAAACCGGCCGCCTTAAAAGAGCCGACATTAGGAAGCACCACAGACCCTTCCGGCAAAACGTCAAGCTCAAATGAGTTCTCAGGGCCGCCAATCATTAACAGGAGCCTGTCAAACGGTCCGAGAATATACGTCTCCGGGTCGATAGCTCCTTCGAGCGCGGTTAGCCGGATTTTTTGTCGTTCATCTTCAACTTTGATTTCAGTCAGTCCGGGTGGTTGGGTCTTCGCCGTTTCGGCTTCATTCCTTTTGTTCGATGAATTAATACCTCCCGCTACCACCGCGGACGGAATCAACGCCACAAAGATCAAGATCCATGTACGTTTCATCATCACCCTGGAGTCCTTTCTCCCGGATTCGCCGAACAATATTATACACTGGAAAGCTTCTCTATCAAAAAATCCTTTACCTTGACAAAGTCATCGTAACTTTCCAATCCCATTTGCGAGAGGTGGGCCTTCCCACCACCGCGGAACGAGAAGGTCTCCGCGATCGAAGCGGCGAGCTCGTTGGCTTTGATGCCTTTATCCTTCGTCAATCGTTGGGAAACGACAATCATCAAAACGGGTTTATCAGCTTTTACCTGGCAGAGAAGTCCAATACCATAATCCAATTTTTCTCTCAACATGTCACTGAACCGACGGAGCGTGGGAACATCGGGTGCATCGACTTCGAGCGATACGAGCTTGATGCCGTCGATGTTGACGGCGGCCTTCATCGCTTCGTTCAAACGCTCGGATGATAGTGTCCCCTCTTTGGAAGTCAGCCTCTTCTTCAGGACCGCCTGTTCTTCGAGTAGGCTTTTTATGCGCCGCTCGATATCATCGGGTGTTACCTTGAGTTGTTTGGCAATTCGGTTTCGGCTGTCGAGCAGATCGCTCACATACTGGAGGGCTCCGGTCCCGGTAAGAGCTTCGATTCTTCTCACCCCGGCAGCCACGGCGCTTTCTTGTTTGATGAGGAACAGTCCGGTTTCGCCCGTTCGACTGAGGTGCGTACCGCCACAGAGCTCTCTCGAGAAATCCTCGACCGTAACCACGCGCACTGAATCGGTGTACTTCTCCCCGAAAAGCGCCATCGCCCCAAGTTCGATTGCCTTTTCATAAGGCATGTGCTCCCAGGTCACAATCCGATCCTCTAGAATCGCACGGTTTACAATGGCCTCGACCTGTGCAATCTCCTCAGGACGCATTGCCTGGAAATGATGAAAATCGAATCGAAGTCGCGCTGGTTCGACAAGAGAACCTGCCTGGACAACATGGTCTCCCAAAACCTGCCTCAAAGCAGTGTGGAGGAGGTGTGTCGCGGTATGGTTTCTGGCCGTGGCGAGGCGCATCTCTTTGTCTACGGTAAGCTGGACCGTTGGATTATCGTTGAAGAACGCTCCGACTTCATCCAGGCCGGGGAGCTTCCACCATTCGATCTGATGCACGATCCGTTCGTTGAGCGGATAAGCCCCTAGAACGCGGAGCTCTCGTGTACCGAACCGCGCGACGCCGGTGTCACCCACCTGCCCGCCGCTCTCCGCATAAAATACTGTTTGATCGGTGATTACCTCGACGATGCCGTTCTTGTCGCTCAAAGCCTCCGTCTCCTCGGCGCCATCCACAAGGCGAAATGCACCGACCGTCCCTTCGCAGGACAAAGCATCGTAACCGAGATATTTCGTCACCCGGACCTTTCGTACCTCCACAAAATCCATCTGCCTCCCGGCGTCCCCGACATGGAAGCTTCTCTGCCTGGCACGCTCTTTTTGAGCCATCATCGAAGCCGAAAAACCTTCCACGTCCACCTGGAGACCTGCATCCAGTGCGAGTTCCTGGGTCAGTTCGAGGGGGAATCCATAGGTGTCGTAGAGAACGAACGCTTCCTCCCCAGGCAAGTCGGACCGGCCTTTCCGCTTAGCCGCGTCGATGACCGAACGGAGTTTTTCCAATCCCTGCTCAAGCGTGGAAAGAAACCGTTTCTCTTCTGCGGTGACCACATCTTTTACAAGCGATGCGCGATCGGTGAGCTCGGGGTACCGCGACCTCATTGTTTCTATCACCGCATCGACGGAGCGAGCAAGGAAAGGCTCACGTACTCCGAATGGATGAAGCTTCGTGAGCGCCCGTCTCAACAGCCGTCTCAAAATGTATCCTCTGCCTTCGTTCGAGGGGAGAATCCCCTCGGCGAGCGCGAAAGTGAGTGCGCGTATATGGTCCGTTGCCACGTTTACCGGCTGCTGGGCGGCCTTTGTTTCCTTTCCACCGGGAAGCGCTTCGACTACCGAATTCCGGATTGGCAGGAAGCAATCCGTGTGAAAATTGTCCTCGACTCCTTGCAAGATGAACGCGAGTCGCTCGAGACCTAGGCCGGTGTCGATACCCGGCTTGGACAACGGCTCGTAAATCCCTGATTCCATAAGAAAGAACTGAGGAAATACGAGGTTCCAGTACTCGATGAACCGGTCGCAGTCGCAACCTGGCTTGCAAGTTGCTTTCCTGCATCCTCTTTCAGGTCCCGTGTCGAAATATAGCTCGGAACAGGGCCCGCAGATGCCGGTGCTGCCCACTGGACCCCAGAAATTGTCCTCCTTGCCCAGCCGAATGACCTTCGCCGCGGGAAGGCCAATCCGCTTCGTCCAGAGTTCATGGGCTTCGTCATCATCCTGATAGATGGAGATCCAAATCCGTTCGGGATCGATTCTCCATACGTCCACAGAGAGTTCCCAACCGTAATCAACCGCCTCCCTCTTGAAATAATCGCCGAAACTGAAGTTGCCGAGCATCTCGAAAAACGTGTGATGGCGGAGGGTTTTTCCGACGTTCTCCAGGTCGCTTTGCTTGCCTCCCGCTCGAAGACATTTCTGCACGGACGCGGCCTTCGGGAAAGGAGCCGTACCAGGATCGCGGTAATAGCTTTTGAAAGGCACCATCCCTGCAGAGGTAAAGAGAAGTGTTGGATCTTCTGGAAGGAGCGGGGCCGATGGCGCGATTTCGTGCGCTCTCAATCGGAAATACTCGAGAAAACTCTCGCAGAGATAGTCCGACGAATATTTCGTCTTTTTGGTCCGGGACTTTGACTCGTGCGGCTTAGCCCGGCCCCTCGCCTTTGTTCTTCTAGTATCTTTATCCATGCCCTGTTCTTATCTCCGAACCTGCAGTGCTTGCTAATCTTCCTCGATTTCCATGCCCACCTGCTTCAAGAGTTCGTAAATGACCCGGTTTACTACCGCAAAATCGAATCCTTTTCGACGAAGCATTGCGCTCAATCTCCGAGCGGTCTTCTCGTTGGGCTTCTGGCTGGATAGCTTCTTGCGAACGATTTTCCAAGCTAAATCCTCTTGGGTATCTCCTGTAAAGATCTCTCCGAGCGCATCATCGATAATCGACTGGTTGACGCCACGCTTCGTCAATTCGAATTTCAACCGGTGCGGTCCCAGTTGCCTCGAGTCGACCTTAGCCCGGATGTACTCGCACGCAAAGCGATTATCATCGATGTACCCGAACTCCTCCAGCTCGTCGAGGATCCCATTTCGGATCGACGCCTCGAGATCCAAGGAGTCGAGAGCCGTTCGGATTTCGTGGCGGCTCCGCGAACGTATCGACAGAAGTTTTAGCGCTTTTTCCTTTCCGCGAAAATACTGGTCTATCCGGCAAAGTCTTTCAACATCCGCTTCCGAGAGGACCGAGCCGTTTCCGATCGCGTGCGCCTCGCTCACCGGTATGGTAAAAGACCGCCCCCCCGATAGTCTTACAAAAACTCGCTGACGGGGGCGCGGTCGAAACTCGATGACATGCTCAGTCATCTATCTCTTTGCGGCCCTAGCGCTCCCCGCGCGGCCTTTTGCCGCGGCGCCGCGAGGGGTTGCCGCCTCTGGATCGTCTGTAATCTGTTTCTCTTCTGTGACCTTCTTGTCATCCGCGGATTTCTTACCCGGCCTCTCGATCCCATAGTGGGATCGGATCTTCTGGGTAATTTCGTCCAGGAGCGAGGGATTATTCTTCAAAAATATCCTCGATGCTTCTCTACCCTGACCGAGTCGCTCGTTTCCATACGAATACCATGTTCCGCTCTTCTTGATGATTTCGACTCCCGCCCCTAGATCGAGCACGTCGCCTTCGAAGCTGATGCCTTCACCGTATAGAATATCGAACTCGGCGGTCCTGAAAGGAGGAGCAACTTTATTCTTAACGAGCTTTACTTTTGTCCTGTTGCCCGACACTTGTTCACCGTCCTTGATCGCGCCGATCCTGCGGATATCCATCCGCACCGTCGAATAGAATTTGAGCGCATTCCCACCTGAAGTCGTTTCCGGGCTACCGAACAAAACGCCAATTTTCATGCGGATTTGATTCGTAAAGATCAAGCAGGTTTTTGTTTTGCTTACAACACCGGCGAGCTTTCGAAGCGCCTGGGACATCAACCGAGCTTGAAGGCCGACATGAGCCTCTCCCATTTCGCCATTGATCTCCGCTGCAGGAACGAGCGCTGCAACGGAATCGATGACGATGACATCGAGTGCGCCACTGCGAATGAGAACTTCAGTGATTTCCAGCGCCTGCTCGCCCGTGTCCGGCTGCGAGATCAGTAGGTCCTCCACTTTGATACCAATCTTCTTGGCGTAATTCACGTCGAATGCATGCTCGGCATCGATAAAAGCGGCCATGCCGCCGCCTTTCTGTGCGCTTGCTATAATCGAGGAGGTGAGCGTTGTTTTTCCAGAACCTTCCGGGCCGAACACCTCGATGATCCTTCCCCTGGGGACGCCTCCAACACCCAGAGCGATATCCAAGCTCAGGCTTCCTGTGGAAATCACATCAACGGGGACGATGGCGCTCTCTTCACCGAGTTTCATGATCGAGCCTTGCCCGAATTGTTTCTCGATTTGCGCCAAGGCAAGATCGAGCGATTTGCTTTTGTCATTCTGAGGTGCTTTGCTTTTCATTGCACACTCCCCTTTCTCTGGTTGTGCCGCACAACCCGTGTGCTCGGCCGGCTGTTTTACCACGCTTCATCCCCCATACCCCCCTGCGCCGGCTTCCCGTCCAGGGGAAGGCGAGAGAGTATTTTTGCATAGACGTGCTATATTAGCACGCTCAACTCTTGAGCGCAATCTCTTTAACTATATGATATCTGGCGCCTTCCCGTCTGAGTTCGCTTTTCATGAGATCCACCGAATGAACGGTCTGAGACACGCTGGAAAGCGCCGGTACCTCAGTGAGCCACAGTGCCACGTCGTGTGGGATCGGTTGTTTCACTCGCGCAACCGTTATATGAGCGCGGAAGCGCTTCTCTTCCTTCGGCATATTCATTTCCTCTTCGAGCACGCTATTGATCTCGGTCGAAAGTTGCTCAAGACCCTCAGCCCCTTCCTCAATTCGAAAGAAAAGCACCCGGGGTCTGGTAAGATTCGGGAAACCACTCAGATCTGCGAGTTCGATGGAAAACGGTGAATGTGTGCTGCAAACCTGTTCCAAATGAGTAGCGATCTTTGGTATGTGGTTTTCTGGAGTTTCGCCAAGAAATTTTAGCGTAATGTGAAGAGCATCCTCCTTTACCCAACGCCACGGTGGATCCGATATGGGAAAATGATCGATCGCCTTTCGAATCGCTAGTTTGACCTCGCTCGTAAGATTGACTGCAATAAAAAGTCTCATGGCTCCTTTCCGTGGATCCTATTCTGTGCATCTCCGTTCCATGTTTTCAGCAAGGACCCGCATTGGTTGTTCTCCGCTTGCGTACTTTTGGTAACGGTTCCCGGGGGGTAGCAGCCTATCCATCGCCCCCAAATACACATCCCCCTCTTACGATCCACCGATTTGGATCACTCCCCCATTACATGTTTGTACAGCATATAGAGCGACGCGTAAACGATCCTTTCGCGCACGTGGTCGCGACTACCCGGGAAAATCCTTTTTCTAACCTTTTGACCACCGTTCCAGGAGAGTCCACAATAGCAAAGCCCCACCGGCTTCTCTTCCGTACCACCCTCGGGACCTGCGATACCCGTCGTCGAGAGGCCCCATGTTGCCCCCGTTTTCTCCCTTACTCCCCTGGCCATTTCGAGACAGACCTCCTCGCTTACCGCTCCGACTCTCATTAGAGTATTCTCCGACACGCCGAGAAACCTCACCTTTGCTTCATTGCTGTATGCAACCACATCAGCTAGAAAATACCGGCTGCTACCAGGAATGTCGGTGATGCGCTTTCCAATATAGCCACCGGTGAGGGATTCGGCGATGGACAGCGTCATTCCTCTCCGAGCAAGCGCTTCGCCGACCACCATTTCGAATGAAACCGTTCCCTTGCCATAAAATTTGTATCCGAGAATCCGCTTGAGTTCCTGTTCGAAAACAGCGGCGTTTTTTTTCAACATATCTCTTTCTTGCGCAGGGGTCCGCTCCGTCACGATGATATCGACACCACCGGCAAATGCAAGCGATGAGAATACGAACATATCGAATTTCGCAAACACGCCTTCGATGATCGATGCAAGAGTGGACTCGCCGATACCGGTAGTACGGAATGTCTCCATAAAAACCGGCTGGCGCTGAAGAACACGGGACAGCAACGGCATGACGGTATCCTCTACCATCGGCATTAGCTCGTGTGGCGGTCCTGGGAGCACGGCGATGAAGCATCCGCCTTTTTCCAGTGAAAAGCCGGGAGCAGTTCCATTTCGATTCGGAATCGGTACCGCACCTTTGGGGAAATAAGCCTGCTTTTTGTTCGTATCCGCTACCTTCCGCCCCCTGGACTCGAAGTACGACTGGATCTCTTCCCAGGCGCTTTCGCTGAATCCGAGCGGCTCATTCAGTCCTTTTGCTACCGCCTCGCGTGTTAAATCATCCTCCGTTGGACCTAGTCCCCCGCAAACGAGCAGCACATGAGTCGCCGTAAGTCGCGTCCGGACGATCTCGGCGATGAGCTCTTCGTCGTCGCCTACCATACGGCACTCACTGAGATGAAGACCGACTCCTTTCAGAACCTCGCCGAAATATTTGAGGTGATGGTCTTGCTTTTCGCCATTGAGGAGCTCGCTACCGACAAGGATTAACTCTGCATCGGTCCGCTTTTCCATTTGAATCCCTCTTCAAATGATTGGTGCCGGCCTCTGGGGATTTTAGAAGAACACTCCAATACCCGGAATAAAATACGAGAGGACGATCAATGCAATGCGCGCATATATTCCCGCAAGAAAATCATCGCAGACGACGCCGTATCCACCAGGGAGATTCTGCGAACGCCTGATTGGAAACGGCTTAAGGATATCAAATATTCGAAAAATGAAAAATCCCAGCAGCACACCACCAGCGCTGGGCACCGCCCCCGCGAACACCGTCTGCATCCCCACGACTTCGTCTATCACGATGCAGCTTGCATCGCGTCCGAACCGCTTCTCCATGCGCGTTGCTATTGGGACGGAGGCGACGATCGTCCAGGCAAAAACGATTGGAGTCGCGATTACTGGACCGCCGGGGATCAACAGAACAGCCGCAAAGACAAGGCTTGCGAAGGTCGCAGGGGCAAACGGGAAAAAGCCGCTGAACCCGAAACTCCCAAACAATGTAATGAGAAAATTCACTCGAACACTCTCTCTCCCATGGAATGCGGGCTGCTGGTGAGAAACTCTACACGCCGTGCAAACATGCGGCAACATGTTTCTATGAGCCCTATGCTCACCATGGATCGTGGGTGACCGTTTACGCGGAGCGAGCAAATAGTGCCGTGTGATGGGGGTGATGAACCATTGCGCGGAGCGAGGAGGGATCGCCCGCTGCAGGCGGGAAGCCGGCCGAAGCGGGCGTGTGGTGAGGAGCCCCCATTACACAGCAATCATGCACGAGCCACCCACCGCAGTCGGATAGCCGACCAAAGCGGGCGAAGGTAAAGAATCCTCATCACGCAGCGTTCGCTCGAGAATCAATAGAAAAGGCACCCGAAGAGGGTGCCAATCGACCTGTGAAGGCTACCAGCCGAAAAGTATTCGATTAATTACTAGAGAGCTTCTGCAGCACGCCTTTGGCGATGCACTTGAGGGTATCGAAAACCCCCTCCCCCTTTATCGCAACGGCCTCGAAGTACGGATAGCCCTGTGGGTTGAGCTCCTGCTCGAGGTCCTCGATCGAGATGATATCGGGCATGTCCCGCTTGTTGTACTGGATGACATAAGGAATTTCCTCGAGCTTCAGTTTATATGGTTCGAGATTCTCATGCAGGTTATACAGACTCTCGATGTTTGCATCATAACGGGACGTCTGAGAGTCGGCCACGAACACAATCCCATCAACTCCTCGAAGAATGAGTCTCCGACTTGCATCGTAGTAAACCTGCCCCGGAACCGTATACAGGTGAAAGCGCGTTTTGAATCCCTTCACGGTGCCCAGCTCGAGAGGAAGGAAGTCGAAAAACAGCGTTCGGTCCATCTCAGTTGCCAGCGTAATCAGCTTTCCCTTCGTCTCGGGAGCTACCTTGTTGTACACATATTGAATGTTCGTTGTTTTTCCACACAGACCCGGGCCATAGTACACAATCTTGCAGTTGATTTCCCGGGAAGAATAATTGATAAGGGACATCGGCCTCTCCCTGCATCAATCTGTAAACAGAGAATCGATTTCTTTGTTGAGTTCGTCTGTGAATTCTTCATCGAATTCTTTGAGGTCTTCGTTCTCGTATTGGAGCTTCTCGAACAGCCCGGAGAGAACCGTATTCAAGCCTTCAATCGCCTTCTTTACTCGAAGTCGGACAAGGCCCAAAGTAGTCCGCTTGTTGAAGAGGACCACGAGAATGATGTGAGATGCAACCTTCGCGAGGTACATGCTCTCATCAGAACCTTGGTGATAGAGGGTGGAGAAATCCTTTTCACCGATCAATTGGGCAAGCTGACTGTTTGCTTCGAAGTCCGCCGCGCACAGCGAGGCAAAACTCATCAAGTCGAATCCGGGTTCGACTCCCACGCTAGCGATCATCTGACCCGTTTTATCGATTAGCAAAATGCTTTGAGAATTCGAATTCTTCAACAACTCCTTCAGTACGCTGTTGATTGCCCAGTAATCTTCCTCATATATGGTCCAATCAGCTTTTACCATAGCCGCTCCGTCCGGTTGATCTCAGGATCTTTCAGATTTTCTCCCTCCGCTCCAGCGCGCTTGCGATGGTCATGTCATCCGCGAATTCGAGTGATCCGCCCATCGGCAGACCCCTTGCAAGTCTTGTGACAGTACAGCCGTAGGGCTCGATCGTTTTGGCTATATATAGGGCTGTTGTATCCCCTTCGACCGTCGGGTTCGTTGCTACGATAACTTCTTTTATTTCACCTGACTTCACGCGTTGCTCCAGGGCAGCCAGGTTGAGATTTTCTGGACCGATGCCGTCGATCGGCGACAGCACCCCGTGCAAAACATGGTACAATCCCTTGTAATGCCGGGTTTTCTCTAGTAACAAGACATCTTGAGGCCCTTCAACGACGCAGATGATCTCGCGATTCCGAGAGGGGTCCATGCAAATTGCACATTCTTCCTTTTCCGTAATACTTCCGCACGCCTTGCAAAACCTCACCTTCTCCCTGAGCGAAGCGATGAGGTTCCCGAGTTTTTCCGCTTCTTCATCATCCGCCTTCAGGAGATGAAGTGCGAGTCGCTGGGCGGTTTTCGTTCCAATCCCAGGCAGGCGGGCCAAACTCCTGATAAGGTCTGAAAGAGTCTCGGAACCGTAGTCCATCGGTCCTCCTTTGTTTTAGCAAGATTCTTGCCGCATGATAGGCTACTGGCGCGGGCCAGAGCGGCCGCTTCCCGCCACCGAACCTCAATTATTACAAGGGCTAGAAACGCTTCGCTATGGCCGGAACGGCCCCCGTCCTGCCGGCCATCCGGATGCCTCTGCTGGAGGGCTCGAATAGGGGCACTCCGATTTGCGTTCGAGGAAAGGAATGCGGCGGGGGTGATGAGCCAACCGGAGACGAAAGCCCAGATAGCTAAAAGAGGCCGGGGATGGGGATCCCCCCGGTGAGCGCGCTCATCCGCTCCTTCATCAAATCGAGGGCCTTGCGGCGTGCTTCGCTGACGGCTGCCACTATGAGATCCTCCAGCATTTCTTTATCTTCTTCTTTGAAGACCTCAGGATCGATCGTAATGGCGATCACCTCCTGTTGGCCGTTCATTCTCACCGTCACCATCCCGCCTCCACTGGACACCTCGAATTCTTCTTGGGCAAGTTCCTCCTGGATCTTCGCCATTTTTGCCTGCATCTCCTGGGCTTGCTTCATTAGTTTTCCGAGATTCCTCATGGTCCCGTTTCCCTCCTATGGACGGTACGTCACGATTTCGCCGTCAAAATCTTCTATGATCTTCTTGACGATCGGTTGCTGCTCGATGGCGTTGCGGCCCGAGGACTGTTTGGCGTTCCGGCGCGCGTCTCCATTTTCTTTGCGGGCGATGTCCGCCCCGCCCACAACGGTATAAGAAACATCCATCTCTTGATTAAAAAACTTTTTCAGCATTCGCACGAGAGCCTGCTTTCCTTTAGGGTCGTCCACCCTTTCGGCTAAAACCACAGCAGACTTAGGAAACTCCAGCTGGATAATCCCGCCGTGGAATACGGATGGCGTCGTCGAGTCGAGGAAAATACCTAATGAGGCATTCTTGGTCCTCACAAATGTGACGAAATCCTTCCAGCGTTCTTGGATACTCTCCAAATCGAGATCGCTGGGCGACTCCGTGCCCGTCGTGTCCGCCTCCTTTGCGATTGAAGGACCCGGTGCAGAAGGCGCAGCCTGCGACATCGTTTCTCGGGAGGAGTTCCTATCCCCGAAATCCGGCATAAAATCCTTTCCCTGCTCGCTATATGCTGCCACCCCTTTCGACCCAATGCCGTTCAGCCCTCGGGTGTCTGGCGCCGTTTCCAATCCTCCCTCCTTTTCGGCTTCCCGGCCCTTTTCCGGATGCCGAGTCTTGCGGCCGCTCCCGCCGCCCTCCGGCTTCGCCACCGCCTGGTCTCCAGATTGGAGCCTTGCAATGAGATCCCTAATATCAACCTGCTTATCCAGAAGCGTAATATCCACTAGGACGCTTTCGAGGAGCACTCTCGGGTCGCTGGCAGTCTTGAGCCGCGGTGTCACATTGCACAATCTCTCGACAATCGTCACGAGATCGGGGAGTTCGAATGCGGCAACCAGTTTGTTGAGCGATGCAATTTCATCCTTGGATCGGAATATCAGCTCCCTCAAATCGCCCGGAGCCGTGAGAATCATGAGATCGCGGAATCCTTCGAGAAGGGCTCCAGCGAGTTCCAGGAGATCAACCCCCTCGTCGATCGACCGGTCCAGTTGTTTGAGCACGTCCGTCGGATTCTTGTCTGCAATCTTTTCGAGAAACGAAAAAACCATCTCGGCATCGAGGAGGCCGAGTATGTTACGGACGGCGGAAGTGGTCACCTTGCCGGTAGAAGCGGTGATGCATTGATCCAGCAGACTCTCCCCATCCCGCATGCTCCCCTCGGCTTTCCGCGCGAGGAGACGGAGAGCTTCTTGTTCGTACTCCACCTTCTCCGCCTGGCAGATCTTCTCTAGTTGACCGGCGATTTCACCGATTTCGAGCCGCTTGAAATGATGCCTCTGGCAGCGGGACTTGATCGTCTCGGGTATCTTGTGCGGCGCCGTGGTGGCGAAGACGAAATACACATGCTTCGGTGGTTCTTCCAGCGTTTTCAGCAGGGCGTTGAAGGCATGAGTGGAGAGCATGTGTACCTCATCGATAATGTAGATTTTGTTCATATACTGACTCGGTGCATAACCGATGCTCTCCTGGAGGTCACGCACCTCGGCCACACCCGTATGCGACGCGCCGTCAATTTCCATCACATCGAGGTTTTTCCCCCGTATCACCCCGACGCAAGAGGAACAGGCGTTGCATGGATTTCCGTCCCGAAGTTCGGAGCAATTGATGACTTTAGCCAGAATCCGGGCGGTACTCGTCTTGCCACAGCCCCTGGGCCCAGAGAAGAGATACGCGTGTGAGATTCTGCCCAGCTCCACTGCTTTTCTAAGCGTCCGGGTAATGTGGTCCTGTCCGATTACTTCATCGAACGTTTGTGGACGCCATTTTCGCGCGAGGACCTCGTAGCTCATGTGACTCCCAAATATGATAGGAGATCGTGCACCTGCCTTTGAACGCTCGCACCGCCCTCTTCTCGAGGGTTAGCTCCGAACAGGTTGCCCCGCATCACATGGACCGACACCACTTACCGCTGCTACCTTCCGGTCCTGACGGGGTTCGTGGGCGACCATTGCGCGGGACCTGCCCTTCAACACCACTTCCCCGCGAAGAGACAACGACACCAGACGCCCGGGGGCAGGAATTCGGCCCCGCTATAGCGGATTGCGGGAAAAGGGCACCGCTACCTCCCCGCCTAGCACGATCTCGTTGGGGCTATGTGAATGGTGGAGATGAGCGGACTCGAACCGCCGACCCCCTCGTTGCGAACGAGGTGCTCTCCCAGCTGAGCTACATCCCCACCCAGCAACCTAAATGGCGGAGAGAGGGGGATTCGAACCCCCGGAGCGCTTACGCACTCAACGGTTTTCGAGACCGCCCCATTCAACCACTCTGGCATCTCTCCGTTGTGCATTGTAACGAAGAGAGGCCGAAAGGGCAAGTCTCCGTCGTATACTATGAGAAAAAGCGCCCCGATGCAAAAACAATAGCGCCCATCTTCGTTCGGCAGACGGCAAAGGGGATGCTCCGTTCATGCTTGCGCATACGCGAAAAATTGCGTCCTGTCTCTATCATCAGCTGTTCATACAAAGAGAGATCCCAGGAAAAAATCTTTGGGATCTCTCCATGATCACTCAAGAATCGATCTCTTCTATCGATACGGCTTCTCCATCTTGCCCATGGTAGGTCCTTCACTGGTATCGTTTCGATAAATTCAATCCAGGCAATGGCCCGCTGCTGCGGAAAGAACCTTCTCGAGAGGGCAAGAATATGGCTATATCTGTAGGAATTATAAGATGTTTGCTAAGCTGAATCCTGAGAAAAATGGCGGAGAGAGAGGGATTCGAACCCTCGGAGCACTTCCGTGCTCACACGATTTCCAGTCGTGCCGATTCAGCCAGCTCTCGCATCTCTCCGCTGTATACCCGGCAGCTCGCTGCGCCACGCTGCGCGTCCTTTTACGGTCAAACCGACTACTCTTCTCTCCTTATTTCAAAAAATTCTTGGAGTATTCGCCGGCAGCTCTCCTCCTCCACTCCTCCGGTCACAATCAGATTGTGACCCAAAGCCGGTTCGTTGGGTATGGAAAAAACGCTCTCGCAAGCGCCCGTTCTCTCTTCACGGGCGCCGAATACCAAACGGGGAATACGAGCAAGGATAGCTGCACCAACACACATCGTACAGGGTTCCAGGGTAACATAAAGGGTGCATTCGCCAAGCTCCCACCGCCCATACTTTTCCACCACTCCGCGCATCGCTACTATTTCCGCATGGGCAAATGGATCGCCGGTGGTCTCTACCCTGTTACGACCCCTCCCAACCAGCGCCCCACCTCTCACCAGAACGGCGCCGACAGGTACTTCGCCCTCCTGGAAAGCCTTCCGCGCTTCTCCAAGCGCTTGCTGCATCCAAAACCGGTCGTCGTGCATTCGAGTCCGGTTTACCTCGCTGGGAGGCTCAAGGCAAGCGCGGCCACTACTTTCTGGACGACCCCATCGAACGGAGGCGCACGGTAGAGCTTTGCACTGTAATCCGCTGCCACCCTACCCGATCCACCCCTGACGATCGACCGGTCGTCCGTTTCAGTCCTCGCTCCCTCGATGTAATCCTCGTCGCTCGCTTCGAAAAGGACAGTGCCGTTGTCCGCGCTCACAATCGTTATTGTCGCCCCAACATAGGTTGCCGGAGTGGTGTTCTCCTGATAGTCCGCTTCGTCCTTTTGCCACAGGTCGACGACGGGGATCAGAAACGCATCGCAATTCAATCGTTGGGCTAGCTTGGACAGGAGTTCCGAGTCGGCCTGTTTTGATATCGGCCAATCATTGAGAAACTTTTTCGTTCGCTCTTCGAGATCCTCAGACTGGATCGCGTACGCCACCGAATTTGGTGCAATAAACTTGTAATCGTTCCGCTTGTCCAGCTCGGGCATGAAATACTCCTCGAGCATCCTGGGAGCTTGACCATCCGGATCATCCGCCTGATGAATCAACGAAGTGAACGAGAATACCGCTACTTGCTCAACCGCATCGGGCGTCATCGCTGGATCGACGTAAACCCTTACCGGGTGCTTTTTTTGGCACCCAATCAAGGCCACTACGACGATCAACAGCCAAACCAGTCGTTTCACACAACCACCTGCCTTTCCCCGTGCGCACTCATGAAGGTACCTGCTCACCAGAGGCCTGTCAACTGGACTTTAGGCCGAACTGTTTGCAAATCCACTCTTTGACAGCGCCCTTTCCCACACATATAATGCCATGATGATGCGGAAAAACGACCAGGGAAAAGCACGACTCCTCTTACTCGGAAACGCGACTCAAGCGCACTTGAAGAGGTGGGCTGCTTATTTCAGCGATAACGGCTACGACGTCTTCACCTTGAGTCTGGAGCGGGCGACGGATTTTCCTACGCGATATCGAAAATGCTGGGTGCCTGGTTTGCTCCCTGGATTTATCCGCTATCCCCTTGCCGTCCCCCAGGTGAGGGACGTCGTCGCGACATTCAAGCCCGATATCATCAACGCGCATTTTCTCCCCAATTACGGCGTTATCGCCGCGCTGATCAGAAAAAAACCATGGATATTATCCACCTGGGGGAGTGATATCATGATGCTTCCTGAAAAGAGCCCCTTCCATATGAAACGGACACGGTATGTTCTCGAGCGCGCATCGTTCATCACAAGCGACGCCGAAGTGATGACAAAACGGCTCACCGAACTGGGAGTTTCACACGGACGGATCCTCACAGTGCCTTTCGGCGTGGACCTCTCCGTTTTCACCCCACGCGGAGGTGAAGGGATAAGCGACAAACCCCGAATAGTGAGCTGTCGCAAACTCGAACACGTTTACAACGTGAGAACACTTATCGAAGCGTTTCCAATTGTAAAAGCGGAGCTCCCTGACGCAGCGCTCACGATCGCCGGTGATGGATCACAAAAGAAAAAACTCGTTGGGCTGGCTCAGGAGACGGGGTACCGAGACGATATCCTGTTCGTCGGAGATGTGGACCACGACAAGCTTCCGGCCCTCCTCAGGGAACACAACATTTACGTCTCCACGGCATTGTCGGATACCACCTCGGTGTCTCTTCTGGAAGCCATGGCCTGCGGCTTGTATCCTGTGGTCACGAACATACCAGCGAACAGGGACTGGATCGTCGATGGTACGAACGGCACGCGCGTGCCGCCTTCGAATCCCGATGAGCTTGCCGGGGCCATCATCGCCGCATGGCGGGACATGCCTTCGAGGATTGCGGCAAAGAACCACAATGAAGGGATTATCAAGAAACGCGCGGATTGGCACCAGAACATGGCGCTGGTAAATGAGCTGTTTCAAAGGATCATTGAAGAGGAAAGGGGGCTTGCATGAGCATCGGATGCGCTAGGAAGTGATCCCGGGTAGCAAGCCTCCGCTGTTCTCCTTGATCAGCAAAGATTGCCAGAATTCATCTATATCTCTCTCGAGCCGTTGAATCTCTTCCTCCGTCATATCCGAAAATCGCCCCTGGAGCGATAGATACTCGCGTACAGGCTTCTGCGGGATATCTTTATTGAGTTTGTAGTGCCCGTTCTCTACTTCGAGCAAAGGAAATAGACGCGATTCCACCGCCAGGCGGGCGAGTTTCACCGTGAGCTCCGGCGCGCTCTTCCAACCAGTCGGACAGGGCGCGAATACATGGATGAATTTTGTTCCACGGATGCCCTTTGCTTTCTGAAACTTGGCGATGAGATCATTGGGATACGCGACAGAAGCAGTAGCGATGTAGGGAATCCCGTGGGCGGCGAGGATCTCGATGATTTTCTTTTTCGGGCGGCGCTTGCGGTCTCCGCGCGGGGTTGTGGTTGTCCACGCCCCGGGTGGCGTAGCGCTGGAGCGCTGGATACCGGTGTTCATGTATGCTTCATTATCGTAGCAACAATAGACTATGTCTTCGTTCCGCTCGGCTGCACCACTCAATGCCTGAAGGCCAATATCGAATGTACCCCCGTCACCAGCCCAGGCCAGAACGGTTGTCTCGGAGTCTCCGCGCATCTCAAGCCCCGCTTTGACGCCCGAAGCTACGCTTCCTGCGGTTTCGAATGCAGTATGAAAAATCGGGACCTTGAGGGAGGTGTGCGGGAAAGGCCCATCGATAACAGACCAGCAGCAGGCGGGCATCACGACGATGGTCTTCTGGCCGAGCGCCTTCAATGCATACCGCATTGCCTGCGTTGCCCCACAGCCCTGACAGGCGAGATGCCCGGGAGTCATCAGTTCATCTTCGGCTATAGGATATTTGCCCATCTTTTACTCCGATCCAGTAGACCTCTTCTTCGGGGTATTCGAGGCGATCAGCGATGTCCAGGATTTCATTGATCACATCGGGCGTGATATCACGGCCGCCGATACCGGCGATAAAACCGAAAATGGGAATCTGTTTTCTCATGTTCCAAAGCGCCGCTTTGACTTCCTGCGCCCAGATGCCGCCGATGCTGAAGCCGATATTTCGATCGATCACGACGACCTTCTTCCTGTTCCCCAAGACACGCCGTACATCCTCGATCGGAAACGGTCTGAACAGCCGCATTTTCAGCAATCCGAGTTTCCTTCCTTTATCCCTCCAGGCATCCACCACCGCCCGGGCCGTGCTCGTCACCGTCCCTGATGTAACCAGAATTGTGTCGGCTCCCTCGGTCCGGTATTCTTCTATGATCCCGTAAGACCGTCCATATATCTTTTCGAACTCTTCGTCTGCTTCCTTCGCCACATCGAGTGCTCGCAGGGTGTCTTTGTTGATCTTGTACCGGAGCTCGTAATAGGAGTCTGGGGAGGTGAGGTTTCCAAACGCCATCGGATTATCGGGCGTGAGATAATCCACCGGCTTGAACGGCGGGAGAAATTTTGCTCCCTCCTCGGGACCGAACACTTCGACGATCTCCGATGTGTGCGACAGGAAAAACGCATCGAGCACGATCATCGTTGGAAGCATCACCGTCTCACTCACCTTGAACGCAAGGAGAACGGTGTCGAACACCTCCTGGTTGCTTTCGCAGTAGTACTGGAGCAAACCTGTATCCCGCTGCGATAGCGAATCATTCTGATCCGTCCATATACTCCACGGAGGCCCAACGGCTCTGTTGATATTGCCCAGTACGATGGGCAGCCTTGCGCCCACAGCCCAGTGGAGGATTTCATGCATAAGGAGCAGTCCCTGAGAGGATGTCGCCGTAAAGGCTCTCGCCCCCGCTGCACTGGCCCCGACCACCGCGGCCATTGCCGAGTGCTCCGATTCGACTTTGATGAACTTCGCATCGAGCTCGCCGCTGGCACACATTTCGGAAAGTTTTTCGACAACTTGTGTCTGGGGCGTGATGGGATAAGCGGATACTACATCCACATTGGCCGCTTTTGCCCCATAAGATAGCGCGTGATTACCTTCGATTACAATTTTCATTATTTCCCCTCGCTCTCGACCGAGAGGCATCCGCGTGGGCATTCCTGTACGCAGATCAAGCACCCCTTGCAAAAATCATAGTCAATTGTATAAACGCCTTCCTCCCTTTGGATGGCGACATCAGGACAGAACACCCAGCAATTGTCGCATCCATCGCAAACGCCGCAGCTGTAGCAGCGCTTGAGCTCCTCCTGAACCTCCTCGCAGGTGAGGCCGAGGTTCACCTCGGCAAACCGATTGTTGCCGTGGGTTCCTTCGGACCGCGGCATTGTCGCTCGTCGTTTGTGGAGAAAGTAGGCTGTGTTCACATCCGCGATTGCAACAACCTTTTTTTCCGTTTTAGGATTGAAAATACCGCCCTGGATTTCTGTGGCGATCAGTTCAGCCGCCCCCCTTCCACGCGCGACGGCATTTACCACCGTGGCCGCGCCGGAGACGATGTCACCACCAGCGAAGACTTTTTCGTGGGATGTTCTGCCATACTCATCCGCAACGATAAGGCCGTAATTGAGGGATACAACCGATTGGAAGCACTCCGCATCCGGCATCTCCCCCGCGGCGACGAGCAGGCTGTCCGTTTTCAGCGCAAAATAGGCTCCCTCTTTCGGGATGGGCCGCCTCCTGCCCGACTCGTCCGGCTCACCGAGTTGCATCTCCTGGCACTTGATCTCCTTCAGGTTTCCGTTACTCGTGATGATCCCGACAGGCGTTGCCAGGAACCTGATTGTCACTCCCTCCTCGATCGCTTCCTCCACTTCGTCCTCGATCGCCGGCATTTCCGCCCGTGTTCTCCGATAGAGCACGGTAACTTCCGCACCCATTCGCAGCGCACTCCTCGCAACATCCATGGCCGTATTACCGCCGCCCACCACAACGACCCTCTTGCCGATTTCAACCGGTTTCCCTGAGTTCATTGCTTCCAAGAACTCGAGACCAGCCATCACGCCGTTCGCTTCTTCATTCTCAAGACCTAGTCTGCGGCTCCGCTGCAAACCGACACCGATAAAATAGGCCGAGTATTCTGCCAGATCCTCCATCGTGATATCTTTTCCAACGAACGTGTTGGTCTTTACGTCGATGCCGAGATCGACGATTCTTTCTATCTCCGCATCGAGGACGTCCTTGGGGAGCCGGTATTCGGGGATGCCGTAACGAAGAACGCCGCCCAAGTTACCTTTCGCCTCGAAAATCGTTACGGGGTAGCCCCGCTTGGCGAGAAAATACGCGCAGCTCAAGCCTGCCGGGCCGCCTCCGACGATCGCAATTTTATCGTCGAACCGTTCCTTGGGAAGTTCCTCCTTCAATTTTTGCTCAATAGCATAGTCCCCCAAGAATCGTTCGATGGCAGGTATGAAGACCGACCCATCGAATTCCTTCCGCATGCAGTTGTCCATGCACGGGTGGTAGCACACCCTTCCGCAAACCGCCGGGAAAGGATTGTTTTGCCATATGAGACGGACGGCTTCTTCGTAGCGCTCCCCCTTCGCCAATTCGATATAGCCTTGTATGTTCTCCCCCGCTGGGCAGCCAGCAATGCAAGGCGAGGTTTTTGGATCATAGTACGGCTTGACATTGCGCCAGCTTCCCGTTTTGTTCCAGCGCATGTCGGTGGCCGAGACAGCGGATAGGGGCATCTCTTTTTCGTCACGAAATGTCTTTTTCTGATCGCTCATACTGATTCCCCCGGACGATGCCCGCGGGTTGAACCGATGGGATTCATGCCTTCATTGCGTTGCTGATTCGTGTCTCGTTAAAAGCGTCGATCGCCGCCTGCTTGTTCCCCTCAGGGTTGAAGGGAACGGATTCCGCAATTGCCTCGAGAACAGCTTTCAATCCCACCAGCCCGGTTGCTCTGGAAAAGGCTCCGAGGATCGCCGTGTTGACGATGGGTGCAGATCGGCTGCCGAGGCGATGCCGCCAGGCGATTTCATTGGCGTCAACGATGGCGAGTCGGTAGACTTCGCTGTAGGAGAAGTCTTCGGCATTGGCATGGGAGTTAATGACGATCCAGCCGCCCTTTTTTAAGCCCGCCGCGACATCGATGGTCTCGGTGAGCGCATGATCGAGGACAATCAGATGGTCCGGCTCATATATCTCGCACCGCAACCGGATCGGCTCGGAATCGAAACGGGTAAAGGCGACCACAGGCGCACCCCGCCGTTCAACGCCGAACGCCGGGAACGCTTGAACAAACCTGCCTTCTTTGAAAAGAGCGGCGGCCAGAACTTTCGAGGCGACAACAGCGCCTTGACCGCCTCTTCCGTGGGTTCGAATCTCTACCAAAAGTGTTACTCCGTTCTCGAGACGTGAAACGCTCCGCTAGACAAAGCCTTGAGGGTGGGAGGCACTCGGCGCGCGCCGATCGCCTATTCCACAATAAGATATGTGCGATAAACCGTCAACGACGAAATCCCTTTGTAGAAAGAAACGATAGGCGTTTCTCGTTTCAGAAGCAGTAAGGCAAAATCAATTCTTTTAAAGCCGAAAATCGTCCATAAGATATAAGACGCAGGTGAAACGCTCCTCGTGCAAAACCGTCAGACTCGGGCCGAGCATGTGATCCAAGCCAGGTATCGGAAAAGTGCGTCATCGCCGGTGGTTTTGAACGATGAATTGCTACCTTCTTGGCGTCGGCGTGGTTGTGGTAAACAACCCCACACCGGCTTCGATCTGGCTTTGAGGCATTAATGATAACCATGGAAAATCCGTTGACCCCCAGATAGTGAAGGGGTACGCTAGCGCTGATTCATCGGCACAAGTCAGTCCAGACGATTTCTTTCTTTCCTGATACCGAAAGGAATCAATTCAACCGTTCTTCGTTACGCAATATTTCGAGCATGCGCAGGAATTTGGGCGTGCTAATGCGCGCCTAAGTGGGACGATCTAAATCAGTATCCGGTTCTGGCGGCGCTCATTAAAGTCCAGAGAATTCAACCGATTTTTTAAGAAGCAGGCAATCGTGGTCGACCATATCAGACTTCGCCCAGGTCTCCATCCCATCGCGCGGTTGGTGTTTCTGCTGTTGCTCCTCTATATTTTCTTCGTCAGCATCTCGCTCCTGAGCGATTCTTTTAAATTCTTCGGCAAAGACTTTGCCGGCCGCTTGCTCGAAACGACCTCCAATCCCTTCGTTGCCCTGTTCATTGGAATCCTTGCAACGAGCCTGGTTCAGAGTTCATCGACCGTGACATCGATGACGGTGGGACTTGTGGCGGGAGGCGCGCTCCACATTAGTCACGCCATACCCATTGTCATCGGCTCGAATATTGGAACGAGCGTGACGAATACTCTAGTATCAATTGGGCACATTGGCCGCCGGGATGAATTTCGAAGAGCATTTGCCGCGGCAACGGTGCATGATTTCTTCAACCTGATTTCGGTGATCATTATCTTTCCGCTCCAGATCACGACCAATTTTCTGGGAAGAAGTTCACAATTCATGGCGGATGTGCTTTATGAAGCCGGCGGCCTCAAATTCTTCAATCCATTGAAAGCAATTGTGAGCCCTTCTGTAAAGCTCATCACCAAACTCACATCTGAGTCCGGCATTTTAATGCTGATCATCGCCGCAGCGCTTCTTTTCCTCGCGCTCCGATATATTGTGGTCAATCTGAAAGCTCTCGTGATCGGCAAAATCGAATCGTTCTTCAACAAAACCTTGTTCAAGAACACGGCTACAGCTCTAATAGTTGGCCTATTCATTACCGTAATCGTCCAGAGCAGTTCTATCACGACATCGTTGGCCGTACCGCTCGTCGGCGCTGGCATCCTAACGTTGAGACAGATCTTCCCCTACACCCTGGGGGCGAATGTGGGAACGACGATCACTGCGATGCTGGCCGCCTTGGTAACGAACAATCTTGCCGCGGTTACCGTTGCGTTCGCTCATTTTTTATTCAACGTCTTTGGCATCATCTTTATCTGGCCAATCAAATTCTTGCCTATATATTTTGCGGAAACTCTTTCAAGATGGTCGCTAAAATCAAAGATGATCCCGCTCTTATACATTGCGAGCGTATTCTTCGTTATCCCCATTATTTTGATCTTCATTGTGAGGTGATCCAAATGTTCAAGTTCAAAGAATTGTACGAACTATGGAGGTCCGATAATCTGCTCACACAGGCTCTCAACGACACCTATGCCATGCTGGAGAGCACTAATGAAATGTTTAGAGAATCGGTAAAATCACTACGATTGAGTGATGACGGTGAGATGGGGATAGATGTGTTCGAGAAAGACCATATTGTAAACAAGTACGAACAAGAGGTTCGCCGCAAGGTCCTGAAACATCTGGTCATCACAGGGGGTGTGAATATCATACCGGGATTGATCCTGACCAGCATCGTTATTGATATCGAGCGCATCGGCGATTACACGAAGAATATTATGGAACTCGCAGTCGCCCATCCTAAAAGACTGAGCTGCGGCAAATATGAGGAAGATATAAGGAGGATAGAGAAGGGGACGGAGAAGGTGTTCGAGAAGATTATTCCCGCCCTCAAAGAAACCGACAAAGATACGGCCAGACGGCTGATGAAGGAAGACTACGCTCTCGTAAGATTATGTGATGACATTGTGGCCGCTCTCATTAAAAACGAGGAACCCGCGCTCACTCGCTCCGATTTCGTTACGACAGCGTTGTACGTGAGGTACCTGAAAAGAATCATGGCGCATTTAATGAATGTTGCCTCAAGCGTAGTGAATCCATTCGAAGGGCTTGGATTCCGCGAGGATGAGGAATACGAGAGAAAATAGCCTCCCTCATATACACACTGGAATACGTTCCGGGTCGAAACATTGCAGACTATCAACAAGGGCTTTCCCGTTTTCTTACCGCAGGACTTCGTAAGCTGGCGAGCCGTTCTCCGCTCGAGAATCTCCTTCTCAGAACTCGGCTGATCCGGATCTTTCCACTTTTCCACAAGACTCGTGATTGATTTACTCGTAGTCGGTTACTTATTTCAAATAAATAACTTGTAAGCAGATCGATGGCCCCTCCACTCCGATCAGCAGGGAGTCCGCAACGGCGCCGGTGGACCCGCGAGGATTTCTTAGCCTTGCAAAGCTGGTTGGTATATAATTCTCAAACCTTGCACATCCCAATTCAGGAGGTCCACTATGTTCCCAGCCGCCGACAAGATGCAGCGATTCCGGGGTATTGCCTTTGTCGGCAATTACCTACCCAGGGTATGCGGCATTGCCACTTTCGCAACAGATCTCGCAGAGGCCATTGCTCAGCAAGCCGGCGCGAACCAGCCGGTGATTGCGATGGCAATGAACGACACGCTGGATGGATACGCATATCCCGACATGGTGAAATTCGAGGTCCGCCAGGATTACCAGATTGATTATTCCAGAGCTGCGGACTTCCTGAATTTCAGCAGGATCGATTTGGTTTGCTTGCAGCACGAGTACGGAATATTCGGCGGCGAATGGGGATCCAACGTACTCACCCTGCTCCGCGACCTCCATCGGCCGCTCGTAGTGACTTGCCACACCGTTGTGAAAGAGGCGGATCCGGTGCAGAGGGAAGTGTTTATAGAGATCGCCGCTTGTGCGGACAAGCTGGTAGTGATGAGTGAGCGAGCGTTCGAGCTTCTGGAAACGGTCTACAGGGTGCCGCGCGAAAGAATCGTGCACATTCCCCATGGCATCCATGATGTTCCATTTATTGACCCGAGCTATTATAAGGACAAGTTCGGTGTCGAAGGGCGTCAGGTGCTTCTCACATTCGGACTCCTCCACAAATACAAAGGCATCGAATACATGATCGAGGCGCTTCCCACAGTTGTCGAAAACCACCCCAAAACGATTTACCTTGTGCTTGGCGCCACTCATCCCACTGTGGTGGCCGAAGAAGGTGAAGCATACCGCTTGAAGCTTCAAAGGCGCGTTCGCGAACTGTCCCTCCAGGAAAATGTCCTTTTCCACCCCAGATTCGTGGATCTCGACGAGCTGCTCGAGTATCTCGGGGCGGCGGATATATGTGTGATGCCCTATCTCAGACGTGAGCAGATAACGAGCGGCGCCCTCGCCTATGCCATGGGTTCGGGGAAAGCGGTCGTTTCCACACCGTTCTGGCACGCTGAAGAGCTTCTTGCCGACGGGCGCGGCCAACTCGTGCCGATGCGAGATACGGAATCGCTGGCAGAAGCGATTCTCGGGCTGCTCGACGATGAAGTGAAGGCAAGCACGATGAGGAAGAAAGCGTATACATACTGCCGCAGAATGGTTTGGCCCGTTGTAGCCCGGGCGTACCTGGAGCTGTTCGATGAAGTCCGAAGCCACGTGGCGCAAGTCGTGCCCACCGCGTCAGCAATGCGGAGGCCGATCGCTGCAACGAACCTCCCACTTCCCAGCCTGGATCACTTGATTCGTCTGAGCGATGATACCGGGCCTTCCCACCACTCACTCCATACGGTTCCCGATTGGAGATATGGCTACAAGCTGGAAGATGCAGCAATCGCACTAGTAGCGAGTTCCAAATTTTTCGATATGTTTGGTGACGAGAAGGCACTCGGACTTGCTCAAACTTATCTGGCTCTTATCCAAATTCTAATTGGCGACGGGAGCGATATTGCAGAGGGGCTCGACTATACGAGACGCCGCATAAGGGAGGCATCCGAGGTATCTGTTGGAATGAGCGTCTGGGCTCTCGGTTACATGGTTGGCAATGGACCATCCCTGCTGGTAGCTGCAGCGAATGATCTTTTCCAGCAGCTCAAACAAAACGCGGCTCTGAGCGATCCCCGCGGGGTGGGGTACGCGATCCTGGGCGCTGCCAGCTACCTCAAGCGCTTTCCCGGGGCCTCAGCCGTTAGACGCTTCCTTGCAAGTCATGCGGACAAATTGGAGGTATTCTGCGGAGAGCAGGGTTGGATCGATCGTTGGAACAGTCCCGATTGGCCGGTGGCTGCACAGGCTTTGATAATGGCTTCCTCGATCTTGGGCAACGAAAGGATGCGCTCAAGGGCAAAATCGATGATTGTTGAGATGCGTGAAGTGACTCATAACGGAAAGCTGTTCTTGAGCCCGGGCAAGAACATCGAGGAAGAAGAACTCCCCACATCGGCCGCCACGTTTATCGAAGCTCTGGGTGCTGCGTTACAAATCGAACGCGATCCCGATTTGTTGATACCTATACGCGCAGCCGCAGATTGGTTTCTTGGATCCAACCGCAAGGGGGAATCGCTGTACGACTTTGCTACGGGCGGCTGCCACGATGCGATTACTGCAAGCGGCCTCAACCTCAACCAGGGCACCGAAGCGACCGTCTTCTGCTTGATCGCATTCATCACGTTGCACCGACTGGCAGCTACCCAAGCCGCAAGTGAAAAAATGGATCCAACCAGCTTGTAATTGCGGGCGTCGCTTTTACAATCGGACTTTCTTTATGGAAATGTGAGTGGCGGGAAACCTGGCTTACTTATCCCCATTTAGAACAGGAACCAAATCACGGAGTTTGCCCTTTGCCACCCCAATCGCTGTATCGGCCGCACCGTAGTAAACTAGAATCTCGTCATCGAGGGCGATGATCTTCTTGTCGGCCGCGGGAACCGCGCCGCAGGTGAACACGACGTGGGGCACCCAATAGTCGCGTCCCTCCGTTTTTCCAATTTCGAAATCGGTTTCCGGCTCCAGAATCGGATTGGGCGATTGGTAGATCACTTCTGCCGGGTCGTCCAGCGCCATAAACAGCACGCCAAGGCGATACGACCGCTCATAGTCCACGCCATGATAGATATTGAGCCAGCCGTGCGCCGTGCGCAGCGGCTGTGCGCCTGCGCCTATCTTGATCCCATCCCACATCATCCCCGGCCTCGGGCCAACGACTATCTTGTGACCCTTTCTGGGCCAAGGACATTCCAGCGTTTCCAGATAGGAGATCCACATGTTCGGATCGATCCGGTGATAGATGGCGTAGCGATCGCCGAATTTCTCGGGATACAACACGGCATCTTTGTTCGCAAGACCCGGAAACGCCAGGCCGTGATATTCCCATGCATCAAATCGCCGCTCCAGGAAGGCTTGAACTGGTATCGATGCCATCGCAATCTGGGCGACTTTGAGATCCCAGGCTGTATAGAGCATATAGAGACGATCTTCGATAACCACCACGCGCGGATCCTCGCAGCCAGCCGATTCCGTAGGATGCGACGGTGAGAAGATCGGGTGATCCAGGCGCCCGTCGATATGAATGCCATCTCTCGTCCAGGCCAGGCCGATCCGGGAGATATTATCTTCACCATACGCCCTGTAGAGAATGTAGACATTTCCATCCAGGCGGACCGCCCCCGCATTGAGTACATAACGGGATTCCCATGAGTTGTCGGATACTGGCTCCATTATCGGCCCATCCAGGGGTCGGATGAGCTTGGCCGCCACTGGAGGCTTTCCACTCGGTGTCTGCAGAACGACCAATCGATCCGGATCGACCGAGATCCCAAGGAGGTGCTCGCGCAGATCTTCCGGCTCGCGTCCCTCGCCGATTAGCTCGACTATCTTTTTATCGATCGTCTCCTCATCTCCGAGCCCGGCTTCCTCCAAATAAGCAGTCAGAAAATCACGCGTCGCCCAGTCACGTTCTACGAGTGAGGATAGCGGTGTAGGAGCACCCAGACCGCCGCGATAGCTATAGCTCGTCCAGCTCCAGGCGGACAGGGGTACAAACGTGGCGTCGGGTAGCGTGATCGACAAATGATAGACTTCGGCGGCCGCTTTGAGAAGGCCCGCTGCTTCGGCTTTCTTGGGATGCTGCTCTGCGAGATGTTCCGCGAACCGCTTCAAGCGTGCGGCAACGATCCGTTGATGCTTGTTTTCAAACGCATTATGCGCGCTGAGCACAAGTCTTCCCCAATGACCTCGAACGGATGTGGCTAGGCGCTCGGAGAAATCGACACGGTCAGCGGCAAAACTCTTCCAGATCTCAGAGAAAAGCTCCATTCCAACGATACTTTTTAGAAGCCTCAGCAGAAAATATAGCTTCGGAAAATCCCCACCCCAGCCTTTTTGCATGTTGCCCACCATGACGCGCCCCGCTAGACGTGAAAGTGCGGCCGTTCCCCGCAGATCCGAGGTAATGCTGAGGGTTGTCAGATCGGCTACAACAGGTTTTGGAGGCGCCTTCTGGAACCAATTGGGTTCTCCCTCGCTCTCGATGATATCGAGGACGCGCTCGAGGTAGGGCTGACGATCCGTCCAAGCCGACAAACTCAATGCGTCGCACGGATCGAGTTCTTTGAGAAGTCCTCCAACGTTACCGTAACCGAGCTGCATAATGAGAATGCTCGGAGGCGTTTGCTTGATGATGGCTTCTGCGACATCGGGCTTCAGGTGAAAGCTGTCCTTCTCGACGAACGCCTCGCAAACCTCATTGGCCATTTTCCCCGCTCCCCGGACGGTTGATAAATCAAGGGGGAATATATCTACATTAAGAGCCCATTCCAGTTTGTGCATAAAACTGTGCACGCGAGATAGAATCTCAGAAGAGTCGATTACGCCCTCGATGCCCAAATGCTCGGATAAAAACCGAGTGAATTCTTCCCGATATCGATCGATCAGCTTCTTGTACACCTTGTGGGCCCATACAGAACCTCCATCCGGTTTTTCCAGCTCCTGCGGAAGAATCACACCAACGTTGGGGACGAATTCCCACGCACCGAGGCGCGGGAGATAAGGGGCCGTTTCGGTCTCGCGATTGCACCAGTCGTTTCGGAATGCCGCCCTTGCTTCTACATAGAGATCGACCTGCTCTTCCAGAATATGCTCTGCTTCGCGCCTCACAATCTCATCACGGATTTCTTTCGTCATCCGATTTGCCGACGACAGAGCTCGCTCGACGCCGTTCACTTCTTCCATGAAGCTGGCAAAACGAGCGAGAAAAAAGGGAAAGACCCCGTCAACGATGTCGTCTGGGTGGAATCCCTTTTCGAAACGATAAGCGAGCAGAAACCTGCGCAGGATATCCACCCATTCTTCTGCGGCAAGATTGATTTTTGAGAGGCTTTGATCGGCGATCCGCTCCATTCTTTCGCGAAACTCATTTGGCACGATCTCGCGAAAGAGCGTGTCATCGAAGTGGTTGAATTCGAGCTTGAAATGCCTGAGTAACTCCCGGCGCTCGTGGCGGTATTCGGGCGGGGGAAATTCGGGTGCCGTTCCCGAGACCTGAGGAGCAGAGATTGCGTCCGAACGTTCGAGCCACCATTTCCTGTGCCTCACCACCGCTTCGAGCAAGGAATGCGTGATCTGGCGAAACACCGGCTTTAGCCTGTGGATGCCGTGCCGGAACGACGCGGCGCCGAGCGGCACTCCGCAGATCGGAAATCCTTCGACCAACGCATGGGTCACTATCCACGGATCGAATCCGTAGCTTCCCGCTTCTCCGGACCACTTTTCTTTAGCGGACAAGCAGTCCAAAATGAGTTTTTGGGACAGGGCGAAAATGCCCGGGGTGGGCTGCCGCACAGAAAAGCCGAATACTCCCGAGAGGATGGGAAATGCCAGCAGGCTTTCCACCGGATGGGCGAAGGGGTGACGGTTGAACTGAGCGAGTGCCAGATCTTGCTCGTCATCGCGAATTGCGGAAAGAAGACGGCGTATCCAATGGGGCGAGAATCCGCGCCCTTCTTCATCCGCATCGTCCGGTTGCGGCCTCAAGTCGGGCCTTAGCAAGATCAATGGTGCCCCGAACTTGGAAGCGGCTTCCATCAGCGCTCGGATGGCCCAGCCGCGGCCCTCGAGGCCGCGACCAAGAAGGAACCCACGCACGGCAACGCCCCCCTCCCCTCCATTCCTGGCAAGCGCTGCCTCGAGTGTCTTCTCCCCGGCTGGAGCACCGACACACAACACCAATGATTTCGCGGTGAGGCCAATGTTTTCAAGACCTTTCCGCGCTGTGTATACGACTTCCGGAAGGGGATCGTCCCCGTTTCGAAAGGGAATGCCAACGATGACCTCGATCTCTTCGAACCCTGTCAGCGTCTGGAACGCCTCTTCGAGCTTGCGCTTGAGCTGCTCTCGCAATGGATAACTCTCCTTCTTCTTGCTCATTATAGATTTCAACGACTATCCAGCCTTTTGCTCGGCAATCGCCGTGCCATTCAGGGAGGATCTCGCGGGGATTCACAACAAAAAACGTTGCCAGGCGCGAAGGCGTCAACCGAAAAATGTGGAAAAGGTGCGAGGAGGGGCCTCCAACCATTGCTCCTCAGATGCCGAGTGAGCCAAGGAATTCCTTCAAGCCTTCCACATAAGTGGATCCCGATGTCAAAAAGCCCTCGTTGTGAGTGCCGCTGATTTCCAGGAAGGTTTTCGGCTCAGGAGCAAGCTCGAACAAGCGCCTTCCCAATGAAAATGGAACGATCTCGTCTTCCCTGCTGTGAATGAACAACTTTGGGCATGTCAAACCGGCCACCCGCATCGTCGAGTCGTAATGAATACGAGAGAGGAGCCTTACGGGAAGCCACGGATAGACTTTTCTGCCGAGATCGGGAATGGATGTAAAGCAAGATTCCGCGATCAGAGCAAGCGGCAGATGATGTGTGGCCAGTTCGACGACCAGTGCACTACCGAGCGAACGACCGAAATACACGATCCTGGCCGGATCGATTTCCTCTTCCTCGACCAGAAAGCGCCTGGCCGCCCGCGCATCCGCATATAAGCCCATTTCACTGATGCGTCCCCCGCTCCGCCCGTAACTCCGATAATCGAAAATGAATATTGCGAGCCCCAGCGCGCGAAAGATCCGGATCGAGTCCAGCCGGTGTGAGATATTCCCTGCATTTCCATGACAGAAGAGAACGCAGGCTCTCGCATTTTCCAGAGGGATAAACCATCCATGGAGGCTGACGGCATCCTCCGTTTCAAAGAAAACATCGCGGTACTCCACCCCGAAAAGGCCCGGGGTCGCCACGATTTTCCGGTCAGGGAAATGAATCATCTGCGATTGCAGCAAGAACGCCAAAAGGCAGACGAGAAGGTAAGCCCCAATGATGATAACGACGATGGCCATGAGATGCCGCATGAAGAACCGGAACGTTTGCACCAATCGCTTGCAATTTCCCACAAGCGCGATACTCTAATGGTATGATTGGAACACCATCTCCAATTCGACAGAATATGTCAATCCATACCGAATGCCGCTCAAGTGGTCAAGAAAGGAGAATAAGCGATGGACAATGTCTTCAAGCACATAGAAACCAAACTCATCCATTCGGGCGAGCCCGATCCGCGCATTCTTGGCGCTGTGAGTATGCCAATTTTCCAGTCGGCAATGTATGAAACATATGGGGGAGAGGGATATCATGATATCGCCTACATACGCTTGAACAATACCCCGAACCACGCCGCTCTTCACGACAAACTTGCAGCGCTCGAAAACGCGGAAAGCGCCCTCGTAACGGCAAGCGGGATGGCCGCAATTACAACCTCACTTTTGACGCTGCTCTCCTCAGGGGATCATGTGCTATTTCAACCCGATCTATACGGCGGCACAAGAGGATTTGTTATCAATGACCTCCCAGCACTCGGAATCGCATACGATTTCATTGACGCCAGCACCCCGGATTCTTGGGAAAGTAAACTTAGGGCCAAAACGAAAGTTATCTATGTAGAAACGATTTCCAATCCACTCATGGGTGTTGGCGATCTCGAAGCCGTCGTCAATTTTGCAAAATCCCACAACTTGGTGTCGATAATAGACAATACATTTGCAAGCCCCATCAACTTCCGCCCGCCGGAGCTGGGCTACGACCTGTCGATCCACAGCTGCACGAAATACTTGAACGGCCATTCGGACATTGTGGCGGGGACAATCATTGGACGCAGAGACCTTGTCGAAAAGATAAAACACAAGCTGGATCATTTAGGCGGCAGCCTCGACCCGCACGCCTGCTTCCTGCTTCACAGGGGATTAAAAACGCTGGCGCTTCGGGTCCAGTATCAAAACGATAGTGCTCTCAAGATCGCGAATTTTCTAAACGATCATCCCAAAATTGCAAAGGTCAATTATCCAGGTCTCGAAACGCATCCGGCGCATGAACGCGCTCTCAAGTTGTTCGATGGATGTGGCGGTATGCTGAGCTACGAACTGAAAGGCGATGCGGAATCGGCCGAGCAATTCCTGAAGAGCGTGAAACTCCCGATTATCGCACCCAGTCTCGGCGGCGTTGAGAGCCTTCTCACGCGCCCCGCTCTCACATCACATGCAGGAATATCTGCAGAGGAGCGCGAAGAAACCGGTATCACGGACACGCTCATCAGGATGTCGGTAGGGATCGAGGCAACCGTGGAACTGATCGAAGACTTGGATCAAGCTCTGAAAGCCTCGTAAACCGTATCCCAGAACATCAGCTCGTAACCTTGGAGCATGCGGCAAGCGCGCGCGATCCGTCTTTCCGGCACGCCCGCTTCCAGCCCGGCGTCGATCACTACCAAAGCTTCGGGACTCGGATCGGATGGGGCCTCTGCAAATTTCGTGAAGAATGTTATTTCTTCGTCGTTGAATCCCAATCTTGCTTTCAACGCCCTGCCCATACGGCCGCAGTTCGCACCCCACGCGGCAAAGTTCACCGACAGCGCCGCGGCTATTTCCGCATCGGCTCCGAACATGCACAGCCAGGCGAGATACGCACTGTACGCCTGGGCGCCGGGCTTTGGTTCGTAGGCAATTCTCTCTCTCGGTTCCATGCCGAGCGCGTTGCCAAGCGTCAAGAGTGCGTCGAGTGCAGCCGCTTCTCCCTGCAGTACGAAACGAAAAAAATCCTGGCTCTCCCGCCTGTCGAGGCGCGAGATGAGAAAGGCGATGCTCTTCAGGTCTCCCGGGATGATACTCAGCTGCTCGCCGACGAAGATCTTCAAGTCTTCTCTATTGATTTTCCCTTCTTCCATGGCATGAAGGTAGGGATGGTCCCGTATCTTTTTCTCCAATGGCTGCAGATCCCGTCCGATTTTTTCGATCAGTGCCTTCGCATCCGGCATGATTCAGCCTCCTCAAAACGTCACCGTTAAAACTCGCTACGAAAAGATCCTGTCAGCTCCCAATAAGGGTGCGCACTTTCTTGAGGAAGAGCACAAAACGGAGAGGGCCTCGTGCTCGATTTACTTCCTGTCTACATGGTTTCTTCTTCCACTCCGGGTAATCGCTTACGATAGTCTTGGAGCCAGGCCGAGGCAAAAATTCGGATCGTGGCGGCCAGCGGCACGGCAATTAGCAACCCGATGAATCCCCAGAAGTGCGCGAACACGAGAATTGCGAAGATCACCCATGCTGGATGGAGTCCGACCCGCTCGCCGACGATACGCGGGGAGAGCACGGCGCTTTCGATGATTTGGACCGCTTCGATGATGATGACGATCTTGATGCACGTGAATAATGGAGACTCGCTGAAAATCCCCACGATCAGCCCAAGAATCAATGTAATGAGCAATCCAATGTATGGAACGAGATTCAACACGCCGGCAATGATTCCCAAAATCAAGGCGTATTTGACGCCAAATACGGTCAATCCCGTACTCGTGAGCACAGCCACGATAAAACACACGATCAGCTGCCCGCGGATATAACCGCTCAACACGCCGTCGATCTTCTCTATGTTCTTCTCGGACAGCCATCCCTGATCCGAAGTGATCAGGCTCTTTATCCAAGCCTTCAAGCGATCGATATCCTTGAGCAGGTAAAAAAAGATGAAAGGAACCAAGACGAGATTCAGAAGCTGGCTGAACGCGGTGGACACAGCTGATGTCAGCGTGAGCGCACCTTTGAAAAACGCTTCGAGAACCTGTTTCAGGCGTCCGGGCAACTCTTTGATGGCGATCTCCTGAATTCTTTCCGTGTCGAAGCCAAAACGCTGCAGTAGAGCAAGCCCGTCTCTTTGCACCCATTCGGCAAACTTGTTCGAATAAACAATGCTGAGATCAATCAGCTCTTTTAGCTCGCGAACGATTTGCGGAACGAGAAAGATCGAAGCCAGGGCAAAAAGGCCTACGACTACCAGGACGATAATGAGAATGCCGACGGTTCTAGGGATGCGCAGTTTCTCGAGTCGATCTACAACGGGATCGAATAGGTATGCAAGAACCAGCGAAATGATGAATGGCATCAGGATCGTCGCAGTACTAGACACGAACCAGAGGACCAGCAGAACAACCGTTACAAAGATCAAGGAATGCTTGATCCGATGGCCAGGAAGGGGAAGCAAGAATATCAAGACGAGAAAACTTGCGACGGGCGGCGAGAGCACCTCGCGAAACGCATACACCAGCACACCGAGAAGGATCGAAGCGCCTACGATGAGGAGAACATCGTAGCGCTCGAATCTGGCATCTTTCATGCCTAACTCCCCCGTGGGATTCACCAATCATCAACAACCGCTACGGCTCCGATTTCCACAAGCGCATCGGCTTCGATCAACCGGCTCACTTGTACCATACTTGCGGTGGGCATGACATCAGCAAAATATTCTCCATGCGTTCTGCCGATCTGCTCCCAACCCCCGATGATGTTCGGTCATGAAATCCAGCCGGTTGCTACTACGATTTCGACTTTCTCTTGGGGCGGTAAATGTGCGTGCTTTGGCCGAAAAACACTTCTGCGCTCTCCATCACGGTCTCGGACAATGTCGGATGCGGATGGATGCTCAATCTGACGTCCGTCGCCAAAGCGGCCATCTCGACGGCCAGCACACCTTCTGCGATCAACTCCCCGGCACCCGCGCCGGCAACGCCCATCCCCAGCACCCGCTCGGTTTCGGGATCGACAAGGAGTTTTGTCACTCCATCCGTTCTGCCCATCGTGAGCGCGCGGCCCGAAGCCGCCCATGGAAACCGCACGACATCAACCTTGCGATTTTGCGCCTCTGCTTCGGTCTCCGTCAATCCACACCACGCGATCTCCGGATCGGTAAATACCACGGCCGGAATCGCGCGTGGATCGAATTCCGCCTTATTCCCGGCAATGACCTCCACGGCCACGCGTCCCTCATGTGATGCTTTGTGCGCCAGCATCGGCTCACCGGCCACATCGCCGATGGCAAAGATCGAAGGATCCGTCGTGCGCCGCTGCCCGTCCACTTCGATAAATCCCCGCTCATCCACTTCGACTTTTGTGTTTTCGAGACCGAGATCGTTCGAATTGGGTTTTCGGCCGGTGGCAATCAACGCCTTTTCGAATGTCTTCGCGGGGACGTCCGGGGCCTTGCTCTGGAAAGTCACCTCGATGCCCTTTTTGGTTTCCTTCATCCTGCCGACTTTCGTATCCAGCAGTATCGCATCGAATTTTTTCTCCAGCCGGTTACGCAGTACTTTTACCAGATCTTTATCAACGCCCAGGAGCAGATCGGACATCATCTCGACGACGGTTACTCGGCTCCCCAAAGACGCATAGACGGATCCCAACTCCAGACCGATGTATCCTCCGCCGACGATGAGCAACGTTTTGGGAACATCCTCCAACTCCAACGCGCCTGTCGAGTCCATAACCTTCGGACTCTCGATCGTCGTGCCCGGGATTCCCGCCGGCCGCGAGCCGGTCGCCAGAACGGCGTGCTGGAAGGAGATACGATGCTTTTTATCCCTGGCAACCGAGATCTCCAGGGTATTCGAATCGATAAATGCAGCTGTGCCTTGAACGAAGTTGACTTTTCTTTGCGTGCTGAGCTGGCTGAGGCCGCTCGTTAGCTTCTTTACCACCTCCTTTTTCCACGAGCGTAGCTTCTCGAGATCTATTTTAGGCTTGGCGAACTCCACTCCCCACCCGGCCGCTTCCTCCGCTTCGGAGAGGAGCTTTGATACGTGCAACAGCGCTTTGGAGGGAATGCAGCCTTGAAAAAGGCATACGCCCCCGGGTTTCGGCCGAGGATCGACCAACGTGACCCGCATCCCGAGATCCGCCGCGAGGAATGCGGCGGCATAGCCGCCCGGGCCCGCGCCAACGACGGCAAGCTCGGTTTTTGCGTGTTGCTCAGCAGTCACAAACGGCCTCCCTTATTTCCATTCCACAGAAATGCAGAGCTGTTCGTGCCATTGAAGGGCTACCCCTCCAGCAACACCTTGAACGGTTCTTCGATGGCTTCCACGATCCAGCGCAGAAACCGCGCCGCATCGGCTCCGTCGATTAGCCGGTGATCATAGGAGAGCGTGAGCGGGACGATGAGCCGTCCTTCGAATTCTCCATCCACATACAACGGTTCGACACGCGAACGCGACACACCAAGAATTGCTACTTCTGGCGTGTTAACAATGGGAGTAAAACCTGTTCCGCCGATGCCGCCCAGATTGGAAATAGTGAAACATCCGCCCTTCATTTCTTCGAGTGATATCGTTTTGTTCCGGGCTTTCTGCGCCATTTGTGTCAGCTCTACCGACAGCTCGACGATATTTTTTCTGTCCACGTCACGGACGACGGGTACGAGGAGACCGCGGTCCGTGTCCACGGCGACGCCGATGTGATAGTACTTTTTGTAAACGATCTCGCTCCTCGCCAGGTCGATGGACGCGTTGAACTGAGGAAACACCTTCAAGGCGGCGCTGACGATCTTCAAGAGTATCGCCGTCAATGTGAGCTTGCCTCCTGCATCCTCCGCCTTTTTGCCATAATCTTCGCGGAATTTCTCCAGCTGCGTGATGTCGGCTTTTTCGAAGTGGGTGACGTGCGCAACGGTGGTCCACGCATGCCCCAGGTGTTCGGCCGTTTTCCTCCTCACTTTGTTCATCGGCTCGCGCGCCACCTCACCCCACTTCGCGAAATCGGGGAGCGGCTCCAAGGGAATTCCCGCCGGCACAGCAGCGAAGGCGGCGCGCTGTTCACTCAGCGCTTTTGCGTGGCGCTTGATGTCGTCTATCGAAATTCTGCCTCCGGGGCCGGTGCCGGAGACTCCGTTGATGTCGATGCCGATCTCCCGGGCAAAGCGGCGAACCGACGGGGCGGCCGGTGCGGCTTCATCGGGCTTCTGGGATGCCAACGGCACGAAAGACGCCGGGGTCGCTTCAGGTACCATCTCTTGCATCGCAGTTTTTGTCGGAACAGCATCTTCAGGTGCCTTCTCCGCGGCGGCTTCCTTCGGCGACACAGGTTCCGGTTCCACCGCTGGGGCGGATTTCTCAGCGGGTGCTGGTTTCTCCACGGCTTTTTTCACGGCTTCGGCTTTGGATGACACGGTGAGGATTTTCTGCCCGACTTTTACATCTTCGCCCTCTTGCACAAAGATTTCCTTTATTACGCCGCTAATGCTGGACGGCACTTCGAACACGGCTTTGTCCGTTTCCAATTCCACAATGGACTGATCCATCTCCAATTCGTCCCCAACGGAAACGAGTATTTTCGCGATGGTGCCGTATTCAACACCTTCTCCCAGATCGGGTAATGTAAACTCGACGTCCATGCGGCTAAGTCCTCCCGGCTTTAATTCGCCTATTGCTCAATTGAATTCGGATCATCTTCGTATAGTCGGCTGCGTGATGGGGGCGACGAACCGCTGCGCGCAACGAGCGAGGATCCTCCGCCGGAGGCGGATAGCCGAGCGAAGTGGGCGCAGGTGAGGAACCCCCATCACTCAGCAATCCTCCTTGTTCCGCTCAAAAATTCGTAACCCCCTCGTCGCCTCCTTACTCGCATCCATTCATCCCGCTATCGGATCAACTTTCTCCGGATTGATATCCAAATCGATCATTGCCTTTTTAACGGTCTCCGGTTCCATCTTCCCTTCGAGCGCGAGGCAGTGCAGGGCAGCAAGTACGATATACCGTTCGTCCACTTCGAACAAATCGCGCAGATGCCTCCGGCCATCGCTTCTGCCAAACCCATCCGTTCCCAAAGAGACCATTCGCCCGGGAATCCATTTGTGCACGGATTCGGGGAGTGCCTTGACATAATCCGTTGCGGCAACGAATACGCCCCGCGAGTCCCAAAGCGCCTGGGTGAGATACGGTACCCTGGGTTTGCTGTCCGGATGGAGCATATTCCAGCGGTCCACAGAGAGTCCATCGTTATGAAGCTCTTTATAACTGGTCACGCTCCACACGTCTGCGGCCACGTTATATTTTTTCTCCAGAATCCCCTGCGCTTCAACCGCTTTGTTCAATATCGCACCGCTTCCAAGGAGATGCGCCCTCATGCTCGCTTTTCCCTTGTTCGAATTCCGCAGCCTATAAATGCCTCTGATGATCCCTTCCTTCACACCCTCGGGCATGCGCGGCTGCACATAGCTTTCGTTCATCACGGTGAGATAGTAGAATACATTTTCCTGTTTTTCATACATTCGTTCGAGGCCGTCACGGATAATCACGGCCAGCTCGTACGCGAACGCAGGATCGTACGCCTTCAGCGTGGGATAGTGATATGCGAGGAGATGGCTTTGCCCGTCCTGATGCTGCAGGCCCTCGCCGGCAAGCGTGGTTCGCCCGGATGTTCCGCCGACGAGAAATCCGCGCGTCCGCATATCGGCGGCTGCCCAGATCAGATCACCGATTCGCTGGAAGCCGAACATCGAGTAGAATACAAAGAACGGAATCGTATTGATACCGTGAGTCGCATAGGCTGTCCCGGCCGCGATAAAAGATGACATCGCGCCGGCTTCGTTTATTCCCTCTTCCAAAATCTGTCCGTCTCGCGCCTCTCTATAATAGAGAAGGTTCTCTTTGTCGACCGGCTCATAAAGCTGCCCTATATGCGAATATATGCCTGCCTGACGAAACAGCGCCTCCATTCCGAATGTACGCGCTTCATCCGGTATGATCGGCACGATGAGCTTACCGATATCGTTATCTCGAAGGAGTTTCGATAGCAGACGAACGAATGCCATCGTTGTTGCCACTTCTCTGCCATCGGTGCCGTCGTAAAATTCCTCGAAAAGCGTTTCCGACGGCGCCGGGAATGGTTTGCTCCTTGTCATGCGCTGCGGTACATAGCCACTCAACTGCTGACGCCTCTCGCGCAGGTACTTAAGGATCGGACCGTTCTCATCAGGCCTGTAAAACGGGAGCGTATCCACATCTTCATCCGAAATGGGAATACCGAAACGCGAGCGGAATTCCTTCAACTCTTCCTCGTTCAGTTTCTTCTGCTGGTGGGTAATGTTCTTACCTTCTCCGGCTTCGCCCAAACCATACCCCTTGATCGTCCGGGCTAGAATCACCGTTGGAGAACCTTTGTGCTCCACCGCCGCTTTATAGGCCGCATAGACCTTCTCCGGATCGTGCCCGCCCAACCTCAATTTCTCCAGCTGCTCGTCGGACATGTGCTCGACCATTTTCAACAAACGAGGATCTTTTCCGAAGAAATGTTCCCTAATGTACGTGCCTCCTCTAACGATATAATTTTGATATTCGCCGTCGACCACTTCGCCCATTCTTTCAACGAGCACGCCATCTTCATCCTTTGCGAGAAGCTCATCCCAATCGCTCCCCCATATGACTTTGATAACGTTCCAGCCGGCACCGCGAAATACTGTTTCGAGCTCCTGAATGATGTGACCGTTCCCGCGCACCGGTCCATCGAGACGTTGGAGGTTGCAGTTGATCACGAAGATGAGATTATCCAATTTTTCGCGTGCGGGGAGCGTGATCGCACCCAGTGACTCTGGTTCGTCCGTCTCACCATCCCCGAGAAAACACCACACTTTTTCATGACATGTTTTCTTAAGACCTTGATCTTCCAAATAGCGATTGAAGCGCGCCTGATAGATCGCCATGATCGGGCTCAATCCCATGGACACGGTTGGAAACTGCCAAAAATTCGGCATGAGCCACGGATGCGGATAAGAAGGCAGCCCGCCTTCCGGATGATGCTCGTGGCGAAAGCATTTCAGCTGTTCCACGGAAATCCGCCCTTCGAGAAACGCTCTTGCATAGATTCCCGGGGCGGCATGTCCCTGGAAATAGACCTGGTCCCCTCCATGGTCCTCCGTCGGCCCGCGGAAGAAATGGTTGAAGCCGACCTCATACAGCGTGGCGGCCGACGCAAAGGTCGAGATGTGGCCGCCAATGCCCTCTTCTTCACGGTTCGCCCGGACGACCATGGCCATCGCATTCCAGCGGATAATGCTCTTGATGCGCCGCTCGATCTCACGGCTTCCCGGAAAAGTCGGCTGCTCCTCCACAGGAATCGTGTTGATGTAAGGCGTATTCGCCGAAAAGGGCAGCTTGATGCCTGCAGCATGAGCATGATCCTGAAGCTCGCTCAGGAGTTCTCTAACGCGGTCCGGTCCTCCGCGGTGGATAACGTGATCCAAGGACTCCAGCCATTCGTGGGTTTCGATTTGTTCGAGTTCCATGTTTCTTTCATAGTCTTGTTCTTTGCCACTCATCTTTAAGTCCCTCTCTTCAAAACCGATTGGGCGGGCCTATTCAAAAATCTCTAGTCGGCGGAGAAACCGCTCTACTGCAGCGGCGGCAATCTCGTGGCCCCTTGGATTCCAATGCTCGTCGTTTGTGAATGTCACTTTCTCTTCGATATTCGAATAACTATCATCCAGCGGTAGATACGGAACGTTTTCCTGCGTGCAAAAATCCTCGAGAACACCCCTGTCCTCCACCGCCAAAGGCGTGCTCACCAGAACGAAACGTGCGCCAATTTGTTTGGATAGATTATGGATTTCAGAAAGCAGCCGCTTCGCGATCGTATATCTGTATTTCGGTTTGTCAGAGACTGTTTCGTCCTTTGAGAGGCTACCTTCTCCTCGCTCCTCAAAAACGGGTTTTTTGGCCGTTCCCAGGCGGTTTCCAAGCATGCGAAATTGCAAATATATCCTTTTTAAAAAATACGTTTTTCCATAGAAAAACCGATCGAGCCTCTGGAGCAGCGCGGGTTTTGGAACCGGCGTGTTTTGAAGTATGAGGTTGCCATCCTTCAAGTAAAACACCGGCTTGCAGTGCCAATACTGCTCATCGGAAACATTATTGAGAAAATCGGTTTCGGTAAACAGGAGCAGCACAACATCAGGCATGTAACGTATTCCTCGATCTCTGAAATATAGCAACTGCTGGTCGGTGCCGTAACCGCTCACTGACGCATTGATGATTTCCCAATCAGGATGCCTGCTCTCGATCACCTCGCAAAAAATTTCGTTTTCTTCAACACCGTAGCCCCATCCAAACGAATCCCCCAGGACGAGCATCCTTTTCTCTTCAGTTCTGTCCAGAGGATATTCGCTATCGCGAAGTCCTCGAGAGTTGATGCGGACGCGGATGGAAAAGTCGCGGTGCTTGAAGTCGCCTCTAGCTTCCTTTTTATGAGCCCATCCCAACTGCTCGTCATATACCCAGAAGTCCACCGTTTCCTCCCACACAGCTCCCCAGCCGGGAAGAAAAACGCTGGCGCCCAATTCCAACAATGCAATTACGACGATGATTCCGAGCAGGGTGACCGCCAGGAGGGTCTTCTTGGGATTCCTCTCGAACCAGTTTGATTTTTCGCCGGTCTCTCTCACTTTGTCATTTGCTCGCGGCAAGTGCGGCCTGGAATCGGATCTCATCGGGAAAGCGCTTCATTGGGCGGCGCAAAGCTAACAATTCGCAAATTGCGTTCAGACTAGTATGTGAAAATGTCTTTCTCGACGTTCAGGAGCATCACAATGTCGGCGGCGCTTTGCCACTTACCACTCCTTCATAATTTCACCGAAGCACTCTAGCCCGCTGTAGAACACGCCACCATATCCATATCCATGGCCCGGCCTCGTCCAGGCGCCGGAGAGGTACAGATTTTTTATAGGAGTTTGGTGCTCGAGACGGGTTTGTCCGGAATTACTCAGCGTCTGATCAAATCCATACATCGCCCCTCGGTAATTGCCTGTGTAACGGAGGTTCGTTAGCGGGGTGCCGATTTCCTTGACTTCGATGGCATCGGAGAGGTCTGGAAGCAGCTTTTCCTCCACCTTTTGGATCAGAATATCAGCCATCCGCTCCTTTTCCTTCTTGTAGGCCGCTTTGCTGCCTTTCCAATAGTCCTCTTCGTACTGCTTCCAGTGGTCGAATCCCTGGAGCGTAAGAATATTGAGGGTGTTCTTCCCTCTCGGTGAATAGCCATCATACAGGTTGTCGTACAGCATCACGCCGAAACCACCGCTCTCAACATCCGCATTGCGAATGCCTTCATAGGCGGCATCCATATCGTAACCCGTCTCGCAGAAGATCTCGGTATCTTCGATACCAAGTTCGCTGACCAGATCCTTCTTGAGACCTAGAAAAACTTGAAAGCACGACAGGCTCACACTGTAACTGTCCAGCCTCGCGAGATAATCTTTGAGATACTCGTCTTCGCCCATCATCGTGCGGAATGTGTCGTACGCATTTGCATTCGACACGACGACTTTGCCCGTGTATGTCTTGCCGCTTTCCGTTTTCACGCCGTATGCGGTGTGGTCTTTCACCAAGATTTCTTTTACCTTCGATTTGAGCAGCACTTTTCCGCCTCGTCCCTCTATAAACTTCACGAAGGCGTCGCTAATCTTTTGGGACCTTCCTATTGGGTAATAACCTCCGTGCTCAAGATACCCGAGGGTAGGCATCGCATAATAGATGCTGGCGAGTTTGGATGGTGGAAGGCCGTAGTATCCCCAGAGAGAAGAGATGAGTGCTTTCAGTTTAGGGTTCTTAATGAAGGGATCCATGATCTGGCTCCACGTCTGGAACGAATACTTCACCAGATTCGGGAACTTTACGGGAATCTGGCTCATGTCGATCTGGCCCTGCATTTGAACGAAGCTGTTCAAATCGTTCGTGAACGATTTCATGTCATCGAACAGTCCTTGTATACCTGTCCTTTCGTCTGGGAAAAACCCACCCAGTATGTCGATATAAGCGGAAATGTTTTTCTGCGGCACACGGTAATCATAATCGGGGAAGATTGCCCGGTAGAGTTGCGGGTGAGGAACGAAGTCAACGTCTTTGATTTCGGGGAAACCCGGAATCAAATCGTGCACTCCTTCCCTTTCCTCGACCGTGGTGGAATGCAGGGACACATCGAACTCAAAACCGCCGGGGCGCTTGAAGGCGGTAGCATAGCCTCCCGGGCGGTCGTGCTTTTCCAAAACCAGCGGCTTGAGGCCCTGCCTTGCAAAAGCTGCGGCACAGCTCAAACCTCCGAGGCCCGAGCCTATGATCACCGCGTCGCAATCATGTTCATCGCTGCTCGCCTTCGGTCCCCTAGGGAAGGCGCTCCAATCCAGCGCGGTCATTGCGAGACCGCCGAGAACCACTTTCAGAAATTCCCGTCTCTCCAGCGTCAGATCGAATGATTTATCCAGCATGCCGCTCATCCTTCTATGGTGAAAAGTCGTTCAATTCTAGCAAAAACAGCCGGTTTGTAAAAAAAAGAATCGCGCCGGAACGGGCGACGCTCTCATGTGCCCGCCCGGCATCGATTCTTTAGAAGAAGCATTAGAAGTTCCTTTTGAATGGGCTCCCTGCATGCATCCGCTTCTAAGGCGTTACTTTGCCGATAGATCCTCCTGCATGAGGCTGAATATGTTTCCCTCGGTATCCTTGAAATACAACGTCCAGCCAACACCCGGCACGGCCATTTTCGGGACAACGATCTCTCCGCCGTTCTTCTCGATCTTTGCCTGGAACTCGTCAATGTCTGGTACATCGATCGTATTGACCACCAGCTGCCCCGGATTCTGCCGCGGCATCAGACCGCCGTTGATACCCGGTTGGTCGCTTGGACCGGTGTTGACCAGCCAGTATTCCATCGGGCCTTCCCATTTTTGGAGCTCCCAGTCGAAGACTTGCCGGTAGAAATTGGCAGCGCGATCCACATTATCCGCGGGAATTTCGAAATGAACAGGACGAGGCATGTTCGTCTCCTTTACGCGTTGAGGTGATACGGCTGAATTCACAGCAGAGAACGGGGTGAGGACAGCACGCAGTCTTATAAGAAATGCCGCTCCATAGCCGTTGAGAAAACATAAAGCCAACCGCCCGCCGGCGCAAGATGTTCATCTGCACGCTGCGGGCGGCTTCGAGCTGCTTGGCGTATACTCATTTGTAACGCACACCTTCGGTGGCGTAACCTGAGGTGATTCGGAGGAGACGACATTCCACTGCACCTCGGTTGCTCTCTCGAGGCAGGCGTTGGGGATCGACCCCCTGCTGGGGAGTCGACCCTCGCGCGCTAGCGAGGGAGCAAAATAGGGGGCCGGTCCTAGCGCGCACCGCGGACTGTTTCGGCGGTCGTTGCCGCCGGTGCCGCGCGAGCTGAGGGTCCGTTTGAGCTTGGAGCAAGAACCTCGGTCAACCTCAAGGCCCATCGCCCGACTCGCACCAACGCCTGCGCAATCGCCTTCCTACTCCGAAGATTCCACGAGCAGAGGATAGTACTTCGGCGTAGGCAATGATGAGTCGTTCTCTAAGGTTTGCCCCGAGCCCTCGATACCTCGGAACTCGGGGGAGCCCGGCACCGGAGGCGAATCGTACCGCCGCTTCCCCTACCTCCGGTGCTTGGCTCGAATGCCCTCTCGTACCCGCGTCTTCTTTATTGAATGCGGGCATAAACGTCTTTTGGGTCTGGCTGCGGATGAGCGGCGTATGGTAACCGCTATCTGGCTTTCGCGGGTATGGCCCGCCTCATCCGCAGCTGTCGGAGGAAACGCGGAGCATCCGCGCTAACTTACTTGTCCTTCTCCAAAATCCCCATACCGCTCCGATCCGGATAAGGCGGCCGCTCCGGCGGAACGTAGGGATTCCGTTTGATCTCCTCGAGCATGTGCTCGATCGCCGTATCCAGCTGGGGATCCTCTCCGCCAACCATGAGGGCCGGATCGTCTACGACTTCAATATCAGGATCGACACCATGTCCTTCGATCCCCCAAGTACCGTCTTTTTCGAAAAATGCGAATGTCGGCGCGCTCGTGTAACCACCATCGACGAGACGCGGATTACCGCTGATCCCTACAAGGCCGCCCCAGGTGCGTGTACCGATCAGTTTGCCGCATCCTGCTTCACGGAACCAGAACGGGAAATAGTCTCCACCCGAACCGGCAAGCCCATTTATCAGCATGCACTTCGGACCGTGATGGGCATCCGGCGGCCATGGGATGCTCTCACCCTGATCCCGGACCGCCCAATAGTTAGCGACCGGCCGGTTGAGAAGCTCGATGAACCGCGTGGGCACCTGCCCGCCGCCGTTCCACCGCTCGTCAATGATGAGCGCTTGCCTGTCGCGCTGGCCGTAGAACTGGCGGACGAGCTCATTCTGTCCCCAGATCGACGTGTTAGGAACATAAATGTAGCCGACCTTACCGTCCGATTTATCTTCGACATACTTGCGGTTTTTCTCTACCCAGTGGCGGTAGCGCAGCAAGTACTCGTTGTGGTCGAGCTTGACAACTACGTGGCGCGCGTCATCGTCCATCTTGGGCTTCTCGCTCACCGTAATCGTCACTGTCCGATTCGCGAGCCCCTGAAATGCCGCCCAGGGGTCCTTATCCGAGTCGACCGGCACGCCATTTACAGCAAGGAGGTAATCCCCCTCTTTGACGTCGACGCCCGGCTGGCTCAACGGGCCTCGGGCATCCACATCCCAGGGCCCGCCCTCGATGATCTTCTTGATCCGGTATGAGCCATTTTTGCGCTCGAAATCACACCCCAACGATCCGATCGATACACGCGGGGCTTCTTCGACATCCCCGCCCCAGTAGTATGTGTGGCCGACGTTGAGCTCCGAGATCATCTCGCGAATGACGAAGCTCACATCCTCACGCGATGCGCAATCCTTGAGCATCGCTTCGTACTGCTTCCGCACCGCGAGCCAGTCCACGCCGTGCATGTTCGGGTCGTAGAAGAAATCGCGCTGGATCCGCCACGCATCCATGAAGATCTGGCGCCACTCCTCACGCGGATCGACCTGCTTTACCATGTTCGATGTGTCGATCACGTCTTTCATCTTCTGGTCGGGCTTGGCATTAATGATCGCCATCTGGAAGTTCCTCTTGACCGCTAGAAGTTTCTTGCCATCAGCTGACATTGCGTACCCCATTACACCTGAGATGACAGTTTTCTCTTTCTTGTCATCTTCCTCCTCATCCAGATCGAGAAGATGAATCGACGCATCGCCTTCCTCGCCCGGCCTTGGATAGCGTCCATAGATCAGCTTCCCCTGATCGTTCACGACCAATTGCGCGAAATTCCCTCGCTTCGCCGGAAGCGCGATCATCCGACGTTCGAAGTCCTCGATATCGATCTTCAAAGGCTCGGGTTCTTCCTCTTCCTCTTCAGCTTCGCCTTCCTCGCTTTCTTCCTCTTTGCCTTTCTCTTCGTCCTTTTTCTTGTCTTTATCGTCGGCTTTTTCTTCCTCCTCCTCTTCGTCGAACTCCTCCTCGTCGCTTTCCGGCTTGATCGGCGACTCGATCTCTTTTGTCAGAGGTACGACATAGAGCCGGTCCGTATGGGAATAGATCCATGTTGTGCCAAGATCCTCATAAATCGGCCTTGAAATCTCCCTCTGACTGGCGAGATAGAGATATTTGCCTTCGCGGTCGAACGTCGGCCAAGTGTCGCTGAACATTCCGCTCGTAACCTTATGCATTTTGTCCTCGTCGACATTGTAGAGCCAGATGGATGGCGGTTTTATGACACCATCGCCGCAGGCGAAGGTGAACCAATGCGAATCGTGCGACCAGCTTATGCGTGACGACCGCCGAAAGTCTTTGGCTTTGAAAACCTTCCGTGTCTTCTTGGTTTCCAAGTTGTATAAATAAAGCGTCGCTGCTTTGTCCCAGAAAGCGATCCATTTCGAATCGGGTGACCACGTGGGATTGTACAGGAATCCCTTCTTTAGATTCGTGAGCTTCTTCTTCTCACCGCGGCCGTTCGACTGCGTGATGCAGAGCTCGTACTCGCCCGACTCATCCGAGAAATAGGCAATCCACTTGCCGTCGGGACTCCAGGACGGATCACGCTCGGCAGTGCCGCTCGAGCGATGAAGATTGATCACTGAGCCATTCTTCGCCGGAAGCGTCCAGACATCTCCCCGAGCTTCCACAGCGGCCCGCTTCCCCGTATTGGAGATGTCACCATCAAACATCAACCTGGATGCCTGCTCCGCCTGAATACGAAGCTTCGGACGATCGCCCGGGATCGTCACTTCGACCGTCTTTGCCTTTTCGGTGCCCAGGTCGAGGAGATGGAGCTCCGAGCCGACCTGATAGACGATCTCACCCTGGCCCTCGCTGCCTGGACCGTTGTTCGGCCATTTGACGTCGTACTTCTTATAATGAGTGATCTGGCGCTTCTCGCCCGACTTCACATCGTAGAGCCAAATGTTGTTCCTGTGGTTCTGACCGGCGTCGGAGAGATAGTAGATCTTATCATTCCCCTGCCACATCGGCCTCGTGTCCGTGCCTTCCCAATCGGTGATCTTCTTCGACGTGTGTCTCTTCAGATGGAACAGCCAGATGTCCGTAGCCATTCCGCCACGGTAACGCTTCCACGTGCGGTGATCGCGGCTATATGGCGTATAGGCAAGCCACTGGCCGTCCGGGCTGATCTGGGCGCTGGCACCGTAAGGGATTTGAAGCTTTTCCGGGAGACCACCTTCTGTGGAAACCCAGCAGAGTTCCTGGGCGCGCGGATACACGAACATCCCGTAAGCCCAGAAAATCAGCTTGTCATTTCGCGTCCAGTCAGTGATGACCTCTGTTGTCGGATGGTGTGTGACACGAAACGGCGTCCCACCAGAGACCGGAATCGTGTAAAGGTCCATATCCCCATCGTAATTGCCCATGAACGCGATATTTTCGCCATCCGGGCTGAAGATAAGGAATTGCTCCGCTCCCGGGGCGCTAGTAAGTGGGGTTGCCACACCACCTTCCTTCGGTACCGTCCAGAGGTTGTTTGCGTACAGGAAAGCGATATGGGTGGCGCTCACATCCGGGTAGCGCAGCATTCCCGCGTGGGGTTCGACCGTAGCCTGGGCGTTTCTCGGGCCCAAGACGGGAGTCGTCGTAAGGGTGGGGATTGCGGCGGCCAGGAGGATGAGAGCGAGTGGGATGGTAACCAAGGATCGTCTTGCGATCATGCCTACTCCTCTTGATTTAGTGGGATAAAAAAGAGCCGGGTGGTGTTCGTAACGCATTCCATCCGGCCGCATTGGTACTGCCTGGCTGAGTGCTTCATTGGCAGCCAACAAGATGGTGCTGTACCGCCGGGATAGACACTCTGGCCTTTCCCGTTGGAACAGTGCTGATTGATTTGGTGGGACCGTGAACCTCGTCCCATTCTCTTACAACACATTTAGGCCCCAAGAGGGTTGTAACAAACTCGGTGGGGTATCAATGTTTTCCATTATATACGGAGGAGGGGCGAATTGGTTCGGGAATTTTTTCTCCGGGAAGATCTTGCGGGGAGAGAGTTCTCTCTCGACTTGCGGAAAGGCACCATCTCCGGAATGCCTTTTATCACCTTATTTTACCTGGACCTATCAGGGTCACATGCTGGGCGAACTCGACAGGATTCGCTTTTGAGAATCGGCCTGTGGATATAGAAAGCGCTTGTAAAGATTCAACTTATGAAGTAATCTCATCGGCGACTCCTCGCGAAAATTGCTCGTCCGGTACGATCATTACTCTTTGGAGGGAAAGCCATGGGCACGTATACTCGGCGGGAATTTCTCGGATATTCATTGGCGGCCGCAGCCGGCATGGTGCTTCTGCCTTCTGCTGGTTATGGTTCTCTGTCCACCACCAGCGAAGGTGTCCTCGATGTTCCCAAGAAAGGCTACCCGCTAATCGAAGCAGCGGGCTCTCATCGGGAGATCGGTGAGCAAATCGGCGCCGCCATGAAGGAGCGCATTACGAGCCATCTCGAGCTATCCCCCGAATACTCTACCTGCCTCGAATTTCTCCAAGATGGAGGGCGCAAAAAGGTTGAAAGCCTCATGGAACATGCCCAGGAGCTATTTCCCCACTATATCGAGGAGCTCAAAGGCATGGCGGAATCACTGGAAGTTCCCTTCATATCCCTCTTCGCCTTCAACTGCAAATCGGAGATCAGTATTCTCAAAGAAACTGCCGGCTGCTCTACCATTGCTCTAAGCGATAGCGAGCGGATGATCCTCGCCCACAACGAGGACGGCAACGATCTATGCGTGGGACGGATGTTTCTTGCAAAAGTGACTCCGCCGAGCGGTGTGACTTTCCTTTCTTTTGTTTACCCGGGTCTCGTTCCAGGTGTTGGCCCAAGTTTCAACAAATACGGTGTCATTCAGACGACCAATTACATTGAGCCTCGGAAAGTGGCCGACGGCGTGCCTCGCTATTTTATTGGGCGCTCGATTCTAGAGGCGAAGAGCCTGGAGGAAGCGGTCGAGCTGGCGACCATAACGCCTCGGGCGTTCCCATGGCATTACAACCTCGCTTCTCTAACGGAGAAACGTATCCTCTCCGTTGAAACCGTAGCGCATCCGGTCCATAAACATAGCGTTTTGGAAGTCGAAGGATTGTATGTCCACACCAATCATTTGATTCATCCCGGCATGACATTAGAAGATGAAGATAAAACCAAGCCTCAGCTTTATGATGTGCCTTACACGTCATCAACCACACGAATGAATGTGCTCAGCCGCGCCATCGAAAAGCAGGGCCCGCCCTCCAACCTGGAAGACATCATGAAGCTGCTCGCTCTGCACGAAGGCCGGCCTTTCAGTCCATGCCGGCATCCCGAAGGGGATGTTCATGGCGCAACGTTGGGCACCGCGATCTTTCAGATTCCGGGCAAGGGGATGACGCTGTACCATGGGAATCCCTGTCGAGGATTCAAAATACACTACGATCTTCCCGGAGGAGACGGGCTCCAGAATCATCGGCACCCACGGTCTAATGAATAGGCCCGCCTTTCCATTCTGCGGCTGAACGGACTTCTGGGGAGGGCATCCTTGAAATTCTCTGAAGATCCGCGTATTCGAGTCGGTCGAAGGTGCCTCGCACTGGCCTGGCTATACTATTCGATCTACCTCCTCGCCCTCATGGTTTTCTCGTATGTATTTGGAACAACGCCTCGCTTCCTGGGGCTCCCCGGGTGGGTGGCCATCGGTAACATCGTTGTCCCCGTCATATTCGTCGCCGCACTCATCGTAGTGGCCGAGAAGCTCATCCCCGACATTCCTCTTTCGGGAAGCGATGAAACGTCGGAGGAAGTCGAATGAATGCGGCTACCGCCTCCTTTCTCGCATACACGGCCATTCTTATTGCCATCGGGCTTTGGTCGTACCGCATCGTCGAGAAGGTACCCATTGCCAAATACGAGCAGGAATTCTATGCGGCAGGCAGAGGATTGGGTGGTGTCGTCGTCGCGATGATCATCGCGGGGGGGCTTGCCAGCGCCGGTACGTTCATAGCGGGACCTGGGATGACTTACGAGTACGGTTACTCATGGGTGCTCATCAACAATTTCCAGATCTTCATGAACCTCATGCTGCTCGCTCCCATCGGCATCATCGTCGGGATCGTGGCGCGGCGGGTGAATGCCATTACCTATCTGGATTTGTTCAGGGCGAGATATCAGAGCAAAGCGATTGTGGTCGTTCTGGCGATCCTGGTAACCGTGTTTTTGCTTCCCTATATGGCCACGCAATTCGTCGGTGCGGCAAGAGTGATTTCTCAAATGACGGGGATGGGATATTTCGCTTCCCTTGCTCTTGGCTCTCTCGTCGTTTTGGTATACTGCGTGCTCGGCGGCATGCGAGGGACGTCGATTGCGACGCTCCTGCAGGGGATCGTCATTACTGTTGGGTGCATCGTGCTCTTCATTGGCACGGTTCATTATGCGGGTGGATTCGAGCGTTCCACCGAGATTCTCGCTTCCCAGGACTTAAAATTTTTGTCACCGACGAGAAACGGCGAGTTCCCTCCGGCGTTTGCTTTTTCCATCGCGTGTTTATCGGGCTACTTCGTAGTGGGCATGCCTCATGCTATGCTCGGTGCCCTCACCTATAAAAACACAAAAGCATTGAAAAGAGGCATCTGGATGGGAGCGATTCTCGTTTTGTTGTGGACTCTCCTCTTGTGCGTTGCGGGCGTGATCGGTCGCTCGATCAAACCCGACCTTGCCGTATCCGATGAGATCTGCCCATGGCTGGCCATGCATGTCGTGCCCGAAGCCCTTGGCGGCATTGTCCTCGCCGGCATTGTGGCGGGCATCCAAACCACCGTTGCGGCCATGGCCATCATTATTACGTCGAGCCTCGCAAGAAATCTTTTGAAAGAGCTCAAGCCGGGAATATCCGGAAGCGCTGTAAAATCCGCTTCGCGATTGACAATGGGCGCGTGCCTGGCCATCGCCATGGCCCTAGCGCTGCTGCAGCCTCCGTTGATCCAGTGGATCATTTTCTTTTCCATAGGCGGATTGGAAGCGGCCACATTTGGCCCGATCCTGTTAGGTATGTTTTGGAAAAGGGGCAACAAGTGGGGCGCGTTGGCTTCCATAAGTTGGGGAATGATCATCTACGCCCTGGGGAATACCCTAGCTCCACAGGTTGGGCTTTTGGGGACGCATCCATCGCTCGTTTCTGTGGTGAGTGCTGTGATTTTGTATGTCGTGGTGAGTCTGGTAACACCGGAGCCGCGTGAAGAGGTCGCGCATACATTCTGGGGAAAGCCGGTGGAAGCATGATATTAAAAGCGACACTCCGAGACCTTAAGAAATCACCGAAACGATATCTTTCCGATCGAAAAAAAGCGGGATTTTCTTATCATGAATCCAACAATCCAAAAAGGAGACGATTATGGCGGGACAATTGAAGATCACCAGTATTGATATCTACAAAGCCGATATCCCTTTCCACGAGCCGTTCCGTATTGCCATCATGGAGTTCACCAGCGCCGAGAGCCTTTTCATAAAAATCAACACCAGTGAAGGTTTGTATGGGATGGGAGAGGCAAACCCGACACCGGTGATTACTGGTGAGACTCAGGCCATCAATTTGGCCGGGGCCGTGGATTTGGCCAAGCTCATTTTAAATAAGGATCCACTCGATATCGAAACGCGGATGAGAGATATTGACAAGTTCTTGGTTCATAACAGCACGTTGCGAAGCGCTTTCGATATCGCTTTATATGATTTACTGGGCAAGAGCGCGAGTCTCCCGCTGTATGCCGTTCTCGGAGGCGGGAAACGTTCGTTCTGGACGGACAATACTATTGGCATCAACGATCCCGAGTACATGGCCGATAAGGCGCTCGACTACAGGAAACAAGGTTTCAAGGCGATCAAGGTCAAACTGGGAACCACCATGGCCGAGGATGTCGAGAGAATTGCCAGGATCCGGAAAGCGCTCGGAGATAATTTGCCGATCCGCATCGATGCGAACCAGGGATGGGACTACAAGACGGCCACAGCAACACTCAACGCCCTGGAGCTCATGGGAATCGAGTACTGCGAACAGCCGATTGCACATTGGGATTACGAGAACATGCGGAGAATTCGGCAGAATACCTCCATTGCGATCATGGCCGATGAATCCCTTTTCGATCACCATGATGCATACAAGCTCGCCTCCATGGGTTGCTGCGATTACTTCAATATAAAGCTCGCAAAATCCGGCGGCATTCACACCGCTCTGAAGATCAACGCAATTGCCGAGGGCGCGGGGATTCAATGCATGATGGGTTCCATGACGGAGACACGGCTCGGGCTCACCGCTGCCGCTCATGTCGTATCCGCACGGCCCAATATCCGGTATGCGGATCTCGACGGATTCATGTTCTTGAAAGAAGATCCTGTGGTTGGCGGTTCCGAGTACGATGTCGGGGAAATTCACGTGCCGGAAGTGCCCGGGCATGGCGCGGACATCGATCCCAAGTTTTTGAAAAGGTGCGAATGCGTGACAGTCAAGTAGTTGTTGATTGAAGTCTTGGGGCCCTGCTCACTTCTCGAACAACTCATCGAAATCAAACTCGGTCCAGGATAGGTAAGGCGCATCCCACATATCTGTTTCCAGATCATCCACTGCTATCAATATACGATTTTCATTCGCCTTGAAAATCACCGAGTATTCCGTTGTGCCGTGCGATACAGCTTGCAACAGCCTCTTCGCCTCAGCGACACCCAGCGGAGTGCCGCCCCGCGACCAGGCCTCCAGCATGTTCTTTCCCACTTCGTACCGCCAAAGCGAGGAGAAAGAAATTTGCTTATCGCACGAATAATCTGGACGCTCCGGATCATAGCCGTAAACCTTGTGGTGATTCGAGGCCATGATATTGGCAGGATCTACAGGCCGTACATCCGTAGCGCGCCGTATGGAACCACCGAAACGGTCTCCTTCGTAAATAAACGCCGGCGCTTCCTGTTGTTCATACGGCACCGCCCACAAGATGATCGATCCGGGTGTTGTCACTCCGCCTCCCTCGCACGCAAAGGACCTCATGACTTCGAGGATCCGGCTTGGAGTGGTGTCCTTTCCCTCCGTCTCTAATACGCATCGCTGAATCCAGGAGCATGGAGTGATGGCACCGACAACCGGTCCAGGACAAGTGCCGCCCGCATTCTCCATGCTGTAAAGGCCATCCTCGTTGATCCCCGAGATCGTCCCGACGAATCCAGGCCACATGGCGGAGACCCAGCGCCTGCGATCTGCCTCCGAGGGATCGACGGCAAACATGAGGAAGTGACTCACCGTTACCTTGCGAATATCGCACTCCCCATCCATGTTTCGGGCGGCGATCAAGCCGCCTTTCAGCTCGCCTCCCTCGGTTCTTGCGCCCCAAAAGGCGAACTGCGTGCAGGATGATTTTTCCGACGGAAAGGCCGCGCGTTTTTCGAGGTATGCATTTATCGCCAGCAAGTCGGTTCTGTTGAAATCGCGATTGAGCGATTCCAGGCGCATGTCTATTTCCGATGCTTCCATTCCCTTGATAACGGCATCGCATTCTCGAAGGTATTCAGGCGGGTATTTGAAATGGGTTTCCAGGAATGGAACAAAAATCTTCTCGTAGCGTTTTGGAGATTGCCAACTGTCCTCTATTATATAGAACTCGAAGAAATCGATGATCTGTTTCCCCGCAAGGTAGCCGTGGGCAAATCCACGCTCCTCCGCTGTACCCCAAAGTTGCAGCACCGGAAATCCTCTGACCCACCGGAGTGCTCCGTGCTGGGTGGATCGTTCTTGTTTTGGAAAAGGCGTTGGGCAGCGAAGCCTGCAGTCCGCCTTTGCCTCATCGGGCTTAGCGAGATTGATGGGATCATACATTCCGCCTTGTTCGGATGAATACCATCCAAACGGTTCAGGAGGATCGAACCCTAGTATGTCGTTATGATCGATGTCGAGATATGCAAAGACGGAATAATGACCGGGCGGTAACTCATCAAATGTATATGAATACGGCTTTTCGAGAGTGAGTGTTTTGAATGGACTCACTGAGCCGTAGACTTGCCTTTTCGTGAGCCGGCGAGCCTCTCCGCTAGAGGTCACTTGGAGCATATAGAGATTGACAACGACAGTTCCGGCGTGCTCTCCGTCATATATCACGTCCCCAGAAATCGTTCCATACCGCGCGCTTGCGTTTCCACACGACAGGATGAAAACCAGCAGGCAAGCCGGTACTGTCAGTAGTCTCATCGATTGCCTCCTTGGATCGCTCACGGAAGTCTCACTGAAGCCGAGATCACTCGCCAGTCCGCTCGAAGACATATTCCAGCGGATCTATGAAATCCTCTCTCACCTTCACTTTGAACGATTCCACACTCCCACGACCGTCCGGAACGAACGTCAGATAGCTTTTACCCCACATCGGATCGTTCCACTTGCACAGGAACGTCTCATAGTCCCAATGTTCGAGATAACCTTCAACACCAGGATATAAGGCAAGCGTCAGGACGAGTTTCTTGCCCTCTTTGGAAATCTCAGCATCTCCGAGGATTTTGCTTGCATAATTTCCTGTAATTTTCTCCGCCGATGTGTAAGGTGTTTTTTTCTTGTCGCGTTCTTTCTCGCGCTTCTTCTCTTTTTCTGCTTCGCGTATCTTCTCCTCCTGGCGCTTTTGTAGGAGTATAGCGCTCCAGTCGCTATCGGGGACTCCAAGATACGCATCGGCGATCTGGTAGAACAATGCCGTCATGAGCCGATGATCATCCCGGTTCGTCAGGACAGCGATCCCGAGTTTCTCCTCGGGCAAGAATCCCGTGTACGAGAACATTCCATCCAGGCCACCGCCATGTAAGACAACCAGGCGTCCATGGTAGTCACTCAGAAACCAGCCGAGACCGTATGTTATGAAGTGCCTGGTCGGGTAAAGCTCACGCTGCTCTTTGCCGATTCGGATGATCGTGTGGGGCGTTCTCATCTCATCGATGATCGTCGAATCGATCACCTGCTTCCCATTGCAGGTGCCATAATTCAGCTGCAGTCTCAGCCATTGAGCGATTTCCATGACACTCGAGTTGATCGCACCGGCGGGCGCGGCGTTATCTATATTGCGATAAGGGATGGGTTGGATCTTGCCACCGACCTCCGTGTGAGGAGTTGCCACGTTTTCCATATCCTCGAGTTCATGTGTGCTCGTGCAGCTTCTTATCATTCTCAAGGGGGCGAAGATACGCCGCTCGAGAAAGCCGCCCCAGCTCTCGCCGGACACTTCCTCGATGATTCGGCCGGCCGCCACAAACATCAAGTTGCAGTAGCCGTACTGACTTCTGAAACTCGAATGCGGCTCGAGGTACCTCACTTGATGGAGCACCTCATCTGCGGTGCTGGTGGAGCCGTACCAGATCATGTCTCCAGCATACGTCTCGAGGCCGACACGATGGCAGAGAAGATCACGGATCGTGAGCTCACGGGTGACATAGGGATCGTATAGCTGGAGCTCTGGCAGATACTTTATTGCTGGATCATCCCAGTCGAGCTTGCCTTCTTTTGCTAGGATCCCGACGGCCGTCGCAATGAAAGCTTTCGTATTCGATGCGATAGCGAAAAGTGTGTGTTCGTCTACTTTGTCAGGCTTGCCGAGCTCCCGGAGCCCGTAGCCCTTTGCCAGAACGACGGCATCGTCTTTGACGATGGCAATCGCAATGCCGGGGATTTGCCAGTCTTGCATGGCTTTTTCGACGTATTGGTCGAATCCTTGGAGAGGGGCATCTTGGGCTCTTGCTAATGAGATTGCAAAGGTGAGAATGAGGGTGATAAGGAATAGTGATTGTAGCGTCTTTTTCAGCATAGGATCTCCTTTCTGTATATGGTTGATTAAGGCTAAATTCATTCTGAGGTGGTTGCAATTGCTTCTTTGGTCCAGCGATTCGTTTTGATATGACGAAGTCAGCATCAATACCCCTCCAGCTCCTCCATTTTGAACTCCTTTGGTTTGTGTCCAAGAACCAGCTTGAGCATAGAGTTCATTGTGGCGGGATCATTGTCGAATCCTCCGTGGGACGACGATGTCGTCCAATCCCAGTTGTCTTTCGTGTTGTAGTGGCATATGCGAGTCTTGATGCCGTCCTCCCTGAGCAGGCCGCGATCGACGTAGATCTGCATACCCATAATGGGAACGATATCGCCACGCTTCTGGTACGATCGTGACACGAGGTACAGCAGCGACTTCCGATAAACGTTAGCAACGCTGTCGCTCCTTTCGGTCTCGGCGTCGAGAAAGAAATGATGCAGCTTGCCAACAGTGCCATCCTTTATCGCCGGGAATATGTGTTCGTTGTAGAGGTCCGTCGTGCAGGCCGGCGCGAAGAGTATCACGTTGTCGAAATTCGGCTTGATCTCTTGCATTGATCGCCAGCGCCCCAGCAAATGCGCAATCCAGATGGAACCCGCGCTATGGCCGACAAGGTGTAGTTTCGGTCGACGTCCAGGTGTGAGCTGCTCAAGTTCGTCGATGAACATCGCAAGCGTTTTCGATCCGGCCTTCTCCTTGTCCTGAAATGCATTTGCGGCGTCGGACTGCATCTCTTTCCACAGAGCGTGCCCGAGCGAATGGGTGGCGCGCTCGATCATCCGATCCCACCAATCACTCAAGCCGCCTGCCCGTTTCTTCGCGGATTCTTCCTTGCCGAGCAACACATCGCGCAGCTCCTCCCACATCCCCGTTTCCCAGATAAAATGCAGCTCATGGATGCTGTTGCGCATGAATGCGTTCCTCCACGCCACCGCTCTAGCGGCGGATCCCTTGACGCTATTGAGCCCGCCGTGGGCATAAAACACGATGTGTTTCGGTGGCTTGCCATCGCCCGTCACCGCGCGCTGGATGATCTCCCGAACTTGATC
>WVZY01000023.1:0-1017 GCA_011772205.1 Candidatus Latescibacterota bacterium
TATGAGAAGATCATCGTAAGTTCAAAAGTGGCAAGGCGGACGACGTTTTCAGAAGGCACAGCCGTATTGCGGCCGACGCGTTCCCGGGAGATTGGAAGTATTACACGCTGACCCTTCCAGTGGGCCGTTACAAACATCTGAGCCGGACCGACATCTTCAGAGAAATGGAAACCTGCCACCGGGAGTTTTATTCGTTGGCGCGCATCGTGCGCCGGGCGTGGGACTGGTTGGCGGGGAGGCGTAAGCCAGTTTTCATGCTCGTGAGCTATCTGTCCATCAGGAACAATGCGTGGCTGTATCGCAAAGTGTTCCGAGAATTCGCCACGTCGCAGGACGGTCGCGCTTATTGATCCTCACGCTCTTTGGACTCGCCATCCGGCGCAAAGCCCTCGTGGGTCGCCTCTAAAGGCGCTTCCCGACTCTCCTCCGAATCGTTTTGAGCGCCCTGCTTCTTCAGCCGCTTACGCTCGAGTTTTTCATCCCGCTTCTTCTTTTTCTTCAATTCCTTGAGGCGTTTGTCGAGTCCATATTTGCAGCGTTTTGCCATTTTGCGCCTTTCTCCAATGGATTGAATGAATTCCTGCAGGCTCCAATCCGGAGATCTTACAACCAGTCGCAAGATGATTCTTGTAAGATAACGCATCGAAGATGCATTTCTACGTCAAGTTGATGGGATCTCGAAAATGATACCTAGCGGCTCTGCGATTCCTTGATAAATCTGTAAAACTCGCCGTCGGTGGAGAGTATGAGGGAGGTTTCCGCATCCAGAGTGTTCTGGTAGGTCTCCATTGTTTTCAAGAATTCATAAAAAGCTCGTGATGCCGCCGAGCGATCGTACGCGGCAGCATAAATCTTCGTTGCCACTGCGTCGGCATTACCCATGATTTCCCGAGCCATCCGGTATGCCCCGGATTGAATCCGTTTGAGTTCGCGCTCTTTTTCCCCTCGAATCCGGGAGGCTTCACCCTCTCCTTCCGAGCGGAACCGGTCGGCAATTCGCTGCCGCTCGGCGATCAT
>WVZY01000023.1:1109-166260 GCA_011772205.1 Candidatus Latescibacterota bacterium
TAATCGGTTCAAGCCCCGTCTCGTCCTGGGCTTCCAATTCGCTTTGCTCCGGTGTTCGGTTGGTGTTTCGGATGACTTCGAGGAGCTGATGATTTGCGATGGCATTCCGAGTCTCTCCATCCAGGATATCATCGAGACGAGTTTGTGCACCGCGTTCATCCCTAAGCCTCTGGAAATACAAAAGGGGGTCGCTGATTCTCCAGCGGGCGTACATATCGACCCAGATGAACCGTTTGTCTTTCGTAGGCAGCTGGTTGGGATCCCCATCCCATTCCAAGAAACGTTTGTCGAAGCGGTGCACTTTTTGTATAAATGGGATCTTGAGCTTTAGACCCGGTGCGGTGATCGGGTCGCCGATAGGCTTGCCGAACTGGGTGATAATGACCTGCTCGGGCTCCTGGACGACGTACAGGCTGCTGAAGAGCGCAATCACCAAGATGATAGCAATGACAATATATAAAATTTTCATCAAACGCTCCCAATGCGGGGCTTATCGATTCCCCATGTGAGCTGAGCTACTTCTACTTCTTCTCGCTTCTAGGTTCTCTTCTCCAGGTTTCCAAATTGAGCAACGGAAGCACGCTGTTTAGATCGTCGTCTACAATGATTTTTGCCGAGACACGAGGTAAAATTTCATTCAGCGTCTCGAGATAGATTCGCTTCCTCGTGATCTCCGGAGCCTTCCTATATTCCTCGAAAAATGCCACAAACCGGGCTGAATCTCCTCTGGCTCGATTCAAACGATCCAGCGCATATCCCTCAGCCTGGCGGATGGTTTGCTCGGCTTCTCCCCTCGCGCGCGGGATCACCTTGTTGTATTCGGCCTGGGCCTGGTTGATGAGTCTTTCCTTTTCCTGCTGCGCTTCGTTGACATCGTTGAAGGAGGGCTTCACCGGATCGGGCGGGTTCACATCCTGGAGCACCACCTGTTCCACCTTGATCCCCGTTTCGTATTGATCGCACAGATCTTGGAGCACCTGTGACACCAGATCGGCGACTTCCTGGCGGCCGATCGTCAGCACCTCGTTTACCGTGCGGTCACCCACGACCTCTCGCACGACCGCTTCCGACATGTCACGGAAGGTTATGCGGACGTTTCTAACGCGGAATAGATACTTGTAGGCATCGACGATCCGGTACTGCACCACCCACTCCACCACGGCCGCATTGAGATCGCCCGTCAGCATGAGCGACTCGGCTTCCCGCCCCCTCGTAGTGTACTGGCTCCTCACACCAGCAGAGACGGTCTGGAAGCCAAACTCCTCCTTGAGCTGACGCTGGATCGGGACTTTGGTCACCCTTTCGATGCCGAATGGGAATTTGAAGTGGAGCCCCGGCTCAGTGCTGCGTTGGAACTTGCCCAGCCGCAGCACGACACCGATCTCCTCCGGTCCAACTGTGTAAACACTGGAAATGATGAGTAAAAGAAGAATGAGACCGGGAATCCCCCAACGGAGCAATCCCCTGGGCGCGGAAGGTATCGGGATTTTCTTCAGATCGAACTGATCTCCAAACTCATCCCGAGGCATCGAGCAATACTCCTATCATTCAAGGCTCAGACGGATTCGGAAAAAACGTACCATACTCGTACATGGATGCAAGAGATTTTTGAGCGATTCCGAAAAAAATCTTGCCAGCAGCGCCCACCTAACTATCGACACTCCCTGCAATCCTATCGATCCCGATACTGCTGGTATTGGGATCGTGCGCCCTGATCACACCTTCGTAAGCGCCTTTTTCAGCATGATTTAAATCCGTCTCGAATGCACCAGGCCGGCCTGTATGTGAGAGGGAGAGAATTCGCCATCGCCCCGCAACGAGAGTGCGATGCGTCGTAAGGATAACAAATGCTGCCGGCAATCGAATTCCCGGCAGCCATTCATCAAAGGATCACACGAGGGATACGAAGCGACAATAACCGGAGCGCTGAGGAGCGGTTTGCCCTCGCGAACGGCTCATTTATGCTGCTGGAGCAATTATTTCAGCAGCGTTAGCTTCTTCGTAAAGACGCGATCGCCCGCTTTCAGACGGTAATAATAAACACCGCTGCTCGTTTGGGTGCCCTGGTCGTTTCTTCCATCCCACACTACCGTATGTTTACCGAACTCCTTCCTCCCATTCAGGAGTGTTCTAACCCGCTGCCCCTTCACGTTGTAGATCGTCAGCAAAACGTTTGCGGGTTTAGCAAGAAAGAAAGAGATGTTGGTGGATGGGTTGAACGGATTGGGATAGTTCTGATGCAGCGTTGTCTCCCGATACGGCACCTCAACCATAACGGTTGGTGAGAAAAACTCACCATCGCGATCCACCGCGCCGATTAAGTAAGTGTAGCTCAGACCCGGCCGGATGCGGTTGTCAACGTAACTGTTTCCCTTTTCTGCAGGAATGAGATCGCTGTTGAGGCGTTTGAACTCCTCCGATTCTCCCCTCGCCCGATACACGTTGAATCCCTCGAGCCCATCTGCGTGGCCGATCTCCCATTCGAGTTTTACCCCTTCCTCGGTGTACTCCACATCAAATGCGGCAATGACGACCGCCACGATGGTGGTATCCAGGAATCGATTCACAACATACTGGAATCCGATTTCGTGTACGGTGGAACCGATGCTCATCACACCAATCACTCCTTCACCCACAGTGTCACCGAGACGAAGATTCGAGCCGCTGGAATATCCGCCCCCGCATCCGAGGACGTCGTGCGGGATGGTCATCTGGGCTCCGGCGGGCGGGGATACAAAGCAGGCGAGGGAAACGAAAACGAGCGTTAGAAGAGATCTTCTGGCAATCATATGCCTTAGCCTCCCTTTTTCGGTTTCTGAGTATAGCTAAGACGACAATTCCGTGCAAGCATCTATTTGATTTTCCCCCACATCCATCGGGACGAAGAGGCATCTCAAGGAATAGCTTTACAACTTACTTCATGTCAACCCGCGATTCCGTATTTCTCGCCGATACGTTTGAAGGCCTCAATTGCTTTATCCAGATGCTCTTTTTCATGTGCGGCAGAGATTTGTACGCGGATGCGCGCCTGGCCCTTGGGCACAACTGGATAGCTGAAGCCAATGACGTAGATACCATCCTCGAGAAGATCGTGGGCCATGTCGTGCGCGAGCTTGGCATCTCCCAGCATGATCGGAACGATCGGGTGCGTTCCCTCCTTGATATCGAATCCGGCTTCCGTCAATTGTCTTCTGAAATACAGCGTGTTCTCTTTGAGCTTGTCGCGGAGTTCGGTTGTTTCAGCCAGGAGGTCAATAGCGGTCATTGCCGCATAGACGATCGATGGAGTGAGCGTATTCGAAAATAGATACGGGCGTGAGCGTTGGCGCAGAAACTCTACGATTTCACTCCGGCCGCTGGTGAATCCACCGGAAGCGCCGCCGAGAGCCTTGCCGAGCGTTGATGTGATCACATCTACCTTATCGATGACGTCGTGGTATTCCGGTGTCCCCCGTCCCGCCGGTCCAACAAAACCAGTTGCATGCGAGTCATCGACCATAACGAGCGCGTCGTATCTTTCTGCGAGGCCGCATATTTCATCGAGCTTGGCGACGAATCCGTCCATGCTGAACACACCGTCGGTAGCGATCATTCTGGTTCGATACGCGGTGCATTCCTTCAATATCTCCTCGAGGTGCTGCATGTCGCTGTTGCGAAAGCGCTTCCGGTCCGCTTTGCACAACCTGATCCCATCGATGATGCTCGCGTGGTTCAGCTCATCCGAGATCACTACATCTCCCTCCCCCAGAATCGCCTCGAAAAGTCCGCCGTTCGCATCGAAGCACGAGCTGTACAGTATGGTGTCCTCTGTGCCGAGGAACTCGGAGATTTTGGCTTCCAGCTTCTTGTGGATGTCCTGCGTCCCGCAAATGAAGCGGACGGATGACATTCCGTACCCCCAATCATCCAGCCCCCGGTGGGCTGCTTCGATAATTTTAGGATGTGATGACAGGCCCAGATAGTTGTTCGCGCAAAAATTGATCACCTCACCACTCTTGATCTTGATCTCCGCCGCCTGCGGGCTCAAAATGATGCGCTCATCCTTGTACAAACCCGCTTCGCGGATAGAACTGATCTCACCCGTGAGTTTCTCTTTCAGTTCCCCGTACATGCGCCATCCTCCTTCACTGAACTGGCGACCATGACTATAAGAACATTCACATGCTTGGTACAAAATGGGGATCCTTCACCCCGCATAAGCTCGATTTTGGATGTTGCAACATCATCCTACCACTGGATGATCACCTTAGGGTGTGAAAGGATCCTTTGCTCGAAATCTTTGAGGTCGTAATCGTCGATATGAACGATTGTATCTTTTCCCTTGCTCAAGATCACGTTGTAGATCTTTTCCTGAATATGATTTTCTTTTGATTCGAGAAGGTTTGTTGCCGTGTCCCATGTTTGGAAAATCCTCCGGCCGATAACGCTGTGGAGGGTAATCCCTCGGACGATTACCCGTGAGAAGTCCTGGATAGTGAAGTTGCCGCCTTTGAGGCCAAAAAGTATCACGTCCCCCCCTCTTCTCACCGACTGGATCGCATTGTTAACAGAGGAATTGTACCCTGCCATCTCGAGCGCGACATCGACGCCGTCGCCGCCGAAGTCGTGAACGGCTTCCACGATGTCCCCATCGGCTCGAAAGGTCTCCTTGCCCGGATTGAAGCGAACGATCTCGTCCACGCCGAGCTTTTCGGCCATATCGGCGTTTTGATCGTTCGGTTCAACGCCGATGATTTTCGAAGCACCGAGAGCTCGGGCAACCAGAATAGTAAAGAGCCCGATTGTCCCGCATCCAAAAATGGCAACGCTCTTTCCCCTGAGATCCACCTTGGTGCAGGCGTGGACGGCGTTTCCGAAGGGCTCCTGAAGACACGCGACCTTTTTCCGAATCTTCTTCGGATTGGTGCGCCACAAAACTTCCGCAGGCAGCTTGATATACTCGGCAAAACACCCGTCCACGGTAATACCTATAATTTGCTCATCGCTGCACACATGTGTGTCGCCGATCAGACACTGGCGGCATTTTCCGCAGACGATGTGGGACTCCGTCGATACGATGTCCTTTGGTCCATATCCGTATCTGGCGCTGGCAACCGATCCCGTCTCGACTATCTCGCCCAGCAATTCGTGCCCTATGACCCGCACCGTCTTCCTCTCCGCCTTCAGCGAACTATAGATCATCCCTTTGAAAGAGTTTCGAAACCAAATCCCGCGATCGGATCCGCAGAATCCCGCATAAATCACCTTCACAATTACCCTTCCCGCATCCAGCGGATCTCGTGCTTCATCGAGCACCGGCTTCGCCGTCTCGGCTTTTCTAAGACCCTTTGACTTTTCCCACACGTCTCTCGACTTGTCATACACCAGCGCCCACATTTCATCCTGCATGATGCCGCCCTTTCCTATTCGCCATTCAATCCAAGGGAATTATTTTTTGAAAACTCGCTACGCCGTTTAGGCCGCGACAGCGGATCCGTACAGCGTCCCTCCTTTGGCCCTTTCGATTCGAACATCCACCAACTCACCAAGCGCCAATCCGTTCTTGGGAAAGATCGCGTTCTTGAACCCATCGGTGCGTCCGACGGCGAGGGACTTATCCCTTATCGAAGAATCTTCGACGAGAACTTCGAGCGTGCGCCCAACGAACTGCTGGTTGATTTCACCGGTGATCCTCTTCTGGAGCTCTACGAGTCGAACGATTCTTTCGGTTTTCTTCTCGGCTGGGACGTCGTCCTTGAAATGCTTTGCCGCGTGTGTTCCTTTTCTCTCCGAATACTTGAATATGAATGCCGCATCGAAGCGGATCCGTTCCATCGCATGGAAGGTATCTTCATATTCATCATCGGTCTCAGTGGGGAAACCAACGATTACATCCGTCGTGAGGGAGATTTCAGGAATACCTTTTCTTATTTTTTGGACGAGATCTTCGAAGGATTCGATCGTGCAGGTTCTTTTCATCAAGTCGAGCACCCGGTTATTCCCCGCTTGGAGGGGGAGGTGAATGTGTCCGCAAACTTTCGGGTGCTCTGCAATGACGCGGACGAGCGCGTCAGGGAAATCTTTCGGATGGGGTGAAGTGAACCGGACACGGTAGATGTCGGGAACGTCCGCTACCATTTTCACGAGGTCGGCAAATCCGTACTTATCGTAGCTGTATGAGTTTACATTCTGTCCGAGGAGCGTGACCTGCCGGTAGCCTTCCTTTGCCAGGGCGTTGACTTCCTCTACGACACCAAACGGATCGCGGCTCCGCTCCCGGCCCCGCGTGTACGGAACGACACAAAATGTGCACATATTGTCGCACCCCCGCATTACCGCAACCCACGCGTTGACACCCCCGCTTCTCAAAGGATTGACCCCGGTGTAGGCCTCTTTCCTCGAAAGTCTGAGCGCTGCTCCCTTCTCGCCACCGATCCTCGCACGTTCGATCAAACGGGGAAGCTCACGGTAGCTGTCCGGTCCGGCAATGAAATCGATCTCCTCGTGACTGTCCAGCAATGTATCTTTCAGGTTCTGCGCCATACAGCCGAGGATCCCAATTGTGAGGGAATTCTGCTTCATCGCCTTCAATCGCTTGAGCTCCTGGAGCCTTCCATAGATCCGGAGATGGGCGTGCTCGCGAACGGCGCAGGTATTCAAAAGAATCACATCCGCTTCACGTTCGGACGGCGTAATAGCATAGCCTTTGTTCGCCACGATGGATGCGACGAGCTCGCTGTCGTATTCATTCATCTGGCAGCCGTACGTTTCGATGTATATGTTGAGATCTTTCGTCATCCGCATCCTCTTTTCACGCCGGAGCTGTGCGACTCCACTTCAATCATTTCACCGACGGCCAGAATAGATGATTTTGGTGCTGCCTGTTCGATCCTGGATATTCTCACTGTAGCCAGCCGATTCGACAGATCCAACGGCGTGTCCACACCCACTTTTACATAGTTGCCGGAAAAGCCAACGAAGAGCCCGTTGGACTCTCGTTCTTCGAACAGCACGTTGAGCGTCCTCGCTTGCTGGGCTTCGTAGTATGCCTGCTTCTTTTTATCCGCTATATCGTGCATCGCAGCGCTTCGACGGGTAATCTCCCGCGCCGGCACCTTTTCCTTGATGGAATAGGCGGCCGTCCGCCGCCTTGCCGAAAAACTGAACACGTGGATATGGGTGAACGGGATCTCTTCCACCAGCTCGCACGACCTTTGGAACGCACTTTCACTTTCCCCTGGAAATCCGACCATGATATCGGTCCCCAATCCCACGTTTGGAACACGCTTGATAATATCACGAATGAAAGCGACGTATTCGCTCACCCGGTACTTTCTCCGCATTCGCAACAACACCTCGTCATCTCCGCTCTGGGCGGGGATATGAAAATAAGGGCAGAGCTTTTGGCCTTCCGCCATCATGTCGATGAGCGTTCCCTCGACGGTTGTCGGCTCGATCGAACTCAAACGGATTCTCTCGAGCCCTTCGAGGTTGGAGAGCGCCTCGACCAGATCGGCCAGCCCGCGACCGCCGTCCCAATACGTTCCCATATTGATGCCGGTCAGGATGAGCTCCCTATGGCCGAACGAAACCAGGTCGCAGGCTTCCCTCACAACATCATCGAAATCCCGGCTCCGCGCAGGGCCGCGGCTTCGCGGGATGATGCAATACGAACAGACAAAGTCACAGCCTTCTTGAATTTTCAGATTCGCCCTCGTGTGGAAAGGATAATACCCCGCACCGGGCACGGAGAACCGCTCCTTGACCGTCCGTTCGCGAACGACCACCGCCTCCGGTAGTTTTACCGGCGAAGCGACGATCTCCGGCAACCGGAGCTTGTCCGCCGTTCCCACGATGTAGTCCACTCCCCCGATATTGCGAAGCGCTTCCACGTCCGTTTGGGCGTAACAGCCAACCGTTGCCACGCATACATCCGGATTTTTCCTCAGTATCGAACGGACTTTGCGCCGGCATTTCGATGTGGCCTGTGAGGTAAGCGAGCACGTGTTGATGACGCACAGATCGGCCGCGGCTGTATCCTCCACGATTTCAAAGCCCTTTTGGAGGAAGCCTCTATGGAGCGATGCCGTCTCCGATTGATTGAGCCGGCATCCGAGTGTTTCGAATGCAACTTTGTACTTCATCGGCCCGATACAAGCAAGAGTTGAGGGAGAACTCGCTACCCCGTATACGGTTCTCAGCGTCGTTAGTATAACTCTTTGAATCCAAAAAGATTTCTATAGGATTCCTGTTTCCACCGGATCGCGAACTCATTAACTATAACAGAACCAAGGTCGAAAAAAAAGCGGTACGAATGGGTGGGCTGGCTTGGGTTCACTCGGAGTTATCGGGGTGGTGCGCTGGATGGTGAGCGATTTAAGCAGCGAAGTGGTCCCACCCCTTGGCGGAAAATGATGTCCTGCGACGATCCGCGGTTAGGAGCTCATACCGGCCCTTTCGTTTTGTGAACTTGCCGACCACCCGAGCCGGTTTCTTGAGTGTCGCTTGGAGGCGGCCGGCGATTTTTTCGGCCTTTTCCTCGGCAACGCTCAGGATAAGCGCATAGTCTTCTCCGCCTTCGAGCGCCCACTCGATTGTATCCTCGCGACGTTCTTTGCAGAACCGCTGGAGTGAACGCGCAATGGGAAGCTCCGGGGCATTGACTTCGCATCCAGCTCCACTTCGCTCACAAATATGGATCACATCGGTCGAGAAACCATCGCTCACATCGATGGCTCCGTGGATAGCGGGATTGTCACTCAGCAGCTCCGCCACCTCCAGGAGGGGTTGGGGCTTCTTGAACGCCCTGACGAGAGAAGCGTACCCAGCATGCCTGCTCCGGCTTTTTAGGAGCCTGAGACCCGCCCGGGCGCTGCCGAGCGTGCCCACGACTACAATCGCATCACGTCCGGGGCGACAATTCCTGCGCCAGGCCCTGTTCTTGGAAGAGGATCCAATGAGCATGATATCGCAGATCAAATTCTTTTCGGTTTTCGAGATATTTCCACCGACAATAGCCGCCCCATACCGGCCAAGATGAGCTGCGACGCCTTTTTCGATTCCTTTTACATAGGCCGGGCTAAGGCGTGGTGGAATCGCCAGTGAAAGAAGCGCATAAAGCGGCCGTCCGCCCATTGCGGCCACATCGCTGAGGTTGACCGCGGCCAGCCTCCAGCCCAATTCGGGGCCGGAAAACCAGCTGCGCTTGAAGTGGATATCTTCGACCTGAATGTCGGTGGTCAGGATGAGATCACGCTTCGCATCGCCGCTCACCACTGCCGTATCATCGCCGACACCGAGAACAAGACCGGGGGGGCGATGCTTGTTCTTGGAGATCAAGCGTGTAAACAACTCGATGAGTTCACGCTCGCTTGGGCGTTTACGTCTTTGGGACTTGCTCAATTTGCCACGCTTCGTCTTCATTGCATCAATACCAACAGATCCTCCAACTGGCGCGATACCGATTGTGGATCACTCATGACTATATCTGATCTCGCATGCAATGTCGAATCTCTTTCCGACAGGTATGAGCGTGCTGACACCTCCTTCTAAAAGGTTGAGCTCGACTTACGTAGGATTGGCTTTCGTTCATGCCGGCTCGATCTTGTAACTTTTTCCTGGCGCAAACGTATATCTTATTATTAAAGCCAAGCCTTTCACTATCCCCTAGGTGCCGATCATGAAAAGACATTTGATCTTATCCCTTGTGTTTCTGCTATCGGGGCTCGAGACCACTTGGGCCACCTCTCTGGATGTCGGCTTGCAAAGATGCGGAGTGAGCTTCGGGAACTCGAAGCGATTCACGGGCCTGCGACTGAACCTCGTCGATCGCGAAGTCGAAAAGATTGACGGAATAAGCATTTCGCTTTGGAGACCGGCGAACAATCCGAATGCAACGTTCAACGGGCTCGCCGCGGGGCTCGTCGGTCTGGAAGCACGAATCATCCGAGGTCTGGCAGCAGGAGGTGTTGGAATCGCTGGCGATGAAGCAACCGGCATTGCCATCGGCGGCATCGGTATCGGAGGTGGCAAAACCAGAGGATTGGCCATCGGCGGCATCGGCCTCGGAACCCGATCTGCATCCGGGATCCTCATCGGCGGCGTGGGGCTCGGCTGCACTAATGTATCGGGGATCGCAGTCGGGGGTGTCGGCATCGGCGCAACCACAATCAAAGGCATTGCCGTGGGAGGCGTTGGCCTCGGCGCAACAACGATTCATGGCATCGCCATTGGCGGCGTCGGCACTGGAGCAACGACATTTTCCGGGGTTGCAATTGCAGGTATCGGTGTGGGCTCGAGCAGCTTTACCGGCTTGTCGATTTGCGGTGTCGGCATGGGCGCCTCAGATGTAAGCGGAGTGACGATCTCGGGTGTCGGCGCCGGTGCTTCTCACTTCAGGGGAGTCGGTGTTTGCGGTCTCGGAGTTGGTGGAGATGCGCTGAGCGGCGTTTTCCTGTGCGGCGGATCCATCCGCGCAGAAGATTTCCGCGGATTCGGTGCCAGTGCTTATAATCGATTCACAGGTCATCAAGATGGACTGGTCATCGGGATTGTCAATATTGCAAGCCACCTCAACGGTGTGCAGATCGGATTGATCAACTATGCGGGAAACCAGCGAGAAGGCTTCCGCCTCCTTCCGGTATTCAGCATGCATTTCGATTGACAGGCTCTTTTGCAAATGATCGTGCGAAGGGGAGTCTGCTCCTTGTGCCAGAGCTTTACGATGATTCGCGAGGGGATTCGACCTATCTATCGCTTCGCGAATACGGCCTCATCCCCCCACGAATCATCTTCACTTTACTGGGCCATGCATGGAATGCGTTGTGACATCAGCCAGTCAAAAAGCGAAGCGTGCCTTGATCGCCTCGAGGCGATTTCCGCAGCGCGCTATAACTTTAGACGCGCGCGAAGACCATGAGCCAAGGGGCGATCATGGCACGCTTGGTATGTGACGCTCTAGTGTCAAGGAGCAGACTCCCCTTCGCATGAGCCCATATGTTCAACGAATATCAAATCGATGCAGCCCCGCCTCTGCAGCGACACGGTATGCAGATTCCATTTCTTTCGGTGTGACGCGCCTGTTGATCTCGCTGTACTTGTCCCTCCCGACTTTACCATCTGGATGATACTGCGCCATGATGTTCACGTAAGTGTCCGGTGACAGCTCATTGGCAAGAAACCGCATGATCTCGCGTGTCTCTGCAGTCTCCCCGGGCATGACAAGATGGCGAACGAGCAATCCACGGCGCGCAAGCCCGCTCTCATCGATCTGCAGAGGGCCCACCTGCCGGTGCATTTCCTTGAAGGCCGCCTGAGCCACATCCGGGTAGTTTTCCGCCTTGAGAAACCGTTTCGCTTTTGCGGGACTCCAGTATTTGAAGTCAGGCATGTAAATGTCCACGATTCCGTCCATTAGGCGCAGACTTTCCAGCGAGTCGTACCCTCCCGTATTGTAGACAATCGGGAGGTTCAGGCCCGCCCGAATGGCGATGGGAATCGCTTCTAAAATTTGAGGAACGATATGTTCCGGGGTAACGAAGTTAATGTTGTGACAACCTGCGTTCTGCAGCTCGATCATCATCGCGGCAATCTGAGCTGGCGAGACTTCTGCGCCGGCCGCAGCCTGACTGATATCGTGATTCTGGCAGAACACGCAATGGAGATTGCACCATGAGAAGAAGATCGTTCCGCTTCCCTTCCAACCACGCAAGCAATCCTCCTCTCCGAAATGGGCGAAATAGCTGGACACGCGGGCGTACCGGCCGGTCCTGCATACTTTCGTCTCATTTGTGAGCCTGTCGACGTCACATTCCCAAGGACAAGCGCGGCAGCTTTTCAAACCGGCCAACGCTTGCTGGACCCTGTTTGCCAGCTCGCCCGTTTCAAACAGCCTGATATAATTTGGGAAAGACCTGTTGGCAGGCTTTTCACTCACGAGGAACCTCTTTGCAAAGGATCATGTGGCGATTGAGCGGCCACGGAACGTCGTCTACTCCAATCGCTGCACGCTGCGCTACCGAAGGTCGGCGTTTCATTATCGATTATCCGCTCTTTTTCTCCGGCGAACAACCCCCATTTGCCAGCACTTTGCCCACAGGGAGCTTGCCAAAGACCACAACTTGAGCTACCTTAGGGAACCCCAAGATATTTGCTATCTTAATAGGGTAGAAATATCCCCAAAGATCCCTAATATCTGTCTTCCACATCAATTATTTTCTTCCCATCGATCAGAATGAAGGTGATAATATAGCTCCGCGACCCGGCAGGGGATACTATGACCGCTTCTTTCTGGTTCAGGATCCACGAACCATCAAGATAGGCAACCGCCGTTTTCAAATCCGGTCTTTCGTTTCCACGAGATCGCCATAGTTCGCATGAACATACTCAGCATTTATAGGCACACGCTCCTCCACTGGCAGGGTTATACGCTTGTCTCCTTCCTACTGTTCGACTTTAGGAGGAATTGTTATGCGTAAGCATTCCCTCCGCTCACGGTTTCCCCGTCCTCATGAGTGGATGTTTGCGATTCCTTGCTGTGTGTTATGCCTCTCCGTGTTTTCATATTCCGGTGCCCCAACGACTGAACGCGGAGATCAAGCTGAAGGCGTGCCTTACGGAGCAACACACAAGCAGGTGGCGAAGAAGCCATCCGACGTTTTGCCTGTTGTAAACGCCACCGCGCCCCCCGAAGAAATTAGCCCTGCGGCAGATCAACTCGAACTGCCGGATGAGGCGCGCTGGGAAAACGGCGAGCTTATCCCTCCGTTACCTCGCGATCCCCAGAAGCGCGAAGAGGCGATGGCCCAATTGAGGGCCAAGCCCCCCGTAACCGCCCTCCGTCCCGGTGATGTGGTTTATTACGGAGTGCCTTCTGCAATGAAAGTAGAGCCAAAAATGGTTTGGACAGATGATGCCCGGCCCAAGATCAAACCCTATATCCCCCCAGAGGTTCTGCAGGGAGAAAGAACTCACAACTTGAAACTTCCAGATGAATTTACGCTCTCGAAAGAGGAGCTCCAGCGGCTTTCGGAAGAACACCCGGCGTCTCAGGATGATGGGCCAATGGCTCCGCAAGCCCCGGCGCTGATCCAAGATTTCGAGGGGATCGATCAAACCACGCTCACCCCACCCGACTGCGACATCGCTGCTGGACCGGAGCACGTCATGGTCGTCGTCAATTCGAGCTTCGCTATATACGACAAGTGCGGGAACAATCTTCGCGAGGAAACTTTCGCGTCCTTTCTAGGTGATGCAACAAACTTTCTGTTCGACCCAAAGGTGATATATGACGCGTTTGATGGCCGCTGGGTAATGAGCATTGTGGCAAGAAATAATGCGACCTCCGAAGGATACGTCGTGATCATCGTATCCGATGACAACAATCCAGTGGGCGCTTGGTGGTCCTATTATTTCGACTTTACACTGGATGGAGGCACACCAACGAATAACTGGCCGGATTATCCGGACATCGGCATGGACCACATCGCGCTATACATCACGAGCAACCAATTTACATTTCCGCCTTACAGCTTCCAATACGCGAAGATCCGCATACTGGACAAGTCGGAGATCTACAACGCTGTGGGGGCAAGCTGGTACGACTTCCGGAACATGCTCAATCCCGGTGACAACTTGAGAGCATTCACGCTCCGCCCATCCAAAATGCGCACTCTGCCCCCGCAATACTGGCTGGTAAACTCGGTATCTTACGGAGGGAACTTTCTCACACTCTGGGCGATCACAGATCCGCTGGGCACCCCATCTCTGACCGGCTACAACGTCCCCGTTGTTGCATACGATGATCCGCCACCGGTGATTCAGCCTAATGGAACGCGCGTAGATTGCGGCGACGCCCGTCTGCAGAACGCAAGCTACGGGAATGGCCGCTTATGGACGGGCTGCGCAGAACGTCACAACTGGGGCGAAGCGGATGATCGATCCAGGCTCCAAATGTATCAGATCAACACAAACACCCAGAGCATCTTCTGGGAGCTGGGTTGGGGCTCCCCTGGTTACTATTACGCTTACCCTGCCGTCGATTTTGACATCAGCAATCGAGGTATCGTCTGCTTCTCGCGTGGCGGACCGACCGAGTTTATTGGCACGAGATACGCGGACTTGAGCCTCGGAGGTCCTTTGGGCGCGAGCGCCCTGCTCGTCGCCGGACTGGCCAATTACGCCGGAGGCGGCTCGGGCACGCTGAGTAATCCCTATCGCTGGGGAGACTACTACGGTTGCGATCTCGACCCATCCGATAACCGCACGCTCTGGTTCTACGGCCAGTTCGCATCGGATGATCCGATTCCCTCATGGGACACGCATATTGGTGCCACATCCCATGACGGAGCCGGCGTGCTGAGCGTCGCACCCACTGCGACTTTTGAATCGACCGGCCTCGAAGGCGGTCCATTCGATCCGCCGGGAGTGACATACACACTTGAGAACACGGGTGGTGCGGCTCTCTCTTGGGACTTGACGAACGTGAACTCATGGAATACCGCGAGTGCCTACGAAGGGCAGATCACCCCTGGAGGCACGCAAGACGTTACCGTTAGCATCAACTCCATAGCAAACTCCTACGCTCCAGGCACATATCTCGATATCTACCCGTTTATAAACTGCTGCGACGGCAGCAGCCACCTTCGCACAACGCGTCTCACCATCGGCATCGACGGGAGCTGCCCTGGAGCGATCGTTGATCTGGCTCCCGATGCACAGCCAACCAACTTTGGGCCGGATGTTGGTACTTACGAGCGCGGCGTATATATCACCGCCATGAAAGATTTCGAGGTGTGCGCAATTGGGTGGAAGCTCGTTGCGGATCGCCCGCAAACACTCACCGCCAACATTTACGAAGCAATCGGGACGACTCGCGGCCCCCTCGTCGCAACGGGCTCTCTTACTGCGGTGCAAGCGGGGAACGTGATGCATTACATTCCGATCGATTACACACTCCACGCGTGCCAGGAATACGACATTGCAATCGAGTACAGCGGTACGAACAGTTTCGATTGGTGGAATGAAAACACCACATATGAGCCGATCGACGCAGATGGTGTAATCCGCGTCCGCGATGGTGAATTGGGCGGGGACCCCAGCAACTTCGCCTTGCTCTACTTTTCGCTCATCGGGCGCCAGATCGATTGTCCCCAAATGGCGGACCTCAGGCCGCCGGATGCCGGCACACCGGAGCTCCCCAACGATGATAATCAAGAACGCGGGGCTTACATCACAGCGGTAAATACGATCCAGCTCTGCTCACTCGGCTGGGAGGCGGATCTTGTCGCTCCCCAAATCCTAACCGCAAGGATCTACAAAGCAACGGGGATAACACGAGGGGATATGATTGCAGAAGGGACGATGGAATTAGCGTCATCCGGCATGCGGTTCCACGACATCCCGATCGCTGCTCTTCTAAAAGAGGGTGAGGATTACGATATCGCGGTGGCATTCGGCACGACCAAGGAGTGGCCGGGGTGGCTCGAAGCTACCTTCACGTTGCCCTATACGATCGATGATGTGATTCAAGTTCGAGACGGTGAGTTAGATGGCGCCGCAGCGAACGGTGGCCTTGCGCATTTCCGCGTCGGATGGGGGCCCGATATCGGAGGTGCTCCAAGAATTCTTGGCAAACATTATACCGATATCGATGTATACCCACCACCGAATGTAACAAGCTATGACAATTCAGCGTACGGGCTTTTCGTCACCTCGCTCATTGACCAAGAGCTGTATGCGCTTGGCTGGAACGCGGACGTCCCCGAAGGGGAAGGGCTCACCGTCCGCGTCTATGAAGCCACAGGATCAATCCGGGGCGCTCTCATCGCCGAAGGAAGTGCCGCCTCTTCCGAGCCAGGCATGAAATGGCACGATATTCCTATCTCAGTGACCATCCAATCCGGTGTCGACTATGACTTCGAAGTGGAGTTCAATCTCGTGAATACCTGGCGTTGGTGGAATGATACGTGGGGCCTCCCTTACGAACCATTCGGAGTGATCAGGGTCACTGATGGCGAGCATTTGGGGGATGGAGGCAACACGGCGATCATCGACATGCGAATGTACTCCTGCGATGCCACCCTTACCAGCGTGGCAGAGAGGCCTCCCGCGAAAGTACCGTTCTATCTCGGACACCCATCTCCGAATCCGATATCCGGTACATCGCTGATCCGGTACAGCCTGGAGGAGCCGGGTCCGGTCGAGCTCAGGTTGTACGACGTCGGAGGGAGGCGCGCGGCTACGCTCTTCAGCAATCCCAACATTCCGGCAGGACCCAGAACATACCACTTCGATTCGAACCAATTCGCCAGCGGCGTTTACTTCCTCCGCCTCAAGTCGCAGCAAAAGATGGTTTCTCGAAAGGTGGTCATTGTCCATTAGCTTTGAGCAGCTGAAGAGCCACAGACAAAAAGCGGGGCTTCAAGAGAGGTCCCGCTTTTTTTAGCCCGACCGAATCTTAGGAAGCCCGAAGTAGGATGCCTCCCGGACATCCGCATCCAACCGCTGGACATTCCTGCGTAAATCCCGTATCGTTTTGCATAACCGCCACTAACCCCACGTTCAAAAAACCCTAGTCTGAGAGGGGACATCATGCGCCCATTGCTTACCGGCATATTCATGCTGTTTTCATTGATCATATTTGGCGTCCTGCCGAACGACGCCGCCGATTGGAGAACCGATTATGAAAAATCTGGCTGCAAAGAGACTCCTCGCTACGATGCAACGGTCGCTTATTGCAAGCGTCTTGCGAGTGCATCACACTGGATCCACTACACGACCTTCGGCAACAGCCCGCAAGGGCGCGACCTTCCCCTGCTTATGGTTGACAAAACAAAACATTTCACACCTGAATCCGTTAGAAAATCAGACAACGCCGTTCTCCTGATCCAGGCCGGCATCCACAGCGGTGAAATCGATGGTAAAGATGCAGGGCTAATGCTCGTTAGGGACATTGCGATCACAAAGAAATACCCGGAGCTGCTCGACCACCTCACCGTCCTGTTCATGCCCATCTTCAATGTGGACGGCCATGAGCGGTTCGGTCCTTACAACCGGATCAACCAGAATGGCCCCAAAGAAATGGGATGGCGGGTCACGGCGCAAAATCTCAACTTGAACCGCGACTATCTCAAAGCGGATGCACCGGAGATGCATGCCTGGATGCGGCTCTTTCTCGAGTGGCTTCCCGACTTTTTTGTCGACTGCCACGTAACCGATGGAGCGGACTATCAGTATGTGATCACATACGGCCTCGAAATCGGTGGCAGCATGGCGCCGGGAATTACCGATTGGACGCGAAACGTTTACTTGAAAAACGTAGAAAAGATGATGGAGGAAAGTGGATTTCCGATTTCGCCATACGTGATTTTCAGGACACATCATGAACCGACCAGTGGACTGATCAGCTGGGTGGCTCCACCGAGGTTGTCCGAAGGGTATACGGCGCTGCAAAACCGGTCCGGGCTCCTCATTGAATCCCACATGCTCAAGGACTATAAAACGCGCGTCGAGGGGACGTACGAAATGCTTCGGCACACAATGTCGATTCTCAACAAGGAGCACCGGGAGCTGATTCGGTTGAACGAAGAGGCCGATCGATTGACGGCCAGCGCCGAGTTTCGCGAAGAGCCGTTTCCCCTCGGCTTCAGGGGAACGCGGGATTCCGTTATGGTCGACTTTCTTGGTCTCGAGTACGAGGTGGAGAAAAGCGATCTCACAGGAGGGCTTTGGCACAGGTACAGTGACAAACCGGTTACGTACAGGATTCCGTACTTCAATAAACAGGAGCCGGCCACGACCGTTGCGCTCCCCGAGGCGTACATCATTCCGACGGAATGGACCGAGGTCATCGATCGGCTCGCTCTTCACGGCGTGGAGTTCAACCTCCTCGAACAGCCACACACCATCAAGGTGAAGTCGTACCGTTTCAATAATATTGACTGGCGCACAAGACCCTACGAAGGACGCCACATGGTTCAATTCGAACAGGTACAGATTGAAGAAGAGCGCACCTACCCTGCCGGATCCGCCGTTGTGGACATGAACCAGCGAGCCGCTCGCGTTGCCGCGCATATACTCGAACCTGAAGCACCGGACTCGTATCTACGCTGGGATTTTTTCGACACGATTTTCGAAAGAAAGGAATACACGGAGACCTACGTCATGGAAGCAATGGCGAGGGAGATGCTCGCTTCGGATCCAGACTTGAAGGAAGAATTCGAGCAGAAAGTCGCGGAAGATTCGACTTTCGTCGGCAACCAGTGGGCGGTTTTGAACTGGTTTTACGAGAGAACGCCTTACTGGGATGACAGGAAGGATGTGTATCCCGTAGGGAAGATTTTCAACAGGGATATTGTCAATAGGCTTCGAATCCGATAGCCGCGCAGCCCAGCGCGGACGCGCGATCGGGTTGTGTTTTGTAACACTTCGCTAATTCAACAACACACCGCCCCACTCGACCACAGTCGTTGGCCCTCTTTGGAAATCAGGCAGTTCAGGTGCCGGAGGCGATGTGTATGCGTCACATCCTCGGAAAAACAGCCAGAACCGCAGCATGGCATCCGGTTCCGGCATGATATGGAGTTCCACCATATCGTCCAGAGAGCGATCGAAGACCGGGAAGACCATGTAATATTCAAATCTCACCAATAGGTCCAGCCAGTACTCGAGAAACTCCTCGGTCTCCTTTTCATTCAACCCGATCTGCATGAGTAGAGAATGGAGCTCGGTCGCCGCGTGATCGAGAGAGATACACCAGCCTCGTGACAGCTCCGGAATCCTTCCCAAAGAAGCTTCATAGAACAGGTATTCATACTGGTGATCGATCTTCCCGGATTTCTCCACCAAGACATCCCAACCGTCGCCGTATTCGGGAACGCTCTTCGTTAGCACCGTTCCGTTGTTCAAATCCAACCGCACCTGGAAGTAGGCATCCTCTTTTGGATAGATATAAATGGCCGGCTTCCTGACGGGCTGCGGCGCCAATTCGAGTACATCGATGGCATATGACTCGACGCCATTACAATAGAAAATGCCGCACTCGTCCATCAACGAACCTTCAGGCATTTTGCAGGCATATATGTAATAGTTGCCGGATCTTACCTTCGCGAATGAATACTGCCCGCTGTTATCGGTCAAGACACTATCAGCAGCCACGAAATGCTCGCCGAAAAGGCTGTACAATACGACATCCACACTGTCTGCGGGCATACCGGTGCTCTCATAAACAACGTCTCCCGCCAGGAACGATTGGGAATACACTCCATAGAGAATGATGTCTCCGGCGGAGAACTGGTTTTGGCCGTCAACATTGATCGGCCCGGAGAGAGGACTGACGAGCTCGAACGAAGGAGCGACGGGATCAGTTCGCTCACCTGCGTAGATAAAATATGGGCCCTCTGCAAGGCCGCCGAAGTGAAACCATCCGCGCCTATTCGTTTCAGCACGTTCGATGAATTGGAAGAATCCAAACCGCATGGAAAACAGATAGACCTCTGCGCCTGCTGCGCCTGTTGCCGGGTCCCCGGTACCCGCATAAAGAACCTGGCCGGATATGGCGCTCGGGCGCGTGCCGGTCAGTTTGTCGCTGCAAGACAAAATTGAGAATAGAAAGAGGACGAATGAAAGCACACGGAGATATTTCATAACTTCCCCCTTGGCTCAGTGTAATTCCGGCGCCTGGACTGTCCTGAACTACCATGAAGGGGGACGGTGGGGATCACGCCTTATTTGCGCGCGCCGCCAGGCACGGGGATTGTGGGAAGATCCTTATAAGTATACCATATTCAAGCGCTTTTATCAATTGCGGAGAGCTGGGTGAGAAGGCTCCGTGGGGAATGAACCTGTCACTGCACGGAGCGAGCAGGAGTGCTGCGTGATGAGGGTGACGAACCATTGCGCGGAACGAGCGAGGATCCTCCGCCGCAGGCGGATAGCCGATTGAAGTGGGAGCGTGGCAGGCAATCCCCACGGAGCCTTCCAACTTGGATCCGCGCAAGGACTCGTCGCCCTCACACCATCGGCAGTGCGAACTCGAAGCGGCCCGCGCGAAGCGGCGCCAGGATGCCGCCAGAAAGCACCACTTCTCTCAAACACAAGCCCCCAAATAGTCCGCTAACGGAGGCCAAGATGCTGATCGCGGCACCACCTTCACCATGCATGCCGAACGTCCCGATCAATTCGAGGATGATCGGAACGATAAGTCCCAGGATGACCACACCCACCCAGAAGAGCGGCGCTACGGATCCGGTGAGGACCAGCTTGGCCGACGCGCGGGATTCCGGCACCCGGTGGGTGGCCTGTAGATAGAAGACGAGGACGAACATCTCCATTATAATGAGCAAAATATCCATTCTTGCCAGGGCTTCGACTTGTCCGGTGAGTGCACCTCCCCTCGCCGATGCAATCAGCATGACGGCCATGATTCCCGTCGACAGCGCCGATACGAAGAATAGCAACGGTACCATTGCCGTGCTCCAGAACGCGATCGGGCGGTTCGCTCCTAGCAGAATCCCTGTGTAGATCATCGTGAGCACGGCGAATATGGTTCCCAACACGCCTATTACTTGGCGAGCCCCCACCGCGTCCTCCAGCGCGTGAAAGGGCCAGATCCAAAAGCCAATATGGATAACCCCGACAATCATGAAGGTCGTAATGATGATCGTGCCTCTGGCGACCCACGATGTATTCGGACGCATTCCGGCCCGCCAGAAGTTTTTCGGTGTGCCCAGATCGGCGATGAGGAACAAGCATCCCACCGCCACACAGGGAAAACCGAGGAATACACCGATCTTCGATATCTGAACCCACTCTCCGCCGAGGAAATCAGCCACGACGCCAGTGACATAGGCGCCCCCGCCGAGCCCGGCGAGAAACAGATACGCAGCGATCAGCCATCTCCATTTGCTTTGTGCTTTCAACTCCATTTTTCTACCTCGGCGGTAAGTAGTAACAAGACGGATCCGTTCCGAACTCCGGATTGAGCTGGAAACCATGTTCGCGTTTTATCAAGATCGAGATCTCGCTTTCGGGATCATCGAGATCCCCGAAGTAGCGGGCCTTGGCCGGGCATGTGTCCACACAAGCAGGCTGGCGCCCTTCTTTGACGCGGTCCATGCAGTAATCGCATTTCGTGGCCATCCCGTAACCATTTTTCTCTTCCCACTTCTCCTTTGCGTAGGCCTCGTACGGATCGAGACCTCCCTCCGCATCGGGGAAATATGTCTTCCAGTCTTCCACAGACTGCCGAGCCCCATAAGGACAGGCCATCATGCAGGCTTTGCATCCCATGCAGAGATTTTTATCCACGTGGACAATGCCGTTCTCATCCTGTGTTGTGGCTCCTGTTGGACACACCTCCATGCAGGTCGGATTCGCACACTGCTGGCAGACAAGCGGTAGCATTTGCCTTAGAGAGGAAGGAAACTTGCCCGTCTCCGCGGGAACGCACCTGGCCCAATCAATGCCTTGAGGCGTGTGGTTTGCGGCCTTGCATGCCACCTGACACGAGTAGCACCCGTAGCATCTTTTCAAATCGATGACAAATCCATAGCGTGGCACTTGGATTACCTCCCGTTAGCCTTATAAACCTTCACCTTCACACAGGCATCAGAACCCTGGGTGAGTGAGTCTGTGTGTTTCGCATCGGTAATAATGAGGTCGTCAAAGAATTGACCCTTGCCTTTCGAAATCGGAGTTCCTCTGGCCCAGTGACCATGGCATCCTGCGATACCCAGCTGTTCAGGGTGCATGCCCTCGACGAGCTTCACCGGGCCTTTGATTTTTCTCCCAATTGGATTTTCGACGTAAACAACGTCCCCGTCCGAGAGTCCTTTCTTCTTTCCAGTGTCCGCGTTGATCTGAATCAGATACACGAATGGATCGTTGACGGACACCTCATCGAGCCAGGGGTTGTTCTGAGTCGAGGACTGCGTGTGGAAGGAGGGACGCCAGCTGAACGCCCAAAGGTCGAACTCGGGATTCTTCTCTTCGTGAGATGGACACGGGAACCATTCAGCAAGCGGTGTGTAGAAACTCCAGTCTTGAATGTCTTCCCTCCCGAACGATGCGCAGAGCTCTCTTGCTTTTTTTCCGGAGTCTAGGAAATACTCGAAGTAGATCGGCACCCTGACGGGCACGAACCACCTCCAGTACATTTCTTCTACTTTTGTCGCCCATTTCTCAAGGCCGGTTTTCTTCAGAGCCTCCAGCCCTTTATCCGGCCCCAGGCGGTCCTTGAGGACACGGTCGACAATATCCTGCCAGGAGTAGTCACCGCTGGGATCCAGTTTGTATTCCGGAGACATTTCCCCGCCATACCGGACGGGGATGAGATCGTTGATGGCCTTGTAGTACTTGTCATGAATGCCGAGCCGCTTGGCGATTTCCAGCATGATTTCATTGAAGTCCCGGCGCTCGTACAACGGCTGGACAACAGGCTGGCGTATCTGCCAGACCCAGTGATCCATTCCCGTGGGATGACAGAATGTCGATGGAAAAGTGACACACGGGGTGTACCGTTCGAGGAAGCAGCAATCCGGAAGGACAACATCGGCTACGGCCTCCGTGAACTCGTTGTGGAAGATATTGAATGAGAAGACGAAGTCGAATTTCTTCAAGAAATTCTCGGTGACATCTTCCGCGTTCGCCATGGTCATAACGGAATTGGAGCCGAAGTTGATCATGATCTCCGGGCGGTAATCGATTTTGAAGTCCTTCAAGTACTGCTCCCACTCGGGCGTGCAAATGGTAAACGCGTTGTAGACCGAGCACGGGAACATGTCTTGAAGGTCCAACCTCGTTGGAGGCTTCGGCTCCCTGAGCGGGTAGGGTTTGTGATCGTACACCCACCCCTTTACCACCATGAGACCATCGGGGCAAGGATACGGGATCGTTTCGGGCTTTCCCGTGTCGGGATGACCGTGGGAGACGGGCGGCCCGTGCCCCATGGCGCCACCGGGAACATCCGATGCTCCGATCACTTGATTGAGTAGATCGATCTCGAGACAGTTCCACCCGGAGTTGACGTGGCCCTGGCTGCCCCGGAAGAAGATCGCCGCCGCAGGTCTCAGCGGAAGTTCCTTCCCGTTGATCGCGATCGTGCTGCCGATCTGCGCGTGCTCGACGAACTCATGGGCAATGCGGCGGATCGTTGTTGCGGGCACGCTGCTGATTTTCTCAACTTTATCCAGCGGATAGTTTCCCTTTACATGTTCCTTGAGAAGCTGGAACGACGGATGGCAGGGCGTGCCGTTCACTTCATAGGTCCCCTCGATAGCGTAATCCTTGATGGAAGGATGGTCGAAGGGCTTTGCTTTTCCGTCCTCGGGATCCCAAATGAGAGGCTTATTGGTTTCGGGATCCCTCATGTAGTATTGATCCGGCTTGATCAAATAGGGAGCGTTCGTCTTCAGCTTGAGATAGTGCGCATCCCACTTCCCTATCTCATTCAGTATGACGTTTAACATGGCGAGAGCGACAGCACCGTCCGTTCCCACGCGGATCGGCACCCACTCGTGAGCTTTCGAGGCCTGGGTAGAGAGAAACGGATCGAAGACCACTGCTTTCATTCCCCTTGCTCTGGCATCGGCGACCCACTGGGCGCTCTGCAGGGCGGCATGTCCTGCGCCGTGTCCTTTGGAACAGCCGAAGTAGATCGTATAATTGTTGTGAGTCCAATCCGGGATGATCGACCATGCGGCATGCATGATGCCGTTCATGAAATGGGCGCCGTTGCCACACCACAGTCCGCCTCCCGACACCCAATAGTTTTTGAAGCCCCAGGCTTTCATGAAAGCGGGTACGGCGAAACGGATCTCGCTGGTCTGCACCGTGGTGGCCTGGAAATACGTGCCCCTCGGATCTTTCATGTTTTTGAACTTCGACACAATCGTGTCGATAGCCTCGTCCCAGGTGATCCGTTCCCATTTGGGATCGACTCCCACACCTTTTTCTGGATTCGTTCTCTTGACCGGGTAGTTTACGCGGTGCCTGTCGTACAGCGTCATCAGCTGGGCAGTTCCCTTTGCACAGATCCGGCCGCTGCCGGCCGGCGTTTCCGGATTCCCTTCGATGTCGACGACGACACCGTCCACGCGGCGAACTCTGATGCCGCATTGAGCGTAGCAACCGCCGCAGGATGTATGGATCCAAACATCTTCTTTAACGTTCGAACGCTGTGCGCTCATCGTCGTACCACCTTTTCTCTCATCGGTCCTCAACCATACGCAACAGAACGTTTACACATTCACCAGTCTATCGATTCTTCGTTTACGCCCGGTGTTGTCAAGGCATCACGATAATGAGTGTGCCGGGATCGCCTCGAGGCGATTTCCGCAGCGCGCTATAACTTTAGACGCGTGCGAGGACCAGGAGCCGAGGTGAGATCCCGGCACGCTCATCGTAAATTATCAACGCATCAATGCTAAATCGCACCTTGCTTCCTCAACTCCTCTATCTCCACCGGCCCGTAACCCAGCACGCCGGTCATTATCTCTCCCGTGTGCTCTCCGAGAAGGGGTGGAGCGAGGTGAACGCTCACCGGTGTCTCGGAGTATTTAATTGGATTGCCAACCAGGCGAAGCGCGCCTATCGTCGCATGCGGCACTTCCACCGCCATACCGCGATGCACTACCTGAGGATCGGCGAACAAACTCTGCATCGTATTGACCGGCCCACAGGGAATCGCCGCTTTCACAAAAAGCTCTATCCATTCGTCGCAAGTTTTCCCTGCCATGACGTCGGCAACCAATGGGATGAGGATCTCGCGGCTCTCCACCCGTTTCGGATTGGATTCGAATCGCGGATCGTCGATCCACTCTCTTTTACCGATTAACTCGCAGAAACTAATCCACAGCTTTTGATTCGCAACGGCAATTGCGATGGGAAGATCTTTCGTGGGAAAAACCTGATAAGGAACTATCGACTCATGTTCGGTCCCCCACCGCTGAGCTTCTTGACTCGCCACGAGATAATTGCTGGCGATGTTGGCCAAACACGAGACCTGCACATCGAGGAGGCTGACATCCATATACTGCCCCCGGCCGGAGCGCTCTCGCTTCAAAAGAGCAGCAGTTATCGCTCCCGACGCGTATACGCCGGTGACAACATCGGTGATCGCCACGCCGACTTTGACCGGCTTTCCCCCCTTCTCACCGGTTATCCACATGAGGCCGCCGACAGCTGAAAGAACCATGTCGTAGCCCGGCCGGTTGCTGTAGGGCCCGTCCTGACCGTAGGCGGTAATCGAGCAATAGACCAGACGCGGATTTATTTCACAAAGCGTTTCGTAATCCAATCCAACCCGCTTCATCAATCCCGGCGTGAAGTTTTCAACCAGAACATCGGAGACTTTGGCGAGGTCTTTGACCAGTTCAGCGCCGCGGGGATTTTTCAGATCAATCGTTATGGATTTCTTGTTTCGGTTGCAGCAGAGATAGTAAGCACTCTCACCGCCTGCAAAGGGCGGTCCCCAGGTTCGTGTGTCATCCCCCATATCCGGGCGCTCGACTTTGATCACCTCGGCACCCAGATCTCCGAGGAGCATCGTGCAGTAAGGACCTGCGAGAATTCTAGAAAGATCCAGCACCCGAATCCCGCTCAACGGCAGGTCGGTCACAGGTTGATTGGTCATGTTTCCTTGTCCAGGAGGCCAGAAGGTACCCGGAGGTCAAACCATAGGGCTTTGAGAAGCTCTTCGCGGCCTCGTTCTATGTATTAGGCGTCGAAGGTCATGCCATCTAAGTCGCTTATGCTACTGAATTAAACGCGATGTGTCAAGATGGATTCCTCTGGACCTATTGCTTGCGATTTTCTTTTAATCGGACTATATTAGTCTTAGAACTCGAAAGGCCGCTTCCGAAACAAAAGCGGCTTCCTCACCTCTCTATGATACGGCGCCACAAGAGGTGCTCTGCTCAGCAGCAATCAAAGTTCACCCCGCCGATCAGGGAAAGGTGGACAATCATGCTGAGATTTTCTAAGAAATCAGATTATGGGCTCATTGCCCTCAAGCATATCGCCTCGCAGGGTGAGGACAACGTGGTGAACGCGCGGGAAATATCCGAGAAATACAATCTCCCGCCGGACCTCCTCGCCAAAATTCTTCAGAGTTTGTCGAAGAGCGGCATCATCAAGTCGCAGTTCGGCAGCGGCGGCGGCTACCGAATGGCAAAAAAACCTTCCGAGGTAACTCTGAAAGAGATCGTCCAATCGATCGACGGCCCCGTGCACCTCGTTGGGTGCAGCAGGGAGGATACCGACTGCAGCATCGAGCCCCAATGCACGATCAAACAGATGCTGCTCAACGTCGAACAAAAACTGGAAGCGTTTTTTAGTACGATTACACTCAAGGATATCTAGAGGGGGATTGACAACCTTAGCCGCCTTTAGCCGCCAGTTCTGCACCCGCACTCAACGCCTTCACATTGATTTCGGCAATGGCAGGACTCTGGGACCTGCGTATCGCCTCCGCAAAAGCTTCCACGGGAAACATTCTTGTATCTGCGAGCATGGTTCCCAACGCGGTTGCAGCCACAGAGAGCCGGCCCACATCCCTCCCGATCCGTGAAAAAGGAAACCGCCGGACTCTAGCATTTGTCTCGGGGAGTTGCAGTTTTTCCTCTGCATATAAGATGCATGTCTCGGGAAGTTTCTCTACCTGAGAACGGACTCGCTTCAATCCATCCTCGGAAATCAGAACAAATAAATCGGGTGAGTTGATGCCGGTATATTCAATGGTTTCGGGGCTCAAGATGATTTCCGACACCGAGTGGCCGGTCTGGACGGTGATGGGATAGTCGTCTTTCTGGGTAGCGTTCAAGCCTGCGAACATCGCCCCTTCAGCGAATAGCGTGGCCGTCGATCGGATCTTCTGGCCTGCGCTTCCCGCGATAAAGATGCCGGTTTGTTTCGTGACCGTATTTGCATACTTCGGTTCGATCGGTGGCTTCTTTTTGACGGTGCTTTTCCCTGCTTTGTATGCCGCCCAATAACGCTCGCTGTATTCAGGGCGCGGCTTGTCCGCCAGGAGCCCACGCTCGAAGCTCAATCCGTCCAGCAGTGAAAAGAGTTCTTTTTTATCCAGCTCGTTTAGCGCCACATAGTACGCTGCACACAACTCCCACACATCGAGCATCGCAAAGCCCGGCTGCTCGATGGCCGTGGCAATGACATCGGGGAGATCCTTATCGAACATGGTCGCCCGGTATACCCATGGGGCACCGGCGGCGATGGCCGTCGCACAAAGATCCATTGGCCCTTCCACATTTCCCCAGGGTGTAGTTGTCGTCCTTCCATCGGTCGGCGTCGTGACCGAGTGCTGCCCTCCTGTCATACCGTAGTTGAAATTATTGCCAACGATTAGGGTAATCCCGATGTTGCGCCGCGCAACGTTCAAAAGATGAGTACCACCGATGCCGCATCCACCGTCACCCTTCAGGACGATCACCTTGAGTTCGGGTCGCGCCAGCTTGAGGCCGCAACCGTATGTAATCGACCGGCCGTGCAGGCCGTGGAATGCGTTTGTGATGAAATACCTGCAGGACAGGCCAATACACCCGATGTCGGTGACGATCACCACCTCCTTGGGATCGAGCTGCAGCTTCACCAGGGCTTTATCCAGGGCTTTAATAAGGGGAGTGTGTCCGCAGCCGGGGCAGAATGGGAGCGGCCCGATTGCATCCGTCATGTAAGTCTTGTACTTCACCGTGCTCACAGAAGCCCTCCTCGCTCGATAATCTCTTCAGGAGATACCAGCGTAGTGTTCATCTTGCAAACTCCCACTACTTCCACCTCCGGTGGAGCCAGCCTCTCTACTTCGACGAGATACTGCCCCATGTTCATTTCGGGTATGATGACTTTCTTCACTCCACACATAGCTGATTCGATGACTTTTTCGGGAACCGGCCAAAGCGTCTGCAACACCAAGGAGGATACCTTTCTTCCTTGCGCTCGAGCCCGTCTTACGGCCACTGCTGCAGATCTCGAAATGATTCCGTAGCTTATAACGAGAATGTCCGCGCCTTCCTCCAAATCCTCCTTTACCAGGGCAATGTCATCTGCCGCCCGGTCGATCTTCGCCGCATAATGGTCGATCATCTCCTGGATGATTTCAGGCTTCGTCGTCAGGTAGGCGGTTTTATCATGTGTGGACGTGGTGAAGCGCGCGACATATTCCCCACCGAAATCCGATATTGCCGGTACCTCTTCAGCCGATTCGAAATAATGCGGAAAATACCTGTCCTGGCCGGTGGGGACTCGTTTGCGTTCGACGAGCGGCGGGAGTTTGATGGAGTCTAGTGACACCGATTCCTTTGTCACCCCGATTTCTTTATTCGTGAGAATGAAGACCGGTGTGCGGTACTTTTCAGCGAAGTTGAATGCAATGTATGTGAGTTCGTACGCCTCTCCAACCGTCGCGGGGCTTAGCGCAATAATTGGAAGCCCTCCGGAAGTCGACCAGCGTGTGAACTGGATATCGCTCTCGGCGCCCTTTGTGGCGGAACCGGTGGCGGGGCCCTGCCGCTGGACATCCACGATCACCATCGGTGTCTCCCCCATGATTGCAAGACCGATGTTCTCGCTGTAAAGGCTCATTCCCGGTCCGCTCGTAGAGGTGAGCACCCTTCGACCGGCCATAGAGGCGGCGATGCAAAAGCCCATTGATGCGATTTCATCCTCTGCTTGAATGGCAATGCCTCCAACCTCGGGCACGAGCCGCAGCAGGTAATGAAGAATCGACGAGGCCGGTGTGATGGGGTAGCTGGCAACAAAATCGCACTTCGCCTTTATGGCTCCCCGTGCGATCGCTTCGTTTCCTTCTATGAATTCATATCCCATGGTGAATAATCGGATGTCCGAACCTTGTTACTACTAATGTAATGCTGGAAAAGGCTTGCTTCAACGAAGGAAGGAGCCCCGCCCACGCCAGCACGTCACCCTGAAGCTTTATTTCGAGTCGGGCCAGACGGATCTCCTCCCAAGTTATACGGGAAATCCTGTCCCCATCAGGGAATCCCAGCCCCAAGATAAAGCATTCTATTCGGAAAAATTAGCGCCGTCAAGCACCAAGGAATCTGCTGAGTCCAATACCTCGGCGTGAGCAACTAGCAGAACTATTGGGTTTTGGCCAGCCTTCCATACTTTTCCTGAAGGAGGGGATCGCCGTTTCTACCAGCGTCTTTATCGGCGTATCCACCGATCTCGAACTGGCCATCGGTTCAATTCTTGGTTCATTTGGTAGTTTTAACATTTTGTGATATCATATTCCCGTGGCGTATGCCTTTAGACTTTTGTCATATTTGTACTTCTCTTATTATGGATTCCCCTTCTGACTACGGGGTTTAATAGAACGAGACGAGTTCCAACGCCATATGGAAGAAATACCATGAATAACAGCAAGTTGAATCAAATGGAAGGAAATGGTCCGAGAAACGATATAACAAACAAGAGCGGTATGCTTGTGAGCCAAATCCTGATGCGCGCGAGCATCGGTATGCCCACGCTGGATTTTCTGAGGGAAGTATCCAAATTGCTCCTGGATTTCACCAGGTGTGATGAAATCGAAATCAGAATCGTCGAGAGAAATAAGCTTTTATACTGCATAACTGCAAACGAGCAGAAGCTGCCACTGCAGTGTGGAACCATCCGGGGAAGGCACAACGAGGCCGGCCAGGTTCTTCCCTGCCTGAAGAAAGAGACAGACCTGGAGAAGATCTGCCAAGAAATCTTGAACAATCGTTTCGACCCAGAATTGCCCTATTTCACACCGAACGGAAGCTTTTGTATTGGAGATACGAGCAATCCGTTGGATCTGAGTTCGGAAACGTGCAAGTGGGCCGGTGGCCGGACCTTCCATATCGACAGCGCTTTCAAGTCACTCGCCGTCATTCCTTTCAAAATAGAGAACACCGATTTTGGATTGCTATTATTGAAGAGCAGAAAGAAAAATTTCCTCGCCGCACATGAAGTAGAATGTTACGAAGATTTTGCAAAGATCTTGGGGATTGCATCAACCCAGCGACGCGCGCAAATCGCCTTGCGTGAACGCGTTAAAGAGTTAACTTGCCTTTACGGAATAGCCAAAGTCGCGGCAAGACCCGGCATATCTCTCGAGCAAATTTTAACTGAAGCCGTAGCGCTTCTTCCTCAAGGTTGGCTCTACCCAGATATCGCTTCGGCCAGCATTGATTTCGCCGGTCAAACCTACTCCACGGAAGGCTTTCATGAAAGCCCCCAAATGCAAACAACACAAATCATGATCGGCGGAGAGAAGCGAGGTGCCGTGCAGGTTGCATACTCTAAAAAAATGCCTGAGCTCGATGAGGGCCCTTTTCTGAAAGAGGAACGCCATTTGATCGATGCTATAGGCAGAGAATTGTCGCTAATCATAGAGACCATGCAGAAAGAAGAGGAAAAGACCGTCCTCCAAGAACAGTTGCGCCATGCCGACCGGTTGGCTACGATCGGCCAGCTGGCAGCTGGTGTAGTTCATGAGCTGAACGAACCGCTGGCAAGTATCCTCGGACGCGCCCAGCTGGCCGCGAAGATCCCAGAATTGCCGGAGCAAGCGCGTCTGGACAACGAGAAGATTGTCAAAGCATCGCTGCATGCTAGGGAAATCATTAATAAGCTCAAACTCTTTGCACGCCAGGAGCCGTCGCGTAAAGATCGAATCAATCTCAACGATATCGTATACGATGGGTTGTACTTTGTGGAATCGCGATGCGCAAAAGCTGGGATCACGCTGCTGAGAGACCTGGACCCAGATCTTCCCGATATCACCGCCGACGCCGGCCAACTATACCAGGTGCTGATCAACCTGGTCGTCAATGCAGTTCAGGCAACCCCCGATGGCGGACGCATTACTGTCCGCACCGCAAAGCACGGTGCAGATGTTGCATTGATAGTGCAGGATACGGGGGCGGGTATGGATGAAAAAATGCTCAAGCATATCTTCACCCCATTCTTTACAACAAAGGATGTCGATGAGGGAACGGGTCTTGGACTGGCCGTTGTGCACGGGATAGTAGATTCCCACGGCGGCTCCATCAGCGTTGAGAGCACGTTGGGAAAGGGCTCCTGTTTCGAGGTTCATCTTCCCTCAACCCACCCCGAGAAGCAAAAAGAGGAGGAAGGGAATGAAAGTGCAAAAGAATAAAGCTTCTATACTCGTTGTTGACGACGCCCCTGACACCCTGGAAGTGTTGCAGCGCAATCTTTCCTCCTCGGGATATAAGGTGTATGCGGCGCCGGGAGTTGCCGAAGCAATTGAGCTTCTAGAGAAGATACGAGTGGATCTGGTGATTACTGATCTGAAAATGCCCAAGATCAGCGGGCTCGATCTGGTTCGTCACGTCCGCGAAAACCTCACTGATACCGAAGTCATGATGATCACCGGATATGCGACCATAGGCGGTGCCGTAGAAGCGGTCAAAACCGGCGCCGATGAGTATCTGTCCAAGCCGTTTACAGACGAGGAGCTGGCTGCTGCTGTTGACAGGGTGCTTGGAAAGCTTCATGCCCGACGGCTAGCGCAAGAGCGACCTGACCATAGAGCTTCATCGGTGCACGGTATTCTCGGAAAATCTCAAGCCATGCAGGAGGTATTCCTTGCAATCGAAAAAGCAGCGACAACATCAGCCACAGTACTCATCTCGGGTGAAAGTGGGACTGGGAAAGAGTTGGTAGGCCGGGCCATCCACTACAGCGGTGCGAGAAGCTCAGCGCCGTTCGTACCGATTAACTGCGGCGGTATCCCCGGTGAACTCGTTGAAAGCGAACTTTTCGGCCACGTTAAAGGTGCCTTCACAGGAGCGGCGGCTTCACGCGCGGGTTTCTTTCAGACAGCGGATGGTGGAAGCATATTTCTAGATGAGATCAGCGAGACGAGCGGTTCGACGCAAGTGAAACTTCTGCGGGTGCTGCAGGATAAGGAAGTCTACATGCTCGGTGCCACTCGTCCCACCAAAGTCGATGTTCGCATCCTAACTGCCACCAATAAAAACCTCCATTCACTAGTCGAAAAGGGATCTTTTCGCGAGGACCTTTACTTCCGTTTGAGCGTCATTACGATCAATGTCCCTCCGCTTAGAGAACGAGGTGCTGACGTTCTCCTTTTGGCAAACCACTTCGTCTCCAAATTCGCTAGAGAAGCAGACAAACCAGTTCCCGAATTCTCCAGTGCTGTGCTTGAAGTCCTAAAGAATTATTCATGGCCCGGAAACGTTCGCGAACTGGAAAATCTTATGCAACGTCTCGTCGTCATGAAAGATGGACCGATCATCGAGGTCCCGGATCTTCCGCCTTTCATGCGTTTTTCTGTAAGTCGTGAGCGAGGTTTCAACCGAACGCTTGCCGAAGTCGAAGCAGAATACATCAAGAACGTGCTCGCGAGTGTGAAGGGCAACAAGACAAAAGCAGCCCAAATACTCGGCATTGATCGAAAGACGCTTCGGGATAGACTCAAGAATATCGAGAGTCCCTGAGTACCCGAATAAGAATTTGAGGAATTTCTCCCCAGTGGTTCAAATTTCCCCGTTCAACTCTTCATGATATGACCGGTCATGATTATCTCCGGGGCCTTCGCTAGAGAATTCACTCTCCCCATCCTTGATATTATCAAAGAGTTAGCAGCTGGCCGGCACCTGCTTCTCGCGTAACAGTTGCCGGAGATTTATTACCCACATCCTGGTATAGGTCTTGCCTTGTGCTTGGAGGTAAGAAGACGAATAGGGTGAAAGGGCGAGTCAATAATTCGATTGCTGGATCGGCAAAAGTGATCGCAATATCCACTCAACCCTGATGACGCTTTGGCTTTCTTGAGCGGGGGGTCAACATGCCCTCTAACTACGAATATGCCGAACGCGGAAGTGCGAAGGAGGAGATCTCCATGGCCCTCATTGTCGAAACCAAGTCTCCAGGTCTTTGCTCGACTTGTAATAATGCCCATACCTGTTTCTACCGGAAGAGGCGCGGTTTTGATGCTTTGTTTTGTGAGATGTTCGACGACTATGTCCCAGATGGGAAAGCCGGGACCCGAGTAGCGGGAGTGGTCATTCCAACAGCCTGGACCGAAGCGGAAGGTGAAAGATCAGCCGCTGAGCCATTAAAAGGTCTCTGCGTGAACTGCGAAAACAGGGATGCCTGCATGTTTCCAAAACCTGAAGGCGGCATCTGGCATTGTGAAGAGTACAAGTAGTTATCGTTTGGCGCCCGCGATGATCGGGGAACCGGAACAAATTTCAATCAGAGGATTCAAATCATGAAGAAAGAGATAGTGCAGAGTATCTTGAAGAAGAACGACGGTAGTCGGAGCGGACTGATCTCGATTCTTGAGGACATACAGGCAAAACAAGGCTATCTATCTGAAGATGCATTGCGCATGGTAGCAGAAAAGACCAAGCGCTCCCTAGTCGACGTGTATGCTGTCGCCACCTTCTACAAGGCCTTTAGCCTCCAGCCCCGCGGGAAGCACCTGATATCCGTATGCCTAGGAACTGCTTGCCACGTTCGGGGAGGACCGACAGTCGCCCGAGGATTCGAAAAAAATCTGAGCATTAAAGCAGGCGAGACGACTCATGACAAAGAATTTACTTTGGAAACGGTTAATTGCCTCGGTGCTTGTGCTCTGGGACCCGTCGCCGTAGTAGACGGTCATTATTTTCCGAAAATGAAAACCTCAGGTGTTCCTGGAATCATCGAGAAAACTCGCGTTGGCCTCGATCATGTGGAAATCGATACGGACCAGCGGGTGTTTCCTGTTGAGGTGAGTTGTGCTCGCTGCAATCACAGCCTCATGGACCCCCGCCACCCGATCGACGGTCATCCGTCAATACGAGTCACTGTATCCTTCGGACACAAGCATGGCTGGTTAGCGCTCTCCAGCCTGTATGGCAGCTACAACGTAGCCTCCGAGTACGAGATTCCAACGGATGCGGTTGCTCATATCTTTTGTCCGCATTGTCACGCCGAGTTGATTGGCGGCGCTAAATGCGGCGAGTGTGGAGCACCGATGGTGCCGATGATCGTTCGAGGGGGCGGCGTGGTCCAGATCTGCGCCCGCCGAGGTTGCAAAGGTCATATGTTGGACCTCATTGGTACTACCATCGGCTGATTTTTTGCCAAAGACTTGCAAAGGAAGATGTTTACATGTACAAGCTCTCATCCATCAACGAACTCGCTGAATTTCGCGGTCGTATTCTGAGAGAGAAGGAAGTTCAGCAAGACAGGCCTACTCTGGTCATATGCGCCGGGACAGGTGGGCAAGCCAGCGGCTCCAATGATGTTATAAGAATAATCAAACGATGCATTCTAGAGCGCGGTTTGCAAGAGAAGTTGAACCTCAGAATTACTGGTTGTCAAGGCTTCTGCGAGATGGACCCATTTATCGTGGTGCACCCCGGACAACATCTTTACCCCAAGCTGAGAATGGAAGATGTCCCCCGGGTAATCGATGCCGCAATGGGCGGGTATGTAGATGGAGAACTGATCTACAAAGATGCAAGCGAGCAAAGAGGTTGTCATTGTCAGAGTGACATCCCGTTTTTTAGTAAGCAAACGCGTACCATTCTGGGCGATAACCAGAAATTGGATCCTATAAGGATCATGGAATATTTGGAGCAGGGAGGATATGCCGCTCTGGAAAAAGCACTGTCAAATCCTGATCCAGAATGGATTATCAATGAAGTAAAGAAATCCGAACTAAGGGGGCGTGGGGGCGCCGGTTTCCCAACCGGTAAAAAGTGGGAATTGGCCCGAGCTGCGGGCAACGGGTTTCAACAGAAATATATAGTCTGCAATGCTGATGAAGGCGATCCAGGTGCATACATGGATCGCAGCCTTCTTGAAGGCAATCCTCATGCGATTATCGAAGGGATGCTAATTGCGGGCGTTGCAATCGGCGCTACGCGGGGGTTCATCTATGTCCGTAGCGAATATCCCCTGGCGATCAAACACACGCTCATCGGGCTCAGGCAAGCACGCGATCTAGGTCTTTTAGGTATGGATATTCTAGGAACTGGTATTGACTTCGATATCGAGATAGTCCGTGGCGCCGGGGCTTTCGTCTGCGGCGAAGAGACAGCTTTGATTAGCTCGATAGAGGGGCGAATGGGTGAGCCGAGACAGCGACCACCTTATCCTATCGAAAGGGGTCTTTGGGGTTGTCCCACTTGCATAAATAACGTTGAGACACTGGCCAATATACCGGTGATTATAAACAGAGGAGGCGAAGGATACGCCAAGGTTGGAGTTCCCGGTAATAGAGGGACGAAGATTTTTTCTTTGGTCGGAAAAATCAGAAACACGGGCCTGGTAGAAGTGCCGCTCGGCACCAAAATCAGCGAGGTCGTATACGGTATAGGTGGTGGGCCTGTCGACAAAAGGAAGATCAAGGCTGTTCAGACAGGGGGGCCCTCGGGGGGTTGTATTCCAGCCAGCAGGTTCGATCTGCCCATAGACTATGAAAGCTTGGCAGAGGTTGGATCTATTATGGGCTCAGGCGGCATGATTGTGATGGACGAAAACACCTGCATGGTTGATGTCGCTAAATACTTCATGAATTTCTTGAAAGATGAGTCATGCGGCAAGTGCTTTACCTGCCGCAAGGGAACACAGCGGATGTACGAAATCCTCGATGCCATTACGAAAGGCCAAGCTGAACTGGAAGACCTCGACCTACTCGAGGAACTCGCGCTGGTCGTGAAAGACACCACCATGTGTGGCCTCGGGCATTCAGCCCCCAATCCGGTTCTCAGCACTTTAAGCTATTTTCGAGAAGAGTACGAACAGCATATCAAAAACAAGAAATGCAATGCATTCGTGTGCAAAGAGCTGGTGGGAGCTCCCTGCCAGGCCGCCTGTCCGCTGGGTACCGAAGCCTGGCGCTACGTTGCGCATATTGCGCGGGGTGAGTATGAAGACGCCTATCAAGTCATCCGTGAGGCCAATCCCTTCCCATCGGTGTGCGCGCGGGTTTGTCATCATCCATGCGAGGAAAGGTGCCGCGCTGGCACCAGTGGAGATAGCTCTGTGGCTATTCGAGCTCTCAAGCGTTTTATTACGGATCGTATCGACCCTTCGGTATACACCCCGAAGAGAACTGCTTGGAAAGATGGAGAGCCTCCGCTTGTCGCTATTGTAGGGTCGGGTCCCGCCGGTCTCACCGCTGCTCACTGCCTTTCCTTGCGCGGCTATAAGGTAACCGTCTTCGAAGCGGAGTGCGAGCCAGGAGGCATGCTTAGCTGTGCAATCCCGTCATACCGCCTGCCTCAGGAAGTCATTAAAAAGGAAATCGATTCTCTCCTGGACGAGAATATCACCATCAAGTGCAATACCGTTCTCGGCCGCAACCTAACGGTTGATGGTCTATTTGAAGACGGCTACCAAGCGGTGCTGCTGGCGCTGGGTGCGCACAAAAGCCGTCCGCTCCGGCTTGAAAACGAGGATGCGCAGGGAATCTATCCATCAATCGAATTTCTCAAGTCATTCAATGTGGAAGGCAGAGAACTCGCTCAAGGGCGGGTTGGCATCATTGGCGGCGGGAACTCAGCTATTGACGCCGCGCGCACGGCGCTCCGCCAGAGAGATGTGGAAAGTGTCACCATCCTATACCGCCGAACCCGGGATGAAATGCCGGCATTTCTCGAAGAGATTGAAGCTGCAGATCGGGATGGCATTCAGATTAATACGCTGGTTGCTCCAACCAGAATCATTGCTGAAGGCGGGCGTCTCAAAGCCCTTGAACTTATCCGAAACGAGCTGGGCGACTTTGATGAAAGCGGGCGGCGTCGGCCGATTCCGATAGCTGGCACCGAGCATGTGATCGAAATCGACACGTTGATCGTTGCGATAGGAGAGGACCCGGGAATTGATGCGATCGGGGCTGACTCATTAAGCCAGATTGAGACGACCAGATCCAACACCGTACGAGTTGATTCAGCCACTCTGTTGACCAGTCGGCCTGGGGTGTTTGCCGCAGGGGACGTCGTCACCGGGCCCAATACTGTGGTCGATGCCATTGCGGACGGCAAGAGAGCGGCAACGATGATCGACCGTTATATACGAGGGGAAGAAATGGCGCAACCGGAAGAGCCGCAGCTGCCGAAGGTCTATCTCGAACCGGTCCAGGTGGAGGCAGAAGAAGCCGAGGCCATTAGCCGAATAGTAACGCGTAGAGCCCCGGTAGAACCGCGCAAACTAGATTTCACTGAGGTGGAGGTGGCACTCTCGGCAGACGAGGCAACCTGTGAGGCACGCCGTTGCCTGCGGTGTGATTTGGATTACACGCAACCCAAGGAAATAGAAACTCTGGCCGGGGCTGCTATAAGCGGAGGAGACTGATGATGGTTACATTGCACCTAAATGGTTTAAAAGTCTCGCTGGAAGAAGGCGCTACCTTACTTGATGCGGCGAAGTTTCTCGGTTTTCCGATTCCAACGCTTTGTCACATGGAAGGTCTCTCTCCTTACGGTGCTTGCCGGCTATGCGTCGTAGAGATCGGGGAAGGCGAGAATGCCAAATTAGTCTCATCATGCACTTACCCAGTGCAAGAGGGTTTGAAGATACGTACCGCATCATCGCGCGTTTTAAGGGCTCGCAGGATGATTCTGGAACTCCTGCTTGCCTCGTGTCCGCAATCGAGGACCATTCAGGATCTTGCATCTGCGCATGGTATTCGCATTCAACGATTCCGGCAGGAGCACGAGGACTGCATACTTTGTGGCCGCTGCGTGAGGATGTGCGAGGAGCAGATGATGGCCAAAGCCATTGGCTTTCGCGGGCGTGGCCAGGCCCGGAGCATCGGTACGCCGTTTGATATCAAATCAGACGTTTGCCGATTGTGCGGCGGTTGCATGTATATTTGCCCGGCCTGCCAGCTCAGATGCACGTACAGCGAGCCAGAGAGAGCTGTCTGCGGCGGCTGTGCGAATCTTATGTCACCGTGTGTGGAGATGGAAAATTTCGATGACCTGATGTGCTATATGGATCCTTGTGTGGCATGTGAAATACATAAGGACTGATGAAACGGAAGAGGAGGAGAAGAAAAAATGTCGTTTTCTAGAGTAAACACATCGGCTGCAACCCTTACGAAAAACAGAACAGAGGATTCCATAGTGCCGATCTCCGGCATGTGCGTAACATGCGTTGACGGCTGCATTGGTATGTGCGAGATCGGCAAGTCGGCATACCGGGGACACGAAGTGATCTACCCGCAGCCATTCGGAGTCATCACGTCGGCCGCCGAAAAAGATTTTCCCATTGACTATTCTCATTTCAGCATCATGGGGACTTCAGTAGGGGCGCACGGTATCGAGCAAGACAGTGACAAGGCTGTCTTTCCGAACGTGAATCTCGAGGTTACTTTTGGCCATGACGGCGGACTAAGGTTCAAGTATCCCTGGATCATACCGGGCATCGGGTCCACGGACATCGCGAAAAATAACTGGGAGGGTCTGGCAATTGGCACCGCAATAGCCGGAACGGGCCTTACGATCGGCGAAAACGTCGTTGGAATGGACCCCGAGGCCAAGATCGAAAACGGACGAGTAGTCGATACCGTTGATCTCAAAAAGCGGGTAAATCTGTTCAAGGACTTCCAAAGAGACAACTACGGCGCCACGATCGTCCAGGCAAACATCGAAGACACACGATTGGGAGTCCAAGAGTATGCGATCGAGAAACTAGGAGTTGAATGCGTCGAACTCAAATGGGGCCAGGGCGCAAAAAACATCGGCGGCGAAGTCAAAATCCGGAATTTGGAAAAAGCGCAAATGCTCTACAAGCGCGGATACGTCGTCCTGCCAAATCCTACCAATCCAAACGTTGTCGAGGACTTTAAGCGAGGCGTGTTCAGAGAGTTCGAGCGGCACTCGAGGGTTGGCATGGTCACCGAAGAATCATTTGCCCAACGCGTCGGAGAACTCCGTAAAGCCGGAGCCAAATACATTTTTTTGAAAACTGGAGCGTATAGACCGGCTGATTTGGCCAGGGCCGTGAAGTTCTGTTCCAAATACAAAATAGACCTTCTCACTGTCGACGGCGCTGGAGGAGGAACCGGTATGAGCCCGTGGCGGATGATGAACGAGTGGGGAGTGCCTCCCGTAGAACTGCATTCGCTTCTGTATCAATACACCAAGCGCATCTCTGATAGAGGCGAGCACGTGCCAGCGCTCGCCCTTGCCGGTGGATTTACGTTCGAAGACCAAATATTCAAGGGACTGGCCATCGGTGCCCCATTTGTAAAGCTCATCGGCATGGCGCGAGGCCCCATCGCCGCAGCGATGGTCGGCAAGACAATTGGCCGGGCTATCGATGAACATCAGCTTCCCGTCTATGTCGAACGTTTCGGAAATACGAAGGACGAAATCTTTGTAACCGCAGGTGCGCTGCGCAGAGAGCTTGGAAACGAGGAATTCGAAAGGCTTCCAACAGGCGCAATCGGATTGTATACCTACTATGAGCGTCTCGCGCAGGGGCTGCGGCAGCTCATGGCAGGAAGCCGGAAGTTTTCTATCGAGCACATTTCGAGAGACGACATAGCGGCTCTAACTCACAAGGCAGCGGATATCAGTGGAATCCCTTATGTAACCGATGTTGACAAGGCAGAGGTCGAGGAGATTCTAAGCTAGTCAATGCCTTACACATCGGGTTCGGTGAGCCCGGTATTTCTCGGCTAAATTTTCCCGCTGATTCTGCCTTGGACCTGCGAAACTAGTTCGCCACCGCTCGGAAACCACTTCCTCCTTTCCGAGCACGATCGCCGGTAGCTTTTGGATAAAGTAAAAGTGCGCCGGCGATCGCTATTGAGACTCGAACCATCCGTATTCGGGCCGACCGAGATACGAATGTAAGCGCTCCTTGTCGAGAACATGGTTGGCTCAGACGCGCTTGCCGCAGGTCTAGAGCTGGCTCTCGCTCCAGCTTTCCACCACGCTTTACTTTTATAATAAACCAAAGTAATTACTAAAGAATGAAGCTGGGAGAAACCAAGGTAATGCAAAAAGGGCTCCACCAGGGTGGAGCCCCGACAATGAATCTTTATCGTTTGTCTAACTTCCCAATCTGAACATCATGCCTACCTTGACGGAGAGCTGGCTGATGTCACTAACCACCGTGTACCATGCTTCCGTCAGCATCGCCATGCCCGGATTGATGTCGAATGCAATCCCTCCTCCCATGTCCAACCCAACTTTTATTTCCGTATCATCTTCCGAAACGGCCGGCGCGATGAAACCACCGCCATAATCAATGGCCGGTATATCCACTCCGGCTGTGAATACATGAAACCCGAGGCCGCCGCCGGCGAACGGCCGAATTCTCGGGTTTGACACTGGGAAAATATACTTGGCCTTCGCACCAATGACGAAATCGCGAGCCGATACCTCACCACCTCCAAGTACATCTTCGGACTTCGTCCAGAAATCGAAATACGTCTCCAGTGCGACATTCGAACTCACGTGACCCAGGTCCGCAAAAAAGCCAAATGAGATGGTCGCATCCACATCTTCCGGATCGACCAACCCGATCCTGAATCCTACCCCTTTGAGGGCAAGGTCAGCCTGGGCATACGCACCGGAGAGCGCCAGCGAACTCAGGGCGAAGAAGACCAACACTGCTGTAACTTGTTTCATGCCAATCCCTCCCGCGAAGAGTGTTTGAGTGCCCCAGTTAATCTGCAATCGCAAAGCTCCATATGGGATTCTTCGATCGGGGGTGCAAAATCCGATCCAACTCCATAGGTGCGGCACTCATTTTTGCGAGAGGCCGGGTATGGCCTTCGTGCTGCATGTCCCCGGCAAGAGCCTGAGGTCTGGAGGCCAAACGGCTGATCGTCTATTAGAAGCGTGCCAGGATGTCCACACTCTTGATTCCGGTACCGATCGGCAGTTTGCCAGGGTGCTGTCGTCCACGACTCTGGTACCGATCGGCAGTTGCCAGGGTGCCTTCATCCCCGACTCTGGTAACGGATTGCCACCGCCGGGCACGCAGAGATTCAAAACTCAATGCATTTGTTGTATCATTCCCCCCAGCAAGAATGCATTTGCATCTGGAAAAATCTGTTCGTAAGCGAAAGGAGTTACTAAATGGCCACGAGGGACAACTTGAAAGAAGCATTCGCAGGAGAGAGCCAGGCGTACCGCAAGTATATGATGTTTGCAAAGAAGGCCGAGCAAGACGGGCTGCCCAATATCGCCCGTCTGTTTCGTACGACGGCCGAGGCGGAGAGGATTCACGCGGAGGGGCATCTGAACGCTATGGGAGCAATTGGCTCAACAGCGGAAAATCTGCAGGCGGCCATTGACGGAGAGACCTATGAGTACACCGACATGTACCCGCCGATGATCGAGCAGGCCGAAGCTGATGGTCACAAGGCCAAGCGCATGTTTGGATACGCGGTCAAGGCCAAAGCGACCCATGCGAAGCTGTACAAACACGCACTTGAGGCCGCACAGCGCGGTGAAGACTTAGCAGAGACACAGTTTTATCTATGTCCGGTATGCGGGCATATCGAATTCGGGAACCCTCCGGATTCATGTCCTGCGTGCGGTGCGAAAGGCGATAAGTTCGTCCAGGTATAGTCAGGCCTTTTTATCTGCCCTTAATAATAGAGGCGCCGGCGGCTGTTTGAGCACTAAACCGTCTCGTGCAGCTACCGACGGAGTGACCGTATATGGCCGCCGGACGGGTGGTGGCGAACCGCCTTGTCAGGCCGATATCGAAGCGCTGAAGCAATCTCGTTGGTAAAGGAGATCTTAACCATGGCCCATCCATCTGCAAGGGTTTGGGAGTGCGGGGTGTGCGGTTATCTATATGATGAAAAAAAAGAAGGCACAGGATGGGATGAATTGCCGGAGGATTGGGAGTGCCCTATTTGCGGTGCCCTCAAGTCCGAGTTCATCCCGGCTGAGCAATCCGCGGGTGCTCAAGCTCCGGGGCCAGGAGCGCCCGAAGGCTCACCTAGCGAGTATCTCGGACAATGGGCGAGAGCCACCGATGATACCGAAACGCTCATGGCAGACATCCATCGAATGGCGGCAACCGGTGAGTCCATCATCGAGCCGATGAGATCGAAGACACCCGTCGTTTCATGGAATGACATATTGATAAAAGGCGCACAGCTTGCCCGCTTCCCACTGAACAAGACAGAACCCGTAAACACGAGGACGGTCGTAGGGCACAATGCAAAGCGTCCTTTAGTGATAGAAACGCCTATCTATATCACACACATGTCTTTTGGAGCATTATCAAGAGAGATCAAGCTGGCGCTGGCAAAAGGCAGCGCGGCCGCACGCACTGCGATGTGCTCTGGAGAAGGCGGAATTCTCAAGGAATCCTTGGAGAGCGCACACAAATATATCTTCGAATATGTACCCAACCGATATAGTGTCACCGACGATTATCTAAGAGCCATTGATGCGATCGAAATCAAAATCGGCCAGTCCGCAAAACCCGGCATGGGCGGCCACTTGCCTGCGAATAAAGTCACAAAAGAAATCGCCGAAATCCGCGGTTTCCCTGAAGGAACCGACATCACCAGCCCTTCTCGCTTTGATGACATCGCCAATAAGGATGACCTGAAGAAAAAAGTCCAATGGCTTCGGGAAAAATCCAGCGGCAAGCCAATTGGTATCAAGATTGCCGGTGGACATATCGAAGCGGATTTGGAAGTTGCCCTTCACGCTGGACCCGACTTCATCACCATTGACGGAAAACCGGGCGCTACCGGGGCAGCACCAAAGTTCATCAAGAGCGCTACTTCGGTTCCAACGATTTTCGCTCTCCACCGCGCCAGAAAGTTCCTGGATGAGAAAGGCGCCGGCAATGTATCGCTGCTGATTACTGGCGGACTGCGGGTCTCCCCGGATTTCGCAAAAGCTCTGGCGCTGGGCGCAGATGCCATCGCCATCGGCACGTCGGCGCTAATGGCGTGCGGATGTCAACAATATCGCATCTGTCACACGGGTAAATGTCCTGTCGGCATCACCACTCAGGATCCAGGTCTCAGGGCAAGGCTCGACATCAATGAATCCGCCAGAAGACTGGAGAATTTCCTCCGGGTTTCCACAGAAGAGCTCAAGGACTTTGCCAGGCTCACAGGAAACAAAGACGTTCACGACCTTTCGATAACCGATCTGTGTACTATAAATTCCGAGATTTCAGAGCATACCGACATCGAACACGTGTAGAAGTTGAAAATGAAGATGGCTTCCGGAGGCCACCCGAATGGGCAAGAAGTTGCATGGCAAGAATGCTAACATACACCACAGGCAGGGGGTGTTCACTATGCTGCGCTATAGGACAGCAATTGCCATTTTCTTCGTGTCTATTTGCATCCTACTCCTAGCTGATGCCGGTGATGCATTCTATGTTTCCTCGACGGTGGACGTGGAGGAGCGATCCATCACAACCGTGAATTGCGGTAAGCTCTTCGGCCTCCGCGTTCTGTTCGATGGATCTCGCGGCCAGGATCTCAGCGAATGGTCGACCTTCATTGCCGATCTTACGAGCGAAGGAGCGATTGTTACCGAGAACACTCAGTCCATCGATGACACCGTTCTGAGCGACATCGACGTCTTGTGGCTCACAGCGATGACCCAGCCATTTTCCGGTGACGTCCTTTCTACGATTTCCAACTGGATCGAAAATGGCGGTCGCGTGCTCATGGCTGCAGACGATGACTTAACGGCCGTTGAATTCGAGAACCTCCTCGATCAGGTTGCGAGTGACGGGACGGGCATCACGTTTCGGACCACCGATGGTACGGCCGGTGTATCCGTGTTCATTGGAACGCACCCCACAACGGAGGGCATCGATGCATTCCGCATTGATTCACCTTCGACAACACTTTCCATCACTTCTCCAGCAACAGTGCTCGCCTGGGATCTCGGTTTGAAACACATCATTGGCGCGTCCCAATTGGGAGATACCCGCATCATTGCACTCGGCGACCGTTTCTTTGCGAATTACGAAATTCTACATGCAGACAACCGACGCTTTGGCTTTCAGGTTTTCGAATGGTTTGGTGAGGATCTGCAAGTGGGCCTTCCTGATCTCTCCGTCTCACCGAGCTCGATCGATGTGACGCTCGCCCCTGGAGAGTCAACGACGGTGTCGATCCAGATCACAAATCCCGCCGAATGCGTGGTGGATTACGAAATATTTTGGTCCGGATCGCCGACTTTCCTCGAACCACCCATTTTCTCGGACGATTTCGAGGACGGCGACTTCGCTGAATGGACGGATTCCGGCGGATCAGGCACGAAAGAGGTCACGACGGATGTTGCTGCCAACGGGACGACGTGGAGTTACCACGAATATGGATCGTCTCAAGGTTGGTTCGATGGCATCTACCGAAAGATCGGGAGCCTCCAGCCGAATTACATCAGCTTCTGGGTACGTTCAGCGAGCAGAATAATAAGCGATGGTTACTTCGTCATTCTCGACACTGAGGGACGAATGGCAATAAAGTTCATCATGACCTCTTGGGCTACATTCTGCTTGAACAATAACGGCATGGGCGATTGTTTTTCGTTTCCCTACGATGCGGATCGTTGGTACCAGATTAGCCTGGCCAACATTAACTTCACGACGCAAAGGCTCGACTGGTACATCAACAACATTCTGAAGCAGAGCGGTGTGTACTTCGAGGATTGGCCACTGGTAGAGAACTTCGACGAAGTGCATCTCTTCAATTATGAACTCGGTGGTGAAGCATGGTGGGATGAGATTTTTTTCTGGGATGGTAACCCAATCGAGTGGCTTGCGACGAGCGCCAACCATGGCAGTGTGACGGCAGGGACAGAGGTTTTCGATGTGGTGATATGCGCTTCGTCACTGAAGGACAGTACGTACGCCGGTTCCGTTCAGATAGAAGGTAACGCGGCCAATGCACCCGTGGTCATACCCATACAGCTCACCGTGTCCTCGTTATCCGCGGTTGAAAAGAAGAAAGTGCCGCCCACAGTGCTCCTCGAGCAGAATTGGCCCAATCCGTTCAAGCCTGTGACAACCATTGCGTACGAGATACCGTCTGCGACACACGCAAGGCTCGCCATCTTCGATGTCACTGGAAAAATGATACGCGTGTTGGTTGACCGTCCCTTGCCTGCGGGCCGTTTTACCGCGACATGGGATGGCACGGATTCACACGGAGATCTCGTGGCAAGCGGCGTGTATTTCTACCGGCTCGATGCCTCCAGCTCGACTCAAACGAAAAAGATGGTGCTTCTCAAGTAGGCTTGAGGAGCTCCGCATGCTGGAATTCCACACACCGCTGAACCCAGTCACGCGATAAAAAGGCCGGTCCCTTGGGACCGGCCTTTCTTGCTGGCCTCGTTCGCATCGGGAGATCTGCGTGCATCGTGCCGCCCCGTGATTTGGTGCTGCCGATCCTATTGGTCAGGCCCCCCGATCACCTCATTCTTCAGTGTCGGCAGACACAGGTAGAGGTTGTCATAGAGGACAATCCACTCCTCGATGAACTGATCTCTTACGAATGCCTCCATGTTGTAGGACACTGTATTCAGGACATAGTAGACGGTCAGATGAGCCAAGGGATCAACAATGGGATGCTTGACACCGTCCGGGGTTTCCTTCTCACATGGATTGCAGAAAAACGCCGGTTCTAGCACGACCACTGTTGTTTGATCAAACTGATCAACGAGCCTGACCTGGACGTTCAGTGTCTCACCCTGAGCAAAGTAGCATTTGTAGTGGTTCAGCTCGGGGAGCGTATCAGCGGGCGTGGGATTCTTCAGGGCCGGGACAAGCAGATATATCGCGTCCCCCAGCACCAGATCATGGAAACCGAACTGGTCCTGTACATTTACTTGCCTCACGGGTTCCGGATACCCGAATTCCCACCACGTCAGGTGAGCGAGCGAATCACAAAATGCCTGGTCGTTCTTCGATACCGGAGTTGCAAATTTCGTCATTTGCATGAACGTAATGATTTCCTCGCCGAACTGATCCCTGAGGTAAATGGGTCCGGTAATAGTGGGCCCGAAGGTCTCATAGGTCTTGTAGTGGTCCACCGGCGGCTGGTTGAATCCCGGTATAGGACCCATATGACCCCAGTGCGCCGCAAAAATTGCAAAATCCACCAGATTAACGAGTCCGTCGCAGTTGTAATCTATGCAGAACGTGTACGGCTTGGGCGGAGACCCAAAACCGGCAGCAAACATAGCAAAATCAACCAGATTGACTGCGCCATTCCCGTCAAGATCCGGGGTCTTGTATCCGCCGACCGGTGCCATGACGGCGTTATCGCCTGCAGGACAGTTCACGATACACGGACACTGGCCAAAACTGGTAGCCGTTGCATTGCTTATTAGGAGAAAGGCAATGACGGCTGCCATACTCACCTTCACCAAGGTTTTCATTTTTCTTCCTCCCGTGTGGTTTGGACCGACATGCGTCAGACGCCCCATCCACGGCAAGACTCACTCTCGAAGTGACCTTCAGTGGGCTCCGTATGATAATTGCCGAACGTCAGAAGATGTGAACGATGTGATATCAATAGAAGATCTGACTCTATAGGTACAGCAACTCCCGCTGAAATCGGTCACGCGGAGCGGGCCGTGGTCTACTTGAGGAGCATCACCTTTCTTTGTTCGGAGAAGTTGCCAACCTCGAGCCGGCAGAAATAAACGCCACTCGGCAGGTCATCGGCATGCCATCCAACCGTGTGTTCCCCACTGTCCCGCTCGTCGTCCACCAGCCTTGCGACCAGTCGGCCGGCCACGTCGTAGACGGTCAGGCGCACGTGTGCCTTTTGTGGGAGCCAATAGGTGATCTTCGTCACGGGATTGAACGGATTCGGGTACGTGGCATACAGCTCCGGCTCGCTCCCGCGCAAAGAAGAGCCACCGGTCAAGCGTGCGTACGATGTCTCACCCTGCGCCTCTATGATGCGATAGTCAGGCGCGGCCGTGGCGCGAACGAATCCGGAAGTCGGGTGGGGCTTGACCGCCACTTCTCCGCTCGTACCTTCCTCCGCATCCCACCGCACGACCGCTCTGGCAAGCACCACGGGAGAGAAACCGTCGAGGGGCTTCGGAAACGCTTGGGTGATGCCCTCTTTTGTCGTGCCGATCTTGAGGGGTGACACGTCGAGATCCTTGATCCACGTCATGCCAGCCGGGTATTCAATCTTGTACTCGATCGACGTCAGTTGCGCATCGAAGCCTTCCGCCACGATGCAGAGCGTATGCAGACCCTTACCTGAATGGTCCACGCTTCGCAACGTCAAAGCCTCATCGAAGTACACCGCCACCTTTGGTGTGGTTGCGACTGAAACCGAGGCCAACAGGGTGATGACGGCAATACACATGAGCCCAAACATCGTTCTGTTCATCCTGACCTCCTTGCTCTAGAGACAATAGGCTGAGCGGCGATCGTACCTGGCAGTGGAGGGATAGGGGCTCTTCAAGCGGAGGGCCGGGCAATTCCTTACGATAATCGTCCCCGCCCTCTTCACGACGGCCAGTTACGAATCGGCATGTATGATTAAAATGCCCTTGGCCAGCTGATTCCGGTTACAGCCCTCGTCGATAATTTATCACTTTTCAGCGAAAAAACAACCGCAGCATGACCACTTTTTATAGAAGTCAATAGACTTCGCAGCGAAGGGCAATTGAGATGCTGCCAGAAACGGGCAAGGGATAACCGCCTATTTCATAGAAAACAAACTGGATAGCACCAAATCGGCTCCCCAATTGCGTCGGCGTGCAAATCCTCCCCATCCACCCCAGCCGGAGGTCCGATTCCGGATCGGTCATCGATCGATGCATTCTCGAGAATGTCCCCAAGCATCAAAGCGCAAAATATCGGAATCGTTTGAGGTTCACCATATGTTCCCTTGTTCGAATCTGAAGGCATGGATTGGCAGCAAATCCTTATCTCCTGGCGACTTACTCAGCCTGAGATCTGAAGGCAGGCTGCGCCGAGTTACACCCCGATCAGGTCGTGATCGATTAGCGCCGAGAATTAATATTCAATTTAATCTAATTTGGTGGTATGATCATCGGGGGTAGCTTGGTATAAATCCAATACACTCATTATCCTTCCTAAACCTGCGAGAAAAGCACGGGTGAAGGGAGGTAGAGCACTTCATCATTGTCCTCCCTCGAATAGAGGGACTAGGAATTGTTTCCTCGGTTGCTGTTTCAAAAACAAAATGTTATCGGGAGGTTTTTCATGCGCAATATGTGTTGCTTAAGCGGACTCGCCTGTATTGTCTCCCTGTTTTTGCTGTCGAGCACTGCGTCAGCGTTTCAGATGACTTTCGACGTTCAGGGCTTCGTACAGAACCAGATCGTTGGACCAACAATCGAAGAGGATAACATTCACTTAACTTCCTCGGATAAATACTATGCGAGCGCCTCTTTTCACGGAAATCCTGGATTTGGCATGCTGCCAACTTCAACGCCAAGACTCATTACTGTAACGCTGATTGGCGGCGCTGAATTTGACTTCGTTTCGATCGATTATAACGAAATGAATCTGCCATCCCTCCGCAGCAAATCATATTTACGGGTACGAAAGCCGGTGGAGGCACGGTTATCGATACCGTCACATCAGATGGGACCATTGACAATTACGAGACAATGGTACCTTCGGGAAATTTCACGGATCTGACGCAAATAACTATCTGGATCTACCATGGAGCGTTCGACAATATCGTTCTAGTTCCTGCACTGGATATCCCGACGGTTTCGCAATGGGGCTTGATTGTTCTAGTTCTTCTTCTGGTTACGGCAGGAACGCTGTTAATAATCCGGCGTCGCCAAGCGAAAACCGCATAAATGCCAGCGGTCGATATTGCGTTGCAGATGCGGACTGAATGAGAAGCGCAGAAGCACGGACCAAGGCAGGACGGACGCCGGTGCGCCACTCATATGTCTATCCATTCGGTCCCGCGGCATATCTCCCGGCAGCCAATTCGACTCATCGGATACATTGCGTTTTTGTTTGCTTTCTGCTATGCCTAAAGCCAGAGCTCGCTCAGCGAAGATCCAGGAGTGGAATTATGATGAGAACAATACTATTAGTGATGACCGTACAAGTTGAAGCGTTTGATTGCGACTATCGGGTCGTTCCCATCGTCGGAGGGAGTGATATCATCAATGCCACAGCAGAATGTTGGTGCCCGCCTCCACCGGATGGTTGTTACCCTGTCGCACTTGAGTCATCCACTTGGGGAAAGATCAAGTCACTGTATTTCAGCAATTGAGCTCATCTTGGCTGAAAAGATTCCCTCCCAGGTCTGAACGTCTCGGAAACCGTGCCCGTCGATTTCATCAAAGTTCGATGAACCGTACAAAGCGGTCCGCATTTAGAGCCTGCAGAGTGCAGCTTGTCTGATTCGCGCAGTGGATCAGCCGATTCAAAAACGAGTTGGCAGGGGAGCGATGGGGATTAGCAACTGTTCTCACACCGCTTCACCATCGTGATCTCGTTGCCGATGTCGTTGAACGTCACCTCGTCCATGAACGTCCGGATCAACATCACACCACGCCCGCTTGCCTTGAGAAGGTTCTTCGGCTCTTTCGGGTTAGGGAGTGCGGAATGGTCGAAGCCGGGGCCCTCATCGCGGATCACGTAGGTAGCTTGAGGGGGAGTGAACCGTTCGGTCACATAAACCTTTTGATCGCGATACGGGAGGTGTTGCATCCGTTCCTCGCGCAGTGCGGCGTACGCTTGTTTGCTCCTCTCGCGCAGCTCGGAATCGAGCTCGAGGTTGCCGTGATCGATCGCGTTGTTGAGCGCCTCGGTCAGTGCGGTGCTCACCTGGAAGATCGCGGCTTCGTCGCAGAGTTCGATTCGTGATAGATTGCCCTGGAGATGACTGACGAGCGCGGTCGGCCCGTTGCGTTCGTAGCCCAGAATGAAGTGGGCCTCGGTCTGCTGGAGAAAGCTGCGGACCTGCACTTTGTGATGTTTCGCTTCGAGGGCCGCTACCACGACGCTCATCGCATCACACAGATTTGTCCGTAGATCTTTTTTAGGCACGTAGCTGGCTGCCCCGGCTTTCAGCGCGGCGCTGGCGGCTTGCTCGTTCCCTTGATCGGTCATCAGGACCACGGGCACACTCGGGTAGTCTCGTCGCATGAGTTCCACGAGCCTCCAACCGTCCATTTCGGGCATGTCCAGGTCAGTGAGGACGGCATCCGGCGGACGGTGCTCGATGATTTTCAACGCCTCACGGCCGTTCTCGGCTAAGACGGGTGTTAAACCGTGTTCCTCGAGACACCCGCCAGCGATCTTACGGAAGTGGGAATTGTCGTCGATGACTAGAATGGTTTCCATGGACTGTCTCCTATGCTAGTTTACCCTTCCGCTGCCCGAATGCCAACAGAAACGCGTCGCCGGTCATCGTGACGAACGCTCCCGGCAGGGTTTTCTCCCCGTCATCGAAACTTCCAGATGGCCCCCGGTCTGGAAGTTTTGCAAACCTTCCCAATGGAATTCCCCGCAGTTCGCTAAACCATACGCAGCGTTCCCCGTTCAAGATCCGAACCTACGCACCTTTCCTCACTCCAAAGCTCATTTGGGACTTGAAGACCAGGGGAGGCTTCCATATCATGATGAACTATGACATTAGGGCAAACTAGGAGAAGAGCGGTCAACCCCCTATAGGGAAGCCGGAGTTGTGATAACGATCGCGTGACTTGTGACCGTATCATTTCCCGAGCCCAGGAATTTATAAGAATTGTTCTCAGCGCCTCGCTGGCCGGCCGCGAGCGAAGCCACCTTTTCAATAATTTTCGATCCACAATTTCAGACCAACACGAGGAGCTACCAATGAAAAACGGAGACTCGATGTTTCCGAGAGCAAGAATTCCCTACGGAACATGGGGAAGCAGCTACTTTCCCGCCTGGCAAATGTCGCCGTTGGCCGAAGTGAACATCGGCCAGTTTGCCGGAGAGGGGGCAAACCGGATCCTTGGCAAGAGAAAGGTTCCAAAGAACGAGCTGGAGTACCTCATCATCGGCTCGACCGTTCCATGGCACTGGAAGTTCTGGACTGCACCTATGGTGTCCAGCTGCTTGGGACAGCGCCTCCCCGGTTACCATATCGAGCAGGCGTGCGCGACCGGACTGCAGGCCGCAATTTTGGGAGCCAACGAAGTCCAAGGCGGTACGTACGATGTGGTCGGCGTGCTCACCTTCGATCGGACGAGCGACTCCCCTGTGGGTGTTTTTCCCGAACGCCGTTCATATGAAAGAACCGTCGCCCTCAGTGACGTCTGGGACAACTTCGGATTCGATCCGGCAACCGGCAACGCAATGATCACCACCGCAGGCATCGCCGCGCGAAAATATAAAATCGACCGCAGAGAAGTGGATGAACTCACCCATCACCGCTACGAGCAGTACTTCAATGCAAGGAAAACAGGATTCCTCGATCGTGTCCTCTTCCCATTAGAAATATTGAATCTCCAAGGCCGAATGCTGGGAAAAGTCGACGACGATTTGGGCGTGCGCAAGGTAACCCTGGATTCCTTGCGGGCCATGCGGGAGCTGGACACTTGTGTCACCGGTGGCACGCAAACGCATGCCTCGGATGGAATGGCCGTCATGCTGGTCACCACCCGAGAGAAAGCCCGTGAGCTCAGCCCGCGCCCGGAAATCGATATCCAGTTCGTTGCCAAAACGGAGGTGCGTGCACTTCCGAGTCTCATGCCAGAAGCTCCGACATTGGCCGTACAAAAACTGTTGAAGCGGACCGGTCTCAAAATGAAGGACATCGCCGTTGCCAAAAATCACAATCCATTTGCGGTCAACGATGTCATCTTCTCCAAGGTGATGGATTACGACTGGCGAAACATGAACAACACCGGTTGCCCGCTGGTTTGGGGCCACCCCCAGGGCCCCACGCTGACCCGAGTGCTGATCGAAGCGCTCGAAGAAGCGGTGGCCCTCGGCGGCGGATACGTGCTTATTTTTGGCTGCGCCGCGGGAGATGTCGGTATTGCAGCCATATTGAAAGTTACGGAAGGGGGTGGTCAGTGATGGCGACGACGATGAGACCATCCACACTCGAGACGCTGGGTTTGGGAACCGTTTTGGATATTTTCGAAAAAGGACAGTTGCCGGCTGACTCTAGTGATTTGGTGGATCGCGTCTTTGGCGAACCCGGCAACCGCGGTTCTTTGGTCATCTCAGGCGCCAATGGTATTGTCGGAGCCGGCAAAACCATGCAGCTCGGCTCGAGACTTCAACCGTTTGGCGTGCCCATTATAGCCCTGGACTTTCCGGGCGTTCCTGACGGAATCGGCAGGCAGTATCAAGGTCTCGTGTCCGCGTTCGGGCGTGAAGGAGCCAATAGAATTATGGAGAGCATCGTTCAGCTCTCCTATGATGGTACTCACCTGCCATCCCGCCTCAAAGATGCCAATCCGCGTTTTCTCCTGGAAGCGATTCCGGAAATTCTCGATATCAAAAAATCCCACTATGACATCTTTCGCGCCGAGTTCCCGGATATACAGATCCGCTCGGTCACATCCGGGTTTCCAATGTCCCAGCTCGGCGTCGGCATCGCCCACCCGGCATTTCCCCACGAGATAAACAAGATCTGGGAAGTGGTCGAGTCCAAACCCTCATCCATCACCCAGCTCTTTTGGGCTTTGGGATTGATTCCCATTCCGGTAAGCGATCATTGGTCGTTCGTCCTCGACGTGCTTTTCTGCGGCCTGACGCTCACGGGCCTGAGGTATCACAGAGCCACGAACATGCCTTTCTGGAAAATGGACAAGCACATCCGGAAGCTGCTGGGGCCGAATCCATTCCGGGCCCATGATGCAATTGGAGCGAAGGGAGCCAACTTCCTCACCTGGTCCTGTTTGTTCCACCTCAGCAAGCATTACGGCGACTTGTTCACTCCCACCCCCGAGTTGGACGAGCGGAAGGAAAGCGGCCAAAACTGGTATCCGCCGAACCATTTCCGCCCCCTGGTCAATTGGACAATGCAAGCCGATGGCGAGGAGGAATTCAACGCCTGGATCCTGGGACCCATGTTCCAAATGGCCGGCCTCATGCTGCACGAAAACCGCGCGCATCTTTCCCATATCAATATTATTGGCGAGCTGTGCGCCCAGTTCAGGCGGGGAATTCTTGCCGTTATCCGGGACTTTGGTCCTGAAGCCGCAAACGATATCGTGAAGAAGTACCACGCACTGCATCCGGCGGCGGCAAAGAGTGCCTGGCATCCCGATGCATTCGAACAAATGGAGAGTACATCATGGCGGCAGCTCTATGTGAACGCCGAACACAACGGAAACGTCGGTGTCATCACGCTCGGCCGCGAAAGTTATAACAGCGACGTGAACGCAGAGCTGAACCGGGCCATCGATTGGCTGAAATCGGAAGGTATCGAGCGCGTCATCGTCACCGGAGATTTCCATCTGTCCACACAAATGGTCGGAGCAGATACCAGCGACTTCTTCCCCGCACTGGAAGACCAATCGAAAGGCCTCGAGATTGCCCAGACCTGGTCCAAAACAGCCCGACGGCTGAACGACGAATTCAAAATCTCCGTCGGTTTCGTCAACGGCAAGCGATGCTTAGGAGGGATGCTGGAGCTGCTCATGCACTGCCACTATTTGGTCGCCGCAGAAGGCGCCGATTTGGGCATGCCGGAAGTCACTCTCCCCGTCGTCCCCGGCATGGAAGGATGCCACTGGCCGTTCCGAAAAGCAGACTCCAAACACTGGCCAAAGCTGGTCACACTCCTGCTGGACGGGAACCCGGTCAAAGCGAAAGACGCTATTGGCTGGCTCGTGGACTACGCTGGACCAATGGATGCCTCGCTCAAAACGGTATGGAAAATCGCAACAGATGGCGATCATGGCCTGGCCCTTCGAAAAGTTGAAGTGGGTGTGCTAAAAGGTGTTCCAACGAACGTCACCGGCCTGGAGTCTGCTGGAGATCCAGGGATGGAGAGCGCCCGGAAAACCATTTTGGAGAACATCAGCAGCTCATGTGAAGCGGCGCTGCCCGAAGCACTCGTGATTCAAGCCACACACTCCGCAGGCTTCATGTCCAGCCAGTATTGCCGGAAAGGAGCCATCGGCGCAGCATTCACGAAGACAACGACTGTTTAAACGTAGCACTCCCTGAGCCAGACTTTAAAAGCCGACTGCGGGCGGCTCTTAACGGCAAGTCTCTCTTTATGGCAAATCCATAGATGCCGCCTCATTCTCCTGCAGTCCTCTCAAACTTGACATTCGCAGACCTATCTGATAGGCTAACCGAACAATTCTCAGGGGCTTCGAGCAATCAATGCAAGTGCCGGTCTCGCTCTCAAAAGCAGCCCTGGATGCACATTCCGTTCAGCGCTTCTGTGAGCTTGGCTTGTTTTTCAATTCTTCGTAGATTGCCGCCCACATCTCATAAAAGAATCGGACTGTACCCGTCTCAGGATGTTTCCCTAGGAAGACGCGAGTGTCAAAAGAACTCAAGACGCATTACGCCATTGTCGGAGCCGGCATCGCCGGCATCACCGCAGCGGAGGCCATTCGAGAAGTCGATTCCAAGCGAGAGCTTCTGCTCATAAACGGCGAAAAAGTTGCTCCTTACTGCCGCCCCCTCATTATCGAGCTGCTAAAAGGCGAGAGGGCCTTCGATGAGGTTCACCTGCGCGGGCAGAACTGGTTCGAGGAGAAAAACATCTCAATTATCACAGGCGATCCTGCTGTGCGGCTCGATGCCGAGCGCAAGCGGCTCCTTCTCGAATCAGGAAGCACTGTTGAATGGAAGAAGCTCCTCATAGCGGTCGGCTCCAAGCCCGCCATGCCTCGAATCAACGGTATCGAAGATGTGCCGGCGTTCACGCTTTACCGGCAAGACGACATAGAACACATCAAGCCTCGATGCAAGCCCGGTGCGAAAGCACTGCTCATCGGTATTGGGTTGATAGGCCTCCAGGCTATGACATCTCTAAGAGAGCTAGAGGTTGACGTCGTTGCCATCGAGCTCAAGCGGAAGGTGCTGCCGCTCATCCTAGACGAAAAGGCGGCAAAGTACGCCAAACAAAAGCTGGAACAGAACGGGATCGAGATACACCTCGGAACTTCGGTTAAGAAAGTGTGGTCTGTAAACGGTACGGGGCATCCCTATGCAGCGCTCACGAGCGGCGGGGATGAAATCGCCTTTGATTTCCTCGTTACAACAACGGGCATGAAACCTGATTTCTCGCTCATCAATGGTTCGACAATCGAAACGAACCGCGGCATCAAAGTATCACCCGACATGCAAACCAGCGTTTCCGACGTTTTCGCCGCCGGAGATGTCACCCAGTATCCCAACTGGATCGAAGGTCGGGTGGAGATACACGCCCATTGGGTGAATGCCTACCGCCAGGGCCGGATTGCCGGTCTGCGCATGGCCGGCAAGATCTCAGCCCCATATGATCCGGTCTACATCAACTCCCTCAATGTATTTGGCCTGCCGATTATCACGATGGGAGCGAGCCGGATCGACAAGCCAAAAGACGCAGAAGTGTACGTTTCGAACGCACCGGCGCGCCCCGCATACAGGCGGTTTGTTGTAAAGGGCGGCCGGCTGGTTGCGGCAACATTCCTGAACGACACGAACAGAGCGGGTGTATTCCAGTATCTGATGCGCGAAAAAGTGGACATTGGGAACATTGCCGAAGCGCTTTTCGACCAAAAGCTCGAAGGCATGGAGTTTCTGTACAAGTACCATGACGAAGTTATCCAAGGGAATGTGGACTGGCCCGCATCCATGGACCTCATCGACAAATATAAAAAAGATCACAGCCACACGCGATGGGGGAAAGTGAAGAAGCGCAAGAAGAGTTGAGCATGAATGACTCGATTGGAATAATGCGATCCCGCACTGCGCTCGTGGACCTCCCCGAAGGCCGGGTGCAATATGAAGACACTCCACCAGATGTGGTACGGAACTACCTCGGCGGTCGAGGGATCAATATGGCCTATCTCCATAAGATGCTCCCTGCGGGGATCGATCCCCTATCTCCCGATAATATCCTTATCATCGGCACCGGGGCGCTCACCGGGACCGGCTGCCCGAACTCGAGCCGCTTCAACGTGACGGCCAAATCACCCGAATCCAACCTGCTTGGGGACGCCAACTGCGGTGGATTCTTCGCGCCGAAGCTTCGTTACTCCGGCATCGACCGCCTAATAATTAAAGGCAAAGCAAAGAATCCTGTCTTTGTAAGAGTCGAGAACGGCGAAGTCACCGTCGAAGATGCAAAAAACTATTGGGGAATGGATGTGAACGAAGTCCAGGCATCCCTCCGAAGGGATATCGGCCCTTCCAGCGAATCCATCTGCATAGGCCCGGCGGGTGAAAATCTCGTCCGGTTTGCCTGCATTATGACCGGAGTGAAAAACGCAGCCGGGCGCGGAGGTATGGGTGCCGTGATGGGAAGCAAAAACATCAAGGCCATCGCGGCGGCGGGCGGAAGCGGATTCGAGATTGCGGATCCGGACGGGCTGCTCGAACTCAACGCGCAGCTCAAGGACTACCTCACCGACTCGATGATTGTCAAAGTCCTCGGCCGGGTGGGTACGCCGCTTCTCTATGAAGTCAGCAACCACCTGGGCACGATTCGCACGCGAAACAGCCAGGACAGCGCTTTCGAAGACACGCTGAACGCCGAGGTGATCCACAAGCACGTCGCCAAGATGATCGCCTGCCATTCGTGCGTAGTGCACTGCCGGCATCGAAATATCTACGACGGCGAGGGCCCGGAATATACAACGATTGGTTTATTGGGAGCGAACCTCGGGATTGCCGACACGGCTAACGTGATAAGGCTCAACAATCTCGTCAACCGCCTGGGGCTCGATTGCGCTTCCACGGGCGGGATCCTGTCGTGGGCAATCGAGCTGTATCAAAGAGGGATCATCGACGACTCCATAACAGGGGGGCCAATCCAATACGACGATTACGATCTCGCGGTGAGATTGATAGAAGCAACGGCCCGAAGGGAGGGTTTTGGCGACATCCTGGCGGATAGCTCCCAAGCGGCCGAGAAACTCAACGATCCCGAACGAAAATACATCACGGCAATAAAAGGTCTGCCGCAATCCGATCCGCATGACTGCCGCTATATCAAAGCTTTTGCGCTCGGGATCGCCACCGCCTCACGCGGCGCCGATCACCTCCGAAGCCGCCCGACGCTCGAAGTTTTCGACCTGCCCCAGGAACTTCTCCTGGAAATATACGGAGCCGACGTGAATCGTGATCCAACTTCGTACCTCACCAAAGAAATCGTGGTTGCAACCCACGAGAACATCTATGCCATCACGGATTCCGTAGGTATCTGCAAATTCATCTGCCACGGATTCAATAGCCCCAAGCTTCTCAAGTACGAACACTTCTCGCGGCTTTTGGAAAAAGCGTTCGGCGCGACATTCAGTGTGGAGGATCTAAAAGATACCGGCCGGAGAATCGTGGATCTGGAAAGGGCGATCATCAACCGAGAAGGTGTCCGGCGTCCCGACGATACACTTCCCAACCGCTACTTCGAGGATCCGTTGCCCCACGGCGTAGCGAAAGGTCACCGCATCGAGAAAGACAAGTTTCTCGAAATGCTCGATAAATATTATCAACTAAGACACTGGGACGAAGAAGGCGTGGTGCCCAAAGAAAGAATCGCCGAACTCGTCGCCCCATGGGATGGACAAGGGGGAGGTGTACAATAAGGCGCATCTATACGAATCACCTGCTCTGTTCCGGATGTCGTGCCTGCAGCGTTGCCTGCACCGTCGCTCACTTTGGTGTGGCCGACGACTCGCGCGGTGCCATACAGATACTCAGAGATCCTCTCGAAGGATACGAGTTTCAAGCGGTTTGCAGGCTGTGCGAAGATCCGGAGTGCGTCGCCGCATGCATGGCCGTTGCATTGTCCATCGAACCCGACACGGGACGCGTTGTGTTCGATAGAGACCGCTGCGTGGGCTGTGCGATGTGCGTCATGGTCTGCCCACATCACGCCGTTGTGCCAGACTGGAGAGCGGGTAAAGCGATTATCTGCGATCAGTGCGAGGGTCGCGATATGCCCGCTTGCGTAGTTGCATGTGCTACAGGTGCAGTCGAATTTGTCGAAGTGGAGGAGGCGGCCAAGCTCGAGAAATGAAGTTATTCGGTCGAGTTTCTCTGCAGGAAAGAGCCCGGCTTCATTATTAGCTTCGGAAATCAACATGGGAGAGGTCAAGATGTCGGGAGATAAAATTACGGTGGGCACCATCGGCCTGGGGCCGGTAGGTGCGGTGGTGGGGGCATGCCTTGCCAAAGCAGGGGCCGAGATCGTCGCAACAGATCTTCCACATCGCATTTCTCAGCTGGAGAAAAGCGGTATCCAGGTCTACTGGGATAACGAGTTGCTCCAGTACGCCGTGCGTACGGCGGACTCGATCCGAGCAATGGCCGATGCACGCCCGTACTGCATGATCATCGCCACCAAGGCGTCGATCCTCAAGCAAATAATGCCGGAGGTAGCCGAAGCAGCGGGTGACCATTGCCTCGTGATCAGTACTCAAAACGGTATCGGCACCGAAGATGAGATTGCCCGCTATGTTCCCCCTGAAAACGTTTGCCGGATGGTTGTGAACTTCGCCGGCGGCATCGATGCCCAGGGCGTTGTCCGCGTGGGCTGGTTCAATCCCCCGAATTGTTTCGGTCTTATCGAGGAACGGGAAGAACCGAGGTTGACCACAATCATAGACATGCTCAACTCCGCCGGACTCACATCCGAACTGGTTAGCCCGTTCACCATCAAGAAGAAGGCCTTCCTCAAAACGGTTCTCAACGCCTCTTTATTGCCGCTTTGTGCGGTGATGGAACTCACCATGAAGCAGGCAATGCAGGGGAAAGCCACCCGGCCGCTTGTCGAAAAGCTCGTCAGAGAGGGGCTCTCCGTAGCCGAGCGCTTGGAGTATGATTATGGAGAAGACATCTTCGAACAATGCATGGGCTATCTCGACAAAGGTGGAGATCATCATCCCTCAATGACGGTGGATCTCCAGTGCAAGCTTCCCACCGAGATCGATTTCATCAACGGCAAGATCCTGGAGATTGGACACTCGTTTGGTGATCTCGATCTCGAAACTCATCGCTTCTTCGTTTCGTTGCTGATGACGGCGGAGGTCAAGAACGGTACCCGGGAGCCCGATGATTTTCCGGAGTACCTGTTAAATCCTTGAAAAAGTGTTGGACTGCCGTGTTTCGGCACTGCCGAAAAACAGCAGGATTCAACCGGTAACCAACGATGATATGGTCAAATAAACCCTAGGTGATTCAGGGAGGAGGTTTGAGTAATGTCGAATCCTGAATTCATGCAGTATCCCAAACCAACGCGGAAAGCCCCAACACTGTTCGAACCAAAGGATCCCTCGGAGTTCGATTTCAAGTACATCAAGTACGACAAGAAAGACGGCATCGCCAGGGTCACGATCAACCGCCCGCAGGTCTACAACTCGTACAACCTCGATACACTTCAGGAAATGACCGAGGCATTCGACGACGTGACCGTTGACGACCGGATCGGCGTGGTGGTTCTTCGAGGCGAGGGAGACATGGCGTTCTGCACCGGCGGAGACGTGAAGGAATATGCAGAGAGCATCGTCAAGGGAAAATCCCAGGACATGTGGGGATGGATGAACTATTTCGTCCGCGCGCACGATGCTCTTCGTAACTGCGGTAAGACAACGATCGCCGCGTTGAACGGCATTGTTGTCGGAGGAGGCAACGAGTGGAACTTGAGCTGTGACGTTGCCATCATGGCCGATACGGAGTTTATCGAGAAAAAAGGTAGAAAAATTCCCACGCGGTACATCAAGCAGGTCGGAGCAACAGTGGGCAGTATCGCTGCTGGCGGCGCCACCCAATATCTCCCACTGGTTGTGGGGCTCCGTCGCGCCAAGGAGATTCTCCTTTTCAATCGCCCGATACCGCCCCAGCAGTGCAAGGAGTGGGGCCTCGTAAACGAAGTGGTGCCTTACAACGAATTCGACGACGTCGTGGACAAATGGGCGCATGACGCGTTGAACCAGTTCCCCGGCTCCATCCGTTCCACTCGCGAGCAATTGAACTTCTTGGGCAATTTCGTTTGGGGATCGACAATGGGATTTGCCAAAGACTCGCTTACGCGGAACATGGGCGGTATCGAATCTTACTTCGGGATGGTCGGCTTCACATCCAAGCGTCCGGTCGACTACGACTCCATTCGCCGGGCGATGGCAGAGGGCGCCGATGCGGAGAGCCTATTCGGGCCCTACACTAACACGTGCCCTTCCTGCGGCAAAGAAGGTCTCCCGCTCGAGTTCGAATACTGCGGCTTCTGCGCCAGCAAGTTGAAGTAGAAGCGAAGTCGATGAGAAGGAGGAGAGGCAAGTGATACCTGACAAAATGAAAGCCGCGGTCCTACATGGACCGAAGGAGCTCAAGATCGAAGAGGTCGATGTGCCCGAGCCGGGCCCGGGCGAGGTGCTGGTCCAGGTGGCTGCCAACGGCGTCTGCCATACCGATGTGACATATTATGAGGCAAAAATTCCGGAGAAGATGCGGATGTATCCGTTGATTCTCGGACACGAAGCCGCCGGCAAAATAGTCGCGATCAATGAACGCGCCGAAGGTCTCGAGGAGGGGGATAGCGTACTGCTGCCACCTGTCTACGGCTGCGGTGACTGCGATTATTGTCACGCGGGCCTGGACAATCTCTGCCGGAAGTCGGTTTTTCTAGGCGCTTCGCGACACGGTACCTATGCACAGTACGTCACGCTACCGGCCAAGTTCGCCTTCAAAATGAAACCGTCGGTCAACCTGGAACGTGCCTGCATCGCGGCGGACTCCGTTTCCACCGTCTACTATGCGTTGAAAGAACGAGTAGAGATTCGAAAAGGTGATTCCGTTGCCGTTTTCGGCTGCGGCGGGTTGGGGCTGGCTGCTCTGAATGTCGCCCGTGAGCTCGGGGCGGCAAAACTCTACGCCATTGACATCCGCGATGACAGTCTCGAAGCAGCAAAGAAGCTCGGCGCAGAAGCAATCAACAGCAAAGGCAAGGAAAAGCTCTATAAGGAGCTCAAGTCGATGTCCGGCGATGGCATCCGCATCGCGATGGACTGCGTCGGATACGAAGCCACCGTCACCGAAGCATTCAACACGGTCTGCAAGGGCGGAGAAGTGGGCGTGATCGGCTTTACACTGGACAAGGTGACGCTTCCCGCTGGTAATTTCATGGGCCTTCAGAAACGCATCGGCGGCTCCTGGGCCTGTCCGACCCGTCTCTTTCCCGAAATCGTGAAGCTTCTGGAGAGCGGTGGGATTGATTTCAACGTTTTGGTGAGCAAATTCTACGATCTGGAGCAGGTCGAGCAAGCGTTCACGGATCTCGAAGAGGGAAAGATCGTGGGGCGTGCGGTAGTACGTATTCCTCACTGAATTCGTTTTCCGCACTGGGATAGATAGCCGCTTTCTCAGTGCGGTTAAAAGGAGACACCCATCATGAATCTGGAAAACAAAAACGCGATCGTCACCGGAGGAAGTATCGGGATCGGCTGCGCAATCGTACCGGCTTTGGCCAGGGCAGGGGCAAACGTGGCTCTAAACTATCGCCGGCACGCCGATGAAGCCAACGCCGTCGTTGCCGATATCGAGAAAATGGGCCGCAGAGGTTTGGCCGTTAAAGCTGATGTGTCTTCCTTCGAAGATGCGCAGGCGATGGTAAAGACGGTGGCCGATGAGTTTGGCTCGATCGACATTCTCGTGTGCAACGCCGGTATCAACCGCGACGGTGTCATCTGGAAAATGACCGAACAGCAGTGGGATGAAGTTCTCGATATCAACCTCAAGGGTTACTTCAATTACATCCGCGCCGTTGCGCCATATTTCCGCGAGCAAAAGAGCGGGCGCATCATCAACATTACATCGATCAACGCCATGAGAGGCAAGTTCGGGCAGTCGAACTACGCTGCGTCCAAGGCGGGTATCATTGGTTTGACAAAGACGGTGGCCCGCGAACTTGGCTCCTCCAATGTGACGGTCAATGCAGTTGCCCCTGGAATGATCATGACGGATATGGCCAGAACGCTCGATCAGAAATGGATCGATGCGGCGACGGCGGAGACGGTGTTGGGCAAGCTGGGGGATCCGGAAGATGTGGCGCACCTGGTGGTCTTTCTGGCTTCCGATCTGGCAGGGCACATCACCGGTCAGGTCATCTCTGTCGACGGCGGGCAGTATATCTAGATATCCAGCATTGATGTGTCCGCGATGCGGGAGTCCAAATCGCCCTGAGATGATTTCCGCAGCGCACTACAATCCATGCAATGCCGGCTCTCGGCGGCATAGCATTCAGGAGCATCATCTTTAAATAAGGAGATCATTATGACCGAAGACTTGGTACTGCTCGAAAAAGCAAAAGAGAACGAGCACATCGCCATTCTCACGTGGAACCGGCCCGATGCGGGGAATGCGCTCAACACGCCTATGCTCGAAGCTATGTCAGCGAAGTTAGATCAGGTTGAGAAGGACACATCCATACGCGTCATGATCATGATCTCCGCCGGCAAGCACGCGAGCTTCGGTGCCGACCTCAACGAGCTGGTGGTAAAAACAGACGAAGGTTACTCGAATATGTCAAAAGAGGACGCGAAAAAGCACATCGACGACGGCCGCATCGTGGCAAAGAAGCTCTTTGGGCTGCGTGTTCCCACGGTCGGCCTCATTCACGGCTTTTGCCTCGGCGGCGGCGCGGAGCTATACACGTTGTGCGATGTCTTATTCGGCGCTTCCGGCGGAAAAGATGAAGGCGGGATGATGTACGGTTTTCCCGAGCCAACGATCGGTGTGATGGCGGGATGGATGGGTCCGGAAATATTGATGACGCGAATTGGTGCCGGGCACGCGAAAGACCTGCTGCTCACCGGCCGGATGATCGGCAGCAGTGACGCATTGTTGATGGGAATCGTCCAGGCGCTGTATCCAAAAGACGACCTCATGATCCGCGCAATCGAGTGGGCAAGTATGATTGCGGCGAACGCGCCATTTGCCGTCGAGTCCACACGCCGGACGTTGAACCGCGTTCTGTTCCCCGAATTTTCTAAGATCCTCGAATCCACCGGTGATGAAACGGTGGACAACCTGATGACAGCTGATTTCGTCAAAGGTGCGAATAAAATTCTCACTCGATCGAAAGAACAACCCGATTACGAGAGGCGGTGAAAAAAGAAGCATGACATTTCCACTCGATCCACCGGTAATGATTCTCGCCGGAGCGCGTACGCCCTGGGGTAGATTCACAGGAAGTTTGAAAGAGTTTTCGGCAACCGATCTCGGCGTGATCGCCGCCAAAGAGGCGATCCAGCGAAGCGGTGTGCCGCCTGAAAAGTTTGGACACACCGTCATGGCCAACACGCGTGCTACGAGCAGCCTCGATGCGCACCACATGGGACGGCACGTCGGGTTGAAAGCGGGCCTGCCGATCGAAGCCGGCGGCCTGATGCTAAACCGTTTGTGCGGGGGCTCGCTCCAGTCGACGGTGAGCGGCGCGTACATGATTCACTTTGGTGAAGCGGAGTATGTACTCACAGGCGGTGCGGAAAGCCTCACCAACTGCCCCCACTCGATCTGGAATCTTCGGACCGGCCTCGGTTTGGGTCAAGGCACGATGCACGATACGCTTTGGGATGGGCTCGTGGACACCTATTGCAATCTAGGTATGGGGCCTACCGCAGAAAAGCTGGCTGCCGAGTACGGGATCACACGTGAAGCATCCGATGAGTACGCGCTTCGAAGCCAAGTGCTCACCGCTGATGCGCAAAAGAACGGCCGCCTGGCCGAGGAGATCGTGCCGGTCGAACATACCGTTTCGAGAAAAGAAAAGGCGATGCTCGAGGCCGATGAAACGCCAAAGGAAACGAGCCTCGAAAAACTGGCCAATCTGCGCCCTGCTTTTGTAAAAGACGGGCAGGTCACGGCGGGCAATGCGTGCGGACTGGCCGATGGAGCGGGCGCGATCGTGATCGGATCCGCCAAAGCTGTGGAACGCGATGGGATCGAGCCTCTTGGTGAGCTTCTGGCCTGGTCCGCGGTGGGCGTGCAGCCCGATATCATGGGCATCGGCCCTGCGCCCGCGATCCGTGCGGTTCTCGACAGAACTAATATGAAAATGGATGATATCGGCCTGTTCGAGATAAATGAAGCGTTTGCATGCCAGGTGCTGTCGGTCCTGAAAGATCTGGGACTCGAACAGGAACGGGTGAACGTGCAGGGCGGCTCGATCGCATTGGGTCATCCGCTCGGATCGACGGGTGCCCGTCTCACGCTTACGCTGCTCCTTCAGATGCGCCGCCACAAGGTGAAATACGGGATCAGCAGCATGTGCATCGGAGGCGGACAGGGGATGGCGGCGTTGTTCAGGAATCCGCAGGCGACGTGAAAAGCGAATTGTTTTGATCTGCGCGGCGAGGATTCCTCACCGGCGCTCGGTGCGGAAGGCTCCGTGGGGGTTTTCGTTGCGGGAGGCTCCATGGGGGGTTCCTCACCTGCGCCCGCTTCGGTCGGCTTCCCGCCTCCGGCGGAGGATTCTGTTATTGGTCGGCTCTGCGGGGATTCCTCACCGCGCTCCCTTCGCTCGGCTATCCGCCTTCGGCGGAGGATCCTCGCTCGCTCCGCGCAACGGTTCGTTCACCCCCGCAGAGCCTTCCTACTTGCTCCTTGCAATCGTTCGTTAACCCCATCACGCAGCACTTCTTGATCTCTCCGCGCAAAAGTTCGTCACCCCCACGGAGCCTCCCTATTTATTCCCAAGCAAAGGATCGTCATATCATACTATGGCAGCATCTAACTAATCATCTGCCTTGAAATCGGATATCTCGCTTATATGTCTGCGGTTTTTATCTATGGGTTCCTCATCCGGAAAGCCGAGACCGATCATAGCAGGCACATCCCAACCCGCTGGTATATCCAGCAGCTTCTTGACCGCTTTCTTATTGAACCAGCCGATCCAGCAGGTACCAAGGCCGAGTTCGGTCGCCTGCAGGACGAAGTGTTCACCGGCGATTCCCGCATCTACCATATGATAGTCTACGCCACTCACCTTCCCGCCTACTCTGTGTATAATGAGATCGAGGTTCATTGCGATCACCGCAATTACCGGCACAGTAGAGGCCCACTTGTTTGGTACAAACACTCCACCAAGCGATACCTCGACGAGTCTGTTTTTCAACTCACCCTCGACGATATGAAACTTCCAGCTCTGCTTGTTGCACGCCGTGGGGGCATGCCTCGCTGCCTCCAGGCATTTTTCTATCATCTCGCGAGGAACAGGATCGGGTTTGTATTTCCGAATGCTGTGACGTTTTTTTACGAGATCTAGAAAATTTTTCATCGGTATCTCGCTTCAAAATGCGAATTTGACTGCCCGATCATGGACTGCCCTTTGAAAGCTTTTCCCCTGCGACAGCCGAAATAGCACAGCGAAATGATAATCGCAATGATAGCGACCCCGGCTCTTTGTGCACGGTCCCGTACAGCAGCTCCTCTTCATAATCTCCCGGAAATGGCAAATGGCGTGTGAAAAGCTTATACAACACAGCGCTAAACGAAAAAATATCCGAGCGCGCATCGATCAAGAGAAAGGGAGCATCTTCATCACCTCAAGGCAAATGTCACTCTGCTCCCGATATTGGAAAAAGGAAGAATCCATTCAGAAATGAAAAGGAACTTTACGTGGTATCAGTCCTCCTCAAAACCACTATCGTAATATCGTCGATTTGCGGTATACCTCCCGCATGAAACTCAACAGCTGCAAGGATTCTGTCTATCACTTCGTCAGGAGATTCGTGGCGATTCTTTTGTATGACTTCCTTCAGTTTTTTCTCACCGAAATGCTCGCCGTTGGCATTTTCTGTATCGATAACACCGTCAGAATAGATCACCAGCAGATCACCTGTATTGAAGCTTACCGATTTCTCTTCGAACGGCGCCTCTTCAACTACTCCGAGTACGAGGCCAATTGTTTTCAAGCGTTCCGAATCGGATTCACTCGAAAAGTGCAGCGCAGCCTCGTGTCCACCGCTTGTAAAATTGAGCACGTGATTTTTGGTATCCAAGATTCCATAGAAGACGGTCGCGAAGGTTTCCGAATCCGTGCAATGGTACAAGAGACTGTTTGAACGATATAGACACTCTTTTGGCGAATTGCTCAACATCGCCTGACCACGTAAGGTCGCTCCCAAATTTGCCATTAGCAGAGAGGCCGGCAATCCTTTGCCAGACACATCGCCCACGCACACAGCCCAGCAATCATCACTTACTCGCATAAAATCGAAATAGTCTCCCCCCACCAACCGAGCCGGGATACTCCTTCCAGCAATGTCGTATCCAGGGATATGAGGAGGCTCTTTGGGCAAGAGACGCTCCTGGATTCGGCGGGCCACCTTCAATTCTTCTTGCATGTTGAGCAGTTCCTGCTCTTCTTCATATAAGCGGGCATTCTCTATTACCTGCGCGGATTGGCTGCCAATGATCCCCAGGAACCGCTCGTCATCCTCGGTAAACTTCTTACCTTCTTTCTTGTTGTATACGCTGAGCACGCCTTTCAACTCCGACTTGACCAACAGAGGAACACAGAGGATTGACGAGATGGTTTTGGCCCACTTCATGTCACCGAAGCGTTTATCACGATGCGGATCGTTGATCACAATTGGCCTTTTATTGTCGTGCATCCACTCGAGCATCTTCTCGGTGCAATGGTACTGCTCCATTTCACGGGAACTCATGACTTCGCGCATGTATGTCTCTTTTTTCATGGGTTTTGCAGCGCGCTCTCTAACAAGCGTAACAACAGCTTGCTCTGCTGACACCGCTTGAAGAGATCGTTGGATGACTTCTTTGATGATGTCCTTGGAACTTCGCGAACCGCTGATTTCCCTGGCCAGCTCATTGAGGAAGGAGAGTTCATCGAGAGCCCGTTCGAGCCGTTCCAATTCTTCTTGAAGCGCTTTGGGTGAGGCAGTTGGAGGGTGCTTTGCCGCTTTTGGGTCGTCCTTCGGTTTGCGGAACAATCGCTTCCCAATTGCGCGGCGAGAATCCAATCGGTCCATGTCAAACCTCCCGATTGAATCTAAGTGGGGCTAGCAATATGATCATATACGAGGGGCTCATAACGTTCAAGTGCAATTCCACTGCTCAATAGGCGGGGAGATTATTGATGATGCGTACGTTACCGTCGTGGAAGGCAATGAAAACCTTCATCCAAAAGGGAGAATGGCAAGATCCATCCAGAAATCAAGGGTCGAATGAATTAAGCTCCCGTTCTTCTCAAAACCACCATGGTAACATCATCGATCTGCTGAACCCCGCCCGCGTGAGACTCCACCGCTGCGATGATTTGCTCGATCAACTTGGAGGGAGATTCGTTGAGATGTTTCTCTATGACCTCCTTGAGTTTCTCCTCTCCGAAATGTTCTCCGCTCGCGTTTTCCGCATCCACAACACCGTCAGAATAGATAAGCAGCAAATCCCCTTCATCGATGTGAACTGAATCTTCTTCGAAAGGAAATTCTTCCAAAATTCCAAGTGCAAGGCCATTGACTCTCGGGCGATTTGGCTCAGGCTCCTTAGAAAAGAGAAACGGGATCTCGTGGCCGGCGCTTGAAAATCTGAACTGGTGCTCTTTCGTATCCAGCATTCCATAGAAGACCGTTGCAAAAGTTTCCACATTGGTGCAGTGAAATAAGAGTCTGTTCGACCGATGCAAGCACTCTCTCGGGGAATCGCTCAACATCGCCTGAGCGCGAAGCGTGGCCCCGAGATTTGCCATCAAGAGAGAGGCTGGCAAGCCCTTTCCCGATACATCGCCCAAAGCAAAAGCCCAGCTGTTATCGTCTATTCGAATAAAATCGAAATAGTCCCCTCCGACCATTCGTGCCGGAATACTCTTACCGGCGGCCTCGTAGCCGGTGATTTTAGGGGATTCCTTCGGCAGCAGATCCTCTTGAATCCTGCTGGCAACCTTTAATTCTTCCTGCATGAACCGCAGCTTTTCCTCTTCTTCGTATAAACGCGCACTCTCTATGACCATGGCAGAGTGACTGGCAATGATTCCCAGAAATCGTTCGTCATCCTCAGAAAAGTGCTTCCCTTCTTTTTTATTGTAGACGCTCAAAATTCCCGTTAACTTCGACTTAATTAATAATGGCGCGCACAAAACGGAGGTAACGTCCTCGTCCCACTTTACATCAGCAAAACGCTGATCACCGTAAGGATCATTTATTACCAGCGGCCTTTTGTGCTCTTGCATCCAATCGAGCATTTTCTGGTTGCAATGGTACTTTGCCAATTCTCGTGGACTCATGATCACACGCTCGATCGTCCCCTTTTTCACTGTCTTGGCTGCTTCCTCCTCGACCAGTGTAATCACGCCTTGTTCAGCGGATACCGCTTCGAGCGATCGGCGAACGACCTTCTCGATAACTTCCTTGGAATTATGCGAAATGCTGATTTCCCGAGCGAGTTCATTGAGGAACGTGAGCTCTTCGAGCGCGCGTCTGAGACGCTGCAGCTCCTCTTGAACTGCCTCTGGTGCGGGGCCAAGATCCTGATCCGCATCTCCCGATATCGCACCGGGTTTACGGGATCGCTCCTTACCGAATGAGCGGCGCAAGTTCAATCGGCCCATGGCATATGACCTCCTGATTGGACTTTGTTCGATTCCTTTATGCGATCATACACCAAGGAATGCCTCCGTTCAACTGCAATTCAATCGCTTGGAAGTGGGAAAAATTGTCGAAGAAACCTGTCCGGAACATATGGAGACGCCGATATAATAAATTCAAATTTTGAGAGACGAACGAAGGTTTTTTCGAGTCAGATCATGATCCTCCGCTTATCCACCGCCGCAACGATAAAGAACGTCACCAGGCTCACAATCCACGTAAAGTAGATTGGGTGCGGCAAAAAGCGCCAGCCCGCAGGCATCACGAGCCAAACGACCAAAGCGCCCATAGTAGTGATAAGCGTCCATGTGGCTGAGGAACGCCGGCACACGGCAGGCCAGAACATCGTCATCAGCACAATGAGCGTATAAGAGGTGGTCAAGGTAAGACCGATGAGGAGCATCCTCAAGATACCGCTCACGGTAAGAGCTAGAAGAAATGTGAACACGCTCAGAACGAAGACGGTTACGCGGCAAATCAATTGATCTTTAGCGGCACTCAAATCGGGGGCAAAGAACCGCTTGATAATGTCGCTCGACACCAGCGTTGCGCTTCCAATCAACAACGCCGAAGCCGTGCTCACGTCGGCCGCCCAAAGCCCTGCGAGGATGATGCCGGCGGCCAGGGGCGACAGGCCCAATACCACACGAGGAAGCGCCTCCGCAGCAATGATTCCAGGATGAAGCACCGCGGCTGCAATGCCGAGGATCGCACTAATAAAGCCCACGGGGAAAATTAACGCGCTGCCGATCAAGTACGCTCTCGACGCTGCGCGCTCGTTTTTCGTGGCAAAACCGATCTGAATCACTGACTGGGTGGAGTGCACGGTGGTGAGCATCACAATGAACCAGCCCACGATCAACCCCGTGCCTACCGCAAGGAGATCGAAACCCGGATGGCCAGCCGGAATTTGATCGGCTAAGGCCCCAAATCCACCCAGATTCCCAACCGTCAGAACAGCTGCGAGTATGATGCCGAGATAGATAACGAAGACGTTGATCACATTAGTGAGACCGGCGGCCCAGAAACCGCCAATGAGCGTGATGCCCACGAACACAACGGCGGTAACTGCCATGCCGGTACGGAATGTAAATATCCCCGGCATCAATGAGGAGAGAATGGCACCACCTGCCACATACTGGAGGGCGGTGATGACAACCTGGAGCACGAGCTGCCCGACGACGCCAATGACTCGTGCGCCGGTGCTATAGTAACGTTCGAAAAGCTCAGGGAGAGTGGTGAGTTCGAAACGGCGATAGCGCTTGGCAGCGACGAGCCCCATCACGAGAGCGCCAAACGCCCAGGCGGCATTATACCATCCCGCTGAGAAGCCGGCTTGATAAGCGCGTTCGGCAACGCCGATCGTCGAGGCACCGCCGACAGCGAGGCCGGCTAGCAGAGCAGCGGCGACTCCGGCGGGCAACCCACGCCCGGCAAGCAAATACCCTACTATTCCCCCTATCCCCCTTGCAGTAAGACGGCGGGCCCACCACGTGACCGCAAAGAGCGAGATCACATACAGGGTAACAATCGTGAGTGGAATCCAATGTGCCATGAGACGTCCGTCGCTGAATTACTTGACTTTCAGCCGGACATCCACGGCCGCCGGTGCCGTTCCCTTTGGATAAGCGAAGATCGGATTGAGATCCATTTCGGTGATGTTCGGAAAATCAGCGGCAAGCCGCGACACCCGTATCAACATATCCTCGATGGCGTCCAGGTCCGCACCTTCTTTGCCCCGGATACCCTCGAGAACGGGATAGCCTTTGATTCCTTCTATCATCTCGCGCGCTTCGGGCTTGCTCAACGGCGCAAGCGCCACGATCACGTCTTTCATCACTTCGACGAAGATGCCGCCCAAGCCGAACATGACGAGGCTTCCAAGACCGGGCGCAGCGGTAGCGCCAATGATGATCTCTTCACCTGCAGGCTTCTGCTCCATGAGAACGTACGACGCTTTCTTGCCAGAAAAGACGCTCTGCATCTTGTCGTAAGCTGCGGCGAGCTCCTTCTCATCCTTGATATTGAGAACAACGCCGCCTTCGTCGGTTTTATGAATCACTTCGGGAGAATCGACCTTGAGCACGCAGGGAAATCCGACCTTCTTCGCGGCTGCTTTGAGATCTCCATTCAATTCGACTACCTTGGGAATTGGGACACCGTATGCGCTCAAAAGCTCGAAGGCTTCGACCTGCGGAATATAGATATCCTTACCTTCGTAACGCTTCACAATCGCTTCCGCAGCAGCACGGTCCACCTCGAGCTCGGGCGGTGGCTCCTTCTTGCGGTCCCGGTATTCAGCGTAGCGCGTCATGGCGGCCAGAGCCCTTACGCCATCCTCCGAAAACTCGTAAACCGGAACACCCGCCTTGCGGAGATTGTCAATGAGCCCATACCAGATCTCTCGCGTCTCGATAACGACCACCACGGGTTTGGCAGAGCTCTCGCAAGCTTCTTTGATGCGGGCCGCAATGGCATCGAGGTCCACAAACGGCGCTGTAACGAAGAACACGAACAGCATGTCGACGCCATCTTCTTTGAGGAGTGTATCCATGGCGGCAAAATAATGGTCCGGTCCGGCGGTAGCTACAACATCCACTGGATTGCCCAGACTGGCTTCCGCATAGAGGCTTTCTTCGAGGCGCTTCTTGCCCGCTTCGGACCACGTCGCCAGCACAAGTCCGCTTTCCACAGCTTCATCGACCGCTTGGATCCCTGGGCCACCGGTGTTCGTAATCATGCCGATGCGGTTTCCCTTTGGGGGATCTTGCGTGGACATCGCGATGGCTGCTTTGATCATTTGATGCGTGTCGTGGAACTCCACCACACCGGTTTTGCGATACATCGCGGTGGCCATAGCAGCTTGATCCACGAGAGTACCGGTATGCGAAGATACCGCCACCGAGCCCTCGCGCGTGCGTCCGGCTTTGATAGCGAGAACAGGTTTCTTGGGAGTGATGCGGGATGCCACCTCGAGGAATGCGGCAGGATCCTTGAAGCTTTCAGTCTGCATCATGATGACGCGCGTGCCCTCATCCTGGCCGTAGTAATCGAGGATCTCGGGCATCGTGAGATCGCTTTCGTTCCCGTAAGATGCATACATGCGGTGGCCGAGACCCACGTTGTGCAGATGGAGCTTCAGCATTTCACCCATTCCACCACCCTGGGCAACGATGGAGACATTGCCCGGTTTCATCGGCACGAAGGTGAAGTTCGCGTAAACGGATACTTCCGGATCGGCATTCTGGATTCCCTGGGAGTTGGGCCCGAAGATGCGCATGCCGTACGTATGGGCGAGCTCCACCATTTCCCTTTCGCGCTTGATTCCTTCTTCACCCACTTCTTTGAATCCGGCACTGTGAACAATGGCGAACTTGACGCCTTTTTCGCCGCACTCCTTGATCACGTGTGGCAGCAGTTCAGCTTTGATAGAGATGTTCACCAGGTCGATTTCATCCGGCACATCGAGGACCGATTTGTAACACCTGAAGCTGCGGATGTGCTGGGCTTTCGGATTGATGGGAAAGATCGGGCCTTTATAACCATAATCCGTGAGGTTCTTGAGAACGATGTGCCCGATGGAATAAGGGTTGTTGGATGCGCCGATGATAGCGACCGCTCTTGGATAAAATAGACCGCCGAGCATGTTATTTCTCCCTTCCTGCTTTGACTAGCCTTGATTCGTCAAAAAATCGCCTCGAATTCAGCTCGAAGCCGTTCATCGCGAAATGCTTCACGAAACCGGCGTGCTTTGATCGCCCATTGGCTCATGGTCCTCGCGCGCGTCAAAAGTCATAGCACGCCGCCCAACCGCTACGCGGAATATCTCCATTATGAATTCAAAATCTCTACTTTTTCTCGCTCTGCCGCAGTGCAACCAGCGCCGCACCCAGCGCGCCGGTATACTGCGGATGAGGAGGCACCTCCACACGCCGACCGATCTTCTTGGAGAGGATGTCGGCGATGGTAGGATTATACTCTACCACACCTCCCGTGAGTACCACTTCGCCATCCAAGGGATCCATTTCAACTACACGTTGGATCACCGACATGAACGCTCCGCGCACAATCTCAGCCACCGGGATCCCCTTGCGCAGATGGGCGAGGATCTCCGTTTTGGCAAAAACGGTGCAGAAGCTGCTGAGCCTCACTGCCTCTTCGGTGGTCCGTGCCAAAGGATCCATCTCCCCGACATCGAGCCCGAGACGGAGAGCCATCTCCTCGATGAATGCGCCGGTGCCGGCCGCGCACTTCCGATTCATTTTGAAATCGAGGCGCTGGCCTGAAGCATCCAGACGGATGACTTTGTTGTCCTGGCCTCCAATATCAACAATGGTGATGGGACGTGGAATATGATGATAACATCCAACGCCGTGGCAATGAATTTCGGTGAGCGACGCATCTGCGAAGTTTACATTACGGCGCCCATAACCGGTGGAGACCGTTCGAGCGATATCCCTACTGCCGCCAACCTCAGCCGCAGCTTGGTCGAGGCATTCTTTTGCCGTAGCTGCGTAATCCACGCCCGAAGGCCGGACGACTTTGGCGCGAACTTTGCGCTCACTGTCCAGAAGGATCAGCTTGGTGGCCGAAGCCCCCACATCCACACCGCAGAACAATTTCCGCACCGATGGAACCTTGCTTGCTTTTTCCTGCTCTTCCCCGCTCATCTTCCACGCCTTTTAGGCTCGCTCGTGAAGCTGTTCGACCAGGGCTTCGAATTGGGTCTTCGCTTGTTCCTCCGAATAAAGTCGAAGGTCGTTGAGATCGCCGTTGATGACCACGTGAGGAACGCCGAGACTCTTCGTGAGACGCTGCGGCAGCCCGTACCGGTTGTTCGAATTGTTGGGGCATGTTTTTGCGTCGTGGTAGATGACGCCATTGACATTGTAATCACGCACCATTGACTCGAGGTACTGTTCTTTGAAGTTCTCGGAACGCACGATGAAAAGCTCGGTATAAGCCCGGGCCAAACCCTCGAACGGATCCTCATGCCCGAGATCCTCGAAGATCCAGCTGTTGCAGTAAGTGGAGGCCACGACGCAGGACTTCTTTTCGGCAAAGAACTCCGCGTGCTCGCGGAGCTTGCCCCAAACCGGCATCCCCTCCCAGTAGAAACGGTATGTTTCACCGTCCACCGCACCCACACCGTTTTGCACCCGCTCTTCCAACTCGGCGAGCAGCATTTCATAATATCTCTCCGCCCGCTCATCACCCCTCAGCACCACAGCAGGTCCCATGTGAATGGTGCCGTCGAAGAACGTGATCGGGGAAGGCTTGTTTTCGGCGATGCGCAGCACTTTTTTCCATAGCTTGGTGCAGCGGTAAGAAGAGGCAACGACTTCTTTCAGCCGGTCTATGTCGAATCGCTTGCCGGATATTTGCTCCAATTTCGGTACCAGCGCTTTGTGCTGCCCAATGAGTCCCTGGAGATGATTGGGTGTGATGTCACCAATGCCTCGCATTGTATCGATGCCAATCGCGGGCACATTGAACTCCCGTTCGTAGAAGCCGAACCACTCCTTCACATCCCGGCACTGGTTGGTGTTGTAAACGAGGACATCGGGCTTTGGCACGCCCTCCATGCCAAATGCTTTTGTGAGCGGTGTGTTCTTGCGGAGATAAGATCCCACATCGCTCGTTAGGTACGAACAGATGTCGGGCGAGTAGCCGATGGCATTTGCAGCCGGAATGAGATCGGCCGCCATGCGAGATGAGCCTAGCATTGCGCCATGGTTCTCAGGAAAGTAGACGAGGAAATCGAAAGCCCTGAGAAGCTCAGCGGGCCCCACGCTGGTGCACCACGCGATCTTGGCGCTTCCCGTCTTTGCCGCTTCATCCATTTCCTTGAAATAATCGGCCATCAGATCCCGCATCGGGCCGGCCGAGCGGATCTTTTTGATAAAAGTTTTTTTCTCTTCGGCCATCTTGCGTTTCTCCTCTCCTTTGGGTCGTCAGTGCTGAAAGGACCAGCGCTTCCACGAGAAAATCAGAGCAGCTATCCATCTCAAACCTGCACGTATCTTATTTTATACCGCAATCCATCTCAGTGCGGGTACTCTCGGTAATCCCTATACAGGATACCAATATAAACCGTCATTTCACAAGTCCGGACCGCCGTGCGGAAGTGCTGCACTCAGAACAGATCGTCGATCTCGTCTTCGCCTTCACGGGGGGGGCAAAGAACCATGTTTCTTCAGATATTCTTGAACCAGTCCGCTCTCCCGCCTGGACAACATCGGATCCTCATCCAATGATACTGATGGAGCCATTCTCATCCCCACAGCCGCATAGGCCGCTTTTTTATCTCCAAAGCGGCTGAGGCGCCTTTTCTCTTATTATCCTGTTCCATTATGGATTTTTATAGGTTTTTCGTTGGAGAGCAAGGACTTTCATACGGGACTGCCAAAAGTAAAAAATACATTTACAAACTGGCTTTACCTTGAGGATGACAGGTTCATAGATGTTGCTCTCGCGACGATTATCGCCCATCGCTTCGGTTGGGGTCCTATTTGGTTGTTCGTCATCGCACCTTCGGGATCGGGAAAAACAGAAGTCAAAGCATTCGGGAGTGGCGTTGGCGTCCGAAGTTGCGAATGCCGTTTTGGCTTGATTCGGTGGATCACTCCCGCCATTGAAAAGTATCAAATGATGTATCAAGTTCTGGGCGAGCGTTTTTGCAATGTCCGGATTTACATCGAAAATCGAGAGAAGATTGTGGAGCAAGCAATGAAAAATGCCGGTCAGCAGACCGAAACGCAGTCGGAACTCGCATAGGTCGTTCACGAGTTTCTTCAACGCGCCTGGCTTGATTCGCTCTATCAAGTGGTGACCCGATGACATCGCGGAGAATCGAGAACAGTCCGTTCTTCCCTTCCGAAGGCTGTGTTGTTCCGCCGGAATTCTCAGGACTTCCGACTTTCAGGATGGAAACCAGCTATTAGCCTTTTTCTCGGGATAGCTAAATAATTTCTTCCCTTGCAGTTTGCTCAGATTTGTGTCATATTAACAAAATGGGTTTCTGGTCTTTTTTGTACTGAAACCGTCCGGCAAAAGGATCCAGGTAATATAACAAGGGAAGAAATATGAGGTTCGCAGAGACAGGATTCAATTTAGAAGTTGATCTGACCAGAGGCAACATCGAGAGGGAGGCAACTGACCCGAAGCTGACCGCACTTTATCTCGGGGGTTTAGGCACCAACGCCAAGATATTGTGGGACAGGGTTCCCCCTGAAGTTGAACCTTTTTCTCCCGATAATCTGCTTATATTCAGCACCGGTCTTTTGGTTGGCACACCTGCTGTCGGTTGCAATCGTACCATTGTTTCTACATTCTCTCCCCAGACATTATTAATGGCATATTCAATGATGGGTGGATTTTGGGCACCGGAATTAAAGTATGCGGGGTATGACAAACTAATCATTCACGGCAAATCCCCCGATCTGGTCTATTTATGGATAAACAATGACAAAGTAGAAATACGTGATGCCTCTCATTTGCAGGGTAAAGGCGCCACTGAAACTGCTGAACTCATCCGGCAGGAGCTGAAGGAGCCGAAAGCTCAGGTGGCTTCTATCGGCCTGGCCGGTGAAAACAGGGTCTATTTTGCTTCCATCGAGCAGGGCAGGTCCAGTGCCAGCCGAGGGGGAATAGGCGCCGTTATGGGAGATAAAGGCTTAAAGGCGATCGCTGTTCGTGGAACAAACGACGTCAATATTGCCCGACCGGACGAATTCATCGAGCTCTGCAACGAAGCGCTGGAATACATAAAAGTCCGAAGGGAAAATCCAATCCCGGGGGTAATGCCCATTCTGGCCGGGCTTGGGTCGCCGCAAGAGATGGCGATCCATGATGAGAAGTGGCACACCGAAAACTTCGCCTGGGGAAATTCCCGCCACCGCAGAAAAGGTTTTTGGAACGAGGAGATCGAAAAGCAGTGGACGGACACGATGGAAAACTATCGGACGCGGCTGATAAGTTGCCATAACTGTCCGATGAAATGTGGGGCAACCATTAGCATCCCAGGATTTCCAACATACATGATGAAATGCTTCTCGAAGCTGACTTACGCGATGGCGGCCATGTCAGACCTGGAATTTGGTTTGAGAATCGCACAAAGTGCTACGGAGTATGGAATGGATGGATTCACAGCGCCGCAAGTAATGGCCTTCGCCCTTGAACTTTACGAAGCCGGCATTTTGACTGACAAGGATATGCCGGGAATGCCGTCCGATAACGAGGGGAGATTCTACTGGTTACTTGACAAGATTGTACGGCGAGAGGGGATAGGAGATGTTTTGGCCAATGGCACCTATTGGGCGGCCAAAGAGATTGGCAATGGCGCGGAAGAATATGCTCACAATAACATCAAGAAACATGAGCAACTGCCGCTCAAGCTGGGTATGTTGAATCCCATCTATTTCCTCATGTACAGCACCGGCGAGAAGATAAATATTACTCAGATTGAAGGGAATTTCCCTCAAGCACCGTTTGCTACGAGAGAGGAGAGAGAAGAGTTCGTAAAGGATTGGATCCAGGTTCCTGATGAAAAGTTCAAGAAGTGGTTCTTGGACTGGGAGCTGCGCGGAGAGAACTCAATTCCATATTACCCAACTGTTGAAGCAACCTGTGAAATTGTGGACTGGCAAGAGAAGATGCACTACATCGACGACGCCACCGGGATGTGCGCCGGATTGTCGTCATTTCCTCTAAAGCCTCCATACCACATACACAATTTACCGACTTTGATCTCGGCGGCCACCGGGATGGATCTGGATGAATCGGGACTGACGCAAATAGCCAAGCGGATCCGGAATCTGGTCAGGGCTGTGAATATAAGAAGAGGTATGAGGCGGAAAGATGAGAAGCCTCCGGAGGATCATTGGAAGAAAAGATTTCCCGAGCTCGAAACCAAGCTCTTGGATGAGTACTACAAATTCAAGGGGTGGAATGAGCAGGGCATTCCTACTCGTGAGTCTTTGCACGAATTGGGTTTGGATTATGTGAGCGAAGACTTCCTGCAGAGGGGGATATTGACAGACGTAGAAGGTAGTCCTTCTGAGAAGGCCTCGACGGAAAAATAGATGAACCACGTTGGAGGAATCGAACAGTGAAGGGTGAGAAGAAAAAGAGAATAATCAAGATTATAAAAATCGATGTTGATAAATGCACCGGCTGCCGGGCGTGTGAGCTAATCTGCTCCGCCTTTCACGCTGCGCCAAGATATAGCAGCAATAATCCGGCGAGGTCTCGTATTCGGGTGATTCATGAACCACTAAGAGACATATACATTCCTGTATACGCGGGTGATTATGCTGCAGCCGAATGTACGGCTAGAGACAAATACACGATTGACGGAAAGGAATACGAAGAGTGTGCCTTCTGCAGGGCTTCCTGCCCATCTAGAGAAATTTTCAAAGAACCCGATTCCGGTCTCCCTCTGAAATGCGACATGTGTGAATCCGACCCACCGCTAATTGAACCCATGTGTGTTCAGTGGTGCTTGGATGATGCCCTGACTTACGAGGAGAGAGAAGAGGAAGGTGAAGAGGAAGAGAAAATTGAGGAGATAGAGATAGGATTGGAATCACTGGCAAACAAGCATGGATGGCAGAAGATAATGGATATTGTTGCCCGAATGTCGAAGAAGGGCTGAAACATAAAGGGCCAAGAGAGAGGATCGATAACGCCGTGGAAACAGTAACTCCCTTCATAGAAGTAATCGATGAGATAAAAAAAGCCGGTGGAGAGGTATATAAATTATGCTATCAATGCGGAAAATGTGATGTTGTTTGTCCTTGGAATAGAGTCAGAAACTTCAGCATCCGCAGGATAATCCGGGAGGCCGCCTTCGGTCTGACCGAGATAGAAAGCGAAGAGATATGGCGTTGTACGACCTGCGGGATCTGCCCTCAGCAGTGTCCCAGGGGAGTGAAACTGATAGAGCTCGGGGTATCCTTGCGCAGGCTCGCCTCGGAATATGAGGTTTTTCCTGCTTCTGTCCGTTCTGCCCGCACCGCGAGAGCAAGCCTCGTTTCTGAAGGAAATCCCTTACAAGGCGAACGAAAGAATCGAGCTGATTGGGCAAACGGTCTGTCTGTGAAAACGTTCGCCGAAGGGATGGAGGTTTTATATTTCGTCGGCTGCTACTTCAGCTATGACCCAAGATTGAAGAAGGTAGCTGCCGCCACAGCCAATATCCTAAAAAGAGCAGGGATAGATTTTGGGATATTGGGCACCAAGGAGAATTGCTGTGGGGAAAGCGTCCGCAAAACGGGCGGTGAGCAAGTATTCACGAGCCTGGCCAGGGAAAACATCAAGACTTTCATCGACAATGGGGTGAAGAAGATCGTCGTCTCTTCCCCTCACTGCTACCACTCCTTCAAAAACGAGTATCCCGAATTCATGGTGAATTTCGAGGTCGTTCACATCTCCCAATATCTATCCGAGCTTATCAATGAAGGAAGACTCGAGTTCACGAAAGAGTTTGCCAAGAAAGTGACTTATCATGACCCATGTTACCTGGGGCGGCATAACGCCGTATATGATGAGCCCCGAGAAGTTCTTGAGAAGGTACCTGGTCTGGAACTTCGCGAGATGCCTGATTCGCGTAAAGATAGTCTCTGCTGCGGAGGGGGAGGCGGCCGGATATGGATGGAAACGCCAAAGGGTGAACGATTCTCCGACCTAAGATTAGAACAAGCCAACAAGGTTGGGGCCGAGGTCTTGGTCACCTCCTGCCCATACTGCATTGCCAATTTCGACGATAGTAGATTGAACTTGGGGTATGAAGAAGTCTTAGAGATAAAAGATATTACAGAAGTTATTCAGGAAGTGATTTAGAGAACCAAAGAAACCTGACAAGGACTGAGAGAAGTGGAAAAACTAGCAGCTGGAGGAAACATCGGAGATGTCATGGTTCTCGGTGGAGGAATCAGTGGTATTCAAGCCGCCCTTGATCTAGCCACTTCTGGTTACAAGGTCTATCTGGTTGAAAAATCACCGACCATCGGCGGCAAGATGGCCCAGCTCGATAAGACCTTTCCCACTAACGACTGTTCCATGTGCATCGAATCTCCCAAGTTCATTGAATGCGATAGGCATCCCAATATAGAGATCCTAACCTATACCGAAGTTGACAGTGTAGAAGGGGAAGCAGGAGACTTTAAGGTCACCCTGATTAAAAAGCCCAGGTACATTAGAGAGGACATATGCACAGGTTGTACGACCTGTGTAGAGTACTGCCCGGTCCAGGTCCCTGATCCATTTAATCAAAACTTATCGCTGAATAAAGCCACCCATATATACTTCTCTCAAGCAGTTCCCCTTGTCCCTTATATCGATGACAGGTGCCTTTATCTTGAAGACAAGAAATGTTCCATCTGTGTTGGAGTCTGCAAGAACGACGCTATAGATCTTCATCAAAAGGCGGCGGAGGTAGAAATAAGAGTAGGCGCGATCGTTCTGGCTCCGGGCTATGAGGTATTTGATCCAAAGTTGAGGGGCGATTATGGCTACGGAAAGATTGAGAACGTAGTAACCAGTCTTGACTTCGAGCGGCTCTTGTGTGCCACCGGGCCGCACCAAGGTGAGATATTGCGCCCTTCGGATAGGAAACATCCAAAAAAAATAGCTTGGATCCACTGCGTCGGTTCCAGACAGGTTAACGGGAACGGCAACAGCTATTGTTCCTCCGTGTGCTGCTCCTATATCCAGAAGCAGGTGATTCTGTCAAAAGATCATGACGCCGATACGCAGGCTACTATATTCCACAATGACATTCGGTCCTTTGGTAAGGATTTCGAGCGATTCTACCAACGAGCAGAGAAACTTCCCGGAGTCAAGTTCATAAGAAGCTACGTATCGATAGGAAAGGAGATCCCGGAAACCAAGAACGTGACGATAAGATACGCTACTCCCGATGATGGAGTTAAAGAGGAAGAATTCGATCTGGTGGTATTGGGCGTTGGATTGAACCCTCCTCAAGATGTCAAAACCCTTGCAAATCAGTTTGGCATCGAGCTCAATTCTCACGGATTCTGTAAAACCGATCCTCTTAATCCGATTGAGACTACTCGCCCGGGAATTTTTATCAGCGGAGCTTTCCTGGGACCCATGGATATCCCCGAATCGATTGTAACCGCCAGCGGGGCCAACGCGCTAACCGGCGATCTCCTCAATTCCCGGCGCGGGAAGCTGTCCAAAGAAAGGATATATCCACCGGAAAGGGATGTTTCTGAAGAGGAAGCTAAGGTAGGTGTCTTTGTGTGTCATTGTGGGGCCAATATCGGAAGAGTTGTAGATGTTCCTTCCGTAGTTGAATACTCCTTGACCTTGGACAACGTTGTTCACGCCGAAGAAGGCCTCTTTGTATGTTCCACTGATGCTGCAGAGCAAATATCGAACACGATCCGGGAAAAAGGGCTCAATCGCGTGGTTGTCGCAGCTTGCACCCCGAGAACCCATGAACCGCTTTTCAGGGACACGCTTCGGGAAGGGGGAATTAATCAATATTTCTTCGACATGGCCAATATCAGGGAGCATTGCTCCTGGGTCCACTCCAAAGAAAAGGAAGAGGCCACCCAAAAGGCAAAGGACATCGTCCGAATGTCGGTCGCCCGAACTATCAATCTAGAGCCATTGCAGGAATTCGACCTGCCCGTTAACAAGACGGGATTAGTGGTCGGAGGAGGCCTGGCCGGAATGACCAGCGCTCTGGGCTTAGCCAACCAGGGATTTGAGGTTCACCTGGTGGAAAGGGATACAAACCTGGGGGGAATGGCACGAAGAATTCATTACACCCTGGAAGGGCTGGATGTTCAAGCATATTTGCGTGATCTCATACGCAAGGTTTATCAGCACCCCTTAATCCATATATCTCATAACGCGACTATCACGGATGTTTCCGGCTACGTGGGCAATTTCATCACCACGGTGGAATCTGAAGGAAGAGTCAAAAAGATACACCATGGCGCAACCATCCTCGCTACGGGTGCTGACGAATATAAACCCACCGAATACCTTTACGGGGAAAATGACAGAGTGTTGACCCAGCTCGAGTTGGAGGAGCACATCACCAAAGGAGAACAAAGGCTGATCAACTCCCAGAGTCTGGTGATGATCCAATGTGTAGGTTGCAGACAAGAAGACAGAAATTATTGCGCGCGGATCTGTTGCAGCCAGGCGATAAAGAACGCTTTGAAACTAAAAGAGATAAAACCTCAGATGGATATTTACATCATCTTTCGCGATATGAGAACGTATGGATTCAGAGAGGATTATTATTTTGAGGCAGCGGATAAAGATGTAAAGTTCATCCGCTATGAACAGGATGACAAGCCACAGGTGGAAGCGGTTGAAGAGGGGGGCAAGCCGATTTTGCGTGTAACCGTACCCGATCCAATTTTGGGTCAGCGGCTCGCGATAGATACCGATCTGCTTGTTTTATCAGCCGCCGTTATTCCCTCTGCAGGAAGTATGGAATTAGCCCGATTATTCAAGGTCGCGATGAATCCGGATGGGTTCTTCCAGGAAGCCCATGTAAAACTAAGGCCTGTTGACTTTGCCGCAGAGGGCGTTTTCCTGTGCGGGACAGCTCACTATCCCAAGCATATTTCGGAAACGATAGGCCAGGCCTATGGAGCTGCCGGCCGGGCTGTAACTCTTCTCTCACAGGATACGATCACAGCCTCCGGCTCTGTTTGCGAGGTAAGAGAGAGCGACTGTGTATCGTGTGGGGCATGTATTACAGCCTGTACGTATGATGCTATAGAGTTTCGTGATACACCAAATGGCAAAAAAGCCTGGGTTAATGCTGTTCTCTGTAAAGGAGATGGACTCTGCAACGCAAAGTGTCCAACAAATGCAATTGTTTTAAAACACTATACCGATGAAGAGGTCTTTTGCCAGATTGACGCGGCGCTGTCGGACTCCGTAGACGTGCACGAATGAACAAGTAATGGGTGACTAACTAAGAAGTGAGAGAAAAATGGGTACAGGATTCGAATTCAAGCCAAGGGTCGTAGGTTTTTTGTGCAATTGGTGAGCATACTCCGCTGCGGACATGGCTGGAGTTTCCAGGCAACAATATACAACTGAGACCAAGATCATCCGCCTCATGTGCAGCGGCAGGGTAGACTTAGCGTTTATACTGCGAGCTTTTTTAAATAGAGCGGACGGGGTGTTTATCGGCGGTTGCTGGCCTGGTGAATGCCATTATATCACTGAGGGAAATTACGATGCATTAGGCAACACGCATCTAACCAAAAAACTGCTGGAGCACATAGGGGTGAATCCTGAAAGGTTGAGGCTTGAATGGATAACTACCTCGGAAGGAAGCCGTTTCGCCGAACTAATGAATGAGTTTGTATGGAAGCTGAAGGAAATAGGACCTCTTGGCAAAGGCGAAGGAATGGACGGAAATGGATTAAAGTTCAAATTTGAAGCAGTTATAGAATTAATCCCCTACATTAAGCTGGTGGAAAGGGAGAAGCTGAGAGTACCTGTCAAATCCGAAGAAGCCTATAATAAGTTTTACACCAGTGACGAGGTAAACAGGTTATTTAATGACTTGATTGCAGATAAATTGACAACTAACCAAATTATGGCGCTACTGCGGGAAAAACCTCTTTCAACTGAAGAAATCTCTGAGATTTTAGGCTTGAACCCGTCTGAAGCATCAAGACACCTCAATGTTTCAGCAATGCAGGGATTAGTCAGGTTCGATAAAAGTCTAAATCTCGTTGTTGCCGCCTAGGATGAAAGAGCAGGCAAAGGATTATCGAAAGAGATAAGAAAGTCAGGACAGCGGCTATGGAAAACAAAAAAATCGATCGGATAATAAATAAATATCAAGGTAAACCCAACTCACTCATTCAAGTATTACTGGAAATTCAAAGCGAAAATCATTGGCTCCCTAAAGAAGCATTAGACAGGGTCAGCAAGAAACTGAACGTACCGTTGAGTCAAATAATGCAAATAGCTACTTTTCATAATACCTTTAGTCTGATTCCTAAAGGACGTCATGAAGTTCACGTATGTACGGGCAGTTCCTGTCACGTTCGTGGTTCGACACGTCTCCTCGATGCTGTTCAAGAACTGATCGGAATTCGACCTGGTGAAACGGACTCTGATTCAAAGTTCAGCCTGGATACCAGCAACTGCCTCGGCTGCTGTAACTTAGGACCGGAGATAATAGTTGATGGGAAACATCACGGCAAGGTAACACCCGCCAAGGCAGAAGATGTGTTGAAAAACTATGAGTAAAGCAAGATTATGCCAAGGATAGATTCAGCTGCTGAATTGGAAGAACTCAGGAAGGGCATCCTTTCAAAAAGAGATCCCAACAAGCCCTATATCGCGATATGTGCAGGAATGGGCTGTCACGGCCTCAGTAACGACAGAATTATCACCGCCTTTGAAGAGGAAGTCAAAAAGCAGGATTTAAAGAAGAAAGTCGATATTAGAGCAACCGGCTGCCATGGCTTTTGTGAAAAAGGGCCCATCGTAGTTATCTACCCTGAACAAATCTGCTATGTGGAGGTAATGCCTGGGGATGTCCCTGAAATCGTGTCTCAAACCGTGCTTGGAAAGAAGGTGATTGACCGCCTGATTTATACCGATCCAAATACCGGCGAAAAAGCAGCACATCAGTCGGAAATACCTTTTTACAAGAACCAAATGCAGCACCTTATCAATAATAACACCAAGATCGATCCCAAAAGCATCGATGACTATCTGGCTATTGGCGGTTATTCTGCTTTGTCCAAAGCGCTTCTTGAGATGAGTCCCGAGCAAGTCCTTGAGGAAATAAAGAAGTCCAACTTGCGCGGCCGGGGAGGTGGCGGGTTCCCTGCAGGTAAGAAGTGGGAGACTGCCCGCAACGCCCCCGGGGAAGAAAAATATGTTATCGTCAACAGTCATGAAGGTGAGCTCGGAGCGTTCATGGATAGAGCCATCTTTATGGGCAATCCACATAGCGTGCTGGAAGGCTTGATAATCGGCGCCTATGCTATCGGCTCACATCAAGGATTCATCTATACCCGTCATGACACTCCTCAATTAAAAAATAATATTGATATTGCCCTCGCGAAGGCGGAGGAATATGGACTTTTGGGTGAAAACATCCTTGGCTCAGGCTTCAACTTCAATGTCGAGGTGCATTTTGATATTGGGATATTCGTATCCGGCGAGTCGAGCGCACTAATGAAGTCAATAGAAGGGAAGAATCCAGAACCAAGAGCCAAATATATACGCACTTCCGTACGTGGCATTTGGGAGAAGCCGAGCAACCTGAACAATGTAGAAACCTGGGCTAACGTGCCTCTGATTATCAACAAGGGCTCTGAATGGTATGCCAGTATCGGGACAGAGAGGAGCAAGGGGACAAAACTCATATCCTTGTCAGGTAATATAGTCAATACTGGAGTCGCAGAAGTTCCTTTTGGGACCACGATCAGAGAAATTATCTACGACATTGGCGGCGGAATTCCAAACGGAAAGAAACTCAAAGCGGTTCATTTTGGAGGACCTATGGGAGGTTCTATTCCAGAGAGTTACCTCGACACGCCTTTGGATTTCGATGAGCTTGCAGAACTGGGTGCTCCGATAGGAGCAGGCAGCATGCTGGTACTGGATGAAGATACAAATATGGTCGATGTAATCAGGTTTTTCCTCGACTTTCTCAGTAATGAGTCGTGCGGTAAATGCGTCCCATGCCGCGAAGGCATCAGGCAGATGCTTAAGATTGTGACCAATATTAGTGAAGGAAACGGAAGAGAGGGAGACATCCAGCTTTTGGAGGAGATATCCGAAGTAGCTGCGGCTGCCTCTTTATGTGCGTTGGGGAAAACTGCATCCGACCCGCTCCTGAGCACGCTGCGCTACTTCAGAGATGAGTATGAGGCAAACATCAAGTAAATGAAATTCCCAGCAAAGAAGCAAGAATTCTAGCCAAAGAAAAAATGAAAGAAATCCTTTTACAGATAGATGGAAAAGAAGTCAAAGCAACAGAGGGGATGACTGTACTGGAGGCGGCCCGAAGTGCAGATATCTTCATTCCTACGCTTTGTTACCATGAGAAATTGAAACCTTATGGTGGATGTCGAATTTGCACAGTAGAAGTAGAGGTTCGAGGCTGGACAAGACCTGTTGCTGCCTGCCTTTACCCCGTGGAGCAGGATTTGAAAGTAAGAACCAGGTCTGAGAAGGTAGATAGAATTCGCAAAATGATTTTAGAGCTTCTGCTGGCTCATGCTCCGTATTCCATTGAATTGCAGAATCTGGCTCAAGAGTACGGAGCAGACAAAGACCGTTTTGAAAAAGAATCCTCGTTTTGCATTCTTTGTGGTCTGTGTGTAAGATACTGTGCCGAAGTCAAGAAGAAACATGCTGTCGGATTTGTTAAAAGTGGAGCAAAGCGGGAGATAAGTTTCATTCCGGAGATATCCTCTAAGGAGTGCTGGAACTGTAAGGAATGCTTTCCGCTCTGCGGGACATCGTATCTCCAGGCAGCGTTCGTTTTAGCTGAATCCCTCGCGTTTTCCTCAGCTTCTTCCAAAAACGCAACAGAGAAATAAGCGACAATTAATGCTGAGATAATCAATATGTGGTTCTATTTGATATGAAGTTGCTTTTTATGGCGCGGTCCCAAAGTGGCTGCATAACCTTCTTTTCAAGGAACAGGAACAATTAAGGAAACAAAAACATATCAAGCGCTTTGGTGCAATAGTGGGGTCCCGGAGACCCGTTCTCTCGAATTGATCGGAGAGGAACCCTTATTGATTCGTATCGATGATAAGCCTTATTTGGTGGTGATGAGGACACCCGGTGAAGAGCTGTTTCAGACTGCCGGGTTCTGTCTTGGCGAGGGAATTGCAGACTCTCCGGATGATTTCGAGAACATAGGATATGATAAGGATCTAGATCCTAATATTGTTGATATTTGGCTCAAATCCGAACGACGCGAAAAGATTCAAGATCTTCTTATGCGGAAACGCCTTGTCAGCCAGACCAGTTGTGGGATTTGCGGTAAGGAGATGATCGAAGAACTTCATCAGATACTAACTCCGGCAGAAGACAGCTTCGAGGTCGAAAGTAGCGTTGTTTTTGATTGCATCAACACACTTTCCAACAAGCAGAAGTTCTATCAGACAACTAGAGGCTCACACGCTGCGCTGATATTTGACGATCAACTCAACGTGATCTCATTTGCTGAGGATGTCGGTCGACACAATGCGGTCGATAAAGCAATCGGCGAAGCCTTTATGAACAGGACGCTGGACAAAGGCAGAATCCTGGTCCTGTCTTCAAGGGTAAGTTATGAATTGGTTCAAAAGGCAGCCAGAGCGCATCTGCCGATGACGATTAGTAACTCAAGACCGACCACCCTTGCCGCTGAAATGGGGCAAGCCCTCAACATGACGTTGGTCTTTCCTGCTGAGGAATCGGGATTGATAATAGTGTTCGGCAAAAACCGCATCAAGAGGGAATAAAGCGGGGCGGACCAAGCACCAAATTCCCAACTCAAAAAGTGGATCGATTATGCAGGGTCGATCCTACGGGATCAGGCCACACCTCCTGCAATCGCCGGAACGATCGTGACCACGTCCCCGCTCTTGAGGCGGGTCTGGTATTTATCGAGATACCGAATATCTTGATCGTTCACATATATATTAATAAATCCCCGGAGCCCACCATCTTCGGTCAACATCTGGCGGCGGAGTTCATCGTGCTGGCTGACGAGCTTATCCAGGAGTTCCTCGACCGTCCTCGCTTCGATCTCCACCGTGTCCTTATCCTCGATGTAACGCCGGAGGGCACTTGGTATTAGCACTCTTACTGACATATTTTCACCCTTGAACGAGACCGATGAGTATTTCTACGCCTTTCTTTCGCGCGCTTCTCGGCTCGGCGTCTTTCCATTCCGTTACCCGAGCCGGTTTCTTTAGGAGCTTGTAACGTTCATCGTCTCTCGAGAAAAAGCAGATCGGTCGTTGCACAGCACCCAGCAGGCAATATCGCGCGCCGTCCCTTTTTCCACGGCAACGATGAGATAGGCATAGACCGGAAGCGCCTGCTCCCTATCGTAATCCGAGGGTTGAGCGGCATGATCCGGATGCGAGTGATAGAATCCGAGAATGTCGGCCCCCTTTTCCTCTGCCGTCTTTTCGAGGTAGATATAGTCGTCAGCGGTTATCAGATAGCGCTGCTTTGCCGACTCGCCATCCCAGCGATTCGGGAGAGGAATGATTTCGGAGACGCTCCGGGTGTCATTATTTTTGACACCGAAAAGCGCGCCACAGCATTCAGCAGGGTAGGATGATTCGGCGTGCCGGCGGATCTGATCCAGCGCTTCCTTGTTGATAGAGATCATTTAGACGTCCCGATTCAAGCAGTTCTTAGTGCCCAATGGGCTTCTAACAATTCTATTTTAGCCCCCGAAGTGGCGAGTTGCCAGCACTTTCCTTCAGAGTGGATCCCCACAAATTTCTTGCTCCTTGCGGCAGCCCTTGTTTCATTATGATCTTGCGTAGCGAGGCACAGATCTGCACTGACTATGCCTTTTTGTGATGATTCTTTCTTGTCTCAAAGGAAAAGGCTTTTCGCGAAAAGCCAAGCGACATATCATTTAGTTTAGCTATAACCGCAGGTTTGGAAGGCTTTTCAAAAATGCTCGCCGATCTCTATAAGAAAGAAGGCATTCTCTTGGGAGTTGCAATGGGTATCGAGTACCCGGAGTACTTCTCGGACCCCGGCGCAGAATACGCGGCTCTCACAATGCGCGCCGCGCTTATCGATCTCACACATTGGGGGGTTCTGCGCGTTTCGGGTAAAGACCGGATCCGGTTCCTGAACGCGATGCTGACGAACGATGTCGCTTCGCTTCCACAAGGGCAGGCCTGCCGCTCGGCGCTCGCCACCGTTAAAGGTAAGCTCGTTGCAGAAATCGTGGCCATCCCCAGAGGAAATGACGTTTTTCTATTTGTCGTTCAGGGGGACACAAAAGCGGTCCGGGATATACTGGAACGTCACATCATAATGGATGACGTGGCGCTCGCTAACGAATCCGGAGCGCTTGGCATCCTGGGTGTGGAAGGACCCAAAGCCAGCGAGGTTCTCTTACGTCTCCTTTCCAAGGAGGCGTTACCAAGCGAGCGATTTCGGTTCATCGAATGTCAATTCGAGAAGGCGAATATTCTCATCCTCAACAATACTGTCACCGGCGAAGCGGGACACCATCTTCTCATCCCGGCAGGCGAATTGAAGCGGATCCGCGAGTTTCTCATTCAGTCCGGCCGTGCGTGCGACATGGCTTGCCTCGGCCGGATCGCGTGGAACATGCGCCGCGCTGAAAATGGCATCCCATGGTTCGGAGTGGATGTGTCTGATAACAACTTTCCCCTGGAAGTGAGAATGGACGATGTAGTGAATTACGCTAAAGGATGTTTCATCGGCCAGGAACCGCTGGCGAGAATCAGGCACCGGGGGCGTGTCAACAGGCACCTGGTCGGGCTGGTTCCCGATGGTGCACTACCGGATGAAGTAAGGACCCGCTTCCCCATCTTCGATGGCAAGACGGCTGAAAGCTTCGACGTACGCATCGAAAGGCTCGCAGGAACGCCCATTGACTCTCTCGATCTCAATGGTTTCTTTCCGGCTGGGGCGGAGCTCTTTGCAGCAGAGCCCGCAGAATTCACAATGGACAATGCTGCGTCCGGAGCGTCAGTCAAAGAACGCAAGTGCGTTGGCTGGATCACAAGCTCCGTATTTTCCCCAAAGCTTGGGAATCCCCTGCTCCTCGGCCACCTCAAGCGAGAGTTTACCGAGCCTGGTACTTCCCTGATTCTCCGCGCAAACGATCAGGAATTCAAAATCAAAGTAACGACCCTCCCGGTGGAGTAGAATTCCACGATAAAGGAGCAAACGAATGAACAAAGAAATTATCGAAACAGTGCCGGAATTTGATCTGATAAAAGATAGCGACTTGAGAAAGAGAATCTTGTCAGTGTGGGAAGAAGCGTTGAGCACGGGCGATTTCACGATAGAGGAAATGAAAAGGATCCCTTTTACGCTGCTCGCCGACAACGTTAAGGTCAGCTTTCTCGAACATGTGAGAACCGTGTGCCGATTGTGCGATGCGATGGCGGAAGTGCTCATCGATATGTACGGTGAGCGTGTGAAGATCAACCGGGATCACCTTATTGCAGGCGCATTACTGGCCGATATCGGAAAGATGATCGAGTTCGAGAAAAAGAGCGACGGAAGTCTCATCAAAGGGCACAGGGGAGATATGCTGAGGCACCCTTTCACGGGCGTTGGTATGTGTTTCAAAGCGGGAATACCTTACGAGGTGATGCATATCGTGGCCGTTCATTCGAAGGAAGGCGACCACGTCAAGCGAAGTCCCGAAGCGATCATTTTCCACCACGCGGACTTCACCGATTTCGATCTTGTGAAATGATCAAAAGCTACTCCGGCGCGGGCAACATTACAGAGATCATTCCACGGAGATCACCAGTCTCGAAGCCGTAAGCTTTGTCCTCGGTGTACTTTTCTACGATAAAGTCCGGCCTCGATTTCTTCGGCCCATGACAAGCCAGACAGGCCTCTTCAACGAATATCGGCTTCGAATAACGCAGAAATTCTTTTCCGTCCAGCTTTACGCTGTCCCAGAACTCCGTTAATTTCCTATTTTTATCGAACTTCTCCAGAAGCCCGGCTTCGGTCTCAGTCGCCTTGTGCATTGGATTCCTGAATTTTACTGCCGAGTGTCTAATTTTGAAGCCTTCCTCCTTTGCGATTTCCTTTGCAGTATCAGCGACCAAGCCGCATACCGCCTTGAACGTTGCCAGGGTGATTTCACTTTTGGGTTTGATGAAAGATTTTGCGAGGGCACCCCGCATGACTGTGATTTGCTCAGCGGCCGTCTTCGCTCTTTCTTTTTTTGCCTCGATCGTATCTGCTGTAGCTAGCGAAAGATGTATTCCAAGAGGCAGAAAAACCACGTGCAAGCAAACGATAATATATGCTCTCTTCATAGCATCTCCATTCGTATCATAAACCCCGTATTTCTGCGGACAACCCGGGCGAGATCGGCGGCCCTATATTTTGCGTAGATAAAAACAGGCTTGATCTCCTTTTTCCTTTTCGTTCAACGATCTCGCGTCCGCTTCGAATGCCCGGATATCCGCTTGCGTGAAAATTGAGCGTTGAGGATCGACGGCATAAGAACGGTTGTCCCGGAGAGGAATACCGCGCCGGTACTGTTCGCTTCCCCAGAACTGGAATGCCGTCGAATCGTAGACAATATCGGAAACTGCGAAACCGACCTCCACCGCCATGATTTCGACGCTCTTTCTCGTATGCAGAAAGAGATGACGCGGCGCATCGAGCTGGACCCAATCCGCTCCATACATCCGCCAAACTTCAGAGCCCGCGACCGGTATTCGAATCAGAGCATAACGACCGTGATTCAAAATCCTGTGGATATCCCGGAGTGTTTGGAGCGGTTGTAATACGTGCTCGAACGAATGATGCAGCATTATCAAATCCCAGCTGTCATCGAGCTCCTGAAGCGTGCGCTTTAGCACTCGAACACCGCTCTTATAATGAAGATCCCTCTCGATATAAGGATCAACACCTGTTAGATTGCTGAAGCCCGATGCACTCATTTCGAGAAGTAAGGCCCCGTTCCCGCAACCCACATCGAGGACTGGATCATTGAGATCCACGCCAGCGCGTTTGATCCAATTAACCATGGGTGGGATACCGTATCGGCCCGCCGCCAGCCTGCCGATGAAGTTACCTTTTCCGAGAGCATAAGCTGCGCGCCTGCGTTTGAAAAACCGTTTGAGCGCACCATGTTCTTTCAGGGTGGAAAACGAGTAATACTCCGCTGGATAATACTTGGAAAGATCAGCTGGCAGCTGCATGATCTGCAGGCACCCGCATTCGGAGCATTCGATGTACTCGAATTGATCTTCGAAACCGAACATCATCTCGCGGGCAGTGAAAGATGAATTGTTATCCGTATTGCCGCAGATCCTGCATCTGTGCATGACAATCTAGTAAGCTCGATGCGTCACTCTTCAGAACATCTAGCGAACGAAGGATCGGCTGCTGACGATTGCGCGCTTGTGTTGCTCGTCCATCCGGCTGCGGCGGGGAATCCTTGTTGCTGGAGGCTCCGTGGGGGTTCCTCACCTGCGCCCACTTCGCTCGGCTATCCGCCTGCGGCTGAGGATTTTCGATCAGGGAGCTTTAACGCGGATTCTAGGCCTGCACCCGCTCCTTTCAGCGACCTGCCTCCGGCGGAGGATCCTCGCTCGCTCCGCGCAATGGTTCGTCACCCCCACGGAGCCTCCCTGTTCGCTTCCGCGCAATCGTCCACAGCCCACCCTTTTTCCAAGAATCTTTCCCTGCAGCTTGTCGAAATATGACGAATCCAGGTTATTCATAGAGCTCGTAGGATTCAATATACACGGAATCGATGAGCCATCTGCCGTTGATGCGGCAGGCTATCCAGGCAAGCGCGAACCTTCTCACCTTATCGGATAGACTTTCTCCGTCGAAATTCATCCTGACTCGCAATTTGCTGGTACCGCTCGGCAGTGAAGTAACGCCATAAGATCCGAAATATGGGATCAACTCCTCCGGAGAAATCCCTAATTCATTCGAAAATATCCGAACGTTCTTAATCAGGTCCTTCAAATATTCGGTCGATATATCGCGATTGTGTCTTCCTGAAACATCATCTTCGTACGCCAGTGTGGGCATTTCTACTTTCTTTTCAAAAGCGCTGAAAAGAGTTCCATCTAGCGTGGTCGCCTTGAGAGTTTCCATGTCTTCAGCGGCAAGCGCTCGATATACTTTGAGGAGGAGTGGTCTCGGATTGATCGATTCTTCCCAATCCATTTGCAACGCCAAGAAATGGATCCGTGACATCCTTTGGAGGTCGCGCAGGAGCGAGCCGTATTCCACCTCCGCCAGGTCGATATTGAGATCAGCCAGCATCCACTTGGATCTTCCCTCTCCACGCCGGAACTTCCACGTAATAGGTGTCCTCGTTTTGCCGGCCGCATCCTCGTCGAAAAATGAAATGAAAGCTTCCACCGACAGGCTGGTAATACGCACCGAAGGATTCTCCCGCTCCAGCTCAATGGGCTCCATTAGTTGCAGGATGCGGTTGAGACCTCTTCTTTTCTTTTGACTTTCGATTTCATTCCAGTCTGTTTTTGCCTGCGAAATCGCTGAATACAGCGATTGGTAACTCTCGAAATCACCTTTTTTAACGGCTGTTCTTGCGCTGTCCATCAGGGCGAGGAGCTCTGAGCCGTCGTTTTCTTCGACGGTCGCCTTCTCGGAAGATTTCTGGCTGCAGGAGAATGAAAACAGGAGGCATACCAGAGCAAAGACACTGCCTATTCTCAAAATCTTTTCCATCAAATCTTCCCCCTCAGATAACGTTGCCTTTTGGCTTCCGGAAACTTTTCGATTGCATACCGGAGCATCGTCCGAGGCATCTTCCGGTAGTTTTTCTTCAAGAAGCCCTCCTCGGTTTTCAAATGACGCTTACCGATCTCGCGAAGCATCCACCCGACAGCTTTATGAATCAAATCCTCCTCATCCGACAGTAACATCCCGGCAATCCTGACAGTGTGCGTGAAATCACCGCGCTTGATGAAATGATAGGTCGACATGATGGAAATGCGCCTTTCCCACAGATTTCCGGATTTGGCCAGAGTGTCCAGGGTTTCTGTGCTCTTTCCCACCAGGTACGCGCCAACAATATGCTCGGCCGAGACGTCGACGAGATCCCAGCTGTTTATATATTTTGTACTTCTCAAGTACAGATTGTAAATCTGCTTTTTATCGGATTCCGATCCTTTGGAATACTTGCGGACGAGGACCAGGAGCGCAAACAGTCTCTCCTCATGGACCGCTGATTTGAGTAGCTGCTTCACCTCCTTCATTGGAATATCTTGGTATGCCGCGACAAGTCTCCTGATATCCGGAACACGGATTCCAAGAAACTTGTCTCCTTCCCCGTACTCCCCGGGGCCGGTTTTGAAGAATCGCTGCGCGATATCAGCTCTTTCCTTGCTTCCGAGCATCTTGAGCTGCGTTTGGACGTCGCCTGCTCTCATGATACTTCTCAAACTGCTTCTATGGTCGAGGGCGGCTTATGGGCGATGTTGTATGTAACGCTTACGACCGAGGGAATCTCCTCGGTGATTCTACGCCCGAGCTTTTCCAAAACATCGAAGGAGAGTTGTGTCGGCGTGCCCGTAACCGCATCAGTGCTCTCCCAGCATCGCACCTCCATTTGCATTCCGAATTCCCTTTTTCCTCCCCGGATTCCCGTGACTCTGTCCTCATGAAGAACCGCCAGGTACTGGAATGCTCCTGTGTGTTGCAGTTCCTCTTCTACGATCGCCGTTGCTTTCCTCACGAGTTCAATCCTCTCCGGTGTGACTTCTCCGATAACCCTTGCCGCCAACGCAGGTCCGGGGAAAGGCGGCCGTTTGTGAATCTCCTCCGGCAGCCCGAGCGCCCTCGCTACTTCTCTTACCGCGCTCTTCCTCAATTGAATCAGAGGCTCGATTACCTTGTACCCATAAGCTTCTTGCGTATCGATGCCAAGCTGTTCGAGTATATTGTGCTGTCTTTTTATTCCCGCGACGGTTTCTTCCACATCAGTATAATTCGTGCCATGAAGAAGAAACTTCGCGCCGCTTTCTTTAACGAGACGAACGAACACATCCCTGTAAAAGGCATCCGTAATTGCCTGTCTCTTCTCTTCGGGATCCTTGAGACCCTTGAGGGCATTGAAGAACTCGGATTTCGCGTCTATGAGTTCTATGGGCACACCCAGTTCTTTGAATATCGAAACAACTCTTTCGGGTTCGCCCTGCCTCATAATCCCGTTGTCAATGAAATATGTCTCGAGCTTGGCTCCCAGCGCGTTGTGACCCAACATCGTGACCGCCGATGAATCGACACCGCCGGACAGCGCATTGACGGCGATCTCGTCGCCGACAATGAAGGATATCTCATTCGTTTTTTCCTCGATAAAACGTTTGGGATCCAGATCCTTCAGCTTTATCTCTTGCAGATCCATTGCTATGCCCCCTCTGATGAAATGGCGCGCCAGTATGTAGAAAAATGCTCCAAAGAACTATACAGGTATACCGGAAAAGCCGTCAAGGAAAGTGCGGGAACGTTAGCGCCCGGAATGATGGCGGCACCGTCGATCGCCTCCGTCTCATCAGTATCATGCGAATTGGCAGGCAAACAGGGCCTTTTGGCCTCTCGATTTAGAATGGATCTGTGAAGAAAAAGCTGTACTTCATGGATTAAATAGTGTTTCTATTATGGATCGAAATCTCACGCAGACTCGAGTCGGAACCCGTTTCTGCCGATTTGGCTGAGCTGCCGGTCGAGGAGCAAGCAGCATGAAAACGTATATACTCGAGAGAGACATCTGGCTTGCCCAGCCTATCGACGTGGTCTTTCCGTTCTTTGCGGATGCGCGGAATTTGGAACTACTCACGCCGCCCTGGCTCCACTTCAAAATTCTGACGCCCGACCTCCTCGAAATGAGACGAGGGATGCGTATCGATTATCAGCTGCGTGTTCACAGGGTGCCTATCCGCTGGGAGAGCGAAATCACCGCGTGGGATCCGCCGCATCGTTTCGTTGACGAGCAACGCCGGGGACCCTACCGCATGTGGATTCATGAACACACTCTCACGGAAAAAGACGGCGGGACCGTTGCAAGAGACTACATTCGCTATGCAGTCCCGGGCGGTCCAATCATCCACAGGCTGTTCGTTCTTCCTGACCTCGAAAGGATTTTCAACTACAGATATGCAAAGCTGAAGGAGATCTTCGGTGTTGTGCCCGAAGATTAGGCTGGCCGCTTACCTCTTCCTCCCCACTGGCATGATGTACAAGGGTTCTTCGTCTTCGGCCAGTTTCATGACTATTTTCACGCTTCTGTCATCAAAGGCCCCGACGGCAACCGTTCCTAGGTTCAACGCCTCCGCCTGCAGATGAATGTTTTGGGAGACGTGACCGGCTTCCATATAGATATACTGGATTCCGCGCCTGCCGTAAGTCCCCGTGATCCGGCGGTGCACGGAAGCAATCAGGATCGTCACGGCACCGTCTCTAACACAGCTTTGCGCCAGAGCGGCCGTTGAGAGCTTTGCCCTTACGTCAGCATCGTCGATCCGTATCAACGAGTGACGGCGAGGATGATATTTATAAATCCCTTGAGGGAGATTCTCTACATCGCCCACCGCAACGTACAACTCGAGCGGGTACAACGCGCCCGCCGATGGCGCCGCCCTCTCCCCTTGCGGGCTCGTGATTCCTTGGGCCGCCCATAAGAGCTGCGAAACTTCGCCAAGAGTCAAGGGTTTTCCTGAATAATCCCTCACCGACCTCCTGCTGCGAATGGCACTTTCCACCGGGCAACTGCTTTCATAGCGGGGTTCAGGGAGGTTAATCAAATCTGCAGGATTGTTATTAGGGGACAAATAGCGAGTCATTGGAACCTGTCCGGCTTAGATTACATCGAGGATCCCCGGAGCCTTGCTTCAAACAACCAGTTTTCTCAATCCTTTCGCAGAGCAGTGGCCAGGATCTCGGATAGTATCGTGTCTCTGTTGCCCCGGCTTATCTCGAACATCACCACATCCGGTCTCTTTTTGACTTCTGCGATAATCCCGCCGCCCTTGCGGGCGATGGTCGCGATGATTGTCTTTTGGGAGTTCAGAATATCTTCAAGCAAGATCTTGAACCTTTTGGAATAACATTCCATTTTGCCAATTTCATCGATGACGATCAGCTGCGCAGCGGGATCTCGAAACGGTATTGATTCTAGAAAATCCTCGAACCCTGCAACATCGACTCCGTATCTACCCACTTTGAAAGAGCTCCGGATATCAACATGAGATAGAATCCCTCTTCTCCCATCGAAACAAATCAGGTCGAATCCTTTGCGAACACCTCCCTTCCTGATCTCCGCCGTATAGAAACCGACTGGATGAAACTGCATCAGTTCATCAGACAACCGTCTGATCAATGTCGTCTTACCGACACCCGGGAGCCCGGTGATCAAAATGTTCTTCTTCTCCAGCTTCACTTCTGCGTTGCGATGCAAGCACCGGTTTCTTGTGACAACGTCTGGAAGAACCCCTCACGGATACAAACGGCTTTTCGAAACGAAAGCTAGGATATCGAACCAGCCAGCGTTACTCCAGCGGCGAATTTGCAAATGCAGGCCTTGCCAGACTGGAGTTCTCAAAGATGCGCGGAAAATTGGACGACTTTCGGTTTGACCAATCTCTCGAAATCCTTATATGCAAGCTTGATCAGTTCCGTGTGAGTACCTGCGTTGAACGCGATTTCTTCGTCTTCGGCAAGGCTTTTCGCGACGTAGACTTCCATCCCGTAAAGATTCCCAAACGGCGGCATGGCACCGATCTCACATCCAGGAAACATGTCTTTGAACTCTCGCTCGCTGGCGAGTTCGATCTTCTTCGCACCGGCGGCCTTTTTCAACAGATCAAAATCCACCTTGTAGGAAGCAGGAAGAACTGTCATGGCCATGGTCCCGTCAATCTTTACCATGACCGTCTTGGCCAACTCCTTTCCCGGAATATGAGCGGATGCAGCGATTTTCTGTGCGGTGTATGCGGGCGAATGGGTGATGCTGATGTACTCGACTTTGTTTTTGTTCAGGAAATCCTTGAGCTTTGCAACCGGCATGGCGACCTCCTTTTCTTGATATGGGGGAGTCCAAACTCGCTGCTGTCATCCCATGAGCTGCTGATTCCTCATTCATGCATTTTTCATCAAAACGGCATACTGTTCCGGCAGTATGTTTTCGTAATCGGACAGGAACGTTGTCTTTGAGTATACTTTCTCCAGATCTTGGATGCTGGTAATTTCAACAACCGAGTAACCTGGAATGGATCGCACAAAATCCGCATCGAACAGATTATAGCGGGCTTCTTTGTAGCCGAACCGCTTCGAAAAAAATTCCCGGAAACGAATGAACACCGGATGATCCGCGCTATCCGGTGTCCAAAAATCGAAGGTTAGAATCGAATCCCCCACCTGTAGCTCGGAGAAGATCGCCAGAAGATTGCGGAGCACGGGCATTTCCAGATAGTAAGTGAGCCCTTCCAGCAGGATAAAAGAATGGTTGATTTTCAAGTGCGAGCCAAGGATACTCCCCAGCTCTTCCATCTCAAGCTTGTTGTTCAGATCCGCAGCAATGTAATCGATGCCGCGTTTTGGAACAATGCCCTCTTCCTGCCAACCCTCGATTTTCTTGCGTTTGAAATCGATGACGTGCGCATAATCGACCTCAATGCACCTGCAGGGTTTGTTAGTTAAAAATGGATAGGATGTAAAACCAGCTCCAACATTCACGAACACAATTGATGTGTCTGCATTGATGTGGGAGTTCAGGCAATCGAGAAAAAACCTATTGCGCAGGCTGAGCTCGATCTCATCATGGGGGTAGACTTCGCGAGAAAAATCATCCCAAAGCTTTTGAGTTGAATCGTCTACCCAGAGATGGGCGAAGATGTCCCGGCTTAGATCCACATTTCGTGCCCTCGACTCGTTGACGAGGAAAGCAGATTCCGAAATATGTTTGTCAAATCCCATACCGGAACCTTTGGGAATCGAATTCAACAGCCTCCGGCACTCCCGATCAGTGCCGCAAGCTTCGCCGGCAAATATTATAGGTTCAAATCGACGATCGGTCAAGATGCAGCCGTCGCAGCACCTTATGCGAACTGTTCGGGAGTCCAAAAGAGAGCGCATGCATTGACTTTTCCCCGTTGGGTAAGCTAAAATAACGTGACAATGTATCCAGTTAACAAAAGAGTGAACGAAGCCAGAATTGACCTAACAGGGACAAACGGCCGTCCACGTTTTTGTAAGCCCCGACCTTGAGCCTGACACCTAATTGGCGCTGTGTCTTTCTGAATCCAGGATCATGGTTCCAACCATAGGAGGGTGTTATGCGAAGACTGGTAATCGGCTTTTTTCTTCTCGCATTGATTCTCTCGCTTCAGATTTCCCCGGCCATTTCAGAGAAGGAGGTGAAGATCGAAAGGCTCGACACCACGGTGCCTAACCCTATCTTTATCGGGAATGCTCCAAGCCAGGCATGCCAGGTGGGGAATCTCAATCCTGGTCCTGGGCCGTCACGGGATGGGCTGCACCGCCTGAGGAGTACAAGCTAGCGTTCGATCCTCAGGAAGGTTGTTCGGCGTGCTTGCACGGATTCGATGTGAATACCGTCCACGTCTTACTGCAGACGGCCGTGGCTTGCAGCCTCCTCATGTCGGTGGATGTGGAAGAAGCCATTTTCCCAACCGATCCCAACTGCCCAGAACCGGGATCAGAATGGTGCAATAGCGGTTTATATCTCGTCGTGCTGCCGGGTCCGGGAGCTTATGACATTGGCTTGCCCATCGATTGCCCCTGCTTGGCTGTTTTTCCTCCTTACAAGTATTTGCTCAGCTTCCGTTTCGAGGCGGCTAACGCTCCCGTGGATCTGATCACCGACAACTTCCCATCACCCTGCACGAGCTGGAATAACTGGGGACTTGGCTGGAAGGACCTGGTTGTCGAATATGGTTTTCCGGGCAACCTGAGTTTCTACGCTGATGCTGACTGCTGTGAGCCTACGATCCCCGTCGAAGGAAAGACTTGGGGAGCGATCAAGCAGCTGTATAAACAATAGCCCGCAACCATCCAGTCTATTGAGCTGACAGCAAGCTCACTGAAGCGGTAATCCAGAATGCGACAAAGGCGGTTCTCGTTAAGGGCGCCGCCTTTGTCAATTATAGTAAAATCTGCTTGCGTGTTTAACTGCCTCTGTTATTGCCTGGCTGGATCCGCCCATGAGCCCAGCTGCTCGTTCGAATCCCGCTAAGTCGGCCTCGACTTTTCCAGGGCACTCGTCTATCCTTCAGGGAAAACATTTTGTCGAATATGTAGACTCCCACAGTTGTACTTGTGTAAGACAGCTCGAAACTCGGTAATTGTTGGTGGGCATGCCTTGATCGCTTCGAGGCGATTTCCGCAGCGGGCCGCAACTTTAGACGCGCGCGAGGACCATGAGCCGAGGGGCGATCAAGGCATGCCCGGTAATTACGGAAAGGCATCGCTCGACACCAGGTCTTTTTGAACCGCATCAATAAAACTCGGGCATATCGGCACGGAGGATACCAATGAAAGAGCACGTTACGATTCTGGGTGCTTTTTACATTGCTTTCAACGTCCAGGGGATCTTGGCTGCTATGATTGTTCTCCTGGCTGTGGGAGGTGGAGGGATCATTTCCGGTGATCCCACGGCAATTGCCATTACGAGTACGGTGGCGGCGTCGATTGCCACTCTCCTCCTCGTATTATCCGCACCCGGCATCATTGGAGGGATCGGATTGATCAAGCAGAAGCCCTGGGCGAGGATCCTCGTTTTGATACTCGGCTGCTTGAACCTACTCATCATCCCATTCGGAACCATTCTCGGCATCTATACGCTGTGGGTGTTATCGAGAGATGAAACGGTCGAGCTTTTTAGCTCCCAGCCCGATGCCGGAAGCGCAGAGAAATGACCGGCTCGATCTCATCGCCGTCATAACTGTTTTATTATTAAGGAATTATACCTTTTCGAAAATTTTTCTGCTTGAGTTGCGGAGCACGTTGCCTGAAAATTCGCTATTGACTGAGGTGCCTGCTCACGAATATTTCAACCACAGTCAACCGACGTCTCCCGGAGCGACGGATCTCACTTGAAGCGCTCCGGGATTCAAAACCCGCTACATGCACTTTTTCTTCAAATCAAAGGAGGAGCGAGGTGCGAGTTTATTCGAAGCTTTTCGTAACCATTGCGATCGTCTTCGCCGTGGCGACCTTGGCATTTGCTCAGGAGCCTCAATGGTTCGATATGGAGAAATGCGCCATGTGCAAACACCTGACCACGCATGAAGGCCTGTTGGAAAACATGACGTGGGAGCATCACAACATCTCCAACGGGATCATTTCGGTAACTACCGCAAAGAAAGAGTACATCCCCGCCTTGAGAGAAGCGCAGGCCAAAATGGAGGCCGTTGGCAAAAAAATGGAGAAAGGCGAGCAGCTTCCCAAGTGCGGTATGTGCATGGCCATTGGCGAGCTCATGATGAAAGGGGCCAAGTGGGAGTGCGTCAAAACGCTCCACGGCGATGTCTGTCTCGTTACATCCGACGATCCAGAGCTCGTTGCCAAGATTCAAGAGTGGGCCAAGCGTACAATGGCTGAAATGAAGAAGATGGAGATGAAGCACGAGCACAAAGAGGGCAAGGAACACAAAAAAGGTTAGAGCTTTCTTTCCAATAACGTCATCAGCGCTCACACGGATACCCAACCCCCGCCTTGCAAGAGCGGGGGTTTTCCTTTGCATTTGATGGAAAGCCATAACTTTTTACCATAGGCATAAACATGAAAAAAGTTTTTCTGCACCAGAATCGGCTCCGAACTGGTTGGAGAATGCTGATTTTCCTATCGATAGGCTTTCCTCCTTTGTATTACATTACCTCACTTCTCTGGACCCAGCTCTTGATCCGGTACTTCATCATTTTCTCGCTGCTGCTAATTTTGTCCTTCATTCTTGCCCGTTACGTCGATAAGCGGCCTATTGCCACTATTGGCTTCATGCTTCATTCCCGCTGGTTCAAAGAACGCGCACTGGGAATCATCATCGGATTTACAGCGGTTTCAATCATACTCCTAATCGAATTGATCTTGGGTCGTATCGAAATCCAAACGAACGATCTTACAATTCCTCTTCTCGTGAATATATTTATCTACTCCGCTCCCAAAACCATATTTCAATCAGCATTCGAGGAGCTTTTTTCAGAGGGTATATCCATCAGTCCCTGATCGAAGGCACGAACGCCATAATCGCAACAGTCATCACATCCGCCATATTCGGTGCAGGACACCTTCTGGTTCCTAACTCGAGCTGGGTGGCGGCCCTGAATATAACAATATTGGGGATGCTGCTGGCCATTTGCTATCTGCGCACAAGATCGCTTTGGTTGCCATCAGCATTACATTTCAGCTGGAACTATTCAATGCGGCACATTTGCGGATTGACAGTCAGCGGCAGCCAGTCTGCCGACTCCCTTTTGATCATGAGCCAAAAGGGACCGGAGTGGTTGATCGGCGGAGATTTCGGTCCGGAAGAAGGAATGCTGGCCCTCATAGTGACGGCATCCGCATCCTTTTTCATATTCTATTGGCCGAGAATACGTATAGCCCCGGAAATGGCGTCATTATGGGATAAATATAAAAGATGAGGCGGCGGGACATTTTTGCCGCGGGCACTTGCTTCCCAACACGTTTCGAACTCCACAAACGCTAATCGAAAGCCCATTTCATATCCTCAGGAATCGGCGCATCCAGCCTCATCGGAACACCCGTCACGGGATGCTCGAACTCTAATATATGACAATGAAGCGCGTGGCGGTCCATCACCAGCGCTTGCTTCACCCGCTTGGTCAACCCATTTCGAAGGCATTCGTCTTTCAATTCCCCCGTCAATCCGTACACTTTATCACCGACCACGGGGAAGCCGATGTGAGCAAGGTGCACGCGGATTTGATTCGTTCTCCCCGTTAGCGGAATCGCCTCGAGAACGGTGTAATCCCCTGCATACCGAATGCAAGCGAATTGTGTTCGGGCGGCCTTTCCGGCAACAAAATCGATTTTGCGTTTGGGAAGATAGGAGGCGACATCCATCTCTGCATCAAAGCTCGTTGACTTGCCCCTGTTCGCCAGCAGATCGATTTTCCCCTCTCTCACCCCGCTTTTGTCTTTCAACGCTTCCACCTTGCCCACAGGGGCATCCACCTCGAATTGCTCTTCCAGAATGCGCCCGCGGACGATCGCGATGTACTTTTTTGCTACTTTGCCTTCATTGAACATCCGCCCGAAGGCCCGTGCCGCTTCCGTATTCTTGCTCAACAGCACGAGGCCGCTCGTCTCACGGTCCAGACGGTGGGCGAGATTGATCTTTTTCCCGTATCGCTCTCTGAGTTTGGAAATCAGTGTGTGAGTGATGAATACGCCGCATGCATGGACGGGAAGATTACCGGACTTGGACACTGCGAGCACGTGCTCGTCTTCATGGATAATGTCGTAGCGGAAATCGACCTCCGGCTCGGCATGGCAGATGGTGTACTGGATGACATCGTCTTTTTGAACAACATCATCGGGCTCGACATGAGTATCGTTGACGCGCACCCGCCGATCGAGGATGCGTTGCCTCCAGCCCTCGGCAAAATGATAAGGAAAGCGATGCGCGAGAAAATCGACAACGGTCCAACCGGAGCGATAAGCGTCTACCGAGCATGAAAGCGTGATCTTCTTTTTCTGCCTTTCCATGAGCGCGCTTATTATAGCACAATGGACCGGGCACCGGGTCCCGGGTGTGTGCGTTGCGGCAAAGAGAGAGCCAGGTCCCTCCCAGTCCTTGACGCCCGGTGCCGTCTCCGATAGACTCCTCTCCAACTCACTCGTCGATCAAAGCGCCCAACCGCAGGATGCCGCTAATCACGCGGGAACGGGCAGGGTTCGCGGCCAAGCGGGCAGGCTAGATGGAAAGGCGATCCTATGGTTTTCCCAATCGTCATCATCACTTATCTTGTCTTCCTCATCTCGGTCGCTATCGTTAAAAGCAAGCGGATCAAGGGGCACGATGATTTCATGGTCGCCGGGCGCACCGTTCCGGTCAGCATGCTTGTCGGAACCCTCGTCTGCACGTGGATCGGATCGGGGAGCCTCTTCGGAGGTTCCGGGCTCGCATTCCGAGTCGGCTTTTCGGACTTGTGGCAGCCGGCAGGCGCCTGGATAGGGATCATCGTGGTCTATTTCCTCGCAGGCCGCGTTCGCCGCATCGCCGAATATACCGTGCCCGATCTCCTGGAAAAGCGTTACAACAGCGCAGCCCGGATTTTCGGAACGATCGTCGTCATCGTCGCGTACGTGTGCATTGCCGGCTACCAGTTCCGAGGCGGCGGGCGTTTGATCACCATCATTACGAACGGCGATATAAGCCCGGAGTTGGGTGCCGTTATCACATGCTGCATCATTATCTTTTTCACCATGATCGCTGGAATGGTGTCGATCGTATCCATCGATGTGTTCAACGGCATCATCATGATTACGGGAATTGCGATCGCGATCCCCCTCGCGCTAAAAAGTGCAGGAGGGTGGAGTGATATCGTGCAATCGTTGCCGAAATCCCACTTTACGGTGTTCGGGGATAACGACTTCAAATGGGCGATGGGGATGCTCTTACCCACCCTTTTCCTCCTCCTCGGCGAGAGCAGCATGTACCAGAAATTCTTCTCGGCCAAAAACGAGAAAGCCGCACGTCAGGCCGTGATCGGGATGGTGATCGGCGTAGTCGTCATCGAGACGTTACTAATCGCGCTAGCGGTCATCGGCAGCGGAATTTATTGGAATGATCCCGCTTTCCGGGCTGCAGACGGCACATTGATCAACTCGGTTACTGAAGAGATTGCGCTGCGGCTCGCATTTATGAACGTCGGGGTGATCGGCGGGAGCTTGCTTCTCGGTGCCGCCGTTGCAATCATTCTTTCAACGGGAAACACATTTCTTATGATTCCCTCTACCAACGTCACGCGAGATCTCTATCATCGCTACTTCCGCCCGAACGCCTCAGAAAAGGAAATCGTCCGGTTCCAGCGGATCATGATCCTCGTACTCGGTCTGCTCGCCCTCGCAATGTCCACGCGTTTTACTTACATTCTGTCGATGGCTTATTACGCGTATGTGATGGTCGGGGCTGGACTCACACCGGCGATTCTCGCCTGTTTCCTGTGGAAGCGGGTGACCCCGATGGGCGGGCTGACATCGATTCTGGGAGGCATGATCGCAACGGTCCTGTCGCAGTTCATTTTCCATTTGGAAGTGGACCAGCTGATATATCCCGCGCTCGCCGTATCCCTGGTGTGTCTCTTCGGCGTGAGCCTTCTCACGAAACCGTCACCCGAGGAAAAGTGGAGTCCGTTTTTCAACAAGAAATAGACCAAAGTCGCCTCCATAGAAGCAAGAGGGTCAAGGTAACCAGACATTTCCGAACCATGAATAAATAAGTCGACCGGAGACAGCACAGATGTTTCAAATCGTCCGAGCCAAGAAACTCACTGACAAGATCTTTTCCTGCGAAATCAGAACCCGTCCGATTGCCAAAGCGGCGAAGCCCGGTCACTTCGTAACGGTGAGCATGAATCCCGACCACCCAAAACTTCCCCTGCCCATAGCAGATTTCAGCGAGAAAAAAGGAACCATCACGGTTGTCGTAGAGGCGGACGACCGGCCGAGAGAGCAGATGATGGCGCTGGACAAAGGGGATGCCGTATTCGACTGCAGGGGGCCTTTCGGCCAACGAAGCCGGATCGAAAACGTCGGCAAGGTCGTGTGCATTGGTGGGGGCATCGGTGCCGGTGCGTTGTTCTCTCAAATCCGCGAGTACAAGAGTAAGGACGTTTACGTGGTCTCCATTCTGGGATTTCGCTCGAAAGACCGGCTTTTCTGGCAGAGCCAGATCGCCAAACACAGCGATGAGCTTTATATAACCACGGATGACGGCACATACGGCATCAAAGGCCGCGCGACGGTTGCACTCAGGGCCGTTTTGGACAGCGCGAGAGATATCGAACGCGTTGTCTCCATTGGCTCTTTGAAGCTGATGAGGGCGTGCGCAGAGATCACGAGGCCTCACAAAATACCCACCATCGTGAATCTTGGTGCTATAATGGCCGAGGAAATGTGGAGGGACGGTCACACCCGAATCCCAGGAGAGTCCCAGCAGAGCTTCTCTTTCTTCGAGCGGACGGAGTTCGACGGTCACCGGCTGGACCTCGAATGGCTGATCGCTCAGCAGAAACGTTATGCCGAGGCAAAAGAGAAAGACGCCTGAGAAACGTTCAGCCCCTGTCAATCCCGCCATCACAAAATCCGATGTCGTTGCCACACTCGCAGAGATGGCCGACATCATGGAAATCCTGGGCGAAAACCCTTTCAAATCCCGCGCGCATCAAACGGCTTCCCGCGTGATCGAAAGTCTGAGCGGTGACCTCAATGAAATGGTTCAATCGGGCGAGCTTTTGAACGTCAAGGGGATCGGCAAGGGGATCTTCGAAAAGATCGAGATCCTTCTCAACACGGGGGTGCTTCCCGCTTACGAAGAGCTCAAATCTCGGATACCCGAGGACCTCCTCGAGCTTCTCCGGATACCGGGCATGGGTCCCAAAAAAGTAAAGGCGGTGCACGAAAAGCTCGGCGTGAAAAATATCGGCGAGCTCGAATACGCATGCGCCGAGAACCGGCTCGTAGAGCTCGATGGATTCGGTGCCAAAAGCCAGGAAAAGATCCTTGTCGGGATCCAGAATCTGAAGAAATATATGGAGCGTCATCTACTGAGCACGGCGCTCGAAGAAGCTTCACTCATATACGACGAGATCGCCAAACACCGCGATGTGCAGCGGCACCTTCTCGCGGGAAGTCTGAGACGCTTCAAAGAAACGATCAAGGACATCGACATCCTCGTAAGCGCCAAAAAGAGTGAGCGCATCATGGAACATTTCACTGCACTGCACAATGTAGACAGCGTCGTTGCCAAAGGGAAAACCAAATCGAGCATCGTTCTGGATTCCGGAATCAACGCCGATCTCCGGGTCGTGGCCGACGAGCAGTTCCCATACGCATCGCACTATTTCACCGGCAACAAGGAACACAATACACAGATGCGCGGCCGGGCGAAGAGGATGGGGATGAAGCTGAATGAGTACGGTCTTTTCGAAGGAGACACGCTCATCCCGTGCAAGGATGAAGAGGCGATTTTCAAGAAACTCGGACTCGTCTACATCCCACCCGAACTCCGCGAAGGCACAGGAGAAATCGAAGCGGCTGAACAAGGAGAACTTCCAGAGCTCATTCGAGAAAGCGACATCAGAGGTCTCTTCCACGTGCACTCGACATATAGTGATGGAATCGCTACAGTTGGAGAAATGGCCCTGGCTGCGAAACAAATGGGTTTCGAATACCTCGGAATCGGCGACCACAGCCAGAGCGCCGCGTATGCAGGCGGCCTCAGCCCCTCCGAAGTGAAGAAGCAGCGGGAAGAGATCGACACGCTGAATGAGTCGCTCGAAGGCTTCACCGTTTTCCACGGAATCGAGTCGGACATCCTAATCGACGGATCGCTGGATTATCCCGAAAGAATCCTGGCGACATTCGATTACGTCGTTGCATCTGTTCACAGCAACTTTGGTTTGAGCGAAGCGCAAATGACAAAGCGCATCATCAAGGCGATCGAAAATCCTTACACCACCATGCTCGGTCATCCGACGGGAAGACTCCTCCTCGCGCGCGAAGCGTACAAAGTCGACTTGATCGCGGTAATCGAAGCGGCCAGCGAACACAACGTGATCATCGAGCTCAACGCTCACCCCCAACGGTTGGACCTGGATTGGCGCTACTTGAAAGTGGCAAAAGAGAAGGGAGTCAAGATCGCCATCAATCCCGACTCGCACAATGCAGCGGGGCTTTATGACTATCGATATGGAGTGGGCATTGCAAGAAAAGGCTGGCTCAGGCGCAGCGATGTGATCAACGCGATGAACACCGCTGAGGTAAGGTCTCTTTTCCAAAAGATGAAGAAAAGGTGACAAAAGATGGCAGGAACCAAGCAAAAACGAAAAGCTAAGATAATGAAGGCGAAACGAACGAAAGGTTATCCCAAAATGCCGGTTTCATCCTCCAAAGCGGGAAGGCCATCGCAAAAACCATCGAAAAAGCAAGCCGAAGCTGCTCACAGAGCCCCCGACCCGAACATACAAAAGCGCGCGCTGGCGATATTCAAGACTCTCTCGAACGAATTTCCCGACGCGCGGTGCATGCTCGACTTCGCCAGCCCCCTCGAGCTCCTCGTCGCCACCATTCTTGCATCGCAGTGCACGGACAAGCAGGTGAACATCGTGACGAGCAAGCTATTTAGAAAATACGCGTCTCCGGCAGATTACATAAAAACCCCACAGGAGGAGCTGGAAGAAGATATCCGCAGCACTGGATTTTTCCGGAACAAGGCGAAAAGCCTGAAGAAATGTTGCCAATCTCTGATCGAAAAACACAATGGCATTGTCCCCGCCGATATGGAGGCGCTGACCTCACTCGGCGGTGTCGGGCGGAAAACAGCGAACTGCGTCCTTGGAAATGCATTCGGTATTCCCGGGATCGTCGTCGACACACACGTCTTAAGGCTTTCCAGGCGGATGGGATTTACGGAGGAGAAAAATGCGGATAAAGTGGAGGCGGATTTAATGCCGCTCATTCCCCAAAAAGAGTGGACGCGGTTTTCTCACGTGATGGCGGATCACGGAAGAAAATATTGCGCGGCGCGAAATCCCCTCTGCGACGAATGTCCAGTGGGGCATCTCTGCCCGAAGCTGATCTAGCGTCGATGCTCGCACATAAGTTGGACGGCTTCTGTCTTTCACACGAACAGAAATAAAAGGGAGCGCCTGAAGCGCTCCCTTTTCTCTCACCATTCGAGGCAGATGCTTTACTTGATCCATGAATCATCCATGATGTACACGGGCCCGCTCGACAGGCTTCTTGCCGTCTCGAGCACGTCTTGATGGAGATATCGATACGCCGCCCAGCGTACGCTCGCTGCGAGCCCGCCTCCAAGAAGCGAGGACAGGAAGCTCTTCTCGCGCTTGGGATAGTGGACCACCGTCACCTTCTCGCCTGCAGGGATCTCGGCAAGTTCCTTCGCGAGCTCGATCGCGCGGTCCAGTCCTCCGACCTCATCGATCAAGCCGTTCGCTTTCGCCTGCCTTCCCGTCCACACGCGTCCGTGCGCGAGTTTCTCCGCTTCTTCAAACGTCATTCCACGATACTTCGCCACGTCGGCGAGCCACATGTTGAAACCATCCCAGTGGTTTTTTTCGAAACGCTCCCTTTCCGCTTCGGTGAAATCACGATACTGGGAAAAGAGGAGCGCCATCGGTCCTTTGGTGACAAAATCGTGTGTGATCCCGAGCTTCCTGTGAAACGCCGTCATGTTGAACTTCCCCGAGATCGATCCTATGGAGCCCGTAATCGTTAGAGGATCTGCCACAATCTTCGTCGCGCGGTAGGCGATCATATAACCTCCGGAGCCGGCCACATCCACCATGGATACGACGACCGGCTTCTCGTCCGCGAGGATTCTGACTTCGTGCCCGATGATGTCGCTCGCGAGGCCTTCCCCTCCACCGCTATCCACACGGAAGATCACGGCGGCGACGTCCTTATCCCTGCGCGCTCGGCGCAGCTCGGAACACACCGATTCGTGTCCCATCATCACGCCAAACAGCGGATCCACCTTGTTTTTCCGCCCACCGATCATCCCCTGAGCATGGACAACGGCAATCTTTTTATCGCCCTTGAGCCCCAATTCTTCGGGATCAACCGTTGCATAGTCCGCCTGGGATACGGTGCGGAGTTTTTCGTCGTCTTCCCGTTTGAGCTGATCTGCGAGATCGCTCCAGTAGACAAGCCTGTCGACAAGGCCTGCTTCTTTCGCCTCTTCCGCCATGAATATCGCGTGCTCCATCAGTTCCTCGATCTTTTCGATCGGTATACCGCGCTCCTCGGAAATCACACTCAACTGCATATCCCAAAATTCATCGAGCAACCAGCGGAGGTTCTCCTTCGCCTCGGGGGAGAGATCCGTACGCGTGACCAGCTCAGCCGCGCTCTTATAGTCCTTGATCTTGTGGATATTCGGGTTGATCCCCAGCTTGTCCAACATGCTCTTGACATGCATCGAAGTCAGGCTCATCCCGGTGAAAACCACCCACGCCGTTGGAGTGGCAAAAATCGAGTCGCATGCAGAAGCGAGAGAAACGGTGTTTCGGTCCATATCGTCGGTAAATGCATAGACTGGCTTGCCTGCTTTTCTCACTTTCTTTATTGCGCGCCGCATCTCCTGGTGCATCGCACCGCCGGCCGTGTTGGACGCGGAAAGTTTCATGATGACGCCCTCGATCCTGTCATCCACGGCTGCTTTTTCGAGATTGCACAAGATCCTGTTGAGTGTTTCCGGCTTTCCTTCGAACATCCCGCCCATCACGCCGGTTGGGGGGTCGTACTCGAAGATCTCGCCGTAGATATCGACGATGAGGTACGAGCGGTCTTTGATCTCCGGCTTTTCCTCCAGTTTGGATTTCGCGACCAAATAGCAGATAGCCGTAAACACAACGAGGGCGAGAAAGCCGGCGAAAAAATTCCTGAGAAAAGCTTTCATCGTTCATCCTCCAAGTGGGAAAAGTTTGGACCGGCTAACGAGGTCTGAAGGGGGTTGAATCAACACCCACATTCCACTGGCTGCCAAAAGTCAAACAGCTACAGCAGCTATCCCAGTTATCACAGATAGAGAAAACGGTCGAATGATCGTACCATAAGGATACGTTTTTTTGAAGAAATAGTTACAGGTAGCGGGTAACGATATGCCGCCGAGGCGACTTTCTCTGTATTTTGCGTATCGCCCTTCCAGAAAACTCAGCTTAGATGGGACTCCCCGGTAAAAGAACGCAGATTACCCATCCCGCGATCCATGACCTCGCCGAGCCGGGTCCTTCCAATGCGCTTTGCCGATTGGCTCGAAACCCAATCGCCGATGATGATGGCGGCTTCGATCACATTTCCGCAGAAGTTTTCGATGAACTCATCGGAGGGGCGCTTGTCGAGCGGAAGGTCTTCGCTCGCCGCGAGGGTTTTGGGGCCGTCGAAGTCGACATAGGCCATACGGGCGGTGAGCTCCCACGGCGGTCTGTTGAAGGCCTGCCCGGGAAGGATGGCCACTCCTGTTTCTTCGAGGAGAACCTCGCATAGCGTCGTGCTATTCTTGATCCCTCGTTCAGCGAAATGCTCGGCGAACGGAGTGAAGTCAAGGAAGAGGTAGAAGGCGCCAACGGGCTCGTGCACCCTTATCCCCGCCTCCAAGACTATTCGCGCGCAACGCCTTCCCAGAGCATTGAGAATCGCTCGGGCGCGAATGAGGTATCGGTCGATCGCGCTTCCGCCTTTGAAAGCACGAACGGCCGCGTACTGGATAGGCGCGCTGACCGAGGTGTAAGTTTCGCTCGCGACGGAGGCGATCACTTCCATGAGCCAATCCAGATCAGGAGGAAACGTGAACGTTCCCAAGCGCCAGCCTCCTGCACCGCACCATTTCGACAATCCCGAGCTAATGATCGTCCCCTCCGGATAGTATCGGGCTACCGAGACATGCTGACCTTCATGGTGAAGCCTTCCATAGATCTCGTCCGAAAGAAGGATCACTTCGAACCGGCTGGCGATTTGCGCGATTTCCTTCAGTTCATCTGCTGAATAGCTCCTCCCATCCGGGTTTCCAGGATAGCTGAGGATCAGAATTCGCGGCCGGAGGTCATCGTGTTCGCTCTCGAAATAAGCCTCGAGGCGCTCGGGAGTGACTCGCCATTTATCCTCGAAGGTGGTATGGATGAGTTGAACATCCCGCCCGATGATTCTTGCCTGGGGAACGTAGGATACCCAGCTGGGCGTCGGTACAATGATCTCCCCGTAGAAGACAAGCTGAAGGAGAAACATCAGCTCCTTGGATCCCGGTCCAACGATTACAAAATCGCCTTGCGCGGCCACCTGGTCCTGGGATCGATGGTATTGGGCCACCGCTTCGCGCAGGGCTGGAAGTCCTTTGACCGGCAGGTAGTCCTTTTCGTGCGCATGGCGTTTCAGCTCGGCCACCACCGGAGAAGGCACCGGAAAAGGAGACTGCCCGAGCCCGAGGTTATAGATCTTTTGTCCCTGTGCGCGGAGTTCCCTGCACTTTTCGTTGATTGCCAACGTTGCAGACTGCTCCAAACCGCGAACATTGAGGTTCAGACTGACGTGTTTTCGAACTTTCACAGTGACCCTTTTAGCTAGATATGAAGTGGAGGTAGGACTCAGCTCTTGCCGCTCCGCCTCCGAGACCATTCAATTGTCCTCAATGGCTGAAGTGGACGTAATGCAATTACTTAGCATTAATCATTGAAAAATGAGCTCAATCAGTGCCAAAAAATACAACGACCCAAAGGTCGCTCGGTTTTCGTATATCTGCAGCCTTTTGAAGAACCGGCCAAACAGACCCCATTTTTCCCAACGATGTCAAAGATATCAAAATGAATGAAATCGCGCAATTCGATTCGTAATGTATTATAATTTACATATCCTAGTATATAGGAAGCGTCTTTTTGTTGGAAAGATACTCAATACGCACGAATGGTTTCTCAGGGGAGCGTGACGGCGGGGCCTAAAAAATAACGGAAAGATCGGGGCACCAGCAGGCCTGCCTTACCTGGCAATGCGTGTTTCCTGCACGTCAAGGCGAATCCGGAGATTGCGACCCAGAGTTCGTGCTGTTGTGGAAGTTTTCCCAAACGAACCGCCGACAGTCTTTTGAACGAAACGAGGGGATTTCGTTTTCCGTTGCGCTTTTTCAGCCGGTCGAAGAATGAGCGTTTGTCCGACGCATGCAAATGTTTTATAATACACCATTCCTGCATGGTCGGCAGGCGCTTAACTCTTAATAATGGACGAAAGACCTCAAGGGCCTTTGATCATAGAAAGGGAGTTATCGGATGACAACCGTCAAGAAGCTATTGGATACGAAAGGACGCGATGTTTGGACCGTCTCCCCTCATGCTACCGTGTTGGATGCACTCCGTTTAATGGCGGAGAAAGGAGTCGGTGCCCTCGTCGTTCTCGACGGCGAAAACATCATTGGGATCTTTTCGGAGCGCGACTACGCAAGGAAAGTGGCATTGAAAGGGAAAAGTTCCAGAAGCCTCTCTGTTCGAGAGATTATGACGGATAAAGTCGTTTATGTCCGGCCTGATCAGACCATCGAGGAATCAATGGCGATCATGACGGATAAACGCGTCAGGCATTTGCCAGTTTGTGAGAATGATAAGTTGATTGGCATTGTTTCGATCGGGGATGTCGTGAAAGCCATCATTTCCAATCAGCAATTCATCATCGAGCAGCTCGAGAATTACATAACCGGCAGCAGGTGACGTCACTCCGGCTCCAAGTGGATGCCACGGTGCTGGAATTGATCAGTATATAAACAACAAAACAGGGCGCTTCAAGCGCCCTGCTTTTCGTTGTTACTTGCGATGGCGTGGTCTTTTTGGCCTGCTATTTGGTCTCCCCCGTGTAAATTTTCATCACTGTATCGAGGAACTTGATTGCTTCATCGCGCGGTCTCTGGAAGGAGTTCCGCCCGATGATCGAACCGAATCCGCCTCCATCGCGAACAGCTCGAATCTCATCGAACATCCTCTCGTCTGATTGTTTGCTCCCTCCGGAGAAAATAACGATCCGCTTCCCATTGAAGGCGCTCTGGATCACGTGCCTGACCCTGTCAGCAGGCGTCTCGATTGGAACGTTTTGAGATTCGTAGACTTTTCGCGCGGCATCCTGCTCGATATGGGAGCTGGGGAGCTTCACTTTGACGATGTTAGCGCCCATCTGGCATGCAATCTGGGCAGCGTAGGCGACGACGTCGATGCCGGTCTCTCCTTCTTTGCTAAGACTCGTGCCCCTCGGGTAAGACCACACGACCACCGCGAGGCCGTTGTACTTTGCTTCCTCGGTTATCGCGCTCAGCTGCTCGTACATTTCCTTCCACACTGCCGAACCCGGGTAAATTGTGAAGCCAACTGCGGAGCAGCCGAGACGCAGTGCATCCTGCACGGAGCTCGTGAGCGCAGGGATCGGATCTTTCTCATTGGAAAGAGAGTCATGGCTGTTCACTTTGAGAATTAGCGGTAGTTCCCCAGCGTAACGGTCGGCCACCGCTTCGAGGAATCCATAAGGGGCTGCATAGGCGTTGCACCCGGCGCCTATGGCGAGTTCCGCATGATACACGGGGTCGTAGCCGGGGGGATTCACTGCGAAGCTCCGAGCCGGACCGTGTTCGAAGCCCTGATCGACGGGGAGGATGACGAGCTTTCCCGTCCCTCCCAGCTTGCCATGCATGAGAATTCTGTAGAGGTTTGCCCGGGTACCGGGATTTTCACCCTTATATCCATCGAGAATCTTTTGAACGGCTTCTGTCATCTTTCCCTCCTGACCTCTAGGCAGTTCATTATTGATCGGCAGATCGCTGGGCGACGGCCGAATTGCGAATGTCTAGTATTTCTGGATCCAAAAGATCTGCGTTAGTGACTCAAACAATTTACCGGAATTTATTGATTTTGACCAGTGGCTTATTCGATAAAAAACAGCTATGATAAGCAGGCTACCAGTTCCCAGACCGGTGGGAGCCTTTCAGAAGATGCCTTCCCCCAGGTGGTTAAATCATGACGGATCTCCTGTACCAAACCGACTGTTATTTAAAAGAGTTCGACGCTTCGGTTACCGCTGGAACCGATGCCGGGATCGTCTTGGATCGAACGGCCTTCTACCCGGGAGGCGGCGGGCAGCCGGCTGATACCGGGGTGCTTACCGTGGACGATGGCAGCCGCTATAACGTAACGGGGCTCAAACGTATCGAAGGATGGCTCGTTCACCTGCTGGAGGGGGATGCCCGGCCGCCCGAGGGTGCGAGTGTCCACGGGATGATCGATTGGAACCGGCGCTACTTATTAATGCGGACGCATACTGCGATGCACATTTTGTGCGGTGTCATCTGGCGGGATTATGGAGCGCAGGTGACCGGGGGCAACATGGAGCCGGGGAAAGGCCGCATGGACTTCGAGTTCGAGAGAATGCAGCGCGAGCTGGTCGACGAAATCGAGGCCAAGTGCAACGCCGAAGTAAAAGCCGAAAGACCCGTCCGTATTTCCATCCATTCCCGAGCCGAAGCCATGAAAATCCCCGATCTCATTCGCACAAAGATCAATCTCTTGCCGGAACATATCCAAGAAGTCCGCGTCGTGCAAATCGTAGGCCTCGACCTCCAGGCGGACGGCGGCACCCATGTGGCCAACACCAGCGAAGTTGGCCCGCTCAACATTCTCGACTACAAGAGTAAGGGAAAAATCAACAAGCGGATCGTGCTGGGTCTGAAGAATCTTGTCTAAAGAGAGCTGCTGGGGCTGCGCTCGGATTTCAGCTCATACAACGTGGTACGACTATCAAATCGGCTTTTTACAGAATTTAGGTCGAAACCTAGGCCCTCTATCCACGTATTTGATTATGCGACGCTGATTTTCGATGGTTTAGCCTGGGGCGATTGGAGGTGATGACGTTGCGTTACCACTCAATCGTCTTGTCAGATAATCGAGCCGCATAATCTCCCATGCCATCCATCAAGAGAAATTCTATGAGGAGCTTTAGGAGCACCCAGTCCCTCAGTTTTTCGCTTTGCTTTCTCGTTTTGGTGGTGCTTCTCATTCCTTCGCTTGCGCTTGGAAAGACCCCTCGCCGTGTCCCCAGAGTATCTTCCAACCTCAGGGTGGATGGGATCCTCAGCGAAGATATCTGGGACAAGGCACTCGTTATGGAACTCAACTATGAAGTCCGCCCGGGGGAAAACGTGCCTCCACCAGTGAGGACGGAAGTCCTGCTGGCTTATAGTCAATCCCATTTCTACGCGGCCTTCCGGGCATACGATCCGGACCCGTCGCAGATCCGCGCGCGCATATGTGATCGCGACAAGATGTATGAAGATGACTGGGTCGCGCTGGTTATCGACACGTTCAACGACCAGCGCCGCATGTTCGATTTTTTCTGCAACCCGTTGGGCATTCAGGGTGACCAGATCGAGTGTCCCGAATGTAGCGAGGACTCCTGGGATGCCATTTGGGAGTCCTCCGGCAAAATAACCGATGAGGGCTACACGGTTGAAATGGCGATTCCGTTCAGTTCCATGCGCTTCCAGCGAACAAAGGGAGACCAGATATGGAATTTCGATGCAGTGAGAAGCTACCCCCGGAAGGTCCGGCATCATATCGGTCTCTTTCCACGTGACAGAAACAACAACTGCTATCTCTGCCAGGCGGAGCAGCTCATTGGTTTTGCGGGCGCGACTCCGGGGAAAAATGTCGAACTGGATCCGACGTTTTCCGCTCTCTATTCACAGGAGCGCCCGGGCTTCACGGAAGGGGATTTTCAGGGCAGGGACAAGGATTTCGAGCCGGGATTGACGGCACGCTGGGGGATCACGCCAAACATGACACTGAACGCCACGATCAATCCTGATTTCTCGCAGGTCGAGGCGGACGTCGCCCAGCTCGACATCAACACGAATTTCGCTCTGTTCTATCCGGAAAAACGCCCGTTTTTCCTCGAAGGAACCGAACTGTTCCTATCCCGATTTCGTGTCGTCCATACGCGCACCCTGACCGATCCCAATTGGGGAATCAAGCTCACCGGCAAAGAGGGGGGGCACGCGGTCGGGTTTTATACCGTTCAGGACAAGATCACGAATCTGCTTTTCCCCGGAAGCCAGGGATCTGAATCCACCACTTTGGAGAAAAAAAGCATCGGGACCACGCTGCGGTACCGCCGGGATATTTTCACCTCTTCGACGGTAGGGATCCTTCTGACGGATCGTGAACGCGGGGAGTACTACAACCGGGTCGCCGGCCTGGATGGCCTCCTGAAACTCACCAAGAAAGACCAGGTGAGCTTCCAGTTCCTCGGCTCACAAACTCGCTATCCGGACAGTATCGCAGTGAAATTCTCCCAGCCGCGCGGACGTTTTGCAGCAGGCGCATACGAGGTGTTATGCCACCATGACACCGATGGCCTGGATCTCTACGCCATATACCGTGAAACCGGGCCGAAATTCCGTGCAGACCTCGGTTTCATGCCGAGCGTCGGCACGCGATACATCGATTTCGGCTGGGCTTATACGTGGTTCGAGGACTCGGACAACTGGTACACGATGATCAACTTAGGCACTTGTTATGAAACCGAAGAGGAAACAGGCGGCACCGTTCTCCACCAGGCCTACGCATACTGGTTCGACTACAACGGCCCTCTAGAGTCCGGATTCCATGTGATTGGATCGGCCCACGGAAAAAATGGATTCAACGGCAGAGAATTCGACAACAGGGAGGTTCAGTTTGTCAGTTACATACAGCCCACTGGCTCTCTCGAGTTGGAGTTTTCCGGCCGCTATGGAAATCACATCGACTTCGCCAACACCAGACCCGGACGGCGCCTAAGTCTGAATCCAGGCATCGGATACAAGCTCGGACGTCATTTGGCGATGGCGCTGGATCATACGCACGAACGAATGAACGTGAATGAAGACCGGAGACTCTACACGGCGAACATCAGCCAGCTGCATCTGGTCTATCAGTTCAACCGGCGCACATTTATAAGGACGATCCTCCAATATATCGATTACAAACGAGACACGGGCTTATACGTCGACGAGGTGGATCCTGAAGTGAAGCACCTCTTCAGCCAGCTTCTCTTCTCTTATAAAATCAATCCTCAGACAGTGCTTTTCGTGGGATATTCGGACAACTACTACGGATTCCAGAACATCAATCTGATCCAGACCGATCGGACGCTTTTTGTGAAAATCGGTTATGCGTGGGTACTGTGACGGTGTTTATTGCAGACCCTGCTCCGTCCTTTTTATGATTTCATTTTGTAATTCAACACCGAGATCGACAAAGTAATCGCTGTAACCGGCCACGCGTACGATCAGGTCTCTGTACTTGTCAGGTTCCTTCTGGGCTTTGCGAAGGGTCTCGGCGGTCACAACATTGAACTGAAGATGGTGACCGTCCATTTTGAAATACGATCTTATCAGGTGTGCCAGTTTGACGAGGCCATCTTCATCGGCCAAAACTTGCGGCGTGAACTTCTGATTCAGAAGTGTGCCCCCCGTTCTCAAATGGTCGATTTTGGCCGCCGATTTCAATACGGCCGTCGGGCCTTTCCGGTCTGCTCCTTGAACGGGCGAGATTCCTTCGGATAGCGGTTCCCCGGCTTTCCTGCCGTCCGGCATGGCACCTACCACGCTTCCAAAATACACATGGCACGTCGTCGGCAGCAGATTGACTCGGTGGTGCCCGTCTTTCGTGTTCGGCCTGCCATCGATGGCCTCGAAATAGCTTTCGAAAATCCGTCTCAATATTTGATCCGGGTAATCGTCGTCATTGCCGTATTTGGGTGTTTCGTCGATCAAGGTTTGCCTGAGCTGCTCGAATCCATCGAAGTCGGCATTCAGCGCTTCGAACATTTCTGACAGGTTCAAGTTATGATTGTCGAAAACATGGTACTTGATTGCGGTCAATGAATCCGTGATGCTTCCCATTCCCACGCCCTGGATGTACGACGTATTGTACCTCGCGCCGCCATTGTTATAGTCCTTTCCCTTTCGGATGCAATCATCTATGAGAATCGACAAGAAAGGCGCGGGAAGATATGTGGCCCAGAGCCTCTCTATTATATTGTTGCCTTTTATCTTCACATCGATGAAGTATCGTAGCTGTTTCTCGAAGGCCTCGAAGAGATCATCAAAGGTCTTGAAATCTTTTGGATCGCCGCTTCCGACTCCGATCTGCTTTCCCGTCATCGGATCGATTCCGCTGTTCAATACGATCTCCAGAACCTTCGGTAGATTGAAATAGCCGGTGAGAATGTAGCTTTCCTTGCCGAAAGCACCGGTTTCCACGCAACCGCTGGCGCCGCCGTTTCTCGCGTCTTCGATCGATTTGCCCTGCCTGACCAATTCAGGAACGATTGCATCGGTATTGAAAAGTGAAGGTTGCCCGTAGCCGGTCTTTATGATTTTCAGCGCCCTCAGCAACAATCGATCAGGATTCTTCTTGCTGACTTGAACCATGGAGCTCGGCTGAAGCAGGCGCATCTCCTCGATCACATCGAGTATGAGATACGTGAGCTCGTTCGCCGCATCTTCTCCGGTCTCTTTTACTCCGCCGAGGTTGATCAAACAAAAGTCTGTGTAAGTGTTGCTCTCCTTCGCTGTGACGCCGACCTTGGGAGGCGCCGGTTGGTTGTTGAATTTGATCCAGAAAGATTGGAGCAGTTCACGCGCTCGCTCTTTTGTCAGGATTCCGGCTTCGAGATCTCTCTCATAAAAAGGCAACAGATGCTGGTCGAGGCGACCCGGGTTGAACGAATCCCACGTGTTCAGTTCGGTGATGACACCAAGGTGAACGAACCAGTAATACTGCAATGCTTCCCAGAAAGTCTCCGGCGCATTGGCGGGCACGCATTCACAGATCCGAGCCATTTGTTCCAGTTCGTTTTTCCTTTGGGGATCTGCTTCATTTTTCGCGAGAACCTTTAGCTCCTGTGCATGACGTTTTGCAAACAGCATGATCGCATCGGCTGCCAAATCCATCGCTTTGAGCTGCTCTCTTTTCTCAAAGGCTTCGGGATCACTATAAAAGTCGAGGTCTTGCAAGCTCAGTTGTATGTCTTTTCTAAAATCCAAAAACCCCTTTTTATAGATCTTGTTGTCCAGCACCGTATGGCCGGGGGCCCTTTGCTCCATGAATTCCGTAAAGATCCCTGCGTCATATGCGGCTTTCCACTCCTCATCGACTTCACCGAAGATCCTGTCGCGTATCGACCGGCCCGACCAGAAGGGAATAATCCTTTCTGCTTGGATTTCCCTGGCATCATCGGTGACGTTGAACGATACTTTCTCTCGGTTGTGCAGAACGTCGAAATCATTCATAGTATGGGTGCAAATCTCTGGATACGTTGGCGTGGCTTTGGGTGCGGGGCCTCGTTCACCCACGATCAACTCGCCCTCATTGATGCAGAGCTGCTTGTTTTCCAATAGATATTTAAACGCGAACGCGCGGGCAACAGGTACAGAAACTCGCTCGGCCGTCTCACTCTCATAAAATCTCGTAAGCAGCTCGGCCCGTTCCATCGAAATGTACGGCACGGCATCCAGGCTTTGTTGTCTGAGTCGCTTTATCCTCTCATTCATAACCGTTCACCCTCCGATTTTTACACTATAGCCGTGCACCCTGAACAACTCGGCTTTATCATTCAATTCCATCTCCGTCTGGGCAGGCAGCTGCCCAAGCTTTGAAGTCATATTGAATTTTTTGAATTTGTCCTCAGCCAGTTTATTATACGGCAGCAGGTCTATCTCACGAATGCTTTTCAAGGGAGCAAGAAAACCGATGATAGCCTCCAGATTCAGGCCGGTATCGGTGATGCCGGGGATCATGGGAATGCGGACGATCACTTTTTCCTCTTTTTCTGACAGCTTCCGGAGGTTCTCTAGTATCAGCTCATTGGATACACCTGCATATTTCGAGTGGTACTCATCGTCGATGAGCTTCAGGTCGTAAAGAAACTCGTCGACCAGACCGGAGATCCTTTCAAAAAGTGTCCACCGAGCGTAACCGGATGTATCCACCGCCGTGTTTATTCGCCGGCTTTTGCATGCCTCGAGCAGAGCACATAAAAACTCTTCCTGCATCAACGGCTCGCCGCCCGAAAGAGTGACCCCCCCGCCGGATTGATCGTAAAAGATCACATCCTTTTCGATTTCTTCCATTACGGTCTCGACGGTCACTTGATGGCCGACGATCTCTTTTTTATCTGCATGAGGCGAGTTCGAATCCGCGCTGCGAACTCTCACGGAAAGAGTTTCCAGCTCGGCCTTGAGCCCCTCCGGATTGTGGCACCACCAGCAGTTCAACGGACAGCCTTTGAAGAAGACCGTGGTGCGGATGCCGGGTCCATCGTGAATAGCGAATTTCTTAATGTCGAATATCGTGCCGCTTAGTGTCATGGTCGTAATACAGATGGTTCAAAATTGCTCTAAATGCCACTATAGATTGCTGCCGTCCGAGCAATTATATCACAGCGTAATGAGCGCGAGCACCCCAATTGACTTCCGTCACATGATCGATCGACAGGGGCCAAACCATCTTCCTATCCCCTTGACGCGATTAGAGCTCCGTTCGATCTTTTTGCTTGTAGGCAGCGACCCCATCGGGTATGCTTTCCTGCTAACGAGCTATAGTGCCCCCGCAGACCATAGCGCCCCGCGAGCTTTGTCGCCAAGCATAGGCGCCTTGAACTCCCTATTCTAGCCTGCATCCGGCAAAGGAGATGTTGATGAACGCTCTCCCGCTCGATCGGCACTTTGCTTTGAGGAAACTGCACAGCCTAACGGGAATCATACCGATCGGCGTCTTCCTATGTTTCCATCTGTTCGAGAACTCTCTCGCCACCAAAGGAAGCGAGTACTACACAGAGCACGTCGTCCACAAGATCGGTAACATACCCTATGTGGAACTGCTGGAAATTTTCTTCATCGCTGTGCCGATTCTGTTCCATGGCATTTACGGTCTGATCATTTGGCTCCAGGGACGAAGCAACGTTCTCACGTACGGTTATTTCCGCAACTGGATGTATTGGGTCCAACGCTATACCGGAATTATCGCATTGATATTCATCTTCACGCATGTTTGGGGTACCCGCATCCAGGTGCTGATCAACGAAGCCGTTACCAAAGACAATCTCTTCCACCATTTGGCCACACAACTCGAAAATCCCCTGTACCTCACCTGGTACATTATTGGGAATCTTGCCGCCGTAATCCATTTGGCCAACGGTATCTCGCTAGCGTTGATCACCTGGGGTATCACGATCGGACGCCGTTCACAGACGATATCGACCTGGGTCTGCGCCTTTATCGGCCTGATCCTGCTGTTGCTCAGCGCCCAGGCGCTGCGTGGCCTCTTGGCCACCGGCGTCTAAGCTTCCGGAAAGGAGCCACACTATGGCGGTCAAAAAGCCAAAAATCATCGTTGTGGGTGGTGGCCTGGGCGGCTTATGGGCCACAATGCGGATCGCCGAAGCCGGCAACGAGGTCATGCTTTTCTCACTGTTTCAAGTGAAGCGCAGCCACTCGGCTTGCGCTCAGGGTGGGATCAACGCCTGTCTCGATACCAAGGGGCAGCACGATTCCGTCTGGCAGCACATTATCGACACCATCAAGGGAGGGGCCTACCTGGCGAACCAGCCCCCGGTGAAGGCCATGTGCGAGGATGCGCCTGGGCTCATTCGAACGTTCGACCGAATGGGAGTAACATGGAGCCGCACTCCCGAAGGCGTTATGGACCTTCGCTTGTTTGGGGGCGTCAAGAACAAACGAACGTGCTTCGCAGGTGCTACTACTGGACAACAGCTGCTCTATTCCTGCGACGAGCAAGTGCGCAAGCACGAGGAAAACGGTCTCGTCAAGAAATACGAATTTTGGGAATTCCTGAGCATCGTAAAAGATGGCCAGGGACGCTGCCGGGGAATCGTTGCCTTGAACCTCCGAACAATGGAATCGGAAATTTTCAAAGCTGATGCCGTCGTCATCGCCACCGGCGGCCTTGGGCTCATCTACGGCAAGTCGACCAACTCGGCGAGCAGCACCGGCGCCGCAGCCAGCCGTGTTTACCAGCAGGGCGCCAAGTTCATGAACGGCGAGTTCATTCAATTTCACCCGACGGGCATGCCGGGTGACGACAAGAACCGCTTGATGAGCGAGGCGGCGCGCGGGGAAGGCGGTCGGATCTGGGTGCCCCGCAAGCAGGGAGACACAACCGATCCCTTGAAGATCCCGGAAGACCAGCGATGGTATTTCCTCGAAGAATGGTACCCAGCCTATGGCAATACCGTACCGCGCGATGTGGCCAGCCGGGCAATAAATAAAGTGTGCGTGGAGCAGGGCATGGGCATCGGAGGCAAGAACCTGGTTTACCTCGATCTCACTCACCTGCCGGAGCAGTTTCTCCGCTCGCGTCTCGCCGGCATATTGGAAATCTATGAGAAGTTCGCCGGTGTGGATCCCTGCAAAGTGCCGATGATCATATATCCCGCCACGCACTACAGCATGGGCGGAATTTGGGTCGACTGGGAAAAAGACGAGACGAGCGGCAATCTCAAACAGCCGAGTCCGCGCAATCACCAGACCAGCATCCCTGGACTTTTCTCCTGCGGTGAGTGCGACGGCACATACCACGGCGCCAACCGCCTCGGCGCCAACTCGCTGCTCTCTGCATCATACAGCGGCCGTGTGGTTGGTGAGAGCGTGGCGGCTTACGTCAAAGGACTCACCGAGAGCGCCGACGAAGCGCCCGAGGAGATCTACACCCAAGAGAAAAAGCGCCAGGAAAGCATCAACAGGCAGATATTGTCCAATTCCAACGGTGAGAATCCTTATCTGTTGCACAAGGAACTGGGCGACATGATGCGGGAGAAGGTTGGCATCGTCCGTTACAACAAAGAACTGGATGAAGCCCTCGAGAAAATCAAAGAGCTAAAGGATCGCTCGAATAAGATAAGTCTGGAAGACAAGCTCGGCTGGTCCAATGCTTCGCTGCCTTACGCGCGTCAGGTCCAGGACATGATTGTCCTGGCCGAAGTCATCACCAAAGGAGCTCGCCTGCGCGACGAGTGCCGCGGCGGCCAATGGAAACCCGAGTTCGAGATTCCGATACCCGAAGGTAAATTCGCTGGAGATCCCGAATTCGAGGAATACCGCAGAAAGTGGATGGAAAACAACGAGAGATGGTTGAAAACCACAGTCGCCGAGCATGCTCCGGATGGTCCTAAAATCAGCTACGAAAAGATCGATACAAGCGTTCTGTCGCCTGAGCAACCGCGAGACTATCGATAGATCAGGAGGACTGAGATGCCTGAAGTGATACGCTTCAAGGTGAAGCGCCAGCAAAATCCGGATTCCAAACCATACTGGGAAGAGTTCCAGGTCCCCTACCGGCCGCAGCACAATGTGATCTCTGTTCTCATGGCCTTGCGCGAAAATCCGGTCAACATAAAAGGTGAGCGTGTGGCTCCCGTCGTCTATGAAGTGGGCTGCATGGAAGAGGTTTGCGGCGCCTGCACAATGATCATCAATGGGAAAGTGCGCCAGGCGTGTTCCGCACTAATCGATCAGCTCGAACAGCCGCTCGTTCTGGAGCCGATGACCAAGTTTCCGGTGGTCCGCGACCTGATGGTTGACCGGCAGAAGATGTTCGACGACCTGAGAAAAGTGCGGGCGTGGATCGACATTGACGGCGGTTACGACATTCACGTACACGCGCCGCGGATCAGCCCCAAGGATTGGGTAATGAACTACGACTTTTCCCGATGCATGACATGTGGATGCTGCATGGAGGTCTGCCCGCAGTTTCATCCCAAGTCGCAGTTCGTCGGACCCGCCCCCATCGGGCAGGCATGGCTGTTCAGCAACCACCCGACGGGCAAGTTCTACAAAGAAGAACGCCTGCACGCGCTGATGGGTCCCGGCGGGATCACCGACTGCGGGAACGCGCAGAATTGTATCGAAGCGTGCCCGAAGGACATCAAGCTTACCGATGCCATCGCCAAGATCGGTCGCGAAACGACGATCCAGGTTTTCAAGGACCTGTTCTTGAAATAATACAGTTGCCGCTTCGCCGTGGATTGCCTCGCACATTCAATTGATTTTCTCAAATCGTTCGTGCTATAATAGCACTCCCGCCGCTAAAAGTGCTGGAGGAGGCATTGACATTGATTGCCCGCCGGCCACGCATCATTATTCATTCCTAAAGGAGATCTGCAATGAATAGAGTCCCCGAGCACTTCAGGTATTCGTCCAACATGACGGTGAAAATGGCCGCCTGTCTTCTGACCTTACTCTTTATGCTGAGTCACATTGGAGTGTCCTTGGCCTCGCCAAAAAGGCCTCTCATGAGATTTCCGGACGTGCACGAGAACTCTATTGTGTTCGTCTACGGCGAAGACATTTGGTCCATCCAATCCAGCGGGGGAATCGCCACCCGGCTCACCATCCACGACGGGGCGGAGCGTTTCCCTAAATTTTCCCCCGACGGAACAATGATCGCTTTCACGGGAGAGTACGACGGTAACGCAGACGTTTATGTGATGAACGTACATGGCGGTGATATCAAACGTGTTACCTACCATCCTTACGACGACGAAGTGATTGGATGGCATCCCGTAGAGAACAAAATTCTGTTCAGTTCCTATCGAAACAGCTTCGGGCGTTTCCTGCACCTCTTTCTCGTTTCACCTGATGGGACGGATATTGAAGAATTGATTCTCCACGAAGCCTCCCAGGGAAGTTTTTCGCCGGACGGGAAGAAAATCGCCTACAACCGGGATCCGAGGGAGTTCAGGACGTGGAAGCGATACAAAGGCGGACTGGCACAAGATATATTTCTTTTCGATTTCGAAAAGAACAAGGACAGGAAGCTGACGACGTTCGAAGGCACCGACCGCACCCCGATGTGGATCGGGGATAAGATCTACTTCAGCTCGGACCGGAACCGGATTCTGAATATTTACGCATACGATACCAAGACGGAAAAAGTTGAACAAATTACGAAACACAAGGAATACGATGTGCGCCGTCCCAGCATGGGTGGCAACAAGATCGTCTATGAACTGGGCGGAACATTGTGGCTGCTCGATACCGACACCAAAGAGACCAAACAGATTCCCGTCGAAATACGGACCGACGCCCCTGAGCTCCGGCCCTACATCAAGAGTGTTGACGAGCATATCACCGGCTTCGATTGCTCCCCTTCTGGAGAACGGGCACTCATCGTGGCTCGAGGAGAAGTCTTCACCGTCCCGAAAGAGGAAGGCCCGACGCGGAACCTGACGAGAGATTCCGGCTCCCGCGACAAGGACGCCGTGTGGTCACCGGATGGAAAAAGGATCGCCTACCTCTCCGACAAGAGCGGGGAGTACGAAATCTATATCGTAGATCCGATGGGCAAGGAAGAGGCTGTCCGGCTCACCCAGCACAAAGACGGTTACCGCCACACGCTCCGCTGGTCGCCTGACAGCAAGAAGATCGCATTTGCAGATCAGACGCTCCGCTGCTACTACCTCGATGTCGATTCCAAGAAAATCACAGAGGTGGACAAAGCCGAGCATGAAAATGTGGATGTCTCAATCGATCTCAAGCCGATACACGACTTCGCCTGGTCTCCGGACAGCCGCTATCTGGCCTATTCGAAGATGGACGCGGACATCGTGTACAAGGTGTACATCTACTCGCTCGAGACCGGTAAGGCTCGTTGTGTGAGCAACGGCATTTTCAATGACTTTGGACCGCTGTTCTCGAAAGACGGCGAACACCTCTTTTTCATCTCGAACCGCCGGTTCGACCCGACTTTCTGTGACTTCGAATGGGAAATGGTTTATAAAAAGGTTGCCGGCATTTACTGCCTGACACTCCGAAAAGACGGCGAGCCGCTCCTGCCTTCCGAAAGCGACGAAGAAGAAATTGAAGAAAAGGAGGATGACGGAAAAAAAGAGAAAGGCAAGGAGGATAAAGATGATAAGGACGAGGCGACGAAGGTCGTCATCGATTTCGATGGGATTTCAGAGCGAATTGAAGCTCTCCCGCTATCCCGGGGGAATTACCGGAATCTTGCCGTTAACGAAAACGCGATTTTCTATTTGAACAAAGATGAAGGTGATTTCAACCGCTTCGAATTCCGGCGCGTTGGTCCGATGGATTTATACCGCTTTTCCTTCGACGACCGTGAGGAAAAAGTGGTGATCGAAGGCGTCGATGGCTACAAACTATCAGCGGATGGGAAACACGTTGTGTACAGGAAAAGGGATTCGATCGGTATCATCGATGCGAGCGCCACGGATTCGCAAGGGAAGGCACTGGATCTTTCCGACCTCAAGATGCATTTCGATCCTCTCGCCGAGTGGAAGCAGATCTTCAACGAAGCTTGGCGCATGGAGCGTGACTTCTATTACGAGCCCAACATGCATGGACTCGATTGGAACGCAATGAAGGAGAAATACGGCCGCTTGCTGCCGTATGTTTCCTGCCGCCAGGATATGCGGTTCCTCATCGGAGAGCTCATCGGTGAACTCAACACCTCGCACACGTACGTCTACGGCGGAGACTTCAAGCGCGAAGCCGAAAGCGTTAACGTGGGCATGCTGGGTGTGGACTGGGAAGTCGATAAAGCGAGCAACCGGTATCGCTTTGGCAAGATCTACCGTGTTCCGGATTGGACCCGTGAGATTCTGCCACCTCTGGCAAGACCGGGTATTCACGTGAAGAAGGGTGATTATCTGCTCCAAGTGAACGGAGAGGACGTCACCACCGACCGGAACATCTACAGTTACTTCCAGGATCTCGCCGATAAGCAAGTTGCGATCCTGGTAAACAGCAAGCCGTCGAATAAAGGAGCGGCGGAATATACGGTTGAACCTATAAGAGGCGAATACACGCTGCGCTACCTCGATTGGGTGGAGCACAATCGTTTGCTGGCCGAAGAGGAATCCAATGGTCAAATCGGTTACATTCACCTCCCCGACACCTACACTGGTTCAGCCCGTGAATTCCCGAAATACTTTTACTCGCAATCGCGGAAAAAAGGTCTCATCGTCGATGGCCGCTTCAACGGAGGGGGATTGGATCCCGACATTTTCCTTCAACGTTTGGACAAGAAAGTTCTTGGCTATTGGACCCGGAGGTACTCCCACGACCAGATGAACCCGAACGTGGCTTCCCGCGCCCATATGGTCTGCCTGACCAACCGCCAGGCGGGCTCGGGAGGGGATATGCTCCCCATGGAATTCCAGATGAAGGGAATGGGACCGGTCATCGGCACGCGCACTTGGGGAGGACTCGTCGGCGTGTCGATGTTCATTCGGCTTATCGATGGAGGGGGCCTAACGGCACCCGATTACCGCATCTATGATCCAAGCGGTAAATGGGTCGTCGAGAACAAGGGCGTCGAGCCGGATATTGTCGTGGACCTGGATCCGGTCGAAGTTGCGCGAGCCTATGACGCTCAATTGATGAAGGCGATCGAAATCCTGAAGCAAAGAATCAAGGAAGATCCCAGGCCGTGGCCCAAGCACGAGTCGTTCGAGGTGGACAAGTAAAGCCTGGGTTGCGCTATTCTCGGAGACAAAGCCTGGGTTCCAAGTGTGGGGAATTCTGTTCACTCCGTTGGCGATAGGTTGAGTCACGAAGGGTATTCGGCCTATCTATCGCTTCGCGAATACGGTCTCATCCCCATCGTGACTCATCTTCTCTTGAGTCGTTCATGTAGGCAGCGCTCGGATTCTCGACACCGTAGATCCGCTATGATAGGTGTGCATTGATCGCCGTGAGACGATTTCCGCAGCGCGCTACAATTTTAGACACAGCGAGGACCATGAGCCGAACGGCGATCAATGCACACTTGACTTTCAACATCATCGGTTCAAGTCGCCATTTATTGCACCAACGTCATCTTGAGTGTCTTTTCATAGCCCTGCGGGGACATCGCGCGGAATCACCGCACTCGAATCAAATGGATCCGGATGTTTCGATACAGATGAACCACGCTCCATCGCCAATTTCACCTATTCCGTAACTCCTTGCAAAAATTTATGATACGCCGCCTCTGGCAAGCATCAGCGTTTCAGCAAGCAGCCACCTAAAATTTTTCAAAAAATACTTGAATTTACTTTGTAGAAATATTATACTTTGCATTGCAAAGCAATTTGTTAAATAAAAAGGAGGTTTTCCATGAATGAACCCGAGCTGCAAAAAGCCCTGGACGACATCAAGGTGGTGCGCGAAATGATAGAACGCAATCGCAGGGCCACAATGGAATCGGGCAGTCTGTTCATCTGGTGGGGAGCACTCTCACTCGTGGCGATATGCCTTACTTATTATTTCCAGTCAATCGGGTGGTACCCGCAGATCGGCCTGATATGGGGCGCATTTCTCATCGCCGGCTATGCCGGGACCTATTCACACATCAAAAAACTGACGAGAAGCCGACCCAAAAATTTCATCGACCGGGTGATCGGTGCCACATGGTTTGCATGCGGCATCTCCGTCATTATCTTTGCCTTTATCGCCCCGCCAGCAGGTGCTTTCGACTGGGCATATATACCTCCGATGGTCACCATTATCCTCGCCATGGGCGTCTTCATTTCGAGCTTTCTGTATGACTGGCGGGCGCTCAGTTTCACGGCTTGCCTGTGGTGGGGTGGAGCGCTTGCAATGCTTTTCTATGAAGAAGGAAGCTTGCTCATCATGGGGATTCTCGTGGGGTGCGGAATGATCGCGCTCGGCCTCGCGGCAAAGACGCGCCAGAAGCGGGAAGAACTTGCTGCGGACAGCAGTGCATGAGGAGAATTTTCCCATGGAGACGATCGATCCACAGTCACTGGACAAGACGATACACTCTCCGGTTCGCCTCGCAATAATGGCGGCGCTCGTTGCTTCAGAGGAAATCGAGTTCAGACTCCTCAAGGATTCCTTTTCGCTGACCGATGGGAATCTCAGCAGCCACCTTCTAAAGCTCGAGGAAAGCGGTTACATAAAGGTAAAGAAGACTTTCAAAGGAAAGCGCCCTCTGACAATACTATCCGCAACAAAGAGAGGGAGAAGAGCGTTCGAAGATTACGTTGACAAGATCGAGCGCATCATCGGGCGCGCCTCGAGCAGTTGATAAGATTGTTCAGCGTTCGAGTTCTTTTTTTATTTCGGTGGGAAGGGCAAAAGCGGCTTCATGAATCTCGCGGTTATAGTAGCGAGTAAGTGGCTCCACTCTCTCAATGCGTTCCCCGATAATCATCATTGGATCCACCGAGCGGGTAGCATACGTCCACGTCCACATACCGGCGCCGTAAATCGGTACGCTGCCAAAATAAGGATCCGCTCTCCCAAAGATCTTTCGAAGCGTCCGCACGATGCTGAGGAACACGTCCCAGAACAAGACCGGTGATTCGCTTTGAAGTGCAAAAACGCCTTCAGGCTGGAGTAGTCTTTCACAGCCGTGATAAAAATCTTCACCAAACAGTCCCTCGGCCGGGCCCACCGGATCGCTTCCATCGAGAAGGATGACATCGAAAGGCTCCTCTTGGGCTTCTTTGACATAGGCGACTCCATCCTGGATAACCACTTCCAAACGTGGATCATCCCATGCAGTGCCAATGGAGGGAAGATACTCCTTACAGGCTTCGACAACCATCGAATCGATCTCGACCATGACCACTCTTTCGACTTCGGAATAGCGCAGGACTTCCCTGGCGGTGCCGCCATCTCCTCCGCCGATGATGAGTATTCGCCGGATGAGGGGTGCGGTGGTCATTGCTGGGTGGACGAGCATTTCGTGATAGAAATACTCATCCCCCTCGCTCGTCATGTAGATACCATCGAGGGTGAGGGTGCGGCCGAACTGTTCCGACTCAAAAATATCAATTTTCTGGTAGGGGCTCTGACCGGAGTAGAGGGATCGTCGAATTTTCAGGCCAAAGCGCACTCTGTCGTTGAATACTTCGTCGTGCCAATCTGCCATTTGGGTCGTTGGGTGTTTCTCAGGATTCGTCGCTGGCTCATGGAATAGAAACAGAAGGCTTGGTGATCTCGCCGCCAGCTTCTTCGGTGCGGTGACCAACGATGCGTATCGAAGGGCGAGGTGGATATTGACCCCGATCGAGAGCCATTACCTCCGCTCCTTCCGCCCTCAACGCCTTCTTCAGAAATTCGTGGGCAGCCTCAGGAATGCAATCCCCGCAGGTGTAGCAATCGACTGCGGCATAACCGTACTCCGGCCAGGTGTGGATGGAAAAGTGGGATTCCTCCACGACGACCACTCCGCTAACACCTTGAGGAGAGAACGTGTGGAAGATCGATCCAACGACAGTAGCACGTGCCGCCTCAGCTGCGAGCCGCATTAAACGATCGAGTCGAGCCATATCGTTGAGTACTTCAGTGTCACAATCATAGTACTCAACCAGCAAATGTTGCGCCGTGGTCTTCAATCACGTACCTCCTTTCTGCAGGATCGGTATCGTTCGGCTAAATTGCCGATCCCGAGGCCAACTATCATCTGCAATCCCAATCCGACGAGATAGCTGTCATTGTCGTCTTAGCCAATGCCGGATGGAAATACTGCAAGTAGTTTGCTAGATCATGAGGCTAGAAAAAAAGTATGCTTTTTTTCTTGAACGATTGTCAACCCAATTATGATCCGCGTGCTGATATCCTTCAAGACCTCTCAGGCCTGGCGTTCTACTTGAAGACCGCGGAAACCCATCTCCCAGCTAAATGGGCGATAACCACGACGGCAACGGCGATAACGAGGTGTTCCATTATCGCGTTCCAGGGATTCACCTTCGTCAATTTCGCCACTGCATAACTCAGAATCGATACCAGAAAGAGCCCCCAAATCACACTGACGACAACTGCTGTGGTTAGAGAAAATAGAAAAATCGGGATCAAGAATGTGAGCGCCGTTGCAAACTTCGACACAAAAGTTGCGATCGTTGCAGCCCATACCTGGCCTGAGGTGTGCATATTTTCGGCCTCCTCATGTATGTGCATTCCTATTGCATCGGACAGGCTGTCCGCTATCGCAATGATTACTATGCCTCCGGCCACAGCGAGTACCGAGTGAGTACCGGAATGGAGGCCGATGATCAGACCCAGCGTGGTAATAACTCCCGACGTTAGGCCAAAGCTGATTCCTGTTTTGATAGATTCCTTCATCTACGGATCGCTCTCTCAACGAAGCATAAGTTGATCATTAGAATCTCGGTAAGCAAATGCAATCGACCGGCGTGTGATCACTTGCATATCCCGATATAGAAATTAGCCAAGGGCTGAGCAGCATAGCACGGATTACCATTGCGAGTCAATTTTGATGTTTGCCTGCCTCTCGAGAATGCATCACGCATCATTTTTCCCGCTCGAGGAACGCGCGAACATTATAGGAACCGCTTCCTGTCAGCTCGCCTCCTCGATTTCATCTTTTGAAAATAAATAAGATACAGCTGCCAAAGATAATCGTAGCAACAAATATTGTTACAATATCAGGCTGATGAAAGATAATTACTTTGAGAAGCAACAAAGGCCTCGATAAATATCCCGATTCCTCTAACAGCAAAGCAGCAAGCTAAGGGCACTTTGCAAGCTGAGCAGCATGGAGGTACGAATGAGCATTGTATTCAACAAAAGAGAACCCCAGGCACATGTGGATCCCATCTTTTTGGATAGATGGTCGCCACGGGCGCTTTCCAGGGAACCGGTGCCCGAATCAATGATTGAGTCGCTGTTCGAGGCCGCGCGTTGGGCGCCATCTTGCTACAACGAGCAGCCGTGGCTTTTTATCTATGCAGCTACAGAGGAGGATCTGTCTCTTTATCGCCCTTTGTTGGTGGAGGGCAATCGTCAATGGGCCGATAACGCCCCCGTTCTGGCCTTCGCACTTGCGCGCAAAAACTTTGCCCGAAACAACAAGCCCAACGATTGGGCGGCATTCGACACTGGAGCCGCATGGATGTCCCTTGCTCTACAGGCCCGACGACTGGGCCTATATGCCCACGCAATGGCCGGCATCCTAAAGGACAAAGTCTACGAGGTCCTGAATATCCCGCGGGATGAATATGAGGTGATCTGCGCGATTGCAATCGGACGCTACGGCGATCCATCACAATTACCGGCGTCGCTCAAGAGCAGCGAAATACCAAACAAGCGGAAGTCCCTGAATGAGGTTGCAGTACAGGGGAAGTTCTCGGATTAGCAAGATGCGAAAATGGATTTTGCCGGAGATTCTGGGCAGCTCGAAAAAAACCGTGTTAAGAGCGGAGTTCCCTTCGAAAAATATTTTTCATAGCGGCGAGCATGATCATGCTTCCGTCGGTACGACACGGAAATCCAGCTGATTTCCGAGCCGCAGAACAGTGAGGGTGACGGGCTTCTCCGAGGTCCATGGCGTCAAAAGACGGTGTACATCATCCACGCTCGAAACGCGTTCGCCATCCAGCGCGACAATAAGATCGCCTTCTTTTATTCCTGCCACCTGGGCAGGCCCGCCTTTGGCCACCGACACCACTTCGACGACGGTCGTACTGGAAAGATCAAGCCCGCGCTGCATCCGGCGGCTGATCGGCCGCGCCTGACCCACGATACCCAGGTATGCCCGACGAACTTTACCTTTGATGATGAGTTCTCCCACAACCCACCTTGCCGTTGAAGCAGGCACGGCGAAGCTGATTCCCTGAGCCATATTGATCATTGCCGTATTGATGCCGACCACGCGTCCGCGGCTGTCCACCAGCGGACCGCCGGAGTTGCCTGGATTGAGGGCTACGTCGGTTTGAATCACATTTTCGATGAGCCGGCCGGATCTGCTGCGGAGGGTGCGCCCAAGGGCGGATATTACGCCGGTTGAAACAGTGCTTTGGAATCCGAGCGGATTCCCGATGGCGATCACGAGCTGGCCGACCCGTAGCAACGTGGAATCCCCCAGTTCGGCAGCAGGCAGTCCGCTCGCCTGGACACGCACGACGGCAAGATCGGTCGCCGGATCCGTCCCCACCACTCGACCCGTGTATTTGCTACCATCCGTTAGACTGACGGACAGCGCGCCCGCGTTCTCCACAACGTGGCTGTTGGTGAGCACATAGCCATCGGGGGCGATAACGACGCCGGAGCCCGCTCCATCCTGTCGGGAACGCGACGACTGTCCACTCAATCGTATTCCGATACTGACGACTGCGGGTCCAACACTTTCCACCACACCGACAACTGCACGGGAATAGGCGTCGAGCAAGTCATCCTCGTGCGCGGGATGATCCGGTAACGGAGCGTCTCCATTTACCTTACCGCGACCCTTTGAATCGTATATTGGTACTAAATTATTTTTTATCCTACGCATTGCTTCTTTCCTCTAAGCTGAATATAACGTCCAGTCCATAAAAAACAAGATCTCCGCCGCCCAGAAATATGTGAGCTTACTTACACTCCTGTAACGGCAGGAATGCAGCAGAAGTTCGGGTTCATTACTGAATTCTTGAGAGAAAGAACGCTGGAGAGAATTGAAGGCTCATGCGGTGACGTTTAATCCGCACACTCAACCGCAATAGCATTTCGACTCGAAGTTGGATCAGGCATTCGGCGTGGAGACATGATTCTGCACACGTGCATATACGATAAGATGCCCCCCAAGAAGAGTTCTCTTGCAGACAGCATTTGCAAAACGATGCAAGGGATTCTTCGTTCCCCATTGCTTTGCGGGGGCATTCATAAAAACGGTAGACAGACCAGATGTTTCCACCGTCTTCTTCAATGTCCGTGGCGTAAAAAACCAGAAATGGTGACCTGTCGAATAATGCTTCCACGGATCCTTCTTGAGATTCAGGAGGCTCTGTAAATTTTTTGCACGGGATGACAAGCTGGCGAGATTGGGTACTTCTATCCGAACCACTCCACTGGAGCTGAGGAGACGCGCAACTTTCTCGAGCGTCGTTCGGGGATTCTTAACGTGCTCGAGCACATGATTCAGCACGATCGCATCGAACGAACTCTCAGGCAGCTCGATTTCCTCCAGTATCCCTTTATGAACAGTGAGGCCCAGCTCGTCCCGAACATAACGGATCATTGCCGAGGCGATTTCAGTTCCTTCGGCTCCCCACCCCAATTTGGCTGCGACTTTGAGCAACGTGCCTTCTCCAGCACCCACATCAAGGAGACGCCCTTTCCGACGCAACACCAACTCGATTTCGGCGAGGAGCTCAGAAAAAACATTTTTTCTCTGTTTCAGCTTATCGATGGATCCTCTGAAATAATCCTGCCCGTATATAGCGGATTCAGCCTCCTCATAATCGGGGTATTTTTCAGCGAACTGAAGTCGGCACCTTCTACATTGAACGACACGCCTCCCTTGCCGCGTGATAAAAACCACTCGGGTTGGATGTCCCGGGCAATTTACGCATGTTTGCTTTTCGCTCATTAACTTGCAAACCCGCTATTCGATCAATGGAGCAATAACTTTATCGAAGTGCTCTCGGCACTCGAGTGCGAAAGGCTTACTTTTTCATTAATAAATATCAATATACTTTATTATTTATAGCTCACAATTACCAGACCTTCCAGCAGCGTCCACAATGACAATAGCTCAATTCCTGCCATTGCGCTTGCAATCATATGATCGGCAATTGTATCATCCTATCCAATCCTTCCCTAGAAAACCGCCCAAACAATCATAATGTTATCAGGGGGATGCAATGTTCTCTAAAACAACCGGCTTTTTATTCTTTGACCTTTTGCTAATCATCATATTCTGCTTTGCTGTTTCAACCCCTGCTCAAGACACTCGCGTACTCGACGGAGAAGATGAAGACCTGGCGCAGCTCGTGCAGTGGATGACAGGTTATTTCAGCAGCGAGGAGCAAGCGTCAGCTGATTCCGACTATGTTGATGTACGTTTGCGAATGGTGCGTATTTGGCAGGATCGTACGGACGGCTACTGGCTCTATGTGGAGCAGGCCATCGCGATCCGCCAGCACAAGCCCTATCGCCAGCGCGTGTATCATTTAACCCGCCTCAACGAAGATACCTTCGAAAGCTCAGTGTATATGCTGCCCGACCCCGTCCATTTCGTTGGAAAATGGCGGACACCCAGCGCCTTTTCAACCCTCAGTCCGGATTCTTTGCAATTTCGTGAGGGTTGTTCGATTCTGCTAAAGCGAAAAGACGCCAATGCATTCATAGGAAATACAAAAGGCAACTCCTGCGCCAGTAAGTTACGTGGTGCATCCTACACTACCTCGGAGGTCATAATCAAGCCGGACGCGCTCATCAGCTGGGACCGCGGATTCGACGCTAACGGCAGGCAAGTATGGGGAACGACAAAAGGAGGCTACATCTTTAAAAAGCTGGCCAAGCAAGTCAACTCGAAATAAAGCGAGGTTAATATGAGAACTGTTGCACTGGTTGCGTTCATAACGATGTTGCTATGCTCCATCTCTTTCTCGGAGGATTTGCCGGCCGGGGATCGTGCTCTGGGGACCAGAGAATATGACCAGTATGAAAGACCGACTGTTTGCAGAAGCTGCCACGCGGATTTTTATCAGCAGTGGACTCAAGCGATGATGTCCCAAGCATATACACACCATTGGGATGAAATCGAATATTTCGAGCTGGCCGTTCCCCATGCAGAGAAGGATGAAATGGTAGCAGGTGTCAAGGCCGGATGTAATGGATGCCATGCGCCGCTTGCCTTCATGGCCGGCGATGTTCCACCTCCACGTCCCGAAGAGAATTCTCGCGCGAACGAATCGGTCTCGTGCGATGTGTGCCACACCATCATAGGCTTCGAAGGAGAGACCCCACACAACTACAACTATATCTCAAGCCCCGGCCGCATGAAATATGGACCGAAACCAGGATTGGAATCTCCCCATCACGAAACGGAGCAGCTCGACTTCATAAAACAATCGGAGTTTTGCGGCACTTGCCACAATGAGATGAGCCCCTACGGCGTTTGGGTGAAATCTACACAATTAGAATGGAAGGACGGTCCCTATTCGAAAGAAGGTGTCCGCTGTCACGACTGCCATATGCCTGTTGCTTGGGCAAAGAACGCCAAAATGGCGGAAGAGAACTGGATCGCGCAGCACCTCTTTCACGGAGCCCATGATCCAGGGAAACTAGCGGGAGCGGTGGAATTACGAATGCATCCAGAAGAAAGGGAAGTTGAGCTGGACGGGATCGTCGCAATCAAGGTGCAATTGTATAACGCCAAAGCGGGTCATAAAATACCCACAGGCTCTGTAGAGGATCGCATTGTTTGGCTGCACGTAACCGCGACCGATTCGGATGGGAATACCTATCACATTCCAGTTGATAAAAAAGGATTTGACGGAGAAGAGTATACAGTTGCATCCGATGTGCTGGCCTACCAGGACATGGGTCTGCCTCTGGACATCAATAATTTTCGAGGAATTCAGCGCGACGGCGTTCCACTAGGCGATCGGATTTTTCGCATGCCCTATTTCGATCCACAGGGGCGCATGACGATCATGCAGTGGAATACCAAGGAGCTCGGCGTCGACTATCGCATCGGACCCCGCGAGACCAAAATCGAAACGTTCACTTGGGAACTTCCCGAAGATATTGCCGTCGGCAAAATCATGTTCGAAGCAACGTTGAACTGCAGAAAACTGGTAAAATCAGTGGCAGATTTCCTCGAAGTTCCCGAAGATGAAAGTGAAATTATGCTGATCAATAAAACGACGACATGGATCGAAGTTTACGATTAGAACAGGAGGTTCTGCAATGAAATGGTGGAGATGTGTATGCATCGGTGTGATTTTTGCCACCGTCTCCTTCCCTTTGGTGCTGACGGATGTGAACGCGGTTCCGGCATTCTCCCGCCGGTATAAAATCTCTTGCTCGACTTGCCATGCGCCGTTTCCCAAGCTGAATCCATACGGAGATGAATTTGCCGGAAACGGATTCATTATTCCCGAAGAGGAAAAAGAGCGCGACTACGTGTCCGGTGGAGACAATCTTCTATGGTTGAACCGCCATTTTCCGATCGCGGTGCGTTTCGATGCGTTCGCCGTATACGAAGAGAATAAAACCGTTGAAAATGACCTTCAAACTCCTTGGGGACTAAAGTTGCTGTCCGGCGGGACGTTGTTCAAAAACATCGGATACTACTTCTACTTCTATCTCTCCGAGAGGGGCGAAGTCGAGGGCATCGAGGATGCTTATATTCACTTCGATAACATAGTAAAGACAAGCTTGGATATCATGGTCGGACAATTCCAGACTTCCGATCCCTTGATGAAACGGGAGCTGCGCCTTACTTTCGAAGACTATGAGATCTATCGAACAAGAATCGGGGAATCCGAGACGAACCTCGCGTACGATAGAGGCGTAATGTTCGTTTACGGTATCGACCAGACGGGAACCGACTTGATCGCAGCCGTAGTGAATGGCAACGGGAAAGAGGAGGCCGGTGACGACCGGAAATTCGACAACGACAAATATAAAAACGGCCTCCTGCGGATCAGCCAGGCGGTAGGGGATGTGCTGAGCATCGGTGGATACGCGTATTACGGAAAAGAAGCGCTCGGAAGCAGGAAAAACGAAATCATTTACTTTGGCCCGGATCTCAATATTTCCATCGGTCCCATCGAGATCACCGGCCAATACCTCCTGCGCAAAGATACCAATCCAACATTTGTCCAGAATCCAAGCGACATCGAAACACACGGTATCGTCGGAGAGATCATTCTCGCGCCACAATTGGACAGATCGCGGTATTATTTTACAGCCCTATACAACCGAATTGATTCCGACTTGAACGCTTTCGATTACGAGACGGCAACCATGAGCACAACCTACCTGGTGGCCCGCAATCTGCGGCTGCTTGCTGAATTCACGTACAATCTCGAAGACGAGCTGAGTCGTGTGGTCGTTGGATTATTGAGCGCGTTCTAGATTTGTTACGTGCGTTGAGCCCGGCCAGCGCCCGATTTGTGCGCTATCTCAAGATCAGTAGATCGGGCGCCGCCGGCTCGTATTTCAATTCATACTTCAGTGCGCCTGACGTCGTTTCTCCCTGCGTCGATGCGCTCGGCGATCACCTTACCCATTCTTACCGCCGAGGCAATCGTAGCGGACAACATGGCTATGGAGGCAGCCGCAAGGCAGAGGTGTTGAGGAATTGCGCTTGGGCGGAAGGATGCTGCGGCGATGCCTCCACGAGCCAGTTGTCGAGATCGTTAGGCCCTCCATATCTTTTTCGTATACATTGAGGAGCGACTGGCTGCTGGCACCCGTTTCACCTGTGTAGCAGGCGTTTCTGTCGTCTTCGACAGCGTAGCTGCAATTCGCCGCTCTCTCGTATTTGGCATTTTGGCCGGTTCCCTCTCCATTTCCCTGTCTAAGCCGTTCAACCGTGATCGCGTTGAGGCCCCCAGCGAATTGGACAAGTCCTGCGCCCGAATATGTGATCGCGTCGATCGCTCGCCAGCCGCTCCCGTGGACTACATGACAGTTATTTCCCACGGGATTGCACGGATCTTCGAGTGAAATTGCATGCATAGCGTGAGCGGTGTTGCCGGCGGCATCTCGCACTGCAGTTGACAGCGTCATGTGCCCGTCCAAATGGAGCAGCGTGTTCAAAACCAACTCGCAGGGAGCTTGGGCATTTTCCATTCCTACATCGATCACAGCAATCCGCAGCCGCACGCCGGCAACACCAAGGCTATTGCTAGCCGAATCACCGAGCCTTGCCGCGCTCATTACCACACCGCCAAACACCGCTAATATGGCAAGTGGATTTGGCGTAGTGGTTTCAGGACCGGCAACCTGGAGAATCTCATCTCTCGAATTCGCGCTGCAAAGCCCAGATACGTTGCATATCTTCGCCGCAAAATGAGATTTATCGGTGGGTCTGAAATTGAATAATGGGAGTTGTGTTTGCTGTTCTGCAACTCCCGCTGGAGTCGTCATCTTCCCTGACTGAGCTACCGAGGGAAAAAAAATGGCGAAAAGAGAAGAAACAATAAGGAAAAAAACAGAAGCTCCGTGTCTCATAGGAAATCTTCTCCCAAGGTGCAAATTTTTGAGACCGTAGACTTCTGTCGATTTAGATGTACCTTCTAATGAGCCAACGGCGGATCAAAGCAAGAATCATGCGAGGAACTCATGCCAAACCCTTTTTCTCGGGAGCAGAGAACCACCGGCCCCCACTGGGTCCCCTTTACCAGCGAAGAGACTCCCACGGTACGCTAATTACGGACTTGACCGGGCACAACCACGTGTTTATAATAGCAGTGTTACGAAAATTATTATCGTAATATTTGAATTATAGGCGATACGGAGAACGTAATAGGGCTGTTCTGGGACAATAAATTTCCAGATGGGAGCAAAATCGTGAGGCCGGTTGCAATATGTTTTTTTCTTTTAGTCGCTTTCATTTTTGAGCCGGTATTCGGACATGGCTTGAAGTATACAGTCGCTCGAGGAGATGCATTCGTAGTCGAGATATACTGGGGGAACAATACCAAGTTTTCCAATGAAAATTACGAAATCTACCGTCCGGGCGAGGAAGCCCCCTTTCAGGTCGGCCGAACCAATGCAGACGGCAGGGTGATCTTCGTCCCCGACAGCAGTGGAACCTGGCGCCTCAGGGCATTCTCCGACGATGGACACGGCGTTGACATCTCTTTGGAAGTTGGCGAAAACAACATTCTAATCGAGCCCGGCAAGCCCGCGTTCGAACGGTACTCACGGTTTATTTTCGGCGTTGCCGTTATTTTTGGGCTCTTCGGAATGTTCAGCCTCTTCTATCGAAAAAGAAGATCATAAAAGACCTTGTCGATTCCTATGTTGCTGGTAAACGATCGCCGCGCTTCCCTCCGAGCCTCACTTCCCAGCAACGGAACAGGAGACCACGATGCACATCCCGGACGGCTTCATCGCCCCAAAGATGTACATTCCCGCGTATGCGGCCGCCGCCGGTTTTTGGGCTTATGGTATCAAGCGCGTCAAGGAAAAGCTGGATGAGGAGGCAATACCCTATCTCGCTGTCCTGACCGCGTTGGCATTCGTCCTCATGATGGTGGCGATCCCACTCCCCGGAGGCACAACCGTTCATGCCGCCGGGATCGCTCTGCTCGCAATCCTTTTCGGCGTCTGGACTTCTTTTATATCCATATCCATGGTGCTCCTGCTTCAATCCGTCATGTTTGGTGAAGGTGGGATAACATCCCTCCCCATCAACGCCCTGGCTATGGGACTCATTGGGAGCGCCGTTGCGTATTATGTTTTCAGGGCTCTGCAAGGAATCCCCAAGAAAATCGCTTTATTCGCAGCGGGGTGGTTTTCCATCAATGTAGCGGCTTTCATAGCAGCGCTTGCATTGGGGGCTCAGCCGGCGATCGCCCACTCCACGGACGGGTCCCCCTTGTTTTTCCCATTCGGTTTTCACATCACCTTACCGGCCGTAATGGTTCCTCATATGCTGATCGGTATTGGCGAAGGTGTCTTGACCGTTCTCGTCTATCAATTCGTCGCGAAACAAAAGCAAAAAGGGGAAGCATGAGGGATAAGATCATATTCATTCTTTATTTCGGCTCGGTGGTTTCAATAACTTATATCCATAACATCGGATTTCTTTTAGCCGGATTGGGAGTTGTGGCTCTCATTTCCCAGAAGAGCCTTCCGCGAATTGCAAAAAAAGCAGCCATTGCTATCGCATTCTTCAATTTCATCGTAACGATCTCGTACTGCACCCTTTCTGTCATCAAAGGAAATTTCTCGATACACTATATCGCGTTGATCAATCTAAGAGTCTTCTTGCTAACCTCACTGACCTTCCTGGTTGCCGGCCGCATCAATCCATTCAAGGCGCTGGGCCTCTCCCGTTCGATTCTGTATCTGCTCACTCTCGCATACAGCCAGGTTTTGACCATGCAGCGCTTATTCGACGAGTTTCGGCAAGCCAGAAGGAGCCGGTCGATAGCACGTCTATCCATGAGGGACATGTATCGACACGGTGCTTCAACCGGAGCATTCTTGCTGCGCAAATCGATCAACGATGCTACAGAAATCTCCCAAGCGATGAGATCCCGGGGGTTCTTCAATGATTAAGGTAGAAGAATTGAGCCACATCTACAACGGCAGCGAGCACGTATTGAGGGATCTATCATTCGAAATCCATAGAGGAGAGAAAGTCGTATTGCTGGGTGCCAACGGCAGCGGGAAGACAACGCTTCTAAAAATCCTGAACGGGCTCGTCTTCCCTATAAAAGGACGATGTTATTACCAGCACCAACGAATAACCAAGAGCTCGCTGAAAGAGAAAGCATTCAATCGTAAATTCAGGAAGGAAGTAGTACTGCTGTTTCAAAATCCCGAAGCTATGATTTTCAATCCCACAGTATACGATGAAATTGCCTTCGGCCCCCGCCAGCTAGGCGCAAACGGTATCGATAAGACGGTGAGGCATTGGGCAGAGACTCTTGGATTATCTCGCTACCTGGATCGCCCCCCATTCGAATTGAGTAGCGGTGAAAAACAAAAAGTGTGTCTCGCGTCGCTCCTCACCCTTGAGCCAGAGGTCTTGCTGATGGATGAGCCAACATCCAAGCTCGACCCTCGGAGCACCGGCTGGCTCGTCGACTTCCTGCAAGATCTCGAGGTGACAACCCTTGTAACGACACACAATCTTACACTCGCTTCCGAATTGGGTGAACGCACGATGGTGCTGTCGGAAAACCATGAATTGATCTACGACGGTGAGATCGATGCACTGCTTGAAGATCGAGAGAAGCTGATGGAAGCGAACCTGCTGCACACTCACAGGCATAAACACGGAGAACTCGAGCACGGACATTTTCATACGCACGATTGGGAGTGAGGAGATGGCCAAGAAAGAAAACACGATACGCTTCAGTGTATCCCTCTCGGAAAAGCTGCTGAAAGAGATGGACAGGCGCGTGGTGAATAAAGGCTATTCGTCTCGATCAGAATTCATCCGCGATCTGATAAGAGAGAAGATCGTCGAAGACAAATGGCAGACTACCAAGGAAGAAGTAGTGGGCATTTTGTCGATCAGCTACGACCATCACCAGCGAGATCTTACCGAGAGAATCATGCATGCCCAGCATAGCCGCTACGTGAACATCTTGTGCAGCACCCACGTTCATCTCGATCACAACAACTGTCTCGAAACGATTATCATGAAGGGGAGCCCGCCGGAGATCGAAAAAATCAGTATCGAGATTTCCGGTATCCGTGGTGTCAAATTCGCCAAATTGACCAGAGCCTCAAAGGTCGAGTCTTGATTTACAAACATCGGGCTTCTGCACAAAATCCAGACTCCCTTCCCTATCCCCACACAGCCTTGAAACCGAAGTTGGAACGAAGGTCCCCCATCCGGATGCCTGTCCTCTCCCGCTCTCTTTAACACGCCAAAAGAACCCCGGTAGGTCGCGTGACTACGAACCAAGCGTTGTTCTCTTTGCTCTTAACTCCTTGTCGTATAAAGAAATAAGAATTTTTTAAAAAAATTCATCTGTATTACTTGACATATACACCAATACAGTCTATATTCTCGATAGTACCGTATTACACATGTAATTCACTTGAATGTCGTGAGGGACCGGGGCCACGGACCGGCCCAGACAGCAAGGGAGGTCGAAAATGAGAAAACACACATCATTCATACTCGCAGCAGTCCTATTGATAGTGTGGTTCCAGCCGGGCATGACATCTGTGCTCGATACTCCGGATCATCCGGAACGAAGCACGCGCTGTCTGGAGATCGGTTTTCGGATCAATATCGAACCATACCACGCATCGTGGAGCGGGTTCCTTTCGATTGATGAAAAAAACTCCCTTGCATTGGAACAAAATGGTGAGACCGTCCGGGCTACCCAAATCAAATTCACCGGCCGCAATTCACCCGTAATAAGCTTCGCGCGCAGGGGAGAAGCACTCGCTCGCGCGGTCACACGGGCGGCTCTTGCTTTGATCAAACACTGGCTAAAAACACGTTTTTGGTTTCTCGAGACAATTCGAGGGTAAATAAAAATGCTGATCATCGTCGATCCTCATAGCGGCGTGCCCGTCTACCGGCAGCTGATGGACCAAATCAAATTTCACATCACCACCGGTCTGTTGAAGCCCGGAGACGAGTTACCGTCCACGCGAACCCTCTCATCGGAACTCGGGGTCAACCCGATGACGATCAGCAAAGCGTACAGTTTTCTCGAAAGAGAAGACGTCGTTGAAAGACGCCCAGGGCGTCCACTGGTTGTAAAATCACTCCCAGGGGAAACGATCAAGGATAAAAAAATGGATCAGCTCAAAGAGAGTCTCTCATCAACCGTCACAATGGTGAAACAGCTCGGCATCGAATACGAGGAAGCGTTGAAAACATTTCGTGAACTGCTGGAGGATAAATCAGATGCTACGGCGCATTATAAGGAGGATGACAAGTAATGAACATCGTCGAATTCCAAAACATCCACCGTGCTTATAAACGCGGCGTCGATGTGCTTCGCGGAGTGAGCTTTTCGATCGAACCAGGAGAGGTCGTCGGACTTCTCGGCAAAAACGGTGCTGGTAAAACCACGCTGATTCGGATTGCCATGGGAATGATCGAAGCCCAACAGGGTGGCGCAAGGCTCTTCGGCTTGGATCCACGCGAGAAGCCGTTGGAGGTAAAACAGCGTGTTGGATACGTTTCTGAAGACCAAATCCTACCCAATTTTCTCAGAGTGGAAGAGGTCATACAGCTGCACCGCGGGTTGTTCCCAAACTGGGACCTACAATTGGAAAAAGAGATCAGCGACCGCTTCTCGATCTCACGGCGGGCGAAGATCAAAACATTGAGCAAGGGGCAGGCGCGCCAAGTGGCGCTCCTGTGCGCGGTATGCCACCGGCCGGAGCTTCTTCTTCTCGATGAGCCCGCCGGCGGCCTGGATCCCGCCGCACGCCGCGAGTTTTTAGAAACAGCCATCCAGATGTTGAACGAAACGGGCACGACGATTCTCTTTTCATCTCATTATATGTCCGATGTCGAACGCCTTGCCGCGCGGGTAGTGATGATCCACGAAGGCCAGGTGTTGATCGACAGCGAGCTCGACGATCTGCGCGAAGGTTATTCGCTGGCGCTGGTACCCCATGGGCCCAACGCCGCTCGGGCGGGACTGATAGAACTCGAACAATGTGTGGGGGTGCGCCAACGCTCCGATGCCATGCATGCGATCTTCAAACTCGATCCCGAGCAGTCACAAGCGCTTCTGGAGCGCAAGCTGGGCATCACCGGCACCCGCTGCACCAGCATCGCCCTCGAGGAGATGTTCATCGAACTGGCGGGAGGACAGTCATGATGCTCACTCTGATACGAAGAAGCAGCGCCGTCAGCTCGTTGCCCAAACTACTCCTCAAGGGCGCCCTCCTCTGCACGGTGTTTCTGGCGATATACAATCTCGCATACCTGCACCGCGAAATGGCATCCCTGACCATGCAGGTGGCGATGGTGTGGCTCGTACTTTCGCTTTACCTGGCGGTCGGCAAGATCGGCGAACGCTGCAGCCGTTTCGACATGGCCCTGCCCATTTCATCCCGAAAGCTGTGGCTGGCTCACTCCCTTGCCGCTGTGCTGTCGGGAGGCTTGGTTCTGGCGGTAGCAACCGGGATCATAGAGTATGGCATTCGCCTCTTGTACAGGTTGCCAAGACCAGCACCGGTACTCGAGCGGAATTTGTTCGATATGGCTCCGATTCTCGGTGCGGCGCTGATACTCACCATTGTGTTGCTCAACAGCCTAGATCTTTCTCTTTCCAGCATTCCGTCCAGCAAGCGGAACAGACTCATAAAAGCCGGTGTGCTCTTGGGCATGTTCGGCCTGATCATCGTGCTCGGCCGTCTTTCCGCGTTCAGCGCATTTATTGTGCTTTTTGCCGCTTTCATGGTTGCATGGCGGAGCTATCGTGTGCTCCCCGTATCCTTTTCCCTTGTACCGCTGCAGCCGGATACCGACGAGGAACCTGCCGCACTCGCCGAAGAGCAAGAATGGATCGCACCGACCGAACCCACCATCTACGGCGGCCTCCGCCAGAAGAGCTCATTGACAACTACGATCTATCACTGTCTCATAAAATACCGGTCTATCGGCTTGGTTGTGTTTCCGGTTCTCATCGGCTGGGGGATGCTCCTCTCCGGCTTCTTCTCGGTCTGGAGGGGATGGGAAGACGAACTGCGTTACACACTCGTGCTGCTGACCGCATACTTGTTATTCTCAGGTATTGGGGGTCAATTAAAAAAGGTCTACCTGTTCGATCACTTACCCATCTCACGGAGGCTCGTGTTCGCAGTCCTCTGCCTTCCCTACTTATTTGCCGTTTTTCTCGGTTACGGAGCGGGGCGGATTGCAGTGGCCGCAATCGAAGAGCCGGCGAACGCCATTACGTACATTGCAGACAGCTCCTGCTGCCACATCCGGATCCCAATCGAATTTTGCAGGATCTCATGGAGCGGCAATCCGCCCGATAACACCTCTCCCTGGGGCGAATCCCATCCAGCTTGGAAAGCATCACTATTCAAGGAGGGAAGATCGGCTCTATATTCCCCATTCGACACGCCCGAGAACAGTTCGCCGGATTTCGTCGCCTTGCAGATAAGCAGAGCCGTTGAAGCTATCTACGAAAGATCCATACCACCTGATGATATCAAGAACCGCTATCTCGATGTGGCCCCCGATGGGAGTATCGGCATGAAGGGGGTCGGGCTCACGCTTCTGGAGAATTATCCCGACATGAAACGCAGAAGTAACGGCCCCGTATTCCCGGTCATGATATTATTGGCAAGCCTCGCATTGTTCATCCTGATCTCCATTTATCTGCGCACATTCCGCTTGAGCATAACGGACTCTGTCAGGAAAATCGTTTTCATCGGTCTTTTGCTGCTAACGTTCGTTCTCCATCTAATGCAGTACGTATTGGCCATTGATGACCACATGAAAATGTGGGTGTATATCGGCTTCTGGAAAGTTTTCATCCGGAATTTAGGTGATTTGCTGCCCGGTGGATCGATCACCATCTGGGTGATCTGCGCGCTCTTGTTTTTGATCGGCTACCGCCTTACAGAGAAGCAGTTCGAGGGGATCGAGATGCCCGTGGAAAAATAGTGAGGGTAAAGGATTATTGCAGATGCAAAGATCACGGCGAAATTTTTCAATGATTTTGCTGGATCGCCCAGGAGGAACATAAGATGATCGCCCCAACCAAGGAGCAATTCAGCGGATGCCTGATCGGTCAGTGCCTGGGCGATGCGCTGGGATTTCCGGTGGAGGGCTCCCCTCCTGAAATATGCCAAACGTACGTTTCTGAAATGCTGGTTCCCCTCAAGAGACGAGGTTTTGCGAAGAACGCCTTCGAATTCGGACAGTATACCGATGATTCCCAACTCGCCCGCGAAATGCTGCAAAGCTATGTGGAGCACAAGCGCTTCGATCCATCCGATTATGCAAAGCGAATTGCTGCTATATTCAAAGAAAACCGTATCGTCGGCCGCGGTATGGCAACAGACGAAGCGGCCGGAAGACTGATAAACGGAACACCATGGGAAGAAGCCGGAACGCCGCCTCCTTCCGCCGGTAATGGGACTGCCATGCGGGCGGGACCCATTGGGTTGATGTTCTATGACGATCCGGAAAAGATGACTGCAGCGGCTCACGATCAGGGTCGGATTACCCACAAAGACCCGCGCTGCTCCGCAGGATCCATCGCCGTTGCGGGAGCGGTTGCCCTATCACTGAAACCCGACCCTATAAATGCCGAAAAATTTCTAAGCCAACTCGGCGATTGGATGGGCAAATTCCATACATCGTTTGCCCAATTCACACGGGAACTCGCCGATTGGATAATGCTGCCGCCCAAGGACGCCGTCCCCTTGATCTCCACTTGCGGAGTAGGTCCCCAATATCATGATGGGTGGTGGGGGATCTCACCATTTGTGATAAGCAGCGTGCTCTGGAGCTTATACTCTTTTCTGAGGACGCCCGATAACTACTGGGAAACAATTTGCACCGCTATTTCGGTAGGTGGCGACGTAGATACAACAGCAGCCATGGCCGGAGCCATCAGCGGCGCCCGCTTGGGATTGAACCGACTCCCATCAGAACTTGCCCGACATCTAACAGACCAAGGCACCTGGGGCTACTCTGAACTCATCAAATTAGCAGAGCGATGCTTCGACATTAAGGAAGAACAAAAAAGAGGGGAAACAGAATCCTCGTGAACGATAGTTAGCTAAGCCAGCCAATTATTCTGCAAACGCCGTGGCTGCCAGTAGCGGCACATTCCGGTTTTATCGAGCGCTATGGTCTAGCGCTCATCTTTTTTGCGCACTGGAATACCGGCTACCAGAGCTTTTACGACCGTTTCAGCAACCACTATTTGATCGGGAGGGGCTTCGCCACCCCTGGTGCGAATATGTTCCTCAGGTATTCCATTGGAGGAAAACGTAGTGAAACGGATTTTCCGGGCACGTTCTCCTTCGAGGTAATCTTCATCGCTTGCATCATACAAAGTGATACCGTTATCCATTTCTATGATAGCGATGCTGGCTCCCACAATTGTTGCTGGCGTGGTTTCTTCCTGAACCTCCATCTTCTCCCATCGATCGACCATTCCTACGAGAACAGCATCCGCTCGCAGAATTCGTGATAATTCATCGAAAAGCTCGCCATCGATTTCTTGATGATTTGCCCAATTCTCGATCCACTGTTCCGCCCTGGTCTGGAGGCCGGCTGCCTCGAGTGCAGGTACTACGGTGGTCGCGGGGATAAATTCATAATCCATTCTCCCATCCAATTCGGAACGAAGGAGGTTGTCCATGGTGCCACACGCCACCTGTAGCTCACTACTCGGGATTCCGGGAGCAGCTGAAAAAGGAAACACGGCTATCTTCTCAACGGTGCCTAATTTCAATGAGCGGTGGACGAAGACTTTTTGGGGACGCAATGTCTGACACCCCGAATGCAAAAAGATCAACAAGGATGACAGAAAAATCCATTTTAACGATCGTGCTCGCATAATTTTCGCTCCAACATAATTGAATCACTAGCTCATCCCACTTCTGGTTCGGGTTGAATATTAGTAGATATCTAAACAATTTTCAATAAAGCAATGAAATAGAGCACGAGCCTCCATGGCATTTCAATCATTGAGATCAGGCCGGCTCTCCAATCTGAGCGTATAGAGATTCGCTGATATTTTATTTGACTGGATTTTGGTCTTCCTGTACTGAGTTATACGAGGACTCCAAGTTTTCAAACACAGCGATGCCTGAGGCTTTCGAAAGGAGAGGCGATGAACGTTCAGAGGTCACTGCTGATAATTTCGGTGCTCGCAGTAATGTTTATTGCCACGGCTCCCGCCGTGGCGCTGGCTCAAGAAGAAGGCATGTCGGGAACGCCTGAACGTCGACACGTGATTTCTACGAACCCAATCTTAGCTCTGTTCACCTGGTTCAATGGCGAGTACGAATTCAAGGCAGCAACTGCGACCACGGTGGGCGTGGCCGGATCCTATATCACCTTCAACGATGGTGATGAGAAATTCCTGAGCGCCAATTTTTTCTTCAGATACTATCCACAAGGAGATGCGCTGAACGGTTTCTTTTTTGGCGGCAGAGGGGGCTACTACAACGTGAAAGACGATGAGGAAGACGAAGAAGGGACCTTCTTTGGGGCTGGCATTGACATCGGTTACAGCTGGCTAATGGGTCGCCCCCATCCGAGGTTTTCTCTTAGCCTCGGCATCGGGGCCGTCCGTTTGTTCGGCGGTGACCTCGAGGATGTAGCCCTGACGCTGCCGACCATTCGCCTCGTCAATATTGGCGTCGCTTTCTAGGATCGCAGCGCTGGCATCCTATTCTAATTAGAGAAGCGAATCCTCTCCATCGCATAGAGGATCAAGGAACTTTTGGATCAGTCAATGATCTAAACATTTATCGATCCCCGGCACTACTGCCGGGGGTTTGACAACACGCGTTCGCTCTCCCTGAGCAAAAATCGAACGCTCCATAATCCAATCACCAAACAAAAACGATCGGCGGCCTCATACAATGATGTGCCCAGTTTAGTTCAAATTATCTGCTATTAAAGAGTCGCTTTGTCTTAAAGAGTTGCACGTTCATTAACGACTTTTCAGAATCGTATTTATATGAGATAATTAAGTATCACGACGCACTCTGCTTCGTCACCGCTGATCTTATCGACGGTGTTGCTCAAATAGCTGGAGATAGTCTTTCATGGCTCAGGAAAAAGACGCGACGGAAAGTTGAAAGCACAGCGCTCAGCTAAGTTTTCTCCTGAGCCATGTTTGCACATGAAAAGATGCCACATCACAATATTTGTCATTGCTGCATTCTACCTTTTTATTTCTATTCCCTTGACCCAGGCATCTTGGGAAACGGATGGAGTCTCGGTAAAAGGAGCGATCATCGTTTGGCAGGACCGGCGCAACTACTCGATCAACTCATACGACATCTACGCACAGCGCATTGACTCAATAGGCAATAGTTGGATTGTCGACGGTGTGGCCGTATGCACCGCAATGGGGAAACAGGATGAGCCTCAAATTGCACCGGACGGTACCGGAGGAGCCATTATCGCCTGGATGGACTATCGTGCGGGCTTCCATATATACGCGCAGAGGATCGACGCCGATGGAAACCCTCTGTGGGCGACGAATGGCATACCCGTCTGTACTGCTTCAGGCACGCGGTATGATCCAAAGATCATTCCAGACGGGTACGGTGGAGCTGTTATCGAATGGCAGGACAGAAGAGATTGGTACGATATTTACGCGCAGAAAATCGATGCCAACGGGAAAGCGCTTTGGACAATTGACGGTGCTCCCATTTGCACGGCAACCGAATCCCAGCGGCTTGCCCGCCTCGCTTCCGATGGAGCCGGCGGCGCGATCATCGCCTGGCAGGACTACCGGGACGGCCGGTGGGATATTTGCGCCCGCAGAGTCAACAGTGCCGGTGATACGCTTTGGAAGACCCACGGGGTTCCGGTTTGTACGCTGACCAACGATCAATACAATCCTCAGATCACATCGGACAGAGCCGGCGGTGCTGTCACCGCCTGGGAAGAAAACAGAAGCGGGGCAGATCCGGACATCTACGCTCAAAGAATAGATTCTCTGGGTTACCTGCTCTGGCCGGACAATGGGGTTCCCCTCTGCACGGCGACGGCAGGCCAGAACTACCCGCGCATCGCATCCGATGCATCTCATGGCGTATTCGTTGCCTGGGTCGATTCTCGCGACCTCGCCACCAATGGTACAGATCTCTATGTCAACAGTGTCGACGACAACGGTCAATCCAAAGTGCCGACACTTCTCGAAAGCCATTTCGCCAAAGTAATCGATACGGGCGCGTCGATCCACTGGACGTTATCCGACGTTGGAGAGAGCGTGCAATTCTTCGTCCTCCGCGCTGAAATACCGGATGGTCGGTACCGCGAGCTCCCCGCACCCGAGATCACTACGGAAGGTATTTCCTATACCTATATCGATCCCGGCTGCCTGGCAGGAAGAACCTACCGCTACCGCATCGAAGTTTCGGACAAAGAGGGGCGCAAGATGTTGTTCGAAACGGCTTCTCTGACCATTCCAAGTATAGCGTTGAGGCTGGAGCAAAACTATCCGAATCCTTTCAATCCAAGAACCACGATTCAATTCCATCTACCTGGAGAGGTCCACGTGAATCTGAGCGTTTTCGACCTCGAGGGAAGGCACCTAGTAACGCTCCTAAACGAAGCTTACCCACAAGGCCGCTATAGTATCCAATGGGATGGAAGAGATTCGGGAGGCAATGCGGTGAGCTCGGGGGTTTATCTATACCGCTTGAAGGCCGGGAAAACAACTTTGAGCAAGAAGATGCTGTTGATCAAGTAGCATGGCAACAGCCTTCATTTTGTCCTACCATCGAGATTCGCTTTCAGAATGATCCTGCTCTCGTCCTTCCATCAGCCGAAAATCATCCTTTATCCGTCAAAAATGGACAGTAAGCGTATCTCGTTCACCCCTCGGCTCACTGCTTGGAAGAAGTTCTTTTGGCCAACAATCCAAACGCAAAGCCAACAAGAATGGACAACAGGACAAGAATGACGACAGGCATGTTTATTTCCCAGAAGAGTATTTGGAACGCAATATTTTCCATATTCTGAAGGATCACAATCAGAATGAGAACTGCCAATATCAAGAAAACAACGAGCTTGAATTTCATGGATTTGCTCCTGTTCTAAGGAATTGACCTCCTGGCAACGCCCTTGAATTATCCCTCTGAGTTATCGAGCCCTCTTCACACTCATAAATCCCGCCGCAGGACACCTCGACAGCCACTGACAAATGATTGCATCAAAGATCGATTTCGACGCTTTCATCCAGCTCCGGAATGATAACATCCCAGCTAAAATTCTTCCTTATCTTTTCCGCCATGGCTTTGGATGCCTCGGGCTCACCGTGCACGAGAAAGATTTTCTCCGGAGGCTTATTGAAGCCCATGAGCCAGGCGAGAGTTTCGTTGTAGTCCGCATGACCGGAGAATCCGGATATGTTCTCGATATGGGCTCTCACCGGCACATTCTCTCCGTGGATTCTCACCGTCTCCTTCCCTTCGAGCATCGCTCTCCCCCTCGTTCCCTCGGCCTGATAGCCAATGAACAATACCGTATTTTTGCGATTCGGCAGCCTGGCTATCATGTGGTGAAGGATTCGCCCTCCCGTTACCATACCGCTTGCGGAAATAATGATCGCCCTGCTCTTTATCTTGTTAATCGCTTTGGACTCCTCCCGAGAATCGCACAGATGAAGATGTTTTGTCTGAAATAATTTCTTCCCCTCGAGCGCAAGGATTCTGCTCGCAAGATCCTGATCCGATATCCTTTTTCTGAAAATGTCCGTCGCATCGATCGCCATGGGCGAATCCACATAGATGGGAAGCGATGGTATCTTCCTTTGTTCTTCCAGCTCCCTGATCACGTACAACAATGTCTGCGTGCGCCCGATCGCAAATGCGGGAATCACCAATACTCCACCACGCTTCACGCTATCATTGATCACCCCCGCGAGTTCATCGTACTGAGAAACGTCCTCGTGCAAACGATTCCCATATGTCGATTCCAGCACCAGATAGTCCACATTGAACACCTGAACGGGGTCCCTGAGGATCGGTCTCTCGGGCCGTCCGAGGTCCCCGCTGAACAAAATCTTCCGCATTTTCTCGCCGTTCGACACTTTGACATCGATAAAAGCGGAGCCTAAAATATGGCCCGCATCCTTGAATTTCAATCGGATTCCATCGCCTATCGTGTAATCTTCCCCATAATAGAGAGGCTGAAATAATTTCAACGTCTTTTCGGCATCCTCAACCGTGTATAAGGGAAGCGCCGGTTTATGCTTCGAGAAACCCTTCTTATTGGCCCAGGCCGCATCTTCCTCCTGGAGATGCGCGCTGTCTTTGAGCAGAATCTCGCACAAGTCGTACGTTGGGTAGGTGCAACGAATCGGACCCTTGAAACCGTCTTTGCAGAAGCGGGGGAGAAAGCCTGAATGATCGATATGTGCGTGCGTCAATAGCACGCTATCGACTTCCGAAGGCGAAAATGTGAGGGGCTCCCAATTTTTCAGGCGCATCTTTTTCGGGCCTTGGAACATTCCGCAATCGATCAACAGCTTGTCGTTATTGACTTCCAGTAGAAATCTCGAGCCGGTGACCGTCCCGGTGGCACCCAGAAATGTCAATTTCGCCATAAGGAATCTCTCCCAGATATCATGAACTCATTAGCAATTGTCGAGGCTGCTAAGAGATCCGATTGCGCAAATATTGCAACAAGAGAAACACAAGCCCAAATACCAGTCAAGGTTATTGACCTGGAAGCGTTGGTAGAAACTTCGCATGAATCAAATTGAAGAATTTTCTTTACCAGGCAGTAACTGGACGATGGTCGCACCCCAACCTCCACCCGCATCCCCTCCCAGCCGGTAGGAGGTCACTTCGGGCATCTTATCCAGCACGGAATGCACTGTGCGTCTGAGTGAACCCGTTCCCTTTCCGTGGACGATTCGAACCTGGAGGATGCCCTTCTCCCGGCAGGCGGCCAGATAATCACGCACAAGGTCTTTCACTTCCCGCGGTTGGAAAGTATGAAGATCCAACGTGCCGTCGATCGGCAGTTCGACGGGACCGTTATTTTCTTGATCGTCGAATACCATAAAAATGAATCCTGGGAAACCGTACAGGTGAGGATCCTTTTTGTTTCAGGCCACCTGCAGCGAGCATCCTTACAATTCGATGTTTGGGTAAAGCAGAAACGAGCTGATATTACTGCGTCTCGGCTTCTCTGAGACTTGCCAATCTCGACTTCGTCTCTTGCAGTAACGGAAGATCCGGATCTGCATCCTTCCACAAGGAAACGAGCTTCTCGTAGCTTCTTATCGCTGCCCGACTGTCTCCTTTTTTCTCATGGATCTTTCCCAACAAATTCATACTGATGGGGTATAAGAGTGCACGCGGGCCATAGACCAATCCTGATTCATGCAAGCCATCTATAGAAACTAGAGCCCGGTCGAGTTCGCCATTCTCATACTGCATTTCGCCCAATTGAAAATGAACGATTTGTTTTTGCCAATCTTGCCCCGATGTCAGTATGGTATCGGCCAAAGCGGCGGCATTTTCGTATTCCCCCTTGGCGCCATGAACCAAGAATTGGGCGATCCAGACCGCTTTGGAATCGGATAGCCTTTCTTCAATAATCCTCTCCGCTTCTTCTGCCCGGCCAAGAAGGGCGCTTATGCATGCAATATTCATCCAATACTCTCGATCAGGATCATACATAAGCATCGTGGATTTTTTACTAAAGGCAAATTTGTCCTGATATTGAAGAGCTTTTGCCAGCTCGGCTTCGGCACTTTTCACGTCATTCCAGCCCATCGCATACACGAAGGCTTTCGTGATGTGCTTTTGAGCCGCGCTAATGCTGTCCCCTGCTTCAAAAAATCCTTCAATGTTGCGATCGGCGGTAGACAATGCATCGCGGTATCTGCCCTTATACATACAAACCGCTTCCAGCATATTCAACGCTCCCTGCCGCACTTTCGCGTCCATAGAGTCAGAAGTAAAAGGCTCCAAAATCGCCTCTGCGTCAGTGTACTCGCCCTTCATCAAATAGCCCCTTACTATTTGATTGGCTACAGGGAAACTCTCCGGATGCTGCTCAAAAGTCTCCTTCGCAATATTCAATGCGGTTTCATATTCTCCTTTATTGATGTAGAAATCCGATAGAAGAGCATATGCCTCGGGTGAACGAGTGACATCGGCGTACCGCTTGGCTATTTCGATACCTTTATCATAATCCTTCATCGCCCTGTACGTCACCGTCAGATGGTTCAGCGCCCGTTCATGTTTGGGTACCATCTCGAGGGCTCTCTTCAAATATTTTTCGGCTTGTTCGTATTCTTCCAAATGATATGAGTAATCCCCGATGTTATAGATCATCTCATGCTCGTTGGGATAAATTTTCTCCATTTCTTTCAGGATTTTAACTCCTTCTTGCAATCCTTCCACGGCGACGGCATTTTGAGCTCTGAGCAGATAGCGGTGCTTCTCGGGCAACCTTTGCACAAGCGCCAAGGCTCTCTGCAGCTGTGCTCTTTGGAGATCTTCAGGTTCGTGGCCCCACCAGCTTGCGTAGGCGAGCCTGTAATGGGCGAGGGCGAAGGTTGAATCGAGCTCGATGGCTCTCTGAAAAGCTTCCCTCGCTTCCTTGTGCTTGAGCTGGTTGATGTACTGCTCTCCGAGAAAATATTGCTGATATGCTTCCAAGTTCGGTGTGGTTACATCGGCGATATTTTCGCTGGTCCGCTGGATCGCGACGGATTGCTCGTTCAGCTCCTCCCGGGTCTTTTTTGCGAGCTTGTCGATCATCGATGGAATGCTTGCTTTCCCCCGCCCTTCTTCCTTCGCAGCGAAAAGATGCTTGTTTTCTCTCAAGTCGTACGCTTTGAGATCGATCGTATAAAGCTCGTCGAATCTTCGGATCGATGCGGCGATCAGAACATTAACATTCGCCTCCCGGCATATTTCTCTGCCCATACGCTCATCGATCCGCGTGACATCATTCTTGTCCATCTGGTCCAGGTAATCGAACATCCGGTCTCGCGTCAGCACCGATAACATTCTGGACTGCTCGAGAGACGTAATGAGCATTCCGGACAATCCATCCAACTCCGGTTCGTTGGTTTCATTTTCGAAATCGGCAACCGCGATGGGAATCGGAGCGCCCTCCGCTTCCCCGGGTTGGAACTTCAGAAAATACACCGCCACAATAGCGACCGCAGCAATCAACAGAGATGGAATCAGCACCGCACTCACGCGACTCTTGCGATGTTTCACGCGAATGCCCGATCTCGAGAGAAGCTCTTTGGAATCCAGCTCCGCCTTCAGCCTCCGCAAATCCACGAGCAGGTCCTCCATATCCTGGTACCTGTGCTTCGGATTCTTCGCCAGAGCTTTGAAGATGAGCCGCTCGAACTCAACGGGCACTCCGGTGCGAACCGCCGTCACCGGCTCGGGTTCCTCGTTGACGATCGAGTAAATGACCGCCTGTTCGTAATCGCCTCGAAACGGTCGGTTTCCCGTGAGCATTTCATACATCACCACACCCAGTGACCAAATGTCGGTCCGGTGATCCACCGCCTCGCCGCCACTCTGCTCGGGTGACATATATGCAACCGTTCCGACCGTCGTCCCTTCTTTCGATACCTGCGCCCAATCCATCGATTTTGCCAAGCCAAAGTCCATGATCTTCGGCTGGCCGCGACCGGTGAACATGATATTCGCCGATTTGATATCCCTGTGGATGATCCCCCTCTCATGAGCCGCCTGAAGCCCTTCGGCGATTTGAATTGAAACCTCCAGCGCGGTCTCCACCTTGAATGGACCTTGCTCGATTCTATGTCTCAGGTCCATCCCATCAACATAGGGCATCGCAATGAAGGTTTGATCTTCGACCTCGTTGATCTCGTAGATCGTGCAGATATTCGGATGATCCAGCCCGGCGGCAGCCTGGGCTTCTCTCAGGAATCGTCTCTTCTCGTCTTCGCTGCCCAATGCGTGCGGAGGAAGAAACTTCAACGCCACCGTTCGCTTGAGCTTGGTATCCTCGGCCTTATAGACGACACTCATTCCCCCTTCGCCGAGCTTTTCGAGAATCTTGTAGTGGGATATCGTCCGTCCGATCATGTGGTTATCCCCCAGGGATCAGGTATCGATGAACAAAAAGGACCCTTCGTGTCTGAAATCTTATACGTATCTATATATTACTAGTTGCAGCTGCGATGGTCAAATTGCGTATCCTATTCAAGTTCATGAGCTTGGCAGAACTCCACTCGAACTGCTCGATTGGAACTATCGCATTGCCGGCTCGGTCTCCAAGGCCAGCGTAACACCCAGTGGTGAGATAAGTTGAGTGCTTTCTAAGCCGCCCGCCTTATTCTCACCCTCTCTCCTGCTGGAGGCGCGAAATGCTGATATTGTCTTCGGAGGGCACCGGCGACCGAGCTGCACCGGCCCTGTTCGCCGCTTCTCCCCTACGATGGACTGGGGATCCCTATGCGGTCTTCTTCAGGACGACGGTGCCTGGCAATCGCGGCGCTGAGATGAGCCCCAAATAAAAGAATTAGACTGCTCACATAGATCCAAAACATTGTGATTAAGACGGTCGCGAGCGAGCCATAAATCACCTGATAATTCAGTATTCCTTTTCGTATCGTTAAAGCAAATCCGGCAACGGCCAATCGCCATGCCACTGTCGCCACCAGTGCTCCTCCCACCGCTTCCAACCACCTCACCTTGACATTCGGCACCCAGCGATAGACCGCGACGAACAGGATGAAACTCAAAATGTACGGCAGCATTCTCGTGAAGAGCGCCCACAGAGGTGTTTCGAATATTGGTTTGCCCCCTCCAAAGGGCACATTGAAACGAGATAGTAAGTTCAGGACAGGTGCCGAAATAAAGGAAAGGAAAATCACCGCTGCGAGCACGACAATGATCACGAGGGCAACTAGGCGATCCCGCAGAATAGCGAGACGGGCCGCTTTGGTTCTCCAGGCCAGGTTGATGTTTCTGGCCAGAACGGTGAACACATAGGAACCCGCCCACAGCAATCCGATTGCGGCCAGAATGCTGATAGATCCCCGCCTTTGGAAGATCAATCCCAAGTTATGTTCGACCAAATTGGTGACGCTCTCTTTGGTGACGGGGAACAATTCTTCCAGCAACCCGAGCACTTCCAACTGGACCTGCTCTTCTTCCACGAAGAATCCCAGGATCGAAATCAAAAATATAATCAAAGGAAATAGAGAAAAGAGAGCATAGAAGGCGATGCCGGCTCCCGCCTCGAGGGCCCGCAGTCTCGAAAACTCCTGAAACGCAGAAGCGAAGACCCTGTAAATTTCCTTAATAAAATTGTAAAAAATGATTAGGACGGATTTCATGAATCTCATCTTTGACTATGAGGTCGCAAAGAATCAGGATAATCCCACTGGATGATTTGATCAAGTAAGCGTCTTCAGGTGGGAAACGGAGTTCACTCACTCAAGGGTGTCCAGGATGGCTTTGAAGCGGGGATGATCGCGTAAAGGATCCAGATCGGTGTCGTTTTCGATCCATTCCTTGTGCGCGAATCCCAGTTCGACCGCCCTTTCGAAAAAATGGAGAGCATCGTCCACTTCTCCCAGTTGGCTGTGGAAACAGGCGATGCCGTAGATATTATAAGGATTGTTGGGATCGGCCTCTAAAGCCCGTTTTGCCCACTCCATGCTCTTCTCCCTCTCGCCCAATTCGATGAGGGCGCTCGAGCCCAGGTAGAGTGCGCGAGAGTCGTCGGGATTCATCTCAACATGTTTCTCAACGAGCTCCATACCTCGTCTGTAGGCTTTTTCCGCCTTCGGTGTTTGATTCAGTCCCCTGTAGGCAAAGCCAAGCATCATGGGAGCCAGGTAGTTTTCCGGATCCACACGGGCCGCTTGTTCATACAGACGAGCCGTTTTCTCGAATTCGCTTCTGACAAATGATGCGCGCGCATAGAAGTAATATGCTTCGAATAACTTCGGATTCAATCGAATGGCCCTTTCGAATTCCCTTTCCGATTCCTCGTACTGATGATCCAGCGCGACGGCAAGCCCCCGAGCCGCATGCGCTTCAGCCAGCTCAGGGTCGAGCTCGAGCGCTTTTTGGCTGGCCTTCATGGCCTCTTCCAGATTCTCGTCTTTCCTGTCGAAGTACAAGAAAAGATACGTGTAACAATCGGCTATGCCGGCGTAAGCACGCGCATAACTGGGATCTTTTTCGATGGCTTTCTCGAACATGTCACATGCGGCGTGGATGCTCTCGCGCTTCGATTGATAGAAGTATTTGCGACCCCGAAGATAGAAGTCGTACGCTTCGACATCCTTCGCCGCCGGCTTCTCCAACACATCTTTTTCTTTTTCATTCAGTTCAATCTCCAATGCTCGAACGATGTTCTCCGCTATCTCTTCCTGGATGGCAAACACATCTTCCAGCTCACGGTTGTACTGTTCCGTCCAGATATGATAACCATCGGCGACATTTATCAGCTGGGTCGTGATCCGCAATTTGGTGCCCGCCTTGCGCACGCTTCCTTCCAATATCGTTCCTACGCCCAATTTTCTGCCTATTTTGCGAATATCCTCGGGCTTTTCCTTGTAGGCGAATGCAGACGTCCTCGATACGACGCGCAGCCCGACCACTCTCGTCAGAGAGTTGATGATTTCTTCCGTAATCCCATCACAAAAATATTCCTGATCCTTCTCCGGGCTCATATCGGCAAATGGAAGCACTGCGACGGATGGCACCAAACCCTCCTCAGCGTACTGGTCATCCAATACTTCCAACTTGAGTTCTTCTTCCGATTTTTTGAGTTCCTTTATGACATCTGTCACACTCTGGTAGCGCTCATCGAGTTCCTTTGCCAACGCCTTCTCGATAATTCGCTCTAATTTCAAAGGGATGCCTCCGCGCAGATCAGATATGGGGGCAGGATCTTCATTCAAAATGGAATACACGACAGAAGCCTCATAAGTCCCCCTAAAAGGCAGCTGGCCGGTAAGCATCTCATAAAAACAGACCCCCCATGCCCAGATATCCGTTCGATGATCCGTTTCCTCGCCTCGGGCTTGTTCTGGGGAAATGTAAGCGGACGTACCGCCGCTGATGAATTCATCATGGAGCTCCGTACCGCCGGCCATTTTGGCCAATCCGAAATCCATAATCCGGGCGTGATCATCTGCGGACACCATGATGTTGGCGCTCTTGATGTCGTGATGTATGATGCCTTTTTTGTGAGCGGACTCCAGAGCCTGGGCTATCTGAAGGCCGATGTAAAGGACCCGATCCACCTCGAGCGGTCCCGCTTTTAGTTTTTCTTTGAGATCCACCCCTTCGACGTAGGCCATGGAGATGAAGAACTGGTCGTCTACTTCATCGATCTCATAGATGGTGCAAATGTTGGGATGGTCGAGGGCCGCAGCAGCGCGGGCCTCTTGAATAAAGAGGCGCCTCTGCTCTTCATCGCTAAAGGAAAGTGGACGAAAGAATTTGAGCGCAACGGTGCGCTTGAGCTTTTTATCCTCGGCCCGATAGACGACGCCCATGCCGCCTTCTCCGAGCTTTTCGACGATTTTATAATGGGAAATGGTTTTACCGATCATTCATGCCTCACTACTGATTTAGGTGTCTATGCTGAAATAAGATGGGGGGGACCATGAATAGCAAGAGATATTCCGGGATTCTAGCAGGAGCGCGGTCGTGTGTCAAAACTGCTGACCAGAAAAAATGCAAAAACTTGCTTATAAATCGCTTGGCGGCGCAAGGGGAGGAGTCTTATGTGATACTTTTCCCCGAGCTTTTGATGGGAAACCCGGTGCTTCCTGATAGCACTATCCTTTGGTCCCTAGAAGGTTATCCTTCGATCGCTGCACTACTCAGTCCATCACAGAATCGAGCAATGCGATCGTAGAGCATAAATTCTTAATCAAACAGGTTTGTCAATTCGCCGATGTTCCCTTCGATTCGCTTCCGCTGGAAACTAACTCGTAATTATAAAACAGGAGCACGAATCAACCAGAAACAAATAGATCCTTTGTTATTCCAAGCTCTTGTAAAGATTCTTCGTGTGAGTTTAGTCCAGGGCTTTTCTGCTGGAACGAAAAAAGCAGCGCCTAACCTCAAGCGAAGCTATTACTTTAATTGAAAATATAGTTGATAGTTAGCTCAACAGATGGTATAATCGAGCTGCTTCACAACCAGGGTAATTATATCCAATCTGCCAGGAGTTTATCTCTAATGGGCATTAGCACTCATAAGAGACGTGCCTATTTATTCGCATGTCTTTACTCTCATGAAATAATCCGGCAGCGCAGATCAAACTACAAAACAGACATTTTACTGGCTCGAATCGATTCGAGCGACCATCGAATGCTGCACGTCGATTCGCGGAGCACGGAAGGGATGGTTTTATCATGATCAGAAAATGCATCGTTATTGGGATCTTATTCACCGCAGTCCTGCAAGTTGTCACGCTGGCCGACGCGCGGCGCGCACGAAAGTGGACACAGCCGGATGACATTCTCATCGAGGTTGAGACTCCAGGCGTTCTCGATCTAGACCTCCCTTCGGAGCATCAGAGGATGAAAGCAACCGCTCAGGCGGACACATTTGTGCTCGCCTACTGGACGTTCGATTGGGGTGGGGGTTGCGTCGAGGAGGGCTGGACCACTTCCGATCTTTCCGAGCAGCCCGGGGCTTTCTTCCATATCGATGACTTTGCCGGTCTGGGCGGTGGGAGTTACGGCTACCTCGAACCCTTGGAAGGTAGCCAGTCGGCGTGGTGCGGTGCCCGTCCGGATGCAGCCAGCCCCATACTGTGCGGTTATGCGACGCTGCCTGGTTATGGCAACGATTGGGATCAGAGCTTTTGCTTCAAGTGTATCGATGTTCCGGATACGGAGAAAATCTACATCGACTACCTGGTTTCGTGGAATTCGGAATCCGGGTGGGATTATTCGTACACGGAGTATGCCACAAAGGGCACCTGCGATTCTCTATCGAACCTCGATTTTCTCCGCCCAGAGGATTGGATTCATTTGGCGTCTTTTGATGGTACCGGGATGAAGCAACTCCGGACGGACACCATCCCAGCCGGACACGCAGGCTTTTTGACCGTCCGTTTTCGCTTCGATTCAGACGGGGGGTGGTCCGATGAGGACGGTCTATATGACACTGATGGTGCGATCGTTGTTGACAGCATCACCGTAAGGAGCGAGACCGCCACGTACGATTTCGAGGATTTTGAAGATGAGTCTCCAGGGGATATCGCTACGACAGATGGGGACTGGAGGTATCGTGCCCAGTCGGATTATGGGGATTATGCCGCTCTCTTTCCGGGTGTTACCCAGGTCCAGGAGGATCCGTGCAAATTTGACTTCAGCTGCCTATGGACTTTCATCAACGGGTCCATGGAGACTTATGCTTGCGGAGGATTCCCCGGGCAGCTTGCCGTTCCGAATGAGAACGAGCGCGGCCAGTACATCTGGAACGAGATCTGGTCGCCGCCGGTAGCTCTGACAGGCACCGGTTCGACGGTGGAACTTGCTTTTGATGTCTACAGGGATCTCCCACTAAAAAATTTGGTTTTCTATAAGCGCCGGGTTCGGCAATGGATCGGTGGGTTCCCGGGTCGCTGGTCTTCTACCGCATCTTACTATGGCTCCGCCAGGGATTAGCTCAGGCAGGTCGTATCTGTTGGAGTTGAGCCGGGTGCTTCTCACATCCAGGTCGCGCTGGGTGTCCACGACAGGTGCGATGATTGGTGCGGTGTGTATGGTGACGGTGCATGCCACAGCCATGCTCCACTTTTTGACAATATCGAAATCCGCCGTATCGACGAAGCCGCAGCGGTTGGGCCTCGGTGGTCGCCCGGTTGGGTTATTGATACACGATTCCAAGATACTTTCCCAACGGACGGAACATCCACCGGGACCGGTCGAGTCGATGCTTGCGTGAGCATCCTCCCTTACGACAATCCCAACATTCTTCCCGCAGATTCGATAGCCTTCACATGCGAGGATCCCTCGGTAGGTCTCAAGGAGCCTGATCCGTATACCGGATTCGGATCTGCAGTGTACCTCTATGTTTCCATCCACCCGCAGAATCAGCCCCGCAAAATGGGGCATGCCATAGAAGGAGACAACTTCCGCTGGCCGGTTGTGGATTCGGCGACGGTGTCCGGTGAGAAATGGTACATGGTCCGTATGGATACAGTTTTCGTTGAGGAAGCTGGACCCCGAACAAGCCCTGTGACCGATCAGTGGTGTGTCGATCTCAATGACAATCTCTTTACGGCCGGTGATACGCTGTACTTCTTTTGCGGTGCCGAGAACGCATCAGGAATAAGAAAGTACTGGAGCAAGCTCACCGGTAATGTCCTCGACATCATCGAGGCCTGCGCGGCACCGATGGAGATGCAAATTCTACCAGGCGCCGGGCCTGCAAGGGGCGGTGACATTCTCTATGTCAACGCTTTCGGTCCCAGGGGAGGTGAACCGTACTTCAATACGGCGTTCCAGATCATGGGAATCTTCGACCAAGTGGACCGTTTTGACATCCGAGCACCCAGTTCAGGTCTCGGGAATCGTCCCGGCTATCATGTGAGAAATGTCTATCAGCAGCTTCACCCGAATTACCGGAAGATCATCTGGAATTCAGGCGACTTGCCCAACTTTACCATCTGTGACGGCATCAATGGTAAGGGGGATGATTTCTCCATGCTCTTTAGTTATTTGGACCAGCACCCAGATCCGAGTGGGGCGGGTGTCTACATTTCCGGTGATAATGTTGCCGAGGAATGGAATACACTCAACTCCATGAGCGCCCTCAACTTCAGAGATGTCTACATGCCTCACAGTCTGATCAACGCCGACCACGTGCCCAACCATGGTATTTCACCGTTTGTTATCGGAGAGCCCGGCTCGATGTTCGATCATGGCATGCCCTTTGGCCCAGATACGATCGTCGCCTATGGCGGCTGTCCGGTCATCAATAACTTTGACGTGATTTCGCCGTTTGGCGATGCAACGCTGGAGATGACGTACGGCGGCACAGGTCAGCCAACAGCTGGTGCTGTTCTATCGTACGACACGCTGAACGCGCTGGGCAATCCGGTGGGTGTCGTGCTATCCGGGTTCAGCTTCCACTATATTCGGGATGATGTTCCTTCGGGCGTTCCGGGCCGTGTGGATCACATGACGGACATCATCCGGTGGATCGGGAACATTCTCGATGACCCTTCAGGAGCCGGTGGCACGCCGCAGTTCACGAACAGTCTCGCCCAGAACTACCCGAATCCGTTCAATCCGAGTACGACCATTAAGTACTCGATCAAGGAGCGGGCGCATGTGTCTTTGAAGATTTACAACGTGGCGGGTCAGCTGGTAAAGACCTTGGTGAACGAAGAGAAGCCGGCTGGTGAATACACCAAGGGATGGAATGGCCGGAGCGATGCAGGCGATCCGGTCGCGAGTGGTGTGTACTTCTACAAGCTTGCGACGAAGCACTTCACGAAGACGAAGAAGATGGTGATCTTGAAGTAGCGCGCCTACTTTTTCGAGAATGTGGTTTTTATTAAGAAGCCCGGTTGTCGAGTGGTTGGAGGTTTGACAGCCGGGCTTTTTATTGGATTTTAGCATGAAAGTATTGTTTGACTGATTATCCGGTCCTATTTCGGGAAATTCATGCGGCGGAGCAGGTCTGCGAAGCGCGGGTCGTCACGCAGCGGATCCCACGATGGATTGACTTTTAGCAAAAACATCTTCCGCGCGCCGTCCTTCTCGTAAGCTTTTTCCATCCAGGCGAATGCCTGATCCTTATCGCCCAGCTGCGCATAGTACCCGGCAGTTTGTTGGGGATAGCGGTCATATTGATCTTTTAGACTCTCCAGATGCCACATCCAGTACCCCTCAGGTCCCGACTCGCTGTAGGCGCTATCCAATGCCGCTACCTTCTCGGGTGGCACTCCCGAGAGGGTTAACATCTTTTGTTTGGCTTTGACCGCGTCCTCATACCTCCCCATTGCCTCGTACGTATTCGCGATCAGCCTGTATACACCGGGATCATTCGGCTCCATCTCGGTCAATTGCCGGCATTGATTTATTGACTGGTCGTAGTGGCGCGATAAGCGGTATACATTGGCCAAGGTTTTCCCATAAAGAAGCGAGAGTGGATCGAGATGGAAAGCGAGCTTGGCCTCGGCGATGGCTTCCTCGAAGCGGCCCATCGCCGATAAAAAATAGGCATACTCATAGTGAGCCTCGGCAAGGCCCGGATTGAGCTCGATCGCTCGTTGGATTTCCTCCTCCCCCCCTAGCCAATCCCAGTCGAGATAAAATCGCTTCCCCGACAGTGCAAGGTACGCTTCCGCGAGTGTGGGATCGATCTCCAGAGCTTTCCTCACGAGTCTCTCTATTTCAGTTTTTGTTTCATCCAGCGGCAGGCGACCCCTCCACGCTTGAAGCTCGTAGGAAGCGGCCAGTCCGGCATACGCCTGAGCGTGATTGGGATCGGCCTCTATTGCCTGCTGGAAGTACTCGTCAGCTTTCTTGATCCCTTCTGGTGTTATAGTGTAATATTGGGACTTGCCCTTGAGGTACAGTTCGTGAGCTTCAGGATTCACGGGGCGCGCGCTCGTCAGGCGTGCCTGCTCCTCACGCGTAAGCGTGACCTGGATCTCATGAGCGATCGCCCGCGCTACTTCACTCGACAAAATCAGGATGTCACCAAAGTCACGGTCATAGTTGTCGGCCCAGAGGTGTCGCTCCGGCGCCGCTCCGATCAACTGCGCCGTGATCCTCACTCGTCCCCCAACACGGAGCACAGAACCCTCCACTACAGCACCCACGTTCAACTCCCGTGCCATCTGCGGCAGCGG
>WVZY01000001.1 GCA_011772205.1 Candidatus Latescibacterota bacterium
GAAGCGGGAGCGTGGTGAGGAGCCCCCACGGAGCCGACCATAATATTCCCATGGAGCCATCTGCAAAAAAAGCCGCATGATCCGTTGATCTTGCGGCTCTCTTTAATAGATCGCAACAGTTTTTTATATTCCGGCATATCAGGCGTCGGATGCCTTATCTTCTTCCGGAGCAGCCTCGGCCGCTTCTTCAGACTCCGGTGCTTCTTCAGCCGGCGGCTCTTCCGCTTTTCCCTTCGCCTTCCTCTTGCGCGCTTTCTTTCCTTCAGTCTCCTCGGCGGCTTCCGTCGCCTCCGCCGTTTCTTCCACCTCTTCCTCCACTTCCCGCTTGCGTGGCTTCTTGGGCTTCGGCTTGCTCGTCACCTCCGTCCCAACCAACTCCAGCATCACCGTACTCGCATTGTCGCCGAGCCGAACGCCCGTATTCAGGATCCGCGTATACCCCCCGTTTCGCTCCAGGTATTGGGGGGCGATTTCTTCGAACAGCTTTTTCAGGATCTGCTTTTTCCGGACGAACCGTCCCGCCAACCGCCACTGGGCCAGGGCAAACGCTTCCTTCCGCTGCGCTTCATCCGTCTTCCCCGCATCCCTCAAATCCTGAACTTCTTGATGGGCTGCGTAACCCTTTTTCGCCCGTGTGATGAGCCGTTCGGCGAACCGCCTCGTCTCCTTCGCCTTGGCTGCCGTCGTGGTAATGCGTTCTTTGTCGAAAAGCGAAGTGACCATGTTGCAGATCATCGCCTTACGGTGGCTTCTCGTTCGTCCCAATTTTCTATGATCAACGCGATGTCTCATTTCTGCTTCCTTCCAAGGCCGCCGGAAGAACTCCGGATGCACCGTCTCTCATTCAAAGAACGCCTTTATTGCTGCGCGACCTCGGTCTCTTCCTCTTCCGTCTGGGGCTTCCCTCCAAGGATTGCGTCGACATCCATCCCGAGATACAGATTCATCCCTGCGAGGATTTCGGAAATCTCCTTCAAGCTCTGTTTACCGAAATTGCGATACTTGAGCATTTCCTGTTCCGTGCGGCGTACCAGGTCGCCGAGCGTCTTGATGTTTGCGCGCCGCAGGCAATTGCTCGATCTGACCGACAGCTCGAGTTCCTCAACGCTTCTGCCCAAGAGATCCTTGAGCTTTTCGAGTTCCTCATCGACTTCTTCTTCCTCTTCTTCCATCGGCTCTTCGTCGAAATGGATGAAGAGAAGCATATGATCCTTCAATATCTTCGCAGCGTATCCAACAGCGTCTTCGGGTGTAACACTGCCATCCGTCGTTACCTCGAGCAGCAGCTTGTCATAATCTGTCCGCTGGCCCACGCGGGTATCCTCCACCACATAAGACACCTTCCGGATGGGTGAAAAATTCGAATCGACGGGAACCAATCCGATATCGAAGCTGTCAAGGTTGTGGGTTTCGGCAGGCACATAGCCGCGTCCATGTCCAATGAGGACTTCCAACTCGACTTTCGTCTTCTCCGTAGCGGTGAAGAGAACAAGATCTTTGTTTAGGATTTCGATTTCCGGATCCTCGGTAATATCCCCTGCAGTAACGGGACCTTCCTTTTCGACCGACAGCTTGAGAAACCTGGGATCATCGCAGTGCATTTTCACAACGAGCTGCTTCAGATTCAATATGATGTCGGTAACATCCTCGAGGACTCCGGGAATGTTCGTCAGCTCGTGAAGAACGCCATGGATGCGTACCGCGGTAACCGCCGCACCTTGAATCGATGATAGCAGCGTTCTGCGTAAAGCGTTTCCAAGGGTCGTTCCGAAACCCCGTTCGAGCGGTTCCACAACGTACCGGCCGTACAGCTTGGTCAGCGACTCTTCGTCCCGCTTGATCTCTTTTGGCATCAGTAGGTTACGCCATTTCATTGATTCGCTCCTCCTGATGAGCGCGTTCAGGCTCCGTATATCACTTTGAATAAAGCTCCACAATTAACTGCTCGTTCACTGGAACGGGGATCGCCTCCCTGGATGGAATCTCCAGGAATTCTCCTTCCAGTCTGCTCGTATCCATATCGATGTAGGAAACCGCTTGTCTCGAATCGAAGTTCTTTATGGCTTCCTGGACGACGAACAAGCTCTTGCTCTTTTCCCGTGTTGAGATCCGATCACCCGGTTTCACGACGTAGCTCGGGATATTGACTTTCTTCCCGTTCACCTGGAAATGATTGTGCCGAATAAGCTGCCGAGCCATTGCACGGGAAGACACGAAACCCATCCGGTAGACGACGCTGTCCAGACGCGTCTCGAGAAGGCAGAGCAGGTTGGTACCCGTGATGCCTTTCTGGCGCGCCGCCTTGTAGAAGTAATTACGGAACTGGGCTTCAAGCAGTCCATACATCCGGCGGAGTTTTTGTTTTTCCCTCAGCTGAACGTTGTACTTCGAGAGCTTGCCCCTTCGCCCGCGGCCGTGTTGGCCGGGCGGGTAATTCCGTTTCTCGATGGCGCACTTGTTTGAGAAGCACCGGTCTCCCTTGAGAAAGAGCTTGTCCCCTTCCCTCCGGCAGAGCTTGCACTTCGCATCTCTATATCTCGCCATGTATTCCTCCTGATTCGTTTACTTCAATTTATCATTAGCACGCTGCGAAAAATCGCTTTGGGGTTTGGCTGGATCCAAACAAAATCCTCAGTCAAAGCTATACCCTGCGCCGCTTCTTCTGGCGGCATCCATTGTGGGGCACGGGAGTGACATCCTTTACAGCAGTGACATCCATACCGGCCGACTTGAGCGAGCGAATCGCCGCTTCCCTGCCGGCGCCGGGTCCCCTGATCCAGCACTCGACTTTTTTCATGCCCATTTCTCTCGCTTCTCTCGCGCAGCGATCCGCGGCCTGCTGCGCCGCGAACGGAGTGCTCTTCCTCGAACCCTTGAACCCCATCTTGCCCGGGCTGGCCCAGGAAACGACGTTTCCTTTGACATCCGTGATAGTAATAATCGTGTTATTAAAAGTCGATTTGATGTGGGCCACGCCGGCAACATCTACTCGTTTGGCCTTCTTCTTTCGACCAACTGCTTTTTTCGGTTTTGCCAAAACATGCCTCCTGGCTGGGCAAACGCTCTTGACGATCTACCTGCGAACAACGGTCGAATACTCGGGGCTGCTACACGCGCTGCGGGAAAATTATTTTCCCTTCTTTCTGGCACCGCCGGGTCTCGCCCGGGGGCCCTTGCGCGTCCTCGCATTCGTGCTGGTGCGCTGGCCTCGAACGGGCAATCCGCGCTTATGGCGCTGACCTCGATAGCAACCGATATCCATCAGGCGCTTGATGTTATAGCTCACCTCTCCCCTCAGCGAGCCTTCCACCTTATACTCATTCTCGATCACACTACGGATCTTGATGGTCTCATCTTCTGTGAGATCCTTCACGCGCCTGTTTGGATCAACATCGACCTTGCTGAGGATTTTCTCCGCTGATGTTCGTCCAATACCATAAATATAGGTAAGGCTGACGATCACCCGCTTTTCGTTAGGAATATCAACTCCTGCAATACGCGCCAAAGAGCGTTCTCCTTTCTAATACGTTATACAATTCACAACGATTGTCGTGTTCTCCGCCACGGCACTTGTCCGGCTACCAGGCATCACACATCAGCCCTGCCGCTGCTTGTGCCGCTTGTTCCTGCAGATTACACGGACGACTCCTTTTCGCCGTATGATCTTGCAATACGGGCAAATTTTCCTGACTGAACTTCTTACTTTCATTTCTATCACCGCCCATGACCCGCGGGATCAAGAGCGTCCCTGTGCGCGCGCCGTGATACCCCGAAAACAAGGAATTATTTATATCGGTATACGATTCTTCCTTTCGACAGGTCGTACGGCGAAAGTTCGATGGTTACCCTGTCGCCCGGGAGTATCTTGATAAAATGCATTCGCATCTTTCCCGAGATGTGAGCGAGGATAACGTGTTTGTTCTCCAGTTCCACACGGAACATGGTATTCGGCAGCGCTTCGATCACAGTTCCTTCGACGGATATGACATCTTCCTTGCTCATAAGATAGCTAAAGCTCGTGTTACCTGCTGCTCCGTCTCTGTCAGCGAGTGAGGATCGCGGGGCCGTTCTTCGTCACCGCGACAGTATCCTCGAAATGAGCGGACAGCTTGCGGTCGGCCGTTACAACGGTCCACCCGTCATCCAACGTGAGCACATCGGATCCGCCAATGTTCACCATCGGCTCGATCGCGATCACAAGTCCCTCTTCCAGCACCGGGCCCTGAGCCGGAGGGCCGAAGTTCGGCACTTGCGGTTGTTCGTGCATTTGCTGCCCGATCCCGTGCCCCACGAGCGTTTTCACTACGGAAAACCCGTGCCCCGTCACATAGCTTTCCACCGCGTGGGAGATATCGGTGAGATTGTTACCTACAACGGCCTTGGCAATGCCTTTTTCAAGGGCTTCCCTCGTAACCTTGAGAAGCTTCTTGACCTGGGGTGACACCTCTCCCACAGGAAATGTTCGGGCAGCATCCGCGTAATAACCGTCTCTATACACCCCAACGTCGATTCCGACGATTTGCCCTTCCTCCAACACCCTGTCATCCGGTATTCCGTGGACAACTTCCTCGTTGATCGAGATGCAAGTAGCCGCCGGAAAACCGTGAAAACCTTTGAAAGCCGGCTTGCCGCCGCGCTTGAGAATTCGTTCCTCGATAGCCCGATCTATTTCCACCCTCTTGACGCCAACCCTGATCAGTTTTCCCGCGATTTCGAAGCACTCCTTCAGGATCGCGCCGTTGGATCTGATGATCTCGATCTCAGAAGGCGATTTGAGGTAAATCATTCACTGACCAGCCGCGCTATCGCCGCGGACACCTCGTCGATCGGTTGGGTCCCATCGATACGGTGAATCCGATACCTACCGTCGTAGAAATGGATGATCGGGCGAGTCCGGTCGTTGTAAACGTCCAGCCGTTTCCGTATCGTATTCGCTTTATCGTCTTCCCTCTGGATGAGTGCGTGACCGCAGATGTCACATTTGCCCTCATACCTTGGTGGATTGTTCAATAAATTATAAACTGCCTTACACGATTCACAAGTCCTTCTGTTGGATAGGCGCTCGACAATCACATCCGGATTCACATCGAGAACGATGACCGAATCGACCTTCTGGCCGATCTCTTCGAGCACCGTCTCGAGCGATTCCGCCTGCGCAACCGTGCGGGGATAACCATCGAGAATCCATCCCCTTCGATTCCCCTTGGTGCTTTTGCTCGTCGCCTCGCGGATGAGCTGCAAGACGACCTCGTCCGAGACGAGTTTTCCAGATCTGAGTATGCTCTCGACCTGCTTTCCCAGCTCCGTCCCTTCGGCCACCGCTTCACGCAGAAGATCACCCGTTGAAATGTGTGCGAGCTCGTGCTTACGAGATATCATTGCTGCTTGCGTTCCTTTTCCGGAACCGGGTGCTCCGAGAATTATGATGTTCATCCGCGCCTCCCTCTCAATCTCCCATGCTTGACGAAGCCTTCATAGTGCCGCATGAGAAGATGCGACTCGATCTGTCTCAACGTGTCCAGCGTGACGCCCACAACGATCAGAAGTCCCGTCCCTCCAAAATAGAAAGGAGCGTTCAACACGGTCGGCTTCATGAGTATGTCGGGCAGCACCGCAATGAACGCGAGAAATATTGCTCCCGGCAACGTAATCCGGGAGAGAACCCGGTCGATATACTCCGCGGTCCGCTTGCCTGGCCTGATACCGGGGATAAAGCCTCCCGATTTCTTCATGTTGTCCGCCACATCCACGGGATTGAAAACGATCGCCGTATAAAAATAAGTGAAAAACACGATGATAACCGAATAGAGAATTATATAAACAGGCGCTCCCGGCTGGAGAATCATCGAAATCGTCTGCATGAACGCCAGATTCTTGAAGAACGCCGCTAGAGTCCCCGGAAACATGATCAACGACTGCGCGAAGATGATCGGGATAACGCCTGCGATGTTCACTCCCAGGGGGATGTGGCTTGCCTGCCCCCCGTAAATTTTTCTCCCAACGACCCGTTTTGCATACTGAACGGGTATGCGGCGCTGCCCTTGCGTGACGAAAATAATCCCAGCGATGATGCCCGCCATGATCACCAGGAGGATCGCCAACCTGAATGGAGACATTTGCCCGAGAGTGATCTCCCTCCATGTATTCAGCATGTCCGTCGGGTAGCGGGCGATGATTCCGATCGCGATGATGAGGGAAATACCATTTCCGATACCGCGCTCCGAAATTTGCTCTCCGAGCCACATCACGAATACCGTTCCCGAGGTGAGCGTCAGAATAGTCAGCAAACGGAATCCCATTCCGGGGAACATCACGGCCGCCTCACCCGCCGGGCCACGGAGGTTTTCGAGAAAGATAGCGATACCGAACGCCTGAATCGCAGAAAGAATCACGGTTCCGTAACGGGTGTACTGCGTGATCTTCTTTCTTCCCTCTTCACCCTCCTTCGCCAGTTTCTCGAAGTAAGGGATTACCGCCTGGAACAGCTGCAGGATAATCGACGCGCTGATGTACGGCATGATCCCCAAGGCGAAGATCGTTGCTTTCTCGAGATTCCCTCCGGCGAAAAGATCATAAAGGGCGAAAATCGTACCCTTTTGCCCGGCGAAGAAGCCGGTGATGACCGTTGCGTCCACGCCGGGTGTCGTGATGTGCCCGCCTACCCTGTAAACGATGAGCAAGGCAATCGTGAACAATACCCGCCGCTTTAGTTCGGGTATGCTGAAAATCTCTTGAAGCTTTGTAATCATTTATCAAAGAGCGGATGGCCCCGATAATGGGCACTCAATCAACGAGCCGCACTTCCCCCCCCGCTTTCTCCACGATCTCCCTCGCCTTTTTGCTGCACGCGTGTACAATGACTTTCAGCGGTCGATCCAGCTTGCCGTTTCCCAGGAGCTTCACCGGCCGGTGGACCTTTTTAACCAGTCCTTTGTCAAGAAGGCTGTCCAGGTTGATCTCCGAATCTGCGGGGAAGCGATCGAGATCCCCGACGTTCACAACCTGATACGGGACTTTGAATATATTCGTGAAGCCACGCTTGGGCACCCTGCGCTGAAGCGGCATCTGGCCGCCTTCGAACCAGGACGGAATCGAGCTTCCGGATCTCGACCTCTGTCCCTTCGAACCCTTGCAGGCCGTCTTGCCGTGACCGGACCCCGGTCCGCAACCGATTCGTTTTCGCTTCTTTTTCGCGCCTGCAACGCCCTTGAGCTCTCCGAGCTTCATTGCTTCTCCTCCCCGGCTTCCTCCACTCGAACGAGATGCCTCACCTGGTGCAGCATTCCTCTGAGCTGCGGCGTATCCTCCTTAACGAGTGTCTCCTGATGGTGGTGAAAGCCGATGGCTTTCATTGTCCGTTTATGCTTCGGTTGGCTCCCGATCAGGCTTTTCACCTGCGTTATCTTCAGTTTCTTTGCCATGGCCGTTGCTTTCTATTCCGAATAATTGATTGACCGATATCCCTCTACGTTTAGCAACTTCTCTTGCGCTCTCGAGCTGTTCGAGTCCTTTCATTGTCGCTTTGACGAGATTGTGAGGATTGTTGGAACCAAGTGATTTCGCGAGAATGTCTCTGATTCCAGCCGATTCCATGATGGCCCGCACCGGCCCTCCGGCGATCACCCCGGTACCTGGAGAAGCCGGCTTCAAAACGATATAACCCGCTCCGTACTTTCCATGCACTTCGAAGGGAATCGTTCCTCTCAAAAGGGGAATTCGGATCATCGAGCGTTTGGCAGACTCGGTTGCTTTACGGATTGCGTCGGTGATTTCATTCGCCTTGCCAAGACCCACGCCGACTCTTCCCATACCGTCTCCCGCGGCCACCAGTGCGTTGAAGCTGAATCTTCTGCCGCCCTTGACGACTTTCGCCACGCGGTTTACATGAATCGTCTGCTCGATATACTCGGGGCCTTTTGTCTTCATGTCAGCTCCCGGCTCGGGACGTCTGTCCCTCTGCCTCTGCCCCGGTCTGCCACCCGGTCGACTCTGCGGCTTGCTCGCTGGTTTCCGCGCAGGCTTGTCTTCCGGTTGCTTCCCTTCATCTTTCGTCATAAGCTTGAACTCCACCTCTTTTCTTTCAAGGAATGTCCCTTTTTATCGCGTTTCAACAGGGAGAGACACCCTTCCTCGTTACTTTCAAAACTCGAGGCCCTCTTTGCGTGCCGCATTGGCGAGAGCCGCCACACGACCGTGGTACAGATAGCCCCCTCTATCGAATGCGACCTTCGTAATCCCTTTTTCCTTGGCGAGCCCGGCGATGGTTTTTCCCACAACGCATGCCTGGTTCATCATCTTGCTGGCATCTTCTTCAGGTTCCATCTTCTCAAGCTTCAGACTGGATGCTGAAGCAAGCGTGCGCCCGTTCGAATCATCAATGATCTGCGCGTAAATGTGCCGGTGGCTCCTGAAAACGCACAGCCGCGGTCGATCGGGGGTGCCGACTACCTTCCTTCTCACCCGAAGGTGCCGCCTTCTTCTTTTATACACCTTGTCGATTTTTATTTTCATACCGCGTATCCTCGCGATTTCCAAAGCATATCCACAGCTTCTAAGCTCCAACAGCAGCTTTTCCAGCTTTTCGATGGATATGCTCGCCAGCGTAAAGGATCCCCTTTCCTTTGTAAGGTTCCGGTGGCCGCAGGCGCCGGATATCTGCGGCAACTTGCCCAACTTTCTCCTTATCGATGCCAGACACTTTGATTTGTGTCGGAGAAGGCACCTCGATCTTGATTCCCTCAGGGATCTTGAAGTGGATGGGGTGCGAGTAACCGAGTGACAGAATGAGCTCCTTGCCTTTCGACTCCGCTCTGTATCCCACGCCCACGATCTCCAGCTCTTTGAGAAAGCCCTCCGTGACTCCGATGACCATGTTGGCAAGTAGCGTGCGGGTCAGGCCGTGCATGGATCTATGGGGCTTCGAATTGGTTGGCCTGGTTACACGCAGCGTGTCCCCCTTCTGCTCGAATCCGCAGACCTTGGGCAGTCCCCTCGTTAGCGTCCCCTTGGGGCCTTTCACCGTTGCATTCGATCCCTCAAAAGTGACGGACACCCCTGATGGGATCTTGATAGGTTGCATTCCGACTCGAGACATGACAACTCCGTCTTGTGCTGAATGAATTCAATGCACCTATGATTGGCTGTTTTCCCGGAACATCACGGTAATCCGATATTCGATGCCCTCCGTGATGATCACCGGATCACCAAACCTCGCAGATCACCTCTCCGCCAATCCTTCTTTTCAAACACTCCTTATCAGAAAGAATCCCCTGCGAAGTAGAAAGAATCGCCATTCCATAGCCACCGAGGACGCGGGGGATTTTTTTCCGCGGCGAATAGATGCGCAGGCTCGGCTTGCTCACGCGCCTCAAACCGTTGATAGCGCATTGCATTTCCTTGTCGTACTTCAAATAAAGCCTGAGAATCCCCTGCCGGTTATCCTCGATATATTTCACATCTTTCAAGAAGCCTGCATCGACGAGTATTTTACTCAGCTCCGCCTTCACGCGTGAGGCGGGGACGTCGACGTGTTTGTGACGGGCCCTCGCGGCGTTTCTGATTCTCGTCAAATAGTCTGATATGGGATCGGTCATTGTCACAGCGTTTGCTCCCTGCAAAAATCCTTAGTTTCCGCGGCGCTTACCAGCTGGCTTTGACAACGCCGGGAATTTCCCCTTGCAGCGCCATTTCACGGAAGCAGATTCGACAGATTCCGAACTTTCTGATATATCCTCTAGATCTACCGCAACGGCTGCACCGGTTATAGGCGCGCACCTTGTACTTAGGAGTGCTTCTCGCTTTTGCTATCCACGACTTCTTGGCCACGTTTCTCCTGCTTTGCTAAGTGGTCCTGAACGGCATATTCAAATGCTTGAGCAGGGCGAGTCCTTGCTCGTCGTTCTTTGCGGTGGTAACGATTGTTATATCCATTCCCATGATCTTCATTATTTTATCGTAGTTGATCTCGGGAAAAATGATGTGCTCTTTGATCCCAAGTGTGTAATTCCCTCGCCCATCGAAGCTCTTCGTGGGAACGCCACGGAAATCCCTGATACGAGGCAGCGAAATGTTGACGAGCCGATCATAGAACTCGTACATACGCTCTCCCCGTAGCGTGACCTTGCATCCGACCGGCATTCCCTCCCGGATCTTGAAAGCCGCCACGGATATTTTTGCCCTGCAGAGCTTGGGCTTCTGGCCGGTAATTGCGGCAAGATCTTCCATCGCCGCATCGAGGAGCTTCGGATTCTGATTCGCTTCCCCGACTCCCATGTTGACCGTGATCTTGTCCAGGCGAGGAACTTCCATCAAATTCTTGAAACCGAACTCCTTCCGGAGCTCCGGTACTATTTCCTTGAAATATTTTTCCTTAATTCTCGACATCTGCAGCGTCTCCCGTTCGCTACTCGTTAGCCGCCAGGGTTTCGTTGCAGGATTTGCAAACCCTAACTTTCGTCCCGTCCGATAAGAAGCTTACGCCCGTGCGTGACGGTTTGGAGCACTTCGGACAAACCAACATGACATTCGAGACGTGGATCGGTGCTTCTTTCTCGAGAATCCCGCCCTTATCGGTGGCCGATCGGGGTCGTCTGTGCCGCTTGACCAGATTCACCTTCTCTACGATCACACGGTTAGAATTGGGAAAGACCTTGAGAACCCTTCCGATCTTGCCCCTATGGTTTCCCGAGACGACCTTCACCGTGTCATTCTTAATGATATTCATCATGGCTTGTCTCCAACGTCTCTCACAGTAGATTACTTACAAAGCCTGGGCGCAGAATCCGCGTCTCCACCGCCTCTCTATAAAACCTCTGGAGCAAGAGAAATAATCTTCATGAATCTCTTTTCCCTGAGTTCCCGCGCCACCGGTCCAAAGATCCTCGTGCCGATCGGTTCCCTGCTTTCGTTGATGATCACGGCCGCGTTCTCATCGAAACGGATGTAGCTTCCATCCTCTCTTCTGATTTCCTTCTTGGTCCGCACAACGACAGCTTTGGTAACTTGCCCCTTCTTCACCATCCCCCCGGGCATGGCTACCTTAACGGAAGCGGAAATAATATCCCCGACGCGCGCATACCGGCGCCTGGTTCCACCGTGCACTTTGATGCAGAGAATGCTTTTCGCGCCTGAATTGTCCGCAACCTGCAATATTGTTTCTGCCTTGATCATTTTCTACCTGCGCTTTTCCTCTATAGGTCCCCGCAAGAAAAAGCGTCAACGATCTCCTGCTGCCTGCTATCGGGCCTTCTCGATTATCTCAACAAGGCGCCATCGTTTCGTCTTGCTGAGAGGCCTCGTGGATATCACCTTTACTTTATCGCCGACTCCGCATGCATTCTCCGGATCATGGGCCTTGAGCTTCGCCGTCTGCTTGATGTACTTGCCGTAGATCGGATGTTTGACCAACCTCTGAATCTTGACGACGGCGGTTTTATCCATTGCATTGCTCTCAACAACTCCGACGAACGTTTTCCTATGCTTCCTATCGCCCATCTCTGCTCCCTAACGAATTCTTTAAGGCTTATTCTCCATCCGGTCCCGTTCAGGCTTCAGCTTCCTGCCGCTGCCCCGGTTTCTCTCCCGGCATGGCGCCTTCCATTTTTTCTTTCAGGATCGTCTTCGCCCGAGCAACTTCTCTGCGCAACTGCCGCACCCGCATTGGATTGTCCAGCTGTTTTATCGAGAGCTTGATCCTGAGGTTCGCGAGTTCATCGATCAGACTGTCGTGATGAATCTTGAGCTCCTCGAGGGTCATCTCCCTCATTTCTTGGGGCTTCATCTCTCTAGCCCTCCGCCTTTTTTCTCTGGACGAATTTCGTTTTCAGAGGCAGCTTTGAAGAGGCGAGTGTCATCGCGCGTTGGGCGATTTCCGGTGCAACTCCTTCCAACTCGAACAGGATCCTTCCAGGCTTCACGACGGCCACCCAATATTCCGGGGCACCTTTACCTTTGCCCATTCGGGTCTCCGCCGGTTTGACCGTCACCGGCTTGTCCGGGAAGATCCGTATCCACAGTTTCCCAGCCCTCTTGATATGACGAGTGATCGCAATCCTTGCCGCCTCGATTTGCCTGTTGGTTATCCACTTCGGCTCCAGGGCCTTGAGGCCGTATTCACCGAAAACGATGGTGCTTCCTTTCGTGGCTTTTCCTTTCATCCGCCCGCGCTGTTGCTTGCGGCGCTTGACGCGCTTCGGCATTAACATGTTCTATCTCGCCCCTTCCCCGGCCTTTGCCAACGATCTCTTGAATTCTTTGGGATAAATTTCTCCCTTATATATCCACACCTTTACGCCGACACACCCGAACGTCGTGTGCGCGGTTGCGCGTGCAAAATCGATGTCCGCACGGAGCGTATGAAGTGGTACCCGGCCTTCGTGGTAACCCTCTCTTCTGGCCATCTCGGCACCGCCCAAACGTCCAGCGCACTGCACCTTGATGCCCTGCGCGCCCATCCTCATTGCAGAGGCGATCGTTTTTTTCATCGCTCGCCTGAAAGACACGCGTTGTTCGAGCTGCATGGCGATATGCTCGGCGACCAACTGAGCGTTCAGTTCGGGCTTTTTCACGTCTTTGATATTGATCTGAATTTCCTTTCCCGAAAGGTGTTTGAGCTCATCCCTGAGCATATCGACCTCCGCACCTTTTCTCCCAATCACCATTCCCGGCCTGGCGGTGAAAATATTCACCGTGGCCTTGCCGCTCGAACGCTCGATTTCGATTTTCGCTACGCCCGCTTTATACAGCCGGCTTTTAACATATTTCCTGATCCGAATGTCCTCGCTCAACCACTTCGCGTAATCTTTCGACGAGAACCATCGCGAATCCCACGTCCGGTTGATCCCGATTCTAAGTCCGATGGGGTTTGTCTTTTGCCCCATTCAAAAATCCTCCTAAGGTTTCTACTCCTCTTTGAGCAGGGAGATAACCACCTTGATGTGGCTGCTCCTCTTTCGGATGCGATATGCTCTGCCCTGCGCACGCGGCCTGATTCGATAGAGCGTTCTTCCCTCATCCACCAATATCGATTTGATGACCATATCATGAGCCTCCACCGTGCCGCCCCTCAGATTCACCATGTTGTGCATCGCCGACTTAATGGTCTTACCCATCGGAACTGCAGCGGCGCGCGGTGTGAATTTCAAGATTTCCATCGCCTCTTCGACGTTTCGGCCGCGGACGAGGTCAGCAACCTGGCGAACCTTTCTCGCGGAATAACCGATATGCCGGGCAATGGCCGTGGACTCCATCGAATTTCCTCCAGATTATTTTTTCTTGCCCTTCTCTTTTCCGGTTTTGCTCGTGTGGCCTCTGTAAGTTCTCGTCAAGGAAAACTCACCGACTTTGTGCCCCACCATGTTCTCAGTTATATAGATTGGGATGAACTTCTGGCCGTTGTGGACGGCCAGAGTGTGGCCGACGAACTCCGGAGAAATCGTAGAGCGGCGCGCCCAAGTCTTAAGAACCCGTTTGTTTCCTGTGCGATTCATTTCGAGAATCTTTTTCAAAAGCTTCTGGTCGATGAACGGACCTTTCTTCAAGCTTCGCCCCATAATCCCTTCCTACAAGTTTAGGATTTCTTCTTTTTCTTCTGTCGACGCCGGACGATGTACTTGTCGCTCGGTTTCCGCTTACGCGTCTTGTAGCCCTTGGTTGGCTTCCCCCACGGAGTCACAGGGTGCCTACCGCCACTGGATTTGCCTTCGCCGCCGCCTAGAGGGTGATCGACGGGATTCATCGCTACTCCTCGAACCGAGGGCCGGATTCCCATCCAGCGGGATTTGCCCGCTTTCCCGTAGACGACGTTCTCATGATCGAGGTTCCCGACCTGCCCAACAGTGGCGTAGCACTCCTTGCGAACTCTCCTCACCTCTCCGGACGGCAACCGCAGCTGGACGTAACCACCCTCTTTTGCCATGATCTGGGCATATGATCCGGCTGCGCGAACGATCTGGCCTCCTCTACCGCGGATGAGTTCCACATTGTGCACCATCGAACCAAGGGGAATCCTCTCCAGCGGCAGCGCGTTCCCCGGTTTGATGTCCACACTGCTGCCGGCCACAACGGTATCGCCGATCTTGAGGCCATCCGGTGCCAGGATGTAACGTTTCTCTCCATCCATATAATGGAGAAGCGCAATCCGCGCAGAGCGGTTTGGATCATACTCGATCGACGCAACTTTTGAAGGAACATCCAGTTTGTTTCTTTTGAAATCGATTTTGCGGTAGCGCTGTTTGTGCCCGCCGCCTCTATGACGAATCGTAATACGGCCTGCATTGTTCCTGCCACCCGATCTCTTTAGGGGCTCCAGCAGCGACCGCTCTGGCTTACTCCTCGTGACATCGGAGAAGTCCGACACCGTCCGGTAACGGAGCGTCGGGGTCGTTGGTTTGAATTTCTTGATACCCATCGGTCTTCTCCAGCTCTTCGGATGTTTAAAAAATCCTCTTGTTACACGACATCAAACACATCGATCGTCTCGCCCTCGGCGAGCCTGACGATGGCTTTTTTCCATCTCGGTTTCAGTCCCTCGAATCTTCCGGCGCGGTTCATCACGACCGTCCGCTTGCCCCTATACATCGCAGTTTTGACGTCCAGCACATGCACATTGAAAAGCTCTTCGACTGCTCTCTTTATTTGTCTCTTGTTCGCCTTAACGTCGACTCTGAATACATACTTGTTCGAGGTCTCCTTGAGGCGCGTGCTCTTTTCGGTGATGACCGGCTTCTGGATTATTTGTCGAATGTCACTCACTCTTGAACACCTCCTCCATCACCTTGACAGCGCTCTCCGTCAAAATCACCTTTTCTGCCCAAACGACATCGTAAGTCGTCAACATGCTGCCAAGAACCACCTTCACACCCGGAATATTTCTGGCGGATTTGACGACAGCTACGTTCGTTTTATCGATAACGAACAGTATCTTTTGCTGATGGCTGTCCATATTTTTCAGGAGCGAAGCGAACATTTTCGTTTTTGGCTCCGTGTAATCCAGGTCGGAGATCAGCATGACGCTGCCTTCTTTTGCTCTTGCCGAGAGCGCCGATCGAAGCGCGAGACGTTTCACCTTCTTCGGCAGATTGATCCGGTAGTCCCTCGGATGCGGTCCGAAGACCACACCACCTCCTCTCCAGATCGGAGAACGAATCGTTCCGGCACGGGCCCTCCCGGTTCCTTTCTGCCGGTAGGGTTTGCCTCCCCCGCCTGCAATTTCCGAGCGGCCCTTGGCCGATGCCGCGCCCTGACGCTGATTGGCCAGGTATGCCACGACAGCTTCATGGACGGCGTGTTCGTTGACCTCGCACCCGAACAGGCTATCGGGGAGCTCCCTCGTTCCTTTTTCGGTACCGTCTTTCTCGAACCATTTTGCCGTAGCCATGATTCCCTCTTTATAAGAATTAAGCCTTCCGAACGAAAACAACTCCATTATTTGCTCCAGGCACGGCTCCCTTCACGAATAGGAGGTTGTTCTCCGCATCTATCTGAACCACTTCGAGGTTTTTCATCGTGGTTCGCACACCACCCATCCTGCCCGGCAAACGTTTCCCTTTGAAGATACGGCTTGGCGTGGCGCAGTTCCCTACGGATCCAGGAGCGCGGTGACTCTTGTTTCCGTGGGTCATTCGGCCGGTGCGGAAACCGTGACGCTTGGTGGTGCCGGTGAAACCACGACCTTTAGAAATACCGATAACATGCACGCGGTTTGTGCCCTCGAACATCTTTACATCGATCGCATCGCCGACTTTGTAATTCTCGGGATCCTCGACCCTTACCTCTTTCAGAATCCTCTGGGGCTTCACTTTGGCACGCTTGAAGTGGCCCCGCAGAGGCTTGACTGCGCGCGATTCCTTGACCTCCTCGAATCCGAGTTGAACAGCGGCGTATCCATCTCTCTCGGGCGTCTTCACCTGAACAACCGGGCATGGACCTACCTGTAACACCGATACGGGGATCACCCTTCCGGCATCCTCGAATACCTGCATCATTCCCAGTTTCTTTCCTATCAGGAGTTCCATGCTCTGACCTCTTTGATTCCTGTTTTCGTTTGGCTTGCTCCGCTCTATTTGGTCTCCTTTTGGATTCCGCCGAAGGTTCCGGGCGGTTCCGTTTCTTTCCGCGAATGAATCTCGCCGCCCCCTCCGAAGACGCGCAGCAAGCCCTTGATATGGGTGCCTCAGGTCTTGATCTCAATATCCACGCCTGCAGGCAGAACGAGCTTTGTAAGATCGTCGATCGTTTGCTGGGTGGTATGAGTCAGATCAATGAGCCGCTTGTGAACTCGAATCTCGAACTGCTCGCGAGATTTCTTATTCACATGAGGGGAGCGCAGCACGGTGTAAACGGTCCGCTTCGTGGGCAACGGTATCGGGCCCTTGACGCGGGCGCCCGTGCGCTTCGCTGTCCGAACGATCTCGTCGGTGGTCCGGTCGAGTGTCGCGTGCTCGTAGGCCTTTAGCTTTATCCTGATTTTCTGAAAATTCATTCGACGCTCCAAACGTCCCTGATCGGGCTATTCCGTGATTTCCGTCACCACTCCGGCGCCGACCGTCCGTCCGCCCTCGCGAATCGCAA
>WVZY01000010.1 GCA_011772205.1 Candidatus Latescibacterota bacterium
CAGCAGGAGTACATACTTGACAGGCGCTTTCTATGGAAGCGGGAGCGTGGTGAGGAACCCCCGTCACGCAGCAGTCATACAACACGTGTGGGCGCCATCAGGAGGCGCCCACACATTTCCATAGCTCACGATCTTTGTAATAGTCTTTTTTTATACTCCGATCCCTAGAACGGATCGGGAACATCGTACGCTTCGTCGATGAGCACTTGAATCTTAACACAGGCTATCCATTTGAATACGATGGGATCCGAAGTACTCGGCGGCGTGTTTCCAGGGCTACTTCGGGCGGTTCCGTTCTCCACTGTAAAAACGAGAACCGGATTATAAGTGCCTGCAATGTACTGCTGCAAGGCCTGGTTGATTATAGCAACCCCGTTACCGTTCAGGACGGCAGGGATGGTTTCCCCAAGCGCCGCGGCAACGGATTGCTGAGTGTATTCGACTAGTGTGTCAGGACCTGCAGTAATGTCCTGTCTCTCAACAGTAATTGCACCGCTGATCATCCAATCGTGAGTTTGCGAGAAATCGGTAACGCTGTAGGATGCGCCCACCAACCAGGCATCCAGAATGGCATCCCTGGTTAAATCGTTGTCGGCAAGGATACGGTCGATCTCTTTGGCGTAGTCCACGACCGACGGCGTGCTAAACTGCTCGCTTTGGGAGTCTTCTTCAAACTCCTCGCTGCACGTTTCGCCTGTAGCTACAATCTGTATTACTTTCTCATCGAGAATACAGCCGGCAATGAAGCCGACCAGGCTGACGAGAACACTCAAGAAGATGATCCCTAATACCTTTCTCATAGCATGACGCTCCTTTTTTCGTTGTTTAGTTACCGAAAGCCAGGCCAAAGGAAAAGCTATTTTGGCCCGCGACGCTGTACTCTGCGAAAGCTCTTGCGTAAGTGAAATTGAACCCGAGCCCTAGCGTCAGGTGGAGCGTTGTATCCGTCTCGAATTCGAGATCAATGGACTGCGTCGTACCTAAAGCATCACTTTCATACTCCACATCCATGGAGAACGTGTCGAAAGACACACCTCCGTATGGTTCGAACACCTGAAATCGCCTGCTTGCTTGAGCGCCGAATGAGAATGCGTTCGTCGAAATCAGATTGCCGCCCCTTTGATTTTCACCCAGAGTGAACCTTTGCCAGAAGAAGCCCGCGGCAATATACAGGGGAAAGGTCGGTGCAAGATACTGTGACAAACTGTGGCGGAGGCCGAAGCCAACGAGACTGATGTCCCCGAGCTCGACGTCACCGGTATCGAACGCAATGTAGCGGATGAGCGCCTCGGTTCCCATATAGGACCCGACGCGGATTTGCGGTACCGCAAGGGCAAACGAGTTGAGATTAAAGCCTCCCGGAAACGCAAATCTCGTTCCACCGGCTCCGTCGACGAAGACGGCATTCCCCGATCCCACGACGGTTGGCGCTGCGACGGTTTGCTCGGGAGCGAACCCGCTTTCCGTCGTCGCCATGAAGGTCCTGTCATCATCCCCGAAGAGAACACCCATCACCCTGAATTCGACACTGATGTTGAATTTCATCCTTGGGATATACGCGGAGTGAAAAAGCCCGTCATTCAGATCGGCGCCAAATGCATCCGCAAGAGGCTGGAGGTAACCGGAGGCATTTCTCCCCGTATAAGCCGATATCTGATCCTCGACCTGCGCCAGCAATGGCGATGCTAGAAGAAGAACTAGAACAGCAAATCCCATTCCTTTCAGAAAACGGTGTGGAACCGCCATGAGTCCTCCTTTACGAATGTTGTATAGCGGTTGGATCGATTGAGTGGGTACTCAGCCTATCATCCACTGGAACCGCAGGTCAAGGCTATATATACGCCGCTCTTCGGCGGCGCAGCACAAGTCGATCGGAGCAGATGATGTTCCGTCGCATCTAAAGCGCCTCATGGCACGCGCGTAGTGGAATCCTTTTCAGGACGACCTGTTCGGCTTCTTGATGATGCCCTCGTGAGTATGTCCGTTCATAACAACGACGAGGGATTCGTCGAAATGGATATGGCGGGTATATTTCTTCTCGCTGGCAGCAGGCTGGCTGGCGAGCCAATCCCAATCCACTATTCCTTCCTTCATTGCGGTATTCACCGTGAAATAACCAACTTTGGAAGCGATGATGTTCTGAAAGAAATGTGTGCCTTGCGAAGGAGTGACTTTGAGATCTTTGAGATCGCTCTCCACAATTACGCGGGCGCCCCAAATGTCGTCCCACGTTACGGGTATTCCAAGCCACGGGTCAGCTGATCCCCACCGGCCCACGCCTATCAGAATATAAGGAGCGTTCTTAGCTGTGAGCTCGAGATTGAAAAGGGTGACCTCCCTGGCGGCAATTGCGCTTTCCGCCCGGTTGAAACGATTAGCATCGACCACAACGATGTCTTGGATCTCTTTTATAACTCCATTCCCGAGAACGCATGTGCTACGGCAGATGAGTTCTTCTGAATTCCGGATCTCGATTTTCACCTGCTCCCTTTCATGGCTGACGACCATGGGTCGCAATTGGAGCAAATAAAACTCCTTCGGCGCCCCCGAAGGAACGGATAGGTTAACGGCGAACTCGATCTCTACTGGTGCGCTCATCCCACGACTGCCGAGTTCGAGCATCAGCTCCAGAATTTCTGAAATCGGGAAGTAATCGTTTTTGAGTATCTGTGCGAAAGTAACGACGCGGCTGCCGATCCTGGAGACACCGTCATAGACGGCATTGTTTTCGCGTGAGTAAGTGGAAGCAAGCAGCGAAAGCGTCCCATCCGCTTCCGCTACGTCCAAGCCGAATTGCGACAGATTGAACTCCCTGCGCGGATCCGCTTTGGTTGTTTCGCTGGGAAGCTCCAGCACCCAGTAATCTCTCTGGGAATAATTCAGCGTATCTTCGATCGTCGAAAACTGCACGAGATGGCGAGGATACTTCGGACAGAACCGGACCGCCCGACCCCCCTCCACCACGGTTCTCCCCAGGCCGAGTGCCACCGCTGCAATGCCGTCGGCGGCTGTTGCTGGTGGTATGGGATAAAAGTTGTACGATCGTGCCACGCCCGCGAAATCGGGATAAAACCTGTCTTCATGACGCGTTCCGACGAGCTTTTGAATGATCACCGCCATCTTCTCTTCTTCCAACCTGTACGGTGTCGGTTCGATATACCGTTTGGCATGGGTGGAATATGTCGATGCAAACACTCGCTTGACCGTGCTGAGAAGCTCCTCGAGTCTTTTCTTTTTACTGCGATGGTTGTTGGGGATCATGTACGTTTGGTAAACGCCGGCGAATGGAATATATTGTGAATCCTCCAGAAGACTGGAAGATCTTACGGATAATGGAAAATCGCTGTGCTCAACGAAAGAGGTGAGGGATTCGATCACTTTCGCCGGGAGCGGCGCTTCGATGAATTTTCTACAAATCTCCTGATCGTCTTGCGTATTGATAGCGAAATCTTGCAGCCCGTTCTGATTGAGGAACTGCTCGAAGACATCGGTGCCGAGTACTACGGACGGGGGAATCAAGATCCTTACTCCTTCGATCTTTTCTTTGATTTGATAGGTGCTGATGAGTGTACTCGCAAAACCCAGCCCTCTTCCCTTCCCTCCCAGCGAGCCCCCTCCAATACGGGCAACGCTCTCGGCTTCAACAAAAGTCTCCGGATCGTAGTCCACGACGATCCCCCGGTGCTGCTCGATCCGTAGAGCATGAAGGCAAGTGATGAGGTATTTCCTAATGTCTTCGACGGTTTCGTAATCCGTCACTTTGCGAGGCCTCAGCTGATGGGCGAGCCAGAACTCGGTCCTCGCTTTGAGCCAGTTCGAGAAATGGTTTCTCTCTCCGTGATAGAGAAGACTCTCGGCGGGTACTTTGTGCAGCTGTTCCTCCAGTGTTTTCAAATCCCTGGCTCTGCCCACTTCCGTTCCATCAGGCATCCGGAAAACAAAATCGCCGAAGCTGAAGTTGCTTTTCAAGAATTCCTCGAGCTCCTGGAGCAACAATGGCGAATCCTTGAGAAGAAAGGACGCCCCGATCTCATCGGCGATCTTTTTGTTTGTTGGATCCCGAGACTGCAGGAGGATCGGAATATCGGGGTGGGAGGATTTGACGTTGCGAGCAAATTCAAAACCCGCCTCCGGATCTGATTCGCCCCTGTGTGGGAATTCGATATCCGATATCACACCCAGAGTGTTTTCGTGATACCTCTCATAGTACTGCCACGCCTCCTCGTACGTTTCGCACAGAAGGATTTTGGGGCGAGCACGCATCCTCATCAGCATATGGGCCGGGTTGACGCCCTCGGAAATCAAGCTTTGGGTGTGCCGCATCAGCTGGGTATAGATCATTGGAAGGTAGGAAGAGTAGAAATGAACGTTGTCTTCAATGAGAATGATCGACTGGACGCCCACGAGGTGTGTATCATAATCGACGTTCTCCCGATCTTCGATATATTTGATGATCGCGAGAAGAATACGGAAGTCCCCCTGCCACATGAACACCTTCTCGAACCCGGATAGATCGTGATTTTTCATCAGGTCTGCGAGTTCCCGGCTGTCGTAAGTGAGCAGCACGACCGGGATGTCGAGCTTGGATTTCTTGACCTCCTCGGCGAAATCGAGCGCGTGCATGTCTTCCAGCCGCATGGTGGTAATGATCAGGTTGAAACGGCCCAATTCCCGCGCCATCCTGATCGCTTCCCCACCGCTGGAAACTCTAGTGAGGCCGGGCATATGGGTCAGATTGAGCCCTATGTACTCGCTCAGGAGCTCCTCGTAGAGACGGCCGTCTTCGGAGAGGATGAAGGAATCATAGAGGCTGGAAACGAGAAGGATCTCGCGCACCCGACACCGCATGAGGTCCTGAAACCGCTGAAACCGGTTTCCATAACCCAGTTCGAATTCTGCTTCGTCGAATATTTTCATCGAGTCTCAATAGTGCCCGCTCATTCCCTTGAATGCGGGCAATGATACCGCTCCCTGCAGAAACGCGTCTCAAAATCCCGCCTTCAATAATAAAAAACGGAGCGGACCTTCGTCCACTCCGTTTTCCCAAGCAGGAGGCTTGTCAGAAACTAGAACTACACGACGCCAAGGTCCATCATGGCGTGGGCAACTTTAATAAAGCCAGCTATGTTTGCTCCATCGACATAGTTGCCTTTGACCCCGTAGCGTTCGCAAGCATCCACACAGGCCGTGTGGATGCTCTTCATGATGAACTGAAGCCGGTTGTCGACCTCCTCCCGCGTCCACGAGTAGCGCATGCTGTTCTGCGCCATCTCGAGACCGGAAACGGCAACGCCGCCGGCGTTTGCTGCTTTCCCGGGCCCATATAGAATCTTGTGCTCGAGGAAAGTGTTGACGCCGTCCGGCGTAGTAGGCATATTCGCACCCTCCGAGACAACATAGACGCCGTTCTTAATCAGGTGCTCGGCGTCTTTGGCGTTTATTTCGTTCTGAGTCGCGGATGGGAATGCGCAGTCCGCTTTGTGATCCCAGAGAGGATTGTAGTCTTTAGAAGGATCGATGGGTGTGTAGGTCACACCTTTATATTTCTCTGCATAATCTTTGATCCGACCGCGGCGGACGTTTTTCAGATCCATCACAAAGCTGAGCTTCTCCGCATCGATTCCCCCAGGATCGTAGATATACCCATTCGAGTCGGACATCGTAACAACCTTGCCGCCAAGCTGGTTGACCTTCTCGGTCGTATACTGCGCGACGTTCCCCGAACCGGACACGAGACAGCTTTTGCCCTCGAGAGACTCGCCTCTCGCGCTGAGCATTTCCGCTGCGAAGTAAACAGCGCCGTATCCCGTAGCCTCCGGACGGATGAGAGAGCCGCCCCAGTTGATGCCTTTGCCAGTCAAAACGCCGGTGAACTCGTTGCGGATCCGCTTGTACTGCCCAAAGAGGAACCCGATCTCCCGCGCGCCCACGCCGATGTCACCGGCGGGTATGTCGGTATTGGGGCCGACATGACGATAGAGCTCCGTCATGAAGCTCTGGCAGAACCGCATCACCTCGTTGTCGCTCTTCCCCTTCGGATCGAAGTCGGAGCCGCCCTTCCCCCCGCCCATCGGGAGAGTTGTCAGGCTGTTTTTGAACACCTGTTCAAAAGCAAGGAACTTGAGGATACCGAGGTTTACCGAGGGGTGAAAACGCAGGCCGCCTTTGTACGGGCCGATGGCGCTGTTCATCTCTATTCGAAAGCCCCGGTTCACCTGTACAATACCCTGATCGTCCATCCAAGGAACACGGAACATAATCACCCGCTCGGGTTCGATGATGCGCTCCATAATTTTCGCCTGGCGGTATTCGGGGTGCTTTTCCAGAACTAGATCGATCGATTCTACGACTTCCTGGACGGCCTGATGAAATTCCGGTTCGGCTGGATTCTTGGCCTTCACATCTTCCATTATTTGAGCTACATATTCAGACATGGTACAGTTCTTCCTCCCTTCATCCGTCTAACAACGGATCCCAGCCATGCCATAAATGAGGAAAAATAAAAAAGGAGAAACTGCGGATCTAAAAAAATCGAAGACAGAATCTCTCCTTATGGGTGAACGCTTTGCATGAATCTATACCGCGGAACCCACAAAAGTCAACTTTTTTTTGGACGGCAAATAAGCGTCACCGCCGCTTCCAGTGGAGTTGTCCCCGATTCCGAACTCTGTAAATCCATGGATTAAGCGCGGCAGGCAGCTCGGAAGGAGCTTGTGGATCCGACGAGAACTCGCCCGATCCACAGCGCCTCAAGAAGTCGTTTACAAAATGATGCTCCTGGGGCAATATACAGGCTACCCGCGATACATTATTTACCAAAACAAGAGAGGAGAAGCCGGAAATGAGACCAGCTGGATTCATCAAGAACACTCTTATCCTGGCCGTGACACTGGCCGCTGCCATCTTCTTCCTGGCTGCTTCTGATGCATTGAGCAGCGTTGTATTGTCCCCCGAGGACGTTTTGAGCATTAAAACGTGCACTTCGGCAAGAATCAGTCCCGACGGGAAATGGATTGCTTATACCGTTTCGGTACCGAGGGAACCGGGCGACGAGCCTGGTGGCAGTTACAGCGAGCTGCACGTTGTCTCCGTTAAAACGGAGGAATCACGTCCTTTTATAACAGGCAAGGTGAGCGTGAGCTCTCCAATGTGGAGCCCGGATGGCAGAACGATCGCTTTCCTTACGAGGCGAGGCGAAAAAGCAAAAACCCAAGTCTGGACGATCGCGGTGGATGGGGGCGAAGCGACCCAAGTCACCCACTCGAAGACGGGCGTTAGTACGTTTCGCTGGCACCCCAGCGGGAAGAGCATCGCGTACGTGGCGACCAGCCCCCAGAGCAAACGAGAAAAAGAACTAGAAAAGAAGGGATATGGCTTCGTCTTTCATGAAGAAAACCTTAAGCACCGGAATCTCTACCACATCGATATCCAAAAGGATGACAAAGCCGAGGCGAAACAACTCACCAAAGACATTACGATCTGGTCATTTGAATTCAGCCCGGACGGGAGAACAATAGCTGCAGGCGCATCGGAAAAGAACCTCGTCGACTACCGCTACATGTTCCAGAAAATCCATCTTATAGATGTCGAAAGCGGGAACGTAAGGCAGCTAACGAATAATCCCGGTAAGCTTGGCAACTTCGCTTTCAGCCCGGATGGCTCGAAGATTGCCTACGCGGCGGCCTTGCTCAAGGAGGATCACGCGGTCAGCCAGGCCTTCGTGATCCCAGTTGGCGGAGGCGCTGCTGAAAATCTCACTCCCGAAAAATTCCGCGGCCACGTTAATTGGGCAGGGTGGAAAGACAACAAGACAGTTCTTTATCGGTCCGGCGAAGAAGTTTGGAGCGTGCTCACCACAGTCCGCACGGACCGTAAAAAGCGGAAAGTGATACTACACGCGAACGATTCCAAAGGAAAAGGCGTTATATTTGGTTATCCCCACTATAGTAGGGATTTCCGGCATTTTGCTTTCATAGGAAGCACTCCCAACATCCCCGGGGATGTTTTTTACTGGAGAGAAGGGAAGGATATCAAGCGTCTTACAAAGCTCAATCCATGGCTCGATGAGAGGAAGCTTGGAAAACAAGAGCCCATCTGGTATACGGCGCGCGACGGTACGAAAATACAGGGAATCCTCATTTATCCCGTGGATTTCAAAAAAGGCGAGAAGCACCCTCTCATTGTGCACGTCCATGGAGGTCCGGAATCCCACTTCTACAACAGATGGATGGACCGTTATTTCGATCCCGCCCAGGTTCTTGCAGGAAAGGGATATTTCGTTTTTGCGCCCAACTACAGACCCAGTACTGGATACGGTCTTGACTTCGTCCTTCCAACTTTGGGCGACGCCGCTGGCGTCGAATTCGACGATGTTGTCGACGGAATCGAGCATCTCGTCGACGAAGGGCTCGTTGATCCCGAGCGTGTCGGACTGGGTGGGGGATCCTACGGGGGATTTGCAGCGGCTTGGTTTGCTTCGTACTACACGAGGTACGTCAAAGCGGTTTGCATGTTCGTGGGAATAAGCGATCTGATCAGCAAGCGCGGAACCACGGACATTCCGTACGAGGAACTCTTCGTCCACTCGGGGAAGCTGTTGGAAGAAATGTGGGAGTTCAGCCTGAAGAGGAGCCCGCTTTATTACGCCCATCAAAGCCGTACTGCCGTATTGATCACCGGCGGAACGAACGATACCCGTGTTCACCCTTCGCAGAGTCTCGAGTTTTACACACGGCTCAAAATGAACAACCATCCGGCAGTTCGTCTTGTCCAATACCCTGGTGAAGGGCACGGAAATCGCAAGCAGCCAGCACGTATCGATCTATTGCATCGTCATATCCAGTGGTATGACTGGTACGTGAAGGACAAAAAGCCTCTGGATGGGCCAATGCCGCCGCTGGATATCAGCGAACAATACAGTATCGATATTGAGGAAGAAGAGGTTTCTTCAGATGCTCCATGATTGGTTTTGATACATCAATAATTATTGCAGAGAGCGTTTTGATCGCCCTGAGGAGTCTTCGGCAGTATTGCTATTCGATGGAAGAGCTTTTCGTTGCGAAATCGGTTCATTCGTTATAATATATGCGTGGGAGAGGCCATGGAAACCTCCATCTATCGGAGGCATTCGGGGAATTCCTCCCAGCTCAAATCATCTCAAATTCGGTTATTGATCCGTATTTATCCACCTGTTGTGTAGATCGAGGTAATACACCAAGAAGGTACTTAATCATGACAACGAATCCAAAGAGATTGGCAATACTGGTTGGCGGAGGCCCGGCACCCGGCGTCAACAGCGTCATCGGTGCGGTGACGATCCGGGCCATCAATGGCGGCATCGATGTGATCGGCATCCGAGACGGATTCAAATGGATAATGAGAGGAGACATCTCGCATTTTACTCGACTGTCCATAGAATCCGTCAGCCGAATCCATTTCAGTGGTGGTGCGCATATCGGCATCGCCCGCGACAATCCCACTAAAGACAAGAAGTATCTCGAAAGCGCGGTAACGTCGCTGCTTCGCCTCAATGTCGATAAGCTCATTACGATCGGCGGTGACGACACAGCCTACAGCGCAATGAGACTCGAGGAGATGGCAGCTGGAAGAATCCGCGTCGTCCATATTCCGAAAACAATCGACAACGATCTCGATCTTCCACTAGGTATTTGTACATTCGGTTACCAAACAGCCCGCCACGTTGGCGTCGAAATCGTAAAGCACTTTATGGTTGATGCCCTAACCACATCGCGCTGGTTCTTTGTCGTCTCAATGGGTCGCAAGGCCGGCCACCTTGCGCTCGGTATAGGCAAGGCTGCTGGAGCCACATTGACACTGATCCCGGAAGAGTTTCCACCGGGCCATATCCGGCTCTCTCATGTTGTGGACATTCTCGTAGGAGCGATTGTAAAGCGTCTTAGTTACGGTAGGCCAGACGGAGTGGTAATGCTCGCCGAAGGTCTTGTCGAAAGAATTGACCCAAAGGATTTGGACATTGTACTGAGCCTCGAACGGGACGCTCACGACAACCTCCGCCTCTCCGAAATCAGTTTTGGTGAAATATTAAAGTACCACGTTCAGGAACGGCTGCAAAGCTTTGGGCTCAAAACAACCATCATCGCCAAGAATTTGGGTTACGAAATGAGATGTGCCGATCCGATTCCGTTCGATATGGAGTACACACGGGACCTCGGTTATTGCGCAGCGCAATTCATCTTGGAAGGCGGCAATGCTGCTATGGTATCCATTCAGGAGGGGCACTTTGTTCCTCTCTATTTCAAGGATATCCTCGATCCAGCAACCAGCCGCGCCAGGGTGCGAATGGTCGACATCCGCTCTGAATACTATCAGATCGGAAGAAGCTACATGATCCGTTTGGACAAGGATGATTTCAACGATCCTCACGAGCTGGCGAAATTTGCAGCAACATGCCGAATTTCAATAGACGAGTTCCGGAAACGATTCAACTACCTGATAGAAAACGACCTGCTTTATACGGTACTCGAGGAGAAAAAGAAAAAGAAGGAAGCTCCAGCTGAGGAGAATGTGAAGAATCAGGAGAAGGTGAGAAACCAGGAGAAAGTAAAATAATAGAACCGGCGGGCCACTTCTACTCTTTCCCTTTGGCCGGTCGGTAGTCCTCCGGCTTGATACCGAGCTTCTTGAGTAAATCGTGCAAGGTAGGTCGACTTATATCGAGTTCCCTTGCCGCATTCGAGACATTCCCGCCAGATCTTAGTAAAGCACCGACGATGAGTGTTCGTTCGATCTCTTCGCGCGCTTCCTTGAGGGTGCGTGGTCCGAGGAGCACGGAATGCGTGTGAGCAGAAGCATGAAGTTCAACTTTTTCGCTGGAAGCAACACTCTCCTCCAACGGCAGCTTTACGAGGTCCAGATCTTCGGGCTGAATTACATTACTCGAAGCCATTATGACTGCGCGCTTCATCCGGTTTTCGAGCTCACGAATATTTCCAGGCCAGCGATGACGCTGGATGGCTTCGATGGCCCCCGCACTAAATCCCCGGACGTTCCTGGAAAACTCCCCGCTGAATTTTTGAAGGAAATGCATCGCAAGGAGATATAGATCATCTCCCCGGCTTCGGAGCGGAGGAAGATCGATGCTGATAGCATTGATCCTGTAGAATAAATCCTCCCGAAAGCGGCCTTCCGATATCGTCTGATGGAGATTCCGGTTGGTTGCTGCAAGGATACGGACATCGACCTTCTGAGGTTCCCGCCCTCCGATTTTTTCAATCGTTTGATTCTGAAGGACGCGGAGAAGCTTGACCTGGAGCGATAGGGACAGCTCGCCGATTTCATCGAGGAAAACGGTACCACCGTCGGCGACCTCGAACTTGCCCGGCCTCGAGGTATGCGCTCCCGTGAAACTTCCTTTCTCGTGCCCGAAAAGCTCGCTTTCGAGGAGGTTTTCCGGAATCGCGCCGCAGTTGATTGGCACAAAAGGCCCGCTCCGTCTAAGACTTTTCTCGTGAATTGCCTGGGCAACCAGTTCCTTCCCCGTTCCACTCTCCCCGGTTACCAGGACAGGCACATCCGTTGGAGCAATCTTTGAAACAGTATCGAAAACAGCCTGCATCGGTGGAGAAACAGCGATGATTCCAGCAAATTCTTTTCCGGCTCCCTCTTTACTTCGAAAATTCTTGATCTCCTGTTCCAGATCGAACAAATAAGCAGCCCGTTTGAGAATCACTCTGAGTTCACTCACTGAAACCGGCTTGGTATAGAAGTCATAAGCGCCTCGTTCCACTGCGCGGATGGCATTCTCCCTCTCATCATGGCCCGTGATCACGATAACTTTGAGAAGAGGATTGACCATGAGCGCTTCTCCGAGAATCTGAAAACCTTCTAGGTGATCGAGGTTATCGGAAAGCGCCAGATCCAATGTCATGATAGCCGGGCGCTTTTGCTTCACCGCCGCCAGAGCTTCCTCCAGTGTTCTCGCTGTAACGATGTCGTATTCCTTCTTGAAGGCCCATTGGAGCTGCTTGACGATTGCTTCCTCGTCATCAACAATGAGCAGGGTCTTTGCAGGCATGATTTCCTCTTCTCAGAGAATGCACGACCACAACATTCGATGGCGAAGGGAGGCCAAGTGCCTATTCAGCACCGAAGGATAGAGCCGGCATCCGTATGGTAACGGTGGCTCCATGCCCTTTCTCGCTCTCGATAGCCAGGTCTCCCCCGTGGGCTCGAACGAGCGTCCTGCACATCAAAAGGCCGATACCCAGCCCGCCTTTTTTTGTGCTCCTGAAGGGCCGGTAAAGATGTTCCTCCAGGAAAACCGGGTCGAAACCACTTCCCGTATCCTTTATGGCAATCTCAATCCAGCCTTCGTCCACGCCGTTGACGCTTGCCGACACTTTCCCGCCCTGACCTGTCGCATCCAGCGCGTTCATCAAAAGGTTTTCTACAACCCGCTCCAGTGCGGATGCGTCGACCTCTCCCGTAATGTTATCTGTCGCGGCCAATTCTATTTGAATCCCGTGAGAATCGGCAACCGGTTTCAGGTCCGCGAGTGCCCTCTCTACAAGCTTAGTTATGTTTTCGGATTTTCTAGATATTCCAGTCGGTGCCTTGAGGGCATTCAGAGAATGGATCAGTCCTTTCATTTTATTGATCGAACGCTCGATCGTTGCGAAAGCGTCTCTTTGGAATTCTGGATCGCTGATGTTTTCTTTTGCGTTTTCCGCTGTGAGCGAAAGCATTCCAATTGCATTTTTCAAGTCATGAATGACAAACGATGATAGTCTGTTGAAACTCTCCATTTGCTTCGAATCCAGAATCTGCTCCTTGCTCAGTAGATTTTCGAGTGTCAGAGCTGCTTGATCTGAGAGAGTGGAGAGGCATTCTCTATCCTCTTCCCCATAAGCGATGTTCATGGATTTTTCGCCAAGCAAAATGATCCCGAACAATTCGTGCCCGCTCGCTATCGGCGCTGAGGCTCGGATCCATCCCGCTTCACTACCACCTCCCTCAACAGAAGCTTTGCCCTTGGAAGGTGTCTGTAGCGCAAGTCCGCTTTTAAAAACAGCAACTGAATCCCGCGGAGCAACGCTCGCGACCAGCTTTATAAAAGCGATATCCGGCTTTTCCCTGTCGAATCCATATGAGGCAATTTTGCCGCCTTTGATGTTCGCCCACACGATTCCGCGTTTGACCAGCATTGTTTCGCACAGCAAGCTGATGAAATTCGAGAGAAATTCGTCGATCGTTTCACTCGAACCCATTAGCTGTGCATATCGTTTCCACTCTTTCCGGTAGTCGTACCGGTTCGCATAAAAATTGGTCTCAATGAAGTGGCGAAGTCTCCGCTTGGCCCGGCCTGATATGAGAACGGCTATCAACAAAAATACGGCAAACATGCCTATGACAGTGGAAGCGAACCGATCGTAAGGGAATCCGAGCAGCCGGGCGAGGAACGAAATGAGGGCAAGCGCTGTTATATAGATACCCGAGATCGTAACTGTCAACACCGATGTGACGAAGTCCCGCCCAATGTAAGCCTGTATATCGAACAGATGGTACCGGATTGTGGCATAGAAGAAGGAGATGCTCAACGCAATGAAGCCACATGAGTGGATGGCAAGATAGCTCCTATCGGTAAGGGAGACGGCAAGAATTCTGCTGATGATGATGAACGTGAGTACCGTTATGGTCAGGATTCCGAGGAGCGGGTATTTCAAAGTGACCTTGCCAGCTACCGAAGCCGATCGGTAAGTATTTTCGAGAAAGAAAAGGCCTAAAACGTTTGCAAGAAGCAGATACGCCGCTGCTAGTTTGCCATAGCTCGTGAACGTCAGCCCCCAGAAGATGCTCTCCGAGAAATGGACTTCCCTGATGATGCTTCGTGGCGGCAGCAGGAGTACAGCGCTTCCTATGAGTATTGAAACCGCCGCGATCCAAATACCTGGCCCGCTGAGAATCCCTTTCTCCTCTCGCCTGCCAAAGAGAGAGAGAAAAGGCACCATTACTGCGGGAACAAAAACGGAGAATCCAAGAAGAAATCTGAACGACAGGAGTGCCCTTTCTGGTGCGGTGCTGAGAAGCATCGCCCCGAGCGAGCTCTGGCTGGCACACAGGATGAAGCAAGTCAGGATGAAATAAGTTTTTTGAGCTCTTCTATCACCCCTTCCTAGGTGGATCAGCCCAAGAGCGAGAAGAAGTCCCGCGGCGCAAAAAGACAGGGTAGCGGGAAGGTAGATCATTTCGAACTCCGCATTCTCTCCAGCTGTCTCGACGCTTCGAACGCAGCGTCTGATCCAGGATATCGCGCGATACAAATCTCGAGCGCCTGGAGGGCCCCGGCCTCGTCCTTGATTTTCTCCTCCAGAATGGAGGCAGCGGTAAGGAAATTTATTTGAAAACGAGTGTAACCGGGGTAACGATCCGGAAGAGCCATCAATAAATCGACGGCTTCCTTCCACTGCTCCAATTCGATCAAAGCGCGAACAATGTATTCTTCGGCGAGAATTTTTATCGTCGGAGGATATTGGGGCGACAATATTTGTTTATACAACTCGATAGCTCGTTGATAGGCGGCTTTTGCTGCGTCGTGCTCACCTTTTTCGCTGTACTTCTTGGCGATCCGAAGCGGCGCCTCGAAGCTCTGAATCGTACCGGGATACTCCTTAGCTATGGAGTTGTATCGGAGGGAAGCTTCCAACCAGTTCCCCTGCTCCTCATCGATCAGGGCGAGCTGCCAGTTTGCTTCTGCGGCCGCCGTAACAATAGACCGGTAGTTCTTAATGACCGATTTATACAATTCCTTCGCCTCGCCGGTCCTTCCAATTCGCTTCGCCAAATAAGCTGCGGACAGCAGCGCGCTCGGTGCCTCCGGAGACACCGGGTGCTCCTTCTGGACCTTTTTGAACAGATCGAGGGCTTTCGCAGGCGCATCGAGCCCGTCGGCCCAGATCTTTGCTTCGAGAAATTGGAGAGACCGTCGGTCCTCCTCGTCGGCGTACATGCTCATGAGCTCTCGGACCAAGTTCAACCCCTCTTCCCAACGGCGTCCTTGAAGGTATGTGGCGAGAAGGTTGTAGCGCACCACCTTCAGGATATCTGCGTCTTCGCCACGTGCAATGAGATCCTTGTAAAGCTTCTCCGCGTTCTCCAGCCATTTTTCTTTCGATCCCTCATCACCTGCATGGCCGTACAACTCCGCGATTTTGAGAGGCGTTGCAAGGTATTGCGAGTTCAATTTTATCGTCTGCTTGGCACTAAGGGGATCGAGGTACAATGAGTCGAAACGTTCGAATAAAGATAGTGCCTGCTGGTAGTCTTCGATCTCCTCCGAAAGATATGCAGCAGAGTAGAGCGCCGTTACCCTGGCCTCGGAGATGTTATCGGCGAGCTCGAAAGCCTTTAAGAATTCTTTTCTCGCCTGGGGGAGCATCGCGGCCTGATAACAAAGCTCAGCAATATCGATTTGAGCCGACACTACTATTTCCTCGAGACCCTCGATTTCCTTCATTTGGCTCTCATAAGATGAAACGATATCGCGATAAGCTCCGAGGGTTTTATCGAGAAACTCCGTCCCTGCGATTACCAACTTGTTGGCCAACTCGACCTTGAGCTTTCGTGCCTCGAAGAGCGCCTTTTCCGCCTGGAACCGGACGTCCGATCCCTTTTCACCGGAGCAGCCAACGATAAATACCCCTAAGGCCAAAATGGATAACCATTGATTTAGTTTTGAAGCGCATCGTTCATTCTCGCCCAGCTTCATCTAATTGCCTCCAGAAGAATGTAACGGTAAGCCCGCCGATCAGTAAAAGCGCCGACACGAATCCGAGCAACTCCCGAAAAACCTGTACATACGCGAGGACCTCTGGAGAAAAGCGAAGTGCCAGCATTTCGCTCTTGAACTCCAGCAAGATCCCCGGCAGCGTGATAATAAACGGTACGCTGACGAGGATCATCGTCTGATCGAAACTTATCATCGCGATCTTGATACTCTCTTTAACCGCCCTGAATATTGACCGCCCTTTCAGCAGAACGAGAGGTCCTGTGAAAATAAACAGTGCTTGAAACACTAGCCCCACAAAGGTGGTTGCTGCCCAACCGCCGGCACGAAACAGAATGTTTCCGCCTTTCGGCAGCAGGAGAGCAGGAACATTGAAGCAAGCAAAAACAAACGCAGAAGCGATGATTGTCACCCCAACCAGAGGCACATAACGTCGAAACGTCCCTTTTAACGCTTCGGCCATTGACCCCGATCGTTTGCGAATGGCATCGGCAAAAAGAAATATCGTCACTCCTTGAAAAAACGCGTGCACGAACACATCCAGAATGATATCCAACCTTCCTAGCACAACCGGCATGAGCAGTCGATGCTCCGGATAATGAGTGAGCGCTTCGCGAAATCCTTTTTTGAGGAACAATGCCCAGAACGAACCAACGAACCCGCCTGGTGCATTCACATAGAGGGCTACCAAGATGACTTTGAGAGCCAAATAAAGAATGAGAGGGATCCAGATGTTGAATCGGCGCAGAAGCAAAAAGGTTTCGAAAAAAGCGAGCCATGCGGATCTTCTCCCTATCATATCGATCCTCGCGTGAACGTCAGGCGGCGTGGTAATTTCACAGAGCCGATCTTCCTTCGGTCACCTATCGATGTTGACCTCGCCCGCGCTGTTGCCCGATGAACCTCCCAGAGGTCCCTCCAGAGCAGAAACAACGTGCGGCGAAATTCCTTCAACAAAACTCAAGAGATCTACCAGCGTTCTTTCTTCCCCCTCATCCTCAGCGATTTCAGCTGAGAACCTTACAAAAGCGGTGCTTTGGGGTCTTCGCAGAAGAGAGTTTTTCATCTGGTCCCACTTCAGGCTGAACTCGTTCGTGATCAAGCCGCTTCGGGTTGCGAACCAGTAAAGAACCATCCTGCGGCTTACTCCATTGGTGATATATAATCTTTTTATGGTTCTCCTTCTATGTGCAATCTCGATCTCCTCTGCGCCTTCTTCATAGACGTTCCAACCCGACCCGGGATAACAGTGCTTCGGCGAATGGATCTGCGAGTTCTCCTGGGCCGCGGAGAAATAGCCGAGGAAAAACCAGATTTTTCTCCCACCGGTGCGTTTATAAACGCGAAAAATCGTTTCATCCGCGCCCAGAACCTGAAGCGTTCCGGGACCCAGATACTCATCTGAGCCAATGTAGCCATTGATCGAATACGGGATCCCGTCGGGTGACGGAGCCTCACTTGCTGCAACCGTTGTGAAACGCAGCAAATATGCATACGGTGTCAGCACCACGAGCAACAGCAGCAGGGAATAAATTCTCCACCTCATCTGATCTTCCTCAATATTCCAAGGGCAACGACCAGCAGGATCAGCCCCGTCAGAAAAACAATCAATCCGGAAATCTGGTGAAGGATGCCATCGGCGAAATCTGGCCCCACAGTGTAAGCCCCGAGTGCGGTTACGACCAGTCTCAGTGTATTCGCCATGAAAGCGGCTGGGACGGCGCAAAGGACAAGTACGATCCTCCTCGTCAGTGAGATATCCGAGAACAAAGCCAGGATGAGAGATAGCGTAACCATTGTCATCAGAGAGCGGAGACCGCTGCAGGCGGCAACGACTTCGAGAGTGTAATTCGGCAGGAGAAGAATATTTCCCCGACGGAGGATGCTCACGTGGAGGATTTCCAGGATGCCCGAACTCAACTTCGCGCTCATTATCTGAAGTGGAAATGTAATCTTATAATATATGATGTACGGAAGCGGGATCATCATATAGAGAAACAGAAGCGGGAATGCCGCCTTGCGAGTAAACTCCCACCCTCGCAAGAAAAGCGCTAGACCGATGAGGAATGTCGGGATTGAAAGCCGCATTGTGAAAAGCTCGGACGCGGCGGTCCCAGCCAACAGCAACACACAAGCGGCAATAATAAGGGCAATACCGGTGGTCGTTCCTCCGCCACTCCTGGCGTCCTTCAGAACTTCTCTCCGTCGATACAAGACGATGCCCGAGATAACCGGTATGAGAAGACCATGACGGTAGTTCGAATCGTCGAGCCACTGAGCTAGGAGAGCATGAAGGACCGGTAGATACAGGACGAACAACAGAGTGCCCACCCCGATCAAAGGAAGGCTATCGACCCACCCCCGGGGCTGACGGCTGAATCTCTGAGAACACTCCACAACACGCTCCTGCCGTACAGAGGCCAGATGGCATTATAAGGTTCGTTTACAAAGGGATTACAATGGTAATGAGGCAGCAAGATGGATGCCATGAAAAAGCGGGCGCCATAGACGCCCGCTTGGAGTTTCAACGCACATCGAGGGAACGCTCAGCGGCGTTTCTTCTTTTTGAGAAAAGGAGCCAGTCCGAGAAGCCCTAACCCAAGTAAGCTCAACGTGCCGGGCTCCGGTGTGGCAAATCCGGCACCACCCCTGTAATACCCTGCATCGTGGGTATCTGAGGTATAGTACAATCTCCCATACCTGCTTACGCCCAGCGCGCCGAAGTGGCTCCAAGTGAAGTTCTCTACGGCCACATTGAGGAGGATTTCATCCCCCCAGCCGGGTGTCTGGATGACGCCTCCGTTATAATGCCATGCACCTGTTTGATTATTATCGATCATGCCGATGCCTTTGAGGTTGATCCTTGCATATTTCATAGGCATCTGGCCTGAGAAGCCGCTGCTTAGCAATCTCGAGGGTACGTTGTAAAACGAGGTGATCTTGACGCCGTTGATCCAGACGGCACCGGTTTCGTTTTGGGGGACTCCGATCACCAGGCCCACACTCATGAAGTCATATCTGGGACGTGGCATGATGCCGGGCTGCCAATAGCCCGCCACTTTGAGATCAAAGGAAGAATTGTGAGTGACCCAAGAGTTATTATCTATGCCGTTAGAGCCGTACTCAGCTCCTACGATATAGGTCTGGAGCCTGGGGACTGCGCTGGCGCTGCCGGCGAGAAGCGCTGTGATGCTGATTACGAATATGATTGCTGCTAATCTTCGCATGTGTGACTCCTATCGTGTGTGTCGAAACTCTTTACACTTCTTAGGGATTACCCAATTTCCACCCTGGTAACTGCAATCGCCATGCCAGAATTCATTGTCCATTAATTCCTTGTTATCATATAAGTTATGGCATTGCTGCCAAGGAATCATTTTCGACCTTCAGATAGTGTAAAGATTTACGACAATGCTGAGGTGCAATGCGGATTTCCAGGTCATTTCAACCGGCTTTGCAGAATCACGCCCCCGACGATCAATGCCAGCCCGATGACGGATGATCGCATGATGTCCTCTCCAACGACGAAGTGAATGAATACGAGCGAAAGAAACGGCGACAGGAAGATGAGATTGCTGACCTTGGCGGTCGACTCGGTGAGACGCAGCGCCTTCAACCAGAGAACGAACGTCGCACCCATCTCGAACAACCCGACGTACACGCAACCCAGAAGTCCCGCCCACGCAATCCGAGGTAGCACAATCCCTTCCCCATTGGATACGCCGGCCTCCGGGACGTCCAGAAGCGGAATACCATTCAGCGCCTCCAGTAGTCCGGTCCAGGCGATGACGGACCTGGCGATGAATATGTATAAGAATCCGAAGCAAAATCCGAGGAACAGCTTCAGTACTTCGTCCCGATCGTCCTTCATATTCATCAGCCAGAATGAGGACCATATAAATGTGCTTCCGATGGCGAGCAGGGCTCCCGCAGGATTGGCAAACCGAAATCCGAGGACATCGCCCCGCGTAGAGATCACCACCACACCAGAAAAGCTGATCAGCAACGCAACCAAACTGAGTACTCGCAGCTTCTCCCTGAGCACGACAACTGCGAGGAGCGATAGTACCACGGGCCAGGCAAAATTCAGCGGCTGCGCTTCTTGAGCGGGCAAGAGCGAGTATGCTTTGAAGAGGATCAAATAGTATAGAAACGGATTCAGAAAACCGGCGACCGCCGATCGCCCCAGCGCTCGAGTCGAATTGCCGGCCGTTTTCGAAAATGATTCCGAGCTCGACGCGTTCTCATTTTGCGCTTTCTCACGAGGGATCTTTGATTTCTTCCCTGGGATCTTTCCACTATGGGATCTTCCCCGCAGCAGAATTGATTCCACCAGCAGGTTTGTTTTGCCCTGCACCAGAAGAACCAGAAGCAAGAATAGCGCGGAGACGAACGACGCATAGAAGACAAGTGTTATACAATCGACCCGCCGAAGGGTGAGTTTGAAAGCAGTAGCAACGGTCGACCAAAATAGAATCGCGCACGCGGCGTATAAATTGGCTTTCTTTTGTCGAGTCACGCTTGACGCCTCAATCCGCGTATTCCCATGCGGCGCCGAGTTTCGGCGGCGTCGCACGGTGTGATAGGAGCCGACTGCATTCCGCCACGGTCATATCGCCCTATATCGTACCAAAGGAGCTCTGCCGCATCCGTAGCCTGATCAATATCCTCCGCTCAGAATACCAATCGATATCTGATGCCTCAACCCATTCTCCCTTGCCCTGTTCATATGTATCGACTAGCATTAATGTGATCCGGAATCAGATTCGAATAACGCTCCTCCCAGATCCGGAAGCGTACGTACCCTCTCGACCGCAGCAATATTCTATATTGATGACGGAGGCATGAAATGAATCATAATCCTCGGACCCACAGCAACATGTTCTTGGGTTTCGTATTAATCATTCTCGGTGTTCTTTTTCTCCTCAGCCGATTCGATATCTTCGATTTCGGCGATTTTGTCGCCACATGGTGGCCGATGATCTTGATCATCATCGGTCTCAAAAAGATGACCGCTCCTGGTGAGCCCCGGTTTGGCTCCGGTTTCATCCTTTTCCTGATCGGCGTTCTGTTCCAGCTGATCGAGCTTGATGTGCTCAGTTGGAACCGCCTGACCTACATCTGGCCCCTGATCCTCATCATCATAGGGTTGAAGCTTATTCTCTCTCCCAGAGGAAGGGTCGCTAAACCTGGAACCGCTTTCGAGAAAGACGAGATCGATACCGTTGCCATATTTGGAGGGACGGACATCTCCGTCACGTCCCAAAACTTCAAAGGCGGCCAGGCGACGGCGCTGTTCGGCGCCGTTGAGATCGACCTGAGAGGCGCAAAACTGAGCGGGGGAAACGCAACGATCCGCGCCAGCGCTTTTTTTGGCGGCGTAGATATCAAAGTCCCCGAGGACTGGCAGGTTGAAGCGGAGGGAACACCCCTTTTCGGCGCTTTGGAGAGCAAATGCAAAGCTCCCGATTCGCCCGACGCACCTCGGCTGCACATCAAGGGTTCTGTACTATTCGGTGGAATCGAAGTAAAGCAATAAAAGAGGAAGCTGTTTCGAGGGCCGCTTGTTCATGAGGATCGGGGCTAATCGCCCCAAGAGACCGGACTGTCAGAATCCTCTCCCCTTTGTCCAAAATACTTTGCCGCTACTACAGGGAGCGACCAGATAGCCAACGCGAGAAGCCGCATTTCTGGAGAAGGGCTTTGATAACCGCTCTTTATTAAGATGAGAACGAGGGGGATCAAGGCGTACCCCACCACCATCCACCGGGAAAGCTCCAGTTTCCTCGCTATTCTTCTCAATCCTTTCACTGCAAGCGGCACCACAACGGGAAATGCGAATACCAGCAACCTGTCGACGTTCACCGCAAAAAATGGCTGCATGTAAACCAGCGCCAAGAAAGGCAGAGAGCGCAGCGCAATGCCCCAACCTTCCCTTCCCGAGAAAAAAGGAAGAGCAAGCACGAGTATCCCCCAAGTGCCGACGGTTCCTCCCCGGACATACCCGACGAGGTCGCTCGTCAATCTACGGATGCCGATATCAGACCACAGGGAAATGGGATTATACGCCGTCGTCGAATGGACTGCGAATCTGAGCACGAGAAACAGTGCCACGGGTGCAGCCCCAATGGCAAACATTCGCAACAGCGCACGTGTATCGAAAAAGCGCCGGGCTTTCAACGTGTAAGCCAAGGGGATGAGGAAGAGTGCCGCTTCTTTGCTCAGCACGGCGAAACAAAGAGACAAACTCGCCCCCGTGCCTTTCCCTTTGATCAAAAGAAGGAGGTATAAAACGCTAAAGAAGTAAAGCGCCGGGTCCGTTAGCCAGAAATCGAATACAGCGAACTTCACTCCCCAGTTGAGCGAGTAAAAGAGGCAAACTCCAATGAGAGAATAAAAGCCGTTCTCTCCCATTTCACCGAGCAAATAATAGAGAAGGATCCCGGCACCGGTGATGAAAAGAAGCGTCAACATGTAGAAACTCACGGCCAAATCGAAAGGAAGAAGCCTCGCGATGGCCGGCACTAGCAACCGGTAACAGTAAGGAGGCGAATGCGCCTCGGCCGGCGACCTCGCCATGTCAATGTATTCCAGATGATCCCCTCCCACGGCGAACATAGGATGTTCCTTTGTCAGCGGATCGACGTTCAGTGCCAGAAGCAGGACGAACAGGTAGGAAAAAAGAATGACGAGGAGAGGACTGTGCCTTCCTGGAGGTCCAGCGCGCTCGGATTTGTTTCCGCGCGGCGGAGTCAACTCAACCGAGTGATCTTGGTAACGAATTCTCTCTACTCCCGCACTCTGCCAGTAATGAGGGACAGTTTTCTACTGATCTAATCAACCAGACACTGTCCTCCAGATCTGCGCGACGAGAAAGCACAGCACGAGACCCATGCAAAGAGGGAGCAAAGCGGCCACAGCCGTCCACTTTCTCGACCGGGTTTCCTTCCAGATGGTATAGATAGTCGTGCTGCAGGGATTGTGCACCAGGCTGAAGAGCATGAGGTTCAGCCCAGTGAGAAGCGTCCATCCCCCTGCTGACAGCAGCGACTCAACGGCGGAGATCGATTCCATTTCGAACATGACTCCCGGACCTTCGCCCATACCCGGGAGCTTGATGGACATTACCGTCAGCATGAGGATTGTCGGGATAACGATTTCATTGGCCGGTATCGCTACAATGTAAGCAAGTAGAATCACCCCGTTCAAACCGATGAGGAGTCCAAAGGGGTTGATAAAACCAACGATATGTTCGGCAATGCTCGCGCTCCCGGCATTCACGTTTCCCAGCAGCCAAATCGCAGCACCCGCCGGCATCGCGAAAACGATGGCGCGCCAAAGCACGAAGATCGTCCGGTCGATGAGAGATGTGTAAAGGGTTCGCCAGAATCTTGGCGGTCTGTAGGGCGGCAGCTCCAGGCTAAAAGAGGATGGCTCGCCCCGGAGCATTGTTCGGGAAAGAAACCACGACACAACAAAGGTGAGCACGACTCCCAGAACGGCGACACCGACAACAGCACCGGCGGACACGAGACCGGCGAGGTGCGCCGGCGCCAGCGCGCCGATGAAGATCGTCGCGATCAGGATCTGGGTCGGCCAGCGGCCGTTGCAAAGCGCAAAATTGTTCGTAATGATCGCAATGAGACGTTCCCGACGACTGTCGATGATCCTCGTAGCGGTTACACCCGCAGCATTGCAGCCGAATCCCATGCTCATCGTGAGCGCCTGTTTTCCGTGAGCCCCAGCCTTCTTGAAAATACCGTCGAGATTGAACGAAACGCGGGCGAGGTATCCAAAATCCTCCATCAGGGTAAACAGCGGGAAAAAGATAGCCATGGGTGGGAGCATCACTGAAACCACCCAGGCGGTCGCTAAATAAACTCCGTCGAATAGAAATCCCGAAAGCCACCAGGGCATGTGGACCCATGTTCCGAATGATTTCAATAGCGGATGAATCTTGTCCAGGAGGAGCGTGAAGAGCAAACTCGATGGGATGTTGGCCCCTGCTATCGTAATCCAGAGGACTATCGTGAAGAGCAATAGCATAAAAGGAAATCCAAGCAGCCGGCTCGTTACGATTCCATCGAGAACCCGATCCAGGTCGAAGCGGCGCTTCCTCTCGCTCAATGTCGTGGCGCGTTCGGCGATCCGTGCCGCATCGGTGTAGATCGATTCCATCAACCGGTCGTGGAAATCCATGCCGACTTCCCAGCGGAGAGCCTGAGCGGTTCCCAGAATGTCTCTGGAGGCCGTGCTATCCGTTCTGCCTTTCTGCGAGCCGGCATCGCTTTCACGCTCTTCCGTCCGGATACCTCCGAGTTCGTTCAACTCGCCCTCCTTCACCGCGTCCGTGATTCGCTCGTCCCCGTCCAGCAAACGAAGCGCCACCCACCGGGCATTGGACAAACTCGGGTACGCGGCTTTGATCTTCCCTGATAGGTTGTCAACGGCTCGGCTCACCCTTCCGCTGAGCTTGCCGGCTCTGTGCGGCTTGGGAATGTATTGTCCGGTTGCTACTTCGGCAATCGCCTCGAGGAGTTCATCGATTCCCTTGTTCTCACGCGCGATGGTGGGCACAACCGGAACACCGAGGTCTCTTGACAAGCGGCGTGGATCGATGGAGCGCCCGTGCCGTTTCGCTTCATCTATCAAATTGAGGCACACGACCGCGCGGTCGGTGATTTCCAGAACCTGGAGGACGAGATTGAGGTTTCGCTCCAAATGGTTTGCATCCACCACCACCACCGTTACATCCGGTTGGCCGAAGAGGATGAAGTCTCTGGCGATCTCTTCATCTACGCTCGCCGACAGGAGCGAGTATGTTCCAGGGAGGTCCACGAGCTTGTAACGGACGTCGCCGAGCGAAAAACCTCCTTCGGCCCGGGTAACGGTTTTCCCCGGCCAGTTGCCCGTGTGTTGCCGCAGACCGGTGATTGCATTGAAAACGGTACTTTTCCCTGTATTCGGATTCCCGGCGAGAGCCACGACGTAATCGAAATGCTTCATATCCACGCCGAGCTTAACGAGATTTCCAATATGATGAGCCGGGCAGGTGGCACATGCTTCAGTGGAACAATCCGTCATGACGCCACCTCCTTCTCTCGGGAAATACCGATGAGCCGCGCTTGTTCGTCACGGAGCGCAATCACGGTGCCCCTTACGCGATAAGCAGTAAGCCCTCCAGAGGGACTCTTCCGATCGGTCGTAATCTCCGTGCCTGGTACGACGCCGAGATCCATCAGACGCCGGCGTTCCAAGCCGCGGCATGCAGGACTAATGCGCGTGACTTTGGCGGTTTCGCCAACCTGGAGGGACGATAGCCATTCGAGATGCCCCTCGACTTCCTTCTCTGTGATCAATTCGACTGATATATTCGAGGCGATCAGTGGAGCAAGGACAAAGCTTCTCCCTTCGGATTCGACAAAAATGCGATCCTTGTTCTTCGACTGAACGTAAATCTCCATACCGAGGTGGACACCCAAGGCGATCAGCTGCTGGTAGACCGCAACAGGTTCATCCTCGATGTGAACAACTCGAACGTGAGCGCCTGCTTCTATCTGCGCGAGGGATCGCACATGGAGCTCCGGCACGGTCCCGTCGGAAGTCGGGATCGGGTCCCCGTGAGGATCATATCGAGGATTTCCCAACCGGGTGGCGAGCGCATCGATCTCTTCCGGGGTCAGTTCGTGCTCCCTTCGCTCTGCTTTGATATGCCAAGACTTCTCATCCACGCCGGTTTCATAGGCGAGAAAGCGTTCCCAAAGACGATGCGCTCTGATAATCTGGAGCGCATATTTCCTCCCCTCCCTCGTCAAGAAGAAGCGTTCTTCCTGCGAATATGCGAGCCCGTTCTTTTCCATCCATTGAGTCAATTCAACGATATGGCCTGGAGGTAGCCCGAGCGCTCCTCCGATACCCTCCAGGGTTGAGGGGAGGCCGCGCTCCTCACGGTGATAGAGGTGCTTCAGTGCATCCTCTACCCGGATCCGGCGCGTGGCGCCTCGAGATTCTCTCAAATGATGGAGCAGTCCCGTCCCCGGCCAGAAAAGGGCCACTGCTACGATTACTAAACCAAAAAATATCACAATGCTGGTGGTCGGATCTGTCATTGCGTTGATCTCCTCGCCAGTCATTGGCCGTCCCACATCGCAGGGACATGAGCCGGTCAGCACAGGTTACTCTGTGACGAGTATCTCCTTAGCCGCCCCTTGGCCCAGCTGCACGTCCCTCCCATCGACCCGGAGAACGAGCGGACCCCCATACGGCTCTATCGAGACCACATCGATCTTTGTCCCCGGATATAGGTTTAGCATCCCAAGGTATCTCAGCAGCTCTGGATCTCTGTCTCCGACTTCGAGCATTTCAACACGATTTCCCGGTTCCACATCCGTCAGCCTCCGCCGTCCCACCCGATGGATGCTCCCATCCTTGGATGGGATCGGTGCCCCGTGCGGATCCACGGTTGGATTTCCGAGAACAGCGCTGATCCTGTCTTCCAGGTTTTCGGAGAGTACATGTTCCAGTTTCTCCGCTTCTTCGTGAACGCGATCCCAAGGAACATCCAGCGCCTCGGCCAGGTAGAGCTCAAGAAGACGGTGATGACGGATGATCTCCAAAGACGCCTTCTCACCGACTTTCGTTAGGGACACCCCTTGGTACGGAGTGTGTGTGACGAGTCCCAAGTCGGCGAGCTTCTTGATCATGGACGTAACAGAAGGTGAGGCGATTCCCATCTGCTCGGCGATCATAGAAGTGGTTGCACGTTCGTGGCGTTCCAGGATCTCGTAGATCACTTTGAGATAATTCTCCATTGCATGGCTGAGCATATTAACCCTGCCTAATATAATATTTAGATATGCCTACAAATCTGAATATAATATAGGTTCTCGAAAACGTCAAGCTCCGGCAGGAGAATCATATCTTTAAAAATTACAATGAATTATAAAATAGATGGCCGCTTGGAACCCATCTTTCCAATCGCACCTTCGAATTCTACTGGCGGTCGGCACCATCGGAGTGACTAGCAGGGCATCGCAGCTGCCCATGATTCCAGCGAAATCTTTTTCGTGAAAAGGGGCCAATCATCCCCGATTGTGGAACTTTTGCTCGTTCCATCCGTCTATATTACCAACATCAGGCTGACTGTCAGGAGCTCGGCAGGTCTGGCATCTCAAGTCATCTTCCATACGCATAAAAACGCACGGGCAGCAATGATACTGGGCAGAATGAACATCCTTCCCGATATCCAGGAGGGCGTTTCATAATGGCTGTTCCCATTCGATACAAGATTTTAACTCTAACACTCTCAATTCTCGGCCTCACTGCCTGGCCGCTGGTTCCCTCTGCTGCCGGTCAAAACAACAAAGATGATAAATCCTCCACATCGGACGGCGGATCGATTCCCCCTTTTGCGCCGAACACCAACCTGACGTTCTCGATACCGAAGATTTTGCGGACAGTGAAGATCGACGGGAAGCTCGATGAGCCGATCTGGAAACGGGCAGCAAGACTCGACAACTTCGTCGAAATCAGTCCCGGTGACAATGAGAGACCAAAAGTCAAAACAGAAGCCTTTTTTGCGTATGACACCGAAAATTTCTATTTAGGTTTCATTTGCTACGATCACGACACCAACCAGATCCGTGCATCGATTTGTGACCGTGACGAGATTTTCGATGACGATTTCGTCGGAATCATACTCGACACATTCAATGACCAGCAAAATGGTTACGAGTTCTTCGTCAATCCGCACGGTATCCAAGGGGATTTGAGCCGAACACCCAGTGTTGAGGACGAGAGCTTCGATACGATATGGGAGGCCGCCGGCGAGATCAACTCTGTCGGATGGACCGCAGAAATGGCGATTCCATTTAGAAGCCTCCGCTTCCCCGATGCAGAGGAGCAGGAGTGGCGTATCCATGTCCTTAGGATTCGCCCTCGCGACAGCAGGGAGCAGATCTCCTGGGCGCCGATATCACGAGATGATAACTGTCTCTTCTGCCAGGCCGGCACGATGAAAGGTATCGTAGGCGTGAACAAGGGGAGGAACCTCGAGTTTCTACCGTACGCGATCGGTACCCAAGCGAGCAGCCTCGAGGACGCACGCGATCCCGACTCGAGATTTGTCGATGGTAAGGTCAAGGGTGACTGGGGACTCGGAGTAAAATACGGCATCACGTCGAACCTCACAGCGGACCTCACATACAATCCGGACTTCAGCCAGGTGGAATCGGACGCCGCTCAGATCGACGTCAACACGACGTTTGCCCTTTTCTTTCCAGAAAAAAGACCTTTCTTCCTCGAAGGATATGACATCTTTCGCACGCACTACAATGTCGTTTATACGCGCACCATCAACGATCCCACCGTTGCAGCCAAGCTAACCGGGAAAATGGGCAAATACACAATCGGCTACGTTCTTGCTCGGGATGAAATATCGCCCTTCATCGTCCCGTTCGATGACTGGACCGAGCTGGCCGCCGGCGGCAAGTCCATTTCGAACATCCTGCGCATAAAACGCGATATCCTTTCCGACTCTTATATTGGGATTCTCTTTACGGACAGGCATCATACGAACGGCTCCAGTGCATCCAACACCACATTCGGAGTGGACTGGACCATTCGATTCAAGGAAAACTACTACATCGACACGCAGATCGGGGGGAGCTACACGAGGGAGCCGGATGACCTGGATCTGTCATCGAGTTTCACGGATACCACTTTCAGTGACGGCAAATACACTTCCATATTCGACGGTGAAAACTTTACCGGAACTTCGCTCTATGCGCAGTTCAGGAGAAATGCAAGGCACTGGAATGTATTTTTGGCGTACCAGGATCTCTCCCCAACGTTGAGGGCCGAAAATGGATTCGTCACAGGCAACAACTACCGGCTTGGAACTCTGTGGAACGGTTTTCTCCTTCAACCGAACAATAAGGTCGTCGATCTCATCGAACCGGCCTTCAACGCGGGCCTCAAGTACAACCACGAGGGGATTTATAAAGACAGCTGGTTCCGGTTACAGAACTTCATCCGTTTCAAGAAGCAAACGAGCCTTTTTCTTGCATATCTTTGGAGTGCGGAACGGTTCCGGGATGTGCTCATCAAGGGGATCAGCCGTCTAGAGGGAGAGGCATATACAGAGTTCTCCGAATTCCTGTCCGGCGGCTCATCGTGGAGAATCGGCCGCTCGGTAGCCAGGAGCGAGACTCCGACCGTTCTCGGGCGCGAGAGAACGATCAGCCTGTGGACGACCGTGAAGCCGACATCCCAGCTGAGAATCCACATCAATTACGACTACGCGAAGATGCTGGCGCTCCATTCGAACACCGAATTCTATAGCGGCTTCGTCGCCCGATCCAGGCTGACTTACCAGTTTACAAAACGCCTCTACCTGAGATTGATCACCCAGTACAACGATTTCGCAAAAGCATTCGAAATCGATCCACTCTTGAGTTACAAGATCAATCCATTTACCGTGTTCTTCATGGGATCCACTCACGACCTATCCGATTTCGGAAGGGATGTCGGTTACAGACAAACAGACCGGCAGTTCTTCGTGAAGTTCCAGTATCTGTTCAGGGTGTGAGAAACGGTTGCAAGGCTCCCGCACGGTGATCAATTCTTATCGCCCACCCGCAGGACGATTTTTCCCGCTACGCTTCTGCTTTCCATCAGCCGGTGTGCTTCTGCGGTTTCCTCGAGATCCATCACGCGGTCGATCGCCGCTTTTATTTCGCCTCTAAAGAGGAACTGGAGGGGGGCAAGGAGATCGTTTTTGGAGCCCATCGTCGAGCCGATGATTTGGAGCTGTCTGAAGAAGATATGCCTCAGGTCGGTTTGAGGATCGTAACCGGTCGTTGCCCCACAGGTAACGAGGCGCCCGCCACGGGCGAGGCTCTTCAGGCTGTTCACCCATGTGTCCTTCCCAATGTAATCGACGCACACATCGACGCCCTTTTTGTTCGTTTCGGATTTGATGCGCTTGACAAAATCCTCTTCCGCATAGTTGATCACCACATCTGCGCCGAGCCGCCGGCACAGTTCGAGCTTTTCCTCGCTGCTCGCAGCCGCGAACACGCGGGCACCGGCCCTTTTGGCGATTTGTATGCAAGCGGTCCCAACTCCGGAAGCGGCGCCGAGTATGAGGACGTCCTCGCCCGGTTGAAGGGCAGCACGAGTGATCAACATTCTCCACGCGGTGAGGAATACGAGGGGAACGGCCGCGGCGGCCTCGAAAGAAATATGGGCGGGGATTTTGATCACGTTCTCCGCCGGGACCACGATCTTCTCACAGCAGGTGCCATTAACGGTTTCCCCCATGATGTGGTACGTCCGGCACAATGACGCATCTCCCCTGATGCAGTATTCACACTTGCCGCAGCTCAGAGACGGATTGAGAAGAACACGATCACCGGCTTCGAAGCCGCCGACGTCTTCTCCCAGACCGGCAACGACACCCGAGGCATCGCTTCCCGGGATGTGAGGAAACTCGATGGAAAATCCCGGCATCCCACGCCGGACGAACAGGTCGAGATGATTCAAAGAGGCGGCTCTCACCTCCATGAGCACCTCGCCCCTTCCGGGTTCCGGATCGGGCAGATCCCCGAACTTCAAAACTTCGGGGCCGCCGTGCTCTTCGAAATAGATCGCTCTCATTCCACAGAACGCAAAGAGATCAATAAAGCGTATCCGCCTTGGCGGCGAGTATGAAATCGCTCTCCGTCAAACCGTCTATTTTGTGGGTCCAGATTAGCAGCTTCACTTTTCCCCATGCAAGATAGATGTCGGGATGGTGCCCCTCCTCCTCAGCGAGCTCTCCCACTTTGCTCGTAAAATCGAGGGCCTGGCGAAAGTTCTCGAACGGATATTCCTTTTCGAGATGGTGTTCGTCCACTATTTTCCAACCCTTACCGAGCTCCTCGTGAAGCGATTCCAGCTCATCACCTTGCAGCGGAGGAACTCCTCCCCTGCAGGGAACACACTTTTTCTCGGTGAGATTGCTCATTATTATCTCCTTTCCAGAAGTCCCGCTCAGCAGACGCTCAACGAGCTTAGCCTGCGGCAGAAAAACGCCGGGCAACCTCATTCCAGTTGACAACGTTCCACCAGTTGGTGATGTACTCCGGCCGCCGGTTCTGGTACTTGAGGTAATAGGCGTGCTCCCAAACATCGATCGTGAGAATCGGGGTCATCCCTTCGGAAAGCGGTGTATCCTGATTGGCCGTCGAAGTCACGATCAGCCCTCCATCCGACTTCCGGCTCAACCATGCCCAACCACTTCCAAAACGGGTCTTGGCCGCTGTCTCGAATTGATCCTTGAATTTGTCGAAGCTTCCGAATGCGGCCTCTATTGCAGTGGCCAGCTGTCCCTGAGGCTGTCCGCCGGCTTTTGGTCCCATGACCGTCCAGAACAACATATGGTTGGCGTGTCCGCCACCGTTATTGCGGACGGCCGTGCGGATATCCTCTGGGATGCTCGAGAGATCTTTGAGAAGATCTTCGATCGGCTTCCCGTCGAGATCCGCATATTTCTCCAGCGTCGCATTGGTGTTATTCACATAGGTCTGGTGATGCTTGCTGTGATGAATTTCCATCGTGCGGGCATCGATATAGGGTTCGAGCGCATCGTAAGCGTACGGCAGAGATGGTAGTTCATAGGCCATTTTTGATTCCTCCAGATAAATGGGTTCAGTTTGTAGATGAACCAAGTAGTGAACGTACCATGCGGTTCATCAACCGATAACGCATGATTCACAATTAATGAGAAACGAGTAGCTGCCAGCCCAGCGAAGACGTAACTGCGAGTCATATTTTCGAATGGCGAATCATGGACCAATTTGGTCTTAGTTATTATAATCAGCGAGGAAGCCCCAGTCAAATGGGAAAATCAGATTGGGCTGAAACCTCGATGATGCTGTCCCAGCTCCGGGTAAGCCCCCGGAAACGCCCTCCAATAAATCCTTAGGCCACTCTCAGGCTTTCGCAGAGCTTCTGCATCGCCGCTCAGTGAAGACAGGAATTATGCGCCCGGCTTAGGCCGGAAGGCCCCGAGCACCTCGATGGTTTGCTCTCGATTCATCAGCAGATTCAATACAAAGTAGATTGCCACCCCCGCTGCGACACCCGTGGTCAGCGTCCACAGATCGCCCAGCTGCCGGCCCAACAGCAGTTCGAGCGATTTGACGGCACCGAACATGACGAGCCCTGTCAGGAGCGGCATGGAGATGGATTTCAACAATCGGGTCATTTTCAAGCGGATCAGGCTGAACGGAATAGCAAGGGTTGGGTAGGCGAGAAGAGCTATAGCGATAGTATAGCCGCTTGCTACTCCGATAACTCCCCACCGAAGCCCGACAATGTATGCGGTGATGCGAACGGTCGAGCCAACGATGGACCAGCGAAACATCCAGTCGGTGCGTCCTTTGGCCTTATAGATCGAGCCTGCATTCATTAGAATGGACGAAATCATGCTAGCCGGCGCCAGAATCATGATCAACGGAACCACAGGACCCCATTGGTCGCCAAAAACGGTAAAAACAAACGGTCTTGCAAGAGCGAAGACACCGAGCATCAGGGGGAACATTACAAGAGCAACAGAGGAGGCCGTCTTCAAGAAGGCGCGCTGGAAGCGATCTTCGTAGTCTTGTAGTTTCGATAGCACAGGAAATATCACGCGACCCATCAAGACCGAGACACTCTGCAATGGATACAGCATTAACCTGTAAGCAATCGTGTAATACCCCAGCGCATCCGCACCCAGGTATCTCCCGACGAGCAAGTAGTCGGCAGACCGAGCGAAATAATTGAGCACGCTGAATGCTGTTAGATTCACGCTGTAGCTCCAGATCTCTTTTACCGCCTTAATGCGGAACACAAGCCGCGGCCTCCACTTGCTCAGAATCCACAAAAGAGCAGTGTTCAAAACAATACTGCTCAGCGACTGGCACACGAGGCTGTATACGCCAAACCCGAGGAAAGCCATCGAGATACCAACTGCGGAACCCACGAGCACCGAAGTGGCTTCGATCCTTGCGAGCTTTCCGAAGGCGAGGTCTCTCTCGAGTAGGGATTGCTGCAGGATTCCCAGGCTTGCGAAAAGAAACGTGAGGGACAGAAGCTGCAGGATCGGCGTTAGACGCACCTCTTTATAAAATGAGGCGACCAACGGCGCGGTGAAATAAATAATGAGAGTCACGCAAAAGCCAAAACTCAAATTGATCCAGAAAACGCTGGATAGCATTTCCTCTGTGAGATCTTTTCTCTGGATAACCGCCGCCGAGGTTCCCAGATCTCTGAACAATATGGCAAAGCCGATGACCACCATTGCCATTCCCAGAAGGCCAAAATCGGAGGGTTCCAGCAGTCGGGCGAGAACGAGCGTCGTCAACAACTGCACGATCTGCCGGGTCCCCTGTGATGCGGCGGACCATTTGAGTCCCGAAGTCGCCTGCTCTTTCAGATCCATTTGACCTCAATTACTGAATAAGGATTGCGTATCGAAAAAGAGTTTCGCTCATTCGCTGGTAGAATACTGGGTACTTGGAATGCTCAAAGCCATCGCTTCGATATGCGGGCCCAAAAGCACCGCGGCGGGAATTGAAGTCAGCACGGCGCTATCGGGTCCTTCTGCCCACTGAGCGCTCTGTCATATATTTCCAGGAGCTTTCCGTTCTGGACGTCCAAGTTGAATTTTGATTTCACCTTCTCAGCAGCACGGCGGCCAAACGCATCGGTGCACTCCAGCGCGCTGCCAAGAGCCGACAGATATCCCTCGATATCCCGCTCCTCGACCAAGAATCCATCAACACCATGATCGATGATTTCGGGAATTCCGCTGTGTCTCGTGCTCACAACGATCAAGCCTGTAGACATCGCTTCGGCAATCACCGTGGGCAGCCCCTCCTGATCCCCTGCTTCCGATATTACGCTGTGATGAACAAAAATATCTGCGTTGCTCATCAGCCGTATCGCTTGATCAGTTGTAACTCTTCCAACGAAACGGACGCGATCTTCAATATTCATTCTTCGGCATAAGGCTTCCATCTCCCCGCGGAGCGGGCCATCACCGGCAAGCGTGAGATTGCAATTTGAATATCTCGAGAACAGCTTTGAAAATGCTTCGATCGTGTAGCGATGTCCTTTCTTTTCAACGAAGTTTGATACCTGAAGAAATTCGATTGGCAGCCCCTCTTTTACTTTTTCAGAGGGCGCCTTTCTCTCCACATACCGGAAGTTCTCCACTGGAGCCCCGATGTAGTGCACGACCAGCCGGGATCGGTCGGCGCCAACGCCGATAAGTCGTTCCGCCACTCCTCTAGAAACCGCAATAATAATTGCGTAATCGAACAGTTCCCTCAGCTGGGCGACATATATCGGATTTCTCAGCAGCATCGAAGCTTCAAAACCATGGAAAGTTGCTACAAGGGGAATTCTCATCGCCCGCGCCACGGGGAGAATTTCGAGCGCATACGGACCGAAGTGCGCATGTATCAGACGGACTTTTTGCTCCCTGACAATCCGTTTCCAATACCGAATATGAATCGGGGGAAGCGCGGCATATTTCCGTTTCAAAAGTCTTTCCAAGCGACTTTGAACCCTATCGAAAAAATTCCATTCCTTTGCATAGATAGGTTCATACGGGAAGATGTCGAGATTGGAAAGCGATGATGTGAGAACAATTGGACGAAATCGGCTGGCAGCGCCGTGCAGCTGACGATAAACAAAAGTCATAGATATCGAGAGATAATATCTCAGATAAACGGCTATCGCCTGTTTCTTATCGTCGTTTGACATGGAGCTAACCATAGTTTTCCCAATAACCAAAGTCAAATAAATAATACCTCAAACCTGCAAGCGATCTGAATCTCATCTTATTGTTGTGATGCAGCAAACAGGCCGGTCTGCAGGAACTTCATAACCGCTCCAACAGAATTGACGTAGTGAATAAATAGATCTCAGGAGTTCCGCAATGAGCGGATAGCATTGTGCAAGCAGGAAACGCCACGAAAGCATATGGTGCACATTGAATCCGTGGCGGTGATTTGACGGGAAAACTCGGTTATCCCAAGACCGGCGTTTGGCTCTCGATTATGACGAAAGCAGTTCGGTTTTTCTTCGACAGGATACGCTCTATTGCAGTTTGGGATTCCGATCGTACTAAGCGGCTTGGATAAGTCAGTGCTCTCTCTTTTACCCTTTCTCTTCAATCTTTAATCATCTTCTTGAGGACGACCTCGCATAAACATCGGGGTTCCCCTAAGCTTTATTGTCTACACCGGTTCTAATTGTCTCTCCTCATGCCTTCCGGAAACATCTCAAGCACTGAACGACTGCCCACAACCACACGTCCCAACAGCGTTCGGATTGCTGAACACAAAACCTTTCCCGTTCAAGCCTGATGTATAATCCAGCGTCAGCCCCATCAGAAAGAATTTGCTTTTGCCGTCGATGAGCAGGCTTATTCCACCCTGCTCGACGATCGCGTCGTCTTCAGCGCGCTCCTTTTCGAAGGACAGATTATAGGAAAGTCCCGAGCAGCCTCCCCCCGTAACACCGATCCTCAGATAAGTATCCTCCGGGGACAAATTCTCTTCTTCCAGGCTGCTTTTGATCGCTCTTATTGCTTTTTCAGTAAGGTGAATCATCTTCGAACTCCCTTTGACGACTGGATCGATACCGTCTTTAAGCCCTTAATCATCAAATTGTTATGGATGTGCTGGAAGGCCTCGACCCGCTTTTCCACAATAGGTCTCAAAATATAGGACCTATCTGGTCCTATTTATTATAATCACGTCCGGCCGTCGAGTCAAAGTGGAAGTGTTGCCCGGGAAATTTCGTGTAAGGGCCCGGTGACGCACCGCTCAGCCCCGCCGAATCCCGGACCGGACTAGCCTCCGCTCGGTTGACACCAGACTCATCGGGAATTAACCTCGAAGTGCCTTGGCATATCAATGTACAGAAGAATACGGAATAATGGACGACTTGCGCGTGTTGATCCTGGTTCAAAAAATCCCTTTCAAGTTCGACCGGGCGCCTGGAAAATCGGGCTAACTGTGTAACTTTCCACATTTCCTGGACGTTAGTAAAGACAGATGAAACGTCGTTTCAGAAAGCTGGTCGACCAGCACCGGCATCGCATCTATACCTTTGCGTATTACCACCTGGGTAACCGGGAAGAAGCCGAGGATGTCTCTCAGGAAGTGCTCATGCGAATGTGGAAAAACTGGGAAGAAGTCGAGCCTGCTACACTCCCCGCATGGATCACGCGGGTGACCCGGAATGCCTGCATCGATGCTCTCAGGAAGCGGACCCGGTACCAGGCAATGGTAATACCGGAGGAAGACTGCGAAGCCAGTGTGCGCTCTGCCGCCGATCGAGGCGGGCAGGAAACGGTTCTCGATGCAATCGATATCCGGGAGCGGCTGGAAAAGGCGCTGTCCGCGCTCGAGGAGCCGTACCGGGCAATCGTTATCCTTCGCGAGATCCAGGGTATGACGTACGAGGAGATCAGCGAAGTTCTCGACATACCGCTAGGCACGATTAAAGTGTATCTCCATCGCGGCCGGCGCAAGCTGCGCAGACGGCTGGTGGAGGGAACTGTTTAGCAGAGGCTATGGGATGTCACAGTCCGATCAACATGACAATTCCTGCGAATGGGCACTCGAGAGGTTGGAGGCACACCTCGACGGGGAACTTCCCGCCGATGAAGCCCAAGCGATCGAGGTCCATTTGAAATCGTGCCATCTATGCGCACAAGAATGGGCGCTGGCGGGACAGGTGAAAAAGGCTCTCGGCAGCCTCCCTCAAAAAACGTGTCCCGATCGCGTCCTCGAAGCTGTATTGGAGGGAATCGCAGAGGATGCCGGCACAGCGAGAAGGCCCGCAGGCCTTTGGCCGGCGCGATTGCGCTGGGGCATCCTCCGGCCGGCAACCATTGCGACGGCCCTCATCGTCGTGCTGGCCCTCACTGTTTTTATAAGCAGGCAGGGGCGGTTACCGGTGCTCCCCGACGAGAAAACCGAGGAAATGGAAGAGATAAGCCCCGAAGCAGTCGCCATCGCGAAAGAGGAAGTCAAATGGACTTTCGCCTACATTGGCGATATTGGGCGTCGCGCCGGGCTTGCCGTCCGTGACGACGCCATCTACCCCCATGTGGTCACTCCCGTGCAGCATGCCGTCGACGAGGCCATTTACCCCCGTGTCGTGGCTCCCGTGCAGCATGCCGTCAAGGAAGCATTCGACGGGCGAAAGCCAGATCGGCGTTCGCGATAGGCAGCTCTATCAACCAACCGATATGAGGAGGTTTTCAATGAGAGTGAAGATTGCAGTGCTTGGAATGATTTTGGTCATGGCTTTTTCCGCCACATCCATGGCAGAAGAGGATTACAAGAAGCATCCAGGATATGTTGACTTCGAAACGATGGGGATTTTCGGCAAAGTGGAGTCGACTGTGGAAGTTTTTCTGAAAGGCCCGCTGCTCTCTCTTGTGTCTGCGGCCACCGAAGAAGAAGATCCGGAGCTTTCCGACGCGATAAGCAAGCTCAAGTACATCCATATACAGGCTTTCCCTCTCGAAGATGTGGATGTCTCGAAAGTCGCAGGGAAAATTAAAGATGTTGCCAAACAGCTCGAGCAGAAGGGCTGGGAAACGGTCGTTCGCATGCGCGACGATGAAGAAAACGTTCACGTGTATCTCCTTCCGACGAAATCTGGAGAGGAAATCAACGGGCTGGTCGTCATGGTGATCGAAGAAGACAATGAAGCCGTATTCATCAACATTGTTGGGGAGATCGATCCGAAGCAGATCGGTAGATTGGGCCGCAAGTTCGATATCAAGACGTTGGAGAACATCCAACGCGACATGGACGAAGACGATGATGATTAGATTAAGGTTCGCACCAAAGGGAAAAATGCGGCCCGAGTCATCGACGAGGATTGAGAACTCCCGATGGTGCGCAGAACTAGAATACTCAAACGTTATCACCTCCGCATGTGAAGATTAGGAGGCGAACTCACTATGTCAAAACGCCACTTATTCGCAGCTGCCGTTCTTTCGATCGGGATGCTGCTCTTCTCAGGCTGCCTCTGGGCGCCGAGCCTCGAAAGACTCAAAAAGGAAATCGAAAACCAGATTCCCGAAGCCCGTTTCGACAAAGAGGTGGCGTTGACACTCGGTCCTGTATCGATCGGAATAGCAAGGGTGGTAACTCGCTTCATCCCGGAGACCAAAGAAGCGAGACCTTATTTGAAAAATGTCCGCAAAGTGGAGCTCGCCGTTTACAATACCAAATCGCTCCCCCCACTGGACGGCCTCCGCTTTCCAGCCCGGCTCAAATCGCTGGTCGAGCAGGATAACTGGGACGTCGCCGTAAAGGTCCGCCAGGAAGACGAGCTGGTTTGGATCCTTGTCCATGAGAGGAGAAATCAGATCGACGCTGCTTTCGTTGTAGTGATAAATCATGAAAACCTCGTCCTTATGCGTCTCAAGGGGCAATTGAACGAGATTGTTCTCAGAAGCTTGAAAGAAGCCGATGTGCTGCCAGCTCCGGAAGCCCAGCTGCCGGAGACAGCGCCAATCGTTCATAAATAAATGCAGCGCCGGAATGTGACGGCGCTGCATATGGCGATGGGAGCTCACTACGTTCAGCAGCAGTCTCATCACCATTTATCTTACTCTTACCGCTTGCCAAAAAGAGAGGGGCATCCATCCGCGTTAGAGAATAGATGCCCTGTTCTGTTATTATCCGGAATATTAATCTGCTTGCCTACCGGAGCTTCTTGATATGGATGTCACCGTTGACCGTATAGAGCCGGATTGGCGATCCACCGCCGTTGATGTCCCCAGTGGCAGTGATGCTTCTTCGACCTTTTTTGATATCCAGAGGAAAGTCCGAAATGATATCGTACTCTTCCTCGTCGGCCCACCGTGACAGCTCCAGCTCGACATCGAACGTAGCGGCGAGATTACGGGGGAGCCATATGGTGATCTCTCCGCCCGAAGATTCCAGTGTGCAGTGCGTATCGATATCTTTGTCGGCAACCATCATCTTCGCCTCGATACTCCCGCCCTTCGTCCTCGCTTCGATATACCCGTGCGCATCGTCTATCGTGATGCTACCACCGGCAGTTTTGACCTCCACCGGCCCTCCGGAGCCCTCCACAGAGATGCTCCCACCTGAGGTTTGCGCCATCACAGTACCACCACATTGATCAATGCGGATAGATCCGCCGGCCGTCTGCACCTGGACGTCCCCCTTGGCGGGCCCCACGCTGATGCTCCCACCGGCTGTCCTGACGTCCGCTTTCCCGCTGACATTTCCCACACGGATACTTCCACCAGATGTCTTGGCAAGCAGATCGTCGCCGCTGCTCTCGATACTGATGCTGCCGCCTGCCGTTCTGGCATCGACGGTCTTTCCGATGTTCGCCAGATCGATGCTTCCTCCGGAAGTCTTCACTTCCAGCGCGCCGGTGACATCCCCAACCGAGATGCTGCCTCCCGCAGTCCGCGCCTTGCAATCGCCATTTTCAACGCCCCCGATCGAAATGCTGCCCCCCTTCGTGTGGACATCAACATCACCATTGGCAATCTCGCCAACTTTTATGCTGCCTCCATACGTTTCGGCAAGGACGTTCCCTTCGAGATCGCTTATATCAATGCTGCCAGCTTTGGTCTCCAGATCGAGATTGTATGCGTTCGGAACGGTTATCTCGAATGAAATCCCCATGTGTCTCTCGTGTCTTTCCCCGGCGGCTTCCATGCGGACCTGGATGTCTTTTCCATTTCCTTCGATATAAACTTCATAGTCGTCAAAAGCCGTCTTCGCCTTGCTTTCCGATGAACCACGGTATTCCTTTTCTACAACCACCCGGACCTCATTCCTGGTCCATGTTTCCACTTCTATGGATCCAAGATCCGATTCGACCAGAAGTTCCCCTCCCTTCTTCGCTTTCAAAGTCTTGTCAATCAACTCTACATACTTGCTCCCCTTGCGCTCAATTTGCCCTTTCTCTTGAGAAGCAACCGCTATTGAAAAAAGAAGCAGAGCGGCTGCAATTACAGAGAGAATCAAACGGTTTCGACGTTTCATGTGTGCCCTCCTTTACTCACGGCCAAAAGACTCAAAACCTGCCTCTCCCGAGTCCAGAATCGAATCCCGATGGAAAAACGGCTTGCTGCTGCATATAGGATCTGGCTCTGGTGACCTGGGCTATCCTCTTAGCTCATTCGTACGGTAAGTACCCGGATTAGGTTTCACTGGCATCACCCGAGGCCATCAGCCGACCCTCGTCTCTCTTATGGCTGAGAGATCGGCATGCGACCCATCACGGAAACAAACCTACAAAGAGGCGTATTTTCAGGCATGCAAAAGCTATCTTGAATGATAACAATAAGTTAAATTGACGGGTGGGTGGAGGACAATCGAAGGGATCCCTCTGAGGATGAGAGGCTCAGCGGATTTGGAAATCCCGGGATTAGACGAACGTCTTCAGGATTTCGTTCTGGATCTTCTGCAGGTCCGAGTAGGCGCCGTTGATTTCGTTAATCTTTTCCTGAAGATCTTTGAGAAGCTTCTGCTTCTCCAAGCCGTTTCGGATAATGATGAGAAGGTCATCGTTATCCCACGGCTTTTCGATGTATTGAAAGAGACCAACTTCGTTGATTGCCTTTATGGCGTTTTCCTTATCCGCATATCCAGTCAGAATGATCCGCGGTATCTGTGGTTTCAATTCTCGCACCTTTGCAAGGAAGCTTATGCCGTCCATTTCGGGCATCAAATAATCTGAGATGACGAGGTCCACATCATTGCTCTCAATGTACTGGAGAGCTTCCCTCGGGGAAGTGTGCGAAACCACGTTGTAACTCGTCTCCAACCCCAAGATCGAGTTGAGACTTTGCAGTACCATTTCCTCGTCGTCCACGATGATGATAGTAGGTTGGTCTTTACCGTTATCCATGCTTATCTCCTGTTTGTTGTTCTTATACGGTTACAAAAATCCCCTTCTGTGGCCGGACGCCTCTGGAGAACGTATGCAACACTCTAAAATCGTCTACCTCTCTCGTGCAATCGGAAGAATAATCCGAAATGTCGAGCCTTTGCCCACTTCACTTTCGACTTCTATTTGTCCTTTATGATCTTCGATAATCTGATACACGATCGACAACCCCAATCCCGTCCCAACACCAGTACCCTTGGTCGTGAAGCCGGGATCGAAAATCCGTTTTAGATTCTCCTTGGGGATGCCCCTACCGCTATCGCGAAACTCTATAACGATGGACCCATCTCTTTGATAGGTACGAATGAAAACATCTCCCTTATCTTCTATCGCCTGGCTGGCATTCACGAGAATGTTCATGTAAACCTGATTCAGCTGGTTAGGATAGCATGTAACTTTGGGAATGTCTCCGTATTCTTTATGAACCTCCACACGATTTTTCAGCTCGTGATGGACGAGTGTCAACGTGCTGTCCAAACCTTCGTGCACGTTTACAGTATCGAGTTCTGCTTCATCGAGCCTGGCGAATCTCCTCAAACTGTTGACGATCTTCGAAAGACGCCTTCCAGCAGTTCTTGTGACCACGCTCATTTCATCGATGCATTCGAGGAGCTTTTGTATCTCCTCATGTTCGTGAATCATCGAAGCTACCTCTGGTTTATCAATAATGCCATGAAGTTTCTCCATGGATCGGATGGTCACATCATTATTGCTGATCATCGCGCCGAGTGGTGTGTTGATTTCGTGGGCAACGCCCGCAACCAAATTTCCGAGAGCAGCCATTTTCTCTGCTTGTATGAGCTGAGCTTGCTTTTGCCGGAGCTCCTTCGTCCGCTCTTCAACCTTATCTTCCAATTCTTCATTCGCCTTTATCAGCTTCTCCTGCAGTCGCTTGCGACTGGTAATGTCTTGCGCAATCGCCACCTCGCACCACGATCCTTCTTCATTCATAAAATAGTTCAATGTGAAAAGAAATATCCTGCCATCCGGGTAGGAGCGTTCTTCCGCATAGGCTCCCGTCTCCTCGAGATACGATTTCGTGGGTACGGCCATCAAAGCCGGAGATTGATGCCACCGAATATGAAATGTGTCTTCGAGGTCCCCATAAAACATGTCCCTTAGCATTTTATTCTCGAAATCCACCTTTGGGTCCGTATCTACATCCTTTTTCACACCCAGACCAATAGGCACCAAATCAAAAATCTGCTCGTAATACCTACGTTGAAATTCGTTCTTTTTCTCCAATTCTCTTCGGCTTGTGACATCCCGGCAGATTCGTTGAATAACCTTCTTATCATCGTAGGCAACGACGGATGCGCTGATATCAACGACCACTTGCGAACCGTCTTTCTTCAGGAAATGGAGCTCGTTGCATTCACCGACGCCGGTTTCCGATACGCGATCAAATAACTCCTTAACGGCTCCTTCTTCCTCTGGAGGATGAACATCCCAGACATTCATTCCAACCAGTTCCTCCACCGCATAGCCCGTTATTTCTTCAGCTTTCGGGTTGGCTTCCAGGATTTTCGCAGTGGACGCATCAACGGTGAAGATCGCATCGTACGCTTTTTCGATCATCTTGCGATACTTTTCCTCCGATTCTTGGAGGAGCTTCATTTCTTTTTTGCGTGAAAACATTATAACTGGTTCCTTCTGTCCATGAAATGGACGAAAAATTGGAGGTTTCTTGGTGACGATGGGGTTTATCGAAGCGAGCGCTCGTCGAACGCTAGGATGTGCCCTGCGGCGGTTCAACCCTCACCCGCTCGATCAAACCCCGAAGTCGCCGCACCATCGTTCTTAAAACAGCTCGGGTGATCTCCACGTTATCCGCAAGAAGCTCATAGAAATCATCGTGATCAATACGGAGGAGCCTCGTATCCTCGATGGCCGTGGCCGTCGCCACCCGGGGCTCCTCGTCGAACAGCGCCCAGGTTCCGAAAGCATCTTTCGAACCGGCTGTCGTGATCTCCTGACCCTTCCGGTGTAGACGAATGCTCCCATCGAGAATCAGGTAGAGTGCATCAGAAGGATCGTTTTGATTATAGACAACTTCGTCCTTCAAAACTGTAATCTCCTCTGCAATCGCGGCCAAATAGGTGAGTTGCTCGGTTGGCACTTGAGAGAAAACATCCACATTTTGCAGGAATATCACTTTTTCGATCGTGGTAAACATTTTTCGATCCTCTCTGATTCCTAAACATACGATGCTACCCACCCGCTGTGAAGGCTGGTTCTCGGAGCGTTTCAACCGCGCACACGGGCGATTGCATAACCGGCGGTCTCGCGGACGATCGGATCCGGATCTTTCCGAGCTTCTTCAGCCAAATCCAAAAGATTCTCTCGAGGCGACTCCCCTAGAGCAAACAACGCGCAGGACTTGAGCCATGGATCGTCTCCTCGGATCAAGCATTCGAGGCCGTGATCCAGATCTTTTATCTCGAGCTGAAAAAGATCCTGCCCCTTTCGTACGGTAACCTCAATAGAAACTTGGTCGAGTATCGGGATAAGATACTTCTTGAGATTTTTGCCCAACACATTATCGAGAAATTCAATGGCACTGGCCCTAAGCTCTTTTCTCCCGCTTATGATACCAAGATAGGCACTGTATATGTCCGACGGCCCGTACCGCAGAGCCAGCAAACGGAATATGCGTTCGAGATTCGAGTCGAGCTTCTCTTCCAATGCTTTCCCCAGGAGCCGGGAAGCAGGATCGTCATCTGTTTTGCGATGAACGTGTAGTATTTGAAGAATCTCGTAGTATGATTTGGTTTCTTCAATCAGCGCTTCCAGAACCTTGTCTTCCTTAAAGCGTAAATCCGGGAATTTGCTTCTCAAACTGCTGAGGGCCCTGACAACATGATATTTCAGCTGAGGATGAGTAACATCAAGGTTTATTGTAAGAGTATCCACTGCTAACTGAGTTGGAATTTCCCTCATTACGCGCGGAACGCTGCGGCGCACAGCGAGGGACACCCTATCGTCGCGGAAATGGTCGCTCAGCGTTCCCAGGATGCGATCCCCGTAAGCGGCCAAGGCTCCGCGCGCATCCGCGCGATATCTACTATCAGAAAGCTTCACCAACAGACTCGGAACGAGATCGCGATCCTGAGTTTTGCCGATGCTTTCGATGGCTTGTTTCACGACCGCCGGGGAGGAATCATCAAGGAGCTCGAGCAGCAACTTTCTCAAGGCGGGAGAACGAACCGATGCCAGAGCTTTCGCCGCCTGGATCCGGCAGGCTTCCCCTTCTTTACCTTCTCGTGCGATCAAAGATTCAACTGCACCCGTCTCTGCGAGGCGATCCTCATCGAAACCATCACACTCTGCCGCGCAAACCACCGCAGCGGCTTGTACGAGAGGATCGGAATCTTTGAGGTAACGGTCAAGGACCTCTACAGCGCCATCGGGAGAGTTGTAACACAAGAATTGCATTGTCCGGAGACGGACTTCGGAATCTTTGTCTTTCAAAAGAGGCTCCATTTCCGGTACCAGGTCGCCGTTCTCCTGGTTGTGAAGGACCTGGATTGCTTTGATGCGAACCTCCGTTGACGCGTGTTTCAGCAGGGGTTTGACTGCAGATACAAGGTCTCTATCCCTCACCGAGCTCAACATGTTCAAAGCATAGGCTACCTGACGATCATTATCGCTCTGGAGAGCCGCTATCAGAGTTTTCAATGTGTTCGACTCCTCCGGATTGATCCGGAGTTCATCGAGATTGATCGCGCGCTTCTCCAACGCGCTCCTGAACGCGTTCACGTATTCCTTTCGAATGAAAAGTGCCAGAGTCATCCAGACGCCAAGCAACACGAACACGACGATGCTGATTTGCCTGACAGAAAGATGGAGAACCAGCGTGAAAAGCAACAGGAACGCACCCGCAAGACCGCGGAACCATCTGTCCACGAACATGTCGATGAAAAGCTTTGTTCTTTTTTTGATCTCGAGCGGCACCGGCAGAAAGAGAAGTTCGCGTCCAGTTTTATCAATGGAATACCGGAAGCTGCCGTCCGTTCCCCGAAGCAGAACACCGGATAACAAACCCGGGTACAAAAACACCATTATCGATCCGAAGAGAAGGCCTCCCGGAAGGAAGAAAATAGCGCCACCGACCCCGAGGAGACGAATGAATCTATTGGTGAACAAAAATTGAAGCAGCAGCGACACGATGCTCAACCGCCCATAGAACTTACCGAGGAAGGACGTGAGATCCTCTTTTGCAGGGAAAGCGTCCACCGATATTGCTTTGAACTGAAAATCCACAAAAGACGCGGTCATCATGGCCGTCGCTATAATGCCGACAATAAATACCAGATGCCTGGAACGGCGAACCATCCGAAACATATCTGCGAAACTTTCCTTGCGTTTCTCTTCGCCGTATCTCGACTTACGCACGGGCGCCTTTCGAGGTTCTCCCTCCCTCCGCTTGACCGCCCATATGACATTCAACAGCACCAGAGTGAGAGACAATACTCCCATGCAGATGAACAGGAGATTCTCGGTCTTGACATTGAAGTTCCGGATTATGAGGCTGGTGACTTCCCCCCCCGTCGTTGCGCCGAGTATGCCTCCAAGGCCAATCAGCGCGAATATACGCTTCGCCTGCCCTGCATCGAAAATTGCGTTTGCAAAAAGCCAGAACTGGGATGTTGTCAACGCCCCGTATAGGCTCACCCAGATGTAAAACAAGTAGAAAATCCAGCCCTGCTCCAATGTCAGAAGCCATCGAAGGATGATGAGATTCAGAATCAGAACAATCGTTGTCCACGCGAGGAGCTGATTCAGTCTGAGGGACCTGCTGGCCTTCGAATAGATCGTTGTAATGGGAACGACGACAATTGCGATGAGAATGAATACCAAGGGGAGCTGGCTCGCACCCAGCTTGACCAGAAAAAGGCTGTCCCTGGCCGGTTTGAGGAAGTAATACGTTACGAGAATAAAATAGTAATAAAAGACCATCAGCAGGGCGAGCGTGTACTCACCCTTGCGTATATCGAAAAATGATCTCAGAATCCGATTCACCGTGATCCTTCCCTACCGGCGATCTGGGCTCTTTCCAGTTGAAACTTTTCCAGCAATCTGATCGGTTGCTCAGGGTCCCCGGTTACTGCGAATGTCTCTACTGTCAAGTTCTCAGTGGAGACCTCAGCCAGGCAGTAGTGATGCACTTCTGCCACATTGACGAGCTGACAGCTCACTACCTGCTCATTATAGCGCTGATGGCACTCCTCGACTACCCTTTCAGAGACCTCACGAATCGGAGCCCCTCCACCGCTGCTCACAACGAGGTGTATCACCTCATTTTCTCCGCTTTTATCGCCAGCGCTTCCGATAACTATGTGCTGATAGAAGTGATCGTGTCCGGAGAAGACCAGCTGAACGCCTTCTCGTTGGAACAGCTCGATTAGCCTCTTTCGCTTCTCACCGAGGTTTCGGCCGCAAGAGGGATTTGTCCAATCCGAATTGTGTTCTCCAAACGATAAGATAGAATGATGAAAGGCCACTATTTTGAAGACGTTCTTGCGCGCGCGCAGCTCGCGCTCCAACCATGCGGGCTCACCGGAAGTGACGTCGGAAACAAACCACTTCTCGAAAAGCGCATCCTGAGTATCGTCGTCGACTTCCTGCTCCTGGTCGAGAATGAAATTGGAATCCGTCACAAAAAGCGCCGCATCCGGAAAATCCACCACGTAAAACCGCGGATAATCGAATATCGCCCGGTAGTTGGGCAAACCATAAATTTCATCGTTGGTGCGATCGTGGTTTCCCGCGGTGGGGAGATACGGTACTTCCTCCAGCAAGGGATGCTTTTCCTTGTTTTCCTGCAAAAACATTTTCCAGTGGCTGGGTCTGCGCCCGTCGTGTGCGGCGATATCCCCCACATTCAAAATGAAATCCACCTTCGAACGCTTCGCTTCGGCATAAATCGCATCGCGAACCATCAAACGCTCTTTCTTACCGTAGTCCGGCGCGTGTCTCCACCAGTTGACGCCTCCCACAATCCCGTTACCTATCAAGTACAACTGATAGAATGGGATAATGGCCATTTTCCACGTGGCCCAGTTTTTCTTTCTGACGAACTTCTCCTTGCCGCGCCAGCCCGCCTGGTTGTCTCCGATGACAACGAATTTCGGATTGTTCTTCTGAGGACCGTCCGGCAGGAGCTTTGGAACGCGGTAAAACTCTTCCGGGTACTTTTCCCGAACGAGCCCTTTGCTTGCGCATCCGGCGCTTCCCGCAAGTAGAAGCGAAGCGATGATGATCGTTACAATTTTCCGATGCACTGGCTGTGTTCTCATTCGAGCACCCGGCTATTCCTCGCGTTCCAACCCCAGCAAGACGTATTCGCCCGACGCCCGATCGAATTCGATAAACACTTTCACCCATTTGCTCCATCCGGCATTGCTGCCTCTGCGGGTTTGGATCTTGGCTTCGAAATAAGTCTCGTCCGAACCCGGGTCGACCGGCAATTCGAGGCATGTTGAAGCCGCCATTTCATCATTGGAGACGATGGTTTGCCCACCTTTCAGCAGTTCGTACTTATATCGGGTCTCCGATCCGGATTCGAGTCCCCCTTCATTAGCAAGGTCGGCGAAGCACAATTCGCTTTTACCGCTGGAAGCGCTACGAATCTCGAACCCGTCCAGGGGATTCATCCGGCTGAACCAGTACCGTCCCACGAGGTTCCGGCGCTCTATTAGCATACGCAGAATGTATGCAGCGGCGTTCGGGTCCGAGTAGTCGCCTGCAGCGACGGCTGCTTCCAGCTGCTCGTCCGTGAAAGACATCACGATCTTTGCCGCCCAAAATCCGTCGTTTCCGGTGAGGTTTTCGAAAGCCGGGTTGGGTACGTATGGCTTGTACTTGTGCGGGTGAAACAGCTCCGCATCATAACGACCCACAGAGGGATACTCCGGATCGGGGGCTTTTTCATATGGCCGTACATACAGGCCCAAGGTGAAAACGTTCTTTGTTATTTCATGCGGATCGAAAAAGTTTTCATGTCCGGTGGGCCTTTTGACGGGTCCACGAGCTCCCGCCCCAAGCGTCGAGCCGAAATCAATGAGATAATGCCTCACGTAACTCCGGCCGCCTTCGGTGACGTACATGTCGAGTGAGTTGCTGGACTTCGTATCGAAGTGCGCCAGCCATGCGGCAATTACTCTGAGCCCACGAAGCTCGCGCCGGTGGTGATGCGGTATGATGTCGTTCGGATCGTCCTTGCGGATTCCTTTGTATTTGAAAGGGCCAAGCGGTTTTCCCTTCAAGAACTTGCTCGCAACAGCGCGAATACGGCCGTCCGGTAGACGATCCAGTCTTTCGATTATCTCATCGAGATCGGCCTGGGTCATAAATCGCTTTCTTCCCTTTTTGTCGGTGAATTTCACCTCTTCTTTGAGTCGGAGGATCCTGGGATGGAAATACACCACATAGTTCTCCGGAACATGATACCCAGCCGCGTAGAGAAGTTTGGTCGAAACAACCTCGGCGCCGGTGATCAATTCCGGATGACCCGGGGGATCGAACTTGATCAAATAACGATCGCCCCGGCCGTCCACAATTTGAAATCCCGGGGTAACACCTTCCGCTTTCGCGCTGACCACATTCCAGACATTTTCCATATCCGGGCCCGTGCCCGTGTCCGGGCCCCGCTTGATCTCCTCGATGGTCATTCGGTGCACGGCATTACGATTGGTGAACCAGCTCGAACTGGGTACCTCGCCAAAGGCATCTGCGTTCATCGACTGCTTTGGCCGGCCCGCCAATTTTCTGAAGTGTCGCGAAAAATCCAGGAGTTGATCGAGTTGCTCCGTAACCTGCATGTCGAAGGAATCGGCCACTATGTTTATCTCGCTCTCCCTTGGTTGGGGGATATCCATGCGGTCATCGGGAAGGGCTGGCGGAGGCTGAAAGCGCGACGGCCCACCACACCCCACTGAGATCGTCAAGAGCAGCAATAGTGCTCCGTACAGAGCGATAGTCCCGCTGTAATCGAGAACTTTCAAAACACTCTTTTTCATGTAATTCTTCATCATGCCTGGCCACCTGCTAGTTGAGGTTGAAATGGAACCGGAATTTATCGAGTCCTTTGCCCAATTCGATTCTCATTACGAGCCCTTCACCGGACCATATCCGGAACCCACCGCCATAGGCGTATTGGAGATCACCTTTTGATAGATCATCGAACATATCGGGTGCTACTTTTCCCGCATCGAAAAACAAAATGGCATCCATTCGTTGCCATATTGGGTAGCGATATTCCACAGAGCCAAGTATCAGATCATTATCACGGAATCGCCCCCGGTCGTACCCCCGGATGGTCTCCTGGCTCCCGAACTCACTAAGATAGAAAAAAGGTACCTCCCGGTCCGACAGGGATTCCGTCATCTCGCTTGCTATCCTGAAAACGAGAACCCGGTTATAAAAGAGATGGAGATACCGAGTGAGATCCACAGTCGCTCTCCAGAAGCCAAACCGGTCATCATCAACCTCGCGGTACAGATCGCCGCGGATCATTGCTTCGGCGCCCGTTGAAGGATTTCCCATCCGGTTCTTCGAATCATATTGCAGTACCAGGCCGGCCCACCCCATCCGGATTTCCGTTTCCATACCGGGAAGCGTGTCTCTCGTAAACAGATCCGTTGTGGATGGAAGGCTCTTGTCGTGACCCGGCAATATGTTGTTATGATCGAAACCGAACTGGAGACCGAGGTTGACTCTCGCACCCAACTCCGCCGATAGCGACGCCAGCGCCTCGACCCGCTCGTGGGCAAAGTTGCTCTTGTCACCATCAATGGTCTCCGGACCGATTCCAAAAAAGTTTTCATCGGAGAGCATCCTGTACCTGCCGCGAATTTCCCCGCATACGGGGCTGCCGAAAAGCCTGACGCGCTTCAGGTATATCTCATAGAGCTGCCGGCTCCTCAAACCGACCGTTGCCTTCATCTGGAACCTCGATCCTTCGGTAAACAGATCCTTTTGAAAGAATTTGACTCCGGCCCCGGATCGGGAGGAGTACGTCGGATATAGACCCCGCTTTCCATCATCTGACGTCAGAAAGTCAACCGTCTTTGGAATGATCTTGCTGTCATCCACCCAGCCGGCCAAACCCGATCCTCCCTTGAAAACGATTTTCAATGGCAAATAGATTATCCTTCCCGGAAACGAAACAACGCGTTCCCAACCGCTCCGGCTCGATCTCTTCTTCGGATAGGCTTCTGTGCTGTCTGGATTTTCGACTTCGGAGCGGGCCGCTTTCTGCTCCTGAGCAGATCTTGCAGCTTGGACCTGAGCCCCGAATACGAGCAGCCCGGCGATGAGTGCCACGGACCGGCCAACGTGAATGCGCATGTACTTTTTCATGGTCAACTCGCCTGAATTAGGATTACCAAGGGTAACGCCAACAATTGATAAGATGATATTCGAACAATTCAAGATGTGAGCTTAATAAAATACATTATCGCATCAATCTTGTCAAACACTTGTCAAAAAGTAACTTGCAAGGCATCTATAGCGGCCACCAGGCATCCGCTTCCACCGCTCAGCGCCTTCTGAAAGCTGAATTCCCATTGCCCGCTCCGACCGGCTTCTGAGAAAGCGCCTCGCCGGAGTGATGGGCATCCGGCCGAGGGGAGTTTCGGTATTGCCGATTACCGGGCAATCCCATATCATCAGGCGGTAACCGTCGACAGAGAATTTCCCTTGAGCATAGAAACCGAAACTCTAATAGGCCGAGCGGCTCGATGAATCTTCTGGCTATTGCACTCGTATATCTTTGTCTTCCACTTTCTCCGGAGAAGGCCATGCATGACAAAAACAACGACCGGCCAAGATGCCGGAACGTGGGGATCACTCCCGGCATCCTCCAGCCCGGCAAATGGAATGCTATAACCGACGTGCAGGGCGTGCGCGTCGGCTCGGTAACGGTATGGAAAAACGATGACGTTCGAACCGGCGTTACCGTCGTCATACCGCACGAAGGAAACGTATTCAGGGAAAAAGTGCCTGCCGGAGTCTATGTGGGTAACGGCTTTGGCAAGGCGATGGGATTTCTCCAGGTCGATGAATTGGGAAATCTCGAAACGCCGATCGCCCTCACGAACACCTTGAATGTCGGCCTCGCAGCCGACGCACTCATCTCCAGCGTAATCGAACAGCGAGGGAATGAGGATGTCTTTTCCGTAAATGCGGTAGTTGGTGAAACCAACGACGGATTCTTGAACGACATTCGTAAGCGATCCGTCACACAGGTGCACGTATTCGACGCCCTAAAGAAAGCCTCCAGCGGACCCGTGGAGGAAGGGAGCGTAGGTGCGGGAACCGGGACGCGGTGCTTTGGATTCAAAGGCGGCATCGGGACTGCTTCGCGAGTGCTTCCGGAGTCCAGAGGTGGATATACAGTAGGAGCGCTCGTCCAGGCGAATTTTGGCGGTGTCTTGACAATCGACGGTGTCCCTGTAGGGCAGGAACTCGGACAATACTATATGAAAAATGATGTCGAGCCCCAGGAAGAGGGCTCTTGCATGATCATTGTCGCCACAGACGCCCCTGTTTCGCCGCGGAATCTGAAGCGAATGGCAAAACGCGCGATGTTCGGTCTTGTACGAACAGGTGGTTTCGCGAGCAACGGAAGCGGCGATTTTGTCGTGACGTTTTCAACTGCGAAGGAAAATCGGATCCCTCACGCGTCGAAAGATCCAACACAAAAATCAACACTTACAAGAAACGACCAGATGTCGCCCCTTTTCCTCGCTACCGTTGAAGCGGTGGAGGAAGCGATCTACAACGCCCTGTTCCGTGCCACAACGGTTTGTGGTTTCAAAGGCCGGTGCGTCGAAGCGCTCCCCATAGAGCGTGTCAAAGAGATTTACCGGAAGTACCGCTAGCTCATACGGAAAACCCATTTCCACCAAATGTATCCGAAAGGAGCCGATGTGAATAAGATAAGCGCACTGCTCTCCTTAATGCTTTTACTGCTGCTGTCGCCATCTTTCAATGCTCAGACTCAAAGGACGCACACCGCACCCGGCCTGGGTGACTATGATGTTCCATTCTATCCAGACGGAACTTATCTCAAAGGCATCCAATCTCCCGGTGAATTTCTTGGTCTCGAAATCGGATCGAGGCCGGTCACTCATGAAGAAGTCATTCGCTATCTCTCATATTTGGCCGAAACATTTCCCAACGCAGGCCTTTACGAATACGGCGAAACGTTCGAGGGACGTAAACTTCTCTATATGACAGTTACCTCGGAAGAGAATGCGAATGATCTAACGGCAATTCGAGAGCGAATTGCGAAAATTGTCGATCCGCGGCTCCTCGAGAGCGAAAACGAGGCAAAGCGAATCATCGACGACACACCGGCGGTCGCTTGGATGGCTTACTCGATTCACGGGGATGAGCTATCAAGCACCGACGCAGCGATTCAACTGGCCTACCAGCTTCTCGCCGGCACCGATGAGACCTCGCGAAGGATTCGAGACAACACCATCGTTTGCATCGACCCCCTCCAAAATCCGGATGGACGGACCCGATGGATTGCCCAGCTCAACGCCTGGAACAGCGCGATCCCAAGCACGGATATCCAGAGTCTGCACCACAGGGGTGTGTGGCCCTCGGGCAGGGGCAATCACTATCTTTTCGACCTCAACAGAGATTGGTTCGCGCTCGTCCACCCGGAAACCCGAGGCAAAGTGCCCGAGATGCTCGAATGGCATCCCCAGCTCGTGGTTGACTCTCATGAAATGGGGCCAACGGCCACATATCTCTTCTCGCCGCCCCGCGAGCCTTTCAACCCGTTCATGATCCGTCACATCCACAAATGGTGGGACATTGTTGCCAGGGATCAGGGTGCCGCCCTCGACCGGTACGGGTGGAGCTACTACACGCGTGAGTGGAACGAGGAGCTTTATCCCGGTTACGGCAGCTCATGGTCGATCTACATTGGTGCGGTCGGGATGCTCTACGAGCAGGCTGGAACGGATGGTTCACAGATCAAACGTCCGGATGGCACTGTCATGACATTTCGCGAATCGGTGCATCACCAGTTCGTGAGCTCGATGGCAAACATCGCAACGGTGGCTTCGAATCGCAAAACGCTGCTCGAGGACTTCTACCGAGAGAAGAAAAGGGCAGTCGGTGGAACGATAGGCAAGAAAAGCAGCCCGAAAACCGATGCGTTTCTATTCCCTCCCGGACCGAATAAGAGCCGGCTTTCCCGCTTTGCCGAAACACTGCAATACCAGAAGATAGAACTACTCGAGGCGAAAAGCGAGTTTGAAGTCCAGCGCGCGCAATCCAGCACCGGAGTGGAAAAGCGAGGGCTCAAACTTCCCAAGGGAACATTGATCGTACCTCTGAACCAACCACTCCGTCACTTGATCGAAACGATCCTCACTTTTGACATCCGGCTCCAAACCGGTTTCCTAGAGAAAGAGAGGAAAGAGATCCTCAAACATAATGATACCAAACTGTACGAAGTAACCGCGTGGTCGCTGCCGCTCGCATACAACCTCGAAGCCTACTACGCCGAAAAACTGCCCCGGTTAAAGACGGAGCGATTCGTTCTTCCCCAGCGTATCGGCAGTGTCAAAGGGAAATCGCCGGGCTACGGCTATGTGTTCGATGGAGCGGACGATCGCTCTTACCGCGCGCTGTCCAAGCTGCTCGACCGGGGCTACAAGGTGTGGTGTGCGAAAAAACCGTTCGAGGTAGAAGATACGCAGTTTCCCAAGGGGAGCTATCTCATCCGGCTCGAGGCGAATCCCAATTTGAAGGAGGAATATCTGGAGGAAATAGCGGCGGATGAAGGCGTTGTATTTCATGGCGTGAACACGGCACTCGCCGCATCAGGCGCCGATCTCGGAGGAGACGAATTTACCCTTTTGGAAAAGCCGAGAATCGCGGTTCTGGGGGGCGGCGGCATTTCCACCGCGAGCTTCGGTGCAGTCTGGCACCTGCTCGACGTCGGGCTCAGCCTCCGGTCCTCGACGCTGGATGCATCTTCGATCTCTCGAATTGATCTCGGAAAGTACAATGTGCTCGTCCTTCCATCCGCTTGGGGTGGCCCGGAGGTATACAAGAGGATGTTTGGGGATGACGAAATCTCAAAGCTCAAAGACTGGTTGAAAGATGGGGGAACGCTCATTGCGCTGGGCGCCGGCACGGCTTTTCTGGCGGACACATCGGTAGCCATCAGCTCTGTAAGACAGAAGCGCCAGGTGCTCAAGGATATCTCCTCCTATGAATCGGCGCTAGAAGCGGAAAAAGAAGCCGAAGCTCCCCGCGTGGACAGCCTGGATGTGTGGGAAGCGCGGGAAGACAAGCCGGAAGAGAGCAAAGATGAAAAGCCAACGATCGACTTCGAAGCCCTCAAACTGTCGGACGAAAAAGCACGCAAGTTGTTTCCCCGGGGATCGATATTGTCTGCCGAAATCGACCCGGAGCACTGGCTGGCTTATGGATGCCGATCGACTGTGCCTGCGCTGGTTTATTCGAGCTATGCCTACCTCGCCAAAGGGGCAACGCAGGTTGCAGGGAGGTTTGCCGGACCCGGCCACCTGAGATTGTCCGGCCTTCTCTGGCCCGAAGCGAGAGACCGCTGGAGCCAGACTGTTTACGCGGCACGGGAATCGCTGGGCAAAGGGCAGGTGATCCTGTTCGCCACACAACCGAATTATCGTGGTTACTTCCATGGTGGTGAACGCATGCTGCTGAACGCGCTCCTTCTTGGGCCGGGCTTCGGGACACGCCGGTCGATCGAGTGGTGATGGCTGAGCGACATATTTATCTATCCTCGCTCAGCGAATATCGATCTTTGCGTTCGGTGCCATAAGCCCAACGACCCCACGGATTGAAGACAGCGTGTACGAAAACCATCACCCGGGCCTTTTCGGTCGGCATCCCGAGCCGGTGGATCCTTCGGGCCCCCTGGCCTCAACTCATTGCCACATCCGAACTCCGTCGGATCGGCCTCATCCGCAAGGTCCCGTGCAAGAAAACAATTAATATTTGCGCGTCCAGTTCGTTATACCAATTGTAAAAGGCAAACGCCGATTCGATTCAGCCAGCGGAAAGAAAGAAGCCTCATGCAGAGCGATGCCGCCCGACCGCCGAATTTCCCGGAAATCGTGGTGCGGTATCAGCGCCGGATCTTGAGCATCGCGCACCGAATGCTCGGGGACCTGGAAGAGGCGAAAGACATGGCTCAGGAGACGTTCGTTCGATTCTGGGAAAAGAAAATCAGCTTTGTCGAGGAACGAAAGGTTTTCGCCTATCTCGCCCGAACAGTGACGAACCTGTGCATCGACCAATTGCGGAGACGAAAAAGGTTTCGGTGGCTCTCACTAAGTTCCGGGGAGCTCCAGAGAGAGTCCATCTCTCCGATCGATCCAGAACGAGCTGTAAGTGACCGCGAGCTTGCCCGATTTGTATTGAAGATGGCAGAGCGCTTGAAGCCGAGACAAAAAGCCGTATTTGTGCTCCGCGATATCAAAGGCCTCTCGGTCAAAGAGACGTCGGAGATCCTCGGCTGTTCCGAAGCCAACGTACTCGTCACGCTCCATCAGGCGAGGAAGAACCTGAGAAAATGGCTCGGCCCGAAACTCCGCTGAATTTCAAATAGTTCGAAGAAAGCAGGATATCAAATGAAATGTGCGCAGGTTGAAGAGCTGTTGCCGCTGCTTGCAGGCGGAGAACTGGATCCCGATGAGCGCCGCCGGGCGGAGGCTCACCTCTCGAATTGCCCGAAATGCCAAAAATTGGCGAAAGAATATGGAAAGCTCCTCGAGCTTTCGCGCCAGGTGCCGCCACTGGACTTGCCGCAAGAGTTCCATGAGCAATTCCTGCGGGAAGTTACCGATCGTGTGAAGGATAACGGTCATTCAACATCCGGTCGTAAATGGATAGCATCACGCCGGATTGGTTTCCGAGCTCGGTATGCCATTGTCGGCGCTACCGCCGCTGTGGCCGTCGCTGCTCTTGCCGTTTTTCTCGCGATCAGCACGCACCACACGCGTTTTCACAGAGGCCCCACAATAGAGGATTATCTTCATCGGTCTGACTTCCAGGGGCTGACCACTGCACTGATGAACGAACGTTCGCGAGAGATGATGTTAAGAGAATCCGTCTCTGTGGACCTGCTCATCAATACGGTGAAACATATGAAGCGGGCTCACACCCGGCACGGACATATCGCTCAACATCTCGCGCGGACGCTATCGCAGCTGAAGTCGGAGTTGCCCAGCATGGGGATGGCAGTGACCGGAGAAACGATCTACGGAGCCGCCGGTTATTCGCGGCGAACTGGAGTCGGAGAAAATGAAGTTGATTTCGACAGTGCGCTCCATACTCTCCGCAGATACCGGCAGAGCAGTGAGAGAATCCCAATAGGAACGCTGCTTCTCGCACTCGAATCCCACCAAGATGCTTAAAAAGGAGGTAGCAAAATGAAATGGGTATTGCTCCTCATGATAGTCGGGCTGATGCCGATGTCGGTGGGTTGTCTGGCAGTCGACTCACTTGAAATGCACATCGAGTATCAAGGCGAGGATAAACCGGCGAATGTCACAATCGTGTACCGAGACATCACATCTGTCGAAGAGTCCATCGAAGCAGTAAAAAAGGACTTTGAATCGCTCATCAAGGATTTTGAGGGAGACGAGTATCTCCTCGACCGGTCTGAGGAAGGCTTTTTCATAAAAAAGCGCGAGCTCTTCATCGAGGAAGGCAAAATTGTCGCTCGATCTCATGGCATCGTCAAGGATCTGGATGAAGTCCATTCCATTTGGGTCAAGAACGGCGAACTCATCTTGCTGTTCGAGGAAGATGAGGACTTCGTTCTCGTGGAATCGAATGGAGAGGTTTTCAAAACTCCAAAAAACACGCTGATTGTATGGCCGGAGAACTCGACCAAATTGTATTTCAAACAGCGGGTTAGGGAAAGGTGCGAGCCGTGTGAGAAGAACCGGCCCCTGATGGTGAAGATGTTGGAGGGGTATCTGGAACAGAAAAAACACAAATAGATATTGAGTGCGGTGACCCTTGATCAACCTCGGTTGATGGTCATCGCGCGCTCAATGCGATTGCACAACCTGGCTTGTTCCAGACCAAGGTAAGGGGAATGGTTTTCAGTCGCTTTCTTATCTGGTTCCTGGATTCGCCCCCATATTTTGCAGGGAAATGAACTTGAATATGGGGCGTCCCCCGTAGCTACGCAATCATTAAGCCCCACCACGATTTCGTCTCAAGGAGACGCCCTTTCTATCATGTATCAAAGCACTTCGGCGGTAGATCATCTGTATTTGCCATTACAATATTGAGCGATTCGACGCTTGCAGCCAGAAAGCGCTTGCAAGCACAACGCCCGGTCACTTAAATCGATCATATGAAACGTCACCGTGCGAAATATGAAATGGCATCGACGACCAGAAAAGCCCTCAGAAAGAGCCTGGCGCGCTGGTTTTCGAGGAGCCGGCGCGAATTACCTTGGCGGCAAACGAGGGATCCCTACCGGATTTGGGTATCCGAGGTCATGCTTCAGCAGACACAGGTGCAGACTGTCCTCCCCTATTACAGTAAGTTCACCAAGAGATTTCCCAACGTAGAATCGCTCTCGGAGGCAAGTTTGGATTCGATATTAAAGAGCTGGGAGGGACTGGGTTACTACGCAAGGGCACGAAACCTCCACCGCGCAGCAAAGATTGTGTCTTCCGAAATGGATGGCAACCTGCCCGACAACTATGAAGCCTTGCGCGCCCTTCCAGGCGTCGGGGATTACATCGCCTCTGCCGTTCTGAGCGTTGCCTTCGATCGGGCTTATGCTGTCGTCGACGGAAATGTCAAGCGGGTGCTGGCCCGACTGCTCACGATCGATGAGCCGGTCAACAAATCGTCTTCATCAAAAGTGTTCAAAGCCGTCGCGGAACAGCTCCTCGATGGGGAGAGCCCCGGTGATTTCAACCAGGCAATGATGGAGCTGGGAGCGATTGTTTGCCGCTCATCCAAACCGAACTGTGCTGCTTGCCCGGTGAATAAGTTCTGTAAGGCCTTCGAAACAGGAATGCAGGATGCGTTTCCAGTGCGGATTCGAAAACGTCCCGTTCCGACCTATCATATCGCCGTGGGCGTTGTCCGGAGAAGCGGCCGCATTCTCATCACCAGGCGGAAACCGACGGGATTCCTCGGCGGCTTGTGGGAGTTCCCCGGGGGAAAGGTGAAACCCGGGGAATCACCGGAGGAGGCCTGCAAGAGGGAGATCAAAGAAGAGATGAATCTTTCCATCGACGTCGGGAAACATCTGACCAAAGTCAAACATGCCTACAGTCATTTCAAGGTGTCGATCGATGTATTCGACTGCCGGTACAGAGCAGGAAGCGTAAGACTCAACGGTCCGGAGGATTACCGCTGGATCGTCCTCGAGGAAATCGATGACTACGCCTTCCCCGGTGCGAACCACAAATTCATACCGTTGTTGAAAGAGAAGAAACTATCCCCATCATCCAACAAGGAACTCCCGAAAGCGTAAGAAAGGGACCGCATGCTTTTCGGTGCCCATGTGTCCATCCAAGGCGGGATTCACAAAGCTCCGGAGCAGGCGGCAGCCCTCGGATGCGAATGCTTCCAGATATTTTCCCGTTCCCCCAGAGGCGGACCTGCAAAAATCCTCACAAGAGAGATCATCCGAGAATTCAGAGCAGCCTGCGACCGGCATGAACAAAAAGCGTGGTACATCCACGCCCCATATTACGTCAATCTCGCCTCTCACAATCCCCGCATACGCAACGCCTCGATCCGCGCCGTCAGAGAGGAGCTCGAAAGAGGCCGCGCCATAGGAGCCACGGCGGTGATGACCCATTTGGGAAGCGCGCGGGAAACTCCGAAGACAGATGGGCTGCGACGAGCAATGGAAAGCGTTCACATCGTCTTGCAGCGATATAGGGGCAAGACGAAACTGCTTGCCGAGATCGCCGCTGGTTCGGGAGGAATCATTGGAGACTCGTTCGAAGAGCTTGCTCAGATGGTCCGGCACACGGGCGGCCGATGTGGCATCTGCTTCGACACGCAGCACGCATTCGCGTCCGGATACGACCTCAGAACAACTGATACGGTAAAAGAAACGCTCGATGCGTTCGATGCAATCATCGGTCTCGAACATCTCGAGCTGTCCCACTGCAGCGATTCCCTTACCACTTTGGGGAGCAGAAAAGATCGCCACGGCTACATTGGTGAGGGAGAGATTGGCAAGAGAGGATTTCGCGCGATTCTTGCTGAACCGCGCTTCCGGATGATCAATTTCGTGCTCGAAACGAAGCTCGAAGACGTGCCGCAGGATCTTCGCATCCTCAAGCGGATCCGGCGTTCGCTTGGCTGCTAGCCATATCGATTTATAGGTCGGCTCCGTGGGGGTTCCTCACTGCACGCCCGCTTCGCTCGGCTATCCTCCTGCGGCGGAGGATCCTCGCTCGCTCCGCGTAACGGTTCGTCACCCCCGCAGAGCCTCCCTGCTTGCTTCCGCGCAATTGTTCATTACCCCCATCACGCGGCACTCTTTGCTCGCTCCGCGTAAAAATTCGTTACCCCCACGGAGCCTTCCTTCATGCCTCAACGCAAGTGCTTGTCACCCCCATCACGCAGCACTCTTTGCTCGCTCCGCGCAAAAATTCGTTACCCCCATGGAGCCTTCCTTCATGCCTCAACGCAAGTGCTTGTCACCCCCATCACGCGCACCGCTGCTTGCCTCTGCGGAGCCATTTCTATAGCACATCGAACAATAATCGTGCGAGACTGTTTGTGACTATTTTCACAACCAACACTTTATTTATTTGGCTATGGATCTCCAAAAAATATGCTTGATCCTTTTTGCTGCGGGTGCATATTTCCAATACTCAGCTTTTATTTAAAAGAAACCTCATAAGAGGAAAGGAGGCCCCATGCGACATCCGAGAAGAGCCAGAAAGGCTATGGTTGCCGTCGCCGTCGCAAGTCTTTTGGCGGTGCCGATGAGCGCAGCTCTCGCCGCAGACAAATACGTCATAGACGCGTCTCATACATCCACCGAATTTTCCGTCCGCCACCTGGTTATCAGCAACGTCAAGGGCAACTTTTCTGACATCTCCGGTGTGATCATGTACGACGAGAACGATGCAACAAAATCATCGGTGGACGTCACTATTAAGGTGGCAAGCATCAACACCAACAACGAAAAGAGAGACGATCATTTACGATCGCTTGAATTCTTCGACGCCGAAAAATACCCTGAAATCACTTTCAAAAGCAAAAAAATCGAGAAGACCGATGACGGTTTAAAGCTTGTCGGAACGCTCACAATCCGGGGCGTGTCCAAAGAAGTCGCCTTCCCCTTTGAACTGACCGGGAAGATCACCGATCCATGGAAAAACGTCCGCATCGGGGCCGAGGCGAATCTAAAGATCAACCGCCAGGATTTCGGCGTTTCCTGGAACAACGTGATGGAAGGCGGCGGTTTGGTCGTCGGCAACGATGTGAAGATCACCATCAACTTGGAGGCGGTCAAGCAGTCGTAACTGCGCCTTGTTTGGAAAACAGGCGTGATCACTCATCCGATCTGAAACGCGTGAAAGGGAGCGCTGGCGCGCTCCCTTTTTTACTTTCGATGCCCAAGAGCTACGCAATTCCAGCAGCCCACTTGAATTTTTGCCCGTAAGTATGCTATAATTTTGCTATACGCTTCAATGGAGGTTGTTATGATCTTTTCTTCTCGTAGCGCAAATTCGCGGCTTTTCCTTGTCTTTTTCGTCCTCTTTTTACCATCCATGGTGATCGCTCTAAACGCTCTCGATAGGGATAGCGATCCCGTCATTTTGAGCGGATCCGATCTCCCCGACCTTCTTGGGGTGTCTCCCGGGCAGGTTGTTGCTTTCAAATACGAAGCCGGCTGGATCCAGGTGCCCGTCCAGATCGATGAGCGGGCCGTCGTAGATTTTGGCGCCGTATACAACGAAAGCCCGATTGGCATCACCACATGGACGTATACGGACACGTCCACATTTGCCGGAGCTGATCCCGACACCACGTTCGACGCGGATGACGAACTCGTATTCATGGCGAAAGACGCCGGGAATCAGGTTCCGCCCGCTACTATTGATCCCCCGGGCGTCGTTGGTGGGAGCCGTCATGAAGTGATGGTCTCGAACCCGTTGAGCGGGATGCACGCATTTATCTACATTTTCCAGACAGACGGAAGCCTTTCTCCCGGCGCGGGCGCGGACTACGTCAACTACAATTTCAACTTACTCTCCGGGCATTATAAAACAACGTACAGTTTCATGTCGGGTCCGAATCCGGAAAATTCCGAGGCGACGACGAGCTACTACCGGACTCACTTCTCGGACAGATGGATCCGAGACGAGGTGAACGTGCATGCGGGCGCTTCGACGGGCGCGGACATCCTCGATCGCCACAAGAACTTGTTCAGCCCGGGTAATTGCGCTCGGTCGGAGAATACATTCAGCGGTGGTGAGGGCGCTTTCTTCATCAATAAGGACGGCCCGGTTCGGGCGATCCGGTCGTACATGGGCGCGAACAGCGGACCTCTCACCCAGCGGGAACACATCTTCTATGAGAGGAGACAAGACATCCGGACGTTTCTCCGGGTTCACGCCATCTCGGGCGTCATGGATTTCTACGATTACAGTCCCGCGGCTTCGGGCTTGACGTATTGCAACGATATCAACCTGAGCGGTGTTACGATCGACGGATTCCCGGACGTTGTCACCAAGGGCGCCATCGTGTGGGAAATGGTGACGGGCCCCCAGGGAACGCTCGTCATCGCCCATGACATGGACACGGATATTCCCGGATTCGCCTATACGAGTTACTATGCTGATGACAGCACAACTTCCGTCACGCAGTGCACGGGGGACGATTTCGAATACGGCTCGAGCGGCCCCTGGATCGACCAAAGCATTCCAAACACGGATCCATATATGAGCCCGTACTACAAGCTCATTTCCGACCGTATCGTTTATTATGAAGGTCCCAACCAGACGATATCTCTTGCCGAGCTACTCTACGATCAGGCAACGAATCCCCCAACCATTAGCGTCTCAACCGCCGTGGCAAAGATCTCTGTGCCCCATTCATTTGAACTGTCAAGAAACTTCCCGAATCCCTTCAGTAACGAAACAACGATTCAATTCACCTTACCTGAAGCATCCGAAGTGTCGCTTCGCATTTACGACGTCACAGGCAGACTGGTGAAAACACTTTTGGAAGGCATGGCCGGCAAAGGCACTACCCCAATCGTTTGGAACCGAACGAATACAAATGGACGCCGCGTTCCTTGCGGTGTCTACTTCTACCGCCTAGAGTCCAACACGCGGTTGGCTACACGCAAATTGGTAGTCATCGACTAAAGGGGCAAGGGCAAGAAGTCGAGATTCGAGAGCGATCGCAAACAAATCATCCAAATCATCCTCCACCTCAAATTAAACGATCCCGACGAGGTTTGCGCGTGTCCGCCGCTGAACGATTGTAAGTTGCAAGGCGAGCTGTTGATCTGCTACCCTCCGTATCATGAAAACTAGCAGGAAAGCTCCTCCAAAGAAGAAACTCCCAAAAAACATTGAACGTCAGCTGCTTCCCGGATTTTTGCTCGTTGTTCTCGCCGTGGTGATCATCATTTGCTTCCACCCACTCACGGATTACTTTTTTGCTCAAGATGACTTTACCCTCATTTTCAACTCAACATACGACAGCGCATCGCATTTCCTCAGCTTCCTCGATTCATCGCCAGGGCAGTTCCGGCCGCTCACAAAATCATTGTATTTTACGATCATGTCCAACTTATTTGGCCTCAACCCATTCCCATATCATGTCGTATCAATCCTATTTCACATTCTCAACACGTTGCTTTTCTACAAGCTCCTGAGACGGATGGGCATCGCTTCCCTGCCGGCTCTGACGACCACGGCCCTCTTCGGACTCAGTGTAGCTTTTTTGAACGTCATCGCCTGGATCTCGTGTATACAGCAGCTACTCGGATTGTTCTTCATGCTCCTGGCTTTGCTGCTTGGAATAGAGGCACTGGAGAAACGCAACATGCGCTCAATGCTCCTATCATCGTTGGCTTATCTGCTGGCGCTGATGAGCCTGGAACAGACTTACGGGGTCCCCCTCATTCTTATTCTATACGGCTACAGTTGCTCGCTGACATCAACAGGCATAAACAAGCCTTGGAGATCCATAACGAGGACGGCGATTCCGCATCTGGTGCTTCTTGGCCTGTACATGATATTCATGCTCATCTGGAAGCACATTCCAGAGGGCGGTCCCTATGAATTTCACTTCGGCACAAATATTTTAGCCAACCTCTTCACGTATTTCGATCGCGTGTTTCATTTTTCCACCGTATTCCCCTTTGTGAGCAGCAAAGCAGATTCGGGATTGACCGTGTTTCACCTTTTCATATTCGCTCTCATCATATATAACATCGCCCGGGGCAGGGCGAGGCAGGTCCTCTTTGCCCTTTCGTTCTTCTTGCTCACAATCTTCCCTTTGCTTTTCCTGAAAGATCATGCATTTCACAACCACCTGTATGTTCCGGCGTTTGGGATGTTGTATCTTCTCGCCCTTGCTATCCAGGATCTTACCGACATGCTTTCCGCATGGAACCAGCGGTATACCGGTTACTCAACAGCGGTATTCATTATTCTGCTCTCGCTAATGTGCTACACCATCGTTCGGGTAAACGAGAGAAATTTCGTGAGGCAGGATTTTCCCCTGCCGCAAAATTTCGTATTTAGGAGGGCAATTATCGCCAAGAACACGTACGATGACATCAAGCGAAAAACATCATGGCACCCCCAAAATGGTACACTTTACATGATTTCCACAGGTAACGTCACGAGCTGGTACGGTACTAACGTCATCTCGAGCTTGGGCAAAGGAGATGCGCTGAAACTGTTTTTCAATGATCCCGAGTTGGATGTATTCTTTTTGAGCCGGGGAGACACTATTCAGCACTATGATCCGACTAGATCGCTAGCACTCATTTTCGATGACATGGGTTACTGTTACACGGAGCAGGAGGTGAGAGAGCAACTGCAGCGACCGGCATTGGAGCAGTTGCAGGCGAAATAAAGACGATACCAGTCAAGCAGCGTCAGCATCAAAATCCTAACTGCGCAATAATGCATGCAGCGCGGCCCTGCAGCAATAATGTATGGAGCGATTGTATCAGCGGCCGCTCCGTATTCCCAAAGAGTCGCCCTATCTAACTCGAAGGGCCTGAAGGTAACACCACAATGCCGTTTCATACCACCATCATAGTACTTGGCGCGTGGCTGATCCTCCTCGTCATGACGATCCGGAAATACCGGTCGTGGAAGGATAAAGGAGACGAGTGATGGACCCGGCCACGTCTTTCACTTTTTCGGCTGACTGGTCGCTTCTCCTCGGCATCGTCGTCTATCTCATCATCATTTTGGTATGCGGGATCACTGCGGCCAACCTGATGAAGCGGCTGGACGACTTCCTGCTCGCCGGAAGACGTTTGGGGGCGCTCTCAGCAGCGATATCCGAACGGGCGAGCGGCGAGAGTGCCTGGTTCCTTTTAGGCTTGCCTGGCGCCGCTTACGCGCTCGGCTTCACTGAATTCTGGTCGGTCATCGGAATTGCTTTCGGCATCTTCGCTTCCTGGACGCTCCTGGCATTGCCGCTCCGGAGGGAAACAGAGAAGCTCGGTGCGCTCACCCTGCCCGACTATTTCGAGATGCGGTTCCGCGATTCGAGCCGGTCGCTCCGAATCATCTCGATGCTGATCATTATTTTCTTTTACACCACCTATGTGGCCGCCCAATTCGTCGCCAGCGGCAAGATCTTGAACGCGACGTTTGGTCTGGACCCCGTCTACGGGGTTTTGATCGGCACTTTTGTCGTCATGGTGTACACCATGCTCGGCGGATTCGTCGCTGTCGTATGGACCGACGTACTTCAGGGATTGATGATGGCGACGGTAGCGGTCGTTCTACCTATCGTCGGACTCATCAAGCTGGGTGGTCCCCACGTCCTGGCTGACAAAGTCGCCCCTCTTGGCGAAGGTTTCCTCCGTATGGACGGTGGGGAAACTGGGAGCGCTTTCATCTTCGGGATAATGTTGGGGAGTCTTTCATGGGGCTTTGGCTATTTGGGTCAGCCGCATCTCCTGAGCCGGTACATGGCAATCAGACAGCCCAGGGACATCAAGCAGGGAATGCTGATTGCGATGATCTGGGTTCTGATAGCGTATTGGGGAGCACCTCTCGTGGGCATTGTGGGTGCAGGGACGTTCGACCAACCCCTCGCCGACCAGGAAATGGTGATGCCGCTCCTCGCCCGCCAGATCATGCCGGGATGGATCGCCGGACTCATGATTGCCGGCGCTGTTGCGGCGATGATGTCTACCGCCGACTCCCAGCTCATCGTGGTCACTTCATCCCTGGTTGAAGACGTCTATGTAAAACTGCTCAGGCCAAAAGCCGATCCCAAACGGCTGGTGCTTTTGAGCCGGATGGCGACCATTGCCGCTTCACTCGTCGCCCTTGCACTTGCGCTCGCCAGCAAGGATCTTATTTTTAATATGGTTTCGTATGCCTGGGCAGGACTGGGATCATCTTTTGGACCTCCCCTCCTCCTCTCACTAAGATGGAAAAAAACGACAGCCTATGGCGTGCTCGCCGGGATGTTGTCCGGTACGATCAGCAATGTGATATGGAAAAACACACCCACGCTGAATGCGGCGCTCGATCTCAAGCTGGCAAGTTTTGTTATCTCTTTTGTATTCACGGTCTTGGTGAGCTTGGCTACCCACCAGAGGCACAGTCGAAAGCCCGCTCAGTAACCGCAAATCATCTGCTTGACATAATCCTCCGAGTCTCTATCTCGGAGTTCGACGAGGAGCAAGCTGGCCATAGCATTCGCTCCTCCCAGCATTCCTCTTTGCCGGCTGCATCTTCGTGTTTGGGAATCTTTCTCACGGTTGCCAGCCGCAAAGGAGCCCGGATTTCGGTGAGATCGGGGATTTGGGCGAGGCAGTGGATCTACTAGCTGATCAGCGTGCTTTCGCCAGGATGGAGAACCCGAACGTCGGTGTCAGGTGCGACCCGAGCCGCTTCCCAGGCGAATGTGTGCGGAGGATCCTTGAGGAACGACATCTTGCTCCAGAAGGGTCCCAAAGGAAACAGGGTTCCCCAATGGATCGGCACAGCCACACGGGGAGAAAGCAGCGACAGGGCGTGCGCTGCATCGGCCGGTGTCAGGTGATGGCCCCGAAGATACGGCCCGTACCCCCAAACAGGCAAGAGCGCGAGATCGATCTCATGGTCGAGCCCAAGATCCTGCATACGATCGAACAGCGCCGTATCGCCTATGAAATAGACCGTTTGCGGGCCGCGAAACAGGTAACTCAAAACGGTCGATGGAAACCAGAATGGCCAATAAAAACCGGTTTCATGAAGGGAAGGAGCCGCCTTGATTTCGACACCGCCGATGGCGACCGAATCGCCTTCTCTCATTTCGATGATGTCGTGCAGGACCTTTTTCTGCAGGTACCGCGTGCCTCCCTGCGGCACAATGATCGGAACCCAGCTGGGAATCATCCGGAGCGAAGGATAGTCCATATGGTCGAAATGCATGTGCGATAGCACTATCGCATCCACGGATTCCAAATCCATGGAGATCGGCGGCACGTCCTTGTGTCTCCTCAGGTGCCACAGCCTCCGGCGGAACACTGGATCGGTTAGAATCTTGATTCCGCACATTTCGACGAGAACCGTGGCATGGCCCACAAAGGTGACATTGGCGGGAAGCTGGAAATATGAACTTTTATCTAGCATTTGAGCGCGGGGCGTTGGAGGCGCCTGCCTCACGCCGCCCGTTGATTACTCGAAACGGCGTATTATAGCTTTCGGTTTCGTGACCTGAATCGGTCCAGAGGAGTGCAATAATCGGACCTGATTGGAAACAGTAGCAGCCACGGATTTTGCCAGGTTCCCTTTGCATCCCTTTATGCTACACTTCGCGTAAGATCGCCCATATCAAAAAAGAATGCAAGTATTAAATATAAATATTTCCTCGATCTTCAAAGTCGTCGCCCGGTATTTCCTCGTGTGGATGGCCGATGCCGTTTCCATTGGGGTGACGGCGCTTCTTCTTCCCGGAGTATATTTCGTCCGAAACACCGAATTCTGGTTCTTGAACGCGTTTACGGTGGCACTGGTTTTTGCGCTGCTGAACGTTCTCATCCGTCCACTTCTCATCGTCCTGATACTCCCTGTCAACTACGTCAGCCTGGGACTGCCCACCCTCGCCTTGAACGCCGGACTCTTCTATTTGATAGCAGCTCTCGTGGATTTCTTTGTGATCGAGAGCTTCATAGCAGCCCTCATCGGCATCCTTTTGCTGACGACGGTAAACACCCTTCTGGGAAACGTGATACATCTGAGTGATGATTATTCGCTGTTCGCAGCCATGATGGACAAGCTCAGCACGCTCACCCGGCCAAAGCTCCTGGATACACGTGACAGGGGCCTCGTCGTCGTACAGATCGATGGTCTATCCACGGATACGCTGAAAAGGGGCGTCCACCGGGGTAAAATGCCGTTCGTCGCCGACATGCTGAACCGCCGCGGTTACGCATTGAAGAAGTGGTTCTGCGGCCTACCCTCCCAGACTTCGGCCATCCAGGCAGGCATTTTCTACGGCAGCAAATTCGATATCCCCGGCTTTCGGTGGTATAGCAAAGAGAAAGGGAGGGAGATCACATCCTCGAACTCGTCCGACATGTTTGAAATTGACATGAGGTTAGGAGAGAACGACAGGCATCTGCTCAAGGACGGCACCTGCATCAACACGCTGATACATGGAGGCGCTAGGAGGAAGGTACTTACTTTGAGTGTGATCCTGGAAAAGGATTTGAGGCTCCGCAAAGGCGAGATGGAGAATTTCGCGATTTTTTCGCTACACCCATATCTCTACAATCGCGCGATTCTCTTACTGGTATGGGACTTCCTCGTCGACCGCTTCCAGAGCTTTCTCGACATCGTCAAGCAGAGGACTCCGAGGATCAAGCGGAACGTCCGCTTCTCGTTTCTTCGGGCCGTCGGAAATTCTTTCCTGAGAGAAAGCACGACTTACTTCCTCATGGAGGATCTGGTTCGGGGGGCTCCTGTCGTCTACGTGAATTACATCGGTTACGACATCGTTGCGCACCATGCCGCTCCTCACTCATTCGACGCGTTGAGCACCCTCAGCGGAATCGACAGACAGATAAGGAAAATCAGCAGAACAATAGCCAAAAGGGCATCCAGAAAATACGACCTCGTATTGCTCTCCGATCATGGCCAATCGAAGAGTGTTCCCTTCTCGTGGCTGTTTGGGCAGACGGTCGCTGAATTCATAGAGGACAAGCTCAAAACACGCTCGACACAGAGCGCAGGAAATACGGCTGAAACCTCTTACCTCGCAACCCTGCTTCGGGAGATGGGGCGCGTCGAAATAGCCTCCGCTCCCACACGGCTCGTTAGAAGCCGGAAGACTCTGGAGCGCATCCACACTCGGGTGTGGGAAGAACCGACAGGTCGTGAGGACCGAAAAGGCATCATCGTTTGCAGCAGCGGGAACCTCGCGCACGTCTACTTCACCGAAAGTCCCGGCAAGGTGACGATTGAGCGATTGATGACGTTCTTTCCGACCTTCCTCGATCTGCTCGTCTCGCACCCGGGGATTGGATTCGTCGTTACGACGAACGAAGAAGGCGAGATATTTGTCATGGGTAAGAACGGCATGCGATGCCTCCGTTCGGGGGAAATCGAGGGAGAGGACCCCTTGCCACCCTACGGGGACGAGAAACTTCTCACCAGAGAGATCACTCTTCTCTGTGAATATCCGCACAGCGGAGATGTAATAATCAACGGTTGCCTTTTGGACGACGGTTCGGTAGTGTGCTTCGAGGATCAGATCGGCACCCACGGTGGTGCCGGAGGGTCACAAACGGAACCTTTCATCATCTATCCAAGGAGATACCACGATCACTCAATTGAAATTCGCAATCCTGAGGAAATGCACCGGTTCTTATCGAGCATCCTGAATGACAAAGCGGCAGGTACCCCGACTCTGGAAAGGAGCGAAAAACCATGACCCAGCAAAGCCTCAATTACAAATGTCCCAAATGTGGGTCAGATACCTGCGAAATATCCGAGATGAGGGCTACAGGAGGATTCCTGACAAAAGTATTCGATGTTCAATCCAAGAAATTTACGACAGTAACCTGCACGAGGTGCAGATACACCGAGCTATTCAAAGCGGATAGCAGCATGCTTGGGAACATCTTCGATTTCTTCACCGATTGACAGGGGAAATGTGTTTCTCGGATTCGCTTGCTCCTTGATCCGCTGATAAGCCTTCGAGAGCTTACTCACCTGTTCAATATGCTCTTAGCCATTCAGGTTTCCAGCGGAGGTGTCTACCCCCCGGGCCTTATTCGGCCTTTCACTGCAACGTCCCATACACGAGCCGGTATGCTCAATTCCACAGCGTTCCCCGCTGTTCAATGAGCGAGATAAAGAGCCAACGAGCCCCCACAATTGAACATGTTTCCGGTCAAAATGCTTGTAATGCCACGCAGCAGCTGATAAAAGTAATTTTTCAATGCATTTGCTCGGCACAACTTCCCACGCTGCGATTCGTATAATAATAAGGAGGAGGCACGTATGAGCAAAAAGGTGATGTGGGCATTTGCAACGCTGTGTTTCCTGACGGCATATCCGCTGGCTCTCATAGCGGAGGCTCCCAGCGACACCGCTGAGGTCGACCGGATTGTCCGAAAACTGGATGATCTTTACCGCAGCCAATCGAGCTACGGAGAGGTGGAGATGGAGATCATCACACCCCACTGGCAGAGAACCCTCGCGATGAAAGTCTGGACTTTGGGGTTGGAAAAAACTTTTATCCGAATCACATCACCCTTGAAGGAAAAAGGAGTGGCTACACTGCGCATTGGAAATGAAATGTGGAACTATCTCCCGAAGGTAAACAAAGTGATCAAGATCCCTCCGTCTATGATGATGAGTTCTTGGATGGGGTCTGATTTTACCAACGATGATCTCGTCAAGGAGTATTCGTTTTTCGAGGACTATACATATCGTCTCATAACACCCGAAGACGCGAAGGAGGATCTTCTCTACCTCGAATGCTCCCCAAAGGAAGGCTTGCCGATCGTGTGGGGTTCTATCATTATCGCTGTGAGACGCGCCGATACAATACCTGTCTGGCAGAAATACTATGATGAAAAAGGAAATCTGATGCGGATATGGAACTTCGGGGAAGTGAGGTTATTCAGCAACCGCAGGGTTCCCGCCGTCATGGAAATAATTCCCCAAGCAAAGGAAGGAAACAAAACGGTAGTCCGCTATTTGACGGCAACCTTCGACGCCGATATTGAAGATAACGTGTTTACGCTGAGGAATCTCCGCTCGCGGTGAACCAGATTCAACGATGATATTCAAGATCGCATTCAGAAATGTCTTCCGCCAAAGACGCAGAACCGTTCTGACAATGCTAACGATGTTCGGCGGATTCACATTGGCTTCGATCTCGATCGGCTGGTCGGATGGAACATATTCCCACATCATCGATATGTTCACCCGAAATCAGCTGGGTCACATCCAGGTGCACAGCGAAGGTTATCTCGACCGCCCCTCCCTGTACAAAGTCATCAAAGACTACGAGAACGTTGGTAAGAACATCCAGTCGATTCCGGACGTCGAAGCGTGGGCGCCGCGGCTCTACGCGGCGGGACTCGCCTCCGTTGGAGAAAAGAGCGCCGGCATCAGGATCATAGGCCTGGACCCTGAGAGCGAAAACGCTGCCACCCACTTTGACAAGAAAATCGCTAGAGGAACGGTTCTCAACGACGCAAACACTCATGAAGCGCTGCTTGGAAAGGGCCTGGCCAGAATACTGAGAACAACAATCGGCGGTGAAGTTGTCGTCGTCTCACAGGCAGCGGACGGATCGATCGCCAACGACATTTATGCAATCGTCGGGATCGTCGACACGGGTGACGAATACAGCGACCAAACTGGTTTTTATCTCACTTTGCAGGATGCTCAGGAACTGTTCGCTCTCGAAAACCGAGTTCACGAAATCGTCGTTATTGCCAGCAATCTCGACCGGATCGGACCGCTGGTTGGAGAGATCGAGGATGCCGTAAGCAACGCGGCGCTTTCCGTCGCACCATGGCAGGAGTTCGCAAAATCCTTTTACAACGCGATGAGAGCAGACCAAGAGGGGATGTGGATCTCACTGTTCGTTATCATCCTTATTGTCGCAGTTGGGGTCTTGAATACCGTACTCATGTCGGTACTCGAGCGCACTCGCGAATACGGGGTGCTCAAAGCGCTCGGAGTCAGACCGAAGCAAATTTTTGGATTGGTGCTGACCGAAGTCAACATTATGGCCACAGGTAGCATCATTATCGGAGCTGGTCTCGGAATCCTCATCAACTATCTGCTTTCTATCCATGGTATCTCATACCCCCAATCACTAACATACGGCGGATTCGAGTTCCAAGAAATGTACAGCGAAGTGAACGCAAGGAGCCTGATCATCCCGGCCATAACTGTTATCGTATCCGCATCCCTCGTTGCGACCTTTCCGGCAATCCGGGCATCCCGAACTGCTCCGGCAAGAGCCATGAGAGCTCATTAGGAATAGTATCATGCGGACTTTTATGAAACTCGCGTGGAGAAATCTTTTCCGGAACAAGCGCCGAACGCTTATTGCTGGAACCGCTATCGGTATAGGCTTGGCTGCTCTGATTTTTGTAGACGCGCTCATTCTCGGTATGGAAGAAAACATGGTGCAGTCTGCGACCTCCTCGTTTCTTGGTGAAGGACAAATCCACCGAGATGGCTTCCGCGACACCCAAGAAGTGGAAAAAACGATCAATGACCTCGAGGGCACTGTAGCCGGGCTAGAACAGGAGGAGATCGTAAAGCGTTTTACGCTTAGGACGCTGTCGTTCGGAATCATCACATCGCCTGCGAATATCAACTCCATCACACTAGTTGGAGTCAATCCTGAGACGGAAAAATGGCTTTCCGAGATCGATGATGCAATAAGAGAAGGCAGTTATTTCGAAGAACACACCGGGCAAGCCATAGTGATCGGGAGCGAACTGGCCGAAATCCTGGAAGTGGAACTCGGCGACCGCATTGTAATCACGGTGGCGAGGGCCGAAAGCGGTGATCTATCTCAGGAAATGTTCCGCATCTCGGGGATTTACAGCTTTGGTATCCGGGAAATGGATACGGGGCTCGCCTTCGTCTCTCTGGACAAAGCTCAGGAAATGCTTGGCATCGGAAGCGGCGTGCACGAAATAGCGATCAAGTTCACCGATCCGGAGTACGGGAGGGACGAGACGCATCCATTTTGGAAGAAGTACTCCCGCAACGGAAACGAGGCTATCGGCTGGACCACGCTGTTGCCTCAACTGGAAGCTGCTTTCGAACTGTCTCAATTCGGCATTTTTATAACCGCCATCATCCTCTTCGGTGTCGTCGCTCTTGGGATCATCAATACCCTATTCATGTCCCTTCACGAACGAATGTTCGAATTCGGTGTTCTTCGAGCTGTTGGGACCAGGCCGGGCAGAATGTTTCAGCTGATACTATTCGAGGCGGCGGCCTTGGCCGTTTTGAGTATAGCTCTCGGTGTCATTTTGGGTTTTGGAATCACGCTGGCCTCGAACATAAGTGGGATAGACTACCGGGGAATCGAATTTGCTGGAGTTACGTTCAAAGAACTTTTGCACCCCGTATTGACATTGAAACAATTCATTGTTTACCCAATTGCCTTATTTCTATTTACATCGTTTGTCGCAATATATCCAGCCTGGTACGCAGCTCGCCTTGCCCCAGCAGCAGTGATCCGGAAGAGTCTATAAAGGAGGAAGAATGGAAGTGAATGCTCAAACAGAGATCATCGTCGCCGAAGGTGTATCGAAGACGTATTCGGATCATGGAGTACCCGTTAGTGCTGTAAAAGAGATAGATTTGACCATCAGGACGGAGGACTTCGCCGCGATTGTTGGTCCATCTGGTTCTGGAAAAACCACCTTCCTGAATATTATCTCCGGATTGGATACGGTCACCGAAGGAAAGGTCTGGCTAAATGGAAAGCTTTTATCGGAGATGAGCGGTCGAGAGCTGTCTGATTTTCGGCGGGATAATATAGGGTTTATCTTCCAAGCTTATAACCTGATCCCAGTATTGAGCGTCGAAGAGAATATCGAATATATAATGCTTCTCCAGGGAGTTCCGAAGAGCGAACGGCATTCCAAAGTCAATAAGATCTTGGCAGAGCTAGGTCTCTCGGGATTCGAGAATCGGATGCCCACGCAACTATCTGGGGGGCAGCAACAGCGTGTAGCGGTAGCACGCGCGATGGTCTCCAATCCAAGCATTATACTGGCCGACGAGCCAACAGCCAATCTCGACTCGAAAACGGGCGCGGAGCTCCTCGACTTGATGCGTGAGCTCAACAAGACTAGCGGAATGACATTTGTTTTTTCAACTCACGATCCAATGGTCATGGAAAGGGCCCATCGTCTGGTTACGTTAAAAGACGGTCAAGTCGTGAGCGACGAAATCAGGGAGTAAAAGTTCAAATCAATGCTCTATGACGCTCAAAACCGCATTAGCGCTGCTGACCATTCTTCTCAACCTGCCGATGCAGGCGCTTTCCATTGGTTCATTCGAGACCACCGGGTATTATAAAAACTTTTCCGTGGCCATCGATCCTGCCAAATTTCCCGATACAGAACATGATCTTACCGGCTTCATGAATAACCGTCTTCGTCTGAATGTCAGTTTTGCACCGGAAGAGTGGTTCTCATTTCATGTGGCCTACGACTTCTCGCCCCGCATACAGGATCGCGCGTTCTCAGAGAGCGCTTTCCAGTTTCCTTCCATTGATCCTCTCAGCTACCGCGCGTTCGATTTCGATTCAAAGCTTTACCCATCGAACGGTGAAGAGATGAAATCCTTTGCCATACACCACAATCTCGACAGAGCACTCATTACGCTCGTTACCAAGAATGCCGACATATTTCTGGGCCGTCAGGCCATTGCATGGGGCAGCGCTAGGGCCGTCAATCCGACCGACGTGGTTGCGCCGTACACTTTCGACGAACTGGACGTCGAGGACCGAATCGGAGTGGATGCTTTCAGGATTCGAATCCCAATCGGTGCGCTTGGGGAATTGGATAACGGCTATATCTTTGGCGATGAGTTCGATTTCGATGAAAGCGCTTTCTTCTCGAGGTGCAAGCTATATATCGCCCGGTCGGACGTCACCGCACTGCTGCTGGGTTTCAGAGAGAGTTTTCTTGTTGGTGTCGACGTTGCCAGATCCCTTGGGGGTGCTGGAGTGTGGATCGAGGCGGCCCACGTGTTTACAGGCGCATTGAACAGCAATGAAAGAGATAGTGGTGAAGATTATTTTCGAGCAACGGTCGGATGCGATTACAGCTTCACCGGAAAGGCATACGGATTCATCGAGTACCACATCAATTCGGCGGGCGCAACGGATCCAGAAGAATATTTGGGACGATTCAGCAAGCCGGCATACGCCGATGGGGCCGTGTATCTCATGGGCAGACACTACCTAGTACCTGGATTGATGCTGCAGCCAACGCCCCTATTCACGCTGGATGCCCAAGCGCTATGGAATCTATTGGATCCGTCGATTCTCATTGCCCCTATGCTCGAGTATAACATCGCAGAAAACATCTATATATCTGGGGGGGCTTTTATTGGATTTGGGAAAATGCCACATCGTGATGCCGGAGAAATGCAGGACTCCTCAACAGCATTCCGTTCCGAATTCGGGAGCTATCCAGATGTCTATTTCGCCTCGCTGAGAATTTATTTCTAGTCCACACCCATATAGGATCGTTTGTCTTCCGAGCCCATGATTGAAGCGGAAACTCAACCCTGCAGCTTATACCTAAACGCATCAAAAGGAGCTTGCTGAACCGAGGTGGTGAGTGATCTAGCCTTCGGCGGACAAATTGTACTTCCTGATTTTGTTGTGAAGAACCTGACGGCTGATTCCCAGAACCTGTGCTGCCTTGGTGACATTCCATGAGTTTGTCATCAGCGTTTTGCGGATAAACTGTGATTCATAAGCGTCGAGGATCTCCTTGAGGGAGGATTTTTCCAAGACGGCCTTACCGGCTCCTTCTATCCCCAGCAGCTTTTCGACCTCCGGTGCATCGATGATTTTCCCCTCCTCGTGAAGGGCGACAATTCGTTCCATCAGGTTTTCGAGCACGCGCACGTTTCCCGGCCAATTATAATTGAGAAGCCTTTTCTTCGCCTCGCTAGTGAGAATGGGCCTCTTTTTATCGTTCAGCTTCGAATATCTTTCGAGAAAATGCTCGGAAAGCAGGATGATATCCGCGGGACGCTCCCTCAACGGAGGCATGCGTATCGGTACGACATTCAGCCGGTAGTACACGTCATCCCGGAACTTTCCCTCTCTCACTTCTTTCATAAGATTTTTGTTCGTTGCAGCTATGATTCGAACATCGACGTTTATTGTGGCGTCCGACCCAATCCTTTGGATTTCCCCGTCCTGGAGGACCCTCAGGAGTTTCGCCTGGACGCTCCTCGGAATTTCCGCAACCTCGTCCAGGAATATCGTGCCGCCGTTTGCAGTTTCGAACGCCCCTTTGCGATCCGCATCCGCCCCTGTAAAGCTGCCTTTCAAATGGCCGAATAGTGCGCTTTCGAGAAGCGATTCCGGGATTGCAGCGCAGTTGATTGGATAGAATACTTTATCCTTCCTGTGACTATTATGATGGATCGCACGCGCGACGAGCTCCTTTCCCGTTCCTGATTCTCCCTGAATCAGCACATTGCTGGAGACGGGCGCGATTCTCTTTATTGTGTCAATGACTTCTTGCAGTGCCTTGCTCCGCCCGATGATGCCCGAAAAATCGAACTGCCCGGCGAGCTGTTTCTTGAGATCCTGAACCGAGTGCTCGAGCTCACCGTGCTTCTTTGCATTCTCGATCGCGACGGCAGCCTGGGCGCCGAAGGATCTTATGATCGACAAATCGGTGTCGGTCAATCGCTGGGAAATCCGGTTGCTGTCTACATAGATGACGCCGACGAGCCTGTCCTCGAATTTCAAGGGAAGACCATAGGCGGCTTTGATTTCGAGATCCACGATGCTCTCTTGATCCCTGTAAGTCTCGTGGTTCTGAACGCTATCGACGACGACGGGTTCGCCCGTGTCCGCTGTCTCTCTCGCTATGGTTTGGCTTATTTCAAAGCACTTTTCATCGAGATCCTTTTCATCCTTCGATCTAGCGATTGCGAAGGTCAGATCCCCCTTTTCATTACGCAGCATGAGGAAGCCCCTATCACAGTCGGTAACGCGAATAACCGAGTCGACAATCTTTCTAAGGAGTTCTTGGAGATTGAGTGTGGAGTTGATCGAAGCGCTGATGTGGAGGAGATCCTGGAAGGTGGAATTGGCCCCGCCGGGTGTTACAATCCTGCCCTTGGAATCTTCCTGAGCTCCCGCGGAATCCCGCCATTTTTTCAGCTCGCCGCCTATTTCAGCGAAATGGTCCAGTGGGCCCGGTTTTCGACGCTTCCGTTCCCCTTGTTTCTTATTGGATTTGTCATCCATCCTTGTCTCTCCTACATATTATTATACCAAATATACCAAACTGGAGAGGCATTTTCACAAGCAACAAGGCAATATTCCGCCGCTTTTGGGGTGACTAAGTTCATCCACAGCCGCAGCGCAATAATAAAAAAAAGAGAGAGCCCACCGCTATCGGCAGGCTCTCCCCGACCACTGCATCTTACCACACGCTCTTTCCCCAAGTACTCTTACCCAGAATCGCAAGTATGGTGAAGATGATTCCCAAGTTGCTCAGCACTAAGTAACGCATTTCGAAACCTCCGAATTAATTGCCGTTTCACCGATGTATCAGAATCGCTTTCCCTCTCCTCTCGTTCGCTTCGTCGCTCTCGACTCCCCAGAAAGGCAAGGGACGTGCCATTGTTTCCAATCACGCCCAACGCTTACTAATTGCATCTATTTCAATAAGTTAATTGCCCATATCATCCTGTCGTTCCTCAATGGATCCCATGATGCCCCAAAAAGTGTAAAGAAATACTTACATCCTTCAGCTCAGCGAATCTGTTATTGTATTGAATATAAACAAGATAAGCGATTGTCAGGAGATTATTGCAGAGTGTCAACCGATCATGACAGTGCCGTCCGCATGCCGACGGATGATCCCTCAGATTGTTGAAAGAATTTGTCTTTTTTAACTCGAGCGACTACCCTCACAAAATCGGATCTACAATCCTCCCGATTCAGTAGCCAGGGCTCGCTCCCCGCCGGGCGTCTCATTCTTCATGGAGCGCAGACGAAAGCGCCACAAGGAGGTTCCAGCCGTCATGAAGTACGCCGGAATGAATGCAATCGCTTGTCTCATAGCCCTTTGCGCCTCCGCCGGCCCAGCGTTGGCTCGGGATATATTTCCATATCCAATAGAAACGAGAGTCCTCCCCAACGGGCTGAAAGTCGTCATGGTCCCTTTCGATAGTCCTGGAATCGTAGCCTATTACTCCGTTGTCAGGGCCGGCTCGAGGAACGAGGTCGAACCGGGGCTGTCCGGATTTGCCCACTTTTTCGAGCACATGATGTTTCGGGGAACGGAAAGGTACTCCACCGACGACTACAACAAGCTCTTCAAAGAACTCGGAAGCGATGCCAATGCCTTTACTACCGACGACTACACCTGCTACGAGGCGATTCTGGGGAATGAGGGACTCGAAAAGGTGATCGAGGCTGAATCCGACAGGTTCATGAACTTGAAATATTCGGTCTCCGATTTCCAGCAGGAATCCAGGGCGGTGCTCGGGGAATATTATAAAAACTACTCGCGGCCGAACAGCAAGCTGTACGAGAAGCTAAGGGACACCGCTTTCACATCTCACACTTACAAGCACACCACGATGGGCTTCCTGAAAGATATTGAAGACATGCCCAACCAGTATGATTACAGCTTGAAGTTTTTCGATCGGTTCTACCAACCCGGAAACGTCGTGGTTTTGATCGTAGGCGATTTTGACCCCGATCGAGTGATGGAGCTAATAGAAAAATACTACGGCAAATGGGAGGCCAAAACGTACGACCTCCTGGTTCCTGTTGAACCCGAACAAACCTCTAAACGGACGGCGCATATCGATTGGGAGAATCCGACGCTACCCTATCTCGCCATTGCGTTTCACACGCCGGCATTCAGCACGAAAAACACGGATTCGGCGGGTCTGGATATCCTCTCGGAGCTCATTTTTGGACGCAACAGCCCTCTTTACCAGAAGCTCGTTATCGAGGACCAAAGTGCGGAGTCTATTCGTTGCTCCATACCAGATAAAAGAGATCCTGGCTTGTTCACGATCATCAGCCGTGTCAAAAGCGACGATTTGGTGGAAGAGGTGAAAAACGAGATTTACGAAGCAATCGCCGAAGCGCGCGAAAAACCTGTCGATCCCAAAAAGCTGAAAGCGATCAAGTCGAGAATCCGCTACTCGTTTGCTATGAGACTCGATACGGCTGGCTCCATTGCTCGCAGCCTCGCCCATTATCTGAACCTCACCGGCGATCCGAACTCATTGAACGAAATCTACAAGCGATACGGCGAGGTGAGCCCTGGAGACCTGCAAAGACTCGCTGAGCGCTACCTCGTGAAGCACAACTGTACCGAGGTGACGCTCATAGGAGTGAAGAATTGATGAAAACAAATCACAAATCGCTTATACTCACTCTCATGCTGTCAGTTCTCATTTTCCCACTTTCATTACCTTCCTCATCTCTTGCCGGTGAGATCCCAGTGGTTCTCCTCCCTGTCGAAAACTCTCCGCTTGTCACTTACCGGATCCAGTTCCGCGTGGGCTCCATTGATGATCCAGACGGAAAGAAGGGGCTCGCAATGCTGACTGCCACACTCCTCACCGAAGGCGGCACGCAGAAGAGGTCGTACGATGAAATCATCGAATACCTCTACCCGATGGCTGCGAGAATCCAATCGCAAGTAGAAAAAGAAGTCACCACAATTATTGCAACCACACATAGAGACAACCTCAACAAAGTCTATTCCCTCCTCATGGAAATGCTTCTCGAACCGGGCTTCAGAGAAGAAGACTTCGAGAGGATTCGAACGAACCTCATCAATTATCTAGCAAAGCAGCTTCGAGGAAACGACGATGAAAACCTTGCAAAGGAAGCTTTGAACGTTTTCATGTATGCAGGGCACCCCTACGGAACTCCGAATCAAGGCCTGGTATCACATCTTGAGGGACTTACTCTAAAAGACGTCGAAACCCACTATAAGAAGTATTTCACCAAGGGGACCGTTACCGTCGGTATCGCAGGAGCTGACACTCCAAAGCTCGCAGAACGAGCCCTCAGAGATCTTGGAAGGCTTAAAGACGGACAATCCAAGAGAGAGCCGCTTCCCGAACCTTCGCCAATAAATGGCATCGAGATCCTTGCCGTCGAGAAGGAGTGCAGATCCACAGCCATATCCATCGGTTATCCAATAAACGTAACTCGAACGGATCCAGACTTCTATGCTCTTCTCATTGCGAACTCTTATCTCGGAGAACATCGGACGTTCAACGGGGTCCTCATGATCAGGATGCGCCAGGTTAGAGGACTCAACTACGGTGACTATTCGTACATCGAAAACTTTATCCAGGAAGGGCGGAGCACCTTTCCTCTGGCTAACATTCCCAGGCGACAGCAATTTTTTAGCATTTGGATTCGGCCGGTACTGCACAAGAACAGGCACTTCTCGCTCCGATTGGCAATCTGGGAACTCGAGAAGTTCGTAAAAAATGGTCTGAGCCGGGATGATTTCGAAGCCACGAAAAAGTTTCTCATCAACTACAGCAAACTTTGGGCGCAAAATCAGAGCCGCAGGCTCGGCTATTTGTTGGATTCGAAATTCTACGGGACAGATGACTTCCTGAAAACGCTTCCTGAGAAGCTCCAAGACGTCACATTGGAGCAGGTGAATGCGGCTATTAAACGCCATCTCAACTGCCAAAACCTGAGGGTGGCTGTTGTCACCAAAGGCGCAGAGGAGTTTTTGCAGGATCTCATTTCGAACAAGCGCTCCCCAATCGTCTACCAAGCTGAGGGCATACCGGAAGATGTGCTGGCAGAAGATAAGAAAATCGGAGTGTTCGAGCTCTCGATCAACAGAGACAAGTCTCGGGTTGCAGCTGCAGCGGAGCTGTTCGAATAACCGCGATCGCTACTTTGCCACGATACCTTCGAGAATCCCTTCGGCTTTCTCATCGCCTGCGAGGATTCTGACGAGTTCGGCCGCAAAAGCGACGGCCGTTCCTGCCCCCCTGCTCGTTATGATGTTTCCATCGATGACGACGGGAGCCTCCACGTAGATACATTCCACAAGCTCGGAGGAGTGATTTGGATGGCAGGTGGCTTTCTTCCCTTTTAGAATCCCAAGTGAATCGAGCACTGTAGGAGCTGCGCAAATAGCAGCTATCATTTTACTCCTGTTGCTGGCGTCCCGGAGGAGTTCCTCCAAGGCATCACTTTTTTTTAGGTTCGTCGTACCGGGAAGACCGCCAGGAAGCACAATCCCCTCGGAGCGCCGAGGGTCGCATTCTTCGATAGGCGTGTCACAAACAATACGAATCCCGTGCGAGCCGGTGATTTCCTTTCCACCCACACCCGCAATCACCACCTCCACATCTGCCCGCCTCAAAATATCGATGACGGCGACCGCTTCTATTTCTTCGAATCCTTCGGCCAAAGGGACGATGATACGAGGCATATGACCCTCCTTAGCGGTGATGCTTTCAACCGAGCTGAGATCTCCTTCTCGTTGCGAATTATCGTATGGGTAAGTATATTAAGCATCATCGAGAAGCGGAACGAATCTTTGATGATTTCGAGAATGCGTCATCTAATTCAAACAGTCTTGCTCACCTGACAACGACGTTGACCCGCAGATGGAGAGGTGGTATTTTTAAAGCGTCTTCGATCGATCCCACCATGCTCGAGCCAGGGGAAGGATGAAATGGATCCAGTCAAAATCTTTAGACTCACTTTGATGCTCTTCATCGTTTGCACCGCAGGTTTTTCCCTCCAATGCAGCGACTCCGAAAGCCCTGCACTTCCTTCGAGGATTGAAATCTTCTCAGGAGACAATCAATTTTCAAAATTCGGAACGGAACTCCTCGATCCTTTGGTCGTCAAAGTCAAGATGGAGGATGGCTCTCCTGCAGGAAACATCACTGTAGTATTTCAGCCGACGTCCGGCGGTAATGTCTCGAGATCGAGGGCAATCACCAATCAAAACGGCACCGCTTCCACTCGGTTCACCTTGGGACCAACGGAAGGCATCTATGAAGTAAGAGCTTCGATCGACGGGATGAGCGACAAATCCGTGATCTTCAACGCCACAGCAAGCTATGCATTTTGCCCCGAAGCGGAGACGACTATGACAATTAGTTTCGGTCCTCAGGGATATGTTCTATTTGGTACCCCGAAGTCCAGCGTGTTTCCGACTCACACTGGCGTTGTGCGAATCAATCCTTCCATTGGTGGCAGTGTCTCCCCACTCGTAGGCTTTATCCCGGGTCTATTTACCAGACAAGTGTGGGATATCGCTCTTTCGCCCCGGGGAGATCTGTATGTTGCCTCGTCCGAGATCTTCGACGAAATCCTCAAAGTGGCGCCGGATGGTAGTTATTCGCGTTTTGGGCCACTGGGTGATTTTCACGGTCTGTACAACCAAGCTGAGATCGCCTACAATCCCTCCGGCCTAATTGTCGGCTGCAACAATAAAGGCCCATTCTTCGTGACGTGTGGGGACAGCCTGATGAGATTTCCTCAAGCCACCTACTCGGGGGAGATCAATAACGACGCTGTTGCCGTAGATCCGATTACGGAAGACATTTATTTCATCCACCAAGACCAACAAGAACTGCTCCGGCTCCCCGTAGATACGATGACGGCAACTGGGCCTCCCGAGATTGTTGCCTCTCTCACCGTTGATGAAGCAACTGGTGCGAGGGGAATGGTGTGTGACACGGACCGCATGATCTACATCATTGTCGACACGGACAACACGAAAAAGATTCTCTCGGTTTCAGCCGTTGACGGCACAAAAAGCGACCTCTTTGATTTCTTCAGCCGTGGTTCTGGGACAGCCGCAGATGCGGGAATCCCGAGGGAACTAGCTCTGGATCAAAATAATGGGTATCTCTACACCGTGGACACCCTGAACAACCAACTGCTCCTTTATAACTTGCCTTCCGGCCCGTTGGAGATCAGAACCCAAGGCCCGCAAATTTCCACTACCGTTGAAGGCGGAGAAAGGATAGGGCTCGCCGTCATAAGATAGACCCTTCGGCGCTTCCTGAGTGAGAATCTAGAACGGCCTGCCATCCATTGCGGCTTCCACCTCTTCTTATTAGCCCCTAATTACATCAGGACAGAAGAGTCGACCGCTAAGGCTCGTTATTTGGAACCGGATCCCTAATCGTCGTCGACTTCCGGTTCAGGTAGAGGCGCAGCAGGCTTTTTCTTTCCGTAGATATAGAAGATGATAAAAACGATGAAAAAGGTGAGATAACCGATACTGAAGGGAGCGCCTACTCCAAATCCGATCTCGCTCGTCACGTCGTTTCCCACGAATTCGTATGTGTGAATGACGCCGAAAAAGGAGAGAACAATCCCTGCGATCGACCAGTACGCAGCTCTGAGGAAATCCCTCTCGATAAGGAAAACAGAGATGGAGGCGAGAATCATCGATGTAAAGATAAAACCCCTCTCCAGGGCTATCATCCCGAAGAAGCCGTTGATACCGATGTTCGGTGCGGCCTCTCCGATGCTGGTACCGGCAGCCATCAACGCCTGCTTCAATACGGTTATCCCCCAAGCAGCAAGAGCGGGAATAAAACCGACAGCCACTGCGGGCGCGTGACGGCGGGGTGTTGCCTGGTAAGCCTGAGCTGTTATCACGATGCCGATCCAAAGGACGATTGCAATGCCCGCTTCCATCGGAACGAGCTTTGTGATGAATCCCACAGCTCCCGCGAAACAAACGAATGTAAAGAACACCGCATTTAGGATTGAGTACCCCGCCCTTGCGCCCAAGCCTTTCCAACCAGGGTGACCAATATAGATCGTCGTTGGGAAGCAGCTCCCAAACAGCGACGCGATGATACTTCCCACACCGTTTACTGCCAGAGATGGCCGTGTCTCGTAGCGATCCCCCGCCGCCTCCGCGCTTTCCAAGTTCTGGAGCGATCCGATCACATTGAAAAGACCCATTGGGATGATGATTGCGAGGTACTTCCAAAGGTAGGCTCCGCCCAGGATCGAAAACAGAGGAGCCGCCGCCGGGACAGGTGGGTGAAAGCCGATTTCCCCTAAACTTTCTCGCAAAAGGCCTGAATCCATGTAATTTAGCGCCCAGGCGAGAATGCTGCCGGCGATCAAAGCCACCAATCCACCGGGGAGCCCCAAGGGAAAACGGACCTTGGAGAAATACTGGATGAGGATAATCGCGAGGGGAAGCATTGCGAGAATCGGTTTTTCGAAAGTCTGGAATGCGAAATCCATCGAAATGAACGTAATCGCAATGCCTGCGAGCGTGGCGAGAAGCGCCGCGCGGGGCGTCACCCGCCTGAGCCAGTCGACCACAAACGCCCCGACGAACTCGATCACTCCGCTTCCAAAACATGCAACCAGCCCGACTCTCCAGGCAAGTTCGCTGTCGCCCGTTTCCTGATAAACGGGCATCATAACAAAAATGAAGAACGCAAACAGGCTTACCGTGTTGATCCCGTAGGGCAGGGCTGTCACATCGTCTCTTCCCGTCCTTTCGGCAAGTTTTCTCGCCTGCCGGGAATAATACAAATTGCCAACGATCAACGAGAGGGCCACACCGGGAAGAATGCGGGAGAAAATGAACTCTTCAGACCAACCGATCATAAGGTGTCCCAATGTGACGATGAGAAGGACCTGAATGAGGTTGTCGATCGCCAGACCAAAAAACCCGTCGATGTCTCGCTTGACAAAAAGCGGGTGTTGTTTCATTTAGGTGCTCCGTGGTTAGTACAGACACTTGGAAAGAATCATTCGAAGATAACCTTCCCTCTGCCTTTCCGGATCTCACCGATACGATAAATTTCCATCTCCCCGTTGTATTTCATTACCGCGTTTTCTTCCTCGGCGCTCACGATAACAATCATACCAAGACCCATGTTGAACACGGCATACATCTCTTTTTCACCAACGCCTCCCTTTTCCTGGAGAAAGGTGAAAACGGGAGGAACAGGCCACGAGCCTTTATGAATCATTGCATCACATGATGCAGGTAATATCCTAGGAAGATTATCCACGACGCCGCCGCCGGTGATATGGGCAAGACCTTTTACATCAACTCGGTGAAGGAGGTCGGTGACGGGCCGGACATAGGAGGCGTGGATTTTCAGAAGCTCCTCTTCGACGGTGCTGCCAAATTCATCGACATGATCATCGAGAGTCAATTTTAATTCATTGAAAATTATTTTTCTTGCGAGGGAGTAGCCGTTCGTATGCAGACCAGTAGAAGGGAGCGAGAATATTGTATCTCCCGGTCTCAGGCGGAACCCATCTATGATTTGCTTCTTCTCCACGACACCCACCATGCAGCCGGCCAGATCAAAATCCGTACCTTGGTACAAGCCGGGCATTTCGGCCGTTTCTCCACCGATCAGCGCGCATTGATTTTCCCTGCAGGCTTTGCTCAGCCCTTCGACAAGAGAAACCACCACTTCCGGCTCCAGTGAGCCTGCGGCGATGTAGTCGAGAAAAAATAGCGGCAAAGCTCCCTGTACGAGAACATCGTTCGCACAATGGTTGACAATATCCTGGCCAACGGTGTCGAACCTGCCTGCCATGTTCGCCACTAAAACCTTGGTCCCAACACTATCGATGCTGCTGACGAGGACTGGCTCGTCGTATTCTTTGGGGAGCAAGAAAAGGCCCCCGAAGTTTCCGATTTCCGAAAGGACATTTTTGCTCCATGTAGATTCTGCAAGTCGGCCTATTGTTTTTTTGATGCGGCTGGCCCTCTCGATATTCACGCCGGAGTCCTTGTATTTCATGTAAGAACCTCTCTTATCTCTCTTCGTGATGTCCCGTGCAATGGATGCTCTTTGTGCTATTCGCCGGAAAGTGCTATGGAGGCTCCGCTCATGGTCTCAGAGGCTCGAAATCGGGTCGTATCCCTGTCACCATCCAATGAAATGGGCACAGGTGGCCAGCGAGCACAACGCATGGAGTGCCCCCGCTAGGGCCATTATACTACAACCGTTCCTTGAGCGACTCATAGATTGCAGTCGTAGGATCGGATTCGACTATCACAGAGAACTCACCTGCTGTTACGAGGCCGCAAAACAAATCGACGATTTCTGCATCGAACTGTATGTCCTTGTATTGTTCGAATTGGTCAGCCACTTGATCCAGCGAGAGCCCTTTTCGGTAAGGCCTGTCAGAAGTCATCGCATCGAAGGCATCGGCAACGAGCAGGATCCTCGCCCCAACCGGTATTTCTTCCCCTTTTAAGCCCTCTGGATACCCTTTTCCGTCCGGCTGCTCATGATGATACCTGACCAAGACGGCTGCTCCTTTGAGAAACTTTAGATTCTCCACAATATCCGCGCCGATGCTTGGATGCTGTTCGAGCGTTCTCCTATCCTCCTCGGTGAGCTTGCCGACTTTCAACAAGATATCATGCTGAATGGCGATTTTCCCAATGTCGTGGAGCAGCGCGCCATACTCGAGAATTTCGAGGTCTTTAGAGCTGAGTCCCATTGCCCGTCCGATTCTAAGGGCGTACCTTGACACGCGGTAGGAATGCCCGTGAGTAAAAGGATCGTTTGCATCGATCGCCGATGTGAGCGCGGCTACGGTGTTGATGTGAGCCTCCTTCATATCGATGTATAGCTGGAAGGAGTACCTGGCGAGGAAAAGTGGGATGACAAATAGCGCAAGGGTCCACATTCCGGCTTTTAGGTAGATTAGGGCGATGATCGCGCCGACGGGCAGGAAAGCGAAGATATGGAAGAAGGTCCACATGTAGTTCTGCTTCCAAATCATCAAAGGGCTTTTTCGATCACTCAAGCCGATGACCGTGCTGATGGAAAATGTGTTGATCACGTAATACGAGACACCACAGATAAACAGAGGCAAAAGAAACCTCGGAGATTCGAGGCCGGTCCACGGATCACCAAAGCTCCAATAAACAATACCGGAAAGTCCAACTGTCATGACCAACAAGGGGACGTTGAACGCTATTTTCATGGCAGGTCTTTTCTGTATGAAAACCTCCGAAAACAATGTGGCAACCGCTTCGATGAAAGCGATTGCCGCGGGGCCGAAAAGCATGATTCCGGCCAGATCAATTGGACTGGAGGGGTATATATAAGCGCCGCCCCTGGGGAGGGCAATCTGAGCCGTATCGGCGACGATAATCAAAGTGATGAATAGGACAACATCTCGATATCGCTCAATGGGGAATTCCTTCATTAAATAAGCGAAGAGAAAAAGCCCACAGAGAATAAACGAGAAGTAGAAGATCTTGAAGCTGAGGCTTGATCTTTTGAACTCGTCCGTCAATTTCACGCATCCAGTAAAATTAGCGCAAGAAATCGAGCGCCGCGTCCAAAAACGCTCGAACCACCGGTTGGCTATTTGAAAGCGGCCAAAAGCGGGTAGAGCGCGTTCGTGGGGGGACCTGAATCATCAAGCCCACTGGGGGTATTCTAAGCCCCACACCGGATAGCGAAACCGGCATAGAGTTACAATAGCCTATTGGATCTTGTACTCGATTGAGCCCTTGGGTTTCAGCTTACCCACCACTCTGTTGACCGCATCAAGCGTCGCGTACACAACAGTCTGCGTTTCGTCGCTGGACACGATAGAACATCCGGCTAGACTCTTTCGTTCCCGGGCCTGAATCATATCGACCCTGACAAGCATCACTTTCTTGTCGCCCAGCGGAACCTGCAGGACATCACATAAGCACAGACTAACGGATTCGTCAAGCAATTCCGAAACCGCCTTCAGCGTCGCTTCAGCGACGACATGCCAATGGGTCGCCGATCTCCTATCCGTCTCTGCGCTGCCGAATGCTTCCTGTTCGCTTCTGGTAAGCTCTACTTCGGCCTTGATACTAGTATCTGATATGAACAGGTTGACGCTTCGGAAAACGAAACGGGCGCCTTGTTCTTCGATGGGCAATATTTCAATATCCTCATCCCGAGGGGGCCGTTCACGTTCAAACTCATCGACGGCCTCCGTGCGATTTTCACCTGAATCGAGCAAAACAACTCCAATCTTCCTGTGATCCACCCGGATGCCCATCTCCGCTATGAGGCACCCCTCGACGTCTCTCGCGATGAGTTTTGCCGGTTTCTTGGCCGTCGCCACAACATGTATCTCTAAGACCTCACCTGTTTCATCGGTGGTGATCTTGCAAGAAGAGATCCCCACGATGCGACTAATGAGCGCTTCGGCCCTTTCGACCATGTCCAAAGTAAGCTTCTGCGCAGTCATACGTTACGAGAGCAAGCTTGTTTCTTAATGCGGTTTGCGAGAATTTCCCCCTGGGCGTGAGCCCAGATATTATACCATAGTTATTGTCATATTTCAGCAAAAAGCTTTCCAGATTGAGGAGTGGGGAAGGATTTTTTTAGTTCTAGGGGAAATTGCGGCCAATGCCTTTAGAATCTCGAACTTCCTTGATGACAAGGAGTGAGTCCAGGGACCGTTCAACTGATCCGACGCCTGATTCGAGGCTCGGCCTAACGGAAATCGATGAGATTTTCCAATCCTTTGAGTCTATGATCGATCGCCGGTTCCTCCAACTCGGCAAGCCCATCAATGGAAAACGCCTCCACCGCGAAGCTTGCCATAACGGTTCCTCTCATCAGCGCACCCGCCATGGAAGTCCGGTCGAGCGCCTTGACTTTCGAGAGATACCCCATAAAACCACCGGCGAATGCATCTCCGGCCCCGGTTGGATCAACAACACGCGGGAGGAGGACCACGGGCACGAAAAGCCGATATTCCGGGCCGAAGAGGAGCGACCCGTACTCTCCCCTCTTGATGACCACGTACCGGGGCCCGAGAGCCAGGATTTCCTCTGCGGCCAGGAGGACCGATTCGGCACCGCTCAATTGAAAGGCCTCCTCATCATTGATAAAAAGAATATCCACCCTCCGAAGAACCTGTTTGAGTGCTTTGAGCTGGGTATTGATCCAAAAGTTCATCGTATCCATTGCGACGATTTCCGACCGCGATACCTGGTCCAGAACCGCCGACTGGAGGGTGGGATCGATATTCCCAAGAAAAACACAGCACGTTTGTTGGTACTTTTCCGGCAGCACGGGATCAAAGCCTTCGAAAACATTTAGACAGGTTTCGATCGTGTCCCGTTCCTTGAAGTTATCACGGTACCTTCCACGCCAGTGGAATGTTTTTCCCCGAACTCTTTCGATCCCCTCCGTATCCACCCCATTTTTCTCGAAACGTGTGAGATGCTCATTCCCGAAATCCTCACCCACTATGGCGACGACCTGCGGGCGCGCCAAATAACTCGCGGCGAGCGATGCATAGCTCGCCGATCCCCCCAGCGCCATGTCTACACTGCCTCTCGGAGTCTCTACCGAGTCGAACGCAATGGATCCTACGATTAGCAGAGTTTCTTCAACCGATCGTGCCTTGCCCATATATTTAGCTCCCTCCGGCGGATGGTTTCACATACTGCTCGGGGCGCTGATTCCCATTAGCTCCAGCGTGTTTCTCAATACCCGCATCGTTGCTTCAGCGAGCAAAAGCCTTGCTGACGCAACTGCTTCGTCATCCGAGACGATCTTATGATCCTGGTAAAACTGATGGAAGAGCCCGGCGAGTTCCTGGGCGTACACGGCAAGCCTGTGCGGTTCTCTAGTGATCGCAGCTCCCTCGACGACTTGGGGGAAAAAGGCAAGGTGTACCATCAGGGCCCGCTCGGCACCCGAATCGAGCAGGCCAAGGTTTGCGATTTTCGGATCCCATTCGCACCCTTTCCCCTCAGCGAACTTCAGAACGCTCGATATTCTGGCGTGAGCATACTGCACATAGTAAACCGGATTCTCGTCGGATTGTTTTCGTGCGAGATCGAGGTCGAAGTCGAGAGGCGAATTGGCTCTCCTCATCAGGAAGAAGTACTTCGCCACGTCACTACCCACTTCTTCCACGAGATCGCGCAGGCTAATGAATTTCGCTGCGCGTTTGCTCATGCCGACTGGAACTCCTCCTTCGATAAGCCGCACCCAACCTACGATGTCCACCTCCAGCCAGTCCTGCGGAGCGCCTAGAACGACGGCCGCCGCCTTCATGCGCGGCATATGCCCGTGGTGATCGGGACCCCAGATATCGACGATCTTTTTATAGCCGCGCTCGAGTTTTGTGAGATGATAGGCAATGTCGCCGAGAAGATATGTCGGATTGCCGTCGCTCTTCCTGAGGACTCGATCCTTCTCGTCTCCCAGCTGCGAAGATTTGAAATAGGTCGCGCCGTCTTTCTCATAGGCAAACGCTTTGTTTTCGATGATCCCTTCCGATCTTTCGACCCATTCGGGATAAAGGCTGGACTCGAAGTAGAAGCTATCGAACTTGATCCCGAACACGTCGAGATCCTTCTTGATCTGTTCGAGGAGCTCTCCCGTGGCAAAAGCGCCGAACTTCTCGAGGGGATCTTCTTCCGCCTCCCACTCCAGTGCTTTCTCCGCAGGTATCTTCTCCGCGATCGCCTTGAGATATTCTCCCGGATAGGCGCCGATTTCCTCGTCCGGCGCGAGCATTCCGGAATGTTCCCTCCACCTGTACCTCAAACTCTCACCGAGAGCCTGGATTTGGCTTCCGTGGTCGTTGACGTAATATTCGCTCTCGGCATCATACCCGATAAAATTGAGCAGGTTAACGATCGTGGAGCCGACAGCAGCTGCCCGGGCCGACACGAGTACCAGCGGCCCCGTGGGATTCGCTGACACATATTCGACTTGGAACTTCTCGCCTCTTCCAAGCTCCGAAGAACCGTATCTGCCTTTTCGAGACAGGATTTCCAGCAGGTTTTCAGCAAGAATTTTTGGGGAGAGCGTGAGGTTTATGAATCCAGGCTCGGCCACCTCGACGCTCGCGACAATGTCCTTGGAGAACGTTGCAGCAGCCACGATCTTCTCGGCAACATCGAGTGGTTTCTTCTTGAGTTTTTTTGCGAGACTCATGGCGATGGGAGTACTGATATCGCCATGAGACTTCAAGCGCGGCTTCTCCAGTATAATGCCGGGCTCCTCTTCAATGAAGCCTAGGCTCCTCAGAGCCCCCTGAATACTCTTCTGGATCTCCTCAAGGAATTTCAACTCAGTGATTCCTCACCTTCACTGCTGAATCTTTCTCTTTCAGCATCTCCCCACAGTCGCTCTAGCCGGTAATAATTCCTAACATCCGGGTGAAAAATATGCACCACCACGTCCACGAGATCTATCAGCACCCATCTCAACGACTCGTATCCCTCGACGTTGTAGATCTCTATGTCTTCTTTTCCACACCCCTCTCTCACGGCATCTGCAATCGCTTTGATTTGGACATCCGAGGTGCCACTGCAGACAACAAAAAAATCCGTCATCGTCGTTATCTTTCTAAGATCGAGCAGGAGGACATCCTCTGCTTTTTTGCTCAACGCGAATTTAATAACTCTCCTCGCAATAGTCTTCGGTCTTTTTACCAAATACCCCTCCTGTCGGTCAGTTTCTTCAAGACTATATCGATTACGGCGTTAAAGTACTTCCAGCAGATGTGCTTGTCAAGATGCACACCCGGCGTTACTCCTCCTCATCCTCCTTCTTTTTCCGGACGACAATCATGGCAATCGCCACGCTTCCCATATATAAAATAAAAATCGGTCCGGCCATCAGAACCTGGGATACAGCATCCGGTGGTGTCAGAATCGCTGCAGCCACAAATATAGCGACTATGGCATATCTCCACTGTCTGAGAAGGAATTGCGGAGTCACGATTCCCAACAGGCTGAGCACTAGAACGACAATCGGTAATTGAAAGACTATGCCAAATGTAAAGCACAACCTCGCTACAAACGTGAAAGATGATTGAACGGATAGGAGAGGATTTATGTTCTCCGTTCCGAATCGCAAAAGGAACTGAAGAACGATTGGGATTAGGATCAAATAGCAAAACAGAACGCCTGCATAGAACAAGGCTGATGAACTCAATATAAACGGAAAAACTTTTTTTCTCTCGCTAGTGAAAAGCCCTGGTGAAATGAATGCCCAAATCTTCGAAAGAACAAACGGAAAAGCGAGCATAAAGCCCAGCACAAAACTAACCTTCAGCCTCACCATAAAGGCTTCCAAAGGAGAATGAAAATACAGGCTTTCAACCGGCAGATCGTTAATGAGAATATCTAAGATTTTACCGCTGAAAAACCAGCACAACACTGAGAGGACGAAGAAAACAACCAGGGATTGAATGATTGTAGACCTGAGTTCCTCTAGGTGATCGAGGAATGACATCTCCTTGAGATTATCTTCGGTGATTGAGGATTCTTCGAGTCTGGGTTTCACACTGCGCTAACGTTTATTTCAGCTCTTTCTTTAGTTCAATCGTCTGACTTTCGCCTTCAATTTTGGCTTTGAATTTAACTATTCCCACTTCTTTGGGATCAAAACAATACTCGAATTCAAATTTGTTCTCTTTCTCCCCATCAATATGACTTGCTCCCTCACCTTTTATTTTCGCGCACTGCCTGCCCTTTTCCTTCGTCATCTCCTCGAATTGACAAACCACTCTTGTTATCATCGTTACGCGCTGATCCTCCCTCATTGTCTCGGTCGTATCCAGGCATACCCAATTGCCTCCCACGCCAATCGTCGAATCCGGTAATTCGGGATACCAGCCATTGATCAAAGCGTCTAAAACCTGTGAAAACTGTCTCCAGCCTTCGATATAGCTTTTCGGCCTGATGTCCGACACCTCTCCGATTTTATTCACTCTGTAACCCAATGTTTGTCCCACCAGCACTTCATCCATCTTGTTGTCTATGAGCTTGTCGTTCATTCTCATGGAACTGGAGACCTCTATAAAGGTGACTTCCATTTTGAATAAACCACTTTCCTCGATCTCAATGCACGTCTCGGTCAGTTCCATTTCGGAGAGAAAAACGTAGTTACGGCCTGAAAAGCTCGTCTCCTGGCCAAAATCAATTTCGAACTTCTGCGAAGAACCTGGTTTGAAATTGTAGACGAAATGTACATCATCCTTTGCCAGGCCTGGCGTGGGAACCAAAAACAACCAAACAACAACGGAAAGAAAGACAACCAACGCAGATCGACTGAGAGCTCTTGCAAACATAGTGCACCTCCCTTGTCGAGAATCAGAAAGCGTTCCGGCGCCCTCCTATGGGATACCCAAAACGCCTGCAAGAACGGATCGAACCAAACGTCTACTCCTCATTTCCACCCTTTCCCGACTTATCCAGAAGGCTTTTAAGCTCCTTCATAAACTGATTGATATCTTTGAATTGGCGGTAGACGGAAGCAAAGCGAACATAAGCCACGTGATCCAGTTCTTCCAATTTCTCCATGACTTGGTTGCCGAGTTCCGTCGACCGGATCTCCTGCTTGAACTTCCCGAACGTTGCACTCTCTATTTCATCGACAAGTTTTTCCAATTGTTCCCGAGGAATCGGCCTCCTCTCGCACGCTTTCAGGAGGCCCGTGAGAAGCTTTTCCCTGCTGTAGACCTCCCTTCGCCCATCTCTCTTCACGACCATGAGCGGAGCCCTCTCGATGTACTCGTACGTTGTAAAGCGCTTGCCGCAGTTCAGGCATTCCCTTCTCCTCCTTATTGCGGAGCCTTCCTTAATGGTGCGGGAGTCCACCACCTTATCTTCATTGTACTCGCAATGAGGGCATCTCATTCGTAACTTACCACCTTCGCCTCATCAGCAAAGCATACTGCATCCGCCGGGAGCCGACGCGAGAGGAAAAGATCTGGTAGAAAACGACCAGGGGGGAAAACTTGCGCCTTCCGGCAGAAGGCTTTCCGGTGGCAAGTAAGATTCTCGAGTGGATCTTTGCTCGTAGCTTTACCGCCTCAACTCGGCATACAAGGGAAACGCTTCACAAAGTCCGGCGGTCTCTTTCTTGACCGCCTGTTGAACTTGTTCGTCATCTATATTTTCCAGAACGCGGCACATTAAATCGGCGATCTTTTCCATCTCGGGTTCCTTCATTCCGCGGGTGGTAAGAGCAGGCGTCCCCACGCGAATGCCGCTCGTGACGAATGGGCTTTTCTTGTCGAACGGGACGGTATTTTTGTTTACCGTGATCCCTGCTTCTTCGAGGGCTCTTTCCGCTTTCTTGCCGGTGAGCCCTCTGGGGCTCAAATCCAGCAGCAGCAGGTGCGTATCCGTTCCGCCCGAAACGACATCGAAGCCCCGTTCCATAAAGCGCCTGGCCAGTGCTTGAGCATTTGCAACTATTTGGCGTTGGTAAGCTTTGAATTCCTCGGTCATTGCCTCCTTGAAACAGACGGCTTTCGCCGCAATAACATGCATGAATGGCCCCCCTTGAGTACCAGGGAAGTTCAGTTTGTCTACTTTTTCGCGATGTTCTTCTGGGCAGAGGATCAGCCCCCCTCTGGGACCCCTGAGCGTTTTGTGGGTCGTGCTGGTGATAACATCCGCGTACGGGACGGGATCCGGATGGAGGCCGGCTGCGATAAGACCTGCAATGTGCGCCATGTCGACGAGCAGATAACACGAAGCCTTATCGCAAATCTCACGGAGTCTTTTGAAATCCAGTTTCCTCGGGTAAGCGCTAGCCCCAGCAACGAGAAGTTTTGGACGTTCCTTCAATACATCGTCTTCCAGAACATCGTAGTCGATCGTGCGGGTCTCAGGTGAAACAGTGTACTGCGACACTTCGAAGAACATCCCCGAGAAATTGACGGGATGGCCGTGGGTAAGGTGCCCCCCATGCGCGAGAGAAAGCCCCATGATTTTTTCGCCGTACGAGAGGAATGCGAAATACGCCGTCATGTTGGCCTGGCTGCCCGAGTGAGGCTGGACGTTTGCGTGATCCGCCCCGAAAAGCGCCTTCGCCCTTTCCTGCGCCAGCACTTCGACCTTATCCACTTCGTCGCACCCCCCGTAATACCGTTTCCCGGGGTACCCTTCAGCATACTTGTTCGTCATAACGGAGCCCATAGCGTTAAGCACAGCCCTGCTCACAAAATTTTCCGAGGCGATCATCTCGAGTTGACCGTGCTCACGTTCGACCTCCAACCGGATCGCTTCAGCCACTTCCGGATCCGTCTTCTTGAGTATTTCAAAAGCTTCTTCCACCTTTTTAACCTTCCCTGTGACGTTGCATCGGTAAAATATCAGCCCCGGTTTCTTCCGCGCCGCGCCTTCTCATCGTAGTCCATGATTTTGTCCACCCGCCGCTTGTGCCGGCCCCCTTCGAAGCTCGTGTCGAGAAAGTTGTCGACAATTGAGTATATATCTTCTTGCTCTATTTGCCAGCCGGTCAGCGCCAAGATATTGGCATCATTGTGCCGGCGCGAAAGCCTGGCAGCTTCGGGATTCAAGCATAGGGCCGCACGGATCCCACACACCTTGTTCGCCGCCATCGCCATCCCAATCCCTGTCCCGCAGATGAGGATCGCCCTGTCCGCCTCCCCGCGTGCCACCATTTCCGCGGCTGGGATCCCATAATCGGGATAATCCACCTTTTCATCGCCAAACGAACCAATATCGACACACTCATAGTTTTTAGAGACGAGATATTCTTTGAGAAGCTCCTTGAAGGCCACTCCGTTATGGTCGGAAGCGAGTACTATCTTCATCTTTCCTCATCTATTATAAGATGGTGAGCCACCCATACTTGTCCTCGATCTCACCCGATAGAACTCCGAAGAATCGTTCCTGAAGCTCCCGCGTTATCGGTCCTCTTTTCCCGTTCCCAACCTTGATTTTATCAACACTTCGAATCGGAGTAATCTCCGCCGCGCTCCCCGTGAAGAACACTTCTTCGGCGAGATAAACGGATTCTCTTGGTATCATCTGCTCGATCACTTCGATACCGAGGTCTCCGGCGTGTTTAACCACGCAATCCCTCGTAATGCCCGGAAGGACGGAGGCGCCAAGCGGGGGGGTGACCAGTTTGCCATCGCGCACGATGAATAAGTTTTCGCCACTGCCCTCACTCACATAGCCCGCCGTATCCAGCGCGATCCCCTCAACATATCCGTTGACGATCGCTTCCATTTTGATCAGCTGGGAGTTCATGTAGTTGGCACCGCATTTTGCCAGGGCCGGCATCGTGTTCGGAGCAATCCTGTTCCAGGACGACACGCAGACATCGACGCCTTGCTCGAGCGCTTCCTTGCCGAGATACTTACCCCATTCCCAGACGACGATAAAAACATTCACCGGATTGTTAAAAGGATTGACGCCGAGCTCCTCAAAACCGCGGTACACCACCGGCCTGATGTAACACTCCTCGAGTTTGTTGATTCGTATGGTTTCCTTTATCGCGTCACTGATCTGTTCCTGGGAATATGGTGGATCCATACGGTATACCTTGGCAGAATCGAATAAACGCTTCACATGAGCATCGAGCCTGAATGCTGCGCTGCCCATCGGGGTTTTGTAACACCTCATCCCCTCGAAAACCGCTGTGCCATAATGGACCACATGAGCGCATACATGAATTGTAGCATCATCCCAATCGGCCATCTTCCCATCCATCCAGATCTTATCAGTCTTCTTCAACGCCATGCTGCACACTCCCTTGCTTGTCAATTAACACGCTTGAACCCTACTTCGCCCATCCGTCGAACGTCTTCAGCCGATCCTTCATTTGGCTCAAGCAGTTGTTGATCAGCTCGAAGGTCCTTTCGTAGCCTTCGAAGTTGCCCCCGATCGGATCGGCGATATCGCCGTCGATCCCGTCGCAGAACTCGCTTAGCAAAAACGTGTATTCGAGCGCAGAAGGCTCGATCACACGGATGGTCTCCTTGTGCTTCGACGACATCACCACAATCAGATCCGCTTCTTTAACAAGAGACCTGTTGAGAAGCCGCGTTATGTGTCCGGTGAGATCAATGCCGTTATTCTCTGCGACTCTAATGGCTAGAGCAGACGCGGGGAGTCCCTCCAAAGCCGAAGAACCGGCGGAGGATATCTCAATTTGATCGGATAGACTATTGGGGAATATTTTCTTTGCAATCCCTTCCGCCAGGGGGCTTCGGCAGGTGTTCCCGGAGCACACGAATAGCAATTTCTTCAATAGGGAATCCTTCCAGAAATCTAAGTCAAACACTATCAGCGTCTAAGCACTGTGTCAAGGGCGAAGCATCAGCCTAGCCGGTGTGTTCCCGGCGATAAAGAACACCTTGGAACAGTTCCATAATGCAATACCCATGTAAAGAAGAAGTTGACATTTCGCAAGATAGACGATATTTAATAAGCAGGAAAGGGAGAGCAAATGAAGAAAAATCAAGTTCTTGGTTTGGCTACCGCGTTGGCACTCCTCGGTGTGAGTTCCGCCTCGTCAGGCCCGATTTTGAAACCCCGTAAGTATCACGGTCCTATCCCGCGATCCTCCTTTTCTTTGCGTGTGGGTTTTCACGGTGGAGCTTCCAACGAGGAGATGTGGTCAAAGCTCGATGCTATGGTACTGGAGAGAAGCGGTCAGGTCTTTACCGATGATTTTTCGAACGCCTTCATACTTGATGGTACTTACACTTACAAGCTCCATCCCCAATTCGCCATTCGCGCGAACGGTTCGCTGACGTTCTTGCGCTCCGAAAGCAGGGGATTTTTCGTTCCTGCTTTGGATCCCGCTCCTCCCATCCTTCCTGTCTACCATTTTGCCAGGCGATTCAATGTCGATTTGGCCATGCTGGAAGGTTCCGGTGTTTACTACTTCACCGATGCTGGGGTCAATGAATTTCAGCCGTATATCGGAGCGGGGTTCAGCGCGGGCTTCCCCCACGCGACGTTCCAGGAGGGGATCGTTGACCCCGATTCGAACATTGTGATCACAGACGACAACGACACTGAATGGAGCTTGGAAGCTGGAGTGCACGGACTGCTAGGTGCCATGTACTATATATCGAGCTCGATCGCCATCAACCTGGAGACGAGGTACCAGATCGCCCAAAGCAAATTCCCGCTCATGATCGAGACACCCGGAGGGCCCAGACAAGTCCGATTCGACGTCGACTATACGGGCTTCGTACTGAATGTCGGCGCCGTCTGGGCATTTTGAGCGCCTTGATGGGTGACTCCAGCAATCCCCACGATCAAAATGGAAAAAACGGACGCCGTCATTATTGGAGGCGGACCTGCAGGGTCGATCGTCGCTTCTACTCTCGCCAAAAAAGGCTTCGAAATCATTCTTCTCGAGAAACGGCCGCAGATCGGTGTTCCCGTCCGCTGCGGCGAGGCTACGGGTAGCCGTGAGGAGATCTCCCGCTTCATCCCCATCGACGAAACATGGATCCTCGCGGACATCAACGCCGCGCGCCTGATCGCTCCTGGAGGCAGGATCGTAGAGAAGCATTTGCCGAGTGTTGGAGTGGTGCTGGACCGATCACGGTTCGACCAGGCACTGGCCGGACAAGCCGCTAATTCTGGCGCAGATGTCCGTGTTCATACAGAGGCTGTTGGTCTTCTACGTGGTAAGAATTGTGTTGAAGGAGTCTTGGCCCGCGATCACAGGACGGGAAAGACATACGAGCTCAACGCGAAGGTTACTATCGGCGCCGATGGAATCGAAGGATTCATCGGCCGCTGGGCAGGAATTACCCGTCATTTAAAGCTGAGCGCGATCCACTCCGCGATACAATATTTAATCGAAGACGACGGCCTTCCCAGGGACACGATCGAACTCTATGCCGGGCGAAAAATCGCTCCGGGCGGCTACGCCTGGGTGTTCCCCAAGCAAAAAGGATTCGCCAATGTCGGCCTGGGTGTGGACCCCACCATGATCGAGGAGAACACTGCAAAAGATTTTCTCGACCGCTTCGTCGAGCAGCACTTCCCCAATGCAAAGATCCACGCCACCGTTGCAGGAGGAACATCGGGGACGAAGCCACTCAAAACGATGGTGGGAAATGGAGTACTGCTGGTCGGAGAAGCCGCCCATCAGAACAATCCGTTATCAGGGGGTGGCATTATGAACGCCCTCGAAGGAGCGGAGGAAGCATCCAAGGTCCTCACCGAGGCGCTAACTACCGGGGATGTGTCCTGCCGCTTCCTGGAACAGTACGACAGCAGGTGGAAAAATCGTGTGGGGCATGCTATAACGAAGTTCGCCCTTCTGAGGAAGTTGATTTACCGCCTGGAGGATCATGAACTGGACAACATTGCAGCTGTGCTGGATGGCATCAGCCGAAACGGTGAAGATAAGCCCATTGATTACGCCGAAATTTTCAAAACTGCGGTAAAAACCGCTCCAGGATTGATATGGAAAGCAAAAAATCTTCTCTGGTGACCACCTGCAGGCTCACCATTGACCTCGAAAAATGCCTCAGTTGCGCTGCGTGTCCTCCCGTTTGTCACACCGGCGCTTTGAACCTCTCCAGCTTATTGCTTGAGATAAACAAAGAGTTATGCGATAATTGCTCGATTTGTATCAAGGTTTGCCCAACGGGCGCCCTGTTATTCAGCGAGACCACAAATTTCAAGCCCCAAGGTTAAGACACGTAACAGATTGATATTGCAAATCTTTGACAATCCGCGAGGGCATATATACCCCATGGAGGGCTCATGATTACCAAGATCTCATTTACCGGCCCCGACGTATCTGGTCGTGAAGAAGCGGTGATCGTTCCGCTGTTCAAAGGAACCAGGGCTTTGAAAGGAGCCGTTAGAAAGCTCGATGCCATCTGCAACTCGGCCATTACCGGTTATCTGGATCGCGGCAATTTCGATGGCAGCGGTGGAAAAACCCTCTTGGTAGCGCTGTCTGCGCCCGGAGCTCCCCGGCATATCTTGCTCCTCGGTCTTGGAGAAAGGGAAAAGCTCGACCCCGAGAAGACCGCGCATTACGCCGGAACTGCTTCCCTTGCTCTGAAAAACAACAAGATCAAAACAGCCCACCTCATTTTGGATGGAACCCCGGGGGGCGCCGCAAAGGAGGATTTCGTCTTTTCGTTTTTGAAAGGCTTCCTTCTCGCCCAGTACACATTCAGCTTGAAAGAAGAACCTGAAGAGGAAACAGCCAGCGTGGAGACGCTGCACTTGATGTGCGGCAAGGAGCGGTCGCGTCTCTCCCGTGTTGCCGCCCGCGCACGGATCGTAACGGACCGGACGGCGAAGGTGAGGGATATGGTCAATGCTCCGCCGAACGCGCTCACTCCGGCTAAAATGGCCCTCGAAGCAAAAGCAATATCCAAGGAGACAGGCATCGAGTGCCGAGTGATGAACCTCAAGGAGCTCCAAAGGCGAAAAATGGGGGCGATCACCAGCGTCGCTAAGGGAAGCAAGGAAGAGCCGAACCTAATTGTTATGCAATACAACCGCGACCGCGAGCGGCTTCCTCTTGTCTGCCTCGTAGGTAAAGGAGTTACGTTCGATTCCGGTGGCATCTCCCTCAAGTCGTGGGAAAAAATGAGCGAGATGAAAGGAGACATGGCAGGGGGCGCATTGGTGATCAACGTATTAGCCGCTGCCGCCGAATTGAAGCTTCCTCTGCGCCTCACTGGAATCGTGCCCTGTGCCGAAAATCTACCCGGCGGATCGGCTTATAAACCCGGGGATATCGTCAGGACATTCGCCGGAAAGACAGTGGAAGTGATCTCCACGGACGCCGAGGGGAGACTGGTTTTGAGTGACGCTCTCGCCTATGCGAAGGAGTTCAATCCTCACGTCATCGTAGATTTCGCAACCCTCACTGGAGCCTGCGTGATCGCTTTGGGGACACGGATCGCCGGGGTGATAGGTACCAGCCAGGAGCATGTCGACGCTTTCCTCCAGGCAGGTAAAGCAACCGGCGAGCCGGTATGGCAGCTTCCTCTCAACGGCAACTTCCGCGAGATGGTCAAAGGCGACATCACGGACTTCAAAAACTTTTCGGGACGGGAAGCCTCGACGATCACCGCGGCAGCGCTTCTCTCCGAATTCGTGGGAGACATTCCGTGGGTGCACCTCGACATCGCCGGTCCATTCTGGAATGAGGGGGGCAAGGTATCATATCAAACCAAGGGTGCAACGGGATATGGTGTCGATCTTACGATCCATTATCTGGAGAAGATGGCCTCCCGCCGGCGAGGCCGTTAGCCCCGGTTTTCCTCCAGATTTCCCGCTCTTTTCGTCGTAAGAAAACCCAAAGACCAGCAACGGCCGCTGCGTTGAGCACGCCGAACGTCCAAGCGATACGCAACGGGGAACCGATACGCGTGCGTTTCAGAGGTGTGAGCCCGAGTAGCATCGCCGCGTAGAAGAGGCTCTGGAGAACGAGAGTCGTCCCGAAAAACAGGCCGCTGAGGAACAAATTGCTCAGGAGAGCAGTGACACAAAAGTACGGCGCGACAAGACGCAGCACTTTGTGCGAAACGAGTTGAAAAAAGATACGGTTTTTCTTTGGATTCAACAAGGCCGGCTCGATCGCGAAAGCCTGGAAGTTTCCCGACAGGGTACGAACCTTTCTCGCAAACTCCTGAGAGGCCTTCTTGGACACCCTGTCATACGCCCTGGCTGAACGTACGAAGATGACCCTGAATCCGTTTAGAACAATACGCATAGGAATAAGGAAATCATCGAGAAGCGTGTATGGAGGTATCGGAGCGATGAGTTCCTTTCTCGCTGCATAGATCGATCCAGTGGCACCCACGACCGAGTCAACGGCGCTCTCCTTTCTCCTGATGAGCTTCTCATACTCCCAGTAAAGCCCCACGCCTTCGCTCACGTCCCCGCTTTCTTCTTTTACTAAAAGCAGCTCGCCACTCACAGCACCTACGCTCGAGTCGTGGAACATCGACGTCAATTCGGCGAGTACGTTTTCCTCGAAGCGCTGCCTTGCGTCAGCGAATACGACGATGCCATTGGAAGCATTCTCAATACCGAGATTGATTGCGGCCGCCTTCCCCATCCGTCTCCCAGTCTCCACGATTCTCACTCGATCGCCTCCCACCTCCCTTGCAATATCTACCGTGCGATCGGCAGAGCCATCAGACGCAATGATGACTTCGATGAGCTCCGGTGGATAGTCCTGCTGGAACAGATTCTCCAACCGGCGTTCGATATGGTCTTCTTCGTCGCGCACGGCGAGCACGATCGACACCGGAACAGGTTGATATCGTTTTTCTACCCGCTTGCCGAAGAACGTCCCCAAAAGGGTGATGAGCATGGGGTAGAGCAGGTAGGTGTAGAGTATTACAAAGACGCTGATGAAAAACAGAATCGCCACGTTTTATCTCTCTCTACCGATTCCGCGCGCTCTTGCGTAAAGCTTTTCGCCCAATAATTTCCTTATCATTTTAACAGAAGCAGCGCGGCCATATCCTGGAAGCAGCTTCACAACGGAACGCGACAGAATTGTATGAAAAAGGTTCCTCCCGGTCCCACCACGAATGGGAATGCGTTTGAGAACATAAGGAGGGATCAGAATCGGATTATAACCAAAGTCCGATGTGCAAACAGCTTCGTATCCCAGCCGCTCGAGGAGCCGAATCGTCCGGTGCTTGTACCGGCCCCCGGGAGGGGCAAAGTACTTGATTTCGCCCCTCGAAACCTCGGCAAGCATCTGCTTGGATTGTCCGCACTCTATCATTTCTTCCTCCGCATTGAGAAGCGGGAGAAACCGGTGAGTCATCCCGTGGGAGCCGATTTCCATGCCCTCCAACGCGAGCTCTTCTATCATTTCGTTCCCCAAGCCGCCTTCCGCACCGATCCGGGATGTGCACACAAAGAACGTTGCCGTGAAATTCCTTTCTTTCAAGATGGGGAGGGCATGCATAAAATCGCTCCGATTCCCATCATCGAACGTGAGAATCACGCCATCTGGAGGAACGCTCCCTCCCTCTCCAACCGCAGCCAATCCATCCCCAACGGACATTCCCCGAAGACCCATCGATACAATGCAATCCAGCTGCCAGATGAACTCTTCCAAGGGGATGGCGAATCGCATCTCTTCGGCGTCTCGCCCGGGTACCGGACAAATATCCGAAACGATGCGGTGGTACATCAAGATAGGAAACCTTCTTGCGCTTTTCAATTCTACGGCATCTGGCATTCCGGCACTCCGTCGGGACATACTAAGACATTATATAACAAACAAATACAGGCCTTCAAACAACTTCAGGCTGCTGATAGAAATTTACCATTCTTTGATGAAGATCCGCTCGCAGCTATTTCGCAATTTTACGCAGAAATGCGGCATTGGCAATCCGCCATCGGTACTTCCGCAGCCGACGAAGGAACCGGCGCAGAAGGGAGACGGCGGAGCCGTGGGTCGAGTATTCCCGGCGCGCCGCGAGCACGAAGTGCACGTAGTCGTTGGTTCCAAATACGTTCTGGTAGGCGAAGTAAATCGGCTTCAAGGACGTCACACCAAGGATGTCCGTCGCCTCGACCTTTTCCTCGTGCAGCTGCATCGCTTCGGGCTTCTCGGTTTCCAGATGCTCCTGCATTTCAGGGCTGGGAAAGGTGAGGATGACGCGGCCGTCTGGAGACAAAACCTTTTCGATGGCGGCGAACAGGCCGGCGTAGTTGGCCTTGCGTATGTGTTCGATGACGTCGGGCAACACGACAACGTCGAAGGTGCCGTATTTCCGCAACTCGTCGGCCTCTTCGACGATGTCGAGGCACCGCACCTCACAGCGGTCCGAGCCCGCGTACCGGCTCGCCACACGGACGTTTTCTTCGCTGACATCGACGGCCAGAACGAACGACGCTTTTCTCTGGAGGAATCGCGCCAAAATGCCGACACCGCAGCCGACGTCCAGGACACGCGCGCCCCTGGGTACGTAACGTCCGTACAGCAACTTGATCGCCTCGTGCCTGAGGTTCAAGTAGCGGAAATCACGCAAGAGGACTCGACGGGAAAAGCTGTCATAGTATTCCTTGGTAGCGGTGTCCTTACTCATCGCTTCTCCGGTAGCCAAGGTGCTCCATGGACTCGCCACACACGCTCTCTATCCGCTTCAGGTTGCGATCTCCGAAAAAGTCCAGCCACTTGACGCTACGGTCGCCCGGCGGCTGAAATGGGTGATCTACGTATTGGGCGATATCGTTCTTTTGGGGCAGCTTTAAATCGCTCGCAAGGCGCGTGATCTCGCCGACCTTGTCCTGGAGGAAATCCTCGAACCGGACGGGGCGCACGTCGTTCTCGTTTTCGATCAGGATCCGCGCGGCCGCGTCCCAGCGGTATGCGAGCGTCTCGATGAAGTGATCGCTCCTTCTGCCCACAGGCTCACCCTGGAACACTCGCTGCCACCCAACGGTCATTTCGCGCACCTGTTCGTCGGTGAGGTCATCCTGGGCACCCGTGGCGTGAACGCGGTTGAGAATACTGCGGATATTATCACGCGGGTCTCGGTACACGAACACAAAGGTCGCGTCACGATAGGTCTCGGCGATCGTGTTGAAAATAAACGTCAGATTGGGTTCCTTGATCATCGGTCTCGAGAAATCGAGCTTGTTCTTCCTCGTGAACTCCAGAAACGTCATTTCGCCGCGGCGGACGCGTTCGATATCCGGGTGTTCGATTTCTCTTCTGATGTCCATCGTCAGCGAAAGGCCGCTGAGTTTCGCCAGCAAGCCCGCAATCGGGGAGGTGCCTGATTTCTGGTTGCCCAGGACGAATATGGGATGAGGGTGTATAGTGGCGCGAACACCTAGAATGCCCGTCTTGATGGCCTCCAGGAGGGACCGGGTTGACCGGATAACCGACTTCCGCAGCCTGCTCACAAAAAGCCTCGCTCCGCGCTGGAACTCCTTCGCCCCAAACAGGTCGCGTGTACGGTGAGCGAGAAGTGCAACGTCCGCGCCCTGCCTTCCCTTGCACGTGTGTAGCTCATGCAAAACCAGAAACTTCAGACTTTCCGAAAGCCCGATGGGGTTTTGCAGCGCCCACCGCCAAGTGGAGCTCGCGTTTTGCAACTAGGATAACTAGGTTATGGGCAAAATGTCCAGCCAGGATACTGCCCCCGCTGCCGATCGACCGAGAATTTAAAAAACACGCTTTGACACGATGGCCCACGTCGCTCACAGCGTATAGCCGGATCTCCCGATCAAAGCATTCACTGAGACGAAATCCACATGAATGCAGTGACCTCATCACTTCTGGCACTGTGAAGCAATTGTGAAGTTAATCGCCAAACCGCGCCAAAGCGCAGCAAGCCTTTACGCTGTCTAGGGGGCAAGGCGCGCCAGTTCTGGTGCCACTGGGAAACCTGCGAAATCCCCCACTTTCGTATTTTACGCCGACTTCAGATTTTTCGCTAGCAATTGCAGCCGTTTCAGGAGATACTCAATGTATGCCTCATAATGGCCGCCGTTTGAGAGCTGTAGGATCTCAGGGTGACGTATACTGCTGGAATTCCCACGAGATCAAATGCGCGATAAAGGGCGATTGAGCTGCGACGGGTCATCGTCCGCTCCGATCGCTCCCTACTGCATTGCCGAAGGCCGGCGTTGCATGCACCATATAGAGCGGCTGCACACTGTCCAGACCAACCGGGCTTGTGCTGAAAAGCGCCGATTCACTTGCCGGAGAGATCCTATCGGCGCAAACCACAGAATCGGCTGTTTTCCATGAGCGGATTGGGACACAGTACTGAGCGGCTCATTACAGGGAGAATACCAGATGCGAAAATGGATACCAATCGTTCTCGGATTTTTCTTTATATTTGCCAGCGCAGCATTTGGAGGAGAATTTCCACTAACTGCCACTTATCATTTCTTTGACAGCAGCCAGCCCATAGGCTTTTGCAAAATCTCTGCAAAAGAAAAGGATGGCAAGATTCTAATCAATTCCCGTACGCTCGTTGAGGGCGAAGATTACCGGATAGACATGAATGCGGAAACGGAGGCGGATCCGGTGACCTTCAGGACGCATCGGTTTACGTACGATGGTACGGTAGATCGGCGACCCGTATCTGGGAAATTCCACCTGCAAGAAGATTCAATCTACGGATATTCCGAAACTGATGGTAATGGATTTTCTTATGAGAAAAAGCTCGATAGTTCCGGAGTATTCCCTTTGCAGGAATTTCTCATGGAACACCAGATACTCCTTGCAAGGGCATATCTTTCCGGAGAGAAATACTTAATGAAATGCAACGTATTCTTCCCCTCTCACACGACGGCTACGCCGGCCTCCATCACCATCGAGAGTGAAAGGGAAATCCCGGTTGGGGATAAAGCGGTGGTCTGCAAGAAATTGGTTATCAACGTGCAATCTTCCTCCGCCATCGCTTCTTTCGTCGATCCCAAGGTCAATCTGCCGATCTATATCCTCTTCCCCGCTACCCAAATAGAGGCTTTCCTCGAATCCCATTACGGTGAGCACCCCACGCCGTTCTACCGGAAACTGGAGCCCAGCGCCGAGCCACCCAAAGAGTAGCGCCCCACGCCGTTTCGTGCCCGATCGGGAAGTCCCTCGCGAACCACGATGAGAAGACCTATGGCCAGTCCGCGACCGCCCTCCGGCTCCCGATCCCCGCCCGCACAGGTCGATTGCGTTGCGACGGAGCGTTATAGGCTCCAACCTCTGGTCGTCGGGCCGCAGGAGGTTGACCCGGCATAACAAAGGCGTGCTCGACCTCGGGCCTGCCAAGTCACCAGTTGGTTTTTAATTTATTATATGACAACAAGTTATATGGTTTTGAAAGAGGGCACGCGGCAATCGAGGCGCTTTTTTGATTGACATTTATTTCATGCGGGTCTATAATGGTTCTCTAAATCAGAATAGGAATGGGTCAGACATCAAAACGCGTATCTGGCCCTTTGAGCCAACATCGAGTTGGTTTTTTTATTAGGAAAGAATTATGACTTCGGAAAACCGTAATTTACAGCGTATTGTTTTGGCAATGAATGTGGCCATGCTATGGCTGTATGGCCAGCGGATCTCCGTCACCCTCGCCATGCGCTCCCTGCCGGAGTGGGCCGACCGTTGGATTCGTCGTCTTGCGCGAAACGCAACACCTGTGAGGATGGTGATGGTAGGCGCCCTCTTGGTGGTTGTGATCGTTCCGAGTGCCCTCTATTACCGGGAGCACGCTAGACTGGTCGATAGCGAGCTCGCTTATCAATCGTTTTTCATGAACACGACGAGCGAGAATCACATGCTGGTCGAGACGGTTCGGTCTCTCCTCAAGGATCGCGCCCTGTTGAAGGGGCTCCTCTTGGAAGCAGGGTATCCTGTATACACCGACGAGGGGAATCTAATGCTCAAGGTGCTGGCGACAGGATACTCCAGCTCGGTGATTGAAACAGACGACACCCCCTATATTACGGCCGCCAATACGCGTACCCGGATGGGCGTAGTGGCTCTCTCTCGGGATCTCCTCAAACGTTACACGCCGAATGCTCCCTTCTCATTTGGTGACAGAATCTTCATCCTCGGGTTGGGTGAGTTTACCGTCGAAGATTCGATGCATCACAGGTGGAAGCAAAGGATGGACATCTGGTTTCCATCCAGGAGAGAGGCTTTTCGCTTCGGAAAGAAGAATCTCTATATCACTAAACTGACGGATACCGAGGAGACACTAGGAGAGCCTTCTTTCGCTAACGGGGCGCTTCAATAACGCTTTCTTCGCTCCCCCACATCATGTAGATTAAACAAGACCAGGTGTTGGAGCTGCTAAGCGCGTGATTGGTCTGGGTGAGGGGGATGCTCCGCTCATGTTCTTGGAGAAGCAAAAAATCGCGTCGCACTCCCACCATCATCCGCAAGCAGAGAATTGGATCATCTACGCAAGCAGTGTTGCGCGAGTCCAAGCGAAGCGTTCGAGAGCGGAGTACACCGTGTGTGATCCGGATTTCTGGACGAGTTCGAACAATCACACCCAGAGGAGCCGAAAATGAGTCAGAAGGTTGCTGTTATCGGAGCGTCTAACAATCGGGAGAAGTTCAGCAACAAGGCGGTAAGGGCCTACTTGAAGCAGGGCTACACCGTTTATCCCGTCAACCATAAAGAAGATTCTATCGAAGGCCTCAAGGCGTATCCATCGGTACGAGATATCCCCGACGCTCTGGATAGGATCACTGTTTATCTACCTCCCAAAGCCACGCTCACTGTTTTGGACGACATCGCCAGCAAGGGGGCAAAAGAGCTCTTTCTCAATCCGGGAAGCGAGAGCGACGAGGTGATCGATAAAGCAAAAACCCTGGGCCTCGCGCCAATCCTTGCCTGCAGTATCTTGGACATCGGTGAGACGCCAAAGGATTATTAGCCTCGACACGCCGAAGAGGCCGCTGTGGCTTCGGATACAAGCAGGCTTCATAGAGGGATTTGTAATCGTCAACCTTGTTCCATTATTCTTCGAAAAGCGGTAACCAAGTATCTACAGGGGAAGGACGGCATGTTGATATTCCTTTGCGAAGCTGGCACAGGTGGGAATCCCCACGGAGCCTGCCTGCTCGCTTCTTGCGTGGGAGTGTGGTTGATCTACAACCCATCGGCCCACTTATAGGAATAACGGATCAAGGCTTCATTGCGGAACAGCTCCCATGACAAAGTCCTTCTGGCAACACCTTCTTGTCTCGGCGGCGCTTCTTGCGATCAGCGTAAGCCTTTTCCGACCATCACGCCTCCTCCACGAAGAGCTGTCGGCCGCCACGACCATGGCGCTATATCCCCCGGTAGGGAACCCGTCCATTGCCGGTTTCCTCGTCTTCCTCTTCATACTGGCAGCCGTGGCATGTCTCTCGATCCGGGTGACCGGATCGGATCGGCCAGCTGCATTCCTCCCACTTTATGCGGTCTCCTTTCTCCCACCTCTGGGGGCAGCGATAGCCGGCCGTTTCGAAGACGCACTGGTTGTTCTCGGAGGAATCCTCGCTATGAGGGAAATAATCGATATCACACGCAGCCCCCGCAGGGCGTTTCTGGCGGCACTCTATCTCGGCATCGCGAGCGCTCTGTCATCCGCTGCCCTTCTTCTTTTCTTGCTACTCCTGCCCATGGTCCTTTTTTCGCTTCGAACAACACGCCAGTGGCCAATGTTCCTAGTGGGATTTTCCATTCCTTTCGGCGTCTCATTGATCGCTGGCGGCGAGTCCGCCAAGCTGGTCTTCGCCATCACGGAGAAATGGGCATCACCCGAGCATTTCTTCGCGGTCGCCAAAATTCGAATAGGAGTCATTAAGGAAACGGCCGATGTGGCATTCCTGGGATTGTATGCTCCGTTCGTATTGGCTGCAGCGGTGGGTTCCTTCATCGAGTGGTCCGGAATGGAGAGGCATACTGGGCGTATTCTTTTCTATGTGCTCTTGGGTCTTGCCTGCCTGTACTGCGTTCTCCCGATGTCCGACGGTGATGCGAAGATACTAATGGCGATGATGATGGCCGTGCTGCTGCTCGTCGGGAATCAAGGGAGGAAGATACTCAGATTCGCCGCGCCGGATGAAGGAGCGGTGATCTGGGGGCGTGCGCTCGGAGCACTTTTCCTAATTCCGCCGGCGACCGTGCTTCTCCGGCTCCTGCTTTAAATAAAATGGGATTTCAAATGGGTCATAGTGGGGGCGATTTTGCTTTTCGTCCGATGATACAATCCCCTCGCTGATCAGCATGTTGGTACAAGGCCCATTATTCAGCAATTCGCCGTTGCTTCGATAAAAAGCAATATTATGCCTATAATGGAGCCATTTTTCATTGCGAGATAGTCTCTTCAAAACTATTATGAAAAGACGCATTATTATCAAAAAGCAGCCATCCGGCTCGGCGCTGCTGAGAAGCGGCAACTCCAAGATTCAAAGCGTCTTAGCATTTCCCGATAGGTGTTTCCTGAGCCAGTATCTGAGCGAGTTTACCGCCCATTAAAGAAGGGAGTATCGGTGAAACAATATCAGCTCGTGATCATCGGAAGCGGCCCCGGTGGGTACGTCGCCGCTATCCGTGCGGGAATTCTCGGACTTAAAACCGCCATCGTCGAAAAGGAGAAATTGCTGGGAGGGACTTGCCTTCACTGGGGATGCATCCCCACCAAGGCGCTCCTTCATACTGCTTACCTCTACGATGAAATCAAAGAAGCTTCCGAGTACGGCATCAGGGTGGGCGACATCTCGATCGATTACAAGAAAGTCCACTCCCGAAAAACCAGGATCGTCCGCAAGCTCGCCAAAGGAATCGAATACCTCATGAACAAGCGCAAGGTCGACGTCTTCAAGGGCACCGGAATACTCGCGGATTCCCGAACGGTAATCGTATCGAATGGGAAAGACGAAGAAACGCTAAAAGCCGAGAACACCATCGTTGCAACGGGATCGATTCCTTCGCACCTTCCCCACATCGTCCCGGACGGCAAAACGCTTCTCAACAGTGATCACGTTCTTACCATGGAAGAAATCCCAAAAAGCCTCGCAGTAATCGGGGCCGGCGCGGTGGGGATGGAGTTCGCCTCTATCTTCGCATCTTTCGGTACGGAAGTGCATGTCGTGGAAATCCTCCCGCAAGTGCTTCCGTTGGAAGATGAGGATGTTGCCGCAGAACTGGAGAAATCTTTCAAGGGCCGCGGAGTTCTAATATCCACTTCGAGCGAAGTAAAAAGCGTCGAAAAAACTGCCAAAGGCGCGAAGCTCCAGGTGACCGGTGAAAGCGGCGCCTCTGAACTCGAGGTGGAAAAGGTGCTTCTCTCGGTAGGAAGAAGGCCTGCGACCGAAGGCATCGGCCTAGAAGATGTCGGTATCGATACGGCCAAGGGTTTCATCGCTGTAAACGAGTTCATGCAAACCAGGGTGCCCAATATTTACGCAATCGGGGACGTTGTCCAAACTCCGCTTCTCGCCCATGTGGCGTCGGCCGAAGGCATCACCGCAGTGGAACACATCGCGGGCAAGTCTACCCGCTCCGTCGACTACAACAAGATCCCCTCTTGCACCTACTGCAGGCCGGAAGTTGCAAGTATTGGTCTCTCGGAAAAACGTGCGCAGGAGGCGGGATATCCCGTAAAAACCGGTCGCTTTCCATTCTCAGCAATTGGAAAAGCGGGAATCCTCGGGGAGACGGGAGGTTTTGTTAAAATAGTCAGTGAAGGGAAATACGGCGAGATATTGGGCGTGCACATCATCGGCCCCAAGGCCACCGAGCTAATTGCGGAGGCCTGCGCGGCAATGAACCTCGAAACGACCGTCGAAGACGTCATCAGAACCGTGCACCCGCACCCCACGCTTTCCGAAGCGATGGCAGAGGCGGCGCACAGCGTATACGGTGAGGCGATCCACATGTAGGAAATATATGAGGGTGACTTTGTAGGGCCGCTGAAAAATGCATCCCCATCGCTTTTGACGTCTTTGGAGGAGGTCAATGCCCAAGCAGAAAGCGGCCGAGCGAAAGATCAGCAAGATGAAAATCAGCAAAAAGACAAAGAAAGAGCTGCTTTATTATATGAAACTCACTCGCTCGATCGAAGATCGCATCGAGCGAAAACTATACCGGCAAGGGAAGATCGTCGGCGGCGTTTATGTTGGTCGTGGGCAGGAAGCCATCGGTGTCGGATCGGCGATTCACATGGAAGAAGACGACATCGTAGCGCCCACACATCGTGATATGGGCATCTTTCTCATCCGTGGAATCTCCGTTCGAAGGATCATCGCCCAGTATATGGGTCGGAAGACGGGGGTGACCAAGGGGAAGGACGCAAACATGCATATGGGCGACCTCAACCACAACGTGATTGCTTTTGTGAGCCACCTTGCGGACAACGTGCCTGTCGCTGCTGGTTGCGCCCTCGCTTTCAAGATGCGCGGTGAAAAACGTGTGGCGCTATGCTACAACGGCGACGGCGCGGTCAGCCGTGGTGACTGGCACGAAGGCGTGAATCTGGCCACGGTACACAAACTGCCCATCGTCTTTTTCATCAATAACAACGCATACGCCTACTCCACTCCCCTCAACCTCCAGATGGCCGTCGAGAACGTGGCTGACCGCGCCGTCGCCTACGCGATGCCCGGGGAGATTGTGGACGGCAACGACGTCCTCGCGGTCTACGAAGCTTCAGAAAGGGCTATCAGAAGGGCAAGGCAAGGAGAAGGACCCAGCTTGGTCGAGTTCAAAACGTTCCGGATGACCGGGCACTCCGCGCATGATGACGCGGGCTACGTCCCTCGAGAGCTTTTCGAAGAGTGGCAGAAAAGAGATCCCATTCCCAAGCTGGAGACTTTCATGAAGAAAGAGGGGGAGATCACGCAAGAAGAAATCGACAACATGCAAAAAGAAATCGAGGAGACAATCGACGACGCTGTCCAATGGGCTGAGAACAGCCCCTTCCCCGATCCGGAGGACACCCTCAAGGGCGTCTATTATGAAGAATAATCCTGATGCGTTAATAAAGGCGGCCGATGGTGTGCCTGGATCGCCCCTCGGCTCATGGTCCTCGCGCGCGTCTAAAAGCATAGCGCGCTGCGGAAATCGCCTCGAGGCGATCCAGGCACACCACCTTTCGTGAATCCGTTATGTAGCGCATCAACAATGGCCTCGCCAGCCGCCGCTATAGGAGAACAGCCATGGCTCTCACAACATATGTAGAAGCGATTCGACAGGGCATTTGGGAAGAGATGGAGAGCGACGAACGTGTCTTCATTCTGGGTGAGGATGTGGGTATATATGGCGGCGCGTTTAAGGTAACGAAGGGAATGCTGGAGCATTTCGGGAGGGAGCGCGTCATCGACACTCCCATCAGCGAATCGGCAATCGTCGGGGCGGCCATCGGTGCATCCTACGTGGGCATGCGGCCAATAGTTGAAATGCAGTTCATCGACTTCATTTCATGCGCATTCGACCAGCTGACGAACTTCGCCGCGAAGAGCCGGTACCGTTGGGGAGCAGGCGTGCCCATCGTCGTGAGAGGTCCATGCGGTGGCGGGGTCCACGGAGGCCCCTTTCACTCCCAAAATGTGGAGAGCTTTTTCATGAACACGCCTGGCTTGAAGATCGTCGCTCCTTCAACCGCATACGATGCAAAAGGACTCATCAAAGCGGCCATTCGCGACGAAGACCCCGTTCTCTACTTCGAGCACAAGTACTTGTACCGGAGAATCAAAGAGGAGCTTCCGGAAGAGAACTACATCGTGCCAATCGGCAAAGCTGTGATCCGCCGGGAAGGACGCGACCTCTCGATTATCACATACAGTGCCGTGACGCATACGGCACTCGAAGCCTCCGAAGCGTTAGCAAAAGAAAACATCGAGATCGAAGTGCTCGATCTTCGGACTATCCTCCCCCTGGATGAGGAAGCGATTCTCCAAACCGCTCGAAAGACAAACAAAGTCATCATCTTGCACGAAGCAACGCTCACTGGCGGTTCGGGGGGCGAGATCGCAGCAAGGATTGCCGAGAAAGCATTTGAGTACCTGGACGGTCCGATCGTACGCATCGCGCCGCCCGACACGCCGGTACCGTACAGCCCGCCGCTCGAAGAATTCTTTCTCCCTCAGGTTGAAGACGTCATAGAAGCGGCGAGGAAGCTTGCAGCGTATTAACAATCGAACATTTGCATGCACTTAACCAAAAGGAAGTCGAGATGAGTGTCGATGTCATTATGCCTCAAATGGGCGAAAGCGTCGCCGAAGGAACGCTGGTAAAATGGCTGAAGCAGGTGGGCGAAAAAATCGAAAGGGACGAGCCTCTTTTCGAGATTTCGACGGACAAGGTAGATGCTGAAATCCCCTCCCCTGCTGAAGGTATACTTCTCGAGATTCTCGTTCCCGAAGGAGAGACAGTCCCCATCAACACGGTCGTGGCGAGGATCGCCGCCGAGGAAGAAGCGGGCGTGAAGCCCGCACCTGCAGCCCCGGCGGCCCCCGAGTCGGAACCGGTGAGTGCAACGGCTCAAACCAAGCCCGCAGACGTTACGCCGGTAGAAGGCCCCAAAGCCGCGGCCGCTCCAGCGTCAGGAAGAGTCACCCCTATCGAAGAAAAGGAACGCGCTCGCGTATCCCCTTTGGTCCGAAAAATTGCCGAAGAGCACGGCGTGGACCCCACGCTCGTCCGGGGCACAGGCACAGGCGGACGGGTCACTAAAAAGGACATACTCAAGTACATCGTAGCAAAGAGAACGGCACCCTTGACACAGGCGGCACCCGCAGTGCAAGCACCCTCTCCCCCGGGGCCTCCTCCAATAACCTTTGCTGGAGATGAGAGGGTGATCCGGGAACCGATGAGCATCATGCGAAAAAAAATCGCCGAGCACATGGTGATGAGCGGCAGAACCTCCGCTCACGTGTGCACCGTTTTCGAAGTGGATATGTCGAACGTCGTAAAAAGACGGGACGCCCTCAAGGCGGAATTCGAACGTGAAGGAGTCAAGCTTACATATCTTCCTTTCATCATCCAGGCAGTCGTAAGGGGTCTAAAAGAGGTTCCGATCATGAACGCTTCGATCGAGGGCGATTCAATTCTCTACAAGCGGGACATCAATATCGGAATCGCCGTCGCGCTCGATTGGGGGCTCATCGTGCCGGTAATCAAGCACGCCGACCAGATGAACCTGCTCGGTCTCGCCCGGGCGGCGGTGGATCTCGCCGATAGGGCAAGAACAAAACGACTTAGCGTCGAGGAAGTGCAGGACGGTACGTTCACGATCACCAATCCTGGAGTGTATGGCAGCCTATTTGGCGCGCCCATCATTAGCCAGCCCCAGGTCGGCATCATGGACGTCGGTGCCATTACAAAGCGTCCCGTAGTGGTCGACGACGCCATTGCCATCCGGCCGATGGTCTACATAAGTCTCAGCTTCGATCACAGACTGATCGACGGGGCCGTTGCAGACCAATTCATGGTAGTCGTGAAGCGGGACCTTCAGAAGCCACAGAAGTGCGATTAGTATGATCCGGTGCTCCGCATACGATTTGGGTTGCGTACCTTACAGAGAGGCTTTCATCCTCCAGCGCCGCATGGTGGAGAAGCTCCAGAGCGGATCGGGCGAAGAGGCGCTTATTCTTCTCGAGCACCCACATGTTATCACCTTGGGGCGAAGTGCATCGGCCGATTCTCTGCTCTCCGATCCGGCATCGCTCAAAGAGCGGGGTGTCGATGTCATCGAGACCGATCGCGGAGGGGATGCGACATACCATGGACCCGGCCAACTCGTTGGCTACCCGATTTTCAAGCTCGAACCGGAGAGGCGGGATATACGTAAGTACGTAAGCGATATTGAGTTAGCGCTAATAAGAGCGCTGGCCGACTTCGGAATCGAGGCGGGCCGGCAGACCGGGAAAAGGGGCGTGTGGATCCAAAGAAAAAAAATCGCTTCCGTCGGAATTCGGATTTCGAGATGGGTCACCTGCCACGGATTTGCACTCAATGTAAACACCGATCTTTCTTATTTCGAATTCATCAATCCCTGCGGCATTACCGGGTGCGAAATGACCTCGATGCAGCGAGAACTTGGTGTGCCGATCAGCATGGCCAGCGTGAAAAGGCAGGCGGTCGAGAGACTATCCGAAATATTCGATAGAGAAATAGTGCATGGAGTTCACTCAAATGAAATCACAGCTTTCGCCGAATAAAAAACACCGCCTCCGGCGGCCCGAATGGCTCAAGATCGCGCTCAAAACGAACGAAGAGTTCCAGCAGGTCAATCATCTCGTTTCGAGGCTCTCCCTCCATACGGTCTGCCAGGAAGCCAGGTGTCCGAACATATACGAGTGCTGGGGTCAAGGCACAGCGACGTTTATGATACTCGGCGACGTATGCACGCGGCGCTGCGGCTTCTGCTCGGTGACAAAGGGAAAGCCTGGACCTCCGGATCAAGAAGAGCCTGAGAGCATAGCGGAGGCCGTGGAGAAGTTGAATCTCGATTATGCCGTACTCACCTCCGTTGACAGGGATGACTTGCTCGACAGAGGTGCAGGACATTTTGCCCGCACAATACGGGCGATAAACGAGCGAGTTCCCAGCTGCAAGATCGAAGTGCTCATCCCCGACTTCAACGGGATGCGTGAGCTGCTCGAGATCGTCCTTCGAGCCCACCCGGAAGTATTGGCCCATAACGTCGAGACTGTGAAGCACCTCTACCGGAGGGTGCGTCCCGTTGCTGTCTACGGGCAGTCTCTCAAGATTCTTGAGGAGTCCGTCCGTTACCGGGAGGAAACCAGTACACGAATGAGCATCAAATCGGGCATCATGGTCGGCCTCGGGGAAACCATGGACCAGATCCTGGAAACGCTCAAAGATATTGCGTACACCGGCTGCGATATCATGACCATTGGGCAGTACTTGAGCCCCAAGAAAAGAGCTCTCCCAGTCGAACGGTTCTACACACCGGCGGAGTTTGCATTCCTCCGCAAGGAAGGATTGAAGTACGGATTCAAGCATGTCGAATCCGGCCCGCTCGTGAGGAGCTCCTACCACGCAAAACACCAGGAAGAAAAACTCAGAGATTAGAGCAGCTGAGAGAGGAAGGGATTGTAACGCTTCTCGAAGCCGATCGTTGTCTTGTCTCCATGTCCGGGGTAGACAACCGTTTCATCAGGGAGCTGGAGGTACACATTCCTCAACGATTTCATGATCGCATCATAATCGCCGCCGAACAGGTCTGTTCGCCCGATGCTGCCCATAAACAACGTATCTCCAGAGAGGATTATCTGAGGACTCTCGCCCCTGAAAAGAATCGATATGCCCCCTGGCGAATGTCCCGGTGTGTGGATCACCTCGCAGGCAATATCCCCAAATTCGATTTTATCCCCTGCCTCGATGAACTGATCGATTTTTACTCCAGTGGGAGCCGGAACACTGAACATTGCAGCCTGCGTCGAGAGATTATTGTAGATGGGAAGATCGTCCTTGTGCATGAGAACGGGTACGGAGAGCGCGGGAGCCAGGACGGAGAGCCCCGAGACATGGTCGATGTGCCCATGAGTATTGACGATCGCTTTTACTCGCAGCTTTTGCCTGTTGATCGCTTCGAGGATTCTTTCCCCCTCACCACCGGGATCGACAACAATCGCCTCATTCGTGCGCTCGCATGAGAGGATATAGCAGTTGCTCTGAAAAAGTCCGACAGTTAGCATATCCAAGCGCATCGTGCTTCCTTTTTATCCAGGTAAAGAAGTATGAAAGATAACGGCGCTACGGACCTTGCGCAAGCTAAATATTGCCTTTGAAGCGGCGCACTTTCTTATCCCATCACCTGCATATGCCCTTGTCACGAGATCAGTTCGCCGTATAATAGGGATATGAAGAAATCCCTTCAGAACACGTTTTCCTGGTCCGTTTCGCGCGACAGGATTTTTCGTGAATGTCCGCGACAGTATTACTTCAACTACTACGGGCATTGGGGAGGCTGGGAAGTCGGAGCGCCCGAGAGAACACGTCGGATCTACGTGTTGAAGCAACTGAAGAACCGCGCTACATGGGTGGGGGAGGTCGTACACGACTGCATCGCGAGAACGCTCAACAATCTTTCTAGAGGAATTCCGATCCTGCGTCTCGACGACATCCTTACCATCACGCGGGACAGAATGCGCCAGGATTTCAGGAGTTCCCGAGCAAAACGATATTGGGATAGACCAAAGACGAACTGCGGATTGTTCGAACACGAATACGACCTAGATGTCAGCGATAGCGAGTGGAAAGCGAGCGCCGAGCATGCAGAACAATGTTTGAGAACCTTTTACAGTTCCAGTCATTATGAAATGTTCCGCCAGATGGACAGATCAAAATACTTGGAGATCGAGAAGTTCTCCTCATTTCTATTGGATGGCATCGAAATAAAGATCAAACTCGACTGCGCCCATAAGGAGAACGGAACCATCATCATATGGGACTGGAAAACTGGAAAAACCGAGAACGAAGGGGACGCTCTCCAAATGGCCTGCTATGCTTTTTATGCTATGCAGAATTACGGCGCCGATCTTTCTAACATCACCACCCGCCTCTATAATTTGTACAGGGACAAAGTCCACAGCCGATCGATCAACAAACCGTCACTCGAGGAACTCCTCACGTACATCAGAGGAAGCATCGAAGATATGCGGGCCCTTTTAGCAGATCCTCAGCTAAATGAGGCGGAAGAAGATCACTTTGCGAAAGTGGAGCTGCCTCGGATTTGTCTGAAATGCAATTACCTCGGCGCCTGCAAGCCAAGTCTTTGATTATCAACCTGTTACAAGCGAAAACACCACAGGACCCTGCAGCCGTTTGGCATTGAACTTGCACAATCCCCGACCAACAAAAAGGGGGGGTTGTCATGAAGTATCCCAAAAGCGGCAGGCGAACCAAGGTCATTATTGACAAGCACTTTCAATTGAGGACGTCCCTGGTCGGCGTGCTTTACATCCTGGCTGTCGGCGTTTTCGTGGCATTTCCGTTTGCATACCTAATGCGCGCGACGAACGGATTGCTCGTTGGGTATCCGAGCGATCTAGCCGCCAGCTTCGAAAAACTACAGGGCATCATCATTATCTCCGGTTCATTCTTTCTCCTGAGCATCATGGTCGCGTGGATTTATTTCAGTCTCCTGCGGACCCACAAGGTGGCCGGCCCGATCGTGAACATTGTTCGCATCATAAACGAGTACGCCAAGGGCAACTTTTCGGCTCGTGTGACGCTCAGGCGCCACGATGAACTCCAAACGCTCGCTAAATCGCTGAACAACATGGCCGAAGCTCTCACGGCCCGGGAGCGAACATTGAATGAGAAGTTCAGGGATCGGCTCCGCGCGGCGAGAGAAGAGATCTATGCCGGTTCATCGCCCGATAAAGTTCGCGACATTCTCACCGGCCTCGAAGCGGACATCGAGTTGATCCTTGAGGCTCGCCCGGGTCTTTCTGGAATCGTAAGGGAGGAAGCACGGGATTCAGCGGAGCCAAGCTCCGAGAAGGTGGAGGAGGAAACGCCGCGCGAGATTATACTCAAATAAAGTCCGGCGCGGCGGCAAGGTGCTTCGCTTTCAATAATTAAAGTCATCAGAGTCGAATTCCTCGTTCTCTAGGAATTCATACGACTCTTCTCTGAAGGCCTCCAAGCATTCCTGGCAGCAGAACACATGCTCGTCTAGAGTGACGCCGCCGTCGACTATCTCATCACCACAATAGGCACAGGTTTCCATCCTTTTACCCCTTGAAGTGCCGAGCTACCGGCTTTTTATGATCTGGCAAGTAAATACGTCCTGGATATCGGAGTGTCAACAGAAATCTTCACGAACTGTCGAAGCAGGCTAATCCCTTAATATAAAGTAGCTTAGCAGAGGCTTGGCCCTGCGGAACCACCTTGAACTGCCCTCTCTCGAGGCATTCCTTCAGCATTCGGTGGCTGTCACTTCCTCCTCCTCAACTTCTCGGGATCTACCGTCATTCCGCGTATGTGGAGGATTTTATCGACATCGGCTTTGCTCATGATGTTGCGAGTTATGAGAAGCTCGCGAATCGGAATGTTGGCTTCGAGTGATTCTTTGGCGAGATCGGATGCTTTTTCATAACCGATGTAGGGAGACAGGGCGGTGGCGAGCGCAGCGCTCCTCTCCGCGTAGTAACGGCAAGTATCTTCATCCGATTCGATGCCGCGCACGCACTTGGCTGCAAAAGCGTTCATGCCTGAGGAGAGAACTTGAATCGCCTGGAGAAGATTGTAAGCGATGACGGGCATCATCACATTCAGTTCCAGCTGCCCGGCCTGAGCAGCATGGAGAACGGCTGCATCATTCCCCATTGCATGAAAACAGACCATATCGAGCATCTCCGCCAGAACGGGATTGACCTTTCCCGGCATCATAGACGAGCCGGGCTGCACGGGGGGAAAATGGATCTCGCCCAAGCCCGTGCGGGGTCCGGATTGCAGAAGCCTCAGATCATCGGCGATTTTCTTGAGGCTCGTGACCAGGACTCTGAGGGCCCCCGAGCACTCGACCACCGCATCCATCGATTGCATGGCCTCAAAAAGGTTTCTCGCGCTCCGGAATCGCCTGCCCGTTAGCTCATTGATTGCTGCAATGACTCGCTTTCGATAATGCGGAGCGGCATTGAGACCCGTACCGACCGCCGTCCCGCCGATTGCGAGTTCCGCGAGACCATCACTGCTGTCCTCGAGGCGGCGGCTGTTTTTCTCCAGCATGGAGGCGTATCCGCCAAACTCCTGGCCGAGGCGCATCGGTACGGCGTCCTGAAGGTGGGTTCGGCCGCACTTCACTATGTTGTCAAACTCCTTTTCCTTTTCCCGCACCGCGGATACGAGCTGTTCCAGGGCGGGTAACAACCGATCCTGCAGCTCAATGAGGGCCGAGATATGTATGGCCGTGTGGATGGTATCGTTCGTCGATTGCCCCATATTCACGTGATCGTTCGGGTGAACGAGACGGTACTCACCCAGGCGGCCTCCGAGTATTTCAGAGGCGCGGTTGGCCAGAACTTCGTTCATGTTCATATTCTGAGAGGTTCCGGCGCCTGCCTGAAATACATCCACAACGAACTGGTTGCTAAAATGCCCATCCATCACCTCTCTCGCCGCCTGCATTATAGCGTTTCCGATTTTGGGGTCCAGTTGTCCCGCATCGACATTTGCCCTGGCAGCTGCCAGCTTGACAATTGCCTGTGCGCGGATGAACTCGGGTTGGAGCCGAAGATTGCTGATGGGAAAGTTTTCAACAGCACGCTGGGTCTGAGCACCATAATAGCTTCCCTTTGGAACCCTAACCTCACCGAGCGTATCGCGTTCGATCCGATATCCTTTCATAATCAAACACCTTTCATAAACAGCCGCTTCAATGGAACGGCAACCAGTTGCCGAGGTGCCGACACGCCGAAGACATTCCGGAGGCTTGATCACATAGCCCCGCCAAGCTCTTTCCGAATCCAGTTTTCTGCGCATCCGGCTATGATGATTTCCTGAGGCACCTTTCCCAATGGAGAAAAATGAAACTCCGCCCCATCGCAGCGTATAACGGATGAGCAAAAATCGATTTCGATCTCAGGGCCAACAATCGTCAGATCCTTGCAGCCAGCATACTGTTCGGCCAAGCGATCCACCAGCTCCGGGCATTCGAACACGGGGAAGCCGTTATTGAACGCATTCCGCTTGTACGTCTGACTGAAACTGGCCGCGATCACACAGGGCATCCCCTTGAATTTCAAGGCGGTTACGGCCTGTTCGCGCGAGGATCCGGTCCCGAAGTTCCGCCCGGATACGATGACATCGCCTTCCCCATAAATATCATTGAACGCCTCGTCGCAGTTTTCGAAGGCCACGTTTGCCATTTGTTCAGGCGTCATATCATCCTTGTACGTCCACTTGCCCGCATAAATCTCGTCCGTGCTAAGGTTATCCACATTCATGAACAGCACCCTGCCATGGATACGCTCTGGAAATCCTTCTATAATCTCCACCCGTGCGGGAGTTCGTGTTGGTCCGGGATTCCGCTTCATCTCGATTCGGGCTTGCATATCCTCGAAAGAAGACGAGGAACAGATATAACCGGTCACTGCAGAAGCGGCCACGACAGCAGGCGAGCCCAGATATACCTCCGATTCCCGGCTCCCCATGCGGCCCCTGAAATTCCGATTCGTTGCGCTAATTCCCACTTCCCCATCCCGGATCGTCCCGGCCCCAAGACCGATGCAGGGACCGCACCCGGATGGAAGAGCGATCGCTCCCGCATCGAGGAGATCCTTCCAGTATCCCTTCACCTCGGCTTCCTTCTGCACTTCGGCGGACGCAGCCGCCATGTAGAACTCCACGCCTTCAGCGATCCGCTTGCCTTTTACAATTCCTGCCGCTTCGGCGAGATCCTCGACGCGCGCGTTCGCACAGCTCAAAAGGTACGCCTTCTGGATCCGGACGCGCTGCCGCTCGATCTTGGGCAGCGATATCATTTTTTTGACGTCGTTGGGCCCGGATACATGAGGGATCACTGTGTCGAGATGCAGACGGAGTTCTATCGCATAGTGGACACCCTCATCGGATTCCATGCGCTCCTCATACCACTTGTCGACTTGCTCCCGCGTATAGCGAAATGGCTGGTGCATTTTCTCGAAATGCTCCACACGACCATGGAGATAATCCTTGAGGACGTTGTCAAAGGGAAATACTCCAGCCATGGCCCCCCACTCGGTCGTCATGTTGGCGATGCTCATTCGCTGATCCATCGTCAAAACTGCAATACCGTCGCCTGCAAACTCCACCGCATGATTGAGAACCTCATCTTTATTGAAAAGGCCGCATAGCGCTATAATCACGTCTTTCCCCACGACACCGGGCCTGAGCCGCCCGGTGAGCTCCACTTTTGCAATCTTCGGTACTTGCCACCAGGTCCGCCCCGTCGCCCACAGGCACGCTGCATCCATCCGTACGACCGGCGTCCCGAGCGCAGCCAAAGCCCCATAGAGATTCGAGTGCGAGTCGCTCCCTACGACCATGCTCCCTGGTGTCACATACCCCTGCTCGACCATCACCTGGTGGCTGATCCCCGTGCCTGGCGGATGAAAATCGACTCCGTGCTTGCTGGCAAATGATTCGATCTTTGCGTATTTGCTCAGATTTTCCCGAGATTTATTCTGGATGTCGTGATCGATGGCAAAGACTGGCTGCCGCGGATCGAATATCTTCCCCGCCCCAATTGATTCGAACTTCGGTATTACCGCTCCCGTATTATCGTGCGTCATTACGTACTTCGGGCGAATGGTAATGTAATCTCCCGAGTGGGCAACCTCTTCGGGCCCGAGCCCAACCGCGTATCTCGCAGCGATTTTTTCTGTAATTGTCTGAGCCATTGTGTTATCCAGATCGAACACTCAGAGAACATATCTCGCGAACGCGAGATAGATCAGAGACTTTCACTGGATTTCCTTTTCTTGTACGAGATCTAAAACTCGATACTCAACGGATCTAAATAAAGTTATCTTATTGCTGCTTGTCAAGCCTTCGTCAGTCATCATGACTTCCTCTCCCACTACAGAAGATCATATGAGCAAAATGAATTCGCTGCAATGATCTCATCATCGTCACAGGGACAAAACTAAACGCTATGCCAAAATGCCAAAGCCGCCTGTTTCGTTCATCATCTCCGAAAGAGACGGCTTCGGTCGCTGAGAGAGCTGATGGCTGTCGTGTTAATTGCTGCCTTCCGTGGATACCCGCGGCGCCCGACCCGTCCGATTCACCGAAGTGCGGCGTTCGAGCACCCCATGAACAAGAGGTTCATCGAGCACATTGCGGACGCGTGGTCGAAGCCGTGAATCGGATCAATGATTGGGTGAGTTCCAGCTGAAAAGATTCAAATCCGGATAATGCGGAAGTGTGTGTCCGGTGAAGGATGATACACGTGTACTTCCCTGGCTGCCCGCGTGAGAACTTCCGGAACATCACCCGCCCCGATAACATCCCATATTACCCATTCCGTCCCTCCGGATTGCAATGATGCAACATCTTCACTTTCGAGCTCCATGGGAAGCACGATGACTTCTCTCTGATCAAGCGGCATCGCGAGAACACCTATGAATAGGGCTCCATAATAACTAGCATGACTGCGAGCAACTCTCCTTGCGCTGAAAAACTCATCGAATCTTGGAACGTTCTCCATCTCCCAAAAATAGTACTCCTGGCTTGTCAAGAACATTTCCTCGTCCCTCTGCGCTTCGGGATTCCGCCCGGTTCTCCACTCGATCTCGAGAGCCTTATGCGATTCCCAAATGGCGACGCTAATAACACCCAAGCCCAGAATGATGGTCATGAGATGCCGTTTGATCAAGTGCCATCGAGCCACCGAATGATGCAAAACCACCGCGAAACAAGGAAGACCCAATGCGTGGAGCCATAGAGTAAACCGAGCCCACCACTGCGATGGCTGCACGAGAAGGAGGACAAATAAAAGAATTGAAAGAAAAGCAAGCTCGCGAATTGGATGACCGAAACGCCGCCGAAAGAACAATACCCAGGCATAAATGAATGCCGGCACCTCTCCGGCCAACCAGATGTAACCCATTCCCCCAACAGGAGCATACCCGGAGATTGGTGCATCCAACTGGAGCCACGACACAAACATTCTCGACCAGCTCGGGTACTTCTCGAGCCATGACGGGAGATTGGCCTCATTTAGCCCCACATAATCATAGCCATCGATAAGAACCACCTGCCCAAACTTCAACTGGATGGGGTAGAGAGGATTTCCTGTCTTTATCGTATTACGGGTGTACCAGTAGCTGCCCACTAAGAATACAATCAGCGTGCAAACAGCTATATAGCTCAGCCACTTCCTCCACATTTTGAATCCATGAGCCCACAATAGACCGACAAGACTCGCAGCCAAGAAAATAGCTGCAAAGGGAGCACCTGTGCTCTTGGATCCGGCCATGAGTCCAATGTTCAAACCTAGAAGGATCATTTTCCACCAAACTGATCGCCCGTCATGAAAAACGAACACGCACGATGCTGCAACCGATGCCATAACGGCGCTTGCAAAACCGGGGTCAATATAGGAGCTCACGCTCTGACTGACAAAAGCTGGCGACCCGATAATCAATGCTCCTGCGAGCCAGCGCCAAATCCCCCTCGCACCCAGCCGACCGGCAATCACAACGAGCGCCATAAAGCCAAGCGGCCAGTAAAAGAGATTGCAGGCATCAACGAGACGGCTGGTTCGAAAAACGTGGTGCATGAAAAAGCTGCATGTTTCGACGCCCATCGGATAGTTCACATACGGTACATCGTGGACGCCCCCGATCCATGAGATGCGTCCTGCTAAGACCCATTCATGAATCGCAGGAATATGATAATAGAGGCCATCCCAGTCATAGGGGGGGCGCAGCGATGCAAGAATCCACAATTCCAGCCAGATCCACCCAGCCCAGAATATGACGGCCATGCACAGCGCTCTGAATGCTAAAGCGATCGATTGCTTGATCCAGCCGCCCGGCAGGTCATAAGAGTCCACCTTGGTGAATGGCTCAGTAAATCTCGACGCAAAAAGCCAAGACACCACTAGAGAGGCAATGAGAACGATAAGGGCTACCGAGTGGCTGAGGATAATCCCGGCGAGCCCAAATCCTATACAGAAGATCTGGATGAGCGCAAGAAAGCATGACACGCCGGCAAATACGGCCAATACGCTGAAGCGGTGGCCAGCAGTAACAGCATGAACTACCGGCATGCTGTTTGGAGATATTGCTTCGATTTTCTGTCGGGAATCCAAGACGTGATCACTGTTTATGAGAAATCCGATGAGATAGCCCTATAAACTTCGCTCAAGGAGCTTTTTCCCATCACCACTCCTTGAATAAGCTGATCATAATACCCCGGAGTCTATAGAACTCGGTGCGCTCGTAATCCAGCCTGAAATTGAATCCAGCACTTGGTGTTTGATAGTGAGTAACGTACAACTTATATCCTACGCTTCTATAATCTTCAAGCACATTGCTGGGTCCAACCAGCATATAGGATATTTCCCCCAGCTCGACGACTGCACCTACATACGCCTTGCGGTAAACCTGGTATGTAACACCCACGCCACCGGACAACGAAGTCGTCCTGCCGGGGAAGCCGAGATGGTACCGTCCAAAAGCGCCGAAGATCCAGTTATCATTCGCGTAATATTGAAGCTCAGCTTCTATGCCGTCATAACCATTCTCGCCTTTGCTTTGTGCCCTTACATATCCGAGTGTGCCCAGCAAATTATCTCTTTCTAAAAACGCCCTGCCGAGCGCCAGATTCACTCGATACTGATCGCCTATGATATCGCCCGTACCCGTGCTGAAGCCTATCATGAGACTATATGTATCCGGGAGATACCGGGTGTATGATAGACCCATATTGAAGCTCACATCATCGAACATCTCCACCCGGCCCGCATCGAAACGCCACATATAAGAGTACGGCCTGGCAATGGTGAATCTGGCGAACTGCGCATTCGAGTTGCCGTAATCTCCTGACCACTGGGCGTAATTAGCACCAAACTCGACGACCTTGGCCAGGGGTGTGGCTTGTGCTTCGTCGCCGGTGTTCTGGTCCGAAATAGCCTCGACATTCCCTGCAGCGGCAAGCAGACAGGTCACAAACAGAGAGCAGAGGATAAGAAGATTCCCCCAAAGTTTTTGGCGCGAGTTGCATATCATATTCACGTTCATTTTAATATTGCTCATGAATCGCTAGGCCTCCTTCTCCTGCCGAAATTGCTCTCCATCCAGTGCACCCCTCCAGCTCGAGCCCCACGAATAGAACGCTATGAATGTCATCACTTGAAAAGGCAGACCAAAAACGAAAAAGAGAATCGGCAAAAATAAGAGAGACATATGATGCAAAATATACGCATGGGCCATGTATTGCACGGGGATTAGAATGCTCAAATGAAGCATCATCAATAGAGTTAGCAGGAGCTTTTTAGCAAGGTTGAAATCAAAGATGAAGTACGTGAATCCGAGCAGAATTGGAACGAGGGCAATCAGGAATAATCCTGCTATCAGCATTCCATGTATGTATCCACTTGCGCCGTATGGGAAATACACGGGAATGAACGCAAAGAAAATCTGCGCGCAGGCATGAAAAAATACAGCGACTCGGACTAGATAGATTATTGGCAGGTAGCGCCGCGGTATCACAAAAGTGATCAAGAGAACGAGAACAGTTGCAAGACCGCCTAATAACAAAGTGAAATAATCCGGGGGATCCGATGTTATATGAAGATACGGCACACTAAATTTATAGAAATCCCCGAGATGGTAATACGAGGTAGTGATGTATCCACCCAATCCGAGAACTGCGCGCCAGAAATCCAGAATATGGGCCCAGGCCAGGCTAACCCAGTTCAAGGTATACAGCCACCCAACGAACATCAAAAGGGGAAGTATAGCCGATGGTATTATCTTGGTAAGTTCCCGCGGCGAAGTCAGCAATGCGCGATGCTTGTAGATGATACCACCCCCATAGCCCCGGTAACGAAGTCCCTCCAACTTTCTTCGGAGCAAGGGATTCCTCCATGCAACGTATCGATGCGTTTTATGTCGACGAGAGAATCTCATTTGCACTCCGACATGAGCATTAGCCAGATCATATGCTCTCACTCATGGAACTGAGTTCGCCCTTTGTGTGTGCCCACACCGTTCCATGCGCTATTGTACCGTGGGCGACAAAAATATTCCTGGCGCTCACCGTTGTTGGATTTTCCATTGAGCCGATCACACTTCCCCTATTTATATAAACATCTTTTTCGGCAATAACAGGTCCATGTATGAGGCACCCCGCGCCGATATACAGATTGCGCCCGCTCACCGCGCTGCCTCTAACCTCCACACCGTTGTAGAGATACATATCCTTGTGGCTCTTTATGCTGCCGATGATACGCACATCCTTGTAAATGCGAGCCCATCCCGTAACGACCAGGTTCGTCTCCACCCACACCCCGGGAGGGATCTCCAGCTTGCGCTCGACCTGCCAACGCCCGGCAGCAACCTCAACCAGATGTGGCACCTCCTCTGGTCTGAGCAAGCGACGCGGACGAACGCCGGCGCGAGTATCATTATTATTATTTGATTCTTTGGATCCGGCTGACTCAGGCACATGATCGAATTCGATACGAGGTGCATTCAGTCGTTCAAATCGACAGTAACCATCCAGCCGGATCCTTTCATCTGCCGAGACCCTTCCGTACAACTTGCCACCTGAATCCGCATGAACGGATCCTCCCGCATGCAGCCATCTCAGCGACATGGTCTCCCTGCCGAGATGGATATTGTCCTCCGCAAGGATTGCCCGATAGACGTTTCCATCACCGCCTTGGACCGACCGGCCGGCATAGATCTCGTAAAGAAACAGCATCTCGTCGGGCAGGTGCAGATCCCCGCATGAAAAAATCAGCTTTCCAGCGGAGCGGTGTCGCATCTCCGATTCGGTCAAAATGGGCATCCCGCCATTGCTTATAACGATATATCTGGACCCATCGCCAAGTGTTCCATCACGCAATCCACCCGTCTCCCGGCAGGCTGCCAGCTCGGCGCTCAAGTATGTCTCTATAAAGGACCGGAAGCCCATCGCAAAATGGCGGATATTTACTTCCGAATCGTATTCGACGGGGAGTGGCTCTGCATCCGTTTTGGTCCGCCACTCGATCAATCCGGGCAGAAATGGGAGAATGGCGAGGACCAGAGTCAGCCCGAAGAATATTACTACTGCCAGCGCCAGACTCATCCATTCCTCCGATAGTGACTGTTATGATTCCTGTGATTGTTGTGATTGCCGTGATTATTCCTATGATTGTTATTGTGATTATTCCTGTAATTGCCATTGTGATTATTATGCTCCGTCTTGTTCCAGTTCACCTCTCTGCGTCTCGGCTTCGGGATGAGCTGGGACAAAGTGGCCCGCGTCACCGAAAACAAGCTCACTAAAAATCCAAGAAAAACGAAGGGGAGCAATCTTATTCTCCCACGAGAGCCATCCAAGCGAGCGGCGGCCGTCACTTCGAAAAAGATGGCGAAATTCCCGAGAGTACTATAGGAAGTCACAATGAGTATCATGATCAAGCCGGCCCTTGGCTCCCCTAAGTACCAGAGAATAATGCCAAGCGACCAACCGAGCACGAGCACAGGAGACATTACGTAAACGCCGAGCAGCAGCAGCCCATCGAGTTTCTCGATAAAACGCGTTTGACTCTTGAGAAGGAGACGGGAACTGTACCTGGCGGTGGCTTGGTTGTGCCCCTCAGCCCACCGCATGATCTGTTTGAGTCTCGAAGTCCAAGTATCAGGCACTTGTTCGTAACACTCTGAGCGGTTTTGGTACACCGTCTTCCACCCATTTAGGAGAAGCCGGTAGGTCGCATCGGTGTCTTCGGCCAGTGAATCTTCCTGCCACCCCCCCACGCTTAGAAGCGCGCTCTTGCGCATGCCTCCCACTGTTCCGCCATATTGCGGAACCATATGCATGTTCATTCGCGCTTGCTGATCCACCTGGTACCCTCCCGCTCTCTCCAGATCGAGCAGCCGCGTCAACAGGTTGCATTCCACATTGCTGGGAACTACCCGTCCCATCACAGAGCCTACTTCCGGATCGAAGAATGGTGCGGCCAGCTGTTTAATAAGACCTCTGCCGGGGATATAGTCCGCATCGAACACGAGTATGATCTCTGTCTGGATGTGTATCATGGCATCGTTCAGAGCGGCTGCTTTGCCGGGCTTACCTCTTCGGCGATGGAAAGGTTTCACAATGTCGGGATAACGCTTCACGAAATTGCCGATAATTTCTTCTGTTTTGTCTTTGCAACGGTCATTGATGGGCATGATTGTTAATTTTTCTCGGGGATAATCCACATCCAGCAGAGCGTCGAGGATTTCACCTATGACTCTCTCCTCGTTATGGGCGGGTATGAGAACCGTTACCTCCGGCCATTCAGCTGTATCTACATCCAGATATGGCTGCCGCTGATAACCGAAAAGGCGGTTGAGAGTGAACGAGTAGTGCCGGATCAAGTAAATGCAGACAAGAAAGATGATGGCGAAAAACATAAATAGCATGAAGCTAACCACCCAGTGGCGACCCTGGCGAATAGTGGGAGGGAATGCCAATCCACGAATAGAGAATGATTCTGATTGGGAGGTTTCCGGCATTGCCTGAATGTTCTCTGCTGACGTCTCGATATGCTGGGAAGCGGAACCGCTTCGAAGCGCCGTATCTAAAACTGGGACGGCGAACGCAACGAGAACGGCGGTAGCTAGAACGAGCAGCGCCCCAAATATTTGTGACTTTTCGCAAGGGTATTTAATACTACGACGCATTTCTCGCATGAAGTTGTAAAAGGACTAAACTGACCATCATCGCCCTGTTTCAAATGTCAATTATCCCATTTGCCGAAAATCCAAGAAAACCTCTTGCCCAAGCGCTTTATGCAAAATCACCAGCCATTAAGGCGCGACTAATATCTTCACATACTCGAATTGTGCAACGCCGTACGCTACAGTCACGTGGGGCTCGTGATATACCCCGACCGGGAGTTTCTCATCGATGCTTTCTAATTTGGGGAGGACGGGGATGCCGTTCACAAAAGCTTTGACCTCGTTGCGATAAATCATGAACCGCATGACATACCAATCGTTATAGTGCACCCTTTTGTGAATTGGAAAGAGCTGGTAGAGATAGTCCTTCTTCCCTGCCATGTGTCTCAATTGCACGTGGTTCGTATCAGCCAATAAGGTCATACCGCTTTCATAATAGATTTCGTCACTATCTCTAGTTAGGAGATGTGCTTCTGCATGATGACCTTCAATACCTTTTAAAAGCTTGACTTTTGTCTCGAGCACTACGTTCCCATTGTGGGTAAACGGAAAGAAGTAGACGGATGTTATTCCTTCCTGATCTTCACCAGTAAGCAATCCATCGATTGCTTCCCACTGTCCCCAGCTCCACCCATCGGGATACATACCATCCGAAAAATTCCAATAAAAAACCTGAGTCCATTCCACCCCGTCGATTACAAACGTCGGCCCTCCTGCAAGAGGAGGCAATCCCTCCTGGCGGTTCTGCGGATTGCGCGTAGGGGAATATTTATGAACAGCGTAAAAATATGCGCATGCAACAATTATAACCGCGATAAAACCGGCAGCTCTTCGCATTTCTCTTTTTTCCTGATGTTGCCGCTACTGCATTTTTTGCTTGCTTCTCATAAAGCCAAATTTACCTTTATCGCCATCATCTCAGTTGGCACGTTGAGCTTCGGGTAACCATTCCTCAACGGTTTCGTTGAGCAGCGCTGCCACGATTCGGGACGAGGCGTACCCATCACCGTATAGATTCATCGGCCGCGCCATCTCTTCATATGCATCAAGATCATCAAGAAGCTGGATCGTTTCCTCGACAATACGCTCCCGATTCGTGCCTACCAATAGTGCAGCTCCCGCATCCACCCCCTCTGGACGTTCGGTTACTTCGCGCATTATGAGCACGGGCTTGCCCAGTGTTGGTGCCTCCTCCTGAATTCCGCCGGAATCGGTAAGCACAATGTCGCTGTGTCTCATTACATGAATCAATTTCCTATAATCGAGCGGCTCGAGAAGCATTACATTCCGTGCTGATCCTAGAATTCTATGGGCGACTTCATATACATTTGAGTTGGGATGTACGGGGTAGATGATGCGCACATCGTTCAAGTAGCGGTCCGCGATATCAAGCAGTGCCTGGCATATATTCTCCAGAGGCCGACCGAAATTCTCTCTCCTGTGCGCGGTCGCAAGGATGATCCTTTGGTTTTCCGGCACGTCGTTCAAGGGATCATTTTCCATAGGACCGTCGAGCGTCGATAAAATTTGGAACAGCGCATCGATCCCAGGATTTCCCGTCACAAGAACACGACTCTCGTCGACACTCTCGCAGAGCAGATTAGTCCTGGCCAGGCTCGTCGGCGCAAAGTGTAGATCCGAAACGGAGGTTGTCACCACTCGATTGATCTCTTCGGGAAACGGCCGGCGCTTATCGAACGTACGCAGACCCGCTTCAATGTGGCCGACCTTCGCGCCCCAGTAACAAGCCGCCAGCGCCGTCGCCATAGTTGTTGTCGTATCACCCTGTACGAGTACCCAATCAGGGCGTTCAGCACGGAGAACCGGCTCGAAACGGTCCATCACGCGAGCGACGACATCCATCGGCGATTGGCCGTTGACCATTACGTTGAGATCATGATCAGGATGGATAGAGAAAAGACCGAGCACCTGGTCCAGCATGCCGCGGTGCTGGGCGGTCACACAGATGCGGCTGACCACTCGATTGGCTTGAGTTATCAGTGCTTTGACAACGGGAGCTAGTTTGATAGCCTCCGGCCGAGTCCCAAATGCTGTTAGTACTTTGATGGCTCTTGCCTCTTTCCGAAGGCTTTTTGACTTACCCTGGCGCGGCTGAGCGCATTGGAATGTTAGATTATTATTATATCATAAATTAAGACCCTTATCAGCTATAAATTTCGCCATGAGAGCAAGCAGCTGGTCATGAAAACAACCAGAGTCCAGTCGTGACCGAGATGCAGTTGTTCGATTGCGAGATCCTATATAAGGATTTTTCGACCCCCGGAACGACGATATTTACGAGAATAGATAACCTGATGTTAACTAAAGGATTACTAGGTGCAATGGTGATGGATGGACGGTTGGAAAGGGATAGCTGGAACCAAGGGCAAATGCGAACTCATTTCAAGATCGGGCTGACCTCATCCAAATGATGGACTTCTTCTTCCTCATCGACCGCAGCTGGGGCTAGTTTGAACCGACCCAAACCTGATTCCAGCTCGCTCAGGCGGGCATCCAGCTCGTCCATTTTCTGTTTCACTTCATCTGGGAAAAAGCGATCCACCGATTGCCCGAGTTCGGTTGCAACCATAGCTACCGCTTGGCACTCTCTTTGTAAGTATCTGATTTTTTCGCTCAACGCTTCGTTCATTGCGTTGATCACATTCGCTTCTTTCGTCATATAGTCGCCCATGCGCAAATTCACCCAGATACTGAAATCACCGTCGCCAACGGATTTCAATACCTTCCGGATGCGATATATCGGACCTGCGATTCTATGCGATACAACTATAGAATGAATTAACAGAAGAACAAAAATAACAAGCAGTGCAGGCCACAGTTTCGCATGGAATGCCAAAAATTGATTAGCCACCTCTTGTTTTTCATAAAACGGAATGTCGATATCTTCGAGCTTCCACGCCAAAGGGATAAACAAAATGCTCACAAATACTCCGAGAATGACGATGAAATGAAACATATATACGGCCAGCAACCGATATTGGAATCCGTCAACGATTATTCTTTTCCTAGTTGGTGAATACCTCTTCATCTAATTCACCACTCTCTGCCACCTAATCGGAATTTGATTCTTGAACCTAATCACGCCACCATCTCTCGGATCGTAGTAGAATTCGAATCGATATTCGTTCTCCCCCAGGTTTCCGTAATATATTGCATGATAGCTAGTGACACCTTGAGTGATCGATTCAACATACCTGATTTTTTGGCTGTCAAAGCTTGCTCCCCCGGTTCCAAAGATGATCCTATTTTCGGTGATCTCGAAATAGCGATCTGCGTATTTTGGTGCTTCGGTTCTCCATGTTCCAATCACGTTTTGTGGCGCAGTCTTACTCCGCTCCAAATCAACGCCAAACGACATCACATAGACCGCGAACAAAATTAGAATCGTGGCCGACATTATCATTTCGGTAATGGTTTTTCGCGTCAGCTCAATTCGCATAAACTACCTCAGGCAACCGAGGGCCGGTTCATCCGCAGATGCAAGAATCATTCTAAGCCGACTTCAGGACCGGCAGGCGAAACTTCCTCAATGATACCAGCATCGCCCTGACTCAGCGCATACGTGTTTTCTTTCGCCCTCTCCTTCATTTCTTCTCCTACCACATGCAGAAACGCTCCAACAACTTTAGGGTCGAACTGCTTACCTGCCTGTCGCCTTATGAAATCAATAGCCCCTTCTTCGCTTACAGAAGACCGATAAGGTCTGTCCGTGTTCAGCGCGTCATAACAATCTGCTACTGTGAAAATGCGAGCTTTCAAATCGATTTCTTCTCCTGTCAATCCATTAGGATAGCCCGATCCATCGAACCATTCGTGATGCTGCAGCACCAGCGGCAAAACATCCGCATATGCCTCGATCGGCTCCAGAATTCGAACTCCCAGTTGTACATGTTCGCGCATAGTCCGCCGCTCTTCTTCAGTCAAAGCCTCGGGCTTATCCAGTATGTGAGCGGGAATGCCTATCTTACCAATGTCATGAAGCAGACCTCCTCGATGTAAGCTGTTCAATTCCTCGTGAGAGAGCTTCATGACCCGGCCGATTTTCAACGCTAATTGGGTAACTCGTTCCGAATGGCCAGATGTCCAGGGTGACTTCGCATCGATGGCTCGAGCCAGCGCTATTAGTGTATGCCAGTTGTGCCGGTCTAATTCCTCCATCAAGTGGGCATTCGAGAGGGCTACTGCAATCTGATCGGCCAGCTGGCGAACATTACTCAGATCTTCACGGCCGAATTCGGGGAGTTCGAAGAATCCAAGCCCCAGAATTCCACGTAGATTTTCTTTGACGAATATGGGCAAAACTAGAAACGATTTGATTCCTTGCTCGCTCAGTGGTTCGAGATAACTGGGTATTTCCTCACCCGGGCGTACTGCGAAGATCTCGGAGCTGGTGCGGAGCTTTTTCATTTCTTCGACTCCGAGAGCCTCATCAAGGGCAGGATCCGCAATTTCACTGTTTTCACACTGGACATATGTTTTCAACGTATCGCTTGCATAAGTATCTACGATTGTTATGCTTACGCCATCACTGGGTATGACATCACGCATCCGCATCAGCAACGTTGCGACGATTTTCTCCGTGTCCAAGATCGATAATATCGTACGGTCTATCTCTGCGATTGTGGTTAGCGCATGGAATTGACGGCCAAGCCGGATAGCCATCGTATTGAAGGATTCAGCGAGTTCCTCGAACTCATCACCGCTCGGTATCCTGACCAGCGCATGGAATTCCCTTTTTGCAATGCGCTTTGTTGCCTCTTGAAGCCTTTCGAGTGGGACCAGGCTTCTTCGGATCTGGCTGATGCTAAGGAAAAGAACTATCCAAAATGCCATGAGGATCACCAGGAAAAAAGATCTTTTAAAATCAGAAACCGGTGAAAAAACCGTGGATTTCGATTCACTCATCACAACGGTCATTTGCGGCAGATGGAGAGCAGACTTGAAAAATATCGACCAGTACGTGCCCAAGTACTCTTCGGCATCATAATTCCAGGAAAACTTGCCGGAGTGAGATTGAGCGAGGCTGGAGCCGAGATGTTTGAGAAACGATGCAGGCACACGATGCGAGTTAAACAACACATTGAAAGAATGATCCAACACGCATAATTCCATCCCTGGGGGTAGCAGTTTTTCCCCTGCCTTGCCCCAAAGAAAATTGGGATTGATCTCTGCGATAAGAATTCCCCGATCAATTCGGCTTGGCTGAACTGCCACACTCATAAACATCCGCGGTGATAGATTTGGCTGAGCCCGGCTGGATAGTACTGGATTTCCAGAAGCCAAGTGTTCAAGCTCGGAAGGCGTTAGTTCCGGCGGATCTGGAAGATTACCGCTCAGAGACGGCTCTCCCCGCGACTTGGCAAGAAGCGCCATCCCTCTGAATCGCTCGTTTTCACCCTCGTCGAACCTCGTATAAATGCGCTCTAAAGGGTGGTTGGGATCCATTTTTAACTCCGAGACGATTACTCTCAAATCCTTTTTCAACGACTGCAGCCGTTCGGTAATGGCCATTGCCATTGCCTTGCTTGCCTGGTGGCGTCTCTCACTGCTTTGTTTGTCGAGATTCTTTGTCACAATGTTAAACGAAAGAACTGCCAGAGCGCCGATGGGAACAAGGGCGCACACAATAAAGAGCGTGAAGATGCGGCGGCCGACTTTGATTCGAAGAAATGTTCTCTCGAATTTCATGACTTTCTTCCGAGTTAATATCCCGAAGCCAATCCTACATATGCGCCGTCATTAGCGCGGATGATGTCATCCCAACTGACATTCGCCGTCAAGGGTGGTATACTTTTCCCGTCTTTCCCCTTGCTATAGAGGTCATAACTCGTATTGAGAGGTACGAGAAACCTGTCTTTTCTCATCGCTCCCTTATTTTGATCAGTAAATTTCATGAATTGATAAGGATTTTCCCAGGGATCCAACAGCGATCCACGGCCAATAGCACCGAGCGTAGCCGGCGTTTCGCCGTGATCCGCTTCGTACGCCGCGATATCTTTTTCAACTGCACGGATGTCTCCGATGGCACGAGTGATCTTGGCATTGTTGAGCGAGTTGACGTATGAAGGAATCGCAAGCGTTGTGAGCGTTCCAATAATCGCAACAGTGATGGCGAGTTCGACTAATGTAAAACCAATCAGGTGAATCCTGCGCTTTTCAAATAAGAAAGCAGCGGAATCCCAAAAGCGCTTCTTTTGTCTCTCACTCGGCATCCTTATCCTATATGTCTTCGACGCCATGATTGAAGTTCCACGCAATCGCATAGCCTCTTCGACACTTTTTGCACTTCCTGGCAAAAGGCGCCGATAACTCAGTTCAACCAAACCGCATAGGGAGAAATGCCTTCCACCTAGACGCGAGGAATTAATGCAATTACCGTGCTTAAACCAGCGGGCTTCAGGGAATTCAGGCCAATTCAGCACTAGAATGAGATAACAAACGGGGAAAAAATTTCCCTTTATCGATCTAACATATTGCTATATAATCACTTAAAAAGATACCGATCCCTCGAACTCGTGTCACAGCCTGCAAAAAAAATGCTCGTTCACGGCGCGCTCTCGACATGTTGGGCGCCTTTCCGGACGCCAAAAGAAAATGCCCTGCAACATAATGATTGCAGGGCATTTCAATCGAAGGCATAGGCGGCTCAGGACTGCCGCCTGCTGTCGCACCGTCTATTTGCTTATCCCTACCAGATCCAGAATGAATGCGTACTCGAGGGCGATTTCCTTATACCGCTTGAACCGCCCGGTGATACCGCTGTGACCGGCTTCCATATTCGTTTTCAATAAGAGGCGATTATTGTCTGTTTTGAGTGTGCGCAGTTTGGCAACCCACTTCGCCGGCTCCCAATATTGGACTTGAGAATCATGCAAGCCAGTAGTGACCAGCAGGTTTGGAAAGTCCTTGGATTCGACATTATCGTAAGGCGAGTAGGATAGAATATAATCATAATACTCTTTTTCATTGGGATTACCCCACTCGTCATATTCGCTGGTAGTGAGCGGAATACTCTCATCGAGCATGGTGGTAATCACATCGACGAAAGGCACGTCCGCGATGGCGCCTTTGAACAAGTCCGGACGCATATTGATAACAGCTCCAATCAACAAGCCGCCGGCACTGCCTCCCATTGCAAACAGCTTCTCTTTGCTTGTGTACTTTTCGCTGATGAGATGCTCTGCGCAGTCGATGAAGTCAGTGAATGTATTTTTCTTTTTCAGCAGCTTGCCATCCTCATACCACCATCGCCCGAGCTCCTCTCCGCCGCGGACATGAGCAATGGCGAAGATGAATCCCCTGTCGAGCAAGCTCAAACGAGCAGATCTGAAAGTCGCATCCATGCTATAGCCATATGAACCGTAACCATACAGAAGCAGTGGATTTTGTCCGTCCTTTCTCATGCCCTTGCGATATACAAGGGAAATCGGAATTTCAATTCCATCGTCGGACGTGGCGTGCAAACGCTCCGTACGATAGTTATTTGAATCAAAATCCCCAAGAATTTCTTCCTGTTTGCGGAGAACCTTATCCCTGGTGACCATATCGTAGTCGTATATCGAGTTAGGCGTGGTCATCGATGTATACCCGTACCGGAGAACGTGCGTGTCAAAATCCGGATTTGTGCTAATATAGGCCAAATAAGCCGGTTCGCCGAAATCCAGGTAATGTTCTTCACTTCCATCCCATGGGATAACACGAATTTGCCTCAACCCGCCCTTACGCTCGGTGAGAACCAAGTGATCCTTGAATATCTCGAAATCACTCAATAACACATCATCCCGATGAGGAATGACTTCCTGCCAGTGCTTCTTCCCAGTTTTTGCAACAGCCGTTTTCATCAAGCGGAAATTCTTCGCTTCGTAATTGGTTCTGATGTAAAAGTGATCTTTATAGTGATCAACTCTGTACTCATGATCTTCTTCCCGCGGTAGAACAACAGTGAACTCGCCAGTCGGATCATCAGCTTTCAGATAACGGTATTCAGTGCTGAGCGTCTGATAAGATGCGATCATGATGTACTTCTTGGACTTCGTCTTGAATACGTATGTACTGAATGTTTCATCCTTCTCTTCATAGACCAGTTTGTCTTGACTCGGATCCGTTCCGAGGGAATGCCGATAAATTTGATAGGACCTCAATGTTGTCGGATCCTGCTTGCTGTAGAAGAGCGTTTGATTATCTTCCGCCCAGGCCATGTTACCAGTCACTCTTGGGACCTTGTCTTGGAGGGTCTCACCAGTTTCGAGATTCTTGAAGTAAATCGTGTAGAACCTTCGCCCCACCGTATCAACAGCATAGGCCAAAAGGTTCTGACCTGAACTCACCGTCGTTCTGCGTACCTGGAAGTACTCGTGCCCTTCCGCAAGCTTATTGACATCGAGCATGATTTCCTCGTTGCCTTCCAATGAATCCTTTTTACGGCAATAGATCCTATACTCCTGGCCTTCCTCATAGCGAGTGTAGTAATAATAATCATCCAGTTTGTAAGGGACGGACATATCGGTCTGTTTGATCCGACCTTTGATTTCTTCGAACAAGGCTTCTTCCAAGTCTTTGGCATGTGCCATCACTGCTTCCGTATATTCGTTCTCTGCTTTGAGGTACTCGAGCACGTCCGGATTTTCGCGCTCGTTCAGCCAGTAATAGTTGTCAACTCTCACGTGCCCGTGCTTCTCCAGTTTTTTAGGGATCACTTTCGCCATTGGAGGTTGCACGTCTTTTCGCTCTTCTTGGCCTTGCGCGAGATGCCCAGTAATGAAAATGAAACAAAGACTCCCAAAGAGCAGCGGTTTCAACATTTTCATGTGAATCATCCTCCTATATTGATCAGAATTGCAGCTTCAGTCGCAGGAAGCGAATCTAGTCAAGCGCGGGAGCGCAAGGTGGGATCCCCTGTCGCCTGATCCCTACACTCATCAACACATTGTTCGGTTATTATGCTAAATTACTTTTTCTACTTTCAACCTTTATTCTAGGAATGCACCCTTTGCTCGAATGAAAGCGGCCTCGATAAAGAATTCTCCCAGACCCTTTCGTATAAAATATCTACGGATGCGTAACTTATTTTGTTACAATTAGATAAGCATAATAAAGACATGAAGATAACTTGATCCAATTTGGCGCACAAGGATACTCAACTATAGTTTAAATTCGATCTCTTACCATTGAATTCTGACTATTGAACAAATGACTGGGGCCGGTGACATCGACACCACCGGCCCCAATCCGAAATCCTGTTTCGAAGCGCTTCTTACTTCAGAAGAACCATCTTCTTCGTCTGCGTGAAGTTCTTCGTTACAAGCTTGTAGAAGTACACACCGCTGGAAACCGGATTGCCCGCATCGTTGCGGCCATTCCAACCCTTGGTGTATTCACCAGCAGGCTTCTCCTCGTTCACCAGCGTTTTCACCAGTTGTCCCGTCACGTTGTAGATCTTCAAGGACACGCTCGCGCGCGCCTTGATCGAGTACTTGATGGTCGTACTCGGATTGAACGGGTTCGGGTAGTTCTGGGCCAGACTGTTGGTGAACTGCGGCGTGCCACCGGCTCCCGTGGGATCGTCCAGTGGGTTCCTCAGGAACCGGATGATGTCAGTCAGATGATCCGCACGATCGGGGATGCCAGCCGGACGATCGTCGCGGATGTAGTTGAAGCTGAAACTGGAGAGGACAACAGCGACTGGATTATCAAGGGCGTTTGTTGTATCGTACGATATAACGGCCCCATCGTTCGGATTGCCGGTCCCGCTGTACGTCATCTCGATCTTCGCATCTCCAACTGGCCGGATCATATCAAAGTCATTGATGATCGGACAGCCACCATAGGCAACCATTGTGTCGACACCAAACGGTGCTCCATGATCGAAGATTCCTCCGGGTTCGCCGATTACAAGAGGCGAGACGCCGTGATACGGCACGTGGCTGCCCGACACAAGCGCGTGCGGCATATAGGTTCCGATGAATGCAATCGCATTTGCGCCGGTCATAGTTGCCATCTCTTCGCACATGCTGTCTCCTGAGAAATAGATACCGGCACCACTGGGGTCGGGGTGTTGATCGAGGAAAAAGAACAGCAGGCCGAAGTCATCTGCCTTTTCTACCGCGAGCGTGCCGTCGCCTATGGTTGCGCTACGGGCAAAGCCACAGTTCCAGATGATCTTGCGGTAGAACGGGTGGAGCTGCGCTGCGACGTTTACCACACGGTTACCCGGACTGTTACCCTGAGCTGAAGACGGATTGCGGACGTCATACCGGTCAACGAGCTCATCGATTCCCATAATCTCGAACGCGGAGTCGAAGTAGGGCTGAACCCCGAAGCCACTCCAGTCGTCGACATACAGGATGTCTCCGCCCCTTGCAGCACCACCGCCTGGTAAGATCTGAATCTCCATCGCATTCGCGCACGCCTCGCTCATATCAGATGTTGTGCCTGGTCCTTGGGTCCACCAATTCATGACAGCGACGTTGTTTCTCGCACCGAAGAAGAACCACAGGGTGTCTCCATCCGTGAAGACGTGGTCGTTGATGTCAATGCACCACCTGTCTTGTGCAGGACCGGTACGAGGACCCGATGGCTCGGAAAATGCCGTATCGCACCGGAAGACATACCACTTTCTGCCGTCGCAGAACATCGAGTCGATCATCGGCCAGCGAAATCCGTCTTCCTGGAGCTCGCTTGGCATCATCTTCCCGGGCTGATCCGGCGGATCGATGCTCAGGTAAAAGAAAACCGAACCGCCAAAACCTGATATTGGCTCGGGTTCTTCGATGCCATCGAACGGGTCAGCAATCGTGATGGCGACCGAATCACCTGGCGCATTGTCGAGCGTGGTGTAGGGAAGCAGGTCAATCGCGGCATCGATTCTACCAGTGGAATTGACCGATCCATTTTCAGGGAAAGTATCCTGGAACAAATCGATGTCACGAGTGCTGAACTGTGGTCCCGTGGTAGAAATGCGCCGTAATTCGACTTCATTGATCAAAGGCGAGTGGCTGTGGCAATCTCCGGTGTATCCATTGCACCAGAAACCACACATATCCCAGCATGCGAGAGCGACCTGGATGTGGGATAGGCCAGGTTGGATTAGGTCACTGACATCCTGTGTGCTCGTGAACCAAGTCTTGTCGTCAGCGTAATAAACAAGAAGTCTGTCTCTCCATGGTTGAGGACAGCCACCGACCCAGGATCGAACGTGCCATATAAAGAAGACCATTCCATCCAGAGCAAGATCCCAGTACACATCATAAACGAGCTCAACGGTGGCACCGACACCTGCCCACGGAATTGCCGGTGACCAGATCTCGTTAAAGAGGAATTGTTCGCGCTGGTTCATCTTCGGAACTGCGAACTGAGCTGGAAATCCTCCACACGCATATGTCTCAGTTGACCCGTTGATGAACGCCCACATGCAAGTAATGTACGACTGGCAAGGATCTTCCTGAACCAGGGCGATGCCTGGGTAGAGACCGGCGAAATCGCCAAATCCGGAGAGGTTGCAGCAACTCCAATCACCATCTGTGGTGACGATATCGCCCGGACTCTCATCCTCGAAATCCTCGAAGTCGTAGACGCCCGCTACTTCCGCTCTAACCGTGACGCTGTCGAAGATGCATGCTCCATCGGTGTCCCAATTGCCGTCCTGGTCGGACCATCCGATGTCCGATTCGAAGTAGAAGCGGATTTTGACCGCGCCCCCATGACCCGAAGGTATGGTGTCCCTCACGAAGGTTTTCGTGCCGGTGCCAGTATAAGAACGAATCGCTTCCCAAGCATTGAGAGGGATGATGTCGGGGTGCGTTAGAGAGTCGCATGTACTCCTTGTCACATATTCGACATATGTGTAGTCAAACCCCGGTTCTGAATCCCATTGCACCAAGTACTCAATGTAGACTTCCTCCGTGTCGGGGACGTCGATACACTTGAAGCACCACTGCTGCTGCCAGCTGTTTCCATACCCGGGCAGGCGTGCATACGTGCACAGGATATTGTCGGAAGGATCCGGACGGGCACCCATCCAGAGAGATTGATTTCCTTCGAGTGGGACGAGGAGGCCGAAGCTTCCGCCGTTCAAACCGGCAAAGTCATCAATGTGGAAGTAGCAAGGTTGTGGAGTTAGATCAACACTTGTCCATCCGTCGGGGATACAATTTGGACCCGAATCGAATGTCCAGTGGCCGAGCACGAACGTGTCCTGCTGAACAGATGCTTTTAGGCCTTGCTGATCCAGCGGTCGATCCAAATCGAGGAGAGCTGGAGCTCTGACCTGGAAGTCGCGGTCGGCTGCGCTTGCTCCTTTCGGCGCCTGCCGTGCTAATGTTGTCGATGATATGGCAAACAGCAAGCAGAAGGAGACCACTAGGAGTCTTCTCATCGTTTTCCCTCCTCGTTGCGGGAAGGAAAAAATACGCGACAGCCAATTTGGCTAGGCGCTATGTAGTCATCCCGTTGCTAGACGATTAGCATTTCACCTCCTTTTTCGAGCTTCACAGGCTTCGAGTATCTGGCAAACTGAATCCCGCAAGCCCGAGCTGTGGATAAACCTGCCCGGCTAAAAAAAGTGCCGGGCAAAGGTCGGCACTCAGGGTGGTCAGCTTTCCACACCAGGCATTTTGGACTAGAAACTCAGGTTATCGTGGGGGAATTCATTGGGAAGGTAAAAAAAATATAAATACCTCTTTTGCTCATGTCAAACAAAATCGTTCACTTGATTGTTATGTTTGTGAACTTTTTCGCTAATATTTATTTTGAAAGTTTTCGATTTTCAAGACCTCTCACAGGGCGCACAGTAAATATTATCAAAGCAAGTGATACTTTCCCCAGCGTTTTATCTCGGTACTGTCATGTGCTATGTCAAAGACCGCACTTTCATCCTGGCCGCTTTTGATTTATCTTTTGCAATAGAAATAAAGTGCTGCTCACCTTGGCTCTTACTTAGCTTGATCAGGGAGGAAAAGCAATGGATAAGGCGAAACTCACCGATATTCGGACACAGCTAATCGATCGGCGGTGGCGGCTCGAGCGTGCCATTGATGAATCCAAGGAGGACACCCGGCTCGTGAGCCTCCTGCAGGAGGTTGACTTGGCCCTGGATAGGGTCGCCAACGGCACATACGGCATGTGCAAGACCTGCAATGAGCCCATCGAGGAGGACGTGCTCGTTGCAGATCCGCTAGTCTGCTTCTGCCTGGACCACCTCGATGCCGAGCAGCAACGGGCGCTCGAGCATGATCTCAAGTTGGCTTCTCGCATCCAGGCTGCTCTCCTTCCGGAGAATGGTTTAAAGAAGGGTGAGTGGCGCGTTCACTATCACTACGAACCGGCGGGCTTGGTGAGCGGCGACTATTGTGATTTGGTGGCGTTTGAAGGCGACGACGGGGGGCTGCTGTTTGTCGTCGGGGACGTTTCGGGAAAGGGAGTGGCCGCGTCGATGCTCATGTCTCACCTGCATGCAGTGTTTCACAGCCTGGCGGCGTTCGATTTGCCTGTCAACCAGTTAGTGGAAAGAGCAAGCCGGCTGCTGTGCGAGAGCACGATGTCGAGCCACTTCGCAACACTTGTTTGTGGAAGGGCCGGGAATGACGGGACGGTAGAGATTTCCAACGCCGGCCACCTGCCGCCGCTGCTGTTCCACGGAGATGAGGTGATCCGCCTCGAGGCAACCGGTCTTCCGGCCGGTGTGCTCTGCAAAGCACCGTACTCGGTGAGAAAGGTGAGCTTGGACAGAGGAGACCGCCTTGTGCTCTATACGGATGGCCTGTCGGAAGCAACGTCCGGAGACCTCGAGTACGGTGAGGAGCGAATCTCACAACTCGCGCTGCGACATGCAGGGCTTTCGCCCGAGGAGCTGGTCGCTGCATATGTAGAGGACCTGAACACGTTCACTTCAGGCAGCGCCAGGCAAGACGATCTGACCATCCTGGTGATCCAGCGAGCAAGTTAGGCGAGCCGCTATACACTAACGGGCGCACGCCTCGCTCGCTGGCGCCCCGAGCCGATGTCGTCGAGAACCGGGGAAACGATAAGCCACCACGCCCAGCGACGCAACTTGTTGTAAAACAATAGATCAAGATTTAAGTAGGAATTGATGGACCGAACGCTGCACGAAGAGCCGCCGTAATATTGATCTTCTCTTTGCCTCATGATGGGCTGCCCCCCGGAACCGCAGCCCGAGCCGGACCCGACGGGGCTTTTTTCGGTTGCGAGGCGCCAACTTCTGGCAATCTAGAATGTAATTCAATCAAGAGCCAAGTTGGCAGGGGGCGACGAGTCTCTATCACCATAGACCTAACATCAGATTTCCACTTTCACTCCCATCACAAGAAGGTTGAAAGATGAGCGAGACACGAAACCGCGGGAGGATCTGGTTCCTCGCCACCGCGTTCGTGGCCATCGCCGTCATCGCGTTTTTTGCCGGCCGTACCACGTCACCGCCGGAAGAGCGGGCTGCCGGCACGGTCACCGGCGTGGAGAAAGCGCAAAAGTACCGCACTGAGCAGATGGCGGCCGAGGATGTGACCGTGGGCGAGGAGGATATCCACGCGCTCATGCAGAGCCGCGAGTTCCAGAAGCTCATCGAGAAAGAGGACTTCCGCCTGGCCGTCAGGATGGATGACGCTTGGTGGCCCACGTCTTGGTTTATCTGGCGCGGCGGCTGGTAGTCAGGACTGCAATCGACCGCGAGGACCCCGCGTGCGTCGGCTCAGGGGATGCAGATGCTTGGCCATCCGTCATGGGAGGCCGGCGGACGCTTCGAGCAGAAGCCGGTGAACGCGGAAATACCGCTGGAAGAGGGAGAGGAGATACTGCAGATCGCAGCATCTCCTCTTCTCGTTTTATTGGGCAGCTCGAATGACGAACAGGCGGTCTCTCGGAACGATCATGGAGAGATCCGAGCAACCGTGCACAACCGGCTTCTTGGCCGACGGCCGCTCGCTCTCCCGGAGTTGCTCAACCCTTGATTCCAGTCTTCGTCGTAATCGTCTCCAGTCCGTGGGCCCGCGGTCCCGTTTCGGCCCTGCGCAGCATCCACGCGAAGAAGAACCCAACGAATCCGGAGATCGAGAAGATCCACATCCCTAGCGCATAGCCGCCGGGATTGGCCGGACTCGCGCCGGAAAAGTCGTTGGCCCAGCCGATGATCAAGTTGAATCCGAACAGCCCGATGTTTTGAATCATCGTCATGAGACCGTACGCCGTTCCCAGCCTCCGCTCCTCGACGATATAGGCCACCGACGGCCACAGGACGGCGGGAACCAGCGAAAACGCGATCCCCATCATCGACATCGGCACCCACAGGGAGATGTCTGCGTAGGCCATCATGAGGTAGACGGGGACGAGCAGCAGCGAACCGAACATCATGAACAGTGACCGCTTTGCCACCCGATCTACGAGGTATCCGAAAATCGGTGTGCAGATCATCGCGAACAGTGTGATCAAGGCTGAAAGACTCCCGGCGACCTCTCGAGTGCTCCCGTGCGCCTCCTGGAAGAACTTGATGGCGAATGTCTGGAACGGGAAGATCGCCGAGTAGAACGTCACGCACAGCAGGACGACGTACCAGTAGGAACGACCAAGACCAAACAGTTCGGAGAACGTGACTTTATCCGTTGCGCCCACTTCTCTCATCGTGTAACGCTTCATTGCACGATCTTCCATCACCCAGTAAATCAGCGGCCCGACGATGCACAGCGTACCGAATATCACTGATATGAGAAGCGGCCACTGCCAGTTCTCGAACGCCGCCTTCGCCCACGACGGCGACCTCAAGGCGAGATACGAACCCAGTCGAGCGATAGTGAGATTGACGCCGAAGGCAAATGAGAGTTCCTTGCCCTTGAACCACCTTGCAAGAGCGGTTGTCACGGCGACTATCAACGATTCCGCGCCGATCCCGAAAATGAGCCTGCCGCTCGCCATGATAGCGAGTTTGCCAGTAAGAACGGTGATGACGGCGCCCACGAAACACAGCACGCCGAACAGCATCGTGGCACGCTTCACACCAATTCTGTCGATGATGATGCCCCCGAGCAGCACCATGAAGATGTTTGGAAAACTGTAAATGGCGTTCAGCGTCCCGATGTTTTTGTCGGAAAATCCTAGCTGACTCTTGAGGAGATCGGCGATGGGACTCACCGCATCGTATACGTAGTAGTTGCCGAACATCGCCAGACTGATGAAAACAAGAACCGACCAGCGGTAGACGGCCGGTGGCGGTGGCCTCTCGGCGCCTTGCGCGCCCAGTGATTCGTTCATTTTATAGCTCCTTGGGGAATCAGTGCCTGCGCCATTGGAAATTTGGCGGCGAGTATAACATACATGAGGTGGGGGGTGCTACTTCGGAATAATAGGTTGCAAAGTAATTAGTTACGCTATCGCGGGGCCGCCGAGAAAACCGAGAGATCACGAACAAGAGGAAGCTAGACAATCACCTATTCCCAAACATGCGAACATTGAAACCTCAATGACAAGCAGGAAAATGCGCTCTGCTTCACATCAAACTGTGTCGCTGCCAGCCGCCGGAATCAAAAGGCGATTGAGCGCGACATCAAGTCACCGCTCAATCGCCTGTAATTAAGTTATCGTTGCCAAGTCAGCGCGGAGCGTTCTACAATTTGAATGCCAAGGCGAACCGGTGGACGCTTTCCAGATTCTCAACATCCTGCCACGCGTAGTCCACTGTGACGTTGCTGAATTGGAATCCCGCCCCAAAGCGGAATTCCCAATACCTGTCGAGAGCATCGTCGCCTGGATCGATCGGGTCCACGATATCGCTTTTATCCATATCCATGAAGATTCCGCCTCTAACGAATACCATTTCGTCATAGGCGAACTCCGCTCCGACATGGATCCGTTCGGCGAGGTCGTTCGGATGGCTGTAGTCGATGGCGCCGGTCACGCGAAAATCCTCGGCTGTGTACAGCTCATCCGCTATGCCCACCTGAAAAGCGATCGGTAATGGGTAGTACCCGAACTCTTCAGGTACGTTCACCTGCCAGATACTGCTGATATACGTGTTGCCGTAGTTGCCCTTGAACTTCATGTCGGGACCAAAGTTGGTAGCCGACATCCCGATCCTCAAGTTACGGAATCCGGTTTTGTACAAGGTGCCGACATCGAAGGCAACTGTGTAGCTGTAGAAATCGGCCACATCCGTCCTAACGTATTTGACCCCGCCGCCGATCGCAAACTTATCGGTGAATGCGCGGGCATACGTTACGCCGAGGGCCAATTCGTTCCAGGTGAACTTCCTGTTGGTCAATGTTCCATCGATGTCACTCTCGGTCGTCATTGTCATTTCGCCCGAGTAGTAACCCGTATAATGAATGGCCGCTCTGCCACCGATCCTCTCCCATATCGGGAAGGAGATAGCACCGGCGAACGCTCTCATGTCGACCATGTACTCCAGTTCGGAGAAATAGAACTGGTATCCTTCTAGGCCAACAATCGAAACGGGATTCAAAAATATGCCGGAGATGTCATCCGATAAGCCCAAGTAGGTATTTCCCATGGCTGCAGCTCTCGGGCTCATGCCCAGCTTGAGGAACAATGCCCCCACACTTCCCGCTCGGTCGCTTGTCTGAGCCTGGGCAAATCCCGCCAGGATCACGAGGAGAAGTGTTATACTGACGAATAGTCTTTTCATCACTTTGCCTCCATTAAGCTAAGGTATAACTACCTCTGCCCCTTTATTACGGCAAATTTTCCGAGTGCTTCTTCTCCGTTTTCAGCTTTGACCCGATAGATGTATATGCCGGATGAGATCGACTCTCCCGACCTGGTTGTCATATCCCAGAACTCCGACCCCGAGGGAGCATCATGATGAATGATGTCCACAAGGTTTCCTAGCAGGTTGTAAATGTAGATCGTGCACTGTTCGGGCAAATGGTGGAAACCGAGCAGCGTTTCGAACTCCTCGAGCTCAGCTTCGTTGGTGCCCACATAAGGATTGGGTGCGACGGTGATATTACCGAGAGCGGTCTCCGCCGCAGTATTCCCAATAACACTCGTGATGGTATTCTCATTTGCCCTTAGAATGCCGCTTTCATCCACCTCATACAAACGACTCGACAGGGCATAGGGATTGCTGCCGACGCCGTTGTCCACATCATAGGCCTGAACCCAGACATACGTGAAAAAGCCGGGTATCAAATTCACCGTTGTTGAAGTGACGGTGTTATCGAATGCGGCGACCCTTTCCCAGGGACCAAGCTTACTGATCGTGCTCACATAGATGAAGAAACTGTCTGCGATGGCTCCTCCAGCGATGTCGTTGTACGGCGCCCAATCGACGTTCAGCTGGTCGGCAACGACATCGACATCCAGATCCGGATCCAAATCCGGCGCCAGTGGAGAGATGGCCGATGGAGGTATCACCATCGCCCCATCGAAAAAGGCATGAGCATCCTGAACGTGATCAATCAACGTGCCCAGCCCGAACGTCGCGCGTGAGCCGTCGTCGTATCCCTCGCCGATGACGTAAGCCATCCAGAACTCAGCGGTTTCACCAGCTGATACATCATAGGGCCCGACGCCGTTCAAGATCCTGTAATCGAACTCGTCTTCGGGCGGGAAAGGATTGATCCATATTCCCGCCAGCCGATCGTATTGGTTCTGGACGGACGATACGTCGTTGTTCCAATCCCAGTAATTTTTCGATATCCACCGCTGCGTGATGTCAGGAGGATCACTTATTGGACCGCCGACAGGAGGAGCTGCCAGCAGAATCTGACCGATTGCATTTGGCGAGAGAAAGAGGCTGTCGACGGTCGTTTCGGCTTCAGGCTGCCCCGCGAGGGGATCGTAGTCCCAGTCTCTCATGTAAGCGAACTTGTACGTGTCGTCCCAACCGGCGAAGTCATCGAAGTAGACATCAGGGACGTTTACGTCGCCGACATCGCAATCGCTCATCCATCCCCACCAGAAATCATCGATGCTTTTTGAAAATGCAATCGTGACGTGGACAAAGATCCAGTGGTCATAATCCGGCACTCCCCACTGATGCCATTCGTACGTGATATCCATCCCCATATCGCCATCCACGGTATCACCTGCACTGACCACAAACGGTTTGGTAGCCGTGTTCACGTGTACTGTCAGACGGCGGTATGGATAGGGGTACCCAAAATCAGCTTCCGTCTCCACAATAGCTTGCTCGTCAAGGGTATCGTACTGTGCCCCATCGGAATCACTTCCATCCGAACCGAGATAGCGCCAAGCAAAGCTCCTTCCTTGTACGTACCCTCCGGCCCACATTCCGGCCTGCCAAACATTGGACTGGTCTCCTCCGCCTGGATAGTAAGCGGACAAATCCCAGTAGCCTACATAGCCTTTGTTCGAAATGGCCGGAAACCAAAACGTGCCGATGTGAAGATCGGTGAAGAACGAATCGTTGAAGGCCGTGGCATGCGGCGTTCTGTTCTTACCGTCCGTGAGCGATATCAATTTGTCCTTTTTCAACGGATTGATTTTCGCCTCAGGTCCCCCCCAATAAACCATGAGGAGGCAGGCTGCAACCAAAAAGCATATGAATCTTTTCATGACCGAAGGCCTCCCTTGCTTTAGAAGCTCACTTTCACTCCGCCCAGTACGCTTCTGGGTGGCCCGTAAACAGTGTAGTCACCAAAGGGCCCAAGATAGTCACCGGGATTGGCTACCAACCAGTTCCTCAAATCCTGATCCGTGTCATCCCAGTTTGTGAGATTACGCTGATCGAAGAGGTTGGTAATGCGCACAAAAATATCGGTATCGAGTCCAAAAACCTCGAATATTTTATGCACTTCCACATCGACATTGCTGATCGATGGGAAGCGGGCGTTGTTGCGTGATGGTTTCTTGGACAACGTCTTTGGATCGGTATACGGAGCTCCGGTTGCATAGGTAATCGCTATATCAGCACTCCAGTTCTTTTCCTTGCTGTATCCGCCGGTAAGCAGGAAGGAATGTCTCCGGTCCCAATCGAGATAGAACTGCTGTGTCGGAAATTCTTCGTCGTCGAATCTTCTCAGGGCGCCTTCGTTCCAGTTCGAGCTGAATCCCTTCGCTACCATGAACGTGTAGGCTCCGTGGTAGCGCCAGTTGTTGTAGTAACGCCTTTTCAAGTTGATTTCGAAACCGCGAACGTTTCCAAAACCCACATTCTGAAACGTGCTGTAATTCTCCCTGCCCTGCGGGTTGGATTCGGCTGTAGGTCCCAGGACAACCGTTTCTGACATGTCGGTAATATCTTTATAGAAGAAGGTGAGATCAACGGCGGTGTTCGTGTGCAGCAGATGGTTGATGCCCACCTCGTACGCGACAGTTTTTTCGGCTTCGATATCGGGATTGCCGACAATGAGCCAGCGCCCTCGCGTATGGAATTTTTCATTTTCATAGAGATAGTCAAACGAGGGCATCTGGAAGAAGTGACCGTACTCGAAATGCAAATAGCTGTTTTCCGCAATCGGGTGGGAAGCGCCAAGCCGGGGACTTAGCTTCCATTTTATGTCGGCATCTACAAGCCCGCCTCCACCTGGACGTTCGAGCTCGATCGGAGCCTGGTCACGGTTGGGCCCATGCCACAGGGAATCCGGCGCGTTGAGGTCATATGGGTGGCTGAAATCCTTGAAAACCTTATGGTTCGGATCGAAAAAGTCGAGCCGCAGGCCCAAGTTCATGATGAGCCCCTCGAACTCGAGCTTATCCTGTGCATAGACAGCTCCGCTTCGGGGCTGCACATCGTATTCGAAGATATAGTAGTTTTGCGTCGAGGCAAAGACGTCTATTTCCTGAACGTCATACAAGCTCAAGTCCACTCCGGTCTTAACCTCGTGCCTGCCTCGCTGATGTGTGTAGCTGCCGCGGAACGTATAGATTCTCCTTTTCTGGTGATCATAGTAGGGATTGTCCCCGCTGATCACGAAGTTTTCCTCGTCTCGTCTGACATCGAGGTCCCAATCGTACAGATCCTGGTTTTCCTGGTACGTGAGGGTCGGATCCCATTTCTTCCCCTGTTGTGCAATCTCCATAGTGCCGTCCAGGACACTAAACGTGCCTTTGACAAATGAGTTGTCAGTGATCATATGGCTTGCAGACAGGGCGAACCTGTAGTTGTCATTGTTCGTCCAGCGCCACGTCTCCGGTACCAGGAGTCTTTCGTACAAACGATAAGCGTCGTAGCTCGAGACGTGCTCATCGTTCTCGACGTTAACGACGGCTTTCAACTTCGTACCACCGTACTGGAACGTGAGTGTCCCGTTGTACAGCCTCACCTTTCCGGGACGGTTCAGCGATTCGATACGAGGCTGCCAGTCGTCCCACTCTGTTGCTTCGACGGCGAGCGCGAACTTCAGATTCGCCTTGCCTTTTTTGTAAATCGGGCCCGTGAGATTGAGCCGCTGTCTGAGCTCTCCCGTGTCCAGCGGGTCACCCGTATCACTCTTTCTCCACAACATGTGAATTGGAAGATACATCCTGTGCTCAATGGAACCGTGAAATTCATCAGAACCTTCGCTCGTAATGATGTTGACGATTCCTGAGCTGGCGTTCCCGTATTCCGCGTTGAATCCCCCCGTAAACACGACCATCTCATTTACGGACTGGGTCGACAGGTTCACTAGAGCGTTGTTTTGAATGGGATCCTGGATGGGGGTATCATCGATGTAATAGCCTACCTCCGTCGCCCGGCCGCCCCGAATGTGGGTTCCGGCTGCACTAATGGATGAACCCGAGATGTAGTTGACGACGTTTACCGGATTGTCCACCGGAAGCGCCTGGACCTCGTCCGCCAAAAAGATGTTTCTCGTCGAAGTGACATCTACCTGGACAAGAGGTCTCTCCGCTTGGACGACTATAGGCTCGATCTCTTTGGCGATAGTCGGTTCGAGTTCGAAAAGTAGTTCGCGAGTAATGTCAGGTTCGATGACCACCTCACTGATTACGAGGGGTGTATAACCTACATAGGACGCCTGGACGCTGAATTTCCCAGGCGCAACATTCAAGATCATGAATGAACCATCTTCGAGCGACATGGCCCCCAGAGGTGTGCCGAGAATAACGATATTCGCGTACATAAGGGGCTGGCCCGTCTCCTTATCCAACACTTTTCCTGTGATCTTCCCCACTACCCCGGCGAAGCAGAGCGTGGGAAGCATGATGCAAAGAAGGAAGACTGTGGCGGTTTTTGCCAAGCGATTTCGCATCACCTACCTCCTTTCAAGGACGACAAACTCAAACACCATTTCACCATTGGGTGCTGCCTTTTGGCGGGCGGCTCGTTGCTCCTTCCCGCGAACAGTGGCCGTGTCATGTTACCTTAGGGCACCGAAGCACTGCGGTAACACAAAGCGACCCAAGCCCGCTTTTCGAGATGGGAGGAGAATAGAAAAAGACCATGATCAACAGCCGCCGGTTCCTTGGAATCTGGGCAGCTTTCCCACATACAAACCAATGTTCCGCATGAGCAGAACCAATGTTTTGATACCGAACCGCGGCGCCAGCATGTGATCACCGAAGCCGCTAATCCTAAATGGGGAAAGGAGTTATGGCAGGGTGCAGCGTTCCCCTTCTGATTGCCGAGAGATTAGCACTTCTTTGAAAACCTGGCAAGTCAAAAGGCTTTCATATAAGGAGGTGGAGGTCTTATTTATGGCACAACTCGGCTGATCTCGAAAAATCCCCGGGGAAAAAGCTGTAATTGAGCCATGAGAAAATCTAGAAAATGAGGGGGTGCAAAGTTTGCGAATTAGGTTCTCAATTAGCATCTGACGGAGGTTTAGATTTGTCTTTTCAAATTATTTAATTTTCGTCTGGCGTCCTCGACTTCTTCTAATTCGGGATCCGCATCCTTCCAGATGTCGAGAAACTCTTCATACTGGTTGATCGCTTCCGCTTGCCGGCCCAACTTTTCATACGCCAATCCCAGTTGGTAGTATGCCTTCACCGCCATGTTGGGATTCCATAACCTATGGATCCTTTCCTCGTCATATCGGGATAATGCTGCTTCGAGTTCCATCACCGCTTCATTTAGCCTTCCGGATTCAGAGTAGCTCTTGGCCAGCGTATATCTTGGCAAAAAATCCATTCCGACTTCGATGGCTCTCTCGAGAGACGTTATCGACGCTTCGAGATCACCTTTTGCTCGCTGGATCAAGCCTACAGCATGCCAGTACTCATACCTCGACGACAATGACAGGCCGCTTTCCTCTAACGCTTCCTTCATATCACCAGCAACCTTTTCAGCCTTGGCAATGTCGCCATTCTCTGCCAAAAGCTCTACGTAATAATCTTGAAAATAGACATAGCTTTGACCCGTTTGACCGGGATAGGCCTCGCGCATTACTTCTATTGCTTTCTCGATTTCCTCCAGAGCACGATCCAGATCATTCTTTTCATGGTAGATAATCGCTCGCAACAGATGTTTATATGCCGAATACTCTCCTTCGGCCTGTTCCATCTCATCGGCAGCAATACCATGACCAAGGACATCGAAGGTCTCATTGAGCTTTCCCTTATATAGTGGGATGCGAGCGAGATAGCTCCTTCCCCAGGATCTCAGATCCTTATCTGCGCTGGAAGAGAGCTTCCGGTAGTAAGCTTCGGATTTCGCATAATCCTTTTTGTAAAGATACATATCTCCGAGACCTACGTATGAAAATGTAAAGCCAGGGTCCACCTCCAATGCTTTTTGATAGAATTCAATAGCCTTATCCAACTCCCCTTTTGCGGCTAGGAGTGCCGCCTTCGAGTCGTAAGGATTGGGCTCGTCTGGCGCTAACGATATATACTTATCAATGGCCCACAGAGCTTTATCAAAATCTCCGAGCTGTAGATACACGGAACTGATGTCGTTATAGGGTCCTTTATACGCGGGATCCAGTTCGATGGCCTTATCAAAGGCCCAGGCAGCCTTCTCAGGCTGTTTCAACCACCACATGTAAATGATCCCCAACCAGTAAAATGCCTCTTTTTCATCGGGGAAGCGTTCCGTGATGCGTTCGAGAATACTGACCGCCAGACTATCTTTTCGCGAATTGAACGCTTCGAAAGACTCTATGTAGAGCCTGTCTTTCTCCGTAACTCCCTCCGAGTATCGCACAGCTTTGGCCACCGCTTCATCAATTCCCGGGTAGCCATACGCAAATCTGAGCTGCGCCAATCTTAAATGTGCCATCGCAAAGGTGGAGTCATACTCAATAGCTTTACCGAAGCTATCCTTGGCCCCATCGAAGCGAAAACTGAAGAAGTGGTCCACTCCTTCGAGGTAGTTGCGATATGCATCCAGAGAATGCGTGGTCACATCCGCAACGGCCCGATCGAGCTCCAGCTTTGCTTCGCTGGGCAGTGAGAAATCTTTCCTTACCTCCTGACTCAGCTTGTCCACCACGGCATAGATGTCGTCTCCGACCTCGCCTCTCACCTGCTGCGGCTCCAGGATCTCGCCTGTCACCGCGTGCGAGATCGAAGACATCAACACAATGTTAGGTTCCGTCTGGATCACCTGGCCCGTTACCACCCAGTTCACGCCTGCCCGCTTTGCCACTTCTGATGCCGTGGTCCTGTCCACTATCTTCTGCTCTTTCTTGCCCAACTGTCTCAAAATATCGTGAATGCGCTGCTGAGTGATCACACGCATGTATTCCGATTCCGAAAGATCCGTGGTCAACAAATGCGTGATAATTTTGGCCGTTTGATCCTTGTCCTCGGGATCCTCCATGTTCTCGAAATACATGATCGCCATCGAGTTCTCCTGGGCGATCGCCTCCTTCGAGAGCGGCCTCAGCTTGTTGAAAAGAAAAAGCGCCAGGGCCACCACCGCCACCGTCCCCACAGAAACCCCGATGCGGTAGAGCCTCCTCCGCGTCCTTCTCCAGGATGTTCTCCACCTCAACCGGCACTTCCCGCCGAAGCGCCGTCACCGACTCCGGCTCCTCGTTCACTATCGAGTACGCCAACGCCGGTTCGGCCTCTCCCCGAAACGGCAGCTGCCCCGTGAGCATCTCAAAGAGCATCACGCCCAACGACCACACATCCGTCCGCCCGTCTGTCTCCCTTCCCAAGGCCTGCTCCGGACTCAT
>WVZY01000020.1:0-94420 GCA_011772205.1 Candidatus Latescibacterota bacterium
CCTACGTTTATATGCGGCTTCGTCCTCTCGAATTTCTTCCTGGCCATCCGTTCTCCTCCTTAAAAAAGTTCTGGCCACAAATAATCATGGAGCCCACGACCGGATTTGAACCGGTGACCTTTTGCTTACCATGCAAATGCTCTACCGACTGAGCTACGTGGGCGACATGCAAGTCTGGAGCGGGAAACGGGATTCGAACCCGCGACCCTCAGCTTGGAAGGCTGATGCTCTAGCCAACTGAGCTATTCCCGCTCCGCACACCGAAACTCATGGTGGGGAGGGGAGGATTCGAACCTCCGAAGGCTTCGCCGACAGATTTACAGTCTGTTCCCTTTGACCGCTCGGGAACCTCCCCAACGAACTCGCGAATCATAGTTTAGCAAACTCAGCGGGCACAATAATGAAAGACAATCCCCCGGCTTTCCCGAAGCCATGGGGATAGCTTCCTGGATCGTCACTAAGGTGCTGAAATGCCCTTGGTGCTATAGCACTGTATGTCTATGAAGAGAGTAAAGATTAAGCCAACTGCCACGCGGTACTCTTGGAGCTGGCGAGAGGATTTGAACCCCCAACCACCTCATTACAAATGAGATGCTCTACCGTTGAGCTACGCCAGCCCGAAAATCAGAAAATTCGGCAACCCCCAAGAAAAATTCGCGATATAGACTATTAAAGTTATTGAACGTCAAGTTATTATGTCAAGCAAAAAATAGCTAATCTGCAAAATTCATCAACCAGTAAATTAATTCCAGCAAAAAAACTGGCATGAATGAAGGGGCTCGTGAAAGACCAGCTCTTGCACGCTATTCATCCCCTCGATTGCTCCAGGATTCTCCAGCCTCGAGCATGCGACATCACCTTTTCGATGCCTGCGATTATTATGCCACAATTATTCATATTTATATGAAACTCGTCTATCCTATTGTTAATTATCGTGTTACAACAGCCCGTTTCTCCAAGCCTTGGTCAATAGCATGCCTTGGCGATTTTCATAACGAGGCCCTGCGGATCGAAAGCGAAGGATCATCCTAGGGCGAAGGCATTTCATCGTTGTGAACGAGCCGCTCCCTCGAGGGATGCAACGACTCATCTGAAGCGGAACAGATAACAAGCAGAAGCCCATTGCATTCGGCATTTATCGTTACATGCTGAAGGTGGAAAATTATATCGAGATGAAAAGGATGCTACTTGTCAGATTATGCCCCCCCGCGGAGGGGGGCTGGCCGAATGATCCGACGCATCGACCAGTCCCCCGCGCGGGCAAAGGGGACCTCAGGGGGTTACTTCAGAAGAATCATTTTCCGTGTGAGCTTCATGTCACCCGCAGCAAACCGGGCGAAGTAAATCCCTGTGGAAACGGTCTGCCCGACGTTATTGGTGCCATCCCACTGGAAAGTGTAGACACCTGCAGGCTTCCTTCCAACAAAGACTGTCTTCACCAGCTGGCCGGTGACGTTGTAGATCTTGAGGCTCACCGAACCTTTGAGATCGTTCGGGATTCCCACTTTGATCGTGGTCACCGGGTTGAACGGGTTGGGGTAGTTCTGCCACAAAGTGAGCCTGTCCGGAATCTCCGGAGTCATATTCTCTGCGGCCAGCTCCACACCCTCACTGCTCATCGCGGTATCGAGCCAGTTCAACACCCGATCGAGAACCGCGGCGCGGCGACTTTCCTCCTGAATGTACTTCAGGTTGAATGAGAAGTACACGGAGGCATGCGTGGTGTTTACATACCGCACGCCGGCCGCCGAGTCCGGTCCGGTAGGCGCCATGGGCCACAGTTTCGGATCCCATGGTTTGCCTTCCTTCTCGTAGAACTCGCGGAGCTCCTGCTCCGTGTCGAACAGATCGAGAGAGGAGCCCATTCCGCTGTACTTATAAATCACTGCGCCACCGGGGTACGTCGTCGACAGCTTGAGCTCATCCGGGTAGTAACCCTGTATGGTGAAGGTCTCGCCCGCACCAATGGGATCTCCCGGTGTGCTCGTCAGCTGCCGCCAGCCCGGATCGTCCCGCTCGTAAGCGGCGCCCGTGTACTGCTCCATCCACGGTCTCGCGGAGGAACCGTACGACAGATCGCGCCCGAGCATGAAGATCTGGTTGAGGTTCGGTCGAGCCGTGCTGAGGAACGCACCCAGCGTATCCCGTTGAGTCGTGTCGAAGTACCAGCTCTCGTCCACGATCACGGCATCATACGCCTGCAGGATCGCTACCGTGGGTACACCCAGATTGTCCCAATCCCAGATATCGGCCGTCCTGCCGATGGCAGAAAAGGCCGCCTGGAACATTTCCGGAGTGGTGTGTGACGCACCGCCGAGAAGGACCAGGTAGTCGCCCGAAGGCATGATCCCGAACTCGTACGTGGTTGCCGGAGCACCCGCCGGATCGGTCGATGTATTGGCGGCGTTGTCCGTGGCCTCGGCGTACAGCTTGATCCGGGTTCCTGAGGACTGTCCCGGAATGTCACCGCTGTACTCATCCGGACTGCCCGTGGGGCTCATCGCCACAGATGTCCAGCTGCTGCCATCGTCGGTGCTGTAGTAAAGCGTGACCATGGCCACACCCGACAACGCATCCTGCACGGTGGTGGTCACCGTGTACGGACCGACCGTGTCGAATGTGCTGGCAGGCACGTCTGTCGACACGAATTCAGGTGGTACCGTATCCTCCATCCCCTCGATTCGCACATCGTCCACGTACCATCCAACCCTCTGGACGCTGGCATCGCTTCCGAAGTGGAGCCGGATGAGGACGGCCGTGCCTTTGTACGGCGTGAGGTCGAAGGTGGCCTTGTGCCAGACGTCGTTGTTGTATCCGGAGAAGCACGGCTCGCCAGGGATCCCGGCGTTGCTCGAGCTCGCGGCATCTTCGGGGTACCCGATGTCCGGCGTGAGAATCGTCCACGAACTTCCGCCGTCCGTGGAGATCTTCACGTTACCACCGTCGAAGTAGTTCTCGATGTAGTACCACTGCCAGAAACTCAGTGCGGCATAGGTGGCACCGCTCGGAACGATGACCGGCGGGAGATCCAGCTTCGAGTTGGAGCTGGAGGAATAGTTACCACCGACTTTGGTAGCCCACAGCTTTATGCCCGAATGTGCTGAATCCGGACCCTCCGTCGGCTCACCCCACTCCCAGTCGGGGCCTGTGGCGGTGAAGCCGCCGTCATCCGCCTCGAAATCCCACGCGTAGTAATCAACGATCTCGAACGAATGGTATCCCACGGCCGGTTCTCTCGCGGTGTTCGGAACGTCCGCAATGTCCCTGGCGCGGATGTAGTAGTTGTACACATCACCGAGGACGGACGGTCCCGGGATGTCTGCCTGGTACAGATCTCCGCCGAGGGAGGCCATTGGAATCGTTACGTTCGTTCCGCCGTTCTTGTTGTACGTGACGGACACGCCGCTCGGATCGACACCGACGTTATCTGTGATGGTCGCTTGGATCCCGTACGGGCCGGTCTGATCCGCCGAATTGGGATACGGCGAGTGCACGATGACTGGCGGTTCGGTATCGGCCGTCACTTCGAAGGTGTGCTGCTCGTCCGGAGCTCCCGGCGGATCGTAGGCCGTGCTCCCATCGACGTTCGCAGCTCTGATGTAGTAGCGCACCGTTGTACCGAACGATTGCGGAGGAATGGATGCTCCGTATTCATCCGGATTCCCGGTGGGCAGCATCTGTACGGTCACCGGGCCCGCGCCCACATCGTACGTCAGCTTGACGCGGGTCGGGTCGAGCGTCTCCGAGTAGACCAGAGCCACCACCGGGTAGGCACTGAGCGTATCCTCCGTGTCGAGCAGCGGTGTGTGCACGATGTCCGGCATCGAGAGCCAACCCAGCACGCGGTCCATGATGCCCGCTCGGCGAGCCGGCTCCTGGATGTAGTAGAAGTTGAAGCAGAAATAGACGGATCGATACGTGTCGGCGTTGTATTTCATCGCCGCTGTCGCATCGGTGCTCTTTGGAGCATGAGGCATGACGCCGTCCCACTCCTTGAAGTCCTTTTCGTACGTCTCCTCCAATTCTTCTCTGCTGATCAGGGAGGTTCCCTCTCCTGTGTACCGGTAGATGATCTCGCCGCCCGGGTAGGTTGCCGAGCGCTGGACTTCATCCGGGTAGGAACCCGAAATCACGAACGTCTCACCGGCGCCGATCGGCTCGCCGGGTTCACCGCTGAGCTGTGTCCAACCGGGATTGTCCTGGACGTACGCAGCGCGCATGTACTGCTCGATCCACGGGCGCGTCGAAGAGTAGTATCCGAGGTCGCGACCCAGGATGAAGATCTGTTTCTTCGCACCCAGTGCACCGGATTCGAGGTACGCCGCGAGATCATTACGCTCCGTCGTGGTGAGATAGCTTGTCTCGTCCACGATAACCGTTCTGTAAAGGCCAAGCTTGTCGGCGGACAGCCAGCCCTGGGTGGGCCTGTACCAGTAGTCTGCCGCATGGCCATTGGCCTCCAGCGCATCCCGGAACATTTCCAGTGATGTTGCCGGACTCGCCATCTGCAACACGAGAATCGGGGCGGAGGGCAGGATCGCGAATTCATACGTGTCTGCCGGTGCTCCCGGAGGATCCGTAGTCTCATTCGGTGTCGATGCCGTATCGGTCGCCTTGATGTAGAGCTTTATTGTTGTCCCGCTCGCCTGACCCGGAATATCGGCTACCCATTGATTCGGATCACCGCCCGGGCTCATCGGGAGCTCGGTGTAGCTTGCACCATCATTGGTGCTGTAGAACACTGACACCGTTCCTACACCGGAGAGCGCATCCACAACGTAAGTGCTCACCTCGTATGGTCCGATGGTGTCGAAGCTGCTCGCGGGTACTTCTGTATCGCTGATGACCGGCGGAATATTATCGACATCCGTGCTTCTCAGCATCACGTCATCGACGTACCAGCCGGATCTCTGGATACTGCCGTCGCTCCCAAAGTGGTAGCGAATGATGACCTGCTGTCCCGAATACGCGGAGAGATCGAACAGCTCTTCCTGCCAGAAGTCGTTGTTGTAACCGGTGAAGCAAGGCTCACCGGGTATCCCCTCGTTACCGGTACGGGCAATGCCATCGTAGCCGCCTAACGGCTCGACGACATCCCAGTTCGTTCCTCCGTCGGTGGAAACCTTTACGTTGCCGCCGTCATAGTTCGTTTCGATGTAGTACCAGTGCCAGAACGACAAGATCGCATAAGGCTTACTGGCAGCAAGAGTGATCGGCGGAATGTCGAGCGTTGCATCGGCCAACCTGGGATAATTTCCGTCCAGGACCGTCGCCCAAAGGTTGACTCCGGAGTGAGCACTGCCAGGACCGGTCGTCGGCTCACCCCACTCCCATACGTCGCCGGCCTGAGTGAATCCGCCGTCATCCATCTCGAAATCCCAGACGAACACTTTAACGATCTCGAAGTGATACGTTCCGGTTTCAGGTACACGGGTGACGTTCCCGGAGTAAGATTCATCCATCGCGTAGAGGTAGTAGTCGTAGTAGTCCCCTACTTCGGATGGGCCGGGAATCTCGCCGTAGTACTGGTCTGACTGCTGCGTCATCTTCACCCGGTGGTACATGCCGCCGTTTTTCGAAAACATGAGATACACGCTCTCCACACCGATGTTGTCCGTGCAATCGGCGTAGATGCGGTACGGCCCGTCGAGATCGTTCGTGTTGTAGTACCTCCGATGCTCGACCACAGGCGCTTCATCGTCGGGCGCGACCCAGAAGGAGTGCTTGTTCATCGGAGCACCCATAGGATCCGTCGATGTGTGGCCTTCAATGTCGCTCGCAGTGATGTAGTAGTTCACCTGCGTATCGAGCGGCTGTGCCGGAATGAAGGCTTCATACTCATCCGGATTTCCAGTGGGTGTCATTGGAATGCTCGCCTCGGGTCCGCCGACATCATAGACAACGGCAAAGGAGGACGGATCCAGTGCGAAATAATCGGAGGTGATCACCGCAAGAACCTGATACGGATCTGTCGTGTTCTCCGTATCCCCTAACGGCGTATGGTCAATCTCCGGGTACCCCTGGAGCCAGTCCAGGATCCGTGCCATCACCGTGCTGCGGTCGCCGGCCGTAGCAATCGCCTCGAAGCCAAAGGCGAAATAGACGAGCTTGTAAGTCCCGTCATCATAGGACAGTCCGGCAGTACCCGAACTGTTGATGCCGTTCGATGAGACCTGTTCCTTGACAAGAACTACCTCGGCTCCCGCGGTGGCTTCCGGAACGAGAGGATCGTATACGAAAGCTGTCAGCGCAGGAGCAATCGGATCGATCTCCGAGGCATAGCTCTGGTTATTGGCACCGTCGCCTCCCTTGATGTCGAAGGCGAGACCCGTACCAACGGGGTGGGTCGCCTCGCCAATAACGGCTCCTAGCTTTACATCATCCTGCACATAAGTTGCGTGGAGGTAGTTCGCGTAGAAATCTGCTGTACGGATATCGTAGCCGATGTCCTGCCCGGAGATGAAAAGTCGGCCCCCGCTGTCGAGGTAGGCGGCGATTTCTGCTTGATCAACCGCCGTGAGGGTGGTGGTGTAATCATCCCCTGTCAACCAAACGACGGACTCGAACAGGGCCATCTCGGCGGCCGTCGGCGGCGCCGTCACGGTCAAATACGACCTGCCCGCAGCCAGGACCGCCTGTTCGTAGTACATCTGGTAGGCATCTCCTCCATCGTCGTCTACGATGAGAATCTGCGCACCTTCCATAGGCACATTCAACGTTGTGGTCATGCCTTCCATGATCACGATATCGGTTCTCGTTGTGATGGGATACGGAAACACCGGACTGAAGATCAGGTCGTACGTTCCCACGGGGAGACCGATGCTGTATTCTCCCGTCGCAGGATTCGTCGAGCTCCATACAACCGGCTCGCCCGCGAGTTTCACGATGATATCCGCGGCAATCCCAGCTGCGGTTTCCGCATCGGTCACATAACCGGCGACCGTTCCCGACGGAAGCTGGTTCAAGGTGAAATCCTGAACCGTCACAACGTCGGCTGCAACTGATACGACCTCTGTAGCCGTTTCATAACCAAAACGTGAGACCTCAACGGTATGATCCCCGGCCACCAGCTGGACTGTGTAGTGACCGAACGCATCCGTGTACACCTTCTGCCCGGTATCCACGATGAGAACCTTGGCATTGTCCACGGTTCCGCCGCCGGAACTGTAGACGGTTCCCTCCAGTGTTCCAACACCGACAAGCGCAGCGCTAACTGCACCAAACGCGCTGACGCGACCCCACCCATAGCTGTTGTCCATTCCGGGATCGCCGTAGTCAATCGCCGTCTGGGAAAGAAGCAGCTTGGTCTGATCCACAGTGAGCATCGGATTGCCCTGGAGCATGAGAGCGATGGTACCGGAAACATGAGGAGTCGCCATCGATGTGCCGTTCCAGCCGTTCCATTCCCAGCCCCCGCCAGGAACACTGGAATAGATGGCCACACCGGGAGCAGAGATATCCGGTTTTATCCAGGTCCCTACATAGGGAGGGCTGTTCCATGTAACCGGACCCCGGCCCGAGAAGCTTGCAATCACTTCGGAACTATCGGTGGCACCGACTCCATAAGCGCTCGGCACGTTGCCCGGGCTGGCTGTCGTGCTCGGGCTCGGGCCGCTGTTTCCTATGGCGAAGCTCGGAAACACATTTGCTGCCACCATGTTGTCCGTCGGAGCGATCATCTCCGGGTAGGTTCCCGTGGCTCCGAGAGACATGTTCACCAGCTGCGCGCCATCATCGGTAGCGGGGTTTTCGTCCGGGTCGATGATCCACTCCATACCGCCAGCCACCTGGGCGAACGTTCCGCTTCCCCCAGGAATTACCAGACCATGCATCAGATTCGCACCAGGGGCGACACCAATGTCATAGCCACTGGCGTTTCCTCCGATCATCGTTCCGGTCGTGTGCGTTCCATGATCGTCCGAATCGTGCGGCACAGAGCCCGGAATAATGTCTCCGTTGGAATCGAACTCCGCCCAGCCACCAGGATAAGTTGGGTCCAGGGGATTGTTGGTGACCATTTTCCCATTGATATCGGGGTGCGAGATGTCCACACCGGTATCAAGGCCCCCAACAACAACTCCCGTCCCATCCAATCCAAACGTTGTCCAGACCTGCTTGGCTCCAATTCTCGTAATGGAGTCCCAAGGCTGCGTCTGTTGTTGCGCGGCGCGGTTCGGACCTCCCCATTTGCCTTCGGCCGAATCTTCAGGCCGTGGAGGCAGCGTGATGATAAAGTTTTCGAACACCGTCAAAACATCCGGGCGAGCAGCGATGGACTCAATGACGTCCCTCGTCGCTTTCACCAGCACGATGTTGTCGATCCAGAACTGTCGGATCTTTTGGACTCTGCTGCGCGTGCCTGGTGAATCGAGGTAACTCACGAGATCCGCTTGGGACTCCCTGGACGTTCGACGCAGTTCGGTGAATACAGCTGCGCGCATTCCCCGAATCCTGTTCGTGTTGGCGACTGCGCGCATTTTGACAATAGCCGTGACGACCTCGCCCGGCTGTGCAGCGGTGAGCTTAGCCGCTAATCCCGGTGAAATCTTATCTTTGATGTCTATGCTCGTATCCGCGCTGTATACCACCGGGATCAATAGCAGTACGGCCAAGAGAACCGCCACGGAACTCGATATCTTCTTTTTCTGCAACATGGCTAATTCCTTTCCTCGATTCCGCTGGGATGCCAGGGATGTTTGATCCCTGGCCCATCGGTTTCATCTTGGCCTCTACTGATCAACGCTTCCCTCACTAGTTATCATGTACGTCACATGATAGTCTTCCACTTCCCCAAACAGCTGTTCGCCGTCCGGACTCATGTCGGGATCGTCGTAGCAAAGCACGCATCGAACCCATATGGGTCGAAGGTCCTTGTTCTGCCACTTAGTGGATCCCATACCGTCGTAGTCCTGGATTTCCGGAACGCTGAACTTGGTGAGGTAATTGACGCACACGGTTTCGGCAGTCGTGGGGAAGAGATGATGAAGATTGATGTTCTTATGTAGCATCAACTCATTCTTGCCCCACTTCCCATCCTGATTCCAATCCGCCCAAAGTGCAACGGTGAGATCTTCCTCGAATTCGCTCGCCATTCGAAGTGCAGCTTCTGGTATTCGGATTTTCCACAAAACCAGAGCCCACTTCTTGGCCACCCACCACCTGCCAATATTCACGAAATGAACTCCCTCCATCTCAGCGCTGGAGCTCCCAAGCTGCTCGATGGCCTTGTCCCAAACGTGAACGTGAGGATAAGGTGGAGGCGCCGGCCCGGGGAGAACCTTCTGGTAATAAGGTTTCCCCTCGAGCATTTCAACCTCACCGGTTGAAATGAACTTGCCGACGTCGATGATTGAGGACATGTCCGGCGCGCAGATGTTTACAGTCATCTCGGCGGCCTGAATGCTTGAAGCGGAAAAGACCAGGAACGGGAGAAATGCCAGCAAACACGGTCCTTTTTTGAACATTTCTTCCTCCTGTTGCTTGTGCAGGCAGGTAATTTATGAGGGGACGGGTTTCTCCTCATGACGATTTTAGAGGTTTTTTTGTACCCGAGTGGCTTCACCCCCTCTCTACAACCATGACTCCCTGATAAGAGCGAGAGCGCTCGCTCCGAATGTTTCGGTGCCCACATCCAGTGGTTGTCTTGGTGACAAACATGAAAAATACCACTTAAGAGCCGCTTAGCAGGATAGTCGTCTATACGGGGACACGACTCCCCTCGGATCGCAAACGGATCCATTCATCGCTAGAGCCACTCGATTCAGTGATCTCGAAATATTTGACAGAGACTCTAAGGGTTTTTGGGGTTCCTTGTTGTTTTAAAATGAGTTACCGGTTCCTCGTATATCACAGAATTCGGGAAAAGTCAACCGGAAACGAAAAAGACCTATAAGTTATTTAAGGTATTCTGAGGCAACTTGCTCTCGAACAACTAATTGAATGAGAACAGTGCGTCACCGCCGGCTGCAACCGGAGGATCAGGATCAAAAGAGGAGCACGGGAGGAATAGTAATAGACTAACCTGAATCCGTCGGAAAATCGCAGAGATTTACCTTGTAAGGTGCTTGGTGATAATCAAATGAAGGCGTATGTCTCGATCGCCCCTCGGCTCATGGTCCTCGCGCGCGTCTAAAGTTATATTATAGCGCGCTGCGGAAATCGCCTCGCGGTAAACGAGACATGCGCACTGTTGGATTTTGACGGATTCAGGCTAATTTCTCGGAAACCAGCAGATTGCCTTTCTCGTGCCAGGGAAATCATCAGCTCACACCAAGATTCTCAGCGGAGGATCGGGATGACTGTGATAGCAGCAGGAATGGTTATGCGTTACGAGTCTTGCGGCCTCTTCTGAACATCCAGCTGAACGCTCTGGAAATGTCGTCACCTATTATATAAAAGGAGGGTACCAGCGCCAGCGTCAGCGGCGTGGAGAACAGGAGCCCGTATCCAATCGCCAGCGGCATGGGAGCGATAAACGGATCGGTGCCCCCGATTCCGTACGCCAGGGGGAGCAGCCCTGCTACAGTGGTAAGCGTCGTCAACAATATCGGCCTCAACCGATCGGCCGTTCCCTTTGCGACGATCCTGATGAGCAGTTCTTGAGGGTTTTGTTTTCTCAGTCGATTCACATGGCTTACCAGAACGAGTGAGTCGTTGACCACCACTCCGGAAAGGCCGATCACCCCCATCATCGCCAGGAAACCAAGCGGCTGCCCGTGCAGGGCGAAAGCCATCACGACCCCCACGAGGCCGAAGGGTACGGCGCTCATTACCAGGATGGGCTGGGTTAACGAGTTGAACAACAATATCAAAAGGAAATAGATACCGATGACGGCCGTTATGAACGCTACGCGAAGGCTCGCGATGGATTCCTGGGTTTCTTCCGCCTCCCCGCCAACGACAAACCGCAGGCCCCGCCAATCCTCGTCGAGGTCAAAATGATTGAGCACCGCTTTTGTTGCTTCGAGCGGAGTTACCATCCCTTTCAAAATGTCAGCCGTGATAGTCACCGCTCTCTCACCGTCGAAATGATAAAAGTTGGCCGGCCCCGGTGCTGTTACGAGCCGCGCGACGTCTTTCAACGGGATCAGGCGGCCTTGCTGGTTTGCGATGAGCAATTCGTTCAAAAATTCCGGCCGGGCACGGGCTTTTTCTTCGAGCAGCACTCGGAAATCCACGTCTTCCTCTCCGTAGCGCACGCTCGTTACAACCTCGCCGTCGTAACCGATTCGAACATATCGAGCCACATCGGCAACAGTAAGTCCAAGTCTGGATAACTTGGCGAAATCGAGTTTGATCTCGACTTGAGATTTGCCGAGTTTGTCATCCCGGTCGATATCTTTTACTCCATCGATCGACATTAGCTTCGAAACGACAGAATCGGCGAGCTCCGTTCTCGACCTATCGTCCGAACCGACCACTCTGATCGTTATCGGTCTTCCTACCGGCGGCCCTCCCGCGTCGATGATATAAACAATCTTCTCGAATCCCTCCAGCCTGTCAGTCTTTGCTCTCAACTCTTCGACGACTTCATCCGCTGTTCTATCTCTCGATGCAAATGGGGTCAAATGAACGGCCAAGTGCGCCCAATTCTCGTTCTCGCCGGCAGCAAAAAAACCGTGCGTGCCGATACGCGTAACAAAAGACCCGAGCTCGTCATCGGGCAGGCTCTTTACAACCGATTCGATCTCTCTCATTTTATCCGATGTCGCTTGCAGCGACGTCCCGGTGGGAAGTTCGGTCAATATATAAAACTCATCGGCAGCAGAGCTGGGAAAGAGGACGAAATCCATGTAATTGGCCGTATACCAGAATGCGCCGGCGAGAAGCGCAACGGACAACACGACGAACACATATCGCAGCTTGAGCAGATGATAGACAGTGCGCTCGTAATGTTTTCGTAGCGCGTCAAACCAATGAGTCCTTACCCGCCCTGCTTTCTTCGACATCCCACGCAGACCCATCACGACATGTGCCGGCAGAGCGACGATCGCCTCGCCCAGGGATACCAACAGCGCCAGGCAGATGACCAGCGGAACAACGAAGACGAATTTCCCGAGGAGACCGGACATGAAGAAGAGCGGGGCAAACGCGAAGAACGTCGTCAGAATCGTTGTAATTACCGGCGCAAAGACTTCCTGGATTCCTCTCGCTGCCGCTTCCAGGGGCGCCTCTCCTTTCTCAGTCCTTCGATGGATGTTCTCGGCGATGATGATCGCATCGTCCACAACGATTCCAATCACCTGGATCATCGCGGCAAGTGCAATCGCATCGAGAAACGCATCAAAAAACGGCAAAAGGAACACAACACCAAAAAGTGTCACGGGAATCCCCAGTGCAACCCAGAAAGCCGTACGAATGTGCAAGAACATGGAGAGTAAAATAAGCACGAACGACAGACCAATCAGCCCGTTGGATCGAACGACATCCAGGCGATTCCTCACGAAACGGGAGATATCATGGGAGTAGAGGATCTCGATTCCGCCCGCGATGGTTTTGCTCTCCTCTTCGACCAGCTCCTTGATCGCATCAACCGTCCGGATTACATCGGCGGACTCTTTCTTGTAAACGAGGAAAGAAATCGCCTCCCTGCCGTCCATTCGCGAAAGCGTTTTTTCATCTTCGAAATCATCTTTGATGATCGCCAGGTCTTTCACTCTAATGAGCGGTCCATCGAACGTCGACCGCACGATCACATCGCCCACTTCGAATGGATTCTTGAACTGCGCCAGTGTGACGACGTTTTTCTCGCTCGTGTAGGACTCGAACGATCCCCCCGTCAGGCGGATATTGCGGGCGCTGATCGCGGCCATGATCTCCCTCATGGGAATTTGATACTTCTGTATCGCTTCCGGAGAGATCTCCACTTTGATTTCTCTGTCTCTGTAGCTGAATTTCTCGACCTTCGAAACGCCCGGTACCTCCAGTAATTTCTTTTCGAACAACCGCGCTTGCTCGCGAAGTTCACGGTAAGAAATATCCCCCGTGAGCCCCACCTCGATCACGGGAAAGATCGTGGTTTTCAAATCTTCGACGAGAGGGGATTCCGTCACTTCAGCAGGAAAATCAGTGACGCGGCCGACCGCTTCGCGGATCTCCCTTTTGACTTCATCTTGATCTTTTGAATCGGGATCGATGACGACATGCACAATGGATATATTTTCCATCGAATAGGAGGCCATCCTGTCTATTCCCTCGACTTCTTTCAATTCCTCCTCGATGTTGTTCGTGACGTTCAGCTCGACATCCTCGGGTGACGCACCGGGATATCTCGTCGTAATGAATGTTTCACCGAAATCCACTCTTGGAAACATGTCACGTTTGATACGTGTAAGGGCGCTGAGGCCCAGCAGTATCGTCATTAACGTAACGAGATGGGCCAGCAAGTGGCGCTCGGCAAAAAATTTGAAAAATGAATACATCTCTGCGTTTCCCTATATAGGAATCTGTATGAGCATTAATCGAAGTCCGTGGAGATCATTGATGACGAAGGTTTCCGGTAACAATTCTATTCGGCTTTGAGCCCGTATTCTACCAAATCGAAGTAGCCGGATATAACATCTTCTGGATTTAGATGATGCCAATCCCGGATCTCATTTCCTTTTCTCGAGGCAAGCTGCATGATCCCCGTGGTCTGTCCCCACAGAACGACAGCCGCTTTCGAGGGATCGATATCGTTTCTAATCGTCCCGTCGCTTATTCCCGCCTTCAGAGCTTCAGCAATGACTCCTATCGTTTCATCACTTTGACTGTTGCACGCCGCGACAAGAGAATCTCGACCGCTCGAATCAAAGGTTTGAGTTTGGTAATAGAGCACCGCATCGAAGTAATCGGGATGCTCCTTATGAAAATCGGCGTAAGCTCTACCAATGGCCCTTACCTTCTCGATACCGCTTTGCGCGCTGTCTACCGCCGCTTCAAACATCGACCGCAGGACTTTGACACCCTGCAGGATAACGGCCGCGTACAATTCCTCCTTATTCTTGAAATACAGATACAGGGTTCCCTTGCTCAGCTCGGCCGCCTCAGCCACATCGTCCATCGTGGCCTTCTTGAGGCCTTTTGCCAGGAAAACCCGCTCGGCCGTTTGGATGATGTCTCGCCGACGCTGCTCTTTTTCGCGCGCCTTTCTCTCTGGAATGCCCATGCTGACCCCCTTTGCCTGGCATAGTTGATCAATATTAAGTCCAAGATATTTAATGACTAATGGTCATTTTTTAAATAAAGTCTACCGAAGTCCGTCCTCAATGGCAAGCTCTTTCTGCGAGCTTTCAATCTACTTAAATTAAATAAGTTATCGCTAACCCGCCTGCGCGTGGGCTCTCTTGGGGGACGATAGCCGAGCCTAGGCGTTTAAGCGTGTTGCATCTTGGGGCTCACGCCTGGCTCCACAGAACTTTCGGCCGGTCGCTCTTCGTTTGACATGACTCGGGCCGGCAGCTTATCTTTGAATCGAAGCCAGGTTTATTCCCAGCCTTCGATTATCAACTCATTCGGGCACACTCTTGTCTACTCCCACCAGAACACTCATTACCCCGCAGGGCAGACAACCGATGCACGACGCTCAGTTGCTTTCGCAAGGATGCATTCATCCGTTGCGGTGACAGTCACCATGGGAATACGCAACCGGATCGGCCCAACGTTCTTCGCACCGGCGCAGACCGATTCAGTGCGGACACTCTAAAAGGGGGAAACGATGAACAAACGGAGGATATCTACTCTGTACAAAGTTCTTGCGGCCCTTGCCCTACTTGAGCTGCTTTCGCTTCAAGCAACCGGCTGCGATTCCGCGTATGAGGGTGTTCGTAAGCCGAATCAGCCGCCGGTTGTTTGGTTGACTTCCGGCCCCCCCGAGGGCTCGGTGTGGAGTTACAAGGTTCATTTCTTTTGGTACGGATACGATCCCGATGGAAATATCCGATACTTCGAGTTTGCGATTACGGACAACGAGGATGGCGCATTCGATCCCGCTGATACAACGGGCTCCGATAAGTGGCACCGGACGTACGTCTATGATTCGGTATTTACATTCACTGCGGACGAAATCGCTGACAGCTCGGAGATCGAATGGATCACGGAATTCACCCGATCGCACACATTCTTCGTTCGTGCGGTGGATGACAAGGGTCTGGCATCGGACATTCCGGCTTACAGATCGTTTACAGCGCGGACACTTTCACCTGTAGCTGATATCACCGACCCCCCGTATAATGGCTACAATCCGGCTTACCTCTTACCCATCGCCACATTCCGCTGGGAGGCCAAAGATTACATCGATGACCTCCATGCCACACAGGAACCCGAGTCGATTCGATGGATTATTGTGAATACCGAAGAGCACAACAGCAGCTTCAATGATGCTCTGGAATACATTCGCACTCATCCCAACGCGCCAGAGTGGTCGGCATGGCACTATTACAAGGCGCCGCAAGACAGAGGGAAGTTTTGGACATCACCCCCTCTCGATTATGGAACCTACATGTTCGCCGTGCAGGCAAAGGATGAAGCCGGTGCGGTCACGCCCGTGTTCGATGAGCGGCACAACGCGAGGAGGGTGGTCATCAGCTGCCGGCCGACAGGGCCGATGCTCACTGTGAGAAACCCGTACATCGGAACGCTCAGATCCGCTTGGATCACCGAAGCCTATTCGATCGTGGACGTGTTTGCCGGCATACCGCTTGCCTTCGAGTGGACGGCCACCGCAGAATCTTATGGCGGAAAAGTATTGGATTATCGATACGGATGGGACATCACCGATTTTAATGACGACGACCAGTGGGATATTGATTGGACGCCGTTTCCTTGCCGCAGTTGCCGCGTGCTTTCTCCATCTTGGACATTCTATTTCGGCACACACACGTTCCATGTCGAGGCCATCGACAACGCTGGATTTAAGTCCAGAATCAACATCAAGATCAACTTCTTCCCCGTCACGATGGAAAGGGATCTTCTCGTCGTGGACGACTATGAGGAGGAACCGGCGGTGTGTGGCCTGGTGAGAAGCAATGGAGCAATGCCCTGTGACGACGAACACGATGCCTTCTGGGTGGGCTTGATGCAAAACATCGAGGGCTTTAATCCACTGATCGATCTGATCGAAGTGAGCACCAATAATCCGCTCCCCCTTACGACTCTTGCGCAGTACAAAAGCGTCGTTTGGGATGCATATGGAGGTTATGCGAAGCTCACGTCGAAACTACCGTTTCTTTATGACGTCATCAAATTTCGTTATGAAGATCCCAAGGCCCCCATCATTGGCAAGATAGAAGCGAATATGCTCGCCTTGTATCTCGCAGTCGGCGGACACGTAATGATCTGCGGCGAACAGCCGATGACAATGGTCATCAACCGTCAACTCGTCCCCAATCCGAAGTTCCCTTTCATCTTCAAGTACGAACTCTCGGGAGATAAGGATGGTGATTACTCGGATCAGATCGATGATCCCATTGGGGACGAATCCTTCGCTTACAAGGAAATGTGCCTCGACGTGCTGGACATTGCCTATACCGATCCCCTCTCGTTGAGAAAACCTGGATCGGGCGAGAACGGATGCGGCGTGACGCACATCCGCGGCGTCCGGCCAAAGGAAGATGGGCTTCGCGAGGCTTTACCATTGGATCCGAATTTCCCCCACATTGCATTGCGTCCCGAGGTATCGGAACCCGGTAAATTCTTTGCGCCGGATGCAAGGGGTTTGAATAACGAACTGTACGACCCGCCGTATTTCACGTGCGGGCGCATGGATCTCGGTCCGCGCATGTGCTTCGAACCGATATACGGGCACGGCTGTCTCGATCCTGCTTCACCCATCTACGCCGCACCCATTGCAGCTTGGACAACGATGTTCCAGGACGTTGTCCCCGAGATCGCCGGTGGCATAGCGGCTCGAAGCGCCGTCTGGGGATTCGAGCCGTTCTACTTCGACACGACGGCCGTCAGGCACGCGCTGGAAGTGATTCTTTTCGATGAATGGAAGCTTCCGAGGAAGTAGCGAATTACCGAATCGGCAGCTTGATGGTGAACGTCGTCCCTTTTCCGATCTCACTGGACGCTCGAATGGAACCGCCGTGATCCTGGACGATGCGGTAGCTTATCGAGAGCCCCAGTCCGGTGCCGACGCCGACGCCTTTGGTGGTAAACCCAGGATCGAAGATGCGATCGAGATCTTCCGCCGGAATTCCTCTGCCGGTGTCCGATAACGTTAACACGACCCAATCGCCCTCTCTCTTTGTGGTGATGGTGATCGTCCCTTCTGCCCCGATTGCTTGGGATGCGTTCATCAGGACGTTCATGAACACCTGATTCAGCTGGTGGGGGAAGCACTCGATTTGTGGAAGATTCCCGTAATGCTTTGCGACTTTCACGCGCTGTTTGAGTTCGTGCTGAAGCAGCGTTAGCGTACTATTGATTCCTTCATGAAGGTCCGCACGCTTCCGCTCCGCTTCATCCAGACGCGCAAAATTGCGAAGAGATTTTACAATTTCCACGATTCGCCCGGTTGCGACGCGAGTGGTTGCGGTGGATTCGGTCAAAACGTCCATGGCTTGCTGAATCTTCGGATTTCTTGCAAATGACTCCGACAAATTTCCCGGATTTATCGACGCTCTCAGCATGCTCAACGCCCGACTGGATACATCGGCATTCGCGCGGATAGATCCCAGTGGGCTGTTGATTTCGTGTGCAACGCCCGCGACGAGATTTCCAAGCGCCGCCATCTTTTCGGACTGCACCAATTGCTCTTGCGCATCACGGAGCTCACGATTGGTCGCTTCGAGCTCGGCGGCGTAAATCCGGATTCTGTGCTCTGCGTAAACGAGATCGGTCACATCCACCATCCAAATGAAGATCTGCCGCGATTCCTTGAGAGGCTTGTACGTTACGGCGAACGTGCGATCGAACAGCTCGACGCGTTCGTAGGGAATTGTCTGGTCCCGATCGATCAAACCCTGAATTTTTAAAACGAAATCATCGGGCATTAGGTCCGTGATACTCTTATCCGGTGATCCGTGCCATCTGGGAATGTCTTTTGCCGCCGGATTCATATAAAGAACATTGCCTTCGTAATCGAACCGGAGCACCGGAAACGGATTGGTTTCCGGAAATCGGGCGAGCTGCTCGATTTCCGCTTCCAACTTTACATGTTCCGTAATGTCACGAATCGCACCCATTGTTAAGTCGGGATCTTCAATGCGGTGAACGGTAAGGTCGCATATCACCGGCTCTTCGGTGTGCCTGTGTTTTAGCTTGAGACGATAGTGATTGGGTGCGGGGTCTCCTTTGATCCTTGCCAGGTGGTAACCAACGACTCTTTCCAGATCATCCGGATGGATCACCTCAGTAAAGCGCATTCTCAGAAGCTCCTCTTCCGTATAACCCAATATACCCGTGATCTCAGGATTCACCAATCTGAACAGCTTGGTGTTGTTGTCGAATGCGAATATCCCATCTGAGGAATTTTCGAAAAGCGATCTGTATTTCTGTTCGGATTCGAGCGCTTGCTTGCGGAGATACTCCGCATTTTTTCGGGCTCCGAACTGCTTGTAGCGATTCGAGTAGATGAGTGCGCTGATGAGCATGGCGAAGAACGTCACCATGAGAAGATAAACCATATACTGAGGTGGAGGTGGTGGTAGATGATCCCCGTAAAGCTGCGGGAAAAAAGTGATACTAAGATAATAGGTTATCGTCAATACAATACCGAGCCCAAACATTTGAATCGGGCGATATGGCATCGTCCCCACCGCAATCATCATCAGCATGGTGACTGTGAGAATGTAGTCTTCCGCTTCCATCTGGAAGTCGGACGTAGTACCCCCCGTTATCATGGCAAACAACATCACGACCATAACCAACGCGACGATCAGACGTCCCATTCTTTGCCCGATATGCGTAAACGAGATACCGATGCAAAACAAGCCGAGCACAACGATGACGAGATCGTCCCACACCACCCAAACCGGCATTCCGCGGGTTGGCTCAACGGGAAAGAAACTGAATTGATGCTTGAGAATCAGATTGGTGACGGCGATGGAAAACGTCGGACCGAATACGGCCAATACTCCGGCAAGCCGCATTCCCACTTTGTTGAGATAGATGATCTCATCCCTGAAAGCCTGTTCCTTTTCACACATTTTCCTGGGGTGTGAAAAATTGCTCTGCCACATATCGTCTAGATGCTTGATGATGTTCATGATGAAGAACCTAGATATTTCCGATTACTTCTTCCGCACACGCGCGCCGTCCGGCCGGTCCTCGATGACGTATCCCGCCCGCTCGATTTCCTCCCTCAACGCATCCGCGGTCGCGAAGTCCTTGGCTTTCCTTGCCTCCTGGCGTTTATCGACGAGCGCGGTTATCTCCGGCGGGATCGCTTCGAGTTTTCCAGGGAGTCCCATCTTAAAGAGCCCCAACACGGAGTCGAACTCCAGAATCGTCCCTTTTACCTCTTCGAGGGCTTCCCGGTCTTCCCCGATGGCCATGGCGTTCTCATCCAGCAGCTTGTTGTATGCCCTGACGAGCTCGAACACCGCGCCTATTGCTCCAGCACTGTTGAAATCGTCGTCCATTGCCGCGATAAAATTTTCTTTCGCCTTCGCTGCGGCTTCCTTCAATTGCTCGCCAGCAGGCGCAGAGACACCGCTTGCGCTGCCGATTTTTCCGAGGTTTTCTTCGATCGACATGCAGGCGAGCTGAAGCCTCTCGAAACCGCGCCTCGCTTCCTCGAGCCGATCGCGCGAGAACTCGCTTTGAGATCGGAAGTGGGTCGAGAGGAGGTAAAACCGGACGACGTCCCCATCGAACTCCCTCAGCACATCCTCCATCGCAAAGAAGTGCCCTGTGGACTTGGACATCTTCTCTCCCGAGAGGTTCAATAGCCCGTTGTGAAGCCAGAAATGTACGAAATCGCAGCCCGTCGCGCCCTCCGACTGGGCTAGCTCGTTTTCATGGTGAGGGAAAATGAGATCCTCCCCACCACCATGAAAATCCAGCGTATTCCCCAAGTACTTCATCGACATGGCGGAGCACTCGATGTGCCAGCCCGGCCTTCCCCTTCCCCATGGGCTGTCCCAACCTGGATCGGACGGATCGGCCCCCTTCCACAATGCGAAATCGAGGGGATCCTCTTTTTCCTCCCCGACTTCGATCCTGGCGCCGCTCTTCAAGTCGTCGATTTTCCTCTTGGAGAGTTTTCCATAGTTTGCGAAGGCCCGCACGCGGTAGTACACATCCCGGCCAGCCTGATAGGCGTATCCCTTTTCCTCAAGAACTCTGATGAGGTCGACGATCTCTTGAATATGCTCGGTGGCACGTGGAAAGATGGTGGCATCTTTGATGTTGAGCGCATTGGCACTTTCGAAGTACGCCTTGATATTTCGCTCGGCGATCTCAAGGTAATCGCAGCCCTCCTCTTTCGCCTTATCTATGATCTTATCGTCTATGTCGGTGAAATTCTGAATGTACGTGACGTCGTAGCCTTTGTATTCGAGATACCGCCGGATCATATCCCCAGCAACGAAGGCGAGCATGTGGCCCATATGCGGCTTATCCTGGACGGTCATGCCGCAAAAATAGATGCCCACTTTACCTTCTTCTATCGGCTCGAACTCTCGTTTCTCGCCCCGAAGTGTATCGTAAACGCGAAGCGCCATATTTACCCCTTTACGTTCAATCCGGCGCTGCCCCTAACGCGTTTCCAATGATAAGTGCAGGATTCGCTCGACAAGCTCAGAAAAATCGATGCCCGCAGCCTTGGCAGCTTTCGGTACCAGGCTGCTCGCCGTCATACCGGGCAGCGTGTTGATTTCAAGAAAATAATGCCTACAGTCTTTGGCAAGCCTAAAGTCAACCCTTGCATAAGCTCGGCATCCAAGGGCATGGTAAGCGCGGAGTGCGGAAGTCTGAATGGCTTCTGTGGTCTTTGCGTCGATCGGTGCCGGCACGAGATACTCATTCGCGCCGGGAGTGTATTTGTTCCGATAGTCGTAGAATCCTTCTTTCGTCCGAATCTCGAGAAGCGGGAGCGCTTCATTCCCCAGTATGCTGGCGGTGACCTCCGTCCCTTCGATGTACCGTTCGACGAGGAAGGCACGATCGAGGGGCGCCGCTTTCGAAAACGCCTCATGGAGCCCACCAGGTTCATCGACAATGGATACGCCGACACTCGACCCCTGCTGATTGGGCTTGATGACCACCGGAAAACCGACTTCGTCTTGAATCCTCTGCTCGATGTCAGCCATTTCCAGCTCGTCTTCTTTGATCACAAAACCTTCGGCCAGGGGAACGCCTCTCGAGGAGACGAGATGTTTCGAGAGACTCTTGTTCATTGCCAGGGCGCAAGCCAGCGCCCCGCTTCCCGTGTAAGAGATACCGAGGAAATCGAGACACGCCTGGAGCGTCCCATCCTCGCCGACACCTCCGTGAAGCGCATTGAAAACCACATCGAACTGTAGCTTTTCGAATCCGCAGAGGTACTCGAGAAAAGCCGCACGCGAAGCGAAGATGTTCTCTCCGATTATCGGTGGTTCAGCTGTGATTTGTGACGCCTCGAACATTTTTGCGGGATCTTCGGTCGGAGGAATCTCGGGCCGGCCCGGATCTGCGACGATTACCTTATATCCCTTTTTTTTGAGAGCTTCGTACATACTCTTGCCGCTCTCAATAGACACATCCCGCTCGGGTGAATCCCCACCGACGAGAAATAGAATTGTGTGTTTCTTCGTAGTCATAGCCAAGGCCTTCTCTTGTTTGGATGAATGCTTGCGCGCCCATCATTGTACAGCACGATGGAGCGAAAATGATGGCCGTCGGTGCCTCGATCGCCGCGAGGCGATTTCCGCAGCGCGCTACAACTTTAGACGCGCGCGAGGACCATGAGCCGAGGGGCGATCGAGGCACTGCAACAAACTCATGTGCTCACAGCACGACGGAGCAATGCGACCGACTCTGCTTTTCCCTTGAATGCAGCAACCTTCGCGATGTCCGGCCCGTGGACCGATCCTGTGATGGCCGCGCGAACGGGAAAATAGAGATCCTTTCCACGTGTTGCCGTTTCCTTGCCCACGCGCTTCATTATGGACTTGAACGACTCCGGTGTCAGCGCTTCCTCCGCACCTTCGAGGGCTGATGCTACCGCTCGCACCACTTCCTGGGATTTTGCAGAGCTCAATACTGTTCTCGCCTCGTCGTCAATGGGAGGCGGTTTCAGAAACGCGCGCGATCGCTCTTCGAGTTCGGAGAACCGCTCTACTCTCTCCTGAAGAAGTGCGAAAATCTCCAGGCGCTTTGCTTCCGAGTAGGCTTCTTTGATTCCACTGGGGAAAAACGCGTCGGCTGCCGGGAAGAGCTCACCCGGAGCCTGCCTCCGGATGTGCATCCCATTCATCCAGAGGAGTTTTTGTTTATCGAACACCGCGGCGCTCTTGCCCACACGCTCGAGAGCAAAATCGTCGATTAGCTCACTGACGGTGAGCACCTCTCGCTCTTCTGAGTGTGACCAGCCCAGCAGGACGAGATAATTGACCACCGCGGAGGAAAGATAGCCGGAATCTCGAAGCTCGTCCACCGAACTCGCCCCGTGCCGCTTGCTGAGCTTCGAGCGGTCCTCACCAAGGATTAACGGTAAATGCCCAAAATGCGGTGGCTCCACGCCCAGCGCTCCGTATATCAGAACCTGCCGGAGAGTGTTTGGAAGATGCTCCTCTCCGCGGAGGACGTGGGTTATCCCCATTTCGTGATCATCTACTGCCGCCGCGAAATTATACGTGGGCAGTCCGTTCGACCGGAGCAGCACAAAATCTCCCACCATTGAAGTGGACAATTCCACGTTCCCACGAATGAGATCCGGAATCCGCACGACACCGAACTCCACTTTGAATCGAATAACTTCGGGGCTCTGCGCTTCCCTCCTGGCCGCCACCTCGCCGGCCGTGAGGTTCCGGCACGTCCCGTCGTAATGCGGCGATTCCCCTTTTTCCAGCGCCGCTTTGCGTTTCTTTTCCAGTTCCTCGTCGCTGCAAAAACATGGGTACGCAGCGCCCTTCCCCAAGAGCTCTTCCGCCGCTTTTTCGTACAAGCTCAATCGCTCCGACTGCCGGTAGGGATCGTGCGGACCCCCCTTCCCGGGACCCTCATCCCAGTCGAGACCCAGCCAGCGGAGGTCATCGAGGAGCGCACGCTCGCTCTCGCTCGTGCTCCTCTCAATATCAGTATCTTCGATCCGAAGGACTAACGTGCCGTTGGATTTTTTTGCAAACAGCCAGTTGAATATCGCCGTCCTTACCCCGCCAACGTGAAGACGCCCCGTCGGGCTGGGGGCGAAGCGAACACGAACTGCTCGATTGCTACCTGTGTCGCTCATTCCAGGAGCCTTTCTGAGAGTAGCGCCGATCATCGAGAAACGGCATTACCGCCTCACCGTGGCGATCGCTTCACAAGCGATCACCTCACCCCTGCCAACGGCGCCATGCCCTTCCCATGTGGTTGCTTTCACGCATACCTCATCGGGCCTCAGCCCCAAGTGAGAGGCGACGGTGCGGGCCATGTCTTTTTTCTTGGGACCAAGGCGAACTGCATCGGACATCACCGTGCAGTCGACATTTACGATGCGGTAACCCTTCTCCGCCACCATGTCTCTCACGCGCTCGAGCAGCTTGCTACCCGGGCAACCTTCGAACTCCGGGTCCGTATCGGGAAAATAATCTCCGATATCCCCCAGAGCCGCGGCGCCCAAGAGCGCATCGCAAATCGCATGGCAGACCACATCCGCATCCGAATGTCCTTTGAGTCCTTTCTCTGCATCCGGGAAGTGAAGACAGCCGAGATGGAGTTCGGCGCCTTCTACAAGTGGGTGAACATCCCAGCCGATGCCAGTTCGAACCACGTTTTATCTCCTGTTAATTGGTTGCGCGAACTTATATGCTGGAAGAAAGTATTGCTTCGGCGACCTTCATATCTTCTGGATACGTGATCTTGATATTCCTTGCTTCGCCCGGAATCGTTCCGACTAGCTCCCCCATTGCGAGAACGAGAGAACCGTCATCGCTGGATAGAAGCCCTTGCGATACGGCTCTCTTGTGCGCGCGAAGCAGAAGCTCGGCCCGAAATCCTTGTGGGGTTTGCACCGCTGCAATCCGGTTGCGATCGAGTATCGCATCCACTGCGTTATCAACTTCTCTTACGAGGGTATCCACCGCCGGCATCACCGGAACCACTGCATTACAGCTCTCCAGGGCTTTGCACACCCTTTCGATGAGGTCGCGGGAAACGCAGGGTCTGGCCGCATCGTGTACGAGGACGTACTCCACCGTGTCGGCGAGTTCTTCCAATCCCAGTCGCACCGATTCCTGGCGGGTTTTACCGCCTGGAACGATGTTTCGGACCTTCTTCAGCCCGTGGTCTTCAACCAGCCCGGCCGCCGCTTGTTCCAATCCAGGTGCTATCACGATGCTCACGCTTTCCACCTTTTCGATATCCGAAAAGATCCTCACCGCCCATCCGAGGGTCGGGCAACCGTTCAGCTTGCGGAACTGCTTCGGCTCCCCCGGGCCGAAGCGCCCCCCCGTCCCTGCAGCCATGATCAGTGCAGCCGTACGATTCATCTTGCTTTTTCTCCGGGAGCGGGTTGTTACAGGCCAACGGAAACACCCGCTCAGAAAAGAGAGAACGAGAGATACCTTCCGGGGTGCTTCTTGATATCAATGATGAGAGTGTCCAGGTCGGCGACGGTTCTGTTGAGCTTATCCAGGAAATTTTCTTCGAATAGAATTCTCCCAAGCGCTCCATCTCCGGTGCGGAGTTGTTCCCCGATGTCCTTGAGTGCATCGGATGCTTCGGTGAGGTTCTTGACGGCAACTTCGAAGCGCTGCCCTGCCCTTCCAACCGATGCCAGGGACGAATCCAGCGCCGCATAGCGCCTCGTAAGAAGGCTGTCGAGCTTGGAGGAGACACGTTCGAATTTCTGGATTGCTACGAGAAGAGGCTTGTCTTCTTCCGTCAGATTGCGGAGATTCCTGCTTAATTCCTGCAGGTTTTCCATGCTTGTCTGGAGCTTTTCACCGCCCGTAACGGTGAGTAGGACCGACCGCAGCTCCCGGGTGGTTTCAGTCAGTTCTTCGAGGACCTTCCCCGCTCCTCCCAAAACCTCACTCATCCCCGCATGCATTTTTCCAATCAGCGTATCTCCCGGCTGGATGAACACACTCGCCGATCCGCTCTTTATCGCCACGAAGCGTTCTCCCATGATGCCCAAGCTTCTCAACGTAATGCGAGAGTCTACGGGAATTTTCACTCCTTCCAGAACGCCCATTTCCACGAGTACGTCACGTTCCCGCAGAAGGATATCGCCAACGCGGCCCCTTTCGACGCCGTTCACATTGATGGGGTCGTCCGGCGTAAGCCCGCCGACCTCGGGAAACTGCACGAAGAAATCGTACCGTCTCTCGACGAGCTTGAATTTTTGAAACCACATGATCCCAACGATGAGGATCGTGCTGGCGACGACGACGGTAATACCTACTCGGACTTCCAGTGCTTTCGGTGTCAAAAGGCCCTCCTGCACAAACTCCCTCGTTCAGAAACGGCCAAACGCCGATTATACCCCGGCGGATATCGGCCCATCGGCGCTCCCCTCGATGAATTGCCGTAAGAATTCGTTATCGCTCATCCGCACTTCATCGGGCGTCCCCATAGTGATGATCTTTCCTCCGTGCAGCATCGCGATCGAATCCGCCACTTTATAGGCACTCTGGATATCGTGCGTGACAATGACGCTCGTAATGTGCAATTCGGACTTCAACTTCAAAATCAAGTTGTTGATCACGTCGGCCATAATAGGGTCGAGACCAGTGGTGGGTTCATCATATAGGACGCAGGCGGGATTCATCACGATTGCCCTCGCAATGCTTACCCGTTTTTTCATCCCTCCGCTGAGTTCCGCCGGCATTTTGTCCGTTATCTCATCCATCCCAACCATTTGGAGCTTTTCCCGAGCGATCTCTATGATTTCCTCATTGCTTTTCTGTGTATGTTCTTTTAATGCAAGACTGACATTTTCGCCGACGGTCAACGAATCAAACAGTGCTGAACTTTGAAAAACCATACCAAAGCGCATTCTCACTCGAAAGAGATTTCTACGGCTCATCATAGTTATGTCTTCACCTTCGACAAGCACCCGTCCCCTATCCGGCTTCAACAGCCCGACGAGGTGTTTGAGCAGGACGCTCTTTCCGCACCCGCTCTGGCCGATGACAACCATCGCCTTTCCCTTTGCCACTTTGAGGTCGACACCCTCGAGCACCGGCTTATTCTGGAAGTGCTTCCATATGTTGTCGCATTCGATCATGTAACTGTTATCATTCATGTCCAACATCATTGCGAGCTTCTCTCCGCTTTACCTAATGCTCGCTTTTCGACGAATTTCCATGCGCCGGAGCGAGTGACGTGCCCAGGCATTTCAGGTCCCCCTGTAAAAAATGATCCGGAACAGCACGGTTGCTAGGAAGTAATTGGTGATCAATATTAGCAGGCAGCTGGATACGACCGCGTGCATGGTGGACTTGCCAACGCCTTCCGCTCCCCCGTACGTTCTAAATCCATTATAGCAGCCCATGAGCGCAATGATACCGCCGAATGCAACGGTTTTCAGAAGACCGCTGACGACGTCTTCGACATAGAAAAAGAGCCTCAATCCTTCATTGAACGTTGCAACATTCACATCAAGAGCAATGTTGGCCACGACCATCCCTCCTAAAATCGCGAGAAAGTCCGAGAAAATCGTCAGCACGGGGAGCATGATGATGGCGGCCGCCATCCTGGGAAGGACGAGATAGCGAACGGGGTCGATGGCGAGTATTTCCATTGCGTCGATTTGCTCGGTGACTTTCATCGTCCCAAGCTCCGCTGCAATCGACGCGCTGACGCGCCCTCCAACAACCAGAGCGGTCAGAACCGGCCCCAGCTCGAGAATCACTGACTTACCCACAACGGTGCCGAGAAACCGCATGGGCACATAGTCCTGGAACTGATATGCCGCCTGGACGGCCGCTACAGCGCCGACGAATACGGACGTTACGAGTACCAGAGGAATCGAGCCGATACCGATTTGCTCCATTTGGTAGAGCGTCGGCTTGATCGTTCGCGGAAATTCCCTGACGCTGCGGAACACCCTTCCAAGGAGCAAGAACGTCCCGCCGACGTCCTGAAGAAAATTGAGGAAGACGCTGCCGATGAGACGGAATGCGCTGCCCACAGAAACTCTGGCCTCTCTATTCGGAGACTGGTGCCAAGCGCTCGAAGCGCGTGAATTCTTTTATGAACGCAAGTTTGATGGTTCCCGTCGGTCCGTTCCGTTGTTTTCCAATAATCAGTTCGGCGATCCCTTTGCTGTCCGAATCCTCCCCTTCATACACCTCGGGGCGATAAAGAAAGAGAACCACATCTGCGTCCTGCTCGATCGCACCGCTCTCGCGGAGGTCGGAAAGCATCGGTCTCCTGTCCCCACCCCTCGCTTCCACTGCTCTGGAAAGCTGCGACAGCGCGACAACCGGTATATTGAGCTCCTTCGCCAACGCCTTGAGCCCGCGTGAGATGATCGAAATTTGTTGCTGCCGGTTCTCCGCTCTTTCCCGCACCGAGATGAGCTGCAGGTAGTCGATGATAATGAGCCCGACGTTCACCTCAGCCTTGAGTCTTCTGGCCTTTGCTCGGATCTCCATGGTAGAGATCCCTGCGCTGTCATCGATATATATCGGTGCCTCGCTCAGATAACCCGCCACGATCGCCAGCTCGGCATACTCGTTGCTCTTCAAATATCCCGTGCGGAGCCTGTGCGAATCCACCCGCGCCTCGCTGCACAAAAGCCGCATCACCAGTTGCTCACTGGCCATTTCAAGACTGAACACTCCAACCGGAACTTTCTCCCGGATGGCGAGGTGCTGGGCGACATTTAGAGCAAAGCTCGTCTTCCCCATAGAAGGCCGCCCTGCGACGATAACGAGATCGGCGTTTTGGAATCCGGATGTATAGGAATCGAGTTCATCATATGAAGACGAAAGCCCGGAAACATGCCTGCGGCTCTCATAAAGTTTTTCGATGTTCTCGAACTTTTGCTTTATGATTTTCCCTACTGGGGTGAATCCTTTCCGAACTCCCCTCTCCGACACCTCGAATATGCGCTTTTCCGCTTCATCGAGGATTTCTTCGGTTTCCCGCTCGTCGGCATAGCACTCAGTAGCTACCTCACCGGAGATCGAGATTAATCTCCTGAGTATATACTTATCGAGGACCAAACGTGTGTAGTACTCCATATTCGCCGATGTGTGAACGTCCTCCAGGATCGAGGAGAGATAGGAAGCGCCCCCCATGGCCTGATATCTGCCCATCCGTTTTAGTTCTTCGGACAACGTGATGATGTCGATCGCCTCACCCTTTTGAAAAAGGTTTTCCATCGCTTGGAAGATGTCCTGATGGGCTCTCTTATAAAAGGTGTCTCCGGAAAGGTATTCCATCGCGATGGACAAGGAGGCGTTGTCCAACAGAATTGCGCCAATGACAGCTTTCTCGGCTTCGAGGGACTGTGGCGGCAGCTTATCTGTGAAATCGCTCTGTGGAACGTCGGCCATTATTTGTCCCTTCTCTCTGACCAGGAAGCCAGACGAGAACCTCCCGTCGATTACGGCGATGCTTCGAGCATCGCTTTCAGTTTTTTGAAATCCTCCCAAGCTGGTCGTTTGAACTGCGGGTTGCGGAGCAGCGCAGCGGGATGGTACGTCACTAGCACACGAATCCCTTGATAATAGTACTCACCGGTGCGGAGCGTTCCGAGAGGCGCTTTGGTTTGCAGCAACCACTGCGCGGCGATTCTCCCAAGGGCGCATATCAGCTTGGGCTGGATCAGTTCGATCTGCGAGATGAGGTATTTCTCGCAGCACCGCACCTCGCTTTCCTGAGGATCCCTGTTATCGGGCGGGCGGCACTTCAGTATATTCGTGATGTAAACATTCTCGCGCTTCTGGTCGATGGCTTCGAGGATCTTTGTGAGCAGCTGCCCAGCCCTCCCCACGAACGGTTCTCCTTGCAGATCCTCATCGCGCCCCGGCGCTTCCCCAATGAACATCACCTTTGTGCCCGGATTACCCACGCCAAATACCACCTGAGTCCGTGTTTCGTGCAGCGGGCAATCCGTGCATGCACGAACTCCTTCCTCGAGCTCCGCAAGATCCTTTCGAATCGCTGTCACGGGCACAGGTTCTCCTCCTTCCGCACTCGTCGAGGACGGTTGTTCAAATGGGCCGCTTTCCTCGATGTCATCCAGGTACAAGGATCTTATACCTTTTCCCTCTAGGTGTTTTAAGTACGAAATCAAGTCGGGGAGGATTTCCTGTGGAAAACTGCTGGGTAGCTCTTTTTTCATCTGTCTTGGGAGGAAGGATAAGGCGCGCCTGGGCGATAATTATACGAGTATCTTTTGAAAAGCATCCGTGTCGTGCGCTGCGTGGAGGATCGCTTCGGCGATCTCTCTCTTCGACCGCACACCCGTCGAAATCACTTCACCGCTATGCCCGTAAATAGTTACTTCGTTTGTGTCGACTTCGAAACCGGCACCTTCTTCCAGAGGATTATTGACGACGAGCAGGTCACAGTTTTTCTTGCGCAGTTTCTCAATGGCATTTTTTTCGACGTCGTCCGTTTCGAGCGCAAAACCGATGACGAGGCGTTTTCCCTTCATTTTGCCGAGCGATGCGAGAATGTCCTCTGTCCTGGTGAGTTCGATGGTCCAGCCATCCCCCTTTTGCTTTTGGGAAAGGGGGGCCCTGGGACGGTAGTCCGAAACGGCCGCAGCCATGACCAGCACATCGGAGTCAACGAACAGCTCTTTGAGTGTATGGGACATTTCCTCTGCCGTTCTCACATTGACGATGTGCACCCCAACCGGAAGGGGGATGGAAGTACGCCCTGCGACGACCGTTACCTTCGCCCCGAGGTCTCTCGCCGCAGCGGCGATTGCGAATCCCATTTTCCCTGTGGAGCGGTTGGAGATACAGCGGACTGGATCCAAATCCTCCTCGGTACCGCCTGCACTCACGAGCACGCGCACACCGCTGTAGTCGGATGCGTAGATGTTCTTTAGAAACGCGAGAATGGACTCCGGCTCTGCCATCCTGCCTGCTCCTTCGTACCCGCAGGCAAGGTCACCGGGTTCGGGAGGGACCGTCCGGAATCCGCGGGCGACAAGAATCCTCAAGTTTTCCTGCGTAGCCGGGTTTTCCCACATAACGTCGTTCATCGCCGGAGCGAGTATAACAGTGCCCGCATAGGCGCATATCACGGCGCTCAGGAGATCATCGGCTTTTCCGGAGGCGAGCTTCGCGATCGTATTGGCCGTCGCCGGTGCAACGATCACCGCATCGGGCCACTTTGCGAGCTCGATGTGCTCGACCGGGGAGGCCACGTTCTTTTCGCCATCGCCTCCAAACATTTTAATGTGGACTTTGTTTTGAGAAAGCGTCTCAAACGTCAGGGGCGCCACGAACTCACAGGCCGCTTCCGTCATGACCACCCGTACTTCCGCCCCTTCGCCTTTCAGCAGTCGAAGCAGGTACACGGATTTATAAGCGGAAATCCCCCCTGTTACTCCGAGGAGAATCTTCTTATTTTCGATCGCCCGCTTCACCGGGAATGCATCCTGTTTCAACCTGTATCCATTCAAAAACTAAACCGGGCCGGGAGAACCACGGCCCGATGACACGTTACTCCTCTTCTTCGTCAAGCTGCAGTTCGACTTCCTCCTCCTCCACATACTCATATTTCACCTTGTTCTCGAGAAGGCGCCTGAGCGCGATCGATGTGGGTTTCTTATCGATCTCGCCTTGTGCCCCTCGAACGAGGAGGGCGTTGATTCGGCGGGCCTCTTTCGCCATGATGCGTACGGCTTCATACTTGTTTGCTACTACCTCAGTCAGTTTGTCGATGAGAACCACGTTTTTCACAAGAATGGCCTCGTGGGCCCTCCCCCCTTTCCGCTGTTGATCTAGATATAATATCACTTTCTCGAATACCTCCCCGATGAAAATGGGCCTGCTCCGTACACTGGAGCCTCAACCTCCGGATTCTCCCGTAAGGTTGCCTAAAAACCGCTCTCTTTTGCAGCGCTCGGCCTGCACAATCCCTGTCAGCCGGTCTACTGCTCTCTCAACCGTATCGTTTACAACGAGATAGTCGTATGCGCTCGACGCCTGGATCTCCTTCCGGGCATTTTCGAGCCGCTTTTGTATCTCGGATTCGGAGTCCTTTCCCCGCCCCCGAATGCGGGCTTCGAGATCTCCGATGGACGGTGGTAAGATAAATACCAACACGGCGTTGGGAAAGACCTTTTTGACGTTTATTCCCCCCTGCACATCGATGTTGAGAACGGGATCATACCCGCTCTCGAGCTGCTCTTCAACGAAGCGGCGGGGTGTGCCGTAGTAGTAACCGTGTACCTCGGCCCATTCGACGAGCTCCTCGGTCTTCATTGCGTTGAAAGCCGTTTTGTCCGTAAAAAAGTAATCTTCGCCTTCCACCTCGCCTCCCCTGGGGGCGCGGGTGGTCACAGAAATCGAGCGCCGGAGAAGCGAATCCTGATGCAGCAACTGATCGAGAAGAGTGTTCTTCCCTACTCCTGACGGGCCCGATATGACGATTGGAAATGGTTTCGAATTCCGCAAGAACCGCACCCCGCTATACCGCTTATACTGCTTCCCGGTACCGATGGTTTCATTTGCGGCGGCTCATTCGATATTCTGCACTTGCTCCCTCAGCTTCTCCGTCTCTTCTTTGAGATTTACAACGAGGGATACGATCCCGGCATCGGAGGCTTTCGAGCTGATTGTTGTTGCCTCCCGATGAATTTCTTGCAGGAGATAGGTAAGCCGTTTGGAGACCGCTCCGCCTTCATCGAGGCATTTCTTGAACTGTGCGGTGTGGCTCTTCAACCGGGTGATTTCCTCCGTGAAGTCGAGCTTGTCGGCCAGAATCGCGATCTCGGTCATCCACCGGTCATTATCCACCTCAGCGCCGCCCATGATTTTCGAAAGGCGTTCTCTGAATGTCTCGGTGCGCTGTTTTATCACCGCGGGTGCGAGCTTTTCGATTTTTCCGGTGATGGTTCGCATCTCACCCAGCCGCCCCCTGAGATCCGCCTCCAGCGCTTTGCCCTCTTCCAGGCGCATCTTCCTACAAGCGTCGATAGCCTGATCCAGCTCTTCCTTCACCACCAACCACAACTCTTCCGATCCACTCTCGTTCTCCTCTTTAACGAATACGTCGGGAAGCATCGCGAGAGTATGCATGTCCACATTTGGAGAAAGACCGTGCTTATCGGCAAAATCCCTGAGCAGTGCCAGGTATTCCTCCATCAGTTGCGTGTTCACCTTTACTTTGGAATCCGGTTCGGTCGTTTCGGCGCTGATATTGATAGTGACTCTTCCCCGTGAGAATTTCGAACGAATGGCTTCCTTGATTTCCTGTTCCCGGTTGGCCAGCCCCTTGGGTGTCTTGATCGAAATGTCAAGGAAGCGGTGGTTGACGGTTCGTATTTCGACTGATACTCTCGCCGTTTGGTTGGCCACTTCCGCCTGGCCATAACCGGTCATGCTGATCAACATTCCATGAACTCCTGTATTTGGGAGGGGGAAAAGTGCTGAAATTCGATTCTATAGAGGACGTGCTGGCATGTCAACGGGTAAAATATAAGCTTACAAGGAGTTATTCATAACATACCAAGCGCTGCCATGCCAAGGATCACCTACAATGAACCATTTCCTTCTCCATCTTCTCCTGCCGGCGCTCCAGAAAGATTTGATTGAAAAACGGATCGCCGGCATCGCGTGGCTCGAACCGATTTTCACGATCATGTTCACGACTCCCCGACAAAAACATTTCGTCGCGTTCCTCACCCACCCAGGACCATTTTGCTTCCTTGCTGAGGAAAATCCTATCGCAGATTGCAACGCAGACATTGTGCTCGAAGCAGCCACCGGCGCCAGAGTGACTGGCGTGTCGATCCCGGCGGCGGACAGAACCCTGCTCTTTGCGCTGTCTGCACGGAGAAGCAAGATCGCATTGTCCCTCTCGCTGTATGGCACAAGCGGCAGGGCAGTTATTTCTCGAGATGACCGCGTGATCTCAACTGTAGGGTCCATGGGAAGCCCGCTCACCTCGCAGGATGCAGCCCCGGGTATGCTCCTTCCCCTGGCCACTTCCGGGGCGCATGAGCTGGCCGCAGCCCTTGAGAGCGGCCAATCCCCGCGCGAGCGCTTTCCTGGTCTCGAGCCGGAACTCATCGACGCCTTCGCCTTGCCTTCCGGCGATTGCGACGTGCCGAATCTGCTCCGTTTTCGTGATGGAGTACTCCAGGGTAAGCAGCCTTTCTCTCTCGCAGCCCGCAGGTCCATGGCCAGCGCTTTCCCGATCCCACCTTCACGAGCTGTCGGAAGAGAAGGGATGACCGTCATGGGGCCGTTCGAAATCGGCGAGGAGGCCTGCCGCCACCTTGGGGAGCGCCTGCTTCCAGCGGCATTCAACATCATTGTCTCCAGACGCACAAAACCGATTCGCAAGCGGCTTGCTTCGAGGAAAGCGCTTTGCTCGAAACTTCAGAACGAACTCGAGATCGCCAAAAATCACTCCAAGCTCCGCAGGGAAACCGAGGCGCTAGCAGCTTACCAATCACGCATCTCCCCGAGAGCATCACATGTGGAACTGCCGAACCCGTATGAACCCACGGCATCGTTATCGATCGCATTGAATCCATCGATCCCGCTCCAGGATCAAATTCGGAAGCGTTTCAAAAAAGCGGCGAAGCTCGAAAGGAGCGTAAAGAGAATCCGCCGGCGGCTACGTGAGATCGAGGGTGAAATCCAAACATTGCAAACAGCGCTCGAGGCCGATAAAGCCTCTCATTCGTTGTCAGAGACGCTCGGTAACATTGACCGTGTCGTCTCGGACTTGGGATTTGCTCCCCACCGCGGCAGGACAATCGGAAGGAAAAAAAAGGAAAAGCAGTATCGCCGGTTCGACCTCGATCCAGTATGGTTTGTGCTCGTTGGGAGAAACAACCAGGAGAACGACGAGATCACTTTCCGCATCGCAGGGCCGAACGACCTTTGGCTCCACGCCCAGAACGTCCCCGGCTCACACGTGGTCCTCAAATCGAGAGGCACAGAGGGGAATCCCCCAGCGAGAGTTCTCGAGGCGGCAGCCGGGATCGCCGCATTCTACTCGAGATCCCGCTACTCTTCGCTCGTGCCAGTCGTCTATACGCGCCGCAAATATGTCCGCAAGCCCAAAAAAGCTTCCCCCGGCAAGGTCATCTGCGAGCGAGAAAAAACAATTTTCGCCGAACCTATCTTACCAACCGAAGAAAACCCGAGAGATTCTTAGATAATCGGTCCGAAAAAAAACGGAGGAAGCACGCAAGACGTGCTTCCTCTCAATCCAAGAGGATAATACGCAAGCGGAATCACGCTAAGGGCAAGGGCTATGATTCACCGGCTTGACGAGCCACTCAGGGGGAAGGCGACAGGCTAGCGCCTGTCCTCGGTAGAATCTTGGCATAGCTGCCCGTATCACCCTCCATGGAACCGCATCTTCCCTCTTCCCGAAGTTCCTCGGTTTCGAGGACTACAGCTGACTCATGCGGCAAAGTCAGCATGCTAGAGGCAGATAGGATCACTGCAATAATTATTCCAGGTGAGGGCACAACATTGCATGCAGCGGCACAATAACTTGTTGAAGATAAAGAGATTGGGAGGGGAGGTAATCTTCCCCTAAAACTGTGCTTCTTACTCTTGAGAGATTCGTAAAAATATTTTACGACAGTAAGATTATTTTACTTTTCGGTGTACCCTGATTCCGTATCGAGAATGACGGTCCAGGGATCATCTGGTGGCTCTCCTGAATAGAGCTCTGAATTCCAGTTCACCCAAAGGATCTGGAGTTCGCTTCCCCCCGCGTTAGGGATGACATCTCTAAATTCGCCTCGTGCAAGCCGGACTTTGACCGTGATGCGGATCTTGTTGATATCCGTGGCCATAAATGTCACTTGGAGAGACGTGCTCGTGGTGAAGATGAAGTTCTGTCCGGCATACGACACGTGTGTGGTCCCAGGCAGAATGAATTTCTCCATCTTCTGCGGAAGCTGGCCAAAAAGTGCCGCTGCGGGGATCAAAATGGCGAGAACCAGCAGGCATACGAACGAGAATTTCAACACCATTCTCATCGCTTTTTCCTCCCCCCCAGAGTGCAGGATGACAAAAGCGGCTCGGTTTAGATATATCCGATCCCCATTATCTCAAATGAAGGTAGTGATGTCGCACAAAGATGAGAACCTCGCCCCAAGACCGGGAATCGAAATAGCAAATTATATATTATTATAGCACATTTCTCCTTACGACGAAAGACCTAATCGTTATTTTTTCATAGCTTACGGGGTCCCGCTCTTCCGGGGTCCCCGCAATTCCTGAATCGCCAGCTGGAAAAACCAGGACCTTTTTCCCGCATGTTCGCCACACGCAAGGTGACTTTCTCGGCATCCATGAGTTCCAAGAGCGGGATTGCGTGTTTTCTCGTCAGGTCGCAGGCCTTTTTGAAATCCGCCACCGAGATTTGATGGTGCTTCTCGAAGAGTGTCTCGAGCTTCGACAAACAAGTCAAGAGCGCTTCCCTGTGAATAAATCCATCTGCGCCGACTGCAACGACGCGTCCTTCGTCTCTCAAATATTGGATGGCATCGACAAGCGGGCTTTCTCCAGTCCACTTTTCCTCGATTTCCTTCCGCGTCAAAAACAGAAGGCCTGCCGATCTGAGGATCTGTTCCAAGCGTTCCATTTCACGTTGGAGTTTTTCGGGCAAGGAAAAGATCTCGCTCTGAGATCTCACCCTGTTCCGTTTCACGTAGACCGGTTGGTATTTGCCGAGTTCTTCGAGCGCACGGTTGAAAACCAGCATTGGATGGGGGAAACGGGTTTTCTGACGGAGCTCCTCTTTGTCGATGCCGTAACGGAGTGGGTAGGCCTCGCAGTAGCTTCTAGCGAGGGCAGAGACTTTTTCGGCGAGCGCGTCAAGTGCGTTACGGTGAAAAGCAATGCCTTCGATGACGATGACGTCCCCTTTCTCGACGAGCGGCCGCAGTGCGCTTGCATCAAGGTCTTTTTCGCGCGCGCCCTTGAGCTCCGCGATGCGAATGGCCTTTAGCAATGTCTCTTCCGGCGCTCCTCGCATCAACAACTGGAGGTCCTCGAGAACAGACGGATCATGCCGTTTGTGTCTCACCGCATGAGGAGCCAGCACCTTCCCGCCGCCCATTACACGTACTGGAGAATACTTTCTGATGACAAAGGAATCGCCGTCACCGGGCACAATGGAAGATTCCAACCGGAACTGCGCAAAAGCGCTTTCCCCGGACCGGAGAACATTCCGATCGAGCAGAACGGCTCGGCCCAATACTTCCTTCGCTCCATGGTGAAACCGGATCCGTTCCCTGTTCTTGAGCTCGAAGTTTGCGTACGTTCCCAAACGAATATGCGCATCTATCATCTCACTTGGACGGAATTGAGCGGGGCTTACCAGCATATCTCCCCGCGACATTTCGTTCAGTTTGATCCCCTGGAGCGCGATCGCCAACCGCTCTCCAGCCACACCTTTTTCTATCTTGGTATTAAAACTCTGAAGCTCCCTCACACGGACTTTTTTCCCGGAGGGAAGCAATTCGAGCGTGTCTCCCACTTTTACCATGCCGGAATAACAGCTGCCCGTGATGACGACCCCAATACCCTTTCGATGGAATATCCGGTCCACCGGCAAGCGGAAAGGACCGTTGGTATCGCGACTCTCGAAATCAGCGGTGAGCGTCTTGAGTTCTCTTTTTAGGGATTCTATTCCCTCACCTGTCCTGGCAGAAGTCTCGACAATAGGGGCGCTTTCGAGAAAAGTTCCCTCCACGAGTTCTTCGATCTCATCCTTCAGAATCAGCTTCATATCTTCGCTGGCGAGATCACATTTCGATATGACCACAATGCCGACGGGGATCGACAGTGATGAAAGCACTTCGAGATGCTCCTTTGTCTGGGGCATCACGCCTTCGTCTGCCGCAACGAGCAGAAGCGCCATGTCGATGCCCACCGATCCCGCCACCATCTTCTTCACGAACCGTTCGTGGCCAGGTGCATCGATGATTCCGATGAATGTATCTTCACCCAGCGCCAGTGGGGCGAAACCTAACTCGATCGAGATGCCCCGCTCTTTTTCTTCCTTGAGCCGGTCGGTATCCCTGCCCGTCAGCGCCTTGACGAGTTCAGTTTTTCCATGATCGACGTGGCCAGCGGTTCCTAGAATATAATGTCTCATAGTTCGCATCCAGCTTCGGATTGCTCTCAGGCTCCCGATCGAGCACCCTTCACTTCACCATTTCCGAGCGATATTCCAAGCGGCACGGTCCGATGACAGCACCCAGGCGGTGCTAATCCGAAACGCGCTGTATCTCAGCACCCAGCCCACGCAGCTTTTCCACTATTCGATCGTATCCTCTGTCGATGTGATAGACGCGAAGGACTTCGGTGGTTCCTTCCGCGACGAGCCCCGCGAGAATCAACGCAGAACTCGCCCGGATGTCCGTCGCCATCACGGGCGCTCCCTGGAAGGACGGCACGCCGTTGATAACGGCGAGGTTGCCGTCGAGACGGATGTCCGCCCCGAATCGCCGGAGCTCCGGAACGTGGGTGAACCGATCCGGATAGATCGTATCTTTTATCGTACTGAATCCTTTCGCGCGGCAGAGGACGGCCATAATTTGCGCCTGCATATCCGTTGGAAATCCCGGATATTCCCTCGTAACGATGTGCCCGGGCTCGGCCCGCTTCGGCCCCTCGACCAAAACGCTTTCGTTTTCTATTTTGATCTCTGCCCCGCTGGCTTTCAGCGCATTGAAAACGGCTTCCATGTGCGACGGGTCACACCGGTGCAAGCGAACGGAGCCGCCGGTGATGACCGCCGCGGCGGCATACGTCCCCGCCTCGATTCTGTCAGGAATCACTCGGTGGCGGAAAGGATTTAGACTCTGGGTGCCCTCAATGGTTAGCGTCGAGGTGCCAATGCCATCGATAGCGACGCCTCCAGAAACCAGAGCCTTGGCGAGCTCGGATACCTCCGGTTCCAGCGCTGCATTGCGGATGACCGTCGTTCCCCTGGCAAGGGACGCAGCCATCATTGCGTTGGCCGTGGCGCCTACGCTCGATACGGGAAAAGCGATCTCGGTCCCTTTTAGCCGTTTTGAACTGGCATAAATGTAACCGTGATCGAGCTTGACTCGCGCTCCCAACCGCTCGATCGCCATCAGGTGCAGGTCGATCGGTCTCGGACCCCAGGCACAACCCCCGGGCAGGCTTACCCTCGCCTTACCATGCGTGGCGAGAAGCGAGCCCAGCACATAGATGGAAGCACGCATGGTACGAACCAGATCGTAAGGCGCTTCGATCCCGTTTGCGCTCTTGGTATTGATCGAGAGCACGCTGCCATCGAGACTCGCTTCTGCGCCGAGGATCCGGAGCAATTTGATCATCGTCCGGACATCTCTCAAATCCGGAACGTTTTCTATGGCACTCTCGCCGCGGGCAAGGAGCGAGGCCGCCATAAGAGGAAGAACTGCGTTCTTGGCGCCGCTGATTTCTACATCGCCCTGCAGCCTGCGCGGTCCCTGGATTATGAACTTGTCCATCGTTCGACTCTCCTGGCGGTAGTCCCGAGGCTCACATTCGCATCATTAGAGGGCAACGATTCCCTTCTTCTCCAGCAGTCATTGTATTGAAATCCTTTCGTGCGTTCGAGAGGAATCCGCAGAAGGGTTGAGGAAGAATCAATGCGGACGTTGTCCGATGACGACCCGGTCCCTCCCACCGTAGTCCCAGTGCGACTCAATCTCGACAAAACCCGCTCCCTCGAGAAGCGTTTCGACCGTTTCGCGTTGCGGCGGGCCGATTTCGAATGCCGCATAGCCACCGGGGCCGATCCTGCCCGGGAGCAGCGGGATAATCATCCGGTATAAATCCGTGCCGTCGGCTCCACCATCCAGAGCCCCCACCGGCTCATGGTTCCGAATCTCGGGGGCGAGCTGGGAAATGTCACCTGTTGGTACATAAGGAGGATTGCAAACGACCACATGAAATGCTTCGCTCCCGGAGCCGAGAAACTCCCGAGCGTCCGCGCGAAGGATTCGGACGCAATGCGAAACGTTGTTCAACGAAGCGTTTTCGATGGCAAGCTGGACGGCTGCTTCACTGGAATCGACGCCGATTACTTCCGTGTCTCTGAGCCTCGCAGCGAGCGATACAGCTATCGCTCCTGTACCGCAGCATAGGTCCAGAATCCGAAGGTGCGCTGCATGGCCGATGATTTTCTTTTCGATCTTCTCCACCAGGACCTCGGTGTCGGGACGTGGAATGAAAACGCCCGCTCGGACTTTGAATGGAAGCGCCATGAAAGCGGTATCTCCGGTGATGTACTGCAGAGGTTCCCGGCTTGCTCTTCGTTTGAGATAGTTCTGATAGCGCTCAACTTCTCCGACGTCGGGTATCCGCTGCGAATCGACGTAGAGCTCGAGTGTGCTGCAACCGAGCGCGGAGGCCAGCATCCACTCGGCGTTTTTCCGCGCATTGGGCACACCGTTCTTTTCCAAGTGCGCCCACCCCTCTCGTATGAGTTCGCGAATATTCAACCGCGTGGGCAGCATTGCATGGATTGAGCAAATGTTATTGGACCTTCGAAATAGTATCCGCCTCGGCAAGGGCATCGATCAGCGGATCCAGTTCCCCGCTGAGGATTTCATTCAAGCGGTGCAGGGTGAGGGTTATACGATGATCCGTTATGCGCTGCTGAGGGAAATTGTACGTTCGGATTTTCGCACTCCGGTCTCCAGATCCTATTTGGGTTTTGCGCTCCTTCGCGACTTTCTCCTCCTGCTCTCTTCTCGCTTTGTCGAGAAGCCGCGCCCTCAGGACCCTCATCGCTTTTTCCCTGTTTTTGTGTTGGGACTTTTCATCCTGGCACGTGACCACAAGACCGCTTGGAACATGCGTGATCCGCACAGCGCTGTCCGTTGTATTCACGCTCTGTCCCCCCGGACCGCTCGATCGGAAAACATCCAGGCGAATGTCTTTGGGATCGATCTGGACGTCCACCTCCTCCGCCTCCGGAAGCACGGCCACCGACACGGCGGATGTGTGGATCCTCCCGCTGGATTCGGTGACAGGTACCCTCTGCACCCTGTGAACGCCGCTTTCATACTTCAGCTTCCCGTAGGCATTGGAGCCACGGACCAGAAAAATTACCTCTTTGACCCCGCCGAGCCCCGTCTGATTGGTGCTGAGAAGTTCCACTTTCCATCCCTTCGCTTCCGCGTATCGCGTATACATGCGGAGCAGATCGGAAGCGAAAAGAGTGGCTTCCTCTCCTCCAGTTCCAGCGCGGATCTCGATAATGGTGTTCTTCGAATCGTTCGGGTCCTTGGGGACCAGGAGACTCTGGATGGTTTCTTCGAGCTTTTCCCTTTCGACCTCCAGCTCCTCGATCTCGCTCCTGGCCATATCGACGAGTTCGTCGTCCCCTCCCGAAGCCACAATCGCCTTGTCATCCTCCAAGGCCCCTTCGACGTCCTCGAGCTTCCGAATCGCCGAAGCCGCTTCCTCTAACTCGGCCCTTGCCTTGGCGATCTCTTTATAGCGATTGGGATCTCCCAGAACGTCCTCATCGGTCAGTTTCTTCGTAAGGTCGTCAAATTTCAACAATATCAGCTTATATTTTGCTTCCATATCGAGTGGCACCTCTCAGCGCTTTTGAGGGAAAATGATTAAGTAGAGGGAAGCTCGAGCTTGACGGATTTGTAATCAAGGCATGCATCCAAAGCGGCAATCGCAACTTCCAGCATGTCTTCGGAAGGCTCTTGTGTGGTGATTTTTTGAAGTGCAAGCCCGGGCCAAACAGCGGGTTTTACTATTCTACTGAAGCTCTCCTTGGATGACAGCTTGACGAACTCGAAGGAGATACCGCCGATCAAAGGGATCATGGCGAAACGCAGGAGCCGGTCTGACCAGGAATCCGGACGCCCTAGGAAAATAAAAACGATGATGCTCACTAACATCACAACGATGAGAAAACTAGTCCCGCAACGCGGATGGAGGGTCGAAAACTCCTTTGCAGTCTCCGTCGTCAGATCTTTGCCCGCCTCGAAGGCGAATATCGTTTTATGCTCGGCGCCGTGATACTGGAATATCCGTCTCATCTCTTTCCAGCGTGAAACGAGATAAATATACAAAAGAAAAATTGCCAGGCGAAACGCACCGTCGAGGAGGTTGAACGCCAGGCCACCCTTTACCGGAGTGAGCTCGGTCAGAACAAGCGGCAGGTAGAAGAAGAGAGAAATCCCCAGCCCAAGGGCGAGAACAATAGACCCGAAAATCGCCAGCGTGGATCCACCGGATTTTTTACTGCGGTCCTTTTCTTCCTCTTCTACCGCCTGAGAGGCCGAAAACGATAACGACCGGATGCCGACAAACAAAGTCTCGATGAGGTTGATCGCCCCTCTGATAATCGGGATGTTGAGAAACTTGAACCTGTGTGTAAGACCTACATAGGGAGTTTTCTGGATGACGATCCTTCCTTGAGGCGTACGAACGGCCGTTGCGTAATACGTGGGAGAACGCATCATCACTCCCTCGATCACCGCCTGGCCTCCTATATTCACTTTGCTCCTGGACATGAATATATCCCGCTCGAAACGCAGTCGGCCGACCGCCACATTGCCGGCCGGCCTACCGCAAATTCTTAGCTTGATAAGAACCTATTTCTCTGGATCAGAGTCCTGGTAGTTATACTTTTTCCGGAAACGCTCGACACGCCCGGTGGAATCGACGAGCTTCTGCTTTCCGGTGAAAAACGGGTGGCAGTTGGAACAAATTTCGACGTGAATATTTTCGACGGTAGAACGCGTCTCGATCATGTTGCCGCAGTGGCAAATGATTTTCGTCAGTTTGTACTCGGGATGAATTCCCTTCTTCATTCCATATCTCCTCTCTTGAACGCCCTCTTTCCGAGGGAACACCCGCAACGGCTACTCACAGGCCGACCGGGTTTCTCAGCTTGAACTTAAATATAACAGCAGTCCCGAGTTGAAGCAACTGTGTTCTTGTTCGAAATATATTTCGATCATAAGATGAGCCGGCTAGGCGTTCATGGATTTGAGGAATTGGGCATTCGTCTTCGTTTTTCCGAGCTTCTCCAGGAGAAATTCCATGGCTTCAACGAGTGGTTTTTCGTTCAGGAACTTCCTCAAAATCCATATTTTATCCAGTGTTTTCTTCTCTATCAGGAGCTCCTCTTTCCGGGTACCCGATTTAAATATGTCGATCGAAGGGAATATTCGCTTTTCGGTCAGCCTCCGGTCAAGAACGAGCTCCATGTTGCCCGTCCCTTTAAACTCTTCGAAGATCACCTCATCCATCCGGCTCCCCGTTTCAATAAGGGCTGTGGCGATGATTGTGAGACTTCCGTTCCCCTCGATATTTCTCGCTGCTCCGAAAAAGCGTTTCGGCCGTTGGAGGGCGTTCGAATCGACACCACCGGAAAGGATCTTTCCGCTGTGAGGCACGACCGAGTTATGAGCGCGTGCGAGACGCGTGATGCTGTCGAGCAGAATCACCACATCCTTGCCGTGCTCGACGAGACGCTTCGCCTTCTCGATAACCATGTCGGCCACCTGAACATGTCTTTCCGCCGGTTCGTCGAAAGTCGAACTGATTACCTCCCCCTTAACGGAACGCTCCATGTCGGTAACCTCTTCGGGTCGTTCATCGATGAGGAGCACAATGAGCTTGACCTCTTTGTGATTCGTCGTGATCGCGTTGGCGATTTTCTGGAGCAGGATCGTCTTGCCCGTTCTCGGCTGCGCCACAATCAATCCTCTTTGGCCCTTGCCGATAGGTGTGAGGAGATTTATCAACCTTGTTGAAAGATCACTCGCTGAGTTTTCGAGATTTAGCATCTCCTCCGGATAGAGCGGCGTCAGGTTGTCATACAGAGGCTTTGCTTTGGAAACATCGGGATGCTCGAAGTTTACCGCTTCGACCTTCAGGAGGGCGAAGTACCGCTCGGAGTCCTTTGGGGACCGGATCTGGCCGGAAATGGTGTCCCCCGTCCGCAGATCGAATTTCTTGATCTGGGATGGAGAGACGTAAATGTCGTCCGGCCCGGGCAAATAGTTATAATCCGGGGATCTCAAGAAACCATACCCCTCAGGCAGCACCTGGAGTACGCCCTCGGCGAAGATCAAACCGTTCTGCTCGGTTTGAGCTTCGAGGATTTTGAAGATCAACTCCTGTTTGCGCATGCTGCTGGTACCTTCGATTTTGAGGGAGTTGGCAACGTTCAACAACTCCATGATCGTTTTATTCTTTAGCTCTGCTATGTCCATGTACGCACTCCTGAAAGTCATCGGATTGTGTGGCACCTCCGGATGTCGATTCCGGTCTGGAAGTAAGGGGCATCGGAGCAGAGTGAGAGCGGCTGCTCGAACCGCCTCACTCCCCCTCCAGCACACCATTACGCCAGAAGAAGGAAAGCCATAATTAATGAAGGCTTAGAGGGTTGTGACAAGGGGGGCAAAGAATATCGGGCTTGTTCCAGTGCCACCCCTGATGATTCGCGAGCTACTATAGCCGCTAACCGGCTTCAGATGCAAACAACGATAAAAAGAGCAATTTTCATTCCAGAACCGGCTTCCGAGCCTATTCTTGCTCAATATGAAAGCTGACGAATTATGTTTTGAAGAACAACCGCCTCTTCCCGGATTCTACTGTCCCTGTTCTTTCTTTGCCATTATTTCTGCATATTTCTCGGCGCATTGTCTGGCCTTTTCCTTGTCGCCAATTTTGCTATAGCTCATTGAAAGAAGCCGCCAGCCGCGTTCATCATCGGGCCAGATGTTGATGTACTTCTCGCCCCATGCAATCCCGCTGGACCAATCTTCTTTAGCCATATAGGCGATGATCAGGTTCATCATCGTTTGGGCATCTTCCGTTTCGAGTTCCAATGCTTTTTCATAATAGTAAATAGCGCGATTGAGTGCCTCGGGATCTTCCTCTCTCATGAAGTAATTGACTCGACCCAGATCGTAATAGAGCTTGAAGTCCTCGGCACCAATTTTAATGCGGGCATCCGCAGCCATCTTGAGAAACATGTTGGCGGCTTTCCAGTCTTGATTGTTGAACCGCTGGACACCCAAGCGTTCGATCACATCGTAATTCGCTGGATCTTCCTCGACCAACCGATTAAACCGCGAGACCGCTTCCTCGACACGACCAACTTCGGCAAGCTCCCTGCCTACAAGCCCCAGAGCGTCTATATAATGGCTCTGATCTGGAGTGCTCTTTTCGAGACACTGTTCGAGAGCTTCGATCGATCTCTCATGATAAGTGGAATCCTCTGCGGCAAGTCTCGAATAAGCGACACCGAGGTTATAGTAAGCGACGGACTGGCGCGGATCAGCCTGGGTAGCCGCTATGAATTCCTCAGCGGCGGCGTTATACTCCTTGTCCTGGAATGCAGCCTGGCCGGAGTTGTAATGCTTCGAATAATTGTGCTTGATGTTGTTCTCTGCAAGCTCTTTTCTCTTATCGCTCGGATCGAGTTCCACTGATTTCTGGAAATTCTCATACGCTAACGCGACGCTGTCCAGGTTGCTGTAGGAGATGCCGAGCTGGAAATAAGCTTCTGCATCTCTCGGATTCTCTTGGAGCGCCTGCTTCGCGTATCCGATCGCAAGATCGTAGTTCCCCTCCTGGTTTCTCAGAATGGCACTCGTGGTCGCTACCGACTTGCATCCACTGACAACGACGATCGCCAGTAACATCAGCCAAGCTATATGCGCTAGACGAATCTTCATTCACATCCCTCCCATTAAGATAATAGAAGCGCTTCCAACCTGGGTTTCCAGTCTAAGGATTCCACCGCAAACTTGCAAGCAATGCTAACACCCGCCCACCAAAACGGGCAACCACCATCGCTGGCCCGGTTGATTACAAGTAGCCGTGATCCTATTCAAGTTAGAGGCGGGTATCGTGTATAGATGGTTTACCAAATGTCGCTTACGCGGGCAACTGAATACTCAATAATTCGGGGGTGTGTCCTGATTAAATACTAATGCTTTTCCCCTGAGTGTCAAGGCATTTTAGCCGGGTGCCCGAATCCTTGTCAATCGATTTCGCCTTTTAGATTTGGACCTAGGGCGTCGCGGGTGGGGTATCCTCGGTCGCTGCTGGATTTAGTAAAAGGATTCCGGGTCGATGTCCCACCGTAGTTCCACCGACCGACCGCCTTCTTCCCGTGCTGTGATTCTCTCGAAGGCCGTCAGCGCTGCCTGCTTGTTTTCGCTCGAAAACCGGCCTTTGATCAGGACCTGCTCCCGATAGCGGTTCTTGACGCGTGCGATGACCGGAGGGGAGGGACCGAGAATATCGGCTTTTCCTCGAGGAAACACTTCCCTGATGTCTCTTGTCCATTTCGATACTACACGCTTGAGCGCTCTCTGATTGGCCGAGCTGAGGGAGGCAAGGATAATCCGGCTGAATGGTGGATATTTCAAGAGCTTTCGCACCTTCAGCTCCTCTCTCATGAAACCTGCATAATCGTGAGCTTGGAGGAACTTGAACACGTGATGTTCCGGCATAAACGTTTGCACGATTACATTCCCTCCGCGCCCCTCTCGCCCCGCCCGCCCAGACACTTGGGCTAGAATCTGGAATGTTTTCTCGGCCGAGCGAAAGTCGGGGAAGTTCAGGCCCTCTTCGGCATGGAGAACCCCCACCAGACTCACACCAGGAAAATGATGGCCTTTCGTTACCATTTGTGTGCCGATGAGCACGGGATACCTCCCCGTGCTAAAAGCCTCGAGTATTTTCCGGTGGCCCCGTTTTCCTCCCGTTGTGTCCGCATCCATTCGGAGGATCCCGACTCCGGGGAATAGGCCTTGTAATTCAAGCTCCACCCGCTGCGTCCCCACCCCGGAGAAAAACAACCGCCTTTCCCCACAGACCCGGCAACGGGAGGGCGCCGCTTCATCGTAACCGCAAAAATGGCATAACAGCCTGCGGCCGATACGGTGATAGGTAAGGGATATATCGCAGTTCCTGCAGCGGGCAACCCACCCGCAGGCGCCGCACTGGACGAATCTCGCGTGGCCCCGTTTGTTGAGAAAAATAATGCTCTGCTGTCCTGCGCTGATGCTGGCTTCCAACCGTTCGATGAGGACTTTCGAGAAAAAGCCGCTCCTTGCAGGTTCCTCTCTCATATCGATCAAATGGATCCGGGGCATTTCCGTTCCGCCGACGCGCTCGGGGAGGACGAGATACTCATATCGACCGGAGTCGGCCTGGTGAAGACTCTCGGCCGAAGGTGTTGCTGAACCGAGCAGGACGGTGAGGTTTTCGTATTTACCCCTCATTAGCGCCACACTTCTTGCGTGGTAGCGGGGTTTATCTTCCTGCTTGTATGAATCATCCTGCTCTTCGTCCACTATGATCAGCTTCAAATTTTTTACCGGGCTAAAAATCGCGGAGCGTGGCCCCAATACAAGCCGGCACTTCCCGTCCTCGATTTGCTTCCACATCCGAAGACGTTCGGCACGGTTTAGACGGCTATGGATGATTGCGATGCCCTTCCCGAACAACCGCCTGTAACGTGTTGTCGCTTGTGGAAGAAGACCGATCTCGGGTACCAGAACGATGCAGCCCCCATTTTGGGAGAGCGCGTAGCGTGCGGCGCGGAGATATACTTCGGTTTTCCCACTCCCCGTTACACCGTGCAGAAGAAAGGGTGAAAAACCACCAGCCGCTATGGATTTCTCAACCGATTCGAGAGCCTTTTTCTGCGATGCATTCAGCCTTTTTACTTCGCGCTCGATCGATTCCAAAGGCGAAATCACCTTCTCGGGCTCGAGCAAGACGAAGCCTTTCTCCACCAGATTTTTCAAGACTGTGCGGGGGTACCCCCATTCGCTGACGATCACATCGAGCGGCGCCCCGCCCCCGGCGATGTTGAGCGCTCTTAACAGAGCGAGCTGCCGGTTCGCTCGCGTGAGCGATCTCTCCGCTTCCTCCAGCGCGCCCCCGGAACGGGTCAGGCGCGCCACGCCCTCAAAGCGGCTCCTGGCTTTCGACGGTCCCGCTCGGGGCGGGAGTAATGCGTGGGCCGATTCACCGAGCGAGCAGCCGTAATAAGAGGCGATCCATTTCGCCAGTTCGACGAGAGACGGATTCAGATAGCCGTCTGCCACGCTTTGGATTGCACGCGTTTTGGGGAAATCACTTTTGTCTGAAACACCAAGGACGAGACCGCTCAATACTCGTTTGCCAAGAGGGACTTCAACCCGGCTGCCAACGAATACGGAGCCAGCAAACTCTTGCGGCACCTCATAAGTAAAGAGGGTATCCACTGGAATGGGTAGCGCGACTTTGACGAACGTCGCAGCGCGGGTGGGTGAACGAATGACTCCTGCTTGCATTTTGAAAGATTATAATCCTCTGACGTCTTACAAGCAAGCGGATCGCTCATCGCGGGAAATGATGGTCTTCCGGAACGCATATCCTACTTTCTGCACCCGAGTATTTCCTGAATCCTCTCTATCAGCCGATTCGGGCTGAAAGGCTTCACGACATAATCCACGGCTCCAACTTCGAAACCGAGCCTCTTATCCACGTCCCGGCCTTTCGCTGTTAGAAGGACGACCGGAACGCTCTTCGTTTCCGGATCACGCTTGAGCCTTCGGCACGTTTCGTACCCATCGAGGACCGGCATCATGATGTCCAGCACGACGAGATCAGGTTTCTCCTGCTTTGCTTTTTCGATGGCAAGTTCACCGTTGTTGGCCGTGATCACCTCGAAACCCTCCGCGCTGAGGCTGAACTCTAGGATATGGAGAATGTAGACCTCGTCGTCCACAACAAGAATTTTCCCCAACGGCATATTGATTTCCTCCTTGAAGGCACAGGGCCGCGACCCTCTTGCATCACGTTATGCGCGTTCCCCTTCCGGCACTCCTCCCACCACATCATCTCTGCGAGGGAATAGATGCCCGCATTCCTCCAGTTTCTCCAAAAATGCATCCACAATATTCGGATCGAAAAACGTTCCCGAGCGGTGCCTGATCACATCCTTAGCCTCATCCAAGGTGTATTTCTTCTGATAGGGACGATTCGATATCAATGCTCTGAGAGAGTCGGCAACTCTGAGGATTCTGGCCTCTATGGGAATTGCTTCCCCCGATAATTTGCCCGGATACCCCGTCCCATCGAAATTCTCATGATGGTACAAAATTATATCCCGAATATTGCGGGCCATCTCGAATGTTTTGAGCATTTCGGCGCCTTGCACCGTATGCTGTTCGATTGCTTTCCGATCCTTTGCAGACAGTTCAAAAGGCTTTTTGATGATGTGATAACCGACTTTCGAAAGACCCAGATCATAAACGCTCATAAGGTAGCGGAGAGAGGACTGCTGCTCCTCGCCTAGGCCCAGTTTCTTGGCGACTTTGCTCACAAGCTCCGTGATCCCCTCCGCATTCTGAACATCGATGTAACGCTTCACATCGAGAATTGCTTTGAAAGTCGCCCTGACCTCGCTGAAATCGATCGAGGTTTCGACGAATCTGCCCAGCTTGACCAGGGCCGCACTAAGTCTCTCTGCAAAAAGCTCAAGAAGCTTACAGTCTTCGGCATCGAACCTCGCCTTGCTGATGTGGTTTGCAACGTTCACCACGCCGACGACTTGCTCCTCTTTCATTATCGGCACGGACAGGAACGAATTCGATTCGTACAGAAAATCATTGTTCTTTCTCATAAGCCTTGGATCTTTTTCAATATCCTGTACCAGCCAAGACTTTCCCTCCCGCAGTATCCGACCGGCAATTCCTTCGCCCGCTTTCAGTTTGGCGTGCTCGACAACCTCTTCATCGAGACCAATGGCGGACTCGACCCTCAGTTCTCTCTCAGTATCGTCGAATAGCATGATCGAGACTCGCTTGGCACCAACGAGTTCAGCCACCAGCTCCACTAGCAACTCCATATAGCGCTCGACCTCGAACCGGTGAACCATCTCCCCGAGATTCAGTAGCTGAGAACGAACAACCACTTCTTTTTTAGGCAGTACTATTATGAACCGGGAACCGCGGTCAGGGTGGTTTTCAACCCAAATCCGCCCATCATGCCAGTCCACAATGTTCTTGCATATCGCCAGGCCCAATCCCGGGCCACCGTACTTTCGCGTTGTCGATCCATCAACTTGATGAAAACGATCGAAGATCATGTCGATCTGTTCTTCGGGGATCCCGATTCCATCATCCTCTACAATGATTCGGGCGGAAAGCGTTTCGTTCTCGAGCCTTATCCAGACATTTCCTCCGTCGGGCGTGAATTTCGAAGCGTTGTGCAGGAGGTTGATGATCAGCTGCTTCATGAGTTCTCTTTCTGCGCGAATCGTAACTTCCGAATCCGGCAGCTCTTGATGGAGAGTTATGTTTTTTTGTTTGAAATTCTTCTCCATCTCCTTGGCGGCAATTGTGATGGTCTCGTTGAGACTGCAAGGAGTTCTTTCGAATTTGATCGCGCCCGATTCCATCTGAGAAAAGTCGAGAATATCTTCGATGAGTGTCATAAGACGCCCGCTTTCCTCTTCTATCACAACGAGGAATTCTCTGAGAATTTTTCTTTCTACTTGGTCCACGTTCTTCAATAAGGTCTCACAGTATGCTTTGATCGAAGTCAGCGGCGTCCTGAATTCGTGGGAAACGGTCGCAATGAAGTTGGCCTTCATCTTATTCAGGCCTGAGATTTTCGAGGTATATGATTTGAGCTTCTCGTTTTTGCTTTCGAGCTCTCCAAAGAGATTTGCGTTTCTGATCGCTGCCACAGCGAGGGACGCGACGCTTTCCAGATTTTCGATCACTTCCGCTATGGAGACGTTCGCATTTTCGGGATTTTCCACGGACAAGTAGCCGATCGTTCCAGATCCTTCTTCAGTCAGAGGTACTATAAGAAGGTCGATATCTCCCCACGCATTGCCGACCAACATGGACTCGCCCTCCTCTGGGGCTTCGCCCGACTCCCCTTCCCGGCTGAGTGAACTCTGGCGGAAGAAATAGCTTTTGCTCATACGGAATTTTGCCTCGATCATTTTTTCATACTCCGCCTGAGGCATGCGATAGCTCAGAACGGTCTCCCTTACTTCTTCATTCAGACCTGCATATGCCCGTGTTTCAAAGCTATGTGTCTTCTCGTTCAAAAGACGGAGAATCACCGTTTTGAATCCGAGGTTCTCCCTGACGAGATCAACTATCATCTGGAGCAGTTCGCCGAGTTCTTTCCGCTTTTGAATAGTCAGACCGATATGGAGAACCTTCTCTAGATTCTCCACCCGCTTCGCTAGGGAGAGAGTTTGTTCCTTCTGCCGCTTGATCAACACATTGTTGTCTTCGTAAACATCTGATGCGATTTTACTCAGTTTCGCGAGTTCTTCTTTTGCCCTCGTCATTTCCTCCATGCTGGCATCGGACTTGTTCTTATAATAAAGCCCAAGACGCATGTTATGCGAATGCAGCAATGCCAACCCACTAAACAGCAAGAGGAGGTCTGCGAGCATTGAGATCGTCCTAAACGCTCCCACTCCGGTGTGGAATGCCATCGCGGCAAACATTGCAAGCCATGAAACAGCAAGCCAAGGGATCGAAATATAGAGCCCCCGCCTTTGTTCTGGACCAAATCCATGGACGATTTCGAAAATGAACATAACCGGCCTAGCCATTGCAGTGAAAAGCGCCATATTGACGATTCCGATAGCCGTAAGTGATAGCGCACCTGCTTGGGTCAAGAAAAAGCAGGTAAATCCTCCTGCAACAAAGAGGTACCCCGTCTGTTGGAGAAGAATGGCCTCCTCGCTCGCACCCTCCGGATTTTCTGGAGAGGGGTGGTGGTTCTCGTGCGCGGGGGTGTACTGCACCAGCAGCTTGGTCAAACCGAAAGCAGCGAAAATGAGACTCATCAGGTTTAGCGCCGCCCAGAGTGTTTCAGGAAACAAGCGCCCACCGTCGATCGCACTCATGAAAGCGAAAGCAAGGCCCCTCGCTAACAAGAAAGTCAGGACGGCAAGAAATATCAGCTCGTAAACTCTGTGTTGGACGACCTTTCTTCCCTTTATGAGATCATACAACACGAGGAGGGACAGAATCACAGCGAGGAACATATAAGCGGCGCCCCATTCGAGTGAGATGATTCTATTCGCAACTTCCATCGCGATCCCCTTATGGATTGCTCAACGAGCTCAATTTGAAATGCTTTCCCTGAGCATTTCGCGGAACTCCTGGGCTTGATGGGCAGTGAGCTTTCCCTCTTCTCTCAAAACCTGGAGAAATGCATCCACGACTTCGGGATCAAACTGCTTATTTGCATTGTCCACGAGCTCCTTCAGAGCAGCCCCCATCGGCATTCTCTTACGATATACACGATCAACCGTCATGGATTGATATGCGTCTATTACGGCGAGAATCCTGGCTCCTGTGGGTATCTCGTCCCCTTTTAGCCCCATGGGGTAACCCAGGCCATCCATTCGCTCGTGGTGATAGAGGATTATGTTGCTGACCAGCTCGACGAACTCGAGCGGTTTGATGAGTTCTTTCCCTGTACTCGGGTGTCGTTGAATTTGCTCGATTTCGTCATTCGTAAGGTTCAACGTTTTGTTTAGAATTTCATCGCTGACCTTCGTCATGCCTATGTCATGAACGCTCGCTACATATTGAATAACTCTGACCTCTTTATCACTGAGGCCGAGCTTTCTGGATACGCGGACGGCGAGATCGACGATCGTCTCGATCACGCCGGTCTTCATTTGTGCGTTCAGCATCTTTCTGAAGGCTTGCACGGTATCTTTGAGGAGAGCAGTAGAATCATCAACCGTACGGACTCTCTCCAGCGCTTTGGATATTCTCTCTCCGAAAGATATCAAGAGATTCATATCATCCCTCGTGAACGGCATTCCCGAGGTCTTATTGTTCACATTTATTACCCCCACAACCACTTCGCCGATGAAAAGCGGAACGCTTATAAGCGATGTAGTTTCATACTGAGGATTATTGGGGCATGCGTAGATCTCGTTTTCTTCTATGTTATCTATAAAAATCGGAACTCCACTCTTCGCCACCTTGCCGGAGATACCCTCCCCGATCTTCATCCGAGTCTGCTCGACGATCCACTCATCGAGCCCGTAGGAAACTTTGATAAAGAGCTCCGACCTGTTCTTGTCAAGGAGCATCAAAGAGACGGTTTTTGCAGATAAGAGCTCCGCGATCATCCTGATGATCAATTCGAGCATCAGGTGAAGTTCATCCCTTGCATTTACCACTTCGGCTATATAACCGAGGAGATCGTTGTAGCAGTGCTCTTTAGGAATGGTAATTATAAAATTGCTGCCTACGTTCTCCTCGCTTTCTACCGTGATCGTACCGCCATGTTGTTCGACGATATTCTTGACGATCGCCAACCCCAGCCCAACTCCTTCGTAACTCATGGTCTCATCGGACCGGACACGGAAGTATTTATCGAATATTCTCCCTATCTCCTCGCGTGGAATACCGATGCCCTCATCACTGACGGACGCGCTTATATCAACCGCACCTTCTTCAGCAGTAATTTTTATTTTCTTCCCTTTCTCGGAGTATTTCACTGCGTTGTTGATAAGATTGATGAAAACCTCCTTCATAAGATCCTCGTCGGCATCGATATTAGGTAGATTCGGCGGAATATCTTTAACCACTTGGAGGTCCTTTTCATCAAGAGCCGGTTTCATCGTTGCGATTGCTTCAAGAACCAGATCATCTAGACTGACGTTTTTCCTGTCGAGGGATCTCTGGCCGAACTCGATTTTGGTAACATCGAGAATTCCATTTACGATTCGAATGAGCCTTTCAGTCTCTTTGGAAATGATTTCAAGGAACTGCTTGCTCTGTGGAAAATTCGGATCGTTACTATAGTTGCACAGCGTTTCAACGTACGCTTTGATCGACGTTAAAGGTGTTCTCAATTCGTGCGAAACATGCAGTACGAAATCCGACTTCAGCGAGTTTGCTTTCTCCAAGCGAGCAACATCTTCTTCCAATGAGTTGATTTTTCTTTCGAGTGACTCGTATAACCGACTTTTTTCAATGGCTATAGAGAGCTGATTACTGAGGATCATTATCAGTCTCAAATGCTGATCCTCAAATCTCTTCGGCAAAAAGTCACCTGCAAGCATCAATCCAAAAACCTGATTGCCGGCGGTGAGGGGGCATCCAATGAATGAACGCATCCCACTCTGGACAAAAGCATCGCTCCCGCCGGATACACGCTCTAGCTTGACATCCTCGACTACCACTGGGGAATTGCGACTGCGAATCCACTCAGAAAGGCCGCTACGCTCTAGATGATCGTTTAGCTTCGGATTATAACTCTGGCGCAGGCCCACAAAAATCGAGTTTGTAATTTCCTGCTTGCCGTTGAAGAGGATTATTCCGGCCCATGGTTGAGACAGAAGTATTGTCGCTTCTTTCGCAACGATCTTGAGAAGGGTATCGAGCGTTATCACGGAGTTGATACCCAGGCTGATATCATAGAGACGCGTTAACTCGAGGATCTTGTCTTCGGATTCCTTGTCCTTTTTTCGGAGTCTCTCTACGGTAAGTTGAAGCCGATTTTGAAAAACTGAGGAGAGAAAGAGAACGAAACCCATGAATGCGCATAGGACCAGGAGCGAACCGACATAATAATGGCCGCTCTCGAAAGCACTGCCTTGCGGAGAATAGCAGCTATGGTGTGGGATGATTCCGCGAAATTCGAGGAAACCCAATACAGCGACTAAGACAATCGCAGTGCAAAAATAATACAAGATATTCTGTTTCGAGGAGAATATGTAGCTTGCAAAGAATAGGGGGACTGCAAGAAGAATAAGAAACGGACTTTCAAGCGTGCCGGTGAGGTATATCAGCGAAGCTACTACGATCAAATCGAGATAGCTTGAGTACCAGTGCACTGCGGTATCAACTTTTCTGCGCGCCCAAGAGCGTTTCGACCCAATCCACTCCCAAAGCCCTTTACCGTAATACTGGAAAACAGCAGCGCCAACGAATATAAAAAGTAGAGCATCAGAGTTGTAGTCGAAGCTTGCGAAGTATTTCGAGATGACCACGATGAGAAAGAAGGAAAAGAGCTCCACGAGGCGAAGGGAAATCACATTGACAGAGTCTCTTCTCCCAAAGGGTATGCTCGCGAATCTTCTAATGTCTGAATCCATAATCAATAATCAAGAGTCGGATTTTTGTTTCTGAAGCGTTGGCACCGTAATATAGACGGTTGTTCCTTGATTTGTTTTGCTTTTGATCGATACATCGCCTCCGTAAAGCTCTATGAGGCTGCGAACAAGTGTGAGGCCTAGTCCCGACCCGCTTACCTTTTCACTTGGGACCCTGACGAACGGGTTGAAAATCTTCTGGAGGTACTCCTCCGGTATTCCCACACCTGTGTCGACAATCTGTATTTTGAAAATCTCTCGGGGTGTCGTCCCGCGCTTGTCCGGCGATCGCTTGACCGATACCTTAACCTCGGAGTTCTGTGGAGAGTAGATGAGGGCGTTCTCGACAACATTGACGAGGATCAGCTTGAGGGCATTCGGATTGAATTCAATATGCTTGGCGTTATCCGAAACGGATACCTTCACACGGCTCCGAGCGTGAAGCTTGACCGGGAAGTCGTCAACGACGCCGTCAACAAAACCTTGAATGTCGATTTTCCTGATATTTAAGTCCTCGTCCTCGTTGTCGATCCTGAGAAGTTCCAGAAAAAACTCGTTCAGTTCGTTGAGCAGCTCGCAATCTCCTCTGGCTTTCTTGATGTTTTCCACCGCGTCGCATCCCGCCCACATCTCCAGATCTTCCAGAGCGAGATCCAGATAACCGCTGATTGCTGTCGTGGGGCGCTTGAGTTCATGCCCCATGATGAGACGGGTTGCAAGGAGGGTGCGCTTGTACTTCTCGAGTCTCTGCCTCAAGCTGTCCGCTTCAGCTCTCGCTTCACCCAACAAACTCAACAGAACATCCGTTTTGGTGTTTTCAACATCAATCGTCATAATTTCACGCTCCAGAAACAAGGATCCTGAGCCGGATCAACGGCCCTTCCCTTTTTTTGCCGGACTGATTTCATCCTGCCTTCGTTCCTTCACAACCACACTGCCTTTTATTTTCTTCCCGTAGTTCTTCACTTCTTTTGCAATGTCGCTTATCTCAGCGAAGTGCTTGATTTTGTAATCGGTACTGATAACGAGCGCAATAGTGACTGCCATAAGTGGAACACGGTGAACATCTCCCTGCCTGCTCGTCACCTCGAGATATCCGCGCTCGACGTCGTCTTCGCTGAGAACAAACAGAGCGTTCTTATCGAACTCCTCGATGATGTGCTGGGCGATGAACTCCGCCCGAGCGGGAGCTGTCACCAAAACAAAGTCATCTCCGCCGATATGGCCGATAAAATCATCTTTTGTCCCGAGTTTTTCGACCGTCCTCGACAGGACGCCGGCGAGAAATTCTATGATTTCATCGCCCTTTTGGTAGCCGTAGAAGTCGTTAAAGCCCTTGAAGTTATCGATGTCTATGTACAGAAACGCAAATGGCTTCCCCTGATCGATGCGGCTTTTCAGCTCGCGCTCGATCGCCGTGTTTCCAGGAAGCCCTGTGAGGGGGTTGGCCTCTTTTTGTCGTATGTTCCACTCGAGGACGTTTCTCACGCGCAAGAGAAGTTCCTCATTCGAATACGGTTTTATCAGGTAGTCGTTGGCCCCGCCTTCGAGACCCTTGACCTTTTCGTTGAGATCGCCCCGGGCGGTAAGCATAATGATCGGGATTTGATTCATCTTAAAATCTTCTCGCATTTTGCGACAAACTTCGAAGCCATCCATCTTTGGCATCATTACATCGAGAATCACGAGGTGAGGTTTCACCTCCCCAATAAGCTCCAACGCTTCCACACCGTCTTGAGCAGTGATGACCTGGTACCCAGCCTTTTCCAGAGTAAACTTCAATATTTGAAGAATATGCGGTTCATCATCGACGGCCAGAATTCGGTACGCCGCCTGATCGGGTGTGAGCATCTCTCCTCCAACATGTCCAGTGGCTTGAAGTTATCAGAGAATTCGCAATAAATATGCCAGGGTAGAGGCGGCCGGTTGTGACAGGATAAGAGATGTTATTTGAACATATTACAAAAGGTTGGAAGGAGCACGCCGGGAGCGAAATTCGTGCCGCCTGGATCGAGGCACACTTGCACTTTGCCGTCCGGAATGCTCCGGATTCAGGCCCAAGATGTCACCGGCCCACGGGCGAATACATCGAGGTCAAGGCCGTCATTTCGTCCACAGGAGAGCTGTTTTGCCGCGGCACAGGCCACCATCGCCGCGTTATCCGTGCAGTACTGGATGAGCGGTGCGTGATAGGTCATTCCCTCTTTCTCGCAGTGAGTCTTGAGGCATTTTCGCAGGGAACCGTTTGCGGCAACACCGCCTGCAAGGTATGCGTGTGCAATCTTATGCTTCTTCGCGCACGCAATCGTCTTTTGAACGAGCACATCGACGATCGCTTCTTGTGCGGATGCGGCGATGTCGGCGATCGTTTGCTGATCGAGTGAATTGCGGCTCTCGATATAGAGCCTCACAGCTGTTTTGAGCCCCGAGAAGCTGAAATCGAATTCGTTCTTACCCAGCATAGCCCTCGGGAAATGAACCGCATCCTTATTGCCCGGTTTGGCCGCTTCTTCGACAGCTGGACCTCCAGGGAAACCGAGGCCGAGAAGCTTGGCGATTTTGTCAAACGCCTCTCCAGCCGCATCGTCACGTGTCGTTCCGAGGAGTGTGTAGCGTCCTGCGCAATCCACCCTGTACAGACACGTATGTCCCCCGGAGACAACGAGAACGAGACATGGATACCGAAGCTCTTCCAGCTGGAGCTCATTTGCCAGGATATGCGCTTCGATATGGTGCACGCCGACAATCGGGATTTGCAGAGCCATAGCCAGCGCTTTGGCGAAGCCCACGCCGACTAGAAGAGAACCGAGAAGCCCGGGACCGTTGCTAACGCCGATGCCGTCGATCGCGTGTTCATCCACTTTATCCCGCGCGAGCAACTCGGCAAAAACAGGAAGAAGCGTTTTTAGATGTTGTCGCGAGGCGATTTCCGGGACGACACCTCCATACTTCTCATGGACGAGCTGGTTCGCCGTGAGGACTTCGATTACACCTCTCTCCGGGGAGAACAGCGCAAGCGACGTGTCGTCGCAAGAAGTTTCGATTCCAAGCACGATCATGATGCGTCATTTATCGAGAAAGAATGACATGGGTTGATATCGGAGCAAGCTGATGCCGGAGGGGTGGGCGTGAAAAAGCTAGAGGACGTCGTCTCCGCTTTCTCCCGTGCGGATACGGATCGCGTCTTCGACGGAAACAATAAAAATCTTCCCATCCCCGACCTGGCCCGTACGCGCCACTTTTGTTATCACGTCGACGATCTGATCCACCATATCATCACGCGCAACGATCTCGAGCTTGCTCTTGGGCAGGAAATCAACTTTGTACTCGCTGCCGCGGTAGAGCTCAGTGTGGCCTTTCTGTCGCCCGAACCCTCTCACCTCTGAAACGCTGATCCCCCTAACACCGATCTCCATAAGGGCGGATTTGACGTCATCCAGTTTGAACGGCTTGATGTACGCTTCGATTTTTTTCATGGTCATTTGCACCAAGGCTCCCACGACGGCTTCGAACGCGATTCAATGCGTACCGTGCAGTCGGTGCTGCGGCGCTTTTGCACATTATAGTCTAGGAAAATCAAACGGTTATGGCAAGCGTTATGTTGGGTGCAATAGCGGTACGATGTTTTGACGGCGCCCCTCGTTTTCGATGCCGCACCTGCAGCGCCGCGTCCTGCAGGTAGGGCCCCAGCCAAACAACAGCTTCCAGCATGGATATTTGCCGTGGGCCGCGGGGAGCCGCTGGTGTTGCATCATTCCATCAGGCGTCATACAATCATCTTGCCCCATGCACCGAAACCTTGAAGCCCGATGCAAAAACCGCCAAAAGCAATCGAATCGCTCATCGAGTCCATTATCGAAGAAACGACAGGACTCGATATCACTGCGCAACTCGGTGCGCTGGGATACCCGAAGTCACCCAGACTTGCCGATGTTCTCCAAAAGCTGACCAAGACATTCTGCACCGACCGGGCTTCAATCGAGCTTTTCTCCTCCATCGTCATCGACTTCCTGAACGCACCGCACCCTGAAGGCGCGTTGATAAACCTCTCGAGGTATGCGGATATTGTCGGCGCGCCGAATGTCCTGCTAATCACTCTTGCGCAGGCAGGCCCGCTCCGCGAGATCCTCGCCACAACGTTCGGTTCCAGCCAATACATGGCAGATATCGTCATCCGAAATCCAGGTTATCTCTACTGGCTGATCGAAAAACAAACGTGGGATCAGGAGGAGAGCCTGACCTTTTTCGAAACGGAACTGGAACGCGAGATCGCATACTTTCGAACAAAAAAAGGAAAACTGAACGCCGTACGAAGATACCACCGTATGGCACTTCTCCGCATAGGCGTCCAGGACCTTCTCGGTCAGCAATCGATCGAAAGCACGTCGGAACGCCTGAGCCATCTCGCCGATGCGATCGTCAATACGGTACTCGAGATTCTGTGGCGGGATCTGATCCAGCATCCATTGGAACAACAAACCGATTCAGGACAGGCCCGGCGCCGGAGAAAATTATCGAACGATTCTGACTCAAAAGTGCTTCCGAGGCCAAACACCGGCTTTTCTGTGCTCGCCCTGGGCAAACTGGGCGGAAGGGAGTTGAACTACAGTTCCGACATCGATCTCATCTACCTTTGCGCAGACGCGGACGATGATGTGCTCGCCTTCTACCGGACACTGTCGCAATCGCTCACAGGAGCGCTCACTGAAGTGACTGAAGAAGGATATCTCTACCGTATAGATCTGCGTCTCCGGCCGGATGGTAGCTCCGGCCCGCTGGTGAACTCAATGACATCCATGCGGATCTACTATGAGAACCGCGGAAAGCCCTGGGAGTTTCAGGCGATGCTCAAAGCACGCGTCATCGCAGGCGACCGCCAGCTGGGAGAGACGTTCTTGGAAAACATCTCCGGCCTGATCTACAATCCCTCGCTGCCCTATTCGCCGGTCGAGGACATTGCCCGCATGCGCGTGCGGATCCAGGAAAACATTCCAGCGCGCGAAAGACCTTTCAACATCAAGCTGATGGAAGGAGGGATCCGGGATATCGAGTTCATCGTTCAGACCCTCCAGCTCCTCCACGGTGCCGGGCACCCGGAACTCCGCGCACCGGGAACGCTCGATGCGCTCGACCGCGCCGCCAAGCAGAGACTCTTGAAGAAAAAGGAAGCAAAGACACTCGCCGATGCCTACCGGTTTTTGAGGCTAGTCGAGCACCGTCTCCAGATGATGCACCAGATCAAAACGCACACCGTCCCGGAATCTCCACAAGAAGTAGCGCTTCTTGCCGCCAGGGTGTCGAATGGGCCTCTGGGATCTTACGCATACGCCGAATTCATAGACGCGCTCACGAAACATTTGAAGAACGTCCGCATATTGAGCGAGAGCTTCTTCGCCGAGGGAAGCCAGGATGCCTCATCGCTGCTCCTCCTCCCCGAAACGGACGCGGAAGCGCTGCAAATGCTCGAGAGCTGTGGTATTGCAGATCCAGAGAGAGCCATCAAAGTCATCCATACGATGGCTTATGGGTCGTTCCCCCGGCTGCTGGACCGAAATACTCGGGCCGCATTTGCCGACTTGCTCCCGCACTTACTGGACGTTGTTTCAACCACAGGCGATCCCGGGCTGACGCTCACAAACGTCTCCAGAATTGCAGCAGCGGGGAGGAGCGAATACGCACTTTACAAATTCCTCAGGGAATCCGATGGGGCCCGTGCGCTGGTGGTGGCGCTCGCCGGTGTCTCATCCCGTCTGACGGACTATCTATGCAGCCGCATCGAAACCCTCGATGCGCTTCTCGTGGACCCGGAGGATTTGATCCGGGCCTCTCTTGACCATCAGCCGGTTTGGGAAGGGTTCAAACGTCTGGACAAAAAATCGATGACAGACAAGGACATCGTTATCGGCTCGCTGCAAAAAGAGTTGAGACAAGCTCTAGACAGACTTCATCTCGCTTCGTTCCTCGTGGACTTCGAAGCACGCTCGTTTCCCGACAGGCTCGCGGCATCCCGTGCGTCTTTCGCCAAGCGTTCGATCGCCGATGCGTTCGATAGCGCTTTTGAAGAGGAAACGCAGGCGGCGCTTTTCGCCATGGGCTCCTTTGGCGTTGGGGAACCGCGATATGGAAGCGATGCCGACCTTCTAGTCGTCTCAAATGTAGAAGACACCGAAGCTATTACGCGAAACGTCCAGACGATCAACCGAGTTTTTACGGAAGGCAGGATCTTCAAATTGGATTTCAGGCTCCGCGGAGAAGGAGCCAACGCACCGCTCGTGCAGGATTTGCAGTTCTACGATAATTATTTCAAAAATCGCATGTCGCTGTGGGAGCGGATCGCCTTTTCGAAGTGCGCCCTCTGGTGGGGCGACCAGAAGATCGCCCATTCATTTCTAGGTGTACTCGAGGGGGAGCTGACAACGCCATTTGCCAAGAACGAAATCGAACCGCTCCTCCTCATGAGGAGAAAACTCGACGTGCTGGGCCAAAAAACCGGCCTTACTTGGGAAACAAAACGCTCCCCCGGTGGACGCTATGACATCGAATACCTGTGTGGGATTGGAATAGCCAAAATAGCAGCCGCCGCAAGATTTCCCTTTACGGCATTCACGGGCGAGCGTCTCGATATGTTGAAAGAAGCAGGAATGCTCGACAAGGACGAGTCCACCGTCTGCAAAGAGGCACTTGAGTTTTACTCGAAGCTCGAGTACATTCTCGAGCTGCAGGGATTTGCGATCCCGCAATCCGATGAGCGTGAGCGTTATCTCGAGAGTTATGTCGAGAGAACCTTCGACTACCTGGGTTTTCCGTTGCGAGTCGGTATTAGAGATGAAATCAGAAGTGTCAAGCGGGCAGTTCGCAGCATTTTCGAACGATTTATTGAAAAGGTTGCATGAACGCTCGTTTTTATGTAGAGAAGGGAGACGTTGATCTCAGTGGTATTCTAGGCAATCTCCTTTTCCAGCCGCGTCCGAATCCTCCTCAACTTCGAAGCGCGCGTCACTTTCCCACCGTCTCTGCCGTGCACGTAAAAAGCATCGATTGCCCGGTTCGCCTCGGTCGAAATCCTCGCGCGGTATATCACGAGCCCCTCGCTCGAAAGCGCGTACGTAATTTTGAAAAGCAGCCCCGGCGCGTCCGGTGCGAATATATCGATGATCGTGAAATCACCGGATAAATCGTTCTCGATCTCGACTTTGAGGGGAACAGGGATGGATGCGTCGCGCCTGCGCTTCCACTTTTCCACGTGAGCATTCACCCGATAGCGGATGTCCCCCGGCCCACGGAGAACGGACAGGAGATCTTCCCTGACACTTTCAACCCGCTCCTCGCCAAGGGATGCTCCCTCTATCAGATCCTCGACATGGAAGACATCGATAACCTTGCCATCCTTCCTGGTGAATGCATGAGCATGGAGTATGTTGAGATCGTTCATCGTGAGCACGCCGCAGAGCTGCGACAGTCGGAAGGGTTTGTCAGGCGTACAGAATGTAATTTCTGTCGAATGCCTCCTCTTTTTCGCGACAACCACTGCTTTTTCTTCCTCCAGGCGATCGACCAGCCTGAGATGCGCCTTCACCTGCGATGGACGCATCGTGAGAAGGTAGCGTCCCGGGAGCAAATCGAGATGCTCGAGGGCCTTCTCTCTTTGTGCGCCGGGGGGAAACGTCTTGAGGATATCTCGCTTTCTTGCCTTGTAGAATGCCTCGGGGCGCTTTTCTTTTTTCGCCATGTACTGATGGGCTTTCAGGTACAGCGCCCAGACCAGGTTTCGTTTCCATTCGGTCCAAACAACGGGGGACGTCGCCTTGAGGTCCGCGTACGTGAGGAGGCAGAGATACTTGAGGTTTGTCCTGTTTTTTACCTTGGAGCAGAACGCTTCGAGCGTCCCAATATCGGTTGGGTCTCGTCTCTGGCTGAAGTGTGACATCAGAAGATGGTGCTCGATCAGATAACATACCGCATCGATCTGCTCCGGTTTGAGGAATATCCTCGTGAGTATCTTTCGCGCGATAACCGCCCCTTTCCTCGCATGCCCCCGTCCCTCGATTTTTCCCACATCGTGGAGCAGCGCGGCCAGAAACAGCACCTGTTTGTCGGGGATCTCGAAGTAGAGGCGGCCAAAAGGGGTCAACCTCGCCCCGGAAGTTCGGATGAGGAGCTCGAGATTTCGCACGACCTTGAAACTGTGCTCGTCCACTGTGTAGTGATGGTAAAGATCGTACCGCTTGAGACACGAAAGGAAGTTGTATTCTGGAATCACCTGTCCCAGGAACCCCGTTTCATGCATTGCGTGAAGGATCAGCGAGTTGTTTTTTCCGTTCCGGAACAGCTCAGCAAATCTCTTGCGCATTCGTGCAATTTCTCTGCGCCCTGTGAGGTCCGACTCCAGTACAGCTGCCAGGCGGCGTTTGACCGCCCTGTCCAATTTGAGTCCAACCTGTTTTTGATGGTTGAAAACATACAAGGGATCAGACCGGAGTTTTCTCCTGTCGATTCTGACATTGAGTTTGTTGCCATCGCGTACAACCTTTTTTCTGCCCAACAAAATATCGCTTGCAGATCCGAATTGCAGGTCTTCGAGGATGTCTTCCGTAATTCGGAAAATTGTGCGCGTGTTCGTATAGTAATCCTTCATGAAGAGCTCAACACCGAGGTGGTCGCCCCTGCTGCCGTATCCAAGCTGCTCCGCGATTGTTTTTTGCATTCGCACGGTGAGCTGATCCTGCTTGGATCGCGTGGCTGTGTGAAGCACTACGCGTACTTTGAGAAGAAAGTCGTAGGCTTGATTCAGCGCTTTCTCTTCTCCAGGTAGAAGTAGCCCTTTGTTTCTCAGAGCAGAAAAACCCGCGTTCCTCTTTGCCACCATTCCGAGCCAGCCGAGTGTTTGATAATCACGGAGACCGCCCGGGCTCAATTTTACGTTGGGTTCGACGAGCTGGTAGCTGTTGTCGTACTTCCTGTGGCGCGTGCGTGCGTCCTTGACTTTTCTGATGAGGAACTCCTCGCGGTCCTTTCGCCGGATCCGTGAAATCTGTTTACAAATCTCCCGTGCGATCCGCTGCGAACCGCAGATCCACCGGCTCTCAAGGAGCGCCGTCTTCGTGTCGGGGTGGCGGGCGAGAACGCTTTCGCTCTCAACGAGGGATTCAACGGAGTGGCCCAGCTCAAAGCCCACATCCCACATCAGCTGGATGAAAATCGTCGCTACCCGCTTGACCTGACGGGTCTTTCGTTTGCAAAGAAACAAGATGTCCACATCGGAGTAGGGGGCGAGTTCTTCGCGCCCGTACCCACCCAACGCAAGAACGGCGATCTCAGCTTTCTCGGCCGGGAGATGGTTCTCCTCGAGCGCTCGAAAGAACACCATCCCTACGACGGCATCCACGATCTTGCTGTACGAATTGACGAATCTTCTCCCAGTGAAATCGCTGGGCTTGTCCAGGCCGAGGAGCTCCTCCTGTAGATGGGACAGGTAATCCCGGCACATTTCGAGAAACACGTTTCTTGGGATCGATGCGCCGCCTGTAATGAGGGCAGGAAGAGAAAACGCATCCTCCTCGTCGACGCCGGCGGGCTTTTGCGGTTGAACGCTCATGGGGCTGGACAAAACATCTCTCTACGCATCGTAATACAAGAAGAACTCATAGGGGTGCGGCCTCTGGGCGAGCTGCGCTATGTCGCGTTCCCGCTTGTAATTGATCCATGTGTGTATCACGTCTTCGGTGAACACTTCCCCTTTGAGCAAAAACTCGTGATCGCTCTCGAGAGCCCGGAGAGCATCCTCGAGGGACGCCGGTGTTTTCCGGATGTCCTTTAGTTCCTCGGGGGGGAGATCGTAAATGTTCTTATCGAGCGGCTCACCCGGGTGAATCTTGTTCTGGATTCCATCGAGACCTGCCATCATCATCGCAGAAAAGGCCAGGTACGGATTGCAAGTGGGGTCCGGACACCTGAACTCAATCCTCTTGGACTTCGGTGACGGCGAGTACATCGGAATTCGGATTGCAGCGCTGCGGTTTCTCTGCGAATACGCCAGGTTCACGGGCGCCTCGAAGCCCGGCACGAGACGTTTGTACGAATTGGTTGTAGGATTAGAGAACGCAAGGATCGCCGGCGCGTGTTTGAGTATGCCGCCGATATAGTACAGCGCGGCGTCACTTACTCCAGCATACTCGTTCCCCGCAAAAAGAGGTTTGTTTCCCTTCCAAAGGCTTTGGTGAACATGCATCCCTGAACCATTGTCGTTGTAAATCGGTTTGGGCATGAAAGTGACCGTTTTGCCGTTACGCTTTGCGATGTTTCGGATCACATATTTATAAAGAAGCAGCTTGTCCCCCATATTAATGAGCGTATCGAATTTGAGATCGATCTCGCCCTGTCCCGCTGTTGCCACTTCGTGATGCTGTGTCTCGACCTCGCAGCCCACGTTAATGAGCGTCAGCATCATTTCTGATCGCAAATCGTGGAGCGAATCGGTCGGCGGCACGGGAAAGTAACCTTCTTTGAAGCGCGGCTTGTAACCGAGATTCGGATTCTCCTCCCGCCCCGAGTTCCAGCACCCTTCCTTCGAATCGATATGATAGAACCCTTGATTCTCTCTCTGATCGAAACGGACGTCATCGAAGACGAAAAACTCCGCTTCGGGTCCGAAGTACGCTTTGTCCGCAACACCCGTGCTTGCAAGGTAATTCTCGGCCTTGATGGCCACGGCCCTCGGATCCCTCGAGTAGCGCTCCTTCGTTATCGGATCATATATGTTTCCAATGAGGTTTAGCGTTGGATCCTTGGTGAAAGGATCCATGAAAGCCGTTCCTGGATCGGGTATGACCAACATGTCGCTTTCGTTGATGTTGCGCCACCCGCGAATGCTCGATCCATCGAATCCGAATCCTTCCTCGAAACTCTCTTCTGTGAGCGCTTCAACGGGAACGCTAAAGTGTTGCCACGTCCCGGGAAAATCCAGAAATTTGAAATCGACCACTTCGGCGCCGTTTTCCCTGGCAAAATCAATCACTTCACGCGGGGTTCTTTTTTCCATGGGAACATCTTCCTCCAGGGTTTTACTGGTTCGGGGGAGTGTAAAGCTCAAGCTTAATTGCCTGGAAAAAACAGAATTTAAGCAAACGAGGTGCCATTGTCAATATAGACCCAACCCACGGGGCAAAGATTCGGGCGGGACGCCTCAGGGGGATTCCTCGATCCCCGGTCGATAGGGGGATCCATCGGGGAGGAGATCATCGATTTCGAGCAGAACCTTCCCGATCTCCCACAGGAGATCCCCGGCAATGACACCACGGACCCCCATCTCTGCAGCTGCGTATTCTCCCGCTTTTCCGTGGACAAAGCTTGCGATCAGGGCAGCGTCCAGGGCGGGAGACCCCTGAGCGAGAAAACTCCCCACAAAGCCTGTTAGCACATCCCCCGACCCGGCCGTGGCGAGCGCCGAGCTGCCGCTGGTGTTTATCCAAACTTCCCCGTCCGCTGAGGCGACGAGTGTGGGGGCTCCCTTGTGGAGAAGCACTGCTTTGGTGGATTTCGCTACGTCTCCGGTTTTTTCGATTTGACCGAGCGGGTCCCTGGGGACCTCGGCGGCGACAAGTCTCTCCAGCTCGCCGGTATGAGGTGTCAGCACCAGCGGTGATTTGACGCGAGCGAACGCTTTGCTGTTACCGGCGAAGGCATTCAGACCATCGGCGTCGAGCACAATGGGCTTCCCCGCGCCGGCGAGCAAGTCCTGCACAAACTGATCCGTCTCCGGATGCCGTCCTATCCCGGGGCCGACGGCGAGCGCATCCGATTTTTCGATGTGGAATTTGAGAGCGGACAGCCCTGCGCGTGAAAACGTTCCTTCCTCGGTCTCAGGGAGCGGAATGGTGATCGTCTCCCAGCTGGCGCTCTCAATGAGATCTCGAATCCCCTGCGGCACCGCGAGATACACCATACCGCACCCGATCCTGAGCGCCGCCGTTGCCGACAGCAGCGCTGCCCCCGTATACGCCCGGCTACCGGCGATAATGAGAAGGGTTCCGCACCGGTACTTGTGCGCGTCCGGGGACCTCTCCGGCAGGCGCTCCGATGCTGTTTGCCAATCGAGAATGTGGACACCCGATGCGTACTTATCGACGATCTCTGACGGAAATCCTATGTCCGCCACGATCATCTCACCGACGAAGCTCTTACCCGGGTAGAACAGGAGCCCCAGCTTGGGACGGCCGATTGTCACCGTGCAGGTGGCACGCACCGCCGCCCCCGGTACGGCCCCACTGCTTCCCTGTACGCCAGATGGGATATCGATGCTCACAACGGGCACTCCGCTTGCGTTCATCAGCTCGATCATCTCGAGCGCGCGCCCGCGAGGAGGTCCGTCGATGCCCGTACCGAACAACCCATCGACGACGACATGCGCCCCGGCGAGGTCTTTTTTGACGATTTCCGGCCAGTTGGGGCGTGAAGCATCAACCTGACGGACTTGTTCGTTCGCCTTGATGATTTCGGACAGCCTCAAGTAATTCTTCTGTGCGTCCACGGGGAGACTCTCTGGAGGTTTGAGAAGATGCACGGAAACCGCGCACCCCTCCTTGCTGAGATAGCGTGCGACAACGAAAGCGTCTCCTCCGTTGTTTCCCGCTCCCGCAAATACGACCGTTTTGAAGGGCGTCCCGAGACTCTCCCCCATTAGCCGCAGAACATGATCGGCAACAGCCTTCCCTGCCCGTTCCATGAGCTCGAGGCCCGGACAGATCCGGTTGATTGTCTCCTCATCAACTTTTTTCATTTGCTCGGTGGTGAGGACTTCCATAATAACCTCGCTCGTTCGGGTCGATATGTAAACAGCGCCTCCGACTCCCGAATGAAAAGCACGAGGAGCAAATGCACATGCAGGTGGGGCACACGGTTCAGCGCCCGTGATCGATCGCGGCTCAATGTTTTCCTATCGAGCCGCTGGACTTGTTCAATTCATCTACGATGTCGAGTAGCTCGACGATATCATCGATATCATAGTGAGCGCCGCTCTCCTTTGTCCCGAACGTATCCCCGTAGCGGGCAAAAACGGTAATGATACCCACTTGTGCGGCGCCGGTAATATCCCTATCGGGCCAATCACCGACCATGATCGCCTCGTCAGGTTTTACCTGGAAGTGATGCAGCACGCGCCTGAATGGAATCGGGCTCGGTTTCATAGCTTTGGTATCGTCGTAGGTAAGCACAAAATCGAATATATGGTGCAGCTGAAGGTAGCAGAGTCTCAGCCAGGCCTCCTTACGCGGCGCATCAGAGACCACCGCGAGCCGGATGTTGCGCTTCATCAGACCAATTAGGGCCACTCTGACATGAGGATACAGGACGAGTGACGCTTCTCGGGCCCTCCGGTAGGCGACGATTCCCGCCGCCTGGATCTTGTAGTTGACCTCGCCGAGAAGTTCCTCCAGCACAACGTCGAAAACGTGTTGAAACTCGATTCCCTTCTTCTCGTAAACCTCGTAGACCTTTTGCTTGATCTCATTGGGTGGAAAAAGCAGGCCGGCATCTATCATTGCCTCCACGGCCGCATCAACGGCGTTTTCTTTCATCCCTTTGAAATCCGTCAGCGTGTTATCCAGGTCGAAAATCGCAACTTTGATCATCGGCATCAATCTGTTGGAGAATGAGTAAACTTGCCGTACAATAAACGAACCAGCGACGCCCGCGCGGAAAGGCGCGAACTGCGAAAGTTGCCCGGAGGAGGATTAACCAAGAATGGCAATTCGAGGTAAGGTTAATGGAAGAAAGAGACGAAAGCAACTATGAATTGGAGACTCCTGATATCTTCACGGTAGTCAACAACTACTTCCTGTTGTTCTTTGGTATCGCTTGTGTGATGAGCAGCATTTACCTCCAGGGACTCTTTGTCTTTCTGGATCAGCTGCGGATCGGCATCAGCGTCTCATCACTCGTGGGCATTATTATTCCAATGTATCTCTTTTTTCGGCGCTCTCCCCTAGGATTCAAGCAGCAGCTCCGCATCCTCCCGCCCAAATCGACCATGGGTGTTTACGTAATCCTGGCAACGATCATGAGCATAGTCACCATCGATTTCATATATATCATTTCGCAGCGGATGTTCCCCGTACCTACCGAGTTCACGGAAAGCTTGAAAACCCTCAAACCGGAAGGTGCCGGGGCTGTGGCCATCACGTTTCTCGGTTTGTGCGTCGTCGTTCCCTTCGCAGAAGAACTCGTTTTCAGAGGTTTGGTGCAGCAGGTTTTCACCCGGAACATGGATGGTGTCCTGGCTTTCATCATGGCGGGGCTTTTCTTCGGCGTCGTTCACCTGAGCGCCCATTTGCTCATTAGTGTGTCACTCTTTGGAATACTTCTTGGCTTTATTTTTTACGCGACGAAAAACCTTACGTACACAATTCTCTCCCATGCGGTTTTCAACGCCGTCTCATTCATTCAGCTTGTCACGACGCCGGCAGATCATCTGGACGATCCTCCTTTCTACATACAGGACACGCGGCTCCTTGTAGCGTCCGTTGTATTTCTTGCCTTCTTCCTCGTCAAAATAAAAAAAGGAGACACCGAAACGGAGACTCCTTGAGCGTCACCCCAGGATATTTGCGCTTGACAATTTCCTCGAGGAGGCGCGGCAACTATTTCACGGAAGTGCTGATATCCCTCCCCAAGCTGATTTCACCGTTGTCGATTCGGATGTTGAATCCGCACTCAGGATTGTTACATACCCAAGCTTTATACATGATGGGAGCGCCGTCCCGACCATAATCCGAAAGAGGAAGTAGCACACCATTCCTACATTTCAAGCAATCGGGAAAATTTTTCTCCACCGTCATTGTCCTCGCCGGATTCCCGTATTAATCCAGCCGCTTCACCTCCGTCTCCATCACAGGGCACTCAATATTTTGATTTTGCTTCAAGGAGCGCCGGCCCGGGCTGGCCGTTTCAATCCCAGGACAAAACTATAGCATTTGATCCCGAGTTTCGATTTACCCCATTGCAGCGGGGGCGCAACGGTTACTTTATTATACCGGTTTTCCCAATACGCTTTGGGGCTCTGAAAGGGAACGGCCTAACCCCAATTCACCGGATCCCATACCCACCTTTCAGTGCCGATATTATTCGCTAAAAATCGGAAGTTGTCAAGGTCATTCACGGAAGTGAGACGGATGAGTCGGGCATTGACGCTACGAGTACTTTGATCGCCGTGAGGTGATTTCCGCAGCGCGCTGCAACTTTAGACGCGCGCTGGGACCATGAGCCGAAAGGCGATCAAAGTACTCGTAGTCTTTAAACCACCCGAATCCCTTACGTCTTCATCTTCTTCTTTTTGGCGGCCGGGAACAGGATATTGTTGAGGATCAAGCGGTAGCCCGGTGAGTTCACGTGCAGGGAAAGATCTGTTGGAGGATCTCCGACGGCGTGTTGATAATCTTCCGGATCGTGACCCCCGAGAAACGTGAATGTCCCTCGCCCGAAGTTGCCGTGCAGATACTTAACTTCGCTGTGGGCTTGGTCTTCACCGAGGATGACAACGCTTTTCTTGACGAGAGATTTTTTATATCCCGTGGTTTGGCCGAGAAAGCCTTTGACCACGTTAACGTGGTTTTGTGTAAGCATCGTAGGGACAGGATCGTACTTCGCAGAGAACGAGAAGAGCGTAAAGTAATCCGCCTCGCTGCCCCTGGCTTTGACATAGTCGCTGGTATCAATGTCCGAGAATTCGTACACGAGTGGATTGGAAATCAACCGGAAGTTCGTAAACGCCAAGCAGCGGTCATACTGAAGCATATCCTGGAATCCCGGCGTGATGCCGTCGTGATCGAACTCACGGGGAGCAATGTCGATGCCGTTTGCGGCAAACGCTATGTCAATAGTGTCCGTTGCCGAACACATCGCAAAAAGGAATCCGCCGTTGAGCACATATTGCCTGATCTTTTCCGCCACGGCTTTCTTTTCCTCCGACACCTTATCGTACCCGAGCTTTCTCGCGAGCGCCTCGAACTGGACTTGCTGGGTTTTATACCATTCAGCGTGACGGTACGCGGCGTAGAACTTGCCATACTGCCCGGTAAAATCCTCATGGTGGAGGTGAAGCCAGTCGTAGCGGTCGAGCACTCCGGCAAGAACCTCCTCGTCGAAAACCCTGTCGAATGGAATTTCCGCGTAAGTCAGTGCGAGCATCACCGCGTCGTCCCACGGCTGAGCTACCGGGGGTATATAAACGGCGATTCGTGGTGCCTTTTCCAGAACGATCGTTTCCATGTTTTCTTTTTCGATCTCCGCATAGATAAGCGCCACTTCTGAAGCGGATAGATCCTGCACGGTGATGTTTTTCAATCTCGCCTCGTACAGCACCCCGTCATCCATCGGAATGAGAAAGCTTCCTCCACGATAGTTGAGAAGCCATTGAATCGTGTGCCCCTTTTCGAGAGCATGATATGCGAGACCGTAGGCTTTGAGATGATTGGTTTGGGCGAGATCCATCGGTACAAGAATGGACGCGGCATGAGAGAATGCAGGACACAGAAGGATAAAAGCTCCCGCACAAACGCAAAAAAGAAACAAGAGGTGGTGACTCGATCGTATCATTTGCCGTCGTTCTCCTCCGGCTTGAGCCGGTTTATGTCGGCCCTCACTTCGTCCAGAAGCAGGTACTTCGGGAATTTTGCAAGAATATGCTCGTACTCCTTCAGCGCGAGATCCACGTTTCCGAGGCCGTGTTCGTAGACGCGCGCGACAGCTCTGTGGACGTCCGGGCGGAGGTCATGCCGGGGGTACAAATCCAGAAAACTCTGGAAGCTGTCCAGCGCCCGCTCGAAATCACCCATTTGAGCGTATACACCGCCAAGCTTGTACAGCGCCCGAGCATGCAATTTCGCTGCGGGACCTCTGGCGATGACACGCTCGAGGTGCTCAGCTACTGCCGAGGTGTCGTTCGCAAGTTCAGCCTTCAACGCGTCAATGAATCGTCCCAACAACTTTTCGTCACCCTGCCGCCCCTCTTCGATAAGCCACGCGAGCTCGATGGCGTCGTTGGCATAAATAGAGGCCGGGTTTGTTTCGGCAAGTGATGTGAGTGTGTCCCTCGCCATTTCGTACTCACCCGTGAAACCCAACAGTACTCCGGTATAATAGATGCCTGCTTCGCGGCGCTCCTCGTTCGAGGAACGGATGAACTTCGCGAAATGCCGGCGTGCGAGATCGTATTCTTCCAGAATGAGGTACATTCTCCCGATCTTTTCCACGAAAACTCCCCGCGTTGCGCGGGCGCGTTTCAGTCCCTCATTGTAAGCGGCGAGGGCTTCCCGCGGCTTCCTCTGAACCTCGAAGAGCAGATCTCCTTTCTCGACTGCGGCAAGACTCGCTTCCTCGGATCCAGGGTATTTCCGAAAAACACGATCGAGCTCGTCGATTGCGTTTTGGATTACCGCTTGGCGCCGCTCACCCTCGAAACCGGGAACGAGCCCCTTGGCGGCGTCGGCCAAAAGCGAGGCTCGATTGTATGCTGCACGCTGTGTTTGAACCGTTTTCGGATGTCGCTCTATATAAGCTTCCAGAGCCCTGATGCAGAGGTCGAAGTAGCGCCGCTTCTCGCGTGATGATTGTTCTATATAACCGTTGCGAAGCCCATCTGCGAGCAGATAGAGCGTTCTTCCATCTGACTGACCAGGTTGATCCGCTTCGAGGGCTGCTTCTAGAGCTTTTTCGAGCAGCCCCCCATTCAAGTACACACTCGACAATATATCCTTGATTTCCCTGCGAGCTTTCATGGACCGAATGGCCCGTCGTTCGGCCACTTCGAGAAGCGCCCTCCACTCGTCACTACTTCGCTCAGCTCCCTCGGCGCTTATGAAAAGCTGTATGATCCTTTGTTTGGCTGTGGCGTAGCTGGGGGGGAATCGATCGACATAATTCAAATACTCGGTGAGTGCTGCCCGGTAGTTACCCATTGCTTTCTCTTGATCGGCGATATGGAGCGTGAGCCTGTAATGGGCATCGCTGCGCGTCCTCCCCTCCCGAAAAACATTCAGAGCGAGATCGTAATAGCCCAGTTCCGCCATCGAGGTGCCCACCATCTTGTAGGCGGCCAGGCTGTGTCCGCTGGTCTCGAGGAACCGCCTGAAGTGCCCTTCCCCTCTCTCGTTTTCACCCTGAGAGAAATAGAGCATCCCCAGGGACTTTGCGGCTTCCAGACTCGTGTGGTTGATCACCAGGCACCGCCGGTACATCACCATCGCCGAATCAACGGAATCAACGGCCTGATATGCGTGACCCAGATGGACGAGGACATTTGGCTGATCGGGGAACCTCTCGTTCAGACGTTTGAGGAGGTCGATCGCTTTTCTTGGATTTTCTCTCAGGAGGCGTGTTGCTTCGAGGAGCGCCTTCTGGATCTCCCGCGTACGCACTTTGTTGCTGAGACCAGAGGGTGCCCGGTCCTGCACCTTTTGGGTCATTGCATACGACGGCAGGAAAAGGAGACTCATTGCAAAAAGGATCCATGCTGCTCTTCGGAAAAACAAAGGACTTCCTTTCATTTCCCAGCGACTTCATTCATACGGTGCGTTCGTCTCATAGAGCTCGGTGCCTCGAGAGCGGTTATTCACGCCCAGAACCACCGCTCCCCGCAGCCTCTTCGGCAAGCGCACGGAAGTACAGCCGGATCAGATCTTCGAACTCTCCGGGAGCTTTGAGCTTCATTGCGCGCTGGATCGCCTCGCGGAGCGTTTGGGCGGAATGGGTTTTCGAATCTTCCCCTACCCTGCGCGAGAAAATATCCTCCGCTGTCACGCTCTTCCGTATCTTTTCGTAGTCCCGCGTATGCACCGACCGCTGGGCATCGAGGAGGCGGCTGACGATTCGCTGCTCTTTCTCCAGAGTGCTCTCATCCACAGCGCCCATCTCGAGGTCGCGGATAACCTCTTGCATTTCCTCAATTGTTTTATCGAGACGCCCCAGCAACCCCTCGTTCTCATCGAGCGTCTTGTCGATCTCCTCGGCGATTTCCTTCAGCGTTCGCTGCTGCCCGGCCAGCCGCTCGAGTTCCGCCTGCCACTGCTGGCGCATTTGCTCTTGTAACATCTCGAGCGCCAGGAGATCCTTCGTCTGCTGGAGAATTTGCTGCTCTCCCGCAAGCAGCTGTTCCATCAACGCGCTGAGCCCCGCACACGCACCGCTGGAGCCATCAGAACAGCTCTTCGACGTTTCGAGGAGTTTGATCGTCGCTTCGTTCAGCGATCCGACCGCCTGGCTGGCGTTGGCATACGACATCAGCGCTTTGTTCTGGTCGAGGAAGAGAACCGAGTTCCTCATCCTGGAGAGCGACTCTCCGATTTTCTTGAGAAGGGATGGAGATACCGCAAGCGTTTTCCGGGCCACTTCTTCGAGATCGTCGGCTAGCCTCTCCAGCGCATTGGAATAGCTGAGCTGCTCACTGGCCAAACTGCGTAAATTCCCCTGCCGGTCGGACGAAAGCCGGTCCTGGATTCGCCCCGCCAGATCTTCCTGTTTGAAGGAAAGACGGAGAGTCTGCTTGGCGATTCGTTGGAGATTGATCGACAATCTCTTTCCCATGCCCGATTGCATGGCCATCTGTGCAGTGGACATCTTCGTAAACAGGTCAACCAGATCTTCGAGGGCCTGCTGCTGATCGGCCTGCGCCTGTTGAGGCTGGCCCATGTTTAGCTTGCGTGAAGCGTTGCGCATCTTCTGCGAGGTTTGCTTCTGAGATAGCTCTTGGGATGCCTTTCGGAGGTTGGAAGCCGATTCCGGTTCATTGACTTCGTTTGCGAACTGCTCAATGTCACTTTTCAGCCGATCGGTTTTATCAGCAAGCGCCTCCTGTGCTTCCGACAGCTCGTTCAGCTCGGATTGATTCTTCGGGTCGACATCCCCGGTCCCCTCGTTGAGTTCTCGCTGCTCCTCCAGCAATCCCTCGCTTTCTCTAACGAGTTCTTCCATCCGCTGTTCTTTCCGGATTTCTTCCAGCAGGCTCGCCGTTCGCTTCAGCCGCTCGAGAAGCTCCTCGGCACTCACATTCAAGTCTTCGAGCGCTTTCCGGATGTCCTCGGGTTTGAGTTTTTCCATCGCTTCCTGGAGCTTCTCTACATATTCCCTCAACACTTCGCTGTTGATCTCCTCCAGCAGTTTGTTGATTTCCTCGAGCTTTTCCCCGATTCGCTCCGATGTCATTCGATTGTCTGAAAGCGATTGCAGGGATTCATTCAGTGATTTCTGTATCTCCTCGATTTTTTGTTCGATGCTCTGTTGCGACGCAACGGCCTTATCGATTTCCTTTTTCTGGCTCCACTCGAGTTTCTCCGTTTTGATGAATTCCCTCTCGAGCTTCTCCAGGCGCTCCTTCAGAGCCTTTCCCTCCTGGATCGCCTCTTCGAACAGCGCGCTTCGCTCTGCTTCTTCCTCGCGCACCTTTTCATAGAGCTCCGCCATCGTGGGTGCAGACAGCACGAACACACGGCTCTTCGCTGTGCCGGGACCGGTCACTACGTTGTTGTCTTTCACTTCGATGTAGAACTCGATGTAATTTCCAGGGAACAGGCTGATTCCTTCGAGGCTCCATACGAATGCCACGCCGATGTCCTTCTTGCCGACCTGATCTCCGAGAGGAATCGGTGTCTTGCGAAAACCCTCGTCCCCACCCTTTCGGTGGAAAACCGCAGCGTCGTTGACGCCGTAGTCGTCGGAGGCGATAAAGCTCAAGTTAACTCGGTAGTTCCGCGGCAGCTCCGGATCGTCCGACGGCTCCAGGACATCGAGCGATGGAGGATGATCGTCGAACACCTCGATGGTGTGCATCAGCGGGCCATCCGTCTTGTAATGGAGCGTGTCCTCGAGAAAGATCGCATAATAACCATCTTTCAACGCGGTGAAATCGAACTGAAACGAGTGAGCTTCGAAATGGATTTTCCGGGATTTCCCCTCATCGAACCGCACGCGGGCGTCGCTCAGAAAGTTGTTCGACGTTCCCTCTATTGCAACATGGGTGCCTTCGAGGGCTTTGACATTGCCTCCACCGTCCTCGATTTTCAGCGGAGGCTCACCTGTATACGCCGGGGGTGTGAGCGTGAGCGTCAAATTCGTGACGATGGGTTTGTTGACAACGTTGATCGTATGTGTGGCGCTTTTTCTGCCGGCCGAAACGAAATAATAAGAAATGCTGTTGCGCAGGTTTTTAAATGTGTAAGCGTGCTTCTTGAATGCACCGCCGTCATCCGGATCCGATGGGGTGGTGGGCTCCGTTTTCCAGAAACCGTTCATGAGATTGTAGCTCAACTGGACGGGCTGCTCCGCCTCACCGAAATCCATCGCGATGACCTCCACATCGCTTCCGGACAGCACGGTAACGTCCCCCGGTGTTACAAACAGGTTCGCCGCGTGTTCCATCGCCGCCGATTCCATCGGATCGATCACTCGTTTCCCCGCATCGAACAGCAACGCCGGTTTGACCAGCGCAAAGAGCAATAGGACAGCTAGGGCGCCATAGGCGATCGGGACGAGCGCCAGAGTCCGCCTCGTTAAAAAGAGGAAACGGATTTCCAGGCCGGTGATCGACTGCACCGCCCACCGAATGACCTCGCGCACGAGGTCCGGCGCGTACCGCCGGCCGGCTTCTTCATCTCCTGCGAATTCATACCCGGCGCGGAGGATGTCTTTGAGATCCTTCCGATCTTCGACCTGGGCGGCGAGTTTGCCCAAACTCGGGAGCCGTATTAACGGCAGAAGAACGAAATAAAAGAAAAGACCGGCGAAGATAACGAGTGCGAGGTGGCTTGCGGCGAACGCCTGCCACATGGGTGGGGAATCCGCCACCACCGCCCAGAGAATCACGCAGAGAAACACCCATGCGCCAACGGCGAGAAAACCGAGCATTCCCGATGCGAATCGTAGGGCGGCCGTTTTCGCCAGGATGCGGAGTAACTGGCGTCTCAGCTTTGCCTTATAAGGATCTTGGGTCTCCACTGCGGCGATTCTCCGCGTTCACTGTTGGGGATCTGGTCCGCATTGGTCCAGCGACCGATCCCCTTGGGTTTCTTCACTGCACCGCGTTCTGTGTGATGGCGTACATAATTATATTTACAGCCATTTTCACGGCCAGTTCCCGTTTCTCGGGCGGATCGTTATGGACCCGCGGGTCCTCCAGGCCGTCCCCAATGTCCGACTCGTAGGTATAAAACAGAACCAAACGCCCATCCACCTGGAGGCCGAATCCCTGCGGGGGCTTGCCGTCGTGCTCGTGGATCTTCGGCAAACCGGGAAGATCGTAAAACGCATGATAAATCGGATGCTCGTTGGGAAGCTCTTCCAGTTCATGTTCGGGAAATAGCCGTTTCACCATCGAACGGAAAGACGTATCCATCCCGTAATTATCATCGGCGTACAGAAATCCACCTGCTTCCAAATGTCTCCTCAGGGCATCGAGTTCTTCCGGTGTGAGCCGGATCGTCCCGTGACCGGTCATATAGAGAAATGGATACGCGCGGAGATTCTCATCGGTAAGACTCACGACTTTCTCTTCGGGATAGGTTTTGATGCCCGTCCGCAGCTCGAACTCCTTTAGCCAGTTGGGGATGGAGGAGGGGTCGGAATACCAATCTCCGCCACCGCCGTATTTGACGCGGGCGACACGAATCCCGTATTCCTCTGCCGGGTTTCCGGTCGGGAACTGTGCCAGTGCTTCCTGAGCCTGGATGAAGACCATCCCAAAGCACACGATGCCGAGCAGGCAGGTGCCGTTCCAGCGCCTGTGCACCCAGACAAAAAAACGCGCCGAGGCGCTCGCTGCTCTCGATGATTTCGGCTCCATATTTTAACCAACACCGTAGCCGAATCGGTTCTCCCGAGGATCGCTCGAGCGGCAATCGCCGCCCAAATTCTGCTATGAACTCCTCAAGTCGTTTTGATGCAAGCGTTTCCCGTGGACTTCTTGCGGTCAGATAGCGCTACTTTGCTGCTAATATTATAGAAAACGAAATGGGCAAAAGCAATTGCCGTGCCCCGCGCAGCGCGTTCAATATGCCTTTTCTGCTCATATACCTGTCTGCCCCCCAGCAGGGCCGGAGCTTCGCCTGCACAGGGAAGGTGTCATTCTGGCCGAAAATCGGGTATAATGCCTGGAAGCGCTTCAGAGATATCACAGCTCCGAGATCATGAGGAAAACCCGTGCGTTGTGGGGAGTCCGTTTTTGAAACACTGTTCCGCAACGCGGAAAACAGGAGGTTGGTCATGTCCGGTTTGTCGGCTATTCGTGCTTCAAAGGTTATTTTTTGCTGCGCCATCTGCGCGCTGTTCGCATCCCTTGCCGTTGTTCCCACTGGAGCCGCACCGGGAGCGGTTAAGGACACGCTGGTGAGCCCCTGCAAGTATCCTGCGGGACTTGCCACGGATGGCAAACGCCTGTTCCTTGCCGACTGGCGCGAAGCAACGATCTTCGAGATCGATCCTGCAAAAGGAACGGTCATCAACACGCACAAAGCTCCCACTCTCAAGCCGCATGGAATGACATTCGGTAATGGGATGCTCTACATCTCAGACAGCCATACGGGCGGCATTTACGCACTGGATCTGGAAAGCGGCGTCGTCGAAACCACCTTCCAAGCGCCGGGGTCCCGCGCTTTGGGGCTGGCCTGGGCGGATAACACGCTTTACATACTCGAGGGGAGAAGTAAAAAAATATACAAGGTCCTTCCCGAAGACGGGACGATTCTTTCTTACTTCGATGTCCCCGATCGATCCTGCACGTGCATGACTCACGATGGAACATACCTGTGGATCTCGAACCGGATCAAAGACGAGCTTTACATGGTCGATCCGGAATCCGGGATGGTCATCGGGATTCTCGATGCTCCCGGTCCTTACGCAGCGGGGGTGGCTTGGAAAGATGGATATCTGTGGAATGCCGATTTCCAGAGACGGACGCTCTACCAGCTCATCGTGAAGGACGATGTTCCTTACCGCCTGACCGATACGCGCGTGGCGCGGGTGGAGTATTACTGGGCACTCAACAATTACGGGCCGGGCGAAGTAACGGATGTTGCCGTGAACCTGGCGATTCCCGAGAAGCTGCCCTGCCAGGAGCTCCTGTCCGATCTCGATTATTCGATCGCCCCAATGAAAATTACCAAAGATCAATGGGACCAGCCGTGCGCCGTTTTCGATCTCGGGACGATCGCACCGGGCAGCAAAGCGGCGCTCACATACTCGGTCAACGCAAAGGTGTCGGCGATTCGTTATCTCATATTTCCCGAAGCAACGGGCACTCTCGACGACATTCCCAAGGACATCCGCAAGAAATATCTCGCCGACGGCACACGCTATCGGACCTCGAGCCCCTACATACAAGACACCGTGAAAAAGATCGTCGGGGACGAGAAGAATCCTTACTGGATCGCCAGAAAGATTTACAACTATGTGATCGACCGTCTCCACTATGAGATGATCGGCGGCTGGGATGTTCCTGAGGTCGTTCTCAAGAGGGGAAGCGGTTCCTGTTCCGAGTACACGTTTTCCTTCGTGTCCCTCTGCCGGGCAGCCGGTTTGCCGGCGAGATACCAGGGGAGCATCGTCGTGAGGGGCGATGATGCGAGCATCGATGAGGCGTTCCACCGTTGGGCGCAGATTTATCTTCCTGGATACGGGTGGGTTCCCGTCGATGCGAACCGTGGGGACTCTGATTCTCCCGTCGGCCAGGCGAAAGGCATTGGCGAGCTGGCCAACCGGTTTCTCATCACGACGCAAAGCGGTGGTGGATCGGAGTACCTCGCTTGGAGCTACAACTCGTTCGCCCGCTACAAAATGAACGGCTACTGCAACGTGCAGGAGGATAATTTCGGTTTCTGGGAGCCCCTCCAGGAGGAAAAGGCCATCCCCGTCTCATCCATGTCCGGGTCTGGGGAGACGTGCAAGCCGGAGCCGCAGGCACGTTAGAAGCAGACCCGGTCTTCGTGCCATGCTAGCGGTACTTTACTCGACTACTGCGGTACCCAGGTAAGAGACTGATTATCCGGTCGCTCCTTCGAGCTGTGGTGTGTTCCCTAGTCTCACCAGAGACACCACCCCTTCGACGATCATCCAACCTGCGAGCAGGATAACGGCACCGTTGATGACGGCGAGCAACCAGAGGGATGCACCCCCTGCAGTTGATGCATCGAGGGCACCCGCGATGAAGTTTCGCTCGTTGACCAAGGCGGCCCATATCGTAATGGTCAGCATGAACAGACAGGGGATGGCGGACACGAGATATTTGTATCCACCCTTCGTTCGCAAGTAATTGCTCAGCACAAGAAGGCCCAGTGCGGCCAGCAGTTGATTACCCGCACCAAACATCGGCCAAAGCGTCAGAGCGCCCTTGCCATCGGCACCCGTCGCGAAAGCGAGTGCTGCTGCCGTCAGCACGGCGAGCGCCGTTGCCATGTACCGGTTGGTGGCAAACGGCATTCTGGCGTGACTGGTCAGCTCGGTAATGACGTACCTTTGGATTCGCGTCGCGGAGTCCAGAGTCGTGCCGGCGAAAGACGCAATGAACACTCCCATAATGATGATGCCCAGGTGACGGGGGATGTGAAACGCTTCGATCATGTTGGCCGAGCCCACCACTACGGCGGTAATCTTCGAGCCGAGGCCCTGCGATGCGACCCAGGACGAGTAGTGATGATCCCAGGCTGCTATTCCTTTGAGCACCGTGCCGTCCGCCGTCGTGTACGCGAGACCGATGCCGGCGGCGACAGCGATGATGACCAACGTCGCGAGCACCGCTTCCATCATCATCGATCCGTATCCCACGAATTGGGCGTCCGTTTCATTGGCGACCTGCTTCGACGTGGTCCCCGATGCTACGAGCGCATGAAATCCGGAAATGGCGCCGCAGGCGATCGTAATAAAGAGAAACGGCACCAAGGGAGGCGCGCCCGCTGCCGCCGTGTTCAAGGCAGGAGCTGCGAGTTCGAGCTTTCCAGAGGCGGCCGTTCCCAGAATCCCCAAGACGATGAGGCCCATTGCGATGAACAGCTGCCACGCATTTATATAATCTCGTGGTTGGAGTAGCGTGGTTACCGGCAGGCTGGAGGCGGCGAACGCATAGAGGAGCAGTATGATCACCCATAGGCCGGTTGCGGGCATAATGACATTTGCCGATTCGCTGCCGGAGGCTTCGCTTCCGGCGATCAAGTCGGGCATTTCCAGAGGAATGAAGTGCCCCAGCACCACCGTCACATACATGAGCGTAACGGCCAGTGCGGTGCCGATGGTAACGTTCCACTTACGGTTGTAAATGGCCCAGCCCAGCGCCACAGCGATCGGAATCTCCATCCACACGGGAAACACGGATTGCGGGAACATGTCGAAAATGGCGGCAATGACAACGCCGAAAATGGCAATAATGATCACCAGGAGAAGAAATATGATCAAAAAGAAAATGTACCGGACCCGTGGGCCGATGTACTTTGCTGCACATTCCGAGATCGATCTGCCCTCGTTCCTCATGGAGATGACAACAGCGCCGAAGTCATGGACGGCCCCCATCACGATGGATCCGAAGAACACCCAAATCAAGGCGGGGAGCCAGCCCCAGATCACTCCTATCGCCGGGCCCACGATCGGGCCGGTTCCTGCAATGGATGTGTAGTGATGTCCAAAGATAATCCCCTTCCTCGTGGGGACGAAGTCGATGCCGTCCTGATGGACTCGAGAAGGGGTTTGGGCGTCCTTTCGAAGCTGGAAGATCTTCCGGGCGAGGAAACGCCCGTAGGTATGGTAGGCAATCAGATAACCCAAAAAGGCAATGATCATCAGGGCAACGGTTCCCATATTTCCTCCGGAGTCTCAGCGCTCTGCATGTCGCCCGGGACATCAGGGATATGAGATATTAAAAGTTAACAGCATGTTTGCGAGTGGGCCAGGGTATTTTGATGGGCGAGGATCGGTTTCCAAGAGGGTGTCGTTGACCGATGAAAGGCGCGGGGGACTTAGCTAATCCGAGTTTCTGAGCCGGGATAATCTTTCGCGGGCGCCTGCAACTTCCCCCGGTAGCTCCGGACCCATCCACATTCAAACAGTGATTTTGGCTGGAATCAAAGCAGATAAGAACTCGAATGGTAGGCGCTCACAAGAAGCAAAGTCTCCTATGCCCCTTTGAACAACACCGCCGCCTCGACGCCCGGGCCATCGGACACGTTCTCAACCATCACTTCCCCACCCATTTCGCGTGACAGCGACCGGCAGATCGCAAGCCCCAATCCCGTCCCCGTCGTCTTCGTCGAAAAATACGGCTCGAACAGTTTTTCTTGAGCTTCATCGTTGAGCCCCGGTCCGGTATCCCGGAACGTGACCCTCACGTTGACGACACTATCAATCGTAATCTTCTCGCAGGACACATCGAGCGATCCGCCATCCGGCATCGCTTCCATGGCGTTCTCGATGAGATTGACGCAGATCTTCCGCACTGCTTCCGGATCCACCGCCACCATTATATCACCGCACGAAAAATCGCTCGAAACGTTCACGCCCGCCGTGTTGCTTCGATACGGATTGATGATGTCCTGGAGCAGTGGGACGAGTCTGTGCGATCCGACATCGAGCTCCTGCATTCTTCCAAAGCTCGAAAACTCGCCGGCAATCCGCTTCAGCACATCCACCTGCTGGATGATCGTGTGCGACCCCTCCTCGAAGATCCGGTCGAACTCCGGTGATTTCACTTCGTGAGCGCGCTGCATGAACTGAGTGGAGATCTTGATCGGTGTGAGCGGATTCTTGATCTCGTGCGCTATCTGCCGCGCCATCTCGACCCATGCGGACAGCTTCTTCGAATTGATCAGTTCGGTGAGATCCTCGAACACGAAAACGGTTCCCAGATAGCTCCCGTCGAAAACGAGCTTTGTGAGCATATATTTAATGGTGCGTTTCGTTCCGTCCCGAGCCACTTCGACCTCGGAAGCAATGAATGGTTCCTCCGTTTGACTCCGGCCTTTCAACAGCGAGAAGATTTCGGGAGCGATCCCTTCCTCGACGAGTGTTTCCGGCGTTTTCCCCATCGCTCGTTTGGCGTCGATACCGAGGATCCGTTCCGCCGCGCTGTTCACCGTCCGGATCCGGTCTTCCTCATCGGTGCTCATGACACCCGTTCCGATGTTGACGAGGATGACTTCGAGATACCGCCGTCGCTCCTCCAACACGCGCTGCGATTGATCGAGCTGCGCCGTCATTTCGTTGAATGCATTCACGACGGTACCGATCTCATCCGACCTGGCCGCCGGAAGTTTGAACGAGAGGTCACCGCGGCTTATCCGTTTCGTCCCTTCGAGCAGGCTTTTCAATGGCTCGAAGATCCCTCGCGCAAGCAGAAGCCCGAGACCGATCGTTGCGGCGAAGAGCAGCGCAAAAATCCCGAGCACGATCGACGTCGCTTTCTGAACCTCGACATGATACGGCTCCGGGCGGAAAAGCAGCGGAAGACCCAGGGCCGCGCGCTTCATCTTGCTCCCGCTTTCGATCGGGAGGTATGCCACCTGGTAGCGGTAATCCCCGGCACGTTCGGTTGAAAGCGATTGGTCCACGCCAAGCAGAGACACCTTCACGAATGCGTCCGCATTCATCACGGGGCTGATAAAGCCGCCCGTCAACAGACCTTCCCTGCTCGATGCGACGAGGTGCCCGTCATCGTATATGTTGATATCCGTTCCCACTTGATCGGCGATTTCCACGAGGAAATCCCCGTCCAATCTCCTTGCATAATAAATGTAGCCGCTCTGTCTCTCCGCTTCTCCAAACATCATGATGGGTTGGCTCACAATCCCGATGTAAGGGATATCCCCCTTCCACACGATCCTGATATCCCCCGGCGATAGCCCGCCCGCCACCGCTTCTTCCAGATTCTCAGGAGATTCGGCCTCCGGTAATTCCCCGCTTGCAGACGTCACTTGCGAATCGGTTAGATCCTTTCCAGCAGTGTCCCCAGATGCCCCTGCGGCTGGGCTCAATTCTCCTTCGGGCTCGCTCGATGCCCCTCGGGAAGTGCTTGACTCCCCTCGGGAGGTGCTCGCTTCCCCTCGGGAGGTGAAGTCGAGATGGGTCCCCCTTTCATCCAGTAATTTAATGAGACGGTCACCGGGCACCACTTCCTCAGGGGACTTTTCCCCGGAGAAAAGCATCCGAAGATCGGTGTGATACAGGAACGAGTCGAGTTCGTCGGATAACAACGCAGCAATAGCTTTCCTTGCGCTATAAGCTTTGTACATTGCCTCTTCCCTGTTTTCCGAAATAAACCGATCCCGGATGGCATAGACCGAAAAAATCCCCAGAATGATTGCCGGAAGCAGAGCGACGATAAAAAACGATCCGAGAAGTTTCTGTTGGAAACCCAATCGCCTGCCGGGAGTGAGCGTGGGGAGAAGCGAGCCGAGATACGGAACCCATTTGAGCAGGACAATCACAATAAGAACGAAGGCGGTATAAAAAAGGTAAAGGGAAAAAATCGTCGACCACCGGAGAACGTGCCACAGCGGAGTCGGCACCTGGAAACCGACGAGAAGCGTGTGCTCCGAATCGCCTGCATCCTGAATCATGTACCTGTATGTTCCCTCTTCCGTTCGGAGGAGGGGCCACCTGAGTCCACGAGCCTTCTCGAGCTGCTCATCCGGCAGCCTCAACCCGACAGGGAGATCCTCTGTCGATGTCTCCACAACCCGCGAATCCTCGAGATGTGCGAGAAGAAGCGCTTCGGGAGCTTCGAGCCGCGGCTCGATGCTTCCCACCTCTACATTGCGAAGCAATTCTGGAGCCCGCGGTCCCGCCCGCGCCGCCCAGGCGAGATTCTCGAAAGAAAACGGCGCGTCCACAATGATCTTTCCCAGAAGAACGCGTTCGAAACCGCCTTCCGCTTTGCCGACGATGTCCTCGATGTTCAAGATGCCCCGGTAAAAACGAACATCCCCCTGGGGCGTGCTTTTCGTCAGATCCAGCACGACCCACTCCTGCGCTGGATCCGTATCGGTCCTCTCCGTCTCTTCGGAAGGCCTCACACGAAACGGCATGTCCACGGCGAAGCGGCCCATCACGCTGTCTTCGGGGCTCAGTACATAGACCGCGCTGCTGTACCCAAGAAGACTGAGCGAACTCCCCGCCCACAGATCGAATGCAAGCCGGCGCGTCACCTCCGGTTCCGGCTTCCTCAATGCTTGGCGGATCGTGGGATTTTTGGAAAAGCTCTCCATGATTTCTTCGAGCACGAAGATCTTCCAGCTATCCAGCGGCTGGGCCAGATCGGCAGCATATTCCAGCTGGATTTTATTCTTTCTCAAGTTTTGATACTCATCGTTGAGAAACAAGTATGCCGCCCCGGATCCAATCACAACGAAGGAAAACGCAACGATGACGATAGACACTAGGTCTTCTCTACGGGTAAATCGCGGAGCGAATACGAGAAAAACGAGGAGAAGCGTCGATATGAACCCGCATTCCCAACCCCAACCGAGAGCTGCGACCAAAACGATAACGAGAAAAGCAATCCCACCAGCCGACAGTGCATTCCTCATCCCTCTGATTCGCAACATTCCCCACGCGCAGAGCAATCCTGCGAGAAAGAACCCGGACAACATCAGGAACATGCTGAGATGCAGGACGAGAACCTGGGATTGAAAAACCTTCATTGTCTCCCCGAGCAGGCGTGGATTCGCATTTTCAACAACCGTATGAATGAACCTCTGCGCGATCTCGAGAACTGAAATCAGTGCCGCCGCTGTGAACAGTCCTTTGAGCACAACCAAACCCTTTGCGTTCGGCGAAGGCTGCTCTCTGGCTTCGACCGGCGACTGCCGGGCAATTTTGAGAACAGCATAAAGGGCGGTAACGAGAAAGATCGCCGTAATGAGCAGATCCCCGGCGCTCTGCATCAATCCTCTAAAAATAGGGGTTGCAAATATTGCGGGATCGAATATCTGGAGTCCCCCCGTCAAGGGTGCCTGCTTTAACGAGAGAACTGCAAACCGGAGGACAATGAAGAAAACAATCACATAGGCAATTCTCACCAAGCCAAAGCGCCCGGAGAGGCGATGGGGAAAACGGGTCAAGGAGAGTATGAATAAAATCATTAGGGCGAGAACAATGAAGCCCTTTGCGAACGCAAGAAGACTCTGGGCATGACTATCCACGAAATGTCTGAAGGGCCTGCCGTGAACGGTAACGTTGAGCAGCGGATTTCCCAACGAGCTTTTGATCGCGACTCTTCCGCTGAGCCCGAGTGTTTTATCGCCGGTGATTTTCGAGATCGGCTCGATATATGATGGATATCCGTAGCCGGCCAGCGCCGAGTCCGCAGGGCCGGCCTGATACCTGGCGCGGTCCTGGAAGCCTGCGGCGGGGGGATAGTAATCGAATCTTACGTTGACTTTTAGTTTCCCGGCGATGGTCTCGGCGAGGCTCGTGCTTTTGAGATACTTGTTATTTACCTTGTAGTTTATTTCAAGGGGAGTATCGACGACGACATACCAGCGCGGAGCTTTCGACGGGTCTCGAATGGGGATGATTCGCGTGAGGATCCTATAAAGGGAGACCTCTCGTGTGTAAAGAATATCCTCTCCTGGTCGAAGCAGTTCATAGTCCATTGCAAGAAGTGGCTGCGGCCACCCGGCCCACGCAATTCTCCAGCCGCTGTCGTCCAGTAGCTGGATCCCGATCTCGGCGCCCGGAGGGAGTTTGCCGCTGGCTTCGATCTCCTTCGCCAGACTTTGCAGGACTCTGAAGGCTTCGAGATTGAAAGCGAGCGAGTCCCGAACAGCGGCTGCCGTATCTCCAGCTAGAAATCGCCTCGTCTCGCTGCCGATGTAGCCGGACAGTTCGGCCAGCTGCTGGACCTCTTCACCCACGGTTAGAAAAGTCTTTCTGATCAGGTTCGAATCGCTGGCCCTCCATTTTTCCTCCAGCGCATCACGGTCGCGGCCGGCGGCGATAAGCGCGAACCCTGCCACCAGGATCGAAAGCACAACGATGTAAAAAGTCAGGCGAATCTGCAGGGAAACAGGGGCGCGGACGAAGAAGACGGCTCCCAAAATCGAGAGCGCCACAGGGACGTAGGCGGGGATTCCGCTCAGAAATTCGATGCCGGCAATGTGCTGGAGATACAGCGCCCCCCAGGCGGCGAGCACCAGAACAACGGCGGTTGCATATAAATTCAAACGTGCCTTCATGGCGACGGAAGTTCGGGATATTTCTATATAAATGCGGAGAGAATCAAAAGCTCCGCCCCTTTAGAGGCCCCAGGCACCCTTAAAGCCGATGAGGCGGATTTCATGATAGCAGATTTTCGGGTGGGGTGCGCGTCGAGAAAACGGAAGCATCATCGGATGGATTTGATCTCGTCGATCACCCAATGATTACCTTCCTGATGCAGTGACACGTATATCTTGTCCTTGAACAACCTCCCATCGTCTGTGCGTTTATAGTACCACTCCGCCACGGCGAACACTTTTCGCTTCCCGCTATCCATGTTGCGGTACTGCACGAACTCGAATTTCTTGGTGATGGTATATTTGAACAGATCCGTGAGCAGATAGTAGCTCTGGCTCTTACTGAAACGTCCCCCCGATGGCCCGATGCCTCCGATCGCTATCGCGACCTTGCCTTTCCCGAAATGGCGCAGAACTTTCTTGACGTTTTCCTTCTTCCAGCCCACTTCGATATCCGCGAAGCTGGCAAGCGGTCCGGAAGATTCATTCGGCAGCTTCTCGGCGGGCTCCACAGTTTTCACCTCTGTGGAGTCGAGTTTCTCCGATTTAACCGGTTGCTTTTTTCTTTGAGGTTTCTGCTGGCCGGATAGTTGATACTTTATAGAGCCGAACGCGGGGTTGAGGGCTGGACATGAAAATGCGGTGTGAGGGTACACTAAGGCACCTCCCACCAAGACGAGCAGCATGGCTGCAGTTATTCGAGCGGTTCCCGTCATGATGGTGTAAGCTCGAAACCTTTCTTATTACCGCAAGCTCTATGCCAGAAGCTTTTTATTGAGATTTAACGAGTTGCGCACTTGGAGGGTTATGAAATCGTCCTCGAATCGAGACTCAGTGTATCAAAAAGTGGACGGTTTCGAGGCCGAGTGTCCCCAATTCGATCCTGCTCAAATGTGATGATCCGTACTGCAGGCATGCCTCACACCCACGTCCTGGTAACGATGATCCAGAAGATGACACAGCCGACAAAAACCTTGCCCATGATGGCCATTGCCCTGCCGAGAAATGACCAGAAACCGATTCGCAGGGCCTCGTCCCAGTTGCCATAATGGGCAAGCTCGCCGAGAACGGCACCAGCAAACGCACCGATGAATCCAAAAATGACGCTCCCAATTGGGGGAACGACGGCGCTTCCACCGATCACTCCCATCAGACCTCCGAAGAAAGATCCGATGATGCCCCAGCGGCCCCCTCCCTTTTTCGCGACGACCAGCGTTCCCAGTAGGGACTCGATCAGTTCCCCCAGGAGGGCAAGTCCCAGGCAGAGCAGGAAAAATCCCCACGTCATCTTTGTAAAATGAGTGACCAGCCCTGCGATGAGGGCAACCACGACGAGGATCCAGTTGCCCGGGATGCCGATCGCGTTGGCTGCGAGAGAACAGGCGAGAAATACATAAAGCAGAACGAGGAGAATCTTGTAGATGACGAACATTAACCCTGTTGCATTAAAAATAAACACCAGCGGTGCGATGATCGCCGCAAGGTGATCTCTGCAGCGCGCCTGGATACTGGGTTATTTGGCGGCCTTCACGGCTTTCTTTGGCCGTTTGGCCCTCGCCTTTGCCTTACTGCGACGTGCCTGCCACAAGATCAAGACCGGACTGGCGATGAACATCGAGGAGTAGGTTCCGATCACTACTCCGACAACCAGTGTGAGGGCGAAGTCCCGAATCACTTCCCCGCCGACGATAGCAAGACAAAGAACAACGACCAATGTGGTGAGAGACGTGATGATCGTTCTCGAGAGCACTTCATTTATTGAAGAGTTGACGAGCTGCTCGTAGTTCTCGCGCCGCTTCACTCGAAGGTTCTCGCGGATGCGGTCGAACAGAACGATCGTGTCATTCAGCGAATATCCGACGATCGTCAGGATGGCTGCGATGACGGCGAGTGATATTTCGCGATTTGTCACCGAAAAGAAACCCAAAGTGATCAACACGTCGTGGATGAGCGCGATAATTGCAGCGATGGCGAAACGGAACTCGAATCGCCATGAAATGTAGACGATGATCCCGATGAGCGCGTAGATAACCGACCAGAAAGCCGCCGTTCGTAACTCCCCTCCGATTTTTGGGCCAACGGTTTCGGTTCTCCGAATTTCTATCTGTCGATCCGTAAGAGAACTGGAAAGTGCCTCTTTGATCCTCTCAGAAGCTTCAGCCGCTTCGCCGATCCTTTTCACCTTGATCAGCACCTCTTCGAGCGCTCCGAAGGTCGTCACCTCCGCTCCCGAAAAGCCGGCTTCATTCATGATGTCCCTGATCTCCTGGAGAGGCACCGGTTGATCCAGGCGCACTTCAACGAGGCTCCCGCCGGCGAAGTCGATGCTCTGGTTGAATCCCTTATGCATGATTACGGAAACGATTCCAATTGCAATAATGATTAGGGAAATGATCAACGCCTGCCTGCGCGCCCCGACGAAATTTATATTAGGAGTCTTAAAAAACTGCATCGTATCGATCCTCTTGCGTTCGCTCCTGCGAACCGCCGTTTATTCCACTTTTCTTCTTATTTTAAATGCTCAGCTTTCTCAGCACCAATCTCGCCGTCACGAACTCGAACACCGTTCGAGTGCACAGGAGCGCCGTGAACATACTCGCAACGATGCCGATGCTCAATGTGGTGGCAAATCCTTTGATCGGGCCGGTGCCGAACTGATACAAGACAAATGCGGTGATCAAGGTCGTGAGATTTGCGTCGAAAATCGTTGTGAACGCCCTGTCGTAGCCGCTGTCGATCGCGCTTCTAACGGTTTTCGCCTTTGCCAGCTCCTCGCGTATTCGCTCGAAGATCAGCACGTTTGCATCGATCGCCATACCGATCGTCAGAATCAAACCGGCAATACCTGGCAGAGTGAGCGCAGCGTGCAGCCGCGCGAGCGTGGCCAGTATGATGATCAGGTTGAGTACCAGTGCGGCACAGGCCAGCAATCCCGAGAGCCGGTAATAAACCGCCATGAAGAGCATCACCAGGATAAAGCCAATGATTGCCGCGCGGACGCCCAGCACGATCGAGTCATGGCCAAGGCTCGGTCCTACCGTGCGCTCCTCTTTGATGTCCACTTCGTATGGAAGCGCACCCGCTCTCAAGACGATCGCGAGGTCGCCTGCTTCTTCATCGGCACCAATCCCCGTAATCCGGCCATCGCCACCAGGGATCTTGGTCTGGACGACGGGAGCCGAACGGATCTTTCGATCGAGGACGATGGCGATTTGCCTCCCGATGTTTTCCCCCGTGAAGCGGGCGAAGATCAACGCACCCTCTCGGTTCAATTGAAAGATGACGTTGAGTTGTGCAGGATTGTCCGGATCCGGGCGCGTGGAGGCATTCACCAGCGTCCGGCCAGTGAGCGTGGCTGTTTTCTCGACCAAATAGAGAACCTTTCCCTCGCCGCCGCCTTCGACAGGCCGGGATTCGAAGTCCCACAGGAATTCGGACTGTCGCGGGATGATCCTCTGGGCTTGCGGTGTTTTGAGGAGGAGGTCGACCGTCTCGATGTTCCGTTGATCGACGACAACCCCACCATGGGCGGAGGAGATAAGGTATGATGTGAAGGGCCTCTCTTCCTCTATGGTCTGGAATGGGACCTCTACCTCTTCAGCGCCTGGAATAGGCGGGAAAAGAGAATCAGCGGGCCCCGCAATCGAGGTGGTATCCACCGCCGGTGTGTCTGCCTGGGCGATCAACTCTTCGGTGGTGGGGATCTCTTCGAAGACTCCGGATTCGGGTTGATCGACCGCCCGTTCTTCGGAGGTGTCCTCGACACCGCTCGTATCGACAACCGCCCCATCTACGCGCACTCCCTTGAGCGCTAAATCCAGATCACGCAGAACCCGCGCCAGCTCTTGCCTTTCACGCACCAGGCGGAATTCCAGGAGTGCCGTTTGGCCGATGAGAGACTTTGCCCGCTCGGCGTCTTGAAGACCGGGGAGCTGAATGATAATCCGTTTTCCGCCTTGCTTCTGTATGATGGGTTCAGCAACCCCAAACTGGTCCACGCGATTACGAAGAATCTTTATCGTCCGGTCCATCGCGTCTTTTTTCGCATCGTCATCGAGCGCGGCATCATCTACTTCGAGTACGAGGTGCATGCCGCCCTGAAGATCCAGGCCCAGCCTGACGATCGACTCGATATACTTACTGCGCTGCTCGGTCGAGAGCTGGGCGCGGTCTTCCACGGACATCCCGTAGAAGCGCACACTCGGATAGAGGGAATAAAGTGAAAAGAGAATGACGGCAAATATTAATATAATTTTCCACTTGCGCATGATGACCTCGTCAAATTCTCGAGAAAAAAATAGGGTGACGCGCCGGCTGATCCCTGCGCTGACACCAACGGTGCCTGGCTCGCTCCACCTCTCCTACATCCGTTCTCATCCCACCGGGCCTGCCGGGCAAGCCTTTGTCTGAACGGCTACCTCTTATGGACGAGAGAATCCCAGCCAAACGAGAGGTGAGACACTAAACAAAACGGAAATTATATACTTTCCGGGGGCACAGTCAACGGAAAAGTCCCCCGAATCCAAAGCGCTTCACCCGCCTCGCCGCCAAACAGTACGCCACGCCTATGAAAGCCCGCAGGCCTTCGATGCCCTCGCAACCCCTTCTCTCCTCATCGTCCATCTGTAAGGGAATGGATGCCAAGCGGCTACAATCGCCCCATCTGCTTCAGCATATCCCTGACCGCTTGCTCCAGACCGATAAAAAGCGCGCGTGCGATGATGGCATGGCCAATGTTGAGTTCTTCGATTTCTGGCACTTGTGCCACTGCTGTAACGTTGTGATAATCGAGCCCGTGGCCGGCATGGGCGGCCATACCGAAATGGCGGATCGCCGAAGCGGTCTCCTTTATCTTCTCGAGTTCGCTTTCGCGGGTTGCAGCGGTTGCGTTGGCATATTGACCCGTATGAATCTCCACTGCCTGGAATTTCAGATGGGCCGCCTCCTTGATTTGTTCGAGATCCGGATCCAGAAACGCGCACAGCTTGATACCGGCATCTTTGAGGGTAACGATGAGATCTCCGATACCAGGCCCAACGCTTTTCAAATCGAGTCCCCCTTCGGTCGTCACCTCTTCCCTCTTCTCGGGTACCAAAGTCACCGAGTCGGGATGCAGTGCGAGCGCGATCTCATGCATCTCGGGCGTCGCGGCCATCTCCAAGTTCAGAGCGGTCTTGACGACTTCACGGATCAGTCTTGCGTCTCTGTTCTGGATGTGCCGGCGGTCTTCCCTCAAGTGGATGGTAATCTGATCGGCCCCGGCCATCTCCGCAACAACGGCAGCGCTCAACGGATCCGGTTCGACCGTCCTTCTCGCCTGGCGTACCGTGGCCACATGATCGATGTTCACACCTAACCGCACCATATGTCGCTCCTCCTCGGGCACTTATTCTAATTGAAATGGTTCACGAGATGAACTGCTCAGCCTCCAACACCTGCGCTGCGGCTCATGCAAGCGGCTCTCCGCGCATAAAAAGCTCCATGCTTCAAAGCGGCGCCGTGATGCCTGCAAGAGCCGCTTTCGGGATATCTTTCAACACCGATCAATCTATCAGCTCAGAAACAAAAACCAGCTGAACACCTGACACTTCACAAAGAGCCCTGCTTTTACGGAGCACATCGAGCGACCATCGCTTTGGATGGGCAATACCCACCGCGCGACCCCTTTGCCTTGCGATGGACACGAGGCGCTGCAGGCGTTCTTCGATGATGTTTGGATCGCTTGCATCGGCGTCCAGAAAGATGGTGTTTCTCGCCGTCCCCACCCCCATGCTTTTCGCAGTATTATAGGCTATCGATTTGTGCGAAGTCAAAGAATCGAGGAAGAAAAGCCCCCGCCTCCGGAGAACCGAGAGAACCACTCTCATCACCCGCTCGTCCTGCGTGGCTTTCGATCCCATGTGATTGTTTACTCCCGAGACTCCCGGGATTTGCTCGAGGTAGCTCTCGACGAGCTGCCGAATCCTCCGATTGCTCATGCTGGTGAGCACCATTTCGACGTCCGAATCGTTCGGCTCTTCCGCTTCCATTGGGAGATGGAGCAGTATTTCTTTGCCCGACCTGCTTGCGAGTGCCGCGATGGATTCGGAGTGCGGGAGGGAAGGAATGATGGTTATGGTCAGGGGAAAATCGAGAGCGAAAATGTCCTCGATGAGACTGTTCTTAGAATATCCAAAATCATCTACGACGATCGCGAGTTTCGGGCGGGCCGTTTTGTCGATGATGGAAATGCGTTCGCCTTTTCGAATGAAAATGAGATGGGTGCGGTGCTTTTTAGTACCTACATCGAACCGGAGGACGTTCCCGTCCGATTCCTCTACGGCCTCACGCACACTCAGACCCGCCCTGCGGACGGCCTTCGTCAGGGCAACGTTCACGCGCACGAGATCACACTCATCCCCGCAGGGTACATCCCAACGCTTGTAATAGCACTTCCAGCCTCCGACCGTCTTGATTTCGATCCGCCCCTTCATGCGATCTCTGAGCCTCAATTGCTCGAGCGCATCCAGAAGCTGCTTCCCAACAGCGTCCTGGACCTCGTCGTAATAGACGGTAAATCCGCGTTCCAGTAGAAACGCCTTACCGCGCGGTGACTTGAAGTACTTGACGAGCCCCACACCCCCAACAAGAGTGATGACGAGAAAAGCAAGAAGCAGCTTCACGCGAACGGGAGTGTGCTGCTTCTTGCGGGATTGCGTGCTGCGGGATCTCTTTGGCATAGTGCCGTAACTCTGGGATTGGTGACTCCAGACTCCAACGATGAACGTAAATCAAATGTAAGGCTGTGATGGACTATAGGAACGTCTCTGTATGATGTCAAGGTGATGTCATGAACGCGGATCGGGAGCCATGGGACCCAGTGAAAGAACCGGCGGCCTGGGTGGCCGCCGGTTTGGGTACCCAATCGAATGGGATATCGATGCCGAATCGTCGTCTATTAGATGTTGTCGCGCCACTCAACGATGCGCCAGATGCTGTCGCCGTCGACTTCTGCATAGCGGATGTAGAAAAGGGCCCGAAGTTCCAAGCACTGGAGCGTCCAATCGTTCGATGTCAGGGCGATGAACGTGTATTCGACCGTTCTCTGATACCAGGTCTCCCCTTCATAGGGCGGCTCGGTCTTCGGCACCTCGATCCAGGGGCCTTCGGGAGTCAGCCAAAGGGAGATATTCGTAACCGCCCCGTATACTGGGTGCGGGTAGCCCGAGAACATATTTTTGGCGGACTTCAATTCCTCTTCCCTACCCCATCCTTCGGGTATGTCGTCTCCAACATCATCCACTCCAAACTTGAAAAAGAAGTCATCGTCGATAATCCTGGTGAAGCATTCGTAATTGCGTTCCTCGACGACTTTTACAAGATAAGGAAAGACATCGTCCTTTTCTTTCAGCTCGGGACACGTTGGTTCTACCGGAGCGGGCGGCTTGTACAGGAGTTTTCTGTCATTGCACGACGTGAGAAAAACAAAACAAGAAATGGCCGTAACAAATGATGCGGCGCGCGGATTCATGAGACGAAGCTCCTTTTGAAAATTCCAAGACCCCGCTATGCGAAATGGAAATCCCTTACTGGCTGAAGGAATCCCCTATTACTTGATGTCATCGTTCCACTGAACGATCCGCCAGATTTCCTCGTTGTCATCGTAACGGACAATGAAGAGCGCTCTCAATTCCAAACCCTGAAGTGTATAGTCCTTGGTCGTCGTGACGATCAATGTGTATTCAACTGTTCTCTGGTACCAGATCTCACCTTCATAGGGCGGCTCGGTTTTCGGCACCTCGATCCAGGGGCCTTCGGGAGTCAGG
>WVZY01000020.1:94440-141379 GCA_011772205.1 Candidatus Latescibacterota bacterium
ATATCTCCGCCAACGTCATCCACACCGAACCGGAATATAAACGCCTCGTCTAGAAGAATCTCATAATGGAAGTAATCCATTCCCTCATAGGTTCTCTTGAGGTAAGGGAAGACGTCTTCCTTCTCTCTTAAGTCCGGCCATGGATTTGGATCGGGGGGTTTAAACGGCCTGTCTCTATCGTTGCAGGATCCAAACAGCAGGATACAAGAGAACACCGCAGCGAAAAAAAAAGTGCCGCGCGCGTTCATGGGAGGAATCTCTCTGAAAACTCTAAAACTTCGCTATGCGAATCCCTTACTGGCTGAAGGAATCCCCTATTACTAGATGTCATCGTTCCACTGAACGATCCGCCAGATTTCCTCGTTGTCATCGTAACGGACAATGAAGAGCGCTCTCAAATCCAAACCCTGAAGTGTATAGTCCTTGGTCGTCGTGACGATCAATGTGTATTCAACTGTTCTCTGGTACCAGATCTCACCTTCATAGGGCGGCTCGGTTTTCGGCACCTCGATCCAGGGGCCTTCGGGAGTCAGGATTAGGGTGAAATTGGTGATCGCACCATATTCCGGGACAGAGAAACCTGTTAACATGTTCTTCGTCGAGGCTAAGTCCTTTGTCCTGTCCCATGATTCGGGTATATCTCCGCCAACGTCATCCACACCGAACCGGAATATAAACGCCTCGTCTAGAAGAATCTCATAATGGAAGTAATCCATTCCCTCATAGGTTCTCTTGAGGTAAGGGAAGACGTTGTCCTTCTCTTTTAGACTCGGCCACGGGGTATCCGGAGGAGGCGGGCCTCCCTTCTCTCTCGGATCCAGAATACAGCCGGAGAATACTGGAACCAATAGAAGTAGAAATGCGATGATTGCGACGTACGTTCTCATGGCCAAACAGCTTCCTTTCTCAAACCTCTGAACCTGAGGCTGCGGGGATATGATATCACCTCTCACTCAAAAAGTCAAGCACAAACATCTTTTATCTTGTTTTTTCACAATAAGTTAAGTTGCAAAAGGCCTCGGCGTTTCTCATACTATCCTATAAATCTCTGAGCTCGCCCCGAAGACGCCCCCATGTCGGATCGGGTGGGGAAGCCTCGATATCCTCCCATCTGATGAGCTCCCAACCTCTCCCGCCTCGCCTGAAGTCAAAGCGTGATTTGCCCCTGTACGTTATGGTGGCGGGAGGGACGGAAATAAAGATTACTTCCAGGACATACGTTGCATCGAATTGTGAAAAATCTCCTTGGCCGGTAACCTCCGTGACAACGGGAAATTCCACTTCGATCTTGGAGGCTTGCCCCACGAGCTTTTGGACCACGGCCACTTCCACTTCCCGGGTCCAGCCTTCATACACTTCCTGACCCAATTCCGTCCTATCTCCTGAGAGAGCGATAAATGTGAACTGATCGCCCAGGCTTCTCTCGTAATTGGCGCCCGTGAGTTCTTCGAGACCGGACTCGAGGTTCGTAAACACCTTGGTTGGAAGATCGGGGACCACCCAGCTGGATCCCTGGCCCGGCGGTTCCGCCTCCCTCGGCTCGAACAGGCACCCTGGGGTGAACAGAACCGCAACGAAGCAAATTCGGAGCCACATGGTAAAAGCAGAAGAACGACACTTATGCACAATACCTGCTTGCATCACTCGCGTTCCCATTCGACGCTCCGTTACTCCTCATCAAAAGGCATAATTGATCCGCGACCACATTTCCCAGAAGTCGTTCTGGGCCTCGGTATTGAAGCGGCCGAAACGGTTTGCCTTCAATAGAGCAAAGTCGACCGACCTGCCATTGCCCAAGTTATAGGTCCCTTCCAGCCCCCCTTTGATCCCTCCATCGGTAAATTCCGTTTCCCTTCCAGTTGCCACGGTTCGGTCCACCCTGCGGCTGTAGTCGTGCTCACCGATAACAGAGAGATGGTCATTGACCCTGTATTTGAACTTGATCCGGGTCGCATCCTTCCGGTCTTCTGAATCGATGGACAGCAACCGCTCGGCTCCCGGACCCTCACGGAGATAGCTCCCTCCGTCATGGAGATGGAGGGCATAAAAAAACTCGACATCGAGCGCATCCAATAGCCTCGCCTGTACCGTATTGGAAAACCGGATGTTTCTATCGAGGAAGTTCTGGTCTTCCGTAAAATCGAAGTCCGTGAACTCGATGTTCAGATTATACTCCTGCCGGATTTGAATCCTATCGTTCAGCCTGTATGTGATGTTCGGGCGCAGATCATACGCTATCTCCCTCCGATTACTGCTGGACAGATTCCCATTGATATTGACGTAGTCTATGCTCGTGATGGCAACCCCGATGGTCGCATCGATCTTGGAGAACGGCTTCGAGGAAATAGTGAGTCTCAGGTCCTGGTTTAGCTGGTCCTTGTCCTTCGGATTGTTTTCGAAATCCAGAAAGAACAACTGGCCCAGCGAAGTGCCTGCCTGCAAAAAGAACGATAATGTAGGGGTGAAGGAATGCCGTAAGCTGGCTTGAAAACTTTGCTGCAGTTCATCGAAGCTGCTCACTATCTCCGGCCCCAAGTGGAGGATTTCCTTTCTCGCCAGCATGACATTTGCCGTGGTATTTTGAGCAATGGTATATGATAATGCGCCTTCCAGAATGTCGCTGACCGTCTCACTGGCGCGCCGCTTCTCCACGGCGAAAGCCCTGCTATCCTCGCTGTGCCTCGCGCTTATTTGCAGCTTCAGGCTGCTAAAAGGCTTTGCTTCTGCCTTTACTCCAAGGACTCTGCTTCGCCGGATTTCCCTTTCACGATTCAGCTCATCCGGATCGAGATCCTCCTGAAGGAACGTACCACGGGGAAGGTCCATTCTATCCAGGGAGCTGTTGAACCGGATATACTCAAACGCCACAGTTGAACTGTCCGTTACCTGAAGAGACACATTAGAGGTGAGGCTGTCCTCCGACAGCCCCAGTCCTTTGAATTCGAAAGAACCTGCTTCCGCTCTGCCTTCGCCCTTTTTTACAAAACCCCGCGTTGTGGCCGAGATGCGATCTTCGAAGAACTTATAATTGAGTCCAGCGCCGATTGCGCCTTCCAGGGATTTATCCACCTTGAAATCTCTTTCCTCGTTGGCGGCGCGGACATTTGTCCAACTGCTGAGTTTGATGCCCTCCGCAACAGCGTTGTTATACTCCGCCCTCATCGTGGCCTGGCGCGTGTTCTGTATGAAATCCTGCAGGGCCCCGGTAAAACTGACGATCCGGTTGTTAATACGGCTCTCGGAGAGAGATCCAGAAATGAACAGCTGAGGATTCACCATCATCATCACATTGTGTGAAAGTTTTTTGTTGTTGTCTTCTCTGTCCTGATCCCGATAGCGCTTCTCGAGCACTTGTATCAGCGTGTTCATTTTGAGTCCGTTCGTAAAGTCGAGGAGATTCGTAAACCTATTGTCCATCGCAACGCTACTGGCATCCCCCTTGATTTCATTCGCATAAGCAGGGGTAATCTTTTGAAACAGGCCGGCTTTTTCAGCTAAGGAATCTGCGGGTTCGCCCTCTCCCCAAGCTGTCGCTACTCTGGTTAGGGGGAGAACAACCATAAGTGACCATACGATGTTTCTCCGAAACATCGCCGACATGCGCTGGGGAGAGGGTTCCACTCAGACTTTTGTAACCTCCGCAAGACTCCTTGATATTTGCAAAAACGCTAGATTGCTGAGCTCTTCCGGGCGGCGTTGGAGATTGATTCCCGTCGCCGCGTGGATTTTTTTCAAAGCCATTTCAGGGAGCTCGTATGCAGTCTTCAACGTGTTGTGTATCGTCTTCCTTCTCTGCTGGAAAAGATTCTTCACCAATCCTATGAACTGCTTCAATTCCCCGGGCTCCACCAATGGTTCGGGGAGTGGCTTGAACGACAACACAACGGACGCCACCTTCGGTCTCGGGGAGAAGGATCCCGGGGCGACCTTGAGAACCGGCTGGATGCTGTAGAAACTCTGGAGGATGACGCTGGTGATTCCGTAAACACGGCTCCCCGGCGGCGACACAATCCGATCACCGACCTCCTTTTGCAGCATTAAAAATGCCGATTCGATGATTTCGTATTCATCCACGAGAAATGAGAACAACACTTCCCTCGTAAGATTGTACGGGATATTCCCCATGAGCACGCACCGCTCGAGGTTTCTCGCTGCAAGGAGACCTGTGAGCGAGATCTTGGTGAAATCAACGTTTAATACCTCGACTTTCGCAGCCGCCCGATCATGCCCATCCCCGTTTCCCTCGAATTGCCTGGCAAGCTCCTCGCACAGCGTCCTGTCTACCTCGAGTGCGATGATCCTGGCATCCCTTTCAGAAAGGGGTTTCGTGAGAATGCCTTTTCCCGCGCCGAGCTCCACGACAGTATCTTCCTGCCCAACGCCCGAGGCGTCCACGATCTTGGCCGCAATGGCAGGATCGTAGAGGAAGTGCTGTCCGAAGCGCTTCTTAGGACGAAAGTCCTTGCGTTTCAATAGGATATACAATCCCCGCCTAAAAAAGCTATAGAGATTTTAGGAATTTAGAAGTGTTCAATGCAGAATTCGTAGCAGTTAGCTAGGTGGGAACCTCCTGCTGTATTGCGCCCATATTATAGGGCAGATGAGCGTTGAAGTCAAGTGGTTCCGCCCGTATAGTAGGCATTATTCTGGCATGTCAGAGCGCACTATTTTGCATGTGGATATGGACGCTTTCTTCGCCTCCGTCGAGGTTCTGGACCAGCCGGAGCTCCGGGGAAAGCCTGTCATCGTCGGCGGCACGCCCGAAGAGCGTGGTGTGGTCGCCGCGGCGTCCTATGAGGCCAGGAAATACGGCATCCACAGCGCAATGAGCGCCTACCGCGCCAAGAAGCTCTGCCCGCACGCCATCTTCATCAGACCACGCAGAGATCGTTACGTTGAGATCTCGGACAGAATCTTCGACATTTTCTATGCTTATACACCCCTCGTAGAACCAATCTCGATCGACGAAGCGTTTTTGGATGTCACCGGAAGCCGGGGCCTGTTCGGGGAAGCGGCGGAGATAGGTCGAACGATCAAGCGCAGAATCCGTGAGGAAATCGGTCTTGTGGCATCGATCGGACTTGCCCCGAACAAATTTCTCGCCAAGTTGGCAAGCGATCTCGACAAGCCGGACGGTTTCAAAATCATCGAGGCCGGCGAAGCGGAAGCGCTTCTCGCCGGGCTCCCGGTGAGCCGTTTGTGGGGGGTGGGCAAGGTGACACAAAAAACACTAGCAGGGCTCGGCATCATCAAAGTGAAAGACCTGCTTGCCTATCCAAAAGACAAACTGGAATCTCATCTCGGTTCTTACACCCAAACGTTGCTCGAACTGGCCAGGGGGATCGACGACCGACCGGTTGTCACGGAAACCGAGTCCAAATCCATCGGCGCCGAGACGACGTTTGCCAAAGATATTGCCGATGCGGAAACGCTCTGCGCAACGCTTGACCGCCTCATCGACCGTGTTGCAAAAAGCTTGAGAAAAGAAAATCTCCTCGCTCACACGGTGAATATCAAAGCCCGCTATCCCGACTTCACCACGGTAACCCGTGCAAAAACACTTCCTGCTGCCACGTGCTCGACGCGTAAAATCCAGCAGTCAGCCCGGGAGCTTTTCTTCGAGCGTCTTGGACGGAAAGGAAGAGCGCTGCGTCTTATCGGAGTATCCGTCTCCAACTTGGTCCTGCGCGGGGAAGAGTCCGACGATCTCTTTCCGGACACATCCAAGCAGCAGGCGGAACAAGTGGACCGCCTCCTCGACGAACTCCAAACGAAATATGGATCGCGAGTGATCCGGCGCGGCGCAGTTGAGCCCAAGCGGAAAAAGGACGATTCCGAATAAATCTCTGCGACCGGAGCGAGGGTTGCTGCGTGATGGGGATTCCTCACCGGAGCCTGCTTCGGTCGGCTATCCGCCTCCGGCGGAGGATCCCTGTTGCGGAAGGCTCTGTGGGGGTTCCTCACCACGCTCCCGCTTCGGTCGGCTATCCGCCTCCGGCGGAGGATCCTCGCTCGCTCCGCGCAATGGTTCGTCACCCCCGCAAAGCCTTCCTCTTGCATCCGCGTAACGGTTCGTCACCCGCATCACGCAGTACTCTTGATCGCGCCACGCATGTGCTTTCGACGGTCGCTCTGAAAAGTTGAAGTGTACATCTCGCTCTCATTATATTAGGATGGCAAACTGATACGAGCTGACATTCGCCCATTTGACCGTCGCTCAGCATGGATCGCCGGACCCTCTCTCCCGGCGCTCTCGAATACCCGGAGGTTTTCATCATGGTCCGTCTTGCGAAGCTATTCGCTGTTGCCGTATTCACCGTCGGTCTAATCGCGTCGCCTATATATGCCGACGTCCAGTGGAACACACAATCATTCGCCGAGATCGTCGAAAGGGCCCAGAAAGAAGACAAACACGTTTTCATAGATTTCTACGCCGTCTGGTGTGGCCCGTGCAAGAGGCTCGAAAAAGTCACTTACAAAGATCCAAAAGTCATCGATTACCTCAACAGTATCATCCCTGTGAAATACGACGCGGAAAAAGGCGATGGCAAAATACTCGCCGAGAAATTCCGGGTAAAAGCTTATCCGACCCTCGTGCTATTGACCCCTGACGGCAAAGAGATCGACCGGCACTTGGGTTTTCTCGATCCCGATAAATTTCTCCTGAAAATGCAGGATTACCAAAAGGGTATCGGTACTATCCAATATTACAAGGCGGAGCTGGAAAAGAACTCCGACGATCTCGAGCTTCTCCACACCCTTGGAATGAAATGTGCCGACGCGCTGCTCGCCGAGGAAGCAAAGGAATACCTGGGCAAAATCATCAAAATGGACCCCGCCAATGAACAAGGGTACACCGATCAAGCACTTTTCGCTCTCGGCGAGACGTTCTATTCGACCGATGCTTATGAAGAGGCAAAAAGTTATTTCGACCAATTGCTGGAGAAATTCCCCGAAAGCAAATCATTTGACTATGCGCTCGTCATGCTCGCGAGAACCCACCACAAAATGGGGGACGAAAAGCAGTGCCTGGACACATACATGCAGTACGTCAATCGGCACCCCGATGATCCCAAAGCGATGAACTCTTTCGCTTGGTTCTGCGCGAGCCGCAAGATCGGTTTGGACATTGCGCCGCCGATCGCGAAGAAAGCTGTGAAGCTATCCAACGAGTCCCCCGGAATACTCGACACACTGGCTGAGATCTACTACGCGATGGGTGATTATGAGAAGGCCGTTGAGATCGAGGAAAAAGCCGCTGCAAAAGAGCCGGAAGACGTTTATTACAAGGATCAAATCATTAAATTTCTCAAAGCCGCTTTGGAAGCGTCGAAAGAGGAGGGCAAGCACGCAGAGCGCTAGGGACTAACCTTGGTCCGTCAATAATGTACATTAGGCGTGTCTCGTTTGCCCCGAGGCGATTTCCGCAGCGCGCTATAACTTTAGACGCGCGCGAGGGCCATGAGCCGAGGGGTGAACGAGACACGCCTAACACTTTGGATTACATTAATAATAAGGCACTTTACGAGATAAGTCGTACCAATATCTTGACGGATTAAGCCAGAGTGTCATTACTCAACAATCGCTGGGAGCGCGTGTGTAAATGACACGGGGTGGATTCCAAATGTGCTCGTGTATGGTTCTATGTCACAGACATTGTCCTCACAAAGCATGGCAAGCTGATCCGAGGTGAGGGGGAAGGAGGGGAACCGTTCCATCAACCGCACTACAGGCCGCACTGCCCATGCCGGCACGCTGGCCGTTCTGATCCGCACTCCCAGTGCTGATGCAACAGCTTCGATCATTTCACGGAATGTAATCTGCTCGGGTCCGCCGAGTTCGTATACCTGCGAATGCGTCTCGGGCATGGTGACCGCGTGGCACATACAGGTGCAGACGTCGGACAAGGCGATGGGTTGCATAAAGGTTTTACCTCCGCCGATTACCGGCACGTACCTTCTCCTTACAAGTTCTGTTAGCGTTTGGATAAACTCGCTTCCCTTTTCGAAAATCACCGAAGGCCTGAATATCGTCCACTGGAGCTGTGATCTCCTGACGACCTGCTCTGCTGCGTACTTTGTTCTATGATAAACAGAGCTGGCATTCTCCCCAGACCCAAGGGCGCTCATGTGAACAAAACGACCAGCTCCCATTCTTCTCGCAGCATCTGCGATGTTAAAGGTTGCTGCAACGTGGAGGTCTTCAAAGGTGATGCCCTCGAGTGGAAACTCCCGGATGATGCCCACGAGATGCACCACCGCATCCATCCCGTCGCATGCGCGGAGGCACGAATTGCTGTTCAGAATATCACCGGTAACGACGTCGTAGCCCTCGGAGCTGTTCAACTTCTTCTCGCTGCCCTCACGCACTAGGAGTCGTACATTATGTCCGATCTCCCTGAGGCACCGTCTTACAGCGCTTCCGACGTATCCGGTTCCACCGGTAATTAGTACTTTCATGGCCACCTTTCAGGAGCGCTTATCTATTCCTGGCCCTGAGCACCGCAGAGTGGGCATTCCTGCATTTCGCGAGCGTATTGGATTTGGCAGACCGGGCAATACAGGGTTTCCTCGCTCGAGGAGACGAGTGCGGCGTATGCATCCTCTTTTTCGTCCTCGGAGACATACAGTTCGAATGTTTCATCATCCGTTTCGACATTGATGGAGGTTATTGCCTGTTCTTCGAGGTAATAGCGCCGTTCGGCAAGCGAGCCTTCGCTGGTGTACAGCCCCACGAGTTCCCACGCGGACTCATCTTCGAGGTCCGCGTGACCGTCGCAAATCACCTGGTTGAAAACAGTTCGAAAGCATTCGCTGCAGACCATTTCGCCGCATATCGAGCAGGTGCCCATCGGGCTTCCTTCTTCGTGTTCGCAACCGTTCCTCATTGTAGCATCCAGATCAGCAAGCGGGACTTGCTAACCGACAATGTGGTACTTTCTTGCCTTGAATTCCGCGCCGAGAGATCGGGCAAGTTTTTCGCACGCTTCGAGATCCACCTTCGGATGTTTCACCGCAGTGCAAATGGTTCGGATTCCTTCCTTCACGCACTCCCGCACGAAATCCAGAAGTGCCGGAAATGCTTTCTCCCCGAACGCCGGTTTGCACAGTGTCACGTACTCCTCGTTCGAGCTGGCATTGAGGCTGACCGAAACAACATCAACAAGCCCTTTGATTTCCGGCACGAGATTTCTCTCCCACACCAGGGAGGCGAGACCGTTCGTGTTGAGACGGATCCTGGTGCCCTTTTTCCTTAGCTCTTCAGCAACTTCCTTCACCTGGGCAAGTCTGAGAAGCGGTTCACCGAATCCGCAGAAAACCACTTCATCATATCCTGTCGGATCCCCGACGGCTTCGAGAATTTCCGAGCTCTCCGGATCCCTCTCCAGGCCGAGATAATAACCCCTGACGACAGGGTCTTCCTCCCTCGGGCAGAATATACATCGATTGGTGCACTTGTTGGTCATGTTAATATAGAGGCTGTTTCGAATTTTGTAAACGATCGCCGGTTCCCGCCTCACCTCCATTCCCATCGCCCTCGAGAAGTTCATCGTCGTCGTTCGCACCACGTCCTCGTCCGATACTCCCTGGGCATTCGCAATCGCGCGTACGATATAAGCAAGATAGGCAGGCTCGTTGCGCTTCCCCCTGAAAGGGTGGGGCGCGAGATACGGGCAGTCCGTCTCCAAGACGATGGCCCGGGGCGGGAGCTCGGCCACTGTTCGCGACAGCCTCGAGTTCTTGAACGTCACCACACCGCCCACACCGATATGAAATCCCAGCGCAAGCACCTGCTTTGCCATTTCGACATCCCCGGAGAAGGCGTGGAATATGCCGGTGTATGCTTCTCCCTCCGCCTCCAAAATCGCAATCACCTCATCGAAGGCGTCCCTGCAATGGATGATGATGGGTTTGTTCTTTCTCTGTGAGAGTGCGATCTGTTTTCGGAAGACATCCAGCTGTATCGCCCGGGGAGAGAGGTCCCTGTAGAAATCCAGGCCGATTTCACCGACCCCGAGGATTCCCGGTTCTTCGAGAAGCCGCTCGATGCCCGTTTCTACGTCCGCATTATATGTTTTCGCATCATGTGGATGCACGCCGACGACGCCGTAGATGAATGGATATTTCGCAGCGAACTCGGCCGTTTCCTGTGAAGAGGGCAGATCGAACCCCACGTTCACCATTCCGGAAACGCCGGCCTCGATGGCGCGACTCAGGACCGCTTCGAGATCTTCATTGTATGCGCTGTCGTTGAGATGGCAGTGCGAATCGATCATTGCAGGAGCCGGTTATCATTGGCTTCGATCGTCATTCTTCAGCGGGGCTCTCCAGCTTGGGAAAAAGTGGGGTAATTGCCCCGATTTTTTTCCAGCCGGTATCACCGGGATTCCGTGCCTCTTCGAGCTTCATCGCCGATATATCATCGGGGAGTCCGAGCTGCCCCCGCATTTCAGCCGCTTTGACCGGCATGAAGGGAACACAGAGGACCGACACGGTGCGAAGTACTTCGAGGAGCGCGCGGAGAGTGTTCCACAATGCGGCTTTGTCATCGGCGCGGGCGAGTTCCCATGGTTTCTTCTCTTCGACATACCGGTTTGCTGCCTGAATGCTTTTCCACATAGCATCCAAGGCCTCATCGAATGCTAACCGGTCCATGAATACCTGGTACTGGTCCACCATCCCTTCAGTGAGGCGGTTGTAATCCGCCCCTGCCTCCGATGTCCACTCCGGGATCTCCCCCTTCCGATAGCGCTGCACCATGGAGAGCGTACGCGAAAAAAGGTTGCCGAGCTCGTTTGCGAGCTCTGCATTGTACCTCGTGATCGACTGCTCGACGGTGAAATCACCATCTCGGTTGAAAGCGATCCCCCGGAGGAGGATGTACCTCAAAACATCCGCTCCGAAAAACGAAGCCATCTCGTTGGGGTCCACGATGTTCCCGAGCGTCTTGCTCATCTTTGTTCCCCGGGAGTAGACGAAGCCATGCCCAAACACGCACTTTGGCAGCGTGATGTCTGCCGCCATCAGCATTGCCGGCCAGATGAGACAATGAAAACGGGTGATGTCCTTTCCAATGATATGGCAGTCCGCCGGCCAGTAACGCAGGAATTTCTCGTTAGATCCTCCGGCGTAGCCAAGGGCTGAAACATAGTTGATCAAAGCGTCGAACCAGACGTACACCACCTGATTCTCGGCCATAGGAAGCGGTACTCCCCATTTTTTGCCGGTTCTCGAAATGCTGACGTCCTCGAGTCCCAGTTTGATCACGTTCAGAATCTCATTCCTGCGGATATCCGGCTGGATGAACTCGGGGTGGGTCTCGATGTGGTTTCTCAAGCGATCGCTGAATTTCGAGAGGGCGAAGAAATAGTTGGTCTCTTCGATCCACTCCGGCTCCTGCTGGTGGCGGGGGCACTTACCATCGACCAGATCTTTTTCCCCAACGAACTCTTCGCAGGACACACAGTAGAGTCCTTTGTAAAGACCGGTGTAAATATAACCGTTGTCATAAATCTTTTGGAAAATATCTTGGACGGCGTTGGCGTGCGATGGATCTGTCGTCCGGATAAACTGATCGTAGGAAATATGAAGCTTCGCCCAAACGGCCTCGAACTCCTCCGCCATACGATCGCAGTAAGCCTGCGCGTCCTCTCCTAGCTGGGCCGCTTCCTTCTCCACATTCGTGCTATGCTCGTCCGTGCCCATCAAAAAGTACGTGTCGAAGCCCGCCAACCGCTTGTATCTTGCCAAACAGTCGGCGCCGATCTTTTCGTACGCCGTCCCCAGGTGAGGCTTGGCGTTCACATAATCGATCGCCGTTGTGACGTAGTACTTACTCAAATCAGCTTTCTCCTAATGCAGCGAGGTATCGAGAAAGATTTAAGTGGCGACAAGAACTCGTGAGAGGCGCAGTCGGGCCCTCCGCGGTCCCTTAGATCGTCTCCCGAGTAGCAACATGCTATGAATCGGTTTCTAGAGGCAGATCATCCTCAAGGATATCCGGAAATTCCTCCATCTGTGGATGTGAGGTGCTTGGCTGATCGATTTCATTCTTCACGTCATCGAATTTCAAGGATACCGTCTGCCCCTCTTTGAAAACAAGAACGACTTCTTCCTTGAAAATATCGATTTTCTCCACCTTCGCCCTGCGTCCGCAACAGTTGACCTTGTCACCGATACAAGGCAGGCCTTCCGTCTTCGATCGGTAGGTACCGAGCTCATAGGAGAGACAGCACATGAGCCTCCCACAAACGCCGGTGAGTTTCGAAGGTGTGAGCGGAAGGTTCTGTTCCTTCGCCATTCGCAGTGATACCGGCTCGAATTCGCTGAGCCAGCTGGTGCAGCACATTCCGTTGCCGCAGACGCCGAACCCAGGGAAACGCTTTGCCTCATCACGAGCGCCGATTTGCCGCAGCTCGATCCGGGTCCGGAACGTCGCTGCGAGATCCTTCACCAGTTGCCTGAAATCAACCCTTTGGTCGGAAGTAAAGTAGAACGTAATTTTGTTCCCGTCGAACTGGTATTCCACATCCACCACTTTCATTGGAAGACCGTGAACTTCCACTTTTTGACGGCAGACCTCGAAGGCGTTCCGCTCTTTGGACCGGAGTTCCTGAAGCCTGTCTACATCCCCTTCGGAAGCCAGCCGGAGGACGCTCCTGATTTTGACGTTACGTTTTGGCGTGACCCGCTCGCTGAGCCGCACGACAAAGCCGAGATCTTCCCCCCGCTCGGCCTGAACGACGCAGAAATCCCCAGGGGACAGCTTCAAGTCATCGGGACTTCTGAAAAAATCCTTTCGAGGAGTTTTGAATGCCACTTCTACAAATGCCATCAGCTCGATATCCTATTGCGCGTTTTCCCCTGGGAATGGACTGTTGTGGAATGCCCGCCGTCCGTCGCCAACTTGCGGAAGAATAAGCGGGGGCACTCCAACCATCGATGCGCGATAAAGTTGCGTCGTACCCCCGCATGATCTATGTAAACTCCATTTCACCCCAGGAGGGGTGCGAGCCAACTTTTCGCGATACAACCAGTTATGAACCTGGCAGGGTGCGCCTCCCCTTCGGTCGGCGTTAATCAAAGTCTAACACCCACTGCGCTTAATCGCAAGGAAGAGATCCACAAAGGTTGCTTCTATATTGAGGTTGCGTACGAGGATTCCCTCCCGGGCGCGTGAGACTCGTCCGAGAATCCAGGGGAGCTTTTCACGGTCCCATCGCAGGGCCTGCTTCGAGAGAAACGCCGCTTGATCGCGATTGACGAAGAGCGCTTCATCCCCGCACATGATGTCCCTGAATGCCAGGCTCAGCTCATGGAGCAGCAGGGCCGCGCTGTCCCGACTAGCGCCTCTCGCGTACTCGACGGCGCGCTCGATCACCCGAGATTCCGGCTCGTCCAGGATGCGGGCGATCAGCTCATAAGCCGACTGTCTCTCTTCTTCGTCCTCGGCATCGGACAGCTCTCTTGCGCGCTTGATACTGCCCTGTGACAAGCCGGCCGCTTTCCGAGCAGTCTGTTGATCGACGTTGTAGTATGAAATCAGGAGGTTTTCTACAATCGAGGCTTTGAGCGGCGAAAACCGAACCTGCTGGCACCGCGAACGGATTGTATACAGGATCGCATCGGGATTTGGAGTGATCCAGATGAGCACGCACTTTTCCGGCGGTTCTTCCACGAGCTTGAGCAGGGCGTTCTGAGCTTCCTCTCGCATTGTCTGGGCGTTCGAAAGAACGAAGACATTGTGCGAGCTGCCAAATGGTTTTGTATTGGCACGCTGAATAATGGCGCGGGCCCGAGCGATGCGGATCGATACTTTTCTCGAAAACCGATAAGTGCTGAAAATGTCTTTGCGCTTTTCACCCAGCACCTTGCCGATATCGGCTGCGTCGTCGTTCTCCTTTTCCGCGCTTCCCCCACTGGGCGTGGGATACACAAGATGAAGTCCTGGGTGCTCCAAGCGAACAGCTTTCTTGCAGCTATCGCAGAGTTGGCCCAAAATGTTGCAGGTGGCATCCGACTCGCACAGGATCCGCCTGCCGAAATCGATTGCCATATACTCCTTGCCCACGCCGTCTGGCCCTGTGAATAAAAGAGAAGGGACCCATCTTTCCAGGTAGCTATCGAGGATGGCTTTGACCCGCTCGTTTCCGAGATCGAGAGCAGGGAATCCACGGACATCTTCTCTGGCTTTCTGAGGCATCGTCAAATTTCTCTTAATGCTGAGCGATTAAAGGATTATGCATAAAGAAGGTTCTGGATGGTCGATGATGGATCATGCGGGCGGTATGAAGCAACTTTAAAACATGAAACGTTTAGGCGCGGAGTGCCACTTGCATGATCTATTCTTCCATAAGGACTACTACTTTTTCGCAAACCAATCCAGCGGGTTCAATGCTTTTTTCGCTTTCCGGATCTCGAAATGGCACGAAAAGCCTTCGAGCGACCCACTGTCGCCCACTTCCGCTATCACTTCGCCGCCCGAGACTCTCTGGTTCTGTTGAACGAATAGGTCCGAGAGGTGGGCGTAAAGAGTATAATACCCTCCGCCGTGATTGAGAATGATACATTTCCCGTATCCGGCAATCCAATCCATGAACTCCACCACTCCGTTTGCAACTGCGCGGATCGGCGTTCCGGGTTGCGCCTGAATATCTATCCCGCTGTTGAAGGTCACCGTGCCGAACTTGGGGTGCCGGTTCTTGCCGAAAGAGCGGATCACCTTCCCCGCTACCGGGCGTATCAGTCGCCCTTTGAGTTTGGCGAAATCACCGAGGTCCTCCAGATAGCTCGATTCTTCCAACCTCTTTTTCTCGAGACTCCCGATCAGGTTCTGGAGTTCGGCCTGAGCTTTTTCGAGATCTTGGATCGCTTTGGTATGTCGCGATTTTTCTCCGCGGATGCGCTTCAACATCGAGAGGCGCGTGTTCTTTTTTCCTTTAAGCTGCTTGCTCTCTTCCGATTTCGCCGCTTTGAGCGACGCTACGTCCGCCAGCGTCTCGGTGAGTACCGCTTGTTCATGCTCAAGAGTTTCTTTGCGATTCCGAACCTCCCTTACGAGCTTTGCGTCCCACTCGGCCACCATTCTCAAGAACTTATATCTCTGTAACATTGCATGGACGCTTTCGCTCCCCAGAAGCAATTCCCACCGGAAGTGAGGTTCTCTTTTGTACAGCTGGCGCAGGCGGGTCGCGAGCCGTTCCTCCTGCTCCACGAGTGCATCCCCCTCCCATCCCACCCGCGCTTTGAGGCTATCGATTTGCTCCGTGAGAAGCGCTTCGCGGTTCCCCAGCTCTTTGAGGAGCTTCTCCGAGAGATCGATTTCCTTTTCGATGCCGGACAGCTTTTTCAACACATTCGTTTCCGCTCTTCCCAGCTCTTTGGCCTTGGCCCGGCGCTGGTCGATCTCTTTTCGAATCTGATTGAGCTTTTTTTCTTGTGCCTTGAGACGATCCTCAAGAGAGCCGGATTTTTGCGCGTAAGCCGCGCACGGGAATGCTATGGTGAACACGCCAAAGCACATCGCCGTTGATAACAGCAACGTTATGAGGTTTTTTCGCTTTAGCTGCTGCACGACTGTTCCCGCTCTCATGAATTTCTTACAGTGTGCCCGGCTTTACAGATCAATAACCGACGCATTCAGAGGACAATTGCCCTGGAAGCGATCAGGCCCGCAAAAACCGTCTCAAAGCGGTGAAACTTCCAGCAGACCCAATGAGAACGCATAACAAAATAAAAGCGAACGCTTTCTCCGGGGAGAAGAACGACAGCTCGGGAAGAAATTTCACGCCCACGAGGAAGATGAAGAAAAGCATCGCCATTGCAATGAAGGATGCGATACCACCTTGCAATGCACCTTCGAAGATGAATGGTGTCGTGATGAAACGATTTGTGGCGCCAACGAGTTTCAAAATCTCTATCGACCGCTTTCTGCTGACAACGGATAACCGCACGGCGTTGGAAATAATAAAAATCGTCGATAGAATAACGACGATGCCGATAAACGCATCGACATATAGAAAGCCTTTCATAATGGTCGAAAATTTTTCGAGAAAATCCTTCCCGTACCGAACTTCTTCAACTCCCTCGAGCCCACCGACCTTAGATGCAAACAGCTCGATCTTATTTTTATCCTTGTACGCGCTCTTCAACGCGATTCTGAATGAAGCTGGAAGGGGATTCGTGTCCAGAGCATCGAGTAGATCGCTTTCCTCCCCCAGCTCTTCGCGAAACTCGAGCAGCGCTTCCTCCTTCGAAATGAAGACAACCTGCTCGACTTCGAGCATCGAAAGGATGCGCCTGTGATAATCTTCGATAACAGACCGGTCGAGCGAATCCTCCAAATAGACGTAGATCCTCATCTCCTCCCTTGCCTGGCTCATAAACATTAGCATGTTGTCCGTCACGAGAAGAAAAACAGCAAGGATGAGGAGTGTAAGGCTCATGATAATGATGGAAATGGCCGTAACGCCCTTGTGCCGTTTGATGGTTCGGAAGGACTCCTTGATGAGGTACAGCAGCTGGTGCACGCTCACCTCAACTCCCCTGTGGTTTCTTGCTTGTCAAGACGCTTTCTGTTCCACCGGTATTCGCTGAGCTTGTCGCTCGGATTACCGCCGAGTCCCGTGAGCCGGTCCTCATGGATGATGCCATCCTTCAGATGAACGATCCTCTGGCCAAAATTCTCGACGAGCGAAAGGTTATGCGTTGCCATCAAAACGGCTGTGCCGCCGGAATTGATGCGAAAGAGCAGTCGAAGTATTTCCTCCGTGACGTCGGGATCCAGATTCCCAGTTGGCTCGTCGGCTAGGAGGATTGCGGGCCTGTTGACGATTGCACGTGCAATCGCTACCCGCTGCTGCTCTCCGCCGGACAGTTTGCGGGGCAAGTCGTTCCGCTTGTGATAAAGGCCCACCTGGGTGAGAATGTGGATCACCAGTTTTTTGATCTCGTAACTTTTCTCGCCGGTCACGCGCATTGCGATGGCCACGTTTTCGAAAACATCCCTGTCTTCGAGAAGTTTGAAATCCTGGAAAATAACTCCGATTTTTCGCCGAAGGTAAGGAATCTTTTTGCGGTCCACCGTGGTGGATACGAACGATCCCGCCACAACCTGACCATCCGTTGGAAACTCATCCATATAAATGAGCCGGAGCAGCGTACTTTTTCCCGCTCCACTCGGGCCTACGAGAAAAACGAACTCCCCATTGCCCACCTGGAGATTCACATCCTTGAGCGCGTACTGATCCCCGTATTTCTTTGTCAGGTGGTACACGCCGATGACGTTTCGTTCTTCCATTGCCCTCCTCGATGCTCGGAATCCGTTAGCGTTGGCTCGGTATTTCGCGTATGAAGAAGATGACGGGAGCCCCCCTATCATCCGCCGCTTTTTTGCCACCAATAACCGTAAATCATTGTTTCTAGCATGAATGCTGCCAAGTTTATCACCCTCCCCCGCTTCGCCTCCTCGCCTCGACCAGTTTTTCGGCGAGCTCGTAAGCCGCTTTGATGCTCGCCACATCGGCCTCCCCCTTGCCCGCGATGTCGAACGCCACGCCGTGATCCACCGAGGTCCTGATAACCGGCAGACCGATTGTTACGTTGACCCCCCTCTTCTGCGCGGCCATCTTGAACGGGATCAGTCCCTGATCGTGATACATCGTCACGAACGCATCGTAACGCCCCTCCAGCGAGGATTGAAAGAGCGAATCCGCTGCAAACGGACCTTCGGCACGGATCCCTTCCTCCCGCGCGCGGCGGAGCGCCGGGGCGATCACGTCAACCTCTTCCCTTCCCATGGCGCCACCCTCTCCCGCGTGGGGATTCAGGGCGGCAACAGCGATGCGTGGGGCGTCTATGTCGAAATCATCCCTGAGCGCCCGGTCCACCACTGCCAGGCAGGCGAGGATGCGACGTTCCGTTACATGCTCCCGAACGGCGGCAATGGCGAGGTGGCGTGTGAGCGGCACAACTCGGAGTTCACGATAAACCATCATCATCTGGCTGTCCGGGGAGTCAAAATGGGCGGCGAGCATTTCGGTATGCCCAGAATAGGCGTATCCCGCCATGTTCAAAGATTCTTTTGATATCGGAGCCGTGACGATGGCTTCAACAAGCCCACCATCTGCTAGACGGCAGGCGAGTTCGATCGCCCGTCCGGCATGCTTCCCTCCCTCACGGCTGCTTCTTCCAGCAGGTACGGGATCCCCGCAGCCTGTGTCGAGGACGTAAGCGCCGAAAGAAACGGTTTGCTCCACCTCGTCCATTTCCTCGGGTGTGCTCAAAATCGGACAGTTCCATCCGTATCGATCGGCCCAGGGCCTTATCACTTCGGGGGAGCCAATCACGACCGCCTTGGAATGCGAGGGTTGGAATGCAGCGAAAAATGCGACGACAATCTCCGGGCCTATGCCCGCTGGATCCCCGGTAGTGACAGCGATGATCGGGGAGGTGGCTTGATCTCTCGGTGCGCCTGTTTTTGCCGGTTTGCTTCGCTTTGTCAACGATCTTCCTCCCAGAACTCTTCGTCCATGGTACTGCGTGGGGTCCATTCAATTCGTTGATAATACTGTGGCGCTGCAGACCGGCTCAACTGCTTCTTGGGAATCTCGAGTACCTCGATGAGGAGAGAACCTCCGCGCAGTTCGAGGGTGAGCCGGTCGCCTTCTCTCACAGCAGAGGAAGGACGTGCCCGGCGTACGCCGATTCGGATGGCTCCGTTCTCACAGAGGGACTTTGCGATGGAACGGCTTTTGACGAGACACAAGTACTTGAGGAGTAAATCGATGCGCATTTAAGGGGGGTCGTGTATCTTGACGTAGAATTTATCCTGGAGGCTGCGGATATATTCATCATAGGTAGCAGCCAGCTTCTCCTGCTCGAGACTCCTTCTCAGCTCGTTTATCACTTCTTCAAATGTATAGTCACGCTCCGCTTCCCGCCCGAGCAGTTTTACTATCCGAAATCCGGAGCTTTCCCGAAGTATTTGGCTGATATCTCCCGGTTTCATCTCCCTAAGCACATCTTGGAAGAATCCCGGGAGATCCTGGACCTTCAGCCAGCCGAGATCTCCGCCTGAAGCTGCTGTGGCCGGATCGTCGCTATAGCGCACAGCAAGCGAATCAAAAGGCTCTCCGGCCAACAGACGATCGAGCACGGCATTGGCTCTTTCGAACACCGCTTTGATGTCCACCTCACCGGGTTTCACACGGATGAGTATGTGACGGATGCGAACTTCACCACTCTCCGGATCAACCGCTTCTGCCTTGATAATATGGTATCCGAGCGACGTGAGCACGGGGGAACTCACCTCTCCAGGTTTCAGTTTGGCAGCGGCCTGCTTGAAGCTCTCGTCTCGAAGATCCTCGAGATTCAAAAAACCGAGATCCCCGCCCATCTGTTTGCTGGGATCTTCGGAGTGCTGCATCGCCAGTGCAGCGAAGTCCTCCCCGGCCAGGATTCTTTCGTGCAGAATTTCAATTTTCTCGCGGGCAGTTTGTCTTGCGTCCTCGGACGACTCGAATGAAAACAATACAGTACTGAGATGAACTACCTCGGGTCTTTTAGGAAGTTGGCTCTTGCTCTTTTCATAGTGAGCCAGTAATTCCTCTTCGCTGACGCGAAGTTTGCTCCGATCGATCTCCGTTGCTATAACGCGATCGACGAGCAGACGCGTCCGGATTTGCTCTCGATACAATTTTTTCAGCTCGTCGAGCGTGAGCCCCTCCAAAGCAAGCTGTCGATCGAACGCTTCCTCGCCTCCCATCAACTTCCGCTTTTCTTCGATCGTTTTGGTGACCCGGTCCTCCACTTCATCGAACGACACGCTGAGCCCGAGCTTGTTCGCCTGAGCGACGATCAGTTTGTCACTAATCAAGCTGGTGAGGATCTGCTCTTGGAGCAGTTCGCGTGCGGAATCGGGTAGGCTCGTCGCGCCTTGCTCGATGAGAAACTGCTTCAATGCTTGCTCGAGATCGCTTTGGAAAATCGCCTCGTCTTCGACGACTGCCACTACTTTGTCGACGAGCTCCTTTTCCGCATATACCGCTTGTACAAGCCACCAGGAGAAATACATCATGGCAACAACACAAATAGCTGCTGCGATCGGAGTTCGAGGGGACCCAGACACGCAGCTGCATTTTCTCGATCGGAACCATTTCCAATTCTTAGCTAGCTTCAATTTCTCACCATCTCCTCGTACCCGAGCCGGATGGTTGCCGCCTGACTCCGCTTGACTCCAGATCAGCACCGAAGCGCTAGGGTGATTCGGTAAGCGTGTCGGTGGCCTGTTCCATCGTCCATCCTAGGGCCTCATCAAGAATATCGATGGCTGCATCCTGTTTCAATTCGTTCACCACGCTGTCGTAGATGGCCTGCCTCTTTTGTCTCATGAGAATGTTGGCGATTTCGTCTTTGGCGTCTTCGTACTCCAGCTTGTTTCGGGCATCCCGGATACTCGTCAGCATGATGATGTGGTATCCGAATTCGGATTCGATGACATCGCTGGTCTCGCCCACTTCCATACCGAACACGACTTCCTCGAATTCCGGTATCATATTGCCTTTGGATAGATATCCCAGATCACCGCCTATCCCTGTATGTTTGTCGATAGACTGTCTTCTCGCGACCCAGGAAAAGCTTTTGCTTTTCAATTGCTCCAGAACATCCTGAGCATCTTCCGGAGTATTTACCAGAATATGGCTAACCCGGAATTCCTTGGTGTATTGGTACTCGTTGGCCTCGTAATACGCCTTCACTTCCGCTTCGGAAACTACCGCTCTGGCCTGTATTATTTCCTGAAGGAAGCGATCGGCTAGCAGCTCCTTTTTTTGCTGATCGAGCCGCACCTCAATATCTCTCGTCACCTTGTACCCATTCTTCAGTGCTGCCTCGTACAACAACTCCGTCGTGATCCAACGATCGAGGTACGCTTCCTTTTCCTCTGCCGTCAAGACTCTTTCATAATCCTCCGGAAGGATGAATTCGAAGTCCCTTTTCAAAAGCGGGCGCCCGTTGACAAGGGCGACCACGGTTGCATCGGATTTTTCAGAGGGTAGCGGCCTCCGCTCGCAACCTGCTATCCCCAAGTAGAGAAGAAAAGGGAGCGGTAAGCTCCCTGCAAGCAGTAAAAGACCGAATCTGCACCCGAAGAGAAAAGTTCTTCTATGAAGGCTCTTTCGTTTTGCGCCCATGCACCTCCGCCTTCCTTAGATTTCCTTCGTAGATTTCGATCGATAGATCTTCTTTCCACTCCGAGATCAGCTCTTTCAGGCGGCTATCGGATTTCAAGGTTCTGATGTCCGATTCAACGGCGTCCCGTACTTCTTCAAGAGGCCGCGTTCTTCCAGGCACCATTTCTACCAGTTTCAAGACTACCCATCCTCTCGATGTCTCAAAAGGTTCCGAGATATCCCCCACCTTGGCCATTCCAAAACCCACATCGTCGATCTCTGGCTGCCCGCCTCTCGCCAGAAGGTCCGTCTCGCCGCGCATCCTGCGGGTTTGCTCATCGATCGAATACAGCAGCGCAACCTGACCGACTTGCATCCCCTCTTTGAGCTTGCTATAAGCTTCCTTCGCAGTGGTTTCATCTCCTGTGAGAATCACACCGAACCTTCTTTGCTCGGGCATCTTGTAGAGTTCCAAATTGTCCTTGTAATAGTTATTAACCTCGTTGTTGGTTACAATTACCTTTTTCAATATCAACTCGTCATACATCCTTGTCACCATGAGCTCTTCTTTCTTTATTCTAAGAAGGTCCTGGAGTTCGGGCTGCTCCTCGATTTTGGAACGCCGCATCTCGTCTGCAACCAGCTCATTCATGACGATTTCCATGATTCTGCCCTTGATCCCGGCTAATCGATTCGCTCTTCTCGGTCGTTCGAAAAAATTTTTTCGATCGTAGACGTCGGAGTAGTCCCTTATGGTAATGACCTTGTCTTTGTATGATACGAGCACCTTGTCCAGATCCACCTCGTCGAATTTGAGAAGCGGATAAACTTCCTCGTCTCTCCGGGGCGGGTTGGTCAACGGCCGGTCGGGGGGAAGCGCTTCGAAAAAAATCCGGATATTCTCAGGATACCATTCGACGCCGGCTCTTTGACGTATTTCCTCCGACCTCTGATCCATAAAGCGCTTTTCCTCGAGGGCGCGCACCATGTCCTCAAGGTCCTTTTTCATCTTCTCAAACGGCTTGCGCGCCTTCGCTTTGTCTATTTTAACTACCTTGATAACGAAATATCCGTACGGGCTTTCGAGCGGTTTGGTAATGCCTCCAACAGGCTGGCTAAAGAGCTCATCTTGCATGTGGGGTGGGAAGTTGCCAAAAGAAGCGGTCATGATCTTGCCACCATCCTCGGCGTCGGGTCCCTTCGAATACTGCTTGCACACGCTCTCGAAATCGCTTCCCTCAACGAGGAGCTTTCGCACGTGCTCCCCCTCTTCTTTTGTATCGACGAGTATTTGCTTCATGGAGATCATCGTGCCCAATCTATCGTAGTAGTCACGCAACAGCTTTTCCGTAATACTAACTTTATCCGCAACGCGAAACTTGAGATATGCCGCCTGAAGACCAAGCCGCTTGAAGTGTTCCAAGCTGGTCTGCACTCCCTTGTCTTTATCGTATCCGAGTTCATCAGCCTTGATTGCCATGATTTCCTTCTCGACCAACACATCGAGGAAATTCCTCAATTTTTCGAAGCCCTCTCCTTCGGGGAGAAAGCGGGGGTCGACTTTCAGGTAGGCATCCTCGAATTTAGCGAGTGTGATCACACGATCACTGACCTTTGCCACTGGAATCTTATCCTTACTTTTGCTGCAAGAGAAGAGCAGCAAGGCGGCAAAGCCAATCAACCATACTTTCCTCGATCTCATGGAATGTGCTCCTTTCAAGATGGAGTCCGTTTAGCTGCATGTGGTTCTGAATCTTAGAAGATCTTCTGGCACCCAAAGCGTTCCGGAATACCGTCGCGCCCGTTCACATAAGCTGCATACCAAAAGCAGATGCGTTCAGAATGGATACCACTCTCCTGCTCTATTCAATCAGCCTCGAGCTATCTCCGGGCAGGCGAAATTCCTTTTTTATCAAAATCATACGCCAATTTCAACAGCTTTTTCACGGCGGCCAGGGCATGTTCACTTTCCAGAGCCGGATCATCATCCTCCATTCCGCCGTAGATTGTCACGCTGAATGCCTTTCCAGATTTAAACAATACCCTACCCTGGAAAGTTTCAGCAAGCTGTGAGCACTGTTGCGCCGACAGGTGGCGATTTTTGAGAAAGTCGAGTACCACTTCCCCACTTCCCAGCCGGATCCGCTCGATGCCGATCTCTGTCGCATGGAGCTTCGCTCTTGTAAGATCCAATAAATTAAGGGCTTCACGGGGAAAGTCGCCAAACCGATCTTTGATCTCGGCTTGGATCGCGTCGAGTTCATCCAATGTTCCACATCCTGCAAGCCGCCTATAAAGGGCCATTCTCTCGTCCTGATCTTCCACGTACCAATCGGGGAGGAAGCTCCTGATCGTGGCTTCGATTCGGCACTGTGGGGGGGTCGTTTCAGTCTTGCCTTGGAGCTTCTCTACCGCTTCCTTGAGCATCTTGCAGTAGAGATCGAACCCCACAGCAACTAGGTGACCGTGCTGCTCCAAGCCGAGCACATTCCCCGCGCCCCGGATCTCGAGATCACGCATGGCAAGGCGGTATCCGCTTCCCAGCTCCTCGAATTCTTCCATCGCTCGGAGACGCTTGCGGGCATTCTCGCTCAGTGAGAAGTAGCGGGGAAGGAGGAGGTAAGCATAAGCCTGCCGCTCACGCCGTCCGACACGCCCTCTTAGCTGATAGAGCTGTGCAAGGCCAAACTTGTCCGCGCGGTTGATGATGATGGTATCGACATTTTCGAAATCGAGCCCGGATTCGATGATCATTGTCGACACGAGCACGTCGAACTTCCTTTCCAGAAACGAAAGAATCACACCCTCGAGCTCGCGCTCTTTCATCTGACCATGCGCAACTCCAAAACGCACTCCGGGTACGAGTTTCTCGAGAAACGCCTGCATCGGGTGAATCGAAGCGACCCGATTGTGCACGAAGAAAACCTGCCCTCCCCGGCCGATCTCGTCCATGATCGCTCTAGCAATCGTCTCCTCATCGAACGACACCACTTCTGTTTTTACCGGGTGCCTGTTCCTAGGCGGCGTGTCGATGACGGAGATCTGCCTCAAACCAGAAAGCGCCATGTATAAGGTTCTGGGAATCGGCGTTGCCGTAAGGGACAAGACATCCACCGAGCGCTTGATCTGTTTGAGTTTTTCCTTGCTCCGGACGCCGAAACGGTGCTCCTCATCGACGACGACCAGTCCTAAGTCTTTGAAAGCAACGTCTTTCGAAAGGAGACGGTGCGTTCCGATCACCACATCCACAACACCTTGGGCAAGGTGAGCAACGATCTTTTTCTGTTCTGTCGGGGATTTGAACCGGCTCAACATTTCCACTCTCACGGGAAACGCTTCCATGCGTTCCCGAAAAGTCTTGAAGTGCTGCATTGCCAAGATCGTCGTTGGGACTAGCACGGCAACCTGTTTCCCATCATTCACCGCCTTGAACGCAGCGCGAATAGCGACTTCCGTCTTGCCGTAACCTACATCACCGCAGATTAGCCGGTCCATTGGGGTGACAGTTTCCATCTCCCTCTTGACGTCGATCGTCGCTTCCAGCTGGTGTGGAGTTTCTTCGAAGGGAAAAGCAGCTTCGAGCTCTTTCTGCCACTGGGTGTCCGCGCTGAATGTGTGCCCCTCGACGATTTCTCTCGCTGCGTAAATATTGAGGAGCTCGCGTGCGACATCTTCCAGCGCTCGCTTCGTCCGTTCCTTGGTCCGCTGCCACCTCGTGCTTCCCAGCCGGTCGATGGCTGGAACGATCCCTTCCTTGCCAACGTATTTCTCCACCAGATGCATCTGATCGAGCGGGACAAAGATCCTGTCGGCTCCGAGATATCTGAGAACGAGACATTCCGTCTCCCTCCCTTCGACCTGGACTTTTTCCAGCCCCATGAATCGCCCGATACCGTAATCCACGTGGACAACGAAATCGCCCAGCCGGAGTTGCTCGTATTGCAATCCTTTGAACCTCCGGCGTTTCAACGGTTTACGCGGTCTCGGAAGTATCCGGTTGAAGATCTCGTGATCCGTCAGAACCGCCATTGCGGCTTCGTCCCATAAGAAACCGGAGGTGATCCAGCCTACGGGCAGGTGCACGAGCGCTTCGTCTTCATCGAGCATATCAGCGAGCCGCTCGCGCTGGGCGGCACTCTCAGAATAAATATAAGTGCTTAGCCCTTTGCTACTTAACCCGCGGATCGCTTTCGAAAGCGCATCGGCCTTGCCGATGATGCTGGGATGTGAATTGGTGCTAAAGTGAACAACAGCCTCACCATGACGTATCTGGGTGAATGCAGGTTTATCGGCATCGCCCGCGATATCCCCCTCCACCGGCAATTCCCACGAGTAAACACTGCACGGGGAACCCGCCTCGTAGTAATCCGGAGGATGGAGGTATTCATTCAATTTTAGAGGCGGGAACCCATCGCCGGGCCGCTTGGAAAGAAACTCCATTTCCTTTTCGATCGCTTCCAAACTCGGATTCAATGCCTCGATATCCAGGAAGACAAGCACCGGCGGCTTCTCGAAGAAATCGAGCAGTGCCCCATTCATGCCCAGGGCGGGAGCATACTTTTGGAGGAGATGGGAATGCCTGGTATGCGTGATCTCACTTATGATCCTTTCGATATTTTCGCCATCGACAGGCAGGTGTTCGAGCCGATCACGCAGTGCCTCAATCGAAATCCGGTCGGAAGGGATTCCAGTGGCGGGCAGCACAGTGACGGTATCGAGATCGCCGGTCGATATCTGGGAGTCGATGTCGAATGTGCGAATCGATATGACTTCGTCATCGAGCAGCTCGATGCGAGCTGGGTGCTCCCAGGATGGATCGAACAGATCAATGATGGCCCCTCTTACGGCGAACTGACCGACTTCCTCGACTACGGGGTTGTGCTCGTACCCGAGTTCCACCAGCTGCTCGCGAAGATCATCCAGATCGATCGCGCTTCCAAGGTGGATCGTCCGCCTATGCGTTCTGAGCACATCTACAGGATATGTTTTCTCCAGGAAGCCGAGGATACTCGTGACCACAATCTCGACCTCGCTCTGGAGAATTTTATCCAGACAGTAGTTGCGTTCCCCTCGAACAGAGAGGTTCTCTCCCGTCTCGTGCCTCCGGGGGAAAATATCCTTCTCCGGGAACAGCAAAGATCTTGCGCCGGAGATCGTCCGAAAATCGGAAAGCACGTCTCGCGCTCGCTCCTCGTACGGGCAGCAGATGACAACTGCTTTCTGGAGAGCGTTTCGCATTGCCTCGATTAGGAAAACTATTGATGAACCCCGAAGACCGGTGAGATGCACGCGTTTCTCGCCCGAAGCGAGCCCGCGGATCACCTCGGAGACATGAGGGCTCCGGCGAACATGGCTGATGAGGGTGCTCGCCCCCCAGATGCTGGAATCGTTTTGAGTTTCGGCCATTCTTGCAGAGCCTTTCTCCTAACCAGAAAACCTTAACAGGCTCCTCCCTGCCAGCTTCTCACCTCAGCACAAACCAAATCCTGATCACAATACATCCTAAAGATACATCAGAACAAAGGCGGTGTACACCGCCCCAGTACCACTTGAAGAGAGACCTGGCCGAAAACTTCGCGCGGGCCCGCTATCCCGCGATCCCTCTCGGTGGGGCGCTAGATGGCATCATGAGCCGAGAGGCAACCAAGGCAGGCCTATGAAGGATCACCAGAACATGTTTTGGTCGCCCGAGGCGATTTCCGCAGCGCGCTACAACTTTAGACGCGCGCGAGGACCATGAGCCGAGAGGTAACCAAGGCAGGCCCGCCAACCTGAAATCATGAAGCCGAGGAATGGCGCACTCCCGCACGATTCACTGGCGGTCATCGCCTCCAAAATCGGAAATCTATTCCAAGACCGACGCCCGAATGTATAATGCTCGGCAAGGAGCTTCCTATGATTCGCAAGCCCCCATTTTTCATAAGCCTATTCTGCGCCATGCTCACAGCATCAGGCATGCTGCCGGGTGTGAACCCAGCACAAGCCGGAGACGCGAAAGCGTTCGATTCACTCGAAGCCGGTCTGGGCTACGTCGTTAACACCAACCGAAATGATTTTCACGCCAGGTGGAAGCCCCAGTGGGGTGCGGAAGGATTCATCCAGACGCCATTCTATTACGGGGATGTCCAGGTGGGGATTCGTGTGGTTTCGTATTCGCGAAGGATCGACGGCGTACCCGATTTTCACAGCCTCTTCGTGAGCGTCGGGTGGGGCAAAAGATGGGACCTGCCGTACAACCTCGAGGGATTCGTCGGCTTTTCCGTCGGCAGCGATCAAATGATCTTCGAAGAGGAAGACCTGTCCGGCTCTAAACTCGAAACCGAATCCGGCACTAGCTTCAATGCCCGTCTCAGCTATCCCATTTACGGCAAATGGGCATTCAACATGTCGGGAAATTACACCGTCATCCTTACCCAGAGAAGGATCAAGCTGGCATTCCTCTCCGCCGGAATCAGCCGGTCATTCAGCCTGCCTGACTGGATAAAGGAGTTCCTTAGGTGAGGCTCTTTCATATCTGCCTATTTTTAACTCTAGTCCTGTCGCTTCCGTGCACGGCGTTCCCGGATGACGGCACCCCGCACGACCGTGACGTCCTCACGGCCAAGGAGATACAGCGTGCTGGTCTGACCCGATTGGGAGACATCCTGCTTTTAGCGGACAAATGGAACATCTGCACCATCGATGGATTTTCCTGGCAAGCGAGTCCGAACGGCCTTTCCTCGTTCCGGGGGCAGACATGGGTGGTCATGGTGGACGGTCAGAGGATGAATCCGAACCTCTACGATTCGAACAATCTGAACTTGCTTCCCATAGTGCTGGATGAAGTCGATTCCGTTGAGATTGTCAGCTCTCCTCGAATCCATCACGGAGAGTTCACCGAGAGAGGGTTGATTCACATTTACACCAGGAAACCCGCACCGGGCGTTTCGTTCCGGGGAAGCGTGATGGGTGGAAATGAAACCGGCGATCCCGGCCCTTACCGCTACACCGAGTATTCATCACCAAACGTGGACTTCATCGGCCCCGATGCAACTCTCACAATGGGTTACGGCAGTAGAAACTGGTATGTACAGGGCAACGTCGCAACGCAAGTTCACTTTTTCAGGGACCCGGCGATGGTTGCTCGCAATTCGCGTATTCTCAAAGCTCCCGATAGTAGGGCGTTGTTCGATCGTTCGGTTTCCACCACCAGGTACGAGACGCTCTCCTTTCTGGGAAGGCTCGGCTTCGATGACGTGTGGCCCGGTATGCGAAGAGTGGCATCTTCATTCAAGGCCGGCATCACGACCTCCCGCGGAAAGCACGAGCCTTTCGTCGGTTATTCGTTCGCCCGAAGATACTTTCTGTTTTTCAAACCCTTCGGCAGGGAGATACCCGTTGACCACCGACTTGCCCACATCGGACAAAGCGGCACCGTTCTCCTTGGTGGGGATGCGGCACTCACCTACCGCCTCACATACTCCGACAACCAGCTCGACAAATACCCAAATGCGCTCGATGTCGATTTCGATTGGCGCATAAAACTTTTCTCCGCGAACATCGAATCCGACTTCAAGCTCAAAGCGCACCGAAGCACTGCAGGCATCGAGTTCAAGAGGTTCTCTCTGGATACGAGTTATCCACTGGCTGACGATGCGTTCGACATCTTGAAAGCATACGGATCCCTTTCACATTCTCCATTCGAAAGCGTCCGGCAGACTTACGGCGTCCTTGCCGCATCGACGGACGACGGTACGGCCGTGAAGACATTCGCTTCGAACAATTGGAACATGAACAAGCGCAATGTCCTCACGACTCATCTATCTTTTTCGCAGCGGTTGTTTGAAGAAGACAACAGCATATGGTTCTGGACGGCGCGCGGATATGACTTGTTGAACGATCAGGGAGTCGTTTACTCGATCGCCGGCGAGTTCGACAAAAGCGAGCAATTCACGGTCGACATTACCTGGAAGAGCCATCTCACCAGCGATATCCAGATCGAGACGGGCCCATTATACAGGCGCTTCGAGGATACATACGTCGAGCAGCAGTCATTTCAATTCGATCCGCAGGAATGTTCGTTCGATTCCCCCGTGCAAATCCTCCCGGTGAAAGAGGGTCAACTGTTCGGAGCAAACCTGTCGATACAACATCATCTCAGCCCGAGGTTGTTCCACCAACTGCGCTATGGATACCGACACGCCTTTTCGGGAGACGAGGTCTTCAAAGGGATATGGCACTCTATCCCGAAGCACAAAGCCACTTACCGGTTCGCGTATGCTCCCGACCGTAATTTCAGGATCTGGGGAGCGCTCAGCTACACGTCGTCATCCAAATGGGAGGAATACCGGAATATCGATGGGCAGTCCTGCGCGCTGGCCGGGGAGGCGGTAACGTATTCCTCGACCGTAAAAAGCTCGACAATCCTCGACCTGCAGATACAAAAATGGTTCTGGAAAAGAAAACTGCGAGGAGACTTTCTCTGTAGGAATGCCTGGAACGAGGAATTCCGGTATCATCCGATCGGTGCCACGTTCGATCTGAGCTTTTATTTTCAGTTGAAGATTCTTGTCGATTCCCGGTAGCGGATTACCTCGGTGTTGCATCCGGAAGGCCGCCGTCCACAGGGATCGTTGCGCCCGTTGTCGGTGTTTGGCGGGTGGCAAAGTATAGAACCGCCTTGGCCACATGTGCCGCCGTGATCTTCGCCTTGAGAAGGTTCCGGTTGCGGTAGTATTCCTCGAGACCCTTCTCATCGAGGCCCCTCGATCGCATGCGATCGGGCCCAACTTCGGCCCACAAGCCCGACTTGCGAGAACCATGAGCGAAGACAGCGTCGGGTGACACCATATTAACGCGAACACCGATTTTTGCGAGTTCCAGGCTGGCGATCCGCGCGAGCTGGTGCGCCGCCGCTTTGGTCGCACTGTAGGCGCCGAACTTTGCGCCCGGCGCAAATACGTTCTTGGTAGAGATCAATACGACATCCCCGCCGGTACTCTGTATCTCAAAATGCCGCGCGGCTTCTGACAGGACGTGGAGGGTTCCATCGATGTTCACCTGTTCCAGCTTTCGAAAGGCTTCAGCATCCATATCGGCAAGTGAAGAGACATGCGCAAGGCCCGCATTCACCACGAGCAGATCGATGCCTCCCCATTCCTCAATGACCCGGCCGAAGCCTTCGGCCACAGACTTCGGATCCGTAACATCGAGGGGGGCACCGATGATCCTGTCATGGAAAGTCGGGCTCAACTCGTCCACCAGCGTGGTCAGATGATCGCCGGGCAGATCCGTTGCGGCCACGTGACAACCATTATCCAGGAGCCCCTGGCAAATTCCCGTACCGATTGCGCCCGCAGCACCCGTGACCAGCGCAACAGAGCGCCGCAAAGGAAGCTCATCCGCGGCAAGCTTCGCGTGTTGAAGGCTGAAGTATTCCATGTCGAAGAGATGATCTTCGCTCAGACCCTCATATGTGCCTCTTGCCGCGATCTTTATCTTCGTTGACAACGTCTGAACGGCGATATCCCTGACGATCCCAGCTTCCACAACATCGCTTCCAGCGCACACGGCACCGAGCCCCGGCATGAGGACGACGCGAGGATTTGGATCGAATCGTTCGAGCCCGGCGCTCAGTCTCGACGAATGCCGCTCGAAATAGTCATCGTATTGCCTTGCATAGTCGGCAATCGCGGTCGAGATCCGTTCTTTCATTTTATGATCATCGTCGTAAGGAGGATTGTCGATCCACAGCGGCAGCGCCTTTGTTCGAATCAGGTGATCGGCTGTCAGCGGAGCTGATATCGCGATGTCCTTTCCCCGATTCGAATCGACGAGATCGAGCACTTCATCCGTAATCAACGGCCGCAAAATGACCCGCCGGTACGGCCAATCCGCATCGTCCGTGGGAACAGCCAGCAGTCCTCTCAGGATGGGACCGATTCTCCGATACCTTTCACAAGCCGATGATGTAGATGTGACCCTTTTGAGTTTGAGAGATTTTTTGCCTTTCCTTGCCAGGTATCCCTTCGCCCGTGTCACCAGCTCGACGGTTTTCTCATACGATGCACGGGCTTCATCACTCCAGGTTATCAATCCATGTTTCATCAAGACCATGCCGATGCAATCTGGAGAAGCATCGAAAGCGTCAGCAGCCGCTTTTGCCAGGGAGAAACCGGGCTTTGCATAGTCGAGTACGATGACCCCGCCGCCAAGGGCTTCTCTGATGATTTCGATCCCATGTTGCTGGTTGGTGAGAGCCAGTATTGCATCGGCGTGCGTGTGATCGATGTACTTCGCCGAAATGAAAGCATGCATCAGCGCTTCGATGGAGGGTCTCGCCCCTCTAGGGTTCAGCCGGTGCATAAGGAGCTCATCCACCATGGTGTCGTCCGGCAGCGTTTCAAGGGTCCGCAAGCGTTGCAGGTATTCGAGATCGAGCCCCACATGCCCATCTGGCTCGATGGTTACCAGATCGTGCCCAGATGCTTTGACGAAGATCGCGCGGACCTGTTGGCCAAGAACGTTGGTGCATGATCCTTTGACCGACGTGTTGCCTCCTCCGTGGAGTACGAGTTCTCTTTCTTCCCCGATCAGCCTGCTCGTGTATGTCCTCAGAGCCAAATCTCTGCCCCACCGCTCTTCATATTGAGCGATGAACTCAGATGCTGTATCTTCCGACCATTTACTTTTCATCGGGTTCCACGCTGGATTCGTGACCTCAACGCACCCATCATGATGCGCACGTTCTCCGCCGGGGAGTCTCCCGTGAATATTGCGCTCCCGCTTACAACAATATCAGCGCCCATCGCTGCAATTTCAGCAATGTTGTCCTTTTTCACCCCTCCATCGATGCAGAGCAGTATCTCCCTGTTAGCGACGGATACCATCTGCTTCACCTCTGAGAATTTCTCTCCGGTGGATTCGACGAAAACCGGTTTCCTTTCCACGGGATCAACGGCAAGCACCGTGACCATCTCGACCTCATCGAGTATGGGTTCGAGTACTTCGACCGGCGTACCGGGATTCAACGCCACTCCCCGGACGAGCCCCCTCTCCGGGTCGTTGCTGTTCTTCATTGTTCCGAGCTGTCGAAGAACAGCTCGGGTATCCGGTCCGGACTCGACGTGCACGGTGACGATGTCGGCGCCGGCTCCAACATAGTCAGCTACTTTGTCCAATGGTTCCCGGATCATCAAGTGGACGTCCTTCAACAGGCGGGTTCTCACAGCCTTGACAACCGGCGGCCCTACCGTCAACAGGGGGACGAAACATCCATCCATGACGTCGAAATGGATTGCTTTTACATCCGCCTGCTCGAGCAAAGCCAGGTCGGACTTGAGATCCATCACATCGGCGGCCAGGATCCCAACACTAATTGTCGGCGCGCAGCTGCGCAGAAGATCGAAGGCTCTTGGAGCCGGCATTGGTGGCTGATCCTATTTGCTCTTGTTCCTCAGAGTCTGGTAAACGTCGTACGCTTCCTCGGGTGTTGCATTGTCATGAACCACTTTTCTCACGGCTTGAATCATCGCGGCAGGGGCTTCGGATTGGAAGATGTTCCGCCCCATATCGACGCCCGCGGCACCTTGCTGAACGGCGCTGCCAGCCATCTTCAATGCGTCCAGCTCGGGCAGCTTTTTTCCACCGGCGATCACAATCGGTACCGGACAGGATGCCGTCACGGTATCGAATTCTTCGTCGACGTAGTAAGTCTTGACGTACGCAGCTCCCAGCTCCGCGCATATCCTCGTGGCCAAGCGCATATACTTCGCGTCCCGAACCATGTCCTTGCCGACCGCCGTTACCCCCAGGACCGGGATACCGTACCGGTTGCCAACGTCCACCAGCCTGGTCATGTTGTGCACGGACTTGGTTTCGTGCTCGCCGCCGATAAACACTTGAACGGCCATGGCGGCGACGTTCAAGCGGATGGCGTCTTCGACGTCAACGGCGATTTCCTCGTCGGAAAGTTCCTTGAGAATGCTCGGTCCTCCGCTGGATCTCAGGACGATTCCTTTCGTGAAAGTCGGTGGAATGGTGGAGCGCAATATGCCTCGGGTGCACATCAGGGTATCGGCATGAGGAAGGAGCGGGACAATCGTGAGGTCAACGCGCTCGAGGCCCGCAGTCGGTCCCAGGAAGTAGCCGTGATCAATGGCAAGCATCACCGTTCGGCCCGTTGCTGGATGAAATATGTTCGACAGCCTGTTTTTGAATCCCCACTCCAGCGCGTTCGACCCTCTCAGCTGGAAGATCTCGCTATTCATTGGAATGTCCACATAATAGTTGTGCGTATCTTGAACGCTCTCCTTTTCCGCCATCGTCGATCTCCTTTCTCAACTCATTGATCAAGTGAGTCTAACATGGGTGTTTTGGTATCTCAACCTTGTGTTGGCGAGTCCTGCGGGATTCGAGAATGGTTCGAGGCACAGAGCAGCGGTTCATGTGGGGATGCCTCCTTCTCGCCAGCGCAGACGCGAAAAACCGTGCCGTATCCCCCTCGATGCCTCCCGGAAAACGAGTCACGTGGGGGATGAGGCCGTATTCGCAAAGCGATAGACATGCTGAATCCCCCACGTGGCTCATCCAAGACTGCACGCGGGCGGCGAGTGCTCCTTGGAGGGTTTATCATATGGTTCGCACGAATAATCCTCTGCGCTCAAGCGCTTCGTCCCAAGAGCGCTTCGGCAACCAGCGCCGCAGCGGCCAGGAGCAAGAAGACTGCGTACACTTCCCTTCCCTCGCGCTTTTCCCGAAGGCTTTTCAAAAATGCATCCCCCGTTTCCACGATGCTGGCATCCCTCACCACTTCTCCATCGAGGATCCGCGGATTGAGGTCGGATTCCCGGGTATCGAGGTTGACCACCACTTCCGTAACAACGGCGGTGTCGGAAAGCAGCTTGTAAAATCCCGGTGTTCCGGGGCGTTGCAGTAGGGCCATTTTTTCGCTTTGGGGAGACTCATAAACGACCGGCTTCGACCGTGAACCTTTGCCGTCCACGACTACGAGTGATTCTTCCGAACCACCGAGAATTTCAGGCAGGTTGAAGAACAGCTCCGATCCCACATAGTTCTCCCTCAAACGGCCAGCCCGCTCCGCACTGGCGAGGTAGGAAATGGACGTATGAACGAGCGGCAGAAACATTGGAGAGAGCGGGAGATCGCCGGATTTCATATCGGGCGATGCGGCATACACAAGAAGCTTCCCTTTTCCCCTCGTGCATTCCCAGATTGCTGGATCTCCGCTACTCAGATAGGCAACGATGGAATCGGAAGCTGCACCTCTGGCCGATGCGTAAATTCGAACCGAAGCCTGGGAGAGGAGCTCCAGCTCTTCCTCGCTAAAAATGTTGAATATCGGATGATCTTTCTGAAACGATGTCAGACGCTCCCCTGTCATCGTTTCCTTCTGAGCTGCTCCATGGATACCGATGAAACTCGTAAACGCCTGGTCACGGGTGATCCCTTTCGAACCATGCCCTAGAAATATCATTAGCGCGCCCCCGCCGTGCACGTATCTCTCCATGAGTCCCAGCCGCCGCCGACCACCCTGCAGCTGCGGATCCGTCCACACAGCGACGCCCCGGGCGGGCAAATCCGATACGGTGAGCGTTTTTTCATCCACGACCCGAACGACGAATTCCCCCTCACTCGTGCGTCTAGGGTTCAGCGCCCTCTCCACATAGAAATAGCTCGCCACTTGCTTTGCATCCGCATGCTGCTTCAGACCCCGGATCAACGTCACCGGGACGCTCTTCGACACCTCGAGCAAAAAATGCCGCTCATCGTCCAACGGGAGCCGGTCCGCGCTCTTTGCGACCGTCCCCTTGTACACTCCCCACTGGTTGAAGGCTATTGAGAAATTCGCCGAAGCGGACGCGGCTGGTTCGAGACGGACGACTTTCTCAGCTTTCCGCTTACCGTCCACCAGGAGTTCGAGAGGAAAATTTGCAGGGTTTACTCGCGAGTGATTCGACAAGGCAACGCTTACGCGCACCTCCTCGCCGGGCCGAATGAGTTTCCGCGGAATCAGAATCCTGTCAATACTTACGTTGTCCACCGCTTCTTCATAAACGGGGAGGAAAAACACACGAACGCCTTTAGGAACCTCCGGGACCAAGGTAGAATCGGAGGAGCGCCGGAAATCGGAAATAATATATACTTCCCCGTTTTCGAGGTTGGATTGGGTGATGAGCTCGAACGCTTTCTGGATCGCCCGTTCTTCCGACGTTCCCTCCCCGGTGAGTTCGACTTTACCGATCGCCCTTTTGATAAGTTGTTTGTTGCGCGTACCCTTTTCAAAAAGTGCTTCAGCACGATCGGAAAATGCGACCACGTTGATTAAATCTTCCTTTCCGCTCTCATCGACTACACCGGATGCTATCTCTTTCGCACGGGTAAAAGCAGTTCCCATCTCCCATTCCACGCCCATGCTGTAGCTTGCATCGAGTCCTATGATGACGTTTTTCGGAGCAGTCCCAGGAAGAATGAAAGCCGCTGCGCTGCGGAGAGTGGGTCTTGCAAACGCGATGACTATGAAAAGGACGGCCAGCGTTCTGAGTACGAGGATAAGGATTCGTCTCAAGTTCACTTTTCGCATGCGCCGTTTGCTCAACTCGTAGATAAAAGTCAGCGTGCTGAACGGCACTTTGCGCACCCTGCGGCGGCTCAGGAGATGAATGATAATCGGGAGCGCCGTCGCGGCAAGGGCGACGAGAAATGCGCTATTTAGAAATCCGAGGCCAAACAAATGCGTCTCCGTTTCTCAGTGTTTGTGGCGATTGACTGTTCAGGGGGAGTTGGGACATATACCTCGCTGCTACTCCGATCCGCCGCCTCAAGTCATCCTCTGGCGTTTTCCGAGATAAGCGGTGAGCGCCTGGTCAAACGGCGTGTCGGTCATGAGGAGGTTGTAATCGATCTGGTGAGCCCTGCAGCCCCTGTTGAGCTTGTCGATCCAATCGCCAACCTGCTTCGAATAATGCTCTTTGATGAATGCTGGCTCCACTCGGATCTTTTTCCCCGTTTCCAAATCTCGGAATTCAACCTCATCGCGATACTCCAGATCGAGCTCCTGGCGGTCAAGAACATGAAACACGATGACCTCGTGGTTCCGGTGGCGGAAATGCTTCAGTCCCATCAATACCTCGGCGGGATCGTCCATGAGATCGGATATCAAGATCACGAGTCCCCGGCGCGTCACCCGTTCGGCGATGTCGTGCAGTGCAGGGCTGATTCGAGTCTTTTCTCCAGGAGTAAGCCGATCGAGGTTTGTTAGGAGATAAAAGAGATGTTTGCGCACTGAACGATGCGGGATGAGTGTTCGAATCTTATCGTCGAACAAACACAGGCCGACGGCATCTTGCTGCCGCACCATGAGGTACGAAAGACTTGCGCTTAGAAGGCTTCCGTAAGTGAGCTTATCAATTTCTGGCATCCCTCCCCCACCCCGAGAAGCCGGCGAGGAAAAACCCATGGAGCCGCTCTTGTCGAGCAGGATCGTCGCGCGGAGATTCGTTTCTTCTTCATAAACCTTTATATAGAATCGGTCCGTTTTCCCGTAGGCCTTCCAATCGAAATCCCTGATACTATCCCCCTGCATGTACTGTCGGTACTCGGCGAACTCGACGGAGAAACCGTGGTAAGGACTTCGATGCAATCCGGCGATGTAGCCCTCGACGATGAGCCGGGCTTTGAGTTCCATGTTTCCCAATCGGCTGACCACAGTTGGATCGAGAAACCTCGTGATTTCGCCTTTCTGGTGAAGCTTTGGCAATTCTATTCCTTTACTTCGCCCAATAGCAACCGGATGAGTTCGTCCGTTGAAATCCCATCGGCATCGGCATTGAAGTTCGTCACGATTCTGTGCCTGAGCACAGGGTGAGCAATCGCGCGCACATCATCACAGCTTGGCGTGGGCCGCCCGTCCATTATCGCCCGCACCTTGCTTCCCAGGATGAGATGCTGCCCGGCACGCGGACCCGCGCCCCAGCTCACATATTCTTTTACCTGTCCGATCGAGCCGTCACGTGTCGCCCGCACTAACTTAATTGCGTATCCGAGCACATGCTTCGATATGGGTACCTTTTTGATCAGCGATTGAAACTGCAGGATATCCCCTGCTCTGAGAACGACCGTCGGTTCCTCGAACAACCTGGATGTTGTCGTTTCAACGATTTCCAGTTCTTCCGGCTCGCTTGGGTAATCCACATTGATATGAAACATAAAGCGATCCAGTTGGGCCTCGGGCAACGGATAGGTGCCTTCTTGCTCAATAGGATTTTGGGTAGCAAGAACGAAGAAAGGGAGCTCGAGATCGAATGTCCGGCCGCCCGCCGTTACCTGATGTTCCTGCATCGCCTGGAGCAGTGCAGACTGGGTTTTTGGCGGCGTGCGATTGATCTCATCGGCAAGGATTACATTGGCAAAGACGGGCCCTTTGATGAATCGAAATTCCCTTTTCCCCGTACCTGCCTCCTCTTCCAAGATGTCGGTTCCGGTGATATCGGATGGCATCAGATCCGGCGTGAACTGGATCCTCGAAAACTTGAGATCCAGTGCCTTGGCGACGGTGGAAATTAGCAGCGTCTTCGCCAAACCGGGAACTCCAACCAGAAGACAGTGGCCGCCGGAAAAAAGGGCGATCATCAGCTCCTCTATCACCTGTTGCTGCCCGACGATGACCTTTCCGATTTCCTGTTTGAGGGATTGGTACGCCTCGTGAACTCTCCTCACCTCACCAAGGGCTCCGGACGGTGTTTGCTCATTTGTCATTGGAACCTTTCTGTTTGATTGTCAAAGGATTTGCCGGTTTCCAGCCTCGTTCCGGCGAGCTGGTCGTTTGCCATTTTCGAGGCGCTGGGGGACTATTTTTCGTCGCTTGATTCCCCAGTCCATATAGGATATATCCCAATCATACATTATACTACCCCAATGCCAAAAGGTTTGCTTAAATACCTGCAAGCGTGAGTTGTGCGTCTCTATGCGCCTCATACCGAACTGATGCTCGAAAAGCTTGCTGCCAAGCCACGGCGCATCCGCCATCAGCCTTGAAAGGAGGCGAACGATGAGCGACAGGGTGTTGATCTTTGGAAAGGCCACTTGACCTTATACGACTGCGGCCCGTGAGGATTACGCAAAGCGAGATGTATCTCATGAATACAAAGATGTAAAGGCCGATCCATCCGCTCTGCAGGAAATGCTCAGATTCAGCGGTGGAAAGCGCCTGGTCCCCGTTATCGTAGAAGCAGGCAAGATCACTATCGGATTTGGAGGCACCTGAGCAGTATGATACCTCGCCGGGGGCGAGGCCCGCATTTCCATTGATTTCAAAATGGACGCTGGAAGAGATACAACGACACTCTAAACGGTCCAACTTAACACTATCTCTTCCAGGCGGTTACGAAAAGAAATTCGCCAATTTTGTGGACAATAGTCGAGGGGCCCCCTGGGGAGAAGCACATAATCTATTGTTATAAAATAAAATAGGGTTTTCCACAAACGCTGGTGAGTTATTCACAATTAATCTCGCGCTTGTGGATAACCTGGACTGGCCGGCGCCTTAACATCAAGAAAACAGGCCTCCGACCCGGAATCGGAAGCCTGTTGTTTTCTCCCAAACCTGTGCTGGTAACCTACCGAGGAGCCACTTTTTCTTTTTCGGGTTCCTTTTTCTGCCATGGCTGCTCGGAGACGGCAACCGATGGTGCTTTTTCCTGGGTGCCCATTTTGCAGGTACCTTCGAAAAAGACGCCTTCATCGATCACGAGGCGTGCGGTCTGGATATCCCCTTCCACGTGGGATCCCGATTGAAGCTCAATCTTATTCGATGCATGGATGTTTCCAACAAGTTTCCCGCCGATGACGGCGTTCTTGACCTTCGCCTCTGCTTTCACAAGGCCGGACTTGCCGATGATCAGCGTCTCCGGACAGTTGATTTGCCCGTCGAAGCTTCCATCGATACGGATCGTCCCCTTGAGCTCGATATCTCCTTTTACTTTGCAACCCTGACCAAGTATGGAATTCAGGCTGCCTTCACCCGCTGTGCTTCCAGGATCTTTCCCAAACATATTGCTCCTCCTCTAAAGGTTTCCGGATCTCCGCACGCAACGACTCCAAATGCTAACTCAAACAATAGTAAACGAATATGGCCAGCTGAACATCAGTCCAGGAGATAATTATTAGGATCCTTGGGAACGCCGTTCTCTCTGATTTCAAAATGAAGATGCGGGGCCGTGCTTTTACCAGTATTCCCCACAAAAGCGATTATCTGGCCTCTGGCGACCCTGTCTCCATTCTTTACCAAATTTCGGGCGTTATGTCCATACAATGTATAAATTCCGAAGCCGTGATCAATCACGACCATGTACCCATACGTATCATCCCAAGCATCGGTGACAACAATTCCTTCAGCGCTCGCTCGAATGGGGGTATTTCTTCGAGCTGCAATATCTATGCCCGGGTGGTAATCGGCGCTTTTCTCCCCTCCGGTGGTGTGGAACCCCCGCGTCACATACCCCTTGACAGGCCATAGAGTTGGGAATGCTTTGAGCATCGCTTTTTGTTCTTCTTCTCCCACGCCTTCTTCCTCTTGGAATTCCTGGATGGCAGGAGATTTGACAATTGGTGAAAGGCTTGCCACCAGGATGCTGTCTTCAGGAGTCAGATTGATACCGAGCATCTTCTTGATTTGGATGCTCATCGCCTGAAGCCTGACAAGCTCACCGCGAAGAGAATCCACCTGAGCGCTTTGGCGGAGCAACCGCTGGTTTTGGGATTCGAGATTGGCTGCCCTTTTGGAATGCCTGAGAACGCTTCCGTATGTGACGATAAATATGGAAATGACGAGCAAAGCAATTCCAGTGAGAACCAAAAATGTATACAGCAGCCTGTAGGACAGCTGGTACTGCCTTGTTCTCGAATCGTCATGCGGGACCAATATGATGCTCAAAGTCTTTTTCATTCGTTGCATGACTCACACATCCCACGGATTCACTGCACTTCACCGCGGTAATGGAATGTTCATGAGAGCACTAAGCCGTTCAAAATCTTCGTGACTGTAGAACTCAATGATCATCTTCCCCTTGCCGCCCCGTTTCTCTTCTATCTTTACGCGTGTTGCTAGATGCTGTGAGATCGCATTCTCGAGGAAGGTGATGTGAGGTGGTTTTTCCTTATTTTGTTTTTCGGTTCGCTTTCCGCCTTTTCCGATGCCCGCTCTCTTCTCCGCCTCGCGAACACTGAGCTTGGATGCGATGATTCGCTTCGCAAGCGCCCGTCGCTCCGCAGCGCTGGGCAACGCCAGGATCGCGCGGGCGTGTCCCTCCGTGATTTTGTTCTCCGCGAGAAGCGTCTGAATATCCTCTGGAAGATTGAGAAGCCTCATTGTATTGGCAACGGAACTTCTATCCTTCCCGATCATCGCAGCAAGCTCCTCCTGAGACAGGCCGAAAGATTCTACGAGTACCTTGTAGGCGTTGGCCACATCCAGCGGATTCAAGTTCTCACGCTGGAGGTTTTCCACCAATGCAAGCCGGAGTGAGTCGGCGTCCGCTACGGCTTTGACGATTGCCGGTACCGTGGCAACGCCTGCCATACGCGCCGCCATCAACCGGCGCTCTCCCATTACAAGCTCGAATCGGGTTCCCTTTTTTCGCACGACGACCGGCTGCAAGAGCCCGTCTTTCTGGATGCTCTGAGTGAGCCCGTCGATGGCTTCCCGATCGAAGTGCTTCCTCGGTTGGAGGGGATTGCTGCTGATTTCTCCAACGGGCACGTACACGATTTTCTCGCCGCTCACCGACTCCATAACTGATTGTGGTATAAGAGCTTCCAGCCCTTTGCCCAACGCTCTCTTAGGCACTATGAATCACCTCTCTTGCAAGCTTCAAATAGCTCTGCGCTCCTTGGCATTGTATGTCGTACAACAAAATCGGTTTGCCGAAGCTGGGGGATTCGCTGAGTTTTACATTTCTCGGAATAATCGTGTTGTATACCTTGTCGCCGAAATAGGAGATGGTTTCCTGTGCGACCTGACTGGACAGGTTGAGGCGCCGGTCGAACATCGTGAGCAGCACGCCTTCGATATTCAGATCTGGATTCAATGTGGATTGCACGAGCCTCACCGTACCCAGAAGTTGACCGAGACCTTCGAGCGCATAATACTCGCACTGCACAGGGATGAGGACCGAATCCGCAGCCGTAAGCGTGTTCACCGTGAGTAGCCCGAGGCTGGGAGGGCAGTCGATGACGACATACTCGTATTCAGTTCTGATCTGTTCCAGCGCCCTCTTGAGTTTTGATTCCCTCGCGATTTGCGGGACCAGTTCTATCTCTGCTCCCGTTAATCGTTCATTCGACGGGAGAAGAAAAAGATGAGGAAGAGCGGTATTGATGACCGTCTCCTCAATCAGCGTCTCATCGAGGAGCACATCATAGACAGTCAGTTCCAGCTCATTCTTGTCGATTCCAAGGCCCGAGGTTGCGTTTGCTTGAGGATCCATATCCACGAGGAGTGTCTTCTTCTCGGCGACTGCAAGACTCGCGCACAAATTGATCGCTGTGGTGGTTTTTCCAACACCACCCTTTTGATTCGCGATGGCGATGATCTTCCCTTTGTGATTTGCCACAGGTTTTTCCTGGGTTGGCGTTTCCTCTTCCGCAGGAGAAATCACTGCAGCTGCTATCTCTGCTTTCTTCCGGGTACTCGACTCCATCTCCTCAACCTTTTTGCTCCGCCAAGGGGAATTCATTCAAAAGGATCATTCCTTCATTCGTCAACAGGTATTTGTCTTTAATCCCGAACTGCCCGCTCGAGGTACATTCGATATGTCCGGCAAGCTCCTCGTGGGCGACGCCTCCTTTGCACGGAGCGCGCAGGGAGGCTCTGCGTGGGGGACGACCCGTTACGCGGAGCGAGCGAGGATCCTCCGCCGCAGGCGAGAAGCCCGCGCGAGGCAGGAGCGTGGTGAGGAACCCTCGCAGAGCCTCCCCCGACCAGTCTCACCTGCCGATGGCGGGCAGCCGAGCGAAACGGATGCAGGTCGGCGTTGCATACACTATCTTACGGCCATGTATCGAGCCACTTCCAGAATCTCACGACCGTGTTGATCTGCGATGGCGCGTCTCGCCAGTCAAAAATCGTTTGATCGATGATGAGCGAATCCGTAGTTAGCCAATAGTTATCTTCAGCATTGATTTCCGGCAGATTACCTATGAATCCCAATTCTAGTCGCATGTTACGGCGTCTCGCCGGATCGGCTACAAGAAGTTCATTCGCATAAATAGCATTCTGGTTGATCACCGGATATACGGCATGCACCAGGTAAATGCCGTGCGAATTATTCCAGGTGATATCGTTTCCGTTGATGCTGAACGGCACCGTCCCATCCGGATCGTTGATATCGATTTTGACCCCCGCCTGACCGTTGAACTTGATCTCGCTGTTACCGATGTGAACGCTATCAGGTTTCGTAGCAATGCTTTCGACAGTGATGCCATTCCCCTGGTTATCGTTCACGACGCAACCCACCAGCACCAGATATCCTGCGGACCCGTGCAGGATGCCCTCTTGCTGGCTGAACAATAGCTGGCAGTGATCGAGCCGAGCTGAAGCGCCGCTCGTTAATTTTATGTTGTTGATGCCGTGTGTAATGCGCGTATAAACCATATCTACAGATCCCGGAGTAGCATGGGAGTCCGCATCGCTCGATACAAGGAATCCTTCCCAGAAACCCCTCTCGGGCTCCCGGTGATTCGGCTTGAAAACGACTAAATCCGAAGCCGTCCCAACAGCTTCCATCGTTCCTGCAACATCAAATGTGAGATTTTCCGGGACATATATCGTCACACCTTCTTCTATTCGAAATGTTGAGAGCCACGGCACAGCCAATCTTGGTGGGGACCCTGGAGTCGTGAGGACAACCGGGTTAAAGGATGCTTCCCATGTGCCATTAAGGTTGATGCCGCTAAATGGAAAGCCCACCGTCATCGTTTCCATAATGGACCGAGTGGATTGCCCGTCGCTCACACTAACCCAGATCGTATCAAGCCCGACGGTGTTCGGCACCGTCCATGTCATTTGGGGATCCCCCTGGTCACCTGGATCCAGGCTGCCTCGTGACACCTGCCAAGTGACATCGAGGAGATCATCGTCAGGATCACTGACCGACACGGTGAGTTCCTGGATGGTGCCTCTGGGTACAGCTGCTTTCGTAAAGGTGAATACAATCTCAGGGGGCTGATTGGGCCCGACGATAACTCCGTCGTCTTCCGAGCAACTCCAAAAAGAAAATAACACTATGAAAAACAACAAGATCGCTATGGAGCGGTTCTGATTCATATCCCCTCCTAATCAAGCTGGGTATCCGTGCTCCGGTGGGGCATTCAGCCTGGAGACTACTCTTAACATACAATTATGCGCAAGCTTTTTATGGGCATCTCCGATACTGCGACAGATGCCGCGTCCTTGCGTTCCGCCTCCATCAAAAATCACGCAAAACGCTACAGCTCGCTCGCCCGTTCCACGTGAAACTACTGCGCAATTTCAGCATAATCCGTTATTTATAAAAGAATTAAGAGCTTTTCAGACCAAGAGGGGAGGTTCTCCGCGACTCACCTTAGGAGTTAAAATCTGCGAAAGTGCCTGTTTCACGTGAAACCGATAGATACGGCCGTTCGCTCTCATTCGTCAGACTTTTCATACAACACGAAGATCCCTTCATCAAACGAAACAGCCCGGCGAAGCCGCAGTGTTTCACCGATGATATCCGGGATGATCTTCTCATCGGCTCCCCGAACGGAGCAGAAATACCCCGGAGAGGCAAGGAGTGCTTCGATGGCTTCCGCTAGATCCGTGGGGTGTGCGACTGCCAACATACCGATGAGCTGAAAAGAGCCCTGGTGATCGGGCAGACGGATGAGATCACGAACATCCGCGTTGATGACCTCAGCTCCGGAGAGACCCAATTGTTTGATGATCCTATCGAGAAAAAGGGCCTTCCGCTCCTTTCTCTCGATGAGAACCATGGAAAGTCTGGGATTCAGGAGCTTCCAGATAATGCCCGGAAAACCACCGCCGGGCCCAATATCAAGCACTCTGGCCGAATCCGAGAAACCTTCTAGGCTTATATCCCCCGCTAAAAAATCCCACAGGTCCACCGAGAGCCGAATCAACTTTGCCGCTGTTCGCTCGGGATCCCGTTTCGACATCAATCCGAGCGAACGATTCCATGAGAGGAGCTCTTCGAGATAGACTCTCAGGTGCTCGGCGTTCAATCGTGGGCTGATATCGGAGATTAGCTGCAGGATATGAGATGGATTCTGGTGATCATCTTTTCGCATGCTTCACAATGCCGCTATCTTCTCGGCGGCTCGCCGCACGTCGTTCTAGCTGGACGACAAGGATGGAAAGATCAGAAGCTCGAACTCCATCTATTCGAGATGCCTGCGCGACGGTTTCAGGCCGCTTGAGGACGAGCTTCTGACGGGCCTCCGTGCTCAGCCCAGGGATCTCTCCGTATGGGAAGTCCTGCGGAATCGCTTTGGATTCCATCTCCCGGATGAAACGGATATCCCGTTGCTGTCGTTCGATATAGCCCGTGTATTTCACTGCACATTCGACGTAGATCTCGGTGCCATCCACCGCCGGAAGTTTGGGATCTATGATTGGCTGGATATGCCGAAATTTGACTTCGGGACGCTTGAGAACCTGGAACATGGTCGCCGGTTTATTGACCGGCTCCAATCCATAGGATTCGAAAATCCGATTGCCCTCCGGCATGGGAAAAATCGTTCTTTCCAGGGAGCCAATGATATCCTGCACCCGCCGGGTCCTGGCCTGAACGCGCGCCCAGACTTCCGGATGGACCAGGCCGAAATCACAGCCATATTTCATCAACCGCTCATCTGCATTATCCTGCCTGAGCAGAAGCCGGAACTCTGCCCGGGATGTGAACATCCGGTAAGGCTCGTCTATTTCCTTCGTCGTGAGGTCATCGATCAACACACCAATGTATCCCTCATCCCTTCCCGGTACGAATGGTGGTGCATCTCTGAGCTTCAAAACGGCATTGATTCCCGCGACATACCCCTGGGCTGCGGCTTCTTCATAACCGGATGTGCCATTCACTTGTCCGGCAAAATACAATCCCTCGATACGCTTGGACTCCATCGTCCGGTACACTTGATCCGGAGGGAAGAAATCGTATTCGACGGCGTAACCGGGCCGAGCGATGATGGCATTCTCGAATCCCGGAATCGTTTTTACCACTTGCTGCTGAACGTCCTCGGGCAGGCTCGTCGATAAGCCGTTCAAGTAAAGTTCGGGATGATTCCGGCCCTCTGGCTCGATGAACAGCTGATGGCGGATTTTGTCAGGGAACCGAACCACTTTGTCCTCGATAGATGGACAGTATCGGGGTCCAATCCCTTTGATTTCCCCGCAATAAAGAGGAGACCGGTCCAGGTTCTTTCTGATGATATCGTGGGTGTGCTCGTTCGTATGTGTAAGATAGCACATTACTTGGGATTGCGTGATTGCCGCTGTTCGATGCGAGAATGGAACCGGATCCACGTCCCCAGGCTGAGGCTCGAAGACGCCCAGATCCACCGTCTGTTCGAGGAGACGAGGGGGTGTTCCGGTTTTTAGCCTGCCCACCTTAAGTCCTTTATTTTTAAGAGATTCCGACAGCCCCGTGGCGGGTGGATCTCCTTCTCTTCCGCCGGATATCTTTCGCTCGCCAATGTGCATTAATCCATTGAGGAACGTGCCGGCGGTCAGCACACACGTGCTGGCCATAATGGTGCTCTCGTCTTCCAGCACGACTCCTTTAAATCGGTAATGATCGAACAGGATATTGCATACTTCCCCCTCGAGGATTTCGAGATCTTCCTGTTTTTCAAGTGCTTCCAGCGCGATTCGATGGTGCTCCGCCTTATCCACCTGTGCCCGTGGCGACCAAACAGCAGGCCCCTTGGCTTTATTGAGCATTCGGAATTGGATGCCCGATTGGTCGGTTATCCGACCGATCTCACCGCCCAGTGCATCGATCTCTCTGACCAGGTGCCCTTTGGCCAGACCTCCAACAGCGGGATTACAAGGTGTATGGGCGATTCTATGTTTTTGTAGCGTAACCAGTAACGTCCGCAGCCCGGAACGAGCGGAGACGAGCGCTGCTTCGCACCCGGCGTGCCCGCCACCGACAACAATCATGTCATAATCAACCTGCACTTGTATCTCCAGCAGTTTTATTGATAATATGAATATCCAAAATCCTTGTTATTTACCAATACAAAACCTGGAAAAAATATTGTCCAGAAGATTTTCCGAGTACCTTTTGCCGGTTGCCTCCTCGTAACAAGCCAGCAGGTCCCTGATCTCAACGGCGAGGAGCTCGAGGTGCTTACCTTCTTTGAAGCTTTTGGCCAACGATTCCGTGTAATGAGACGCTTGCTCGAGCAAGGAGACGAGTCTCGAGTTCAGCACGACTCGTTCTCGTGCGATCCAGTTGAGCTGTTCACGCCCAACGGTATCCACCAAAGCTCGTTTGAGCGATTCGAGCCCTTCCCCGGTTTTCGCAGAAATCTCCAGAGTGCGAAACCGTGGAAACTCACTTTTTATACCGTCGGGCGAAACAACAACCGGCAAATCGATTTTATTGAGAACCACAACCGTCCGATCTGGATCGAGCCTATGGATTTTTTCGACAACCTTGTCATCGAGCGCTACGGATCCATCCATAACAAACAGCACCAGATCGGCCGCGCCTGCAGCTTCCTCCGCCTTGCCCA
>WVZY01000020.1:141421-147892 GCA_011772205.1 Candidatus Latescibacterota bacterium
TGAACACGAGCCCTTCGATCACGAGCGGCTCTCGCAATACATCCCTCGTCGTTCCGGGAATTTCAGTAACGATGGCCCGCTGCTCACCGACCACCCAATTGAACAAGCTGCTCTTCCCTGCATTCACCGGGCCCGCAATGACAACTTTATAACCTTCACGAAACGGTCTTCCAAGCGAGGCTCTCTCGAGTAATTCACCGATCGCTCTTCGCTGTCTTTCGAGAAGCTCGACCGCGGCAGGAACATCGATCGTGTCGATATCCTCTTCGATAAAATCGATATTGGCTTCCACCAGTCCAAGAAGTTCCAGAGTTTCATCGGCAAGCCGCTGAATTCGTTTCGAGAGATTGCCGGCAAGCTGCTCGTTCGCCACTTTGCGTTGCAACTCGCTCTTTGCGTGGATGAGATCGCAGACCGCTTCGGCTTGAATCAGGTCGAGCTTCCCGTTTAAAAACGCCCGCTTGGTAAACTCCCCGGGCTCGGCGACCCGCGCACCCCGTGCGAGAATAGTATCGAGAATTTTTTCAATGATCAAAGGGCCTCCGTGACAGGTCACTTCAACGGTGTCCTCGCCCGTATAAGATTCGGGGGCTCGCATTATCGCACACATGACCTCATCGACCGGCTCTTCCCCGGCGCCGACCAGCATGCCATGATAGATCCGCCTATGTTCCCACTCTCCTGAATAGCTCCCTCCGCTCTTCGACCGAAATATTTTCGAGAGAATGTGCAATGCTTCGTCTCCGGACATGCGGACAATCGCCATGCCCGATTCGCCCGGCGGCGTCGATAGCGCGGCTATTGTTTGATCGATCCTTAACATGGGGTACGCTTCGAGTGAGCTTTTCGGCTCATATGGTATGATGACATCGCAAGAAAAGTGGAAGCCGCTTTCCCGCAAGATGAGAAGAGGACACCGCTTTTTCAACTGTGGTTTTATTCCTTTCGACCACAGGTGAGTTCCACTGAATCCATTATTGCTAGAAGTCGAGAAGCGCTATGCGCTGCGCTCTCCTCGAAAAGTGCGACCTGATTTAGCGCGCCTTCAAGGGCACGTTTTTGTTCTCTCGCTTATTCGTTGTCCTCTTCGTCCTCCAACGCCGCATTCCCGATTTCGGTCATCTTTGGAGTGACTACAACTTTGCGCAATAATCCGTCACCGATGGTATAGGTCGTCACATCTGTGAGTTCAGAAATTGCAAGGTGAATGATTCTTCGATCAGATGCCTTGAGAGGTTCGAAGTCGGCTTCTCTTCCTGTTTTCTTCACCCTGTCTGCGACCCTGCGCGCTTTCTCTACGAGAAGCCGGTGCTTTCGCTTGACATATCCTCCAACATCCACCGTGATTTTGCTGTGCTGTCCTGTCTTGCTCGTAAAGATGCGATTGACCACGTGCTGAATCGAACTGAGGGTTTCACCCCTCCTCCCGATGAGCAATCCATCCAAACCTGGAGTGTTGATATTAACGAACGTGGTATCTGGCATCTCCTCAGTCGACAGCTTGTATTCGGCACCCATAAGTGTGAGCACTCTGTCAATAATGTTCTTGATCAATTCTATATTGTTATTGCCTCCCGTTCGATCGCGAAGGCTCACTCGAATCGACACCGTCTTGGGACCAAACAAACCGAATAATCCCTTGTGGGCTTCTGGAAGTATTTCGATGTCCACTTCCTCCGGCTTCGCTTCCAGTTCCTTCAGCGCTTTCTGGAGAGCTTGCTCAATTGTCTTCCCAGACGCTTCAACTGATTTTGCCATAGATGCATCACCTTCCTTTAACGTTTGCTCTTGCTTTCTTATTCTTCGACTTAGGACGTTTTGCTGGAGGACCACTGCCTGCGCTCTGTTTGGCTTTGGTCTTTCCTGGTTTCTCATCGGCCGTCTCCTCCTTGCTGACGTCCTTATTGATGTAATACTGCTGGGCAATTGTGAGAATGTTGTTAACAAACCAGTAGAGCACGAGCCCTGATGGCATTTTGTAAAAGATGACGGTGAAAACGATTGGGAGCATATAATTGAAGATCTTTGGCTGAGTAGTGGACGATCCCGGCGTCATCGACCCGCCGATTTTTGTCTGGAAAAGCATCGCCGCTCCCATCAACAGCGGTAACAAACTGACTTCGCTGCCAATGAAGGGCAACGAGAAGGGCAGCCTCGCCAACACATCCTGCTGCGAGAGATCTGTAATCCATCCGAAGAAGTAAGCTCCACGGACTTCAATCGTAAATTTCAAAACGCTGAACAATGCAATGAATACCGGCATTTGCAGGAGAAGCGGCAGACATCCACCGAGGGGGTTGACACCGTGCTCTTTATATAGCCGCATGGTTTCCTGACTTATCTTTTGCCGGTCGTCCTTGTACTTTTCTTTGAGTGCCTGGAGCTTCGGTTGGAGCGCCTGCATATCGCGCATGGATTTGAAGCTCTTGTGTGTCAAACGGTAAAAAAGAACTTTCGTGATAACCGAAAGAAGGATAATGACCACCCCATAATTGGGGATCAATTTATACAAGCCAATCAATGCCCACAAAATTACCCAGCTCACTGGGCGGAACAGTTTCCAGCCCATATTGATGTTTCGCTCCAGCCCAACTCCCATTGATTTCAGGATTCCATAATCCAAAGGGCCCAAATAGATGGTAACAGCCTGGCTGATAGCCCCTCTTCTTTCCTCGGTGGGAAGACTGATGCGGCCGGTAACGAGGTGGGTCGCCCGATCCCCTGTGATTTCCACCTCGCCGCCTGTCGGCGCCTCCGGGACCAAAGCAATGGTGAAATACTTGGTCTGCAGCGTTCCCCATGCCACCGTTCCGGAGTAGGTCTCCACCTTTTTCTCTGAAAAATGCCCGGGTTTTCGACGGTGAATCTCCTCCCCCAAACGGATGGATGCCTGGAAGTTTTGGTAATCGTCCTTTTTATTTTCCTCGGTGGAGGTCATTCCCGGCCCAAAACCCCACACAATCTGTCGTGCAAATGGAAACGCCGACACGTTGAAACGAACACCAGCCTGGATCGCATAACCGCCGCCGGTGATTCGGTAATACCTTTCGACCGTTTGGCCGGCTTCGCCGATGGTTCGAAAGACGATTTCAGCTTGATCGTCCATTTCGTCCACGTTCAATCGATATCCATCGGGAAGGGCCTTGCCGACTCCCCCGAGATACGCGTTGAAATAACTGTTCGATAGCGAGATCTCCCGAGTTTCTCCCCGAAGCCCGATCTCGGCCAAACCTGGACTGATCGAGTCCCTTGGCAAGAGCTCAACGGGCCGGCCGGCCGTTTCATATTCGAAGAGCTCAACGGAGCGGATCTCGCCGCCTGCCTTTGAAAAGACCAGTTGATACAACGGGGTTACAACGGTGATGATGCCCGCACTATCAGGTCTGGCGACCGGGAGGGAAGTGCCGGACACATCGAGAGGCTGCGAAACGGGCGTTTCCGGTGGAGAGACAGGCTCCCGCTGCGCCTCCCCGTACCCGGTCGGCAGGGAATCCGTCCGAGCCGAGTCCATTGCGCCCATCTGGGCTCTCCGCAGTGCCTGCCGCTCCTTCATCTTCGGAGCCAAATAGAGATAGTCGTACACCAGAAACAGGAGCATCGACAGGATGAATGCGAAAAATGCTCTCTTCTCGAGGCTCATAGAATTAATCCACTGTTATGCAATAAGTTTCCAATATCATGTTTTAGTCTCATCTACCGGATCGAAACCGCCCTCATGCCAGGGATGGCACCTGGATAGGCGCCTTGCCGAGAGCACCGCGCCTCGCCACAGACCATATTTTTCAATGGCTTGCGCGGCATACTCCGAACAGCTGGGATAAAATCGGCAGCTCTGGGGAAGCAGTGGCGAAATGGATCTCTGGTAGATTCTAATGCCTGTTATAGCTATTATTCGAATTTTCTTCTTTAATATATTCATTTAAATAATTAAGAATATTATGCCTCATCTTTAAGAAGTCCTCCCGCAGCCAGTCTTTCGCGTAAATCCATCAAGGTTTCTTGATATGTCGCATCCCCGATACTTGCTTTTGCAACGGCAACTATCCAGAAATTTTGATGTTCGAGCTCCTTCGATATCTGCCGGAATGCTTCCTTTAGAATCCGTTTCGCGCGGTTTCGCTTGACCGCACTTCCGACGCGCTTACTGGCAACAAAACCGAACCTGGGATTTTCTCCTTCTAGATGACAGCGGTGATAAAAGACTATGGCATGTTTACAGATAATCTTTTTGCCCTGCCGGTAAACGACCTGAAATTGCCAGTTCTTTTGAAGTACCTTCAGGGCCATTACGCGATCTCGCCCCGCTCCCTTTCGCCCGCCAGGCTCATAGCGGCGGAGGCTAGACCGCCAATCTCTTTCTCCCCCTCTTACGTCTTCTGTTGAGAATTTGCCTTCCTGCACGGGTGCTCATGCGCTTTCTAAAACCGTGATCCCGCGCGCGCTTGATATTCTTGGGTTGGAAGGTTCTTTTCATCGGTGATTCCTCGGGTTAGCGGACGAATGGAGGATAGCTTGCCAGCTTCCTATACACATCATTTCATTTCTAAAGCCTATTTTGCCTTTGCTAATATATGCGCATTTCATACTGGATGCAAAGCCCGTTATTTGAATATCGAAGTATTTAGCCTACTTTATTGCACTTACAAAGTCAAGCGGTTTATCCCTCCAAGTAATCCACCATTTTTCTTGCCCTAACATCTTATCAGTACGAGTGATTTGGTGTTCCTGTGGGTAACTTTTTTTTACGCTTGAACGGGCCCTTTGTTCTTTGCTAGCCTCCCGTGGTCAGGCACTGGTTCCTTCGATCCCAAATTCACGCACAAACCCAAACGACCAGCAACTTTTGGATGCCTTATTGTGGACAACTCGCTTGCGAAACGATTGGCTTGCTTTCTATCTCTTTTATCCACAATAGGTTTTTGTCTTATCCACATTTGTGGATAACAGTGTAAGCGTTTCCGATTGCACGTTTTATGCCGCCTTACTATAGGGGAGATACGCTTGAGATTAGCTTGATAAGGTATTTGTTTCGTCATTGTGATCTTTATCGCCAATCGAACAGCGAAAGGTTCTAGCAATGCCCGTTTCCCCCCAACACGAAGATAAAGACCAGATCTGGTCGCAGTTTCTCGCGCAAGTGAGCACGCTGGTCAACAAGCAGACAATGGTGACATGGTTCAATCAGATGAGTCTTCGCTCTATCGCAGACAGCGATGTCGTCATCGAATGCCCGAGCAAATTTTTTATGGATTGGGTCTCGGAGCATCACAGGGACAGAATTTGTTACGCTCTGCGCAAGGTACTAAAGTTCGAACCCAAGCTTCACTTCGTCAACACGAACGGATCGACCGCAGACTCGGCATGGAAAAGAGGACCCCTCCCCGCGAAAAGCATTCCCGAGTCTTCGCCCGTAATAATGTCCAAAAAAATCGTCAGCGGAGGAGAACCGTTAAATTCCAAATACACCTTCGACGAGTTCGTCGTCGGGAAAAACAGCCAGATGGCTTACGCAGCCTGCCTGGCGGTGTCGGATAAACCCGCGATCGTCTACAATCCGTTGTTCATTTATGGCGGCGTTGGTTTGGGAAAAACACATCTAATGCAGGCAATCGGTCATACCATCCTCGAGCAAAGAACTAATCTCAAAGTACATTACAGCTCGGCAGAAACGTTTATGAACGAGCTCATTTCGACGATTCGCGAGGGGAAAAGTCACAAATTCCGTGAAAAATACCGGAACGTGGATATACTGCTCATCGACGATGTTCATTTCCTTGCTGGAAAGGAAAGTACCCAGGAAGAATTTTTCCACACGTTCAACGCACTGCACGGATCCAGTAAGCAGATCGTCGTTACCAGCGACAGGCCCCCGAAAGAAATCCCTACACTCGAAGAACGTCTTGTCTCACGGTTCGAATGGGGGCTCATCACAGATATTCAGTCGCCGGATTACGAAACGCGCCTGGCCATTTTGAGAAAGAAAGTAGACAAAGAACAGCAGGTCGAGATCCCCAACGACGTTCTCGAGTTGATTGCCAACAGCGTCAAGAGCAACATCCGAGAGCTCGAGGGCAGCCTCGTGAAGCTTTTCGTCCATGCGAGCGTTTACAAAAAGGACATCACGTTAGAGGTAGCCCAGGAAGTCCTCAAAGATTTTGTCAAGCATTCTCCAAGAAAGGTAAGCATTTCGACGATTCAGAAGGTCGTTGCACAGCATTTTCGCGTCCCCGTAGAGGCAATGAAATCAAAAGTGAGAACTGCGAGATACGCCTATCCTCGTCAGGTTGCTATCTATTTATCCAGGCAACTCACCAACTGCTCCCTTACACAGATAGGGCAGCGTTTCGGCGGGCGCGATCACACGACAGTCATACACGCTTGCCAGAAGATCTCGGAGCTTGCAGAAAGAGATGTTTCGCTCAAAGCAACGCTCCAGCAACTAAGGAAAGAACTCACTTGATAGGTTTTCAA
>WVZY01000020.1:147944-211403 GCA_011772205.1 Candidatus Latescibacterota bacterium
AGTGATGTTTCCACAATAAAACTACACCACGCTCCACACCATCACGGAACACAACCTATCGGTTTACATAAGGAAGCTCCGTTCTTCCACATTTCCACAATACCTTCTACTTCTACTGTATTTCCATATAAAATATAGTAGATGGACTTATAAGAGACGAGACCGCCCACCTCAAAGTGGGGAGAAAGATAATTCGGTTGAAATCTGTCAGTTGATCGAGTATAGTGTTCTTTCCAATTATAGGAGATTCGAGCGTCCCCAAGCCTTCGTGAGCGAAAAAATTATCCAAAGATGGCAGGAGGTAAAGGTGTGAAAATCTCGCTGGCGCAAAAAGTCCTAACAAAAAAAATTCAGGGAATTTCAGCTGTCGTTCCTACGAAAACATCTCTTCCAATCCTATCGACGTTCCTCATGGAGGTGAAAAAAGACAAAGTTCATCTAACGGCGAATGACCTGGATGTATCGCTTACCACCATCGTCGATTGTGAAATCGAAGGTGAAGGAACTATCGCCGTACCGGGAAAGAAATTCTTCGAAATTGCACGCTCGCTTCCGGACGATACAGTCGAAATAACCGCCGAAGCGGAGAAACTTGGAGTGAAGTGCAAGAGGAGCCGTTTCAGAATCGTAGGAAAGAGCGCCGAAGAGTTTCCGAAGCTTCCCGAGCAAAAGCCACTTGCAAGCTTCACTGTAAAAACAGAAACGATCAACAGCATGATAGAAAAAACAATCTATGCTGTTTCGAACGATCTTACGAGGCCGTCTCTTTGCGGTGTGCTATGGGAGTCCAAGGGTGGAAATATAACAATGGTTGCTACGGATGGGCACCGGCTGGCGAAGGTGGACTACGAAGGGGATTTCAAAAACTTGGAAGGAAAAGAGTTCATTGTTTCACCGAAGGCACTGAACATTCTTCGTTCGTTGATAGATGAAAAGGAAGAAGTGAAGATATCGCTGGCGGAGAATCACATCACATTCGACCTCGAAGACAGCATCATCTATTCGAGGCTCATCGAAGGGCCGTTTCCCGACTACAACCAGGTCATACCGAAACAAAATGAAAAGGAACTCGTCGTCAACCGCGAAGAATTAACGGATGCATGCAGGCGAGTATCGATTCTTTCCAGCGTGATTACTCATCAGGTTAAACTGTCGATCACTCCGGAAGTATTGACACTCAGTGTAAATACTCCTGATGTCGGCGAAGCTGTTGAAGAGCTGCGGTGCAGGTTCAAAGGTGATTCGCTCGAAATAGGGTACAACGCGAGGTATCTGCTCGATATATTAAAAACCATGGAAACTGAAGAGGTCGCATTCCTGCTGGATAGAAGCGACAACACTGGTATCGTAGTCCCAGTGGATGACGGCGAGGACCTTCATCATCAGTGCTTGCTCATGCCGCTGCGGTTGAGCGACTAGGGTAGACGCGCGTGCTGATAGAAACGCTCTCGAGCACTTACTTCAGAAATCTAGCCTCCCAGACGATTTCATTCTCCCCCGGCGTAAACCTCCTCGTCGGCGAAAACGGTCAAGGAAAGACTAACGTTCTCGAGGCGATCTACCTGTTCAAATTCGGTAGATCATTCAGGACGAGAAGGGATTCAGATATGATTCGTTTCGGGGAGGATTTTTGCAGGGTGGAGATCTGGAGTGCGCTCGAGCGCGGGGATAGCGAGCAGTTCTCGTTGGCTGTAGAAGCAAGCGGCGCCAAGCAAGCAAAGGTTTCTGGGAAAGCAATCTCGAAATTTTCCGAGCTCGTCGGCAAATACCCGTGCGTACTATTCGGGCCGCAGGACCTGATGCTTGCGAACGGACCTCCAGAAGAGCGGCGGCGGTTTATCGATATGACGGGAAGCATGACGGATAGAAGTTACCTCGAGCTTCTTAAAGGATACCGCCGGGCACTCCAACAGAGAAACGCCGCCCTGAAACTCGCGGCGATCCCTGAAGAGCGGAGCTTGTGGGATAGAGAACTGGTCGAAAAAGGATGCGCATTGACGGAACGGCGGACTCGCGTCGTCGAACAGATTGTACGGCATGTTAAGCGCCACAGCTCGACGCTTTCTCATCTGTTTGAATTCAGCTTGGACTACAAAAGCAGCTTCATGGATGAGAGCATGGCAGCAACAGACGCGCGCGAAGCGTTTTCGATGAAACTGGCTTCAATGGAAGAAGAGGAAGCGCGGAGGGGCGTTACTCTCGTAGGGCCGCATAGAGACGATGTTTTCCTTTTAGAGGGCGGAAAGGACCTGAAGCGCTTCGGGTCACAGGGACAGAAACGGCTTCTTGCGGTCCTGATGAAGCTCGCCGAGCTTTCCTTTTTGGAAGCGGAGCTGGAGGAACCTTGCGTTTTGCTGCTCGATGATGTCTTCTCTGAATTCGACGCAACGATTGGGAAACGCCTCATGCAGCTTTTGAACGATGGGCGTCAGGTCTTTGTTACGTCGCCTTCGCAGCTGGAATGGAAGGATGCCCGTTTTATGAAGAAATTTCGTGTAGAAGCAGGAACGCTGGGCGCGTAACCGCTTGTGGTATATGTAGTTAAGGGACCAGAAAAAACATATTAATGACAAAAAAAGTATTTTAAAAAACCTGAAAAAACCCGTATCTTTTAAAAGAATGGCTGAGAATAATTTCACAAAGATCGGTGACATCCTCCCTAATATACTCAAAGCGTTTGGACTGGATCGGAAAATCAAGGAGAGACAAGCCCTATCTCTATGGCCGGAGGTGGTGGGGAAAGAAGTCGCTTCCCGAACAAGAGCAGTAAAGATCGAAAAGGGGGTGCTCCACGTTCATGTCGACCACGGCGCATGGATGCAGGAGCTCCACTTTATGGAGAAGAAGATACTTCAGGAGCTCCAGAAAAAGGCCCCCGATGTGGAAATCAGGCAAATCCGATTCAGTGCGTCTGCAATCGAATCCACTTGAAATGCGAGGCATGAGATGACCCAGGAATACACAGCGAAGAAGATACAAGTGCTGAAAGGCCTCGAGGCCGTTCGAAAGAGGCCCGCAATGTATATCGGCAGCACCGACATACACGGGCTCCATCATCTCATCTATGAGGTTGTGGACAACAGCGTCGACGAAGCCATGGCTGGATATTGCGAGAACATAGAAGTGTTCATCGACAATAACAACGTCGTAACGGTGATTGATGATGGTAGGGGAATCCCGGTCGACATGCACCCGACGCAGAAGCGGCCGGCCGTCGAAGTGGTGCTCACGACGCTGCACGCCGGAGGCAAGTTCGATCATAAGGCCTATAAGGTATCTGGTGGGCTTCATGGGGTGGGTGTGTCCGTCGTGAACGCCCTCACCGAATTTCTGGAAGTGGAAATCTGGAGGGACGGCAGGAGCTACTTCCAGAGATTCAAGGGGGGCCGCCCCACCTGCGACCTGGAGGACCGGGGGGCGTCTGACCTTACGGGCACAAAGGTCGTCTTCCTGCCGGATATAAAGATATTCAAGCAGATCGACTACAGCTTCGAAACACTCACCCAACGGCTGCGCGAGCTCGCTTTCCTCAATAAAGGTTTGAAAATCACTCTCGACGATAAGCGCGGCAAAGGCAAAAAGCAGGTCTTCGAATACACCGGCGGGATCATCTCGTTCGTTAAATACCTCAATGAAAACAAGCGGACGCTTGGCGAAGAACCGATCTATGTACGATCGGAGAAAGACAGTGTTGATGTCGAAATCGCCATGCAGTACACAGACGGCTATACCGAGAACGTCTTCTCCTTTGCAAACAACATCAACACAATGGAAGGCGGCACTCATCTTATCGGTTTCAGGACGGCCCTCACCCGGACTCTGAATAACTATGCGCAAGCCAACAACCTTTTCAAAAAGGATAAAGTAACTTTGACGGGCGAGGACGCCAGGGAAGGGCTCACCGGCATCATAAGCGTGAAGCTCACAGAACCGCAGTTCGAGGGCCAGACAAAAACCAAGCTGGGGAACAGCGAGGTGAAGGGCATTGTCGAAGCGGTTTTGGGCGACGGGCTCAGAGAGTTCCTGGAAGAGAAGCCGGTTATCGCCAAGCAGATTGTCGAAAAATGCCTTGCCGCCAACCGCGCAAGAGAAGCAGCGCGCAAAGCAAGGGATCTTACTCGCAGGAAAACGGCGCTCGAGTCGAACTCGCTGCCCGGCAAACTCGCAGATTGCTCCGAGGCTGATCCGGGCCGTTGCGAACTCTATCTCGTTGAGGGCGATTCCGCCGGGGGATCGGCCAAGCAGGCAAGGGACAGAGGCTTCCAGGCGATCCTGCCCCTGCGGGGCAAAATCTTGAATGTGGAAAAGGCCCGGCTGGACAAGGTGCTCTCTAACGAAGAAATCACCACTATCATCAGCGCTATAGGAACGGGAGTGGGCGGCGAATTCGATATTTCAAAACTTCGCTATCATAAAGTCATCATCATGACGGACGCAGATGTGGATGGAGCGCACATTCGCACGTTACTGCTGACGCTATTTTACCGCGAGATGAAGGAACTCGTCGAACATGGCTGCATATACATCGCGCAGCCGCCTCTGTACCGTTTGAAAAAGGGCAAAAAAGAGGTTTACGCATACAACGACAACGAAAAAGAACGGATCCTGAAAGATTGGGGCGGGCATCAAGGAGTGTATATCCAGCGTTACAAAGGCCTTGGGGAGATGAATCCCGAACAGCTATGGGAAACAACGATGGATCCGGAGACTCGTACCGTCCTCAAGGTGAACGTGGAAGACGTTATCGAAGCTGACCGCATGTTTACCATTCTTATGGGGGACCAGGTCGAGCCGAGAAAAGAGTTCATCCAAGAAAACGCTCTGAATGTGAAAAACCTGGATGTCTAAGATGTCTGGATATCCTCGCACGATTACGACGTAATATTTCCCGCACAGCACTAATGAAAAGGCGACCTTGGCAGAATTTCTAGCACAGAAGGAACACAATGGCAATTGATCGAGAAAGAATCGTTCCCGTCCATATCGAGGAGGAGATGAGGAACTCCTATCTCGACTATTCGATGAGCGTGATCGTGTCTCGCGCTCTTCCCGATGTTCGTGATGGATTGAAACCCGTTCACCGGCGGATTCTGACGGCGATGAACGACCTCAATCTTGCTCACAACCGTCCCTACAGGAAATCGGCCAAGGTTTCGGGCGATGTGAACGGCAATTATCATCCGCACGGGACAGCGGCGATATATGAAACTATGGTTCGGATGGCCCAAGACTTTTCGCTCCGGTATCCGCTGATCGACGGTCAGGGCAATTTCGGCTCCGTGGATGGCGATCCCCCCGCCGCCGAGCGGTATACCGAAGTGCGCATGGGGGCGTTCGCCGAGGAGATGCTCGCCGATATCGACAAGGAAACGGTTGAATTCGGGCCGAACTACGACGGGTCGAGAATGATGCCGCTAGTGCTGCCGGGAAAGGTTCCAAATCTCCTCGTTAACGGCGCATCCGGTATTGCCGTCGGAATGGCGACGAACATCCCACCCCACAACATTGGGGAAATCGTGGATGGAGCAGTGGCTCTTTTGGAAAATCCGGACTTGCCGGATGGTGCTCTTTTCGAACATGTAAAAGGGCCCGATTTCCCGACTGCGGGCATCGTGCTAGGAAGGGTTGGGATCCAGCAGGCCTATACGACCGGTAAAGGACGTGTGATCGTGCGCGCAAGAACGAGCATGGAGGAGCTCAAGAACGAGCGCCAGGCGATCATCGTTTCCGAACTTCCTTACCAGATAAACAAGGCAGCTCTGATCGAGCGGATCGCCGAACTGGTGAAAAGCGGACACATAGAAGGGATTGCGGACATCCGCGATGAGTCTGACAGGGAGGGGATGCGGGTGGTGATCATATTGAAAAAGGACGCCGATCCGCGCGTCGTCGAGAACCAGCTGTTCAAGCACACACAGATGCAGATCACTTTTGGAATCATCATGCTGGCTCTAGTGAACAACCGTCCTCAGGTTTTGAGCTTGAAGCAGCTCGTGACGCATTTCCTCGAGCACCGGGAGGATGTCGTTGTCAAGCGGACGAGATTCGATCTCCGAAAAGCCGAGGAGCGAGCTCACATCCTCGAGGGATTCCGGATCGCACTGGACCATATAGATGAAATCATAGCGCTCATCAAATCTTCAGAAACCCCGGAGATCGCCAAGCAAGGTCTCATGGCCGAGTTCGATCTCACTGATATCCAGGCTCAGGCAATACTCGATATGCGCCTCCAGAGACTTACTGGCCTGGAGCGACGGAAAATCGAGGATGAGTACCAGGAACTCGTCGGGCGAATCGCCGAGCTGAAAGCGATTCTGGGTGACAGGAGCCTGGTGCTGGAGATCATCAAGGACGAGCTCCTCGAAATGAAAGAAGCGTACGGGGATGACCGGCGAACGGAGATCCTCGACAAAGGAATAGTGGAGTTCGAGGCCGAGGATCTGATCGCAGAAGAAGATATGGCAATCACGATCAGCCACAACGGGTATATCAAGCGGCTCGCCCTCGACTCATACCGTCAGCAGCGCAGGGGTGGGCGCGGAGTTACGGGCATCAAGGTCAGGGACGAGGATTTCGTGGAGCACCTTTTCATTGCATCCACGCACAGTTACATCCTCTTCTTTACTGACCGAGGGAAATGTCACTGGCTGAAAGTCCACGCGATCCCTATTGCGGGCAGACAAGCGCGCGGGAAAGCCATCGTGAATCTCCTCGGCCTTTCGGAGGGCGAGCGGATTACGGGATTGGTACCCGTTTCCGAGTTCAGTGAAGATCAGTTTCTCTTAACGGCGACCAAGTGGGGGATGATCAAGAAGACCAATTTGAGTCTTTACAGCCGGCCGCGCCGCGGCGGAATCGTGGCAATGACGATCAAAGATGAAGACACGTTAATCGATGCGGCGATAACGAGAGGGGATCAGGACATTGTCCTTGCCAAACGCAACGGCAGGGCGATCCGGTTCAACGAGCGAGAAGTGAGGACGATGGGTCGGACCGCAGGTGGAGTGAGAGGCATCCAGGTTGATAAAAGTGATGAGGTCATTGGCATGGTGGTCGTTCAAAATGGAGCGACATTGCTTACCGTGACGGAGAATGGATTCGGTAAGCGCTCCCATATCGAGGACTATCCCACCAAGCACCGCGGAGGAAAGGGTGTAATAAACATCAAAACCACACAGCGAAACGGGAAAGTCGTCGCCATCAAAGAAGTCCGGGATCAAGACCAGCTGATGATCATCACGCGGCAGGGAATCGTTATCCGCTGCCCGATTTCACAGCTTTCCGTGATTGGGCGAAACACGCAGGGCGTGAGGCTGATAAACATCGAGGAAGGTGACGTGGTAGTGGATGTCGCTCACCTCGCGCGAGAGGACGAAGAATAGAATGCAGCGCAGCGAGTGCGGCGCTCTGGAGTTTCAACGGCTGATCAAACCAAAAGGGATTCAATAGGTTTCCTGTGGTAGCGTTGAGAGCGCTGCTGAACTCGAATTGCTGAAGCAAGGACAGTTGTGGAAAAAATATCGGATTTTACTGTTAGAAGATTGTCAAGTTATTACAGGATCCTCAGCGATCTGGAGCAAAAAAAGGTCCTCACCATTTCTTCGGCCAAACTTGCCGAGTTTGGCGGTATTACCTCCGCGCAGGTAAGAAAGGACCTTTCGTATTTCGGAAACTTTGGAACGCGAGGACTCGGGTATAACGTCTCAGAGCTCAAAAACGAGATCACAAGGATTCTCGGCTTGAACCAAACCTGGGGCATGGCCCTTTTCGGCGCCGGGAGCTTGGGCAATGCCCTGTTTTTTCACCAGGGGTTTCGTGATGACGGATTCTTCTTCCGGTATCTTTTCGACGTTGATCTCGGTAAGATAGGGACAAAGTGGGGGAACCTGGAGATTCTTGCAGTCGACAAGGCAAAAGAAGTGCTGAAACGAGATCCTGTGGACATTGGGGTCATCACGACACCGAAAGAGGCCGCCCAGGATATCGTCGATCTGGCCGTAGAAGTCGGGATCAAAGGGATCCTGAACTTCGCCCCCAGGGAGCTGGTAGTGCCCGAGGGCGTGAGTCTTAGAAATGTAAATCTTGCCGTCGCGCTTGAGAGCCTCAGTTTTTCTCTGTCAATTTAAGGAGCAACGAAGCATGCGGCGGTTCAAATCTGCAACGACGAATCTTTGGCGCACGCGGCTTATCCCTGCTTATTGTCTGATGGTCTGGTGGGGTCCAGGCGCCGTGTCTGATATCGCCACGGCGGAAAAGCGGGCATCTCAAGGGATGCCCTCCGATCAAACCATAGAATCCGCCTCCGATTCTCGATCTTCCAAAAGCCACGAATCGCGAGATCTCTCCGTCGGCAACAACCGTATCCGGTTTTATTTCTCACAGGCCGGCAAATGGCTTGGCATTTTCCCCTCATGGGCGGGAGGCCGGAGCCTTTTTGAAAGTGGGGGTGTTTTTGTTCTTGCGTCGAATGAGGACGGCAACCTTCGCGTAATAGCAAACACGCTGGATGGCACCCTCAGACCTAATGAGGTACGCATTGATGTTGGCAAATGCTGCGAAGGGATTAAAGGCGGCAACAGGGCACCTGCTCCAAATCCGGATGACGATCGAGACGGTCGAACCGACGAAGATCGACTAGACGGCATCGATAACGACGGCGACGGGCTTGCAGATGAGGACTTTGCTGCGATCGGCGACGAAATGGTCGTTGCCGAATTTCGCAGAATGGAAGGGGCGGGCTTCCCGGCGCTCAGCTTCCATCAGGAAAGCTATGCCTGGGCGTTACCGCACATTGAGGGAATGGTTGCCGTTCGTCTCCTGCTCGAAAACGACGGCGAGGTTCCGCTCCGGGACGTCCGGATTGGAGCATTCTTCCAAAAGAAAGGGCCATGCACGTTAGTTGAGGAAGTTCTCACCAACCGCGCAAACCTCCAAGCGGATCCAGAGCAGGCCCGGGCCATAATCAGCCGCGATCCGAATGGAACCGCAGTGGGATTGGTTTTCCCTGAAACTGCCGGTCCCCAGGACGTCAAGGCCGCCTGGACTCTTTGGTCATCTGGACCGGTGATACCACTCGAGGGCAAGCTGGAGGAAATCGCACGCAACGAAGCAGCTGCTATGGAAACTCCGGGAATAGCAGGTGGTACAGCACAAAGCAAAACATTCGATGGACTGGAAATCAAGAGGGTTGATCGCGGAACGAGCGTTTCTGTTGGAGGAATATCGCCCGATTTGGGCGATCTCGCACCAGGAGAGAGGGTAGAAATTACAATAGCACTCGTCATCGTTCCAAAACCTGATGCCTTGGAACGTGCCCTGGTGAACGTCCACAGAACCTACATTGGTGATGGTACACATCGCTTCATCCCTCCGCCGGTGCCGGTAACACCCTTTATGATATGGGGAACATACGAGAAAACCGGGGAACCGCAGGAGGGGCTTCGCATTACTCTTGAGCGGCACCCGACGGCGAATGTGGATCCGACCCGTATCGTGTTCTTGAGCGGTGTGGACCTGGCGGATCTCGAGGTCCTGGCCGATACTTTGAGCGGATTCGTTCTCCGCATCAACGGTGCATCCGCCGGACGGCTTCTCAGAAGAGGCGGAGAGAGAATCGTCCTGAAGGGACGGGATGATACGGGAGCCTTTTTCGATGCAATCCTGAATCCTGCAGAGGAAGCCGGATCTGTCTTGTCCGCTGAGAGCGCCGAGCGTTTCTGGAAGACCGCCGGCAAACTGCCGGAAGATCTTCTTTCTGGATCTCCAAATCCCTTCCGTGAGCAGACGACCCTTTATTTCGAAGTCCCGTCCATACTGGAAACCGATGATGGTACCGAGCTTCGATTGCGGGGTTCTGTGGAAACGAGCCTCAAGGTCTATGATGTAACGGGACGTCTCGTGAGTGTTCTTGTCGACGATGTGTACGGACACGGCTCCTATCAATCCGATTGGCATGCCATCGATGAGTATGGGAATCCCGTGGCAAGCGGCGTGTACTACGTCAAGCTCCAGTTAGGTAAGCGGTATATTACGAAGAGAATCATTTTGCTGAAATAGTAACAGCGGCACATGCAAGAGAGCTCCTCTAGAGGACGCACAGTGCCCTCCCCTCGAAAGCGCGCTTCTTGTGCGCTCGGCTCGAATCAGAATGACGCGGCTGCCCCGATCATAATTGAGAACACGCCGTTCTTTAAGTCAAAATCCGATTCGCCGATTCCCAGGCTCTTACTTTCCGCGTCTATGGATTTCAGGCCTAAGTTGTACCGGCCGTCGACGACGATAATAGCCGAAACAAAATTGAAATTGAGGCCTCCCCCGAATACCAAGCCGAGATCGAAATCCTGCACCTGATCATCGAGTTCGACTGTTTGTTCGGAAACACCAAAGAATCCACTTGACTTACCCGTGGCTCTCGCAGAAAGGCTGAAAGACAATGCTGGTCCAACAAAGAGATGTGGGATGATCGCACCGTCGCTGGGTAAAGAAGCTTTGAATAGTAATGGGATCTCCAAATAGTTTAACTCGACTTCTCCCTCGTATCCAAAGGCTGTGCCCTGAGCACCTTTCCTCGATAACAAGATCTCCGGCTGGAGCGACACAATTCTGTCAATACCGATCGAGACAAAAACACCTCCTATGAAATCGGTTTTCGATTCAGCGCCTTCGGCGTCATCTCCATTCAGCTTTGCGATGTTGATCCCGCCTTTAACGCCCACGCTGCTTGTCTTTCCTGCTGCAATATCGGTCTGTTGAGAAAGCATTAGGACTTCAATTGCGACCAATAAGAGAACAGAAGATCTCTTCATAATGACTCCCCCTGTTAGATACTATTAAAAGCGATTGAGCTGCGGCGGAGCGTCGTCTGCTCCGGTCACCCGATGCCAAGCCGCCGACGGTCGACACTGCAATGTCAATATCTATCCGCAGCGATATGTGACCTGGACATGCTTGGACATCAATATTAACAGATTCGAGCGGATTTATCCCCTATCAGGCGCGGAATTTGTTAAAATGTGTATGAAAGGCCGATCATCGGCGGAGCTGCATGAAGAATATGCGATAGCAAATGGACCTTGATCACCCCTCGGCTCATAGTCCTCTCTCGCGCCCAAGGTAGTAGCGCGCTGAGGAAATCGCGCCGCGGCGGTCGAGGCCCACAGGGCATTTTTTTCGCACCAAGGTTAGCTGTCCTCGCGAGTCGCAGCAAAGGGGGTAATTCACAAGTGACCAGGGGGTTTATCGTTACCCCGCCCCACCCACCTGAAGAAAGAGCCTACCTCGTCGGGGTGAGCCTTCCGAACAGCTCGTTTGCCCGCGAGAGGGAGTACCTCGACGAACTCGAACAGCTCGCAAGAACGGCCGGCGCCGAGGTGGTTGGCAAAACCATCCAAGGCCGGACGCGAATTGATGGGGCGACCTACATCGGCCCGGGCAAGGCACACGCCCTAAAAGAAGAGTGCGAGCGCTTGAATGCCAATCTCATTATCTTCGACTGCGATCTTACCCCGGCTCAGGCGCGAAATCTGGAGAAAATCCTCAACATCAACCTCATTGATCGGACCGAACTCATCCTCGACATTTTTGCGCGCCATGCCAAAACGATGCAGGCCAAAATTCAGGTCGAGCTCGCCCAGCTCACTTACACCCTTCCGAGGCTTCGTAAACTGTGGGACCACCTGTCCAGGCAGGTGGGCGGCATCGGGACGAGGGGGCCGGGGGAAACCCAGTTGGAAGTCGACCGGAGGCGTGTTTACCAGCGAATGAGTCATTTGAAAAAGCAGCTCAGGAAGATCAGCCGCAGAAGGGATACTCTGAGAAGATCCCGCGACGGCTATCCAACAGTAGCCATCGTCGGGTACACGAACGCGGGAAAATCCACGTTGCTCAATGCGCTGACCGGTGCCCGCACGCTGGTGGAAAATCAGCTCTTTGCCACGCTCGATACGCTGACCCGCAGGCTCATAGCGAGGAATCACGCGCCGGTGCTTCTCGTCGACACCGTGGGCTTCATCAGAAAGCTGCCCCATCATCTCGTGGATAGTTTCAAAGCAACTATGGATGATATCGCTCAGGCGAGGCTGTATCTCCATGTAGTGGATCTTTCGCGTCACGGTTACCAGGAACAAATGGAAATCGTGGACGCAACATTGCGCGGTATCGAAAATCCCACTGTGGAAACAATCCACGTGTTCAACAAAATCGACCGGGTCGACCCGGTCTTCGTAGAAGCAGCGGCAGAGCGATTCCCCGAAGCTCTTTTCACCTCCGCTGCAACACACGACGGCATAGATGAGGTCAAGAACAGAATCGAAAAATTCTTTTTCGGGAAAAACCTCGCTGTTGAAGTCGAGATCCCTGCCGTTGACGGAAAAAGTATTGCCAAGATCGGAAGCCTTCTTCACAATGCCACCAGATCGTTTCGAGGCGACCGGTGTGTTTTGAAAGGGACGGTCGATGCGGGTAAGGTGGGCCGCCTGGAACGCGTTGCCGGAGCGAAAATCCGGTACATGTTCTAGCAGTCAGGTTGTACCGGTGGCCTCCTTCGTGGCGCCGGTACAGGCGCGAGCCCTTGCTACACTTGTCCCGTGAATCCTACGGATAAACCGTACTTACGAATGGATGCGCCCGTAACTACCGAGAGGCAGGGAAAGCTGAGCGCATCCGGACGAGAACGGAAAGCTCCCGGAGAATCTCTCGAGGGCACGTCGGAGGGAAGTCTCCCTCCACTCTCCTCCAATAAAAATTTCCGCCTGCTTTTCACTGCGGATATCCTTTCCGGTTTCGGTGATCGGCTAAGTGTCTTCGCCCTTTTTATCCTCATTTTTCAGATGACGGGCCGGGCTCTGGACATGGGCCTGCTCATGATCATTCAGGCAGTTCCGGCAATTATCATCGGGCCCCCGGCCGGAGTATTCGTGGACCGGGCCGATAAGAAACGAATTCTCATCGTGACGAATCTCATACAGGGATTCCTGATCTTTCTCATTCCTTTTACGTGGACGGTTTGGCAAGTCTACCTGATCGCGGCTGCGCAGGCGCTTACGAGACAGATCTTCAATCCGGCGAGGCTGGCTCTATTGCCTGAAGTTGTAGATAAAGGCGATATCCCCCGCGCAAACGCGCTGGCCTCGGTAATGATGAATGTGCTCATGATGGCGGGACCGGCGGCAGGCGGCGTGATCGTTGGATTTTTTGGAACCAGCCCGGCGTTTTTCATCGACGCCGCAACGTTCGCGTTGGGCGCGGGGATCCTGGCCGGTATCGTGACGAAAAAGGTTGGGTTAGGCCGGGATGCATCGAAGGGATTCGCAAAAGAATTCAAAGAAGGGATCTCGTTTCTCATCGGGCATCCATTGATGCGGCGCCTCGTGCCTTTTCTAGCGCTGCTTGTGTTTGTAGGGAGCATGCAGAGCCCGCTCATTGTTGTGTTCGTTAAAAAAGTGCTCTCGAGAGGCGATGTAGAACTTGGAATTTTGCTGAGCGCTTTAGGCGCTGGAGGGATTCTCGGCGGTGTCGTTACGGCCGCACTGGGTTCGAGAGCCAATCGCGCTGCGGCAATCAGCTGGCTCTTCATAGCAGAAGGGCTGCTGCTTGCGCTTTTTGCGTTGAATCGAAACTACGCTTTTGGCGTGGCGATTTTTGTCTGTTTCGGCACACTCGGCTCGACCCTGCAGATTATCCTCATGTCGCTGTTTCAAACGCACGTGCCGGAGGAAAAACGGGGACGGGTTTTCGCAAACCTCGCACCGGTACTCGGACCTCTTTCTATTATAAGTATTGGTATTGGAACCTCTCTCGCCGATATCGTTGGCGTTATGTATGTTCTTCTTGTTTCGGGGATAGCCGAGTTTCTGTGCGGCGTTTACGGCTCGTTGCGGAAAATCAGCGTCGTTCTTCCTCAAAGTACTGGTTCCGGTACTCCACGAGAAAATCATCCCGCGTCGAAGTGATTTCCGGGGAAGCTGCTATCGCTTCGTAATGCCGATCCAAGTGGTAAGTAATGAATTGCGATAGCAGTATGAATATGAGCGGCACGGAGTAGGGAAGAAAGCGCCGCCATCGTCTCTGTTGGAGCAAGTCGGAGGCGAGAACTGTTCCGGATGCTAGCAGCATACTGAAGCCTATCGATACGAGATAGAGGTACCGGATATTGAGCCAATCCATCGGGAACTTGAAAAAACAAAACGGTGTTACGGTGATATATGTCCAGGCGATGAAAAAGCGAATCGCCCTGTTGCCGAAGATAAAACCGAAAACGGAATAAGACAGTATGCAGAGAAAGGTGAAGACACGTATTTCCGTAGCGAGCGTGTAAATGAACTGTACTACGGGCCCGGCGGTGGCAACGGTGCTGGAGTAATGAATCGGGAAAACCATGCGAATGAGATAACTGCCGAAGTTCTTGAAGAAATAAAAGCCGATGAAAATGAAGTCGGATTTCCCTGGCAGGTAGGGAAGAAAAATTAACTTTGTGACCAGCACGACCAAAGCGGCAACAGCAATAACCAGAAAGTTTTTGTGAAAAACTCGTTTCCCTGTTTCGGCCTTGAAAAACAGGTTAAATACGATCATGCAGCCTAGGATACTGAAAGATGTGGCTTTGGTAAGCAGGCTGAGGAGGAAGCAGCCCAGCGAGCCCAAAAACCATCGTGAGGACAACTTCCCCCCCTTTTCCAGCTCGTTTTTGAAATAGAGGAGGAGGGTAAGGAGGGTGAGCATTGTGATCAACAGGTCGCTGATGCCAGTCACAACCATCACTGCTTTACCGTAATTCCCCACGGCGAACACGAAGAGCAACGAGGATAAAACTGAGATGGTCCTGCTCCTCAGGAGCGTCCATACGACCATGTAAACGAGCAACGCGTTTACCGAGTGGATAAATATGTTGAAAAGGTAGTAGTGCCAGGGATTCAGACCGAAACATTTGAATTCGAGATAGAAGATGGCGTTTACGAGCGGCTGAAATACTTGATAGGGAGCGGATGCGAAAATCTCTGTCCAGGAACGTTCGATCTTAAGTGCTTGAGATAGATACAAATAGTCTCCGGCGTGCCAAAAAGTGTTGTTGCGGACGAGGTGGAAAAACAGCAGCGCCAGAATAAAGAGCAGGGCAAAGAAAAGCAGATTTGAAAGGAGTGTAGCTGGCCCGGATTTTACCGGTTTGGCTTCCATCGGATCCCCTTTGCTTGTCAAGCAAGGCTATAAATAAACCAAAATCACAGGAAAGTCTAGACAAAAATGTCTATTTCCCAAGTACTTTCAGGTCCCCCGGCGCTGCGCGTCGTTACTTTAGAAGTCGCGCTAAATTTCCTTGCACGATATTTGCTGTGATGATATAAACCGGGAACATTTGAGCCGACCTATGGGGCTGGAGGAGCAGGTCTCATAATCCGCTAAACTACGATTATTATCGGCCGCGCCTCTCGCCTTCCCAGGCGAATCCGAAGCACAGAAACTCATTTCAATTAGGGAACAAAATAGATGAAAACCCTGCGAATTGGAGCCCCGAGTTTTATATCAGTCCGCCCCCTCCTTTTTGGAATCACGAGGCGACCCGAAAAACATGTGCATCTGGCTTATGACGAGCCTGGGAATCTCGCCAGCTCTCTTGAGCGAGGAGCCTTGGATGCTGCTTTGATTCCAAGTATCGAGTTCTTGAGGGGCGTAGGAGCACACCATATCGAGGGTCCCGCCGTGATCGGGAATAACAGTTCGAGCAGCTTGATACTCGTTGCTAAGGAGGATATCAGCAAGGTTCGCCGCATCGCTGTGGATGAGTTTGCTCGAACACCCGTGGTTGTTTTGAGGATCGTCCTCGACCATCTATTCCATGTGATGCCCGACATCTGCGTTGCAAAGGATGTGGAGGATAGTTGGAGAGAAACATTCGATGCGGTGCTTCTTACGGGGGATCGTGGATTGCGGTTTGTCTACCATCAGCAAGAGCGAGCCGAAGACGAGAATATTTATAACCTCAGCGAGCTTTGGCACACTCTTGCCTCCAGGCCGCTCGTCCTCTCGCTGTGGGCCTACAATGATAAACACTTGGAGGGAGCGCTAAGGAAAGTACTTATCACATCACGGAACCTGGGTGTTCAAAACCTATCGCTGCTCTCCGACGGAATCGCTCAGACATCGGAATATAACGGCGAGTTTCTGTATGAACAGTTCAGCAAAGGCTGGCGCTACGATCTTGGACCCGGTGATATCGAAGGCCTGAAAACGCTCGAGGAGTATGCGTTCCGGTATCAATTGATCCAGGAGAAACGGTCCCGGGAGGGCTTACTGGTGTCGGATTTCTGGGACGCCAGCAGGCCGTGATTCGCGCTGCGCAATGCCTCTCTCGCTGATTTCATCACCTACGCTTTTTGCCTATTCCTTTTTCCAGGAGCTGCTTGTATCTTCCTGCCACAATGTGCGCCTGGCGTGTGGGCTCCGGGACGCGGTATCCCTTTGCGCAGGCCAGGACGATTCTTCGTGCGCTGGGATGATCGACGAGGTGCCCTGGGGAAACAAAAATCGGCTTTACTTTCTCCCTTGTGCGCAGCACAGAGCCGACACGTTTTCCCTCGTGAGAGAGCGGGACAACGTCTCCTTTCCGCGGGCCGACCACTCTGTGCTCACCGAGCAGCCGGCTTTTCGCGCATCCGATGGTCGGGATTGCCAGCAGGACACCGATATGAGAGGCCAGTCCGAAACGTCTGGGGTGAGCGATCCCCTGCCCGTCGCATAGAAGCACTTCGAAAGGCGTGTGAACTTTTCGGAGGCATTGGATGAGGCCTGGGATCTCGCGGAAAGAAAGAAGCCCGGGAATGTATGGAAAAGCAAGCTCCGTGCATGCGGTTCGGGTTTCGACGATGGAAAGCTCGGGAAAACTGAGAACCACAATCGCGGCAATGAGGCTCCCGAGCTTTTTGCTAACGGCAACATCGGTTCCTGCAACGTGACGTATGCGTTTCAGAGCGAGAGGCCTGAGACGAATTTGTCTTTGGAGCCTATATTGAAGTTCCAGGGCTTCTCTATATGTTAGGTCCCAGCGATGGGTTTCGCGGATCTCAACCATTTGATGTGATGATATTCAAAAATCAGCAATATGTCGATGGCGGCTTAGGAAGCCTCCTTCATCCAGGTTATCCTTTGTGGGCCTGCCTTGGTCGCCTCTCGGCTCATGGTCCTCGCGCGCGTCTAAAGTTATAGCGCGCTGCGGAAATCGCCTCGAGGCAACCAAGGCATGCTCGGGTGGGCAGTTTGGGCTTGCGAGATGAAGGGATCTCATCATTCAATATGGCGGTTGTCGCGAGCGCGATCCGGTTTTCGTAAAACCAGTAAAAGGAGGAGCGTGGTGACAGGAAAAGTCGACGATTTCAATAAATTTCGGGACGAGATGAATAGAAAAATCCTGGAAAACGAAAACCTCGTGATCCGCAGATTTTTCAATTTAGATGGAATGACATATAAGGAAGGAGTGCTCACCGGCAAGACAAAAGAGATGCTCGGGCTCGTCGCATCGATGGTACTCCGGTGTGATGACTGTATTCGGTATCACCTTCAGCAATGCAAGCACGAAGGAGTAACCCGGGATGAATTCTTCGAGGTTTTCAGCGTTGCGCTGGTGGTTGGCGGATCGATCGTTATACCTCATCTGAGGAGGGCGGTAGATTTCCTTGAGGAATTGGAGGCCGCGTAGAAAGCAAATCTAATCCCGATGCGCCAGAAGCCAATAGCCGGGCGTGCCTTGAAAGCCCCTTGGTGCATTAGCCAATGCGATTATAGCAATCATACCATAATTATTTAAATATATCTCTATCGCAGGCGTCATTGAGGCGCGCCGCGCAGCGTGACTGGTTCAACTTTATCGAATATAACCGCCGATACAATTGGAAGTTGCTCGAAGTGCACTTAGAAAACCCTTTTTGGAATTCCATTGACGAAACACCTGATGTAGTTATTGACATACTGGAGCCGAATGTTATTATTTTCACAAGGCACATGTGGCTTATGCATGCAGCTCGGAGTCGCGCGGACAGCGATGAGATAGGTATGGGAAATGCCCATTGAGAGACCATAGTGAGAGTTAACTTCAGAAAAATCGGCATCTTTTTCGCGATAGTGGTTGTGGTCCTGGTGGGCGGAATGATCGGCTTGATAGCATTTACCAACCGCCCAACATTTTGCCGGTCCTGCCACTATATGGAGCCTTATTACGATGCATGGGCGACATCAACTCACAAAGAAGTGCCCTGCGACCTCTGCCACTACACTCCTGGGTATCAGAACATGATCACGGGCAAATTTCGGGATTTGAATCAGCTGGTCAAATACGTTACCAATGCCTACCGCAGGAGCAAGCCGTGGGCTGAAATCGAGGATGCCTCCTGTCTTCGATCCAACTGCCACGACACACGCTTGCTCGAAGGGCAGGTGTTGTTCGGCGATGTCAAATTCAATCACAGGCCGCACCTTACTAAGATGCGCCGCGGCAAGATCCTTCGTTGCACGTCATGCCACTCCCAGATCGTTCAGGGAGAGCACATAACGGTAACGAGCACCACCTGTGTGCTCTGCCACTTCAAGGAGGCAGAAAAAGCCGGGCGAAGCACGGACGACTGCCAGCTCTGTCACGATGCGCCAACAAAAGCGGTGAGTATTGCGGAAAGAGGCTACGATCATACGAGAGTTCTCGAGGATGAATTGGACTGCAGAAGGTGCCACGGGGAAATGATTGTCGGCGATGGCGCGGTTCCGCATGAGCAGTGCTACATCTGCCATTGGGACAAGGAGAGGCTCGATAAATACAACGACACGGAGCTGGTCCATCGGATGCACATTTCTGAGAACAAAATCGAGTGCAGTTTCTGCCACATGTCGATGGAGCACAAGTGGACGACAGCGGAAAATGTAGCCAGCCGGTGTGACGGTTGTCATCAAGGAATGCACCTGAACCAGCTGAATCTATTTCGCGGTGTGAGTGGCTTGGGGATCGAAGATCATCCGAATCCGATGTACGGGCTCTCCCTATCCTGCCAGACTTGTCACATCCTTCATGAGGCCGAGCGCATGACAGGTGAGGGGACCACGCTCAAGGCGAATGGGGAGTCGTGCGAGCCCTGTCATGGAAAAGGTTACAATCGTCTCCTCCGGTCATGGAATCAGACGGTACTGCAGAAAATCGACGTTCTCGATGAACAGGTAAAAGATATCGAGCGCTCCTATCGAGCCACTTCGGCGAGGCAAAAGAGAGAAACGGCATCGGAACTGATCAAACGGGCAAAGGCCAACCTCGATATCGTGAGGTTCGGGAAACCGGTACATAATATTGTGTACGCAAACGAACTCCTTTATTCGGCCTACGATGATCTGAGAGAGGCCGGCAAAACCCTCGGCCGGTTCGTCACGGAATCGGAGCTGTTCACCCAGAAAGCGATGATTCCGTCCGACTGCCGGAACTGCCACGTGACCATCAACAGTGTCAGCGTGGAGGTCGAAGGGAATCTGTTCCAACACGGGCGTCATGTGGAGGTGGGGCGCTCATGCTCGAACTGCCACACACACCAGAGGCGGCACGGACAGACGCTTGCCGCCGGGCGCGATTGCAGCAGTTGCCACCACCAGAATAAGGATTGCAGCCAATGTCACGGTTTTATACATGCCGCGTACTATGGTGGGAAGTATAACGCTTTCGATTTCGATCCGGACATGATGGCCGAAGCGGAGATCGCGTGCAAGGACTGCCATGAAGGAGAAGAGGCGAAGGTGATAAGACCAACAATGTCGGTGTGTACCGACTGCCATGACGATGAATACGAGGCGATGGGGGCAGAATGGCAGCTGGAGATCGCTTCTCTGGTATCGGCCGTCGACACGGTCATGACTCGCTTGATGAAAGAAAATATGAGTGACAAGGCGCAAGAAGCGCTTCGCAGGGATCTACAATCCTTCAAACAGATAAAAAACGATAAATCAAAGGGGATTCACAATCACGAAGGTTACCAGGAGATTCTGGAAGATCTCCTGAAATCATATAGCGAACCGGATAAAGAATCCTGAGCAACTCAACACTACGCAGCGGACATAGCAATCTCTGCGCGTCCTTGGGGGGAGGATGTGGATAGGTGTGATGCCATCAACATTTCTAGGCTCCATGCGGTATGCATATCTCACCTTCGCAATCTTCATAATCTCGGCATTGATGTTCGTTCCATCTGTTGCGCAGGACGACAACGAAACATGTCTCTCCTGTCACGATGATCCGGAGCTTACAACGACGAGAGACAGTGTTGAAATATCGATTTATGTCACACAAAACGCTTTGGACGGATCTGTCCATGAAGGCCTTAGCTGTATCGACTGCCATGCTGACCTCGATGGTTTCGATGACTACCCGCACCCCAAGAGACTCGGAAAAGCGAGTTGTTCAAACTGCCACGACGACGTGTGGGAAGTATTTGCAGCTTCGGCGCATGGAGAAGCACTCGATAATCCCAAGGCGGCCACATGTACCTCTTGCCACGGAACGCACAGCATTCTCGCGTCGAGGGACTCTCTATCCTTGTCCTCGCACTACAATCTTCCGAAAACCTGTTCGTCCTGTCATCGTGAGCTGACATTGAAAAAAGATCCGGACATCCATGTCGTAGATGCATACGCGCGCTACGTTCGTGGAGTCCACGGAAGACGCGTCGCGAAGGGATACGAAGATGCGCCTTCCTGTGAAGATTGCCATGGGATCCATGATCTCTACAAGGCGTCCGATCCTCGGTCGAAAGTGTACAAAACCAGCGTCCCCGAAACATGTGCCAGGTGTCACAGCGATATCTATGCGCAATACGAAAATGGCATCCACGGCAAAGCTCTTGCTGCCGGGATATTGGATTCCCCCAATTGCAGCGACTGCCATGGCGAGCACGAAATCCTTGCGATCGGTGATCCCGATTCTCCCGTGAATCTTGCAAACATTGCCGACTACGTCTGCGGAAGGTGCCACAACGATTTGCAGTTGGTAAAAAAATACGGGATGAAAAATGGGCAGTTTACCACATACCAGGATTCCTACCATGGATTAGCCGTTCACAGAGGCTCGACGAAGGCAGCCAGCTGCGCTTCTTGCCACAGAGCTCACGACATTCTGCCCACCACCAATCCGGCCTCGACCGTGCATCCCGATCATGTCACCGATACATGCAGGAAATGTCATCCAAATGCGACTGAAGCATTTGCTGCAAGCTATACCCATCAGGCAATCGAGCTCACCGAGAACCGGCTGAATGCGATCATCCGGCAGATTTACATACTGCTGATCGTCGTTGTAATCGGCGGAATGGTGATCCACACCCTGATCATCTATATCCGGTTTGTCGTCGAGAAGCGCCAGCGGATGAGGTCTGTACCAACAGTGCAGAGGTTCACCAAGAATATGGTTTTTCAGCATATGCTGCTGATCATATCGTTCTCCGTGCTGGTGATCACGGGTTTTGCGCTCCGGTATCCCGATACTTGGTGGGTGTCGGTCCTGAACTCCTTTGGTATGTACGAGAACGTACGGTCGCTGATCCACCGAATTGCTGCTGGAATACTTGTATACGCTGCGCTTCATCACATCCTCTTCTTGATCATCTCCAGACGGGGAAGACAAGAGTTAAAAGCCATTGCGCCCACTGTGCAGGATGTGAGTGAGGCGAAAACGAACATCCTTTATCATCTCGGGCTGAGCGGGAAGAAGGCCGATTTCGGCCGTTATGATTATACGGAGAAAGCGGAATACTGGGCGCTCATTTGGGGAACGGTTGTGATGGCGATTACGGGATTCATCCTTTGGTTTCCCACATTCTTCACGTCATTCCTTCCGCCCTGGATTGTGAAGGTCGCCGAAACGATCCATCTGTACGAAGCATGGTTGGCCACACTGGCGATCGTTCTGTATCATTTCTTCTTCGTGATCTTTCATCCGGAACGGTACCCAATGTCGCTCACATGGTTGAATGGCAAGATCACCGAGAGAGAGCTCAGGCACCATCACCCGAAATGGTACCGCTCCATGAACAGACCCGCCGAAGAGGAAGACGCATAAGAGCGATCCTGATGCTTCGCCGCCGGAGATCGGTGTGCAGGAGTTATTTGTATCCGAAGAGGACAGAGTAAATAATCAGACCAACCAGGACCAGGCCGATCGCCAGAAAGGTGTATCCGAACACGTAGACCCCGCGCTCCCATTGTCTCGAAATTTTCTTCGTAAACACTCGCTTTCGGAGCTCCCCACTTCTCCTCAGTTCCTCGTACTCCTCGGGGCGGTCTTTCTTGTACTCCTCTAATGGAACACTTCCAGTGAAGATCACCGTATCCATGGGAAATGCTTCCGGCCTTAGGTGCGTGTTGAAGAAGTGAATGGTAAAGATAAAGCCGACTGCGAGGAGCGCCTCGTCGCTGTGGACGATATTGGCAACATTTATAAGAGGACCAGGAAGAAATTTCGTGAAGAACTCTGGGAACCAAAGCATCAAGCCGGAGAGACCGATAACGGCGACGCCCCAGAAAACTGCCAAATAGTCGAACTTCTCCCAATACGTCCATCTGCCGTAATTCGGACGCGGTCCCCTGCCGAAAAACCATTTCAGCGTGCCGAAGAACTCTTTTACATCTTTCCTGTTGAACATGAGAGAGTTTTTGCCGAAAGCGAGTTCACGGAATCCGATTCTGTGCTTGCTTTTGTGCCTGACGAGGGTGGCGAGATGGAAGAAGAAATAGCCGAAAGTGATCACGGCGGCGATGCGATGGATCACACCGGCAACTCTCACTCCTCCCAGAAGAGTTGCTATGAAGTTTGCCCACGGCATCGAGGAAAATTTGAGCATCATTCCGGTCAATGCCAATGACATAAAGCTGACGATCACGAGAATGTGTGTCACGCGTTGAGTCCGGTTGAAACGCTTGATAAAGTATCTCCCTTCTGCGCTCTTTTTGTGCTCGCTGCTTCGGTCTATCATGTGTTTGAAAGACCGCGGCAGCCACATCAGTGTGTGGAGGCCGAAAAAGCCGAACACACCGATGAGCAAGGATGTCATCGCCCAGTATGTATAGAACAATATTGGATATTTTGCCGGGTCGTGGTGGGTTGCATGTGTGAGGTATCCAGTGAAGCGTCGATGAGCGTCTTCGTGGCATGTCTGGCAGGTTTCTACGATGTTGTTGAATCCGATAGACGACGTTGGATCAGAGGCGCTGAGTATCAAATGGGCGCCATGACAGTCGGAACACTTTGCAGCCTTGAGGTAACCCAGCTGGTAAGCTTTGCCGTGCATCGTATCGAGATAGGTTTCTCCGAGATCGGTGTGGCAGGAACCGCACTGAAGCGTTACCTCTGTCATGAATTGGTCTCTCTCCACCTCCGCAATCGTGTGTGCGGAATGACAGTCGGTGCACGTTGGCAGCTTTTCCTCCCCTTCTTTGCTGCCCGCGAAATGAACGCTCTTTATGAATTGCTTGTATATGCCCCGATGGCAGGAGGCGCATGTGGCCGGTATGTTCTTTTCGTAAACGGACGAGCGTTTGTTTATGTGTTTTAGGATCAAATGGGCACTGTGGCAGTCGATGCATATGGCACTGGGGAGAAGGCCTTTCTCGGTGAGCCCTCTTCCATGCACGCTCGTCGAATAGTCCGTATATGCTGCCACCTCTGCAAGTATACCCAGCAAGGACGCCTTGCCCTCTTCCCTGTGACAGTCGCCGCATAGCCTGGGGATGGCACTCCTGAATGTACCCGCAGTATCGTCGGAATGGGATTTCACGTCGTGCGAGCCATGACAGGTCGTGCAGTAAGGGGCTTGCTCCATTTTGTTGACGAAGGCCTGACCGTGGCCGCTTAAGAAGTATTCCTCGGATATTTTGGCGTGGCAGTTCGAGCAATCCACTCGTCCGGACGGCTCGCAGGGACGGTGGATCCGCGGGTCAATATCAGAATGGCATTTTACGCAGGGGATATCGCGGTGTTCGGAGCGGGACAGCACCGTCCTGTTCACCGTCATCGACAGCGTGTCTCCCTCGACGATCTTGAATACGTTTGGTTTTTCGTGACATTTGAGGCAGTCACGATCCGAAATCGTGAGCGCCAGCGATTCTTTTCGAACTTTGTGCGGACGGTGGCAGTCCGTGCACGCCGGTATTGCTCCAGGTTCCGTTTCCCACAGTTCCCCGCGAATGATCCGGATGTGCACCTCTTCGATTCTGGAGTGACACTGCATGCAGGTGGCAGCGATGTTTCGCGGCGAAACGGAAGATCTCGGGTCCGTGTGAGGCAGGACCATATGGCTCCTATGGCAGTCAGTGCAGGCAGCAGTGACAATGAGGCCTTTCTTGAATAGCCCCTCTCCGTGAATGCTCTGACTGTAGTTCTCTATGATGTTGTGCTCGGAAATGTCGTACGTCCGGGCAACCGGCGCGCCCTCGCGGTGGCACCCGCCGCAAAGATAGGGGACGTTGGTTTTATAAGTCGGGGCCGTCGGGTTTGCCGATGAGAGGATGCCGTGGATTCCATGGCAGTCCGAGCATGCTGGCGCGTATGCAGCGTTGCGGTGCAGCGCCTGGCCGTGAATACCCGCATCGAAATTGAGCTGGATGTCGTCGTGACAGATTCCGCAATACACTTTTTTGAGCGTTTCTGGGTGCGGAAGATCTTCAACATCCGCATCTTCGTGGCAGTCGATGCATTCGAGATCCCTATGCACCGATCGCGAGAACACATCGCCGTCTACGAATAGCGAAACGATCTTACCCGCGCGTTCCGTCTCGAGGTCCCGATCCGAATGGCAGTCCAAACATGTTTCGTTATCCACAGCGGCGGGAACTTCCAGCCAGAGAAAGGCACCGAATGCGACAAACAGGACAATGAGTGCGCTGCGTTTCATGAACTCGACCTACAAGTAATTCCCTATCCCAAAAGGCTTTAGCCTGGGAAGCATAGCACAGAGTTGGGTTCGGATGCCAGCTTGCTCCGAAGTTTTTTCGCTGATCTGAGGGCTTTCGTGCGGAGAAATGCAGCCCGAAGCAAGCTTTGGCCAGAAATGTCGATATATTGGAAGCAATCGATCAAGTGGCAGGAGAATTCTACTTCGCATCACTCTGGAATAAGTGGCAGGGGACTCGTATTCCGGAGGGTGTTAACACCTTGATGCGCACCATTGTTTTTTTCAGCCAATTCGACTCTAAACGAACATCAGGGCTCTTCCGAGAGCCAAGCTCGACTTTATACCGATAGGACCGGGCATCGTCGGGGCAACCGCTCGAGGGGGCGCCGGAGTAAGGTGCGGACCTTTTGCTTTGTTGCATTCGAACGGTATGCTATATTGAGTAGTTATTTTTGCCGGGCGCAGGAGTATTCCGATGTGGGATAAGGTTATAGAGTTCATAAAAGCACACCAATCGTTTTTGCTGACGACGCACATTCATCCGGAAGGCGACGCCATCGGCTCCGAGATGGCGCTCAAAGCGTTTCTCAAGAGTCGGGGGAAACATACCTGTGTCGTGAATTCCAGCGAAACGCCAAGAAATTGCGAGTTCCTCGATCCCAAGTCCGAAATCATGGTATACCCTGATACGTTTCGCCCGGATGTGGTGGATCAAAGCGATGGATTCATTATCCTCGATGTGAATGGGTGGATACACCTCGGACGATTCGCGGAAGTCATTCAAAACAGTACGAAACCTCGTGTGTGCATCGACCACCATCAAGGATTCGAAAATGATTTTGTCGATATCCTCGTCAGCGACACCTCCGCTTCGGCCACAGGAGTGTTGGTGTACGAACTCATCAAGGAAATGGGCGGAGATATCACCCCTCAAATAGCCGAAGCGATTTACGCCTCGATCGTTGCGGATACCGGGACCTTCCGGTTCACGAACACGGATGCACGGACGTTCCAGATCGCCGCCGAGCTCTATGAGAACGGAGCGGATCCTTTTCGCATTCATCGAAACATCTTCGCCAACCGGAGCTGGGGAGCGGCGCGTCTGATGGGCCCAGTGCTCAACACCATCGAATCGGCCGCCGACGGCAAGGTCGTTTGGATACGGGTAACGAAAGAGATGTTCGAGCAAGCAGGTGCCGTTTACGAGGACAGCGACGGAATCCTCGAGCTGGTGCGTGCGATCAAAGGCGTCGAATTATGCCTCTTTTTCAAGCAAACGGAGAAAGGGCCGATCAAAGTCTCCGTACGATCGAATGGCCTTGTCGATGCATACCGCATTGCCAGACTGCATGGCGGCGGTGGTCACCGGATGGCATCGGGCCTCAACGTGGACGGCCCGATGGAGCAGGCGATCGAAAAGGTTGTCCAGACTTGCCTCGAGGCGCCCGAGCTCAAAGACCGGTGAATCGAGATAGATAGATCTCCAAGGATCCTGCGACAGACTTCAGCCGCGCCGTCCCCATCTGAATGTCATCTCTCTGCAGTGTTTTCTCCTCACATAACATGGAACCGTGCGAGTTGGCGGATTCCAGCGAAGACCGTGACCATGCTGGAACTTACATTCTCATCGTCGAGGGAGCCTTCGAGTAAATTTGCAGCGCATAATAAAGAGAGCCGGTTCCGGCAATGCAAGCCTTAGGGAGGGCAACGGAAGCCTGTCGCATCACCGGAACCGGGTGAAATCTGATGGAGGAATCCTGTCCACTTTGTTAATACTGATTTCCAGGGAAAATGTTCCAAGAACCTTTCAGAGTTGAGAGAATTTTATCGCGAGCCATGTGCTCAAAAGGCAGGTCCATCTTCTGGAGCCGGGACAAGGGACCGGTCGAGCGGCCCGCATCATGGCTGGCTTGACAAATGGATCTTATTAATTTAAAAGGGATTGCGAAATAATAGGCGCGTTTTCTTGACAAAATGGTCAAGAGCCATTATGCTCAAACAAATGGTTTAACTAAACGGTTGGTTATATACTAAGGGGGACGCTCCATGCCAATTGCTCCGCCAAAAGATCGCGGCCGGGGAACGATCGACAATATCTTCAATGCCGCCGTGAGGCACTTCTCCATGAAAGGGTACGAGGGGGCGCGAATCGACGAGATCGCGGGAGAGGCCGGTATCAATAAAGCATCAATTTATTACCATGTTGGTGACAAAGCCGAACTCTACCAAATGGTGATCGACCGGATTCTCGGAACCATTGCGGATCGCGTCGCAGAGAACATTAAGAAATCTCCGGTGAATGAGGATCGTATTCGAATCTTCGTTAAGACTATCGCACGAAACATCGGTGCAAACGAACACTTCGCCCCGTTGATGATGAGAGAGATCGCATCCGGAGGAGCTCATCTTTCCGATAGTGTGATGCTCCAGATGATGCGGGTTTTCGGAGCGTTGTTTTGCATCCTCGACGAAGGCAAAAACGAAGGAAAGTTGCGTCCTGTAAATCCGCTGGTAGTGCATTTGATGATTATCGGGGGCCTCGTGTTTTATATGGCCGGCGGATCTCTCCGGCAAAGGATCGGATCTCTGGGCGAGGCTGAGCTCCAAATCGACCTGGATATCCCTATGGACAAAGCAGCGGAGCAGTTCGCAGACTTGATAGCAGCTGCGCTGAGAGTGTAACTTGGAGAAAAAACGGAGAGGGAGGAAGTGAATGAGTCGTGAGAAAGGCGTTCCGAAATCCGATGACAGGGATGAAGCTCCGGAGCCGTGTTTAGCCATTTTCACATAAGAGGAGCAATTATGAAATGGCTGTGGCTTTTTCTAGTACCGTTATTTAATTCCCATTTGTATTCCCAGGACTTATTCGAGAAAGCCGTCGGCGGTGATACTCTCGGCGCTGCAATTTCTCAAAGAACGGCTTTCGAGCTGAACGGTTATCTCCGAGGCGATTTCTATGCAGGCAAGGTTCCGAATGAGGATAAAGCCGAAATGAAAAGCGGATATTCGGAACTCTCGTTGAAATTCAGGATTCGCCGGCAGGATCTGGGAGACGCTTTTGCCGAAGTGCGTTTTCGGTGGGGGCATGAGTTTGGCGAGAAAATCGACGAAGTGGGTATCCGCGAGGTTTATGTCAGCACCTATGTCGGGCGCTTTGATTTCCGCCTTGGACGGCAGATCGTCGTTTGGGGCCGGGCGGACGGATTCAATCCGACGGACAACATTACTCCTGAGGATCCCCTTGTCCGGTCGCCAAACGAGGACGACCGCAGGGAGGGGAATTTCATCATTCGATCTTATTTCAATTATCAACCTCTGCGTATCGAGGCGATTTGGGTGCCGATATACGAGGCCTCGGTGCTTCCGACGAGCATTCTCTCTCTACCGCCGGGCATCACCTTCATGGCACCTGATTTCCCCGGCGCAAACCTCGAGAACAATAGTTTCGCCTTGAAGACGAATCTCGAGTTAGCCTCATTCGATGGGTCCTTATCCTACTTCAATGGCTACAATCCTTCTCCCGGCATCGGCATCGTCGCAAAGCGTGTGACACCCACGGGCATCGAAATCGATATCATGCCAAGAGCCTACCGATTGCATGTACTCGGAGCTGATTTCTCCACATCGCTATTGAGAAGCATTGGGCTCAGAGGGGAATTTGCGTACGGAATGCCGTTCGATGATTGGGAAAGCGCTTATTATATTCCGAATCCTGATCTTCAGTACGTGATTGGAATAGACAAGGAATTTGACGGCACGTTCAGTATCATTCTGCAGTATGTGGGCAGGCATGTTTTTGATTTTATTGATCTCGCTCCGCCGGCGTCTCCCACAGAAATTCCGGAACACCAGATTGCGTTCAGAAACAGGCTGATTACTTTCCAGCGTGATGAGGTGATCCATGCGGTGTCATTTCGGCCCGAGGTGAAGCTCATGTATGAAACCCTCTCCCTCGAGATTTTGGGGCTTTATAGCTTCACGACCGAAGAGCTCGTTCTGAGGCCCCAGGCGGCGTACGATATTGCCGATGCGTTGACGTTCGCAGTTGGGGGAGAAATTTACTCGGGGCCCGAAGACACACTGTACGGAAGTTTGGATTCGCAGCTGAGCGCTTTTTTCGTCGAGCTGAAGTCTTCGTTTTAGAACGGCTGCAAAAGGGAATCGAACATGACCGAAATGTCCGATCTGATCATCAAGCTGCGCTGGGTCATCATTGTTGGCTTTATGGTCGCAACAGCATCTTTCGCCGCGCAGCTTCGCTACGCGGAAGTGGATCCGGCGGTGAAGAGCCAGCTGCCTTCCGATATGCCGTCCATAGTAATCACGGACAAGATCGACGAGCTGTTCGGCGGGACGGAGATGGTCATGATCCTCATCGAGGCGGATGACGTGCTGAATCCCAAGACGCTGGAGCGAACGAAGACGATATCGAAAAAAATGAAAAGGGTGAAAGGTATCGGCAAAGTACTTTCTCTCTTCGAGCTGAAAAATATAAAGGGAGAAGAAGGTGCCATGATCGTGGACCCTGCTGTGAAGATGATCCCCAAAACGCCTGATCAGCGGGAAATGCTGAGGCAGGAGATCAAAGAAAACGATATGGTCTACGGAAGTGTCGTTGCGGAGGATTTCTCCGCAACTGCCGTTATCGGTATGGTTGACGCTAATATCAGTGATGAAACAGTCGTTATGGCCGCGAGACGGATCGTTGAAGAAACTCCGGGCGAGGAGAATACCGTTATTGCCGGACTTCCCTATGTGAGAATGCAGATCACCAAAGGAATCCAAACCGACCTCCGTCGTTTGATGCCGATCGCTCTGCTCGTCATGCTTGTGTTTCTGTTTGCTTGTTTCAAACAACTGCGCGGCGTGCTCCTTCCCTTCTTTGTGGTCATTATGTCCATCATGTTCTCGATGGGATTGATACCGGTCTTTGGCTGGAAGATTCATATGATTACGGTCCTTCTGCCTGTTATGCTGGTGGCCATAGCCAACGACTATGGCATCCATCTCATTGCCAGGTATCAGGAAGACAATGCGGAAGGCGCCGCCCTAACAAAACAAGAACTCGCCAGAGGGATATTCGAACATCTTTTCAAACCCATTGTACTAACGGGCATCACCACCATGGCCGGCATGCTTTGTCTGTTGGGACACGTCCTCGTTCCGGCAAAGCAGCTTGGTATTATGGCAGGTTTGGGAATCGTTTATGCGCTTGCAGCGAGCTTGCTCTTCATTCCAGCGATGCTATCTATTATTCCAATATCAAAGCCGATCTTGAGAGCCGGTCGCAAGAGCAATAAGCCTCCGCTGCTCGAACGCATGCTGGAATTCTTTGGCAGGCTGGTCTCCAGCAAAGCAAAGGCCGTCGTTGCCGCCGCGATCCTCTTCTCACTCCTTGGCTCGATCGGCATCTTCTTTATCGAAGTCGACACTAACCCGAGCAGCTATTATTCGGAAAACTCCCCAGTCGTTTATGCGAACAACATGGCCAATGAGAAATTTGGAGGGTCGACGAATGTCTCCGTTGTATTCAAAGGGGACATCAAACAACCTGAAATCATGAATCGAATCGATGCTCTAGAAAATCGCCTGCGAAATCTACCGGAAGTTGGCAACACGATATCGATCGCCCGCGCAGTGAGGCAGATGAGCCGGTCACTGAACGATGAAGACGAGTTGGGCTACGACGCGATCCCGGACACACGAAATGCCGTCGCCCAGTATTTTGAGATATATTCGATGAGCGGAGACCCTGATGATTTCGAGAAGCTGATTGATTTTCCCTATGAACATGCGCAGGTAATGGCGCGGATTCGGGAAGTCAGCACGAAAAAAATCAACCGTGTTGTAAAGTATGTTCAGGAAATAACGAAAGGCGATGAAGACATTGATCTCGTGGGCGGATTCGCTTCGATACTTGGAGAGCTGGCCGAGTTAGCGGTTCGTGGTCAGCTGATATCGCTCGCAGGTGCGATCGTGATCGTGGGGCTCTTCATCATGATCATGTTCCGATCAGTTATCGCTGGGCTCATTTCTTCAATACCTCTGGCATTGTCCATTTCCATGCTGTTCGGCTTTATGGGATTCTTCGGTATCGAGTTGAATATCGCGACGGCTATGCTGTCATCGATTATGATTGGTGTGGGAGTGGATTACACGATTCATTTTCTGTGGAGATACAGAAAAGAGAGGTGGGACGGCTTGGATTCGAAGGAGGCAGCGAAAAAGACGCTCACCACAACAGGGAGAGGGATCGTATTCAATGCGCTTTCCGTTATTGTCGGTTTTGCGGTTCTGCTCATTTCGAGCTTTTTGCCCGTCCGTTTTTTTGGTTTTCTGGTCGTGGTCTCCATTGGAGCATGTCTGATTGGCGCGCTAATCCTAGTGCCTTCGTTGTGTATTATCTTCAGACCGAAGTTTCTAGAGCCCAAAGGAGCCGTCGAATAAGGGAGGAAACGTGCGAGGAATAATTGCTGCGGTTGCAATTCTTGTAGTTCTTGGTGGTTTTGCGGGATTCGGGGCGGAAGAACAGCTCACAGCAAGACAAATCATGGACAGAGCAATCGGCGCCACGCGGGTTGCGGGCGCCGAGGCGGTGTCGACAATGATCATTATCGACAGCAAGGGAAGGGAGAGGGTGAGAAAGCTCGCTCAGGTCACCAAATTGTATGAGGATGGGAAGACGGAAAAAAAGCTGACACGTTTTCTTTCTCCCGCCGATGTGAAAGGCACCGGTCTTCTCATCTATGATTACGAAGTAGAAGATGACGATATGTGGCTCTATATGCCGGCTCTCAGAAAGACGCGTCGAATTGTGAGCAGCGAGAAGGCGAAGAGTTTCATGGGATCAGAGTTCGCTTATGCAGATATGACACCACCAAACCTGGATGACTTCGGTTGTAAAATTCTAGGAGAGCAGGAAATCAACGGAACGCTGTGCTGGGAGATGGAACTTATTCCAAACGATGAAGACATTGCCGACGAGTACGGGTTTTCGAGACGGATTTCTTACATCGGGAAGGAAGATTTCGTCATCCGAGGGGCGGTTTATTATGACCTCGACGGATCCCTGCACAAGGAGATGACGATCGGAAAGATCACGCTGTTGGACCCGGAAAATAAGAAGTACAGGTTGCTCGAATTATTGATGGTGAACAAGCAGAACGGCAGGAAGTCGATCATGAAAGTAGATCAGATCCAGTTCAACCCGGATGTGAAAGACGAATATTTTACAACGAGATATCTGGAAAGAGAGTGAGATTGCAGAGGGGATTCGCTAAATCTTGCGCAACGCTCTTAATGCTGCTGCTATGATGAAAATCAAGGAATTCCTCGAAACGATCAAATACGAGCACACGATCTTCGCCCTTCCGTTCGCCTACCTCACGTTGTTCCTCGCGGAAAGCGGCTGGCCGTCGTTGCACAATTTTGTGTGGGTGACGCTTGCAATGGTTTCGGGCAGAACGATCGGGATGGGCGCAAACCGCTTGATCGATGCCGAGATCGACGCACGAAATCCAAGAACGGCCGAACGCGCGCTTGCCGCGGGACGGATTTCGAAAAAGCAAACGCTGGTATTTATAATAGCCTCTCTTGCGATGTTTCTCGTGTCCGTTTACCGCTTGAGTCCGTGGTCCGAGAAGCTTTGGCCCATCGTTATCATCGTAATGATCCTTTATCCATACACCAAACGGCTCACCTCGATAAGCCACCTGGCCCTCGGACTGGTGTATCTCATGATACCGACGGGTGTGTGGATCGCGGTAACGAATACACTCACACTGCCTAGCTTCATTCTTGCTGTGAGCGCGGCGTTTTGGGTCGCCGGTTTCGATGTCATCTACTCGTGCCAGGATGTGGAGATCGATCGAAAGCAAGGGCTCCATTCGATCCCCGCTGACATAGGTATCCAGTCTGGATTATGGATCTCCCGATTATTTCACCTCGTCTTCGTAGCGGCGCTCCTGTGGGCGGGCGTGCTTTTGGATGTGGGCGCCCTCTATTATATAGGCGTTGCGATCACTGCACTATTGATCGCTTACGAACACAGTCTCGTTGCCCCTTCGGATCTTTCCAGGGTCAACGCCGCGTTCTTTACAACCAATGGAATCATCAGCATCGTGCTGTTCATCTTCGTGGCGGTGGACGCGCTTGTTTAGGAATTGTTGATGATACATAAATAAAGTACTCGAATCCTAAGGTACTCCGCATGTTGAAATTGCGGCGTGCCCCTGCATGTGCCATTTGTCAGTCCATTAAGGCTTCTGCCCGAAACGCCAAGCGGCCATTGCATGGATCCCGCTTCAGCCGGAAACGCCAAGCGGCCATTGCATGGATCCCGCTTCTGCCCGAAACGCCAAGCGGCTATTGCGTGAATCCCGCTTCCCGCCCCAAACCTCCAAACGGCCACTGCGGGAACTCCCCGCATGTGCCCTTCTGGAGCATTTTCAGCTTCCTACCCGGAAGCCGGACTTCCATTGCACGGGCCCGCTCCAATTGACATATTGATTTAACGGCTTGCTGCTGCTAAAATCGCCTATTCTGCCGCTACGCAAACATCATCTTCCAAGGAGAGAAAGATGTCCGTATACATCGTCGGAATTACCGGTGGCAGCGGGGCGCCGTATGCGCTGAGGTTGCTCGACATGCTGCCGCAGTTGGGCCACGCGGTCAAGGTGGTGATCTCCCCCGCAGGCGAAAGGGTGCTGCGGATCGAAACCGGCCTGCAGTTGCATGGAGATGTCATAGAAAAGCAAGGCCAGCTTCACCGGTTTCTCGGCCTCGAGGCGCCCGAGCTTCCTCTCGAACTCCTCGACCACGGGAATCTCGCCGCTCCGATCTCGAGCGGATCTTTTCCAGCGGCCGGGATGGTCATCGTTCCTTGCTCGATGGGGAGTCTCGGACGGATCGCGGCCGGCGTGTCCACAAATCTTATCGAACGCGCCGCCGATGTGATGCTCAAAGAGCGCCGGCAGCTCGTCCTCGTTCCCCGTGAGACGCCGCTCAACGACATTCACCTGCAGAACATGCTCGCCGTGCGCCGCGCTGGCGCGGACATTCTTCCGGCGATGCCGGGTTTCTACCATCATCCAAAATCAGTATCCGATCTGGTGGACATGATCGTGGGGAAAATACTCGATCGGCTGGGAATCGAAAATGCCCTCTTCCAAAGGTGGCATGGGGAAGACGTGGATGAACTTCTCAAGATAGATGATGATTGAGGAAGTCGCTGCCGGTCATTGAACAGCGTTTTCCAATGGTTCACATGGGTCGAGCTCCTCAGCCGCCGGAACGAAAACCGCTCGCCTGCAGCTTCCGGAATGATCAAAAAATAAGAGGTCATCGTTCATGCCCTTCCTCGATCTCCAGAGTTATATCCGGCACCTCGATAAAGCCGGCCAGCTCAAACGCATCTCAGTCGAAGTAGACCCGGAGCTCGAGGTCACCGAAATCGCCATCCGCTCCGTTCGCGAACAGGGCCCGGCGCTCCTTTTCGAGCAAATGAAGGGATCTCCGTATCCACTCGTGATCAACCTGTTTGCGTGCATGAAACGAATAGAGATGGCTCTCGGCATGCATCCCCAGGAATTGGGAGAACACCTCGTTCGATTCGCCGAAAACATGATCCCTCCTACCGTCGGTGCGCTGTGGCGTTCGAGAACAATTGTCCCCCGGCTGCTATCTGCGCGGAAGCGCCGCGCCCGGAGCGCGCACTGCCAGGAGGTCATCGAATCCCCGGCAGACCTGAATTCGCTTCCCATCCTCAAGTGCTGGCCCGATGACGGCGGGCGTTTTCTCACTTTTCCCCTGGTGATCACGCCGGATCCCCAAACGGGCCGCACCAATATGGGGATCTATCGGATGCATGTCCATGGAAAAGCGGAAACCGGCATGCACATGCAGATACAGAAAGGCGTGGGATTTCACTATCGCAAGGCGGAGGAGCGTGGAGAACCGCTCGAAGTGGCCGTTGTTGTCGGTGCGGACCCGGCGTTGATGCTTGCAGCGGTGCTGCCTCTTCCGGAGGACTTCGAAGAGGTGGTGTTCTCGGGAATCCTTCGCGGAAAGCGAACCCCGATGGTTCCCGCAAAAACCTTGTCGATGGATGTGCCGGCCTCGGCCGAGTTCATAATCGAAGGTGTCATTCCGCCGCGGGTTCGGAAGGACGAAGGTCCGTTCGGGGATCATTTCGGGCATTACTCACGGAAAGCGCCTTTCCCGGTTTTTCATATCAATGCGATTACCCGCCGCAAGAGTCCGGTCTATCCTGCCGCCGTGGTCGGTCGGCCTCCACAGGAGGACCGGTATTTAGGAGATGCATGCCAAGAAATGCTGAAGCCGCTCATCAAGCTGATGCGTCCCGAAGTGTGCGATCTCTGGGCGTATTACCAGGCGGGATTTCACAACCTCCTCGTTGTCTCGGTGGAGAGCCGGTACGCCAAGGAACCGATAAAAACCGCCCTTGGTATTCTGGGCGAGGGGCAGCTGTCGCTCACAAAATGCGTGGTGCTCGTGAATCCCTCGGTCGACGTCCGAAGCTTCGGTGCTGTTCTCCGGGCGATCCGCGAGAACTTTGCGCCGAAAGATGATTTCATCCTGATTTCGAGAGCACCGCTCGACACGCTGGATTTCACGGGGTACAAGATGCACCTGGGAAGCAAGATGATCATCGATGCCACGACGCTTCGATCCGTTGCGGATGAGAAAACAGCCAGCGCGAGTGCGGGCGGTGCGCAGGGACCGAGCGGGAGTGGTGCATCGATCCCAGCCCTCAAAAGAGATCCCTCGGACATCCATCCCGGTGTGCTAAAATGGCGGCTTCTCGAGGATACGCTGCTCGTAGCACAGGTCGAAGGCGACGGCCGTGAAATTCTGGTGACCCTTGTGTCTTCCAATGCGCTTTCCGGTGTTAAGATCATCGCCCTGGTAAGCCCCGATGTGAATATCGAAGACGATGTGGATTTGATTTGGGGGATGTTTACACGGTTCGATCCGGCGAGGGATATTCTTTTCAGTAGAATTTCGCGCAGAGGGGCACTCGTGGAATACGGTGGGGTGATGGGGATAGACGCCACGTACAAAGAAGGCTATCCCGATCCGCTCGTAATGAGCGAGGAGATAGTTGAAAAGGTCGACAGGAGATGGGGGGAGTACTGGCGATGAGATCGCTGATTTTATATATTGGGCAATCTCCAAATGCACTGAGATGACGAGTAATGGAAAAGCTGATCACCGTAGATAACATCCGGTTCAAAGACCGCTCGCTCGTCCCAATATGGGAAAAAGTCCGTTCGGGCGAACGCATCGGCATGAAAGACGGTGCGCGTCTTTTCGAAACGGAGGATTTTGCCGCAGTTGGGCGGATGGCCGATCATGTAAAGTCGAATAGAAGCGGCGACAAAGTTTTTTTCGTGATCAACCGGCATATCAATCCAACGAACGTCTGCGCGCTTTCTTGCAGCTTCTGCGATTTTGCAAAAAAGAAAGGCGATCCGGATGCTTATGAAATGAGCAACGAGGAAATTCTCGATCTCATCGATGATGAAACCACGGAGGTGCACATCGTCGGCGGCCATCATCCCGATTGGCCGTTCGAACGCTACGAGGGGATCGTCAAAGCGATCCATGAGCGTTTCCCCGAAAAGCAAATCAAGGCATTTACCGCTTCGGAGATCGATTATTTCAGCCGGCGCTGGAAGGTGCCACCCGAGGAGGCGCTCGCTCGTTTCAAGGCTGCGGGGCTCCGGTCGATGCCGGGCGGCGGTGCGGAAGTGTTCTCCGATCGAGTGCAAGAACAGCTTCGGTTTTCCGGCAAGGCGGGCGCGGAGCGATGGCTCGAGATCCATCGCATCGCCCACCGGATGGGCATCCGATCGAATGCAACGATCCTATATGGTCATATCGAGACGTACGATGAACGCGCGCGGCATTTGATGATGCTTCGCGAGCTTCAGGACGAAACGGAAGGATTCCTCGCCTTTATCCCTCTCGAGTACCAGGTGGGGGACACCCGAGTCGTGACGCGCCACGCAACCCCATTCGATGATCTCAAGATGATCGCAGCCGCGCGGCTCATGTTGGACAACTTCCCACACATCAAGGCGTACTGGGTGATGATCCACGAAGAGACGGCGGCCGTTGCGCTCAACTTCGGCGCCGATGATATGGACGGCACGATCGGCAGAGAGCGGATTGCCCACGCGGCAAAGGCAAAAAGCCCCGCCGGAATGGCGCGCGACCGGATCGTCCGGCTCATTCGCGATGCGGGGAGAACGCCTGTCGAGCGGGATGCGCTGTACAACGAGTTGAGAGTATACAACTGAGGCGTTAAAAATTGGATTGGTGGGAAAAACTGACCTTAATCCCCCAAAAAATTGCTACGACTTATGTCGCAAAGCGCTTTATTATTAACATAATTCAAGGTGTTTGGCGTGTCTCGTTCACCCCTCGGCTCATGGTCCTCGCGCGCGTCTAGAGTTATAGCGCGTTGCGGAAATCGCCTCGGAGCGAACGAGACACGCCTACTATCCATTTTTGACGGATTAAGGCCAACTACGAAAAGGCAACGAGGGGGAGCAACAATGAAGATACGAATCGGCAAAATCCCGTACCTCAACTCCGAGGTGTTTTTTCATGGCCTGGCGGAGACCGGTGGCATCGAGCTCATACCGCTCGTGCCGAGCAAGCTGTCGCAAGCGGCTATCGAGGGAACGATCGATGCAGGACCGGTCCCCCTCGTCACTTGCTTCGACACGGAAGATCGTTACAAGTCCCTCGGGAATTTCTGCATCGCCACGACAAACAAAGCGCGGAGCATCCTGCTGTTCTCGAAACTTCCGGTCGAGGAGCTGAACGGAGCGGCCATCGGGATCACGAGTGAGACATCCACTTCAGTGAGATTGCTCAAAGTGCTTCTTTTGCAAAAGTGCGGGATTCATCCCAGGAGCTACGCATCGACGGGTGAGACGAACGATGCATTCCTTCTCATCGGGGATGAGGCAATTCGCCGTCGAAAGGGAGTGAAGCATTATCCTCACGTCTACGATCTCGGAGGGATGTGGCACGAATGGACAAGACTGCCTTTTGTGTTTGCCCGTTGGATCGTGCGGAGGGATCTTCCAGAAGATGTCGTGGAACGGGTTACACGTGATCTTCAACAGGCGCTCGAAATGGGGCTATCGAATGTGAGCGCGATCGCTGAGCGCCGCGGAAAATATCTGAAAATGACAGAAAAAGAGGTTCGCGAGTACATCGATGGATTTCGTTACGTAATGGATGAGTCCGAGATGGAAGCCGTCGAGCGTTTTAAAGCGTTCGATGTGGTTGCGCAAAAAATAGATAAGATCTATCGAACCGTGCAATCGGACGAATAATTTTCTTGTCAGCTGGCGGATGAGGAAAGCAACGCATGATCGATCGCATTCAAGATAAGGTCGAAAAAGGGGATCGCCTTACCCGGGAGGAAGGCCTGTATCTCCTCAGCGACGCACCGCTTCTCGATCTGGCCCCGCTTGCCCAGATCGGTCGTTTTCGACACAATCCCGAAAACGTCGTCACTTTCGTCATCGACACCAACTTGAACTACAGCAACGTGTGTGATGCGTATTGCACATTTTGCGCTTTCTTCAGGCCGCCCGGTCACAAGGAAGCGTATACGCATTCCATCGAGGCGATGATGGAGCGTTTCGGGAAAGCGGTGGAGAGCGGATGCACAACGGTCCTGCTTCAAGGGGGTGTCCACCCGGAGCTCCCGCTCGATTATTATGTCGATCTGGTGAAAGAAACGCGAAGACGTTTTCCCCACCTGCACCCACACTTCTTCTCGGCGCCTGAGATCATGAAAATGGTGGAGGTCTCAGGACTCTCACTAGGAGAGGTGCTGGAAATGCTCAAGGAAGCGGGGCTCAATACCTTGCCGGGCGGCGGAGCGGAGGTCCTATCAGACCGCGTCAAGCGGGAAGTCAGCCGCATCTTTCCCAAAGAGAAAACATCCGACTGGATCGATGTTCACAGAGAGGCACACCGGCTCGGCTACCGTACGACGGCGACGATGATGTACGGCCACGTCGAGGAAGACCGAGATGTGATCGAGCACTTCGAACACATCAGGAAGCTGCAGGATGAGACGGACGGGTTCACCGCGTTCATTCCATGGAGCTACAAGCGCGAGAACACGGCGCTCGCCAAAAAAGTAAAAGTCGAAGCGGGCCCCAACCGGTACCTCCGCATCATGGCTGTCTCGAGAATCTATCTTGACAACTTCCGGCACATTCAGGCTTCCTGGTTTTCGGAAGGGAAGAAGACAGGTCAAGTGGCGCTGCATTTCGGCGGGGATGATTTCGGAGGCACGCTGTTCGAAGAAGATGTAATGCTCTCCGCAGGCTTTTACAACCGGACCACGACGGACGAAGTAATCACTCTCATTCGGGAAGCCGGATTCACGCCCGCGCAGCGGACGACGTTGTACGGGATCACCCGCTACTTCACGCCAACAATGTCCAGGGAAGGCGGCGACGAGACAAGACCCCGCCCGGAAGCGCGGGCATAGAGCGTCTGGAGCGCCACCCTGCCCTCCTCGCCCATATTCTCCGTATCGTCGTTTACGTACATTCGTACGAAGCGCCGACACGTATCGCGGTCCAGCCCACGGCCGAATTGGATCGCGTAGTCGATGGCTTCGTCCTCGTGCTCGAGCGCGTAGCGAATGCTCTTTTCGAACGCCTCGGTGATCATCTGGATGTTTTCTTCACCCAAGCGCCGGTGGATGACATCCAAACCGAGCGGTATCGGGAGGTGGGTGTCTTGAGTCCACGCTTTTCCGAGATCGAGTATCTTCGTAAAACCTGATCGCTCCCACGTGAGCTGGCCTTCATGGATGATCACGCCGGCGTCGATATCACCTTTTGCGATGGCATCCATGATCGTATCGAAATGCATCATTTTGGATTCGAATGGGTCCGTTACGTACAGATTGAGGAGCAGGTTTGCCGTGGTATGTGTGCCGGGGACGCCGATGGTTTTGCCTTCCAATTCATCGAGTGAGATGGCCTTCTTGGCGATCAGGAGCGGGCCGTAGTTCCTACCAACGGATGCACCGCAGGCCATGACGCGATACGTTTCGGCAACCTGGGGATAGACGGCCGCTGAGATAGCCGACACATCGAGCTCGCCTGTTAGTGCCCTCTGGTTGAGGTTTTCGATGTCCTGCATCACGTGATCGATCTCGTAATCTTCAATCGACACTTTCCCCTTGGCGAGCGCAAAGAACATGAAGGCATCGTCCGCATCCGGACTGTGCCCAACGGATAGCTTCTTCAATGGCTTTCTCCTTTAACCGGCTTTTTGTCGATCATCGAAGGATAATATACAGACGCGGGAGGGATTTCATCCGAAATCTTTCGGAACCCGGAACCGCGAGCGTCCACGATATTCCACAGAAAGAAAGGACTCGAAAACATGCGGAGCGACGGTGAATCAAAGCCGGCTCCAAGAAATTCGAACTCATGCTGTTGGCGAGATTTTTGCAATCAATGTTATTGCCGTCATTGCAAGGCGTTGCAGGGCTCCGGCCTCTCGGCTTCCGGGGCGGGCAGCATCAAACGCATCAACGGCGGTAGTGCGGACTGACGATATATGAACTTCGAACCGGCGCTGATGAAGGATACCATCGATGCCTTACACCGATGATGGAAATAACCGCCTTGCGTCTTACCAGCCTGACCTCACGCTCAATCCCGAGGATTACATTTCGTATATCGGCAAAGAGGGCGTTGATTCCCTGAAACGCCTGGCAGAACCGCTCGAAGGTAAAAGTTGGGCAAACATTAATTCCACGCTCGACGGAGGTGGTGTCGCAGAGATCCTTCGAGGTGCCCTCCCGCTTGCCCGAAGCCTCGGCGTGGATGCACGCTGGTGCGTGATGGAAGGAAATGATGCGTTCTTCCAGGTGACGAAAAAATACCACAACCTCCTCCAAGGCATCGAACAACCGATCTCGCTCGAAGAGATTTTCAATACGTATCTCGACACTATCGAACTCAACGCTCAACACACGCATATTTCATCGGACATGATCGTCGTGCACGATCCACAACCCTTGGGGCTGTTAACGAAGGGCGTTCTGTTCGGTAATATTTTGTGGCGGTGTCACATCGATACCTCGACTCCAAGTCAGGTCGTGTGGCGGTTCATCCTTCCTTATGTGAATCAATGCACGGGAGCGATTTTTACCATGCCCTCTTTCGTAGGACCCGGCCTTCAGATCCCGGTGTACGAAATCTCACCCTGTATCGATCCACGTGCCGTAAAGAATCGCCAATACGCTGAGAGTGAAGCGCGAGATGTGCTATCCGTGCTCTTTAAGGAGAGCAAAGTCGACCCGGATCGACCGATCCTCGCTGCCATCTCGCGCTACGATATACATAAGAACCAATCCACTATATTGAAGGCGTTTCAAAAGTTGCAGGCGGAGAAGCGTTACGATCCGCAACCGTATTTGATTTTTGTTGGCAACACGGTGGCGGATGATCCCGAGGGTAGCGACATGCTCGATCAGCTAAGGGATGAGGCGGGGGACGACCCGAATGTCCGGATCTGGGTCAATGTCGAGGATAACGACCGCGTAATTGGCGCGCTGATGCGCGTGGCGCGTGGATTTGTCCACGTGTCGACTCGCGAGGGATTCGGGCTTGTGGTGGCCGAAGCGCTCTGGCAGGGGACACCTGTGATCGGCTCGAGAGTCGGGGGAATTGTCAAACAGGTGATCGACGGCGAGACAGGCTATCTCGTGGATCCCTTGGATGTGGATACGATCGCTTCCCGGATGGCCCGGCTCCTTGACGATCCAGAAGAAGCCGAGGCACTCGGGGCGCGTGCGCGGGAGCACATTCGGAAAAACTATCTCCTTCCCGATCTCGTCCGGAGGTATTTGATGCTTCTTCGTTACTACACTGGCGTTGACCGTGAGCCCCCTCCGTTTCGGATGAATGGAAAGGCGTACAGCGAAACGATCGACATGATACGGGCGCGGCATGCGGGGCTTGATGATTTGGGGATCACCAAATAGGCGTGGGAGTTGGGACCAGCAGGCTTAGGTAAAATGTCGTATTGAATAGGACCAAGCGGTCCTTTCGAATATCCGAATAGCACCATTTGATGCTGCTCGAATCGATGAACCCTTCAACTGATTCCTGTCACATCTGGTTGATATCTTTCTCACGGACGCAGGAAATATTTTTCTAGGCGCTCTATTTTATCAGTATCATTGATCATTGAGATAGAGCGTGTTACTTCCCAAGTAGTTTCCACACACGAGATCCAAGTCCCCATCCCCATAGACATCCCAGAGAGCGATGCTGTATGTGGCGTTGGCAAAGTCAGAAGACCAGATCGGGTCCATCGAAAATTACGACGGCTGGGAGAGGCCGTTCGAAGGGACGGCCGTGGCTATAAATAGAGCAGGTAAAAACAGGATGAACGCTTTATGCCTGCTTTTTCGGTATTGCAATTCGGATCCAATCATTTTCAAAGCACGATCGCTTTTGCCAGCGTGTTGCCTACCGATTTCGATCGGCTGTTGCACAGTCCATACTAGTGGTCCACTCGAGAACCGCATTGAAAATAAGTTAAATACAATGCTCTTGGCAAAAGGGCGGCGATTTCACATGTGGATATATTGGCGAATGCTCACGCGCTTCACGCAGTGTGATTCAGTGCCGGTGGCTCGAGAAGCGCAACCTAAAAGGATGTCTGGATTTTAATGAGACAGAATAGTAAAATCACCATGGATGCACGCCAGCCGTGAACTCCACGGGAGGTGCTCATGTGAACCTCGATCGAATCCCTCGTACATTCTTGATTACCTGGTTCATCTTCTTCTTCGTCGTTGCAGCTTGCCCAGCGCGGGGCAGCGAGCAAATTGATCACGCGTCCGATCTCGAGGAGCAAATAACCGACAGAAGAAAAGCAGCCGAGTTCGAAGAAGCACTTGATTTGGCCAAGAAACTGCTCGAGCTCCGAGAGTCACTCGAATCGACGAAGCCGTACGAACTTGCTAATGCCCAGCGGCTAGTCGAAACGATCGAGTTCATCCTTGGACTACCTGAGCAATCACGGCAAAAACTGGCAGAAGCGGATCGCCTCGAAGACATCATCGATGAACATTGGGATCACGATGAGTACGAAAAAGGCGCCACTGTTGCCCTGGAGCAGTTGGCGATCAGACGCAAGATACTCGGTGATCGCCATCCCGACGTTTCAGCCAGTCTCAGCTACTTGGGATAGCTCATGAGTAGGCGTGGAAACACAGCACAGGCGGAGAGGTTCTTTCGCGAATCGCTCGAGATTGATCTGGTCACGTTGAGTAAGGAACACCCAGACGTAGGGATCAGCCTGAGTAATCTTGCGGGTGTTCTGAGCAAAGCGGGCAACTATTCGGCAGCCGAATCACTGTTTGCTGAGGCACTCCAGGTGCAGCGAGCGATCCTGGGCGAACAGGACCTGGACCTCTCCACAACGCTCAACAACTACGCCAGCCTGCTAAAAAAACAAGGCAAGTATACGATGGCAGGATCCCTTTTGCGGGAAGCTCTTCGGATTCGCCGCGAAGAATTAGGCGAGACACACTGGCATGTCGCCAACACGCTCAACAATCTCGCTCACCTGTTGGCGGAGCAGGGAGACGACGCAGGAGCAGAGCCCCTCTATTATGAAGCCCTTTCAATCTATCGTGGGGAACGCGAAGCGCACTCCAACATCGGTATAGCGCTAAACAACTTGGCGAATCTCTATCGCGCAAGAGGAAACGTTGCCCTTGCCGAGTCCACGTACGATCAAGCGCTCGAGATCTATCGCAAGAGCGTAGGTGAGAGCCACTATCTTTTTGCCGACTGCTTGAGCAACCTAGCGTTGCTGCGAGAAGATATCAAAGACTTCGCTGGTGCTGAACCGCTGCACCGCGGGGATCAAGCGTGCAACATTTCAAAAATCGCCTTACGCGTTGCTTGCCGCCGCTCGTCTTGAACTCGACAACAAGGCGGGAGCGTGGTCGGCAGCCGAGCGCGATCACGGCCGGGCCCTGGCCGATTTGCTTTTTGCCGCCGAGAGACGTCGGCTTACAGCCGCAGAGTCCGCGCGGGAGGTTGAGCTCAAAGGGGCTCTAGGTGATCTCGAACGGGAACTTGCCGCGTACCAAAAAGCATCGCTGGTGGATACCACCGAAGAAGCGGCGCAAAAGTTCGAAAAAGCCCGCAGCCGCCTCCTCTCGGCGGAGTTGGAGTGGAGAGCATTCCAGGCGGAGATCACAAGAAAGTACCCCATTACCGAGGGGCAGATCTATCCGCTGGACCGGGTGCAGGCCTCCCTTGATAACAAGACGGCTCTAATCGGTTGGCTGGATGCGGATGTAAAAGACGATGACTACATTTCCTGGGTGTACGTCGTCCGGCAGCGGGGACCCGTGATATGGGCTCGTCTCGCCACGCCGGAGGAAGGCAGAGGGTTGCACGATGTTCGCGCACGACTGCTACGCGAGGCATTGGCTTCGCCTGCTGCGCTGCAATCGGGCACAAGACTGCACGCCAGGCAGCTTTGGGTAGAGCGGTTTGCCCCTATTTCGCGCGCGCTAAACGGGGTTGAACATCTTGTCGTAATTCCGTCGGGGGTTATGCTGGGAATTCCGGTTGAGAGCTTGATAGATAAAAATGGCACTTACCTTTGCGACAAATACGCGATCTCCTATACTCCTTCGGCAACGATCCACGCATGGCTGGCAGAACGATCTCGCACAAACGACAGGAATGAAGCGACGCTCCTGGTCGGGGATCCGCCATTTGATGAGACCCATCTGATCGCTCCTTCCGGGGAGGAAGAGACACCTTCAACGGCCAAGCTGCCCTCGGTGGCCAGCATTCTTGCCGGAAACGAGGCATCCGTCTCTTCTCTGCCTCGCCTGCCGGCGACCCGACACGAGGTGACCAGCATTGCTTCGATCGTACCCTTGCCCCGGGTGTTTCTCGGGTCCGATGCGTCGGAGCAAAAGCTCGCGGTCCTCGCAAGCTCCGGAAAGATCAAAGGCTTCAACGTTATTCACATTGCGACGCACGCTCTCATTGATAACGAGCGACCGGGGCGATCGGCCTTGGTTCTGTCGCAGGTCGGATTGCCCGATCCTTTACAAGCTGCTAAAGAAGGAAGACGGATCCACGACGGATTCGTTACGGCAACGGAGATCGTGGGTGAATGGGATTTGAGCGCCGAGCTGGTCACGTTGAGTGCATGCGAGACTGGGTTGGGTAGGGTGGTAAGGGGAGAAGGTTATATTGGATTTTCGCACGCATTCCTTCAATCCGGTGCGAGGAGCCTGCTGGCGAGCCTATGGAAAGTCGAGGACCGAGCCACAGCGCTGTTGATGCAGCGATTCTATGAGAATTTGTTTCGAGAGCGGGATGTTGAGGGACACGTTCGAGAAGAACACATCCAAAAAGCCATAGCGCTCCAGGAAGCGAAGCAGTGGCTGCGCAACTATACAAATGCGGATGGGGAGCAACCCTTCGCGCACCCGTACTATTGGTCAGCGTTCATCCTGATTGGTGACAGAGAGTAATCCCTGCATTTATGGTCACGCGGCAATTCTGCGTTGCTGCCTTCGCACAACAGCAATACCAGTCAAGAGCAGCAGCAGCGCCATCAAGATCATGGCCCATATAGACAGCGTGGGAATGCCAAAAGCGGACTCACCGCGTCCCGAATCGACCGCATCAGCGTTCTTCTTCTTATCGAGAGGGATGTTGAAGGCGACTCTCGGATCGAAGTTTGGATCCCAATAGTGGCCTCCATGGTAGAGAAACGAGGCCGTTCCTCCAAATGGCAAATGGACGAGCTCACCGCCGTGGAAGTTCGCAGCCTCGTTGATGCTGAACAGAATCGCATCACCAGTGTTCCAGACTCCATCCCCGTTATTGTCTTTGGCCATGAGCGCATCGACGTCTACCTCGGATTCCGATCATGAAAATGGGATGCTCAGTGAGGTAAGGGCCGAGAATATTTAAGCGCGAGTGATATACGTAACGGATGCGCCCCCGGTGAAATAGTAGACAGAGACACCGTTGGGATCGCCCACGATAGAATAGAGCCGGGAGCCGTCCCCACTCTCATTTGCACGAACATTCAGCCCGTCGAGATTGTTTATACCCCCCGCTCCGCAGCCATTCACAAGCTCGGTCTGGTACCACTCCTTGTCTCGATCGATGATCTTTTCGTGATAGACCGCGATTCCGTTTGGATCGTCCTCGAACGAGACCAGCAGTTTCACGGTACCCGCAATCACGTGATCGAACAGGTAGTCGATCAGAGAGGCGATGGCATCGACTTCATTTGGAGGAATGTAGTCAAATGCGTCACGCGCGTATGGGAGACCTGGAACGTCGATGGCCTCTGTGTAAAGAACCTGTCCCGGGTCCAAGTTGCCGAGGCATCCTAAATTATTATCTTCCTTGTCGTTTTCATTACTGAATTCCACCGGGGTTTTGGCGGCGGTCGGTGCGGGTTTCTGATTGGCTTCGATTGAGGAAACAAGCCCGATCAACAGAACGGCCACACAAACGAACACTCGGAAGACGCTCATGGCTCCTCCTTGGGGATAAATTCTACAGGCATTCTTGGGCTCGACAGCCGCGCGGGAGGGTGCCATGGGAGGTGGAGTCAGCGAGGAGGTCGATTAGCGTTGATAAGTCAACGAAAGTAACGTCACTGCAAGTCGGGATGATACCAGCGCATTGATTGGCGCTGGCTTCCTCTACGAAACAAAGATCTGGCGATGAAGCTGGTATTGTCCTGTGAGATCCTTGGTCGAGTTTGCATGCCAATAGAAGGACTGCTTTTCACAAGTTCTGTCTCGAAAACACACGGATCGAAACGAGCATCGGAATCACGATCCAGAGCAATATCGCGGCAAGGCCGAGCAGGCTCGCGACCGAGGCGGACCCCGTCAATTTGATGAGCGTCGCTCCAGCCGGCCCGAAGAAGTGGGGACCGCCAATAACTAGAAGAGAGAGGACTCGAGTCAAATCCACCGGGTTTCCAGTCAAACCCGCCAGCAGAAGCACTTTTAGCGTTGCGTGAGAAAAGTGGAGTGTGGTCCCGAGCATGAGCATCCCATAGAGTAGCTCGAAGAAGATCCAGAGCCCAACAGAGACGCCGAGCGCGATTTGCTGCCTCCTGGAGAGCAGGGAAATCAGAACCGCCAGCCCCGTGAAGACTACTGAGAGCAGCAGTGCGAGTAGTACAACGATGAAATACTGGAACGCTCCCTCGACACCCACTGCGAGTGAAAACACAATCCCAGGTAATCCGAATCCGAGCAGAGTCGCCCCGATCACAGTGAGCAGGAGACCAAGGTATTTCCCGAGAATTATTTTCGCCCGGGAAATCGGTTGCGTAACCATGAGCTCGAGATGCTCGCGGTGCGATAGAAAGCTGAACACACCGAGCAGCAGTGCGAACAGCGGCACGATAAAGCCGTCTAGATTAATGATACTTGCTGAAGTGCGGACGAAGTCCTGGAAACCGGAATAGCCTGAGGTCACCATTCCCAGGAGCGATACGAGAATTGTCAGCACGGAAAACACCACAGCGAATGAGATGACCCATCGGTTGCGCCTGTTCAGTGTAAATTCCTGTTTTGCGATCAGCCACACGGGATGACTCACATTTCCTCCTCTTCGGGAGTGTGGAAGCCGGACACTCGAATGCGTCCAAGCACTTCCTCGCTTCCGGACCGAACCAATGGAAAGCCCGCCCCTGGCTTCACCGCCAGCATTCGGACCCGGATGATATCACCAGATGCGGGGATGACGATTTCCCCCAGCTCTTCGTAACCTCTTACCTGAACGAGCAGATCTTCTTCGAGCTGGCGCCCCTCGATTTCCCATTCGATGAGTTCGCCTTTCTCGATTTCAGCCACCTCGGGAATCATGCCGCTCATCGTAAAGACGAGCGATATCGTGCGGTCAGGCTCTCCACGAACGGTCCTCAGCTCCACCCAATCAACGATCATTTCGTCGTCGTGCTGTTTGTGTTCGCTAGCTGAATCGGGATCAGCGAAGCCAATGATGCCCCATCCCATCACCGTACGGATGTGTTTCGTCAGCAAGAACGTCGTAGAATCCGACGGCAGAAAACCGCCGCCCAGATAATCGGCGAAGTAAACACGATCGGGCAGGCGCTGATGTTGTTTTCTTCTGGCTTCGTAGCTGCGCAGCAGGCAGCCGACGGAACAGAACGGCTTGAATTCTTTATCCAGATAGTAACCGCTGGCTTCATTTATCTTGTCGATGATCATTCCGCAGGAGGAGCATCCATCTACTCCCTGTGCGATTTTAGGCTGAGTATCAGCGCTGCACCCAACAGCCAACATCGAAATGAATACAATCCCAATAAGACAAGCATTCTTGCCGATCAAGAGTTTCATTGAGCTCCTCTCCCTCCTCCGAGTGGCTTTCCCCCTTCGATGACTGTGGTTACCAATACTCCTTTATCCTGGAATTCGGCTGCGCCATGAACGCTGACGAGGCGGCCGTCCACAATGACGCCGACCCGATCGGCAAGCTGGGATGCGTTCTCGACGATGTGCGTAGTAAATAGAACCGTAACGCTCCTCTCCTTGAGCGCCCGGATCCACCGGCGGAACTGCTCGATACCGGTCGAGTCTAGACTGAGTGTCGGTTCATCCAGGAGCAGGATGGGGACATCCTGCAAATACGCGATACCCAGCCCCAGACGTTGCACCATGCCACCCGAATATTCCCTTGTAAGACGATCGGCATCCTCGGACAGGCTCACGAACTCCAGCGTTTCCTCGATCTTTGCCGGATCAACTCCTCTCAATCCAGCATAGAAGGTCAGCAGCTCGCGGCCCGTCAGCAACCCAGGCACGACAACCCGCTGGGGCAAGTAGGCAATTCGTTTTTTTGCCTCCTCGGGTTCGGCCGCCATATCGATCCCATCGATCAGGACACGGCCGGATGAAGGTCTATGGAGGCCGCAGGCCGCTTTGAGGATCGTTGTCTTCCCGCTGCCGTTCGGTCCGAACAAAACGAAAGCTTCCCCTGCGCGCACTTCCAGATCGACGCATTTGACAGCGTGGATTTTGCCATACCACTTATCGAACTGTTCGAGGCGTACCATCGGTTTTATTTCGCTGTTCATTTTCGCTTCCCGGAATGATTGCGGCTCAGCCCGAGCAGAAGGAATAGAGGCGTTGCCGAGCCGATGAAAAACGCTCCTGCAACAAGCGGATTCATCTCGGAGCGATCCTGACGGACTCTGAACCAGGGCACATCATGGTTCGCCAACGGGCGCATTCGAGGAGCCGCGTCGCGTGATTTGCCTAATTCCAGGATCGGCAGAGCCCTTTCGGCAGCCTCGAGTATTTCGGCGGCCGGGCTGAAAAGGTAGAACCGGACCTCAGGACAATTGCTTTCGAGCACTTGAAACACATTCTGGATGGTATATGGCTTATCGCCGATTCCATCGCCATCGAGATCGTACCCATCGTAGCCGGACCAATAATTTCCACCACTGCTGTCCGTCCATACGATCTCGGTGTGACTAATGTCCAGTAATAGCTCGCTTAGGTTATTGATGAAATTGTTACCTGCGAATATATTCGCGTCGCTACCGGCGTTCATCTGGACGGCAACGTCGTTATCCACGACATCGTTGTGCAGCAGGATGTTCCCGCCGCTGTTGTTGAGAAAAATACCCCGGCTGTTGTCCAGAATAAGATTGCCTTCAGCCCGTGTGTCATCCATTGATTGATACAGGATCCCGTAAGCGCGGAAACCGCGGCATCGCGCAAAAACGTTCCGGTAGAATCCGATGTTCTGCGAGTACATCAGCGCCGCGCCCGCCACATTTTCGTCAAATAGGTTGTCTTCGAAAATATTGTGGTTGGAGTACATGTAGTGCAATCCGTATCGAACGTGATGAACATGGTTCTGTCTGATGATCGTCGAGTCGGCAAAGGAAAAGTAGATACCATCCCTCGTGTTCAGGATTTCATTCCGTTCGATACGACTGTGTCGACTATTCCACAAATGAATGCCGTTGCCGCGGTCCTCCTCGATCAAGTCGAGTCGCCCCTCGATCCGGTTATCATGAATGGTGATCCAACTTCCTGCTTTGACATAAATCCCATGCAGCGATTCATCGATCCGATTGTTTTGTATCGTTACTGAATCGGCCTCCACTAAGATGCAGGCCATGTCGTCGATCAACCTGGTACCTGCTTCGCTGACGCGCAGACCATCGATTACCGTGCCGGGCGCCTTGATGTGGATGACGATTCCCTCGTACCCGCCGCGGATCCAGGGGTGGCCTTTCCCGGTCAGGACGATAGGAACCTCTATGACCAAGTTTTCGAAATACTCTCCCTCGTCGAGTCGGAGCGTGTCACCGGGAGACGCTTGGCTCAGAGCGCTGGCAATACTATCTCCGGCTCGAACGATCCGAACCGCTGATTTCAACCGATCCGGAACAATCAAAAACAAAAGAGCGATGAGGGCGAGAGCCAGCCATCCACGCCGAGAAATTCGTACCAATAGACTTCCTCCGAAAAATTCTTTCTTGGGCACATGCCCGTCTGTCCGGATGCATCAACCTCGGTTGCTGTCACACACACGGCCTGGCGGAACCGGGCGGGGGGGGTTATCCAGCGAAGCCCGGAGAAATCGTATGGATGAACTCCATGACAATACGGGGCGTCTGGGCGACGACGAACATCCGAAGGGATGAAAGTTGAAGCGGCCTGTTACCGAGTCATCGCTGCCAGCTCGGAATCCACCATGGACTTTGTCCGGACACCTGCTACACCCGTTTTCACCAGCAGCTGCCAGACCTCCTCCATATCCAGGAAAAGCTGCTTGTCGATTTTGCCGGCTTTTCGGCGACCCTTGCAATCTTCATAGAGGTTCAGCGCCTTCGTCAGCTGTGCTTGGGTGTCTTCCCACTCCTCGTGGAGGGTAGGGCTGAATCGATTGCTGTACTGGTTAAAACCTTCGGTGATGTAGGCCGCGACAGGATTGATGATGTTCAAGACCTGGATGATCTCGATGTCCTTGTTGTGGACCTTGCTTTCCCAATCCGTATCCGATTCAGGTGCCTTTTGCTCTGGAACGGGCAGCGGTTCCGGCGCTTTCACATTCAGAGTGATCCCAGGACTGCTAGCCGGCGGTTGCTCTGCGGATTCATCGCTCACACCACCGCAGCCAGAGACGAGTGCGAGAGCGATGATCAAAGTGGTTATCAGTTTCATGATGCCTCCCATGCGATTAGCCGTGATAGTTTCGCACTAACCAGAAGCAGGTTTTTTCTTCCACGTAAAATACATTCCAGCTATCAACATCAAGCCAAAAATGAAGAACAACCATGTTCCAATAGCCGGATACGACCATACCTGGAACTGGCCGACCATTTTGTGACCGAAAACCGGCGGAGTAAATGGATCGACTTTCACCGCAGCAGTTGGATCGAGTTCATGTCCGTACAGGTACAGCTTTCTCCAGAAACTCCAGAGCGAGAAAATCCCGAAATAAACCGAGAACATGACTACATCCAGCACCGAGCCGAGCGTCCCAATAATGCCGGCCCGCAGCGTCAGGATGGTGATCACGCCGACGATCAAAGGAATCCATTTCATTTCGTTGAAATTCTCCTGCAGGAGCTCTCTCATCCCGATGTAATGATTCAGGATGTTGATCTCGGTCAGATCGTTGCCTTCGTCACCTCCGATGAGAGCATGGCTGTAAATATAGAGATCCAGCCCCTCGGGGTACTGTTGGGCCACGAACTGCATGTGCCATAGCGGTGTCAGGAACGTAAACGGCAGAATCAAAGCGGCCACGATTACCAGGATGCGGCTGTGCATCACCAGAGGACGGGAAAGCCTGGCGATTCTTCCGTTGGAAACGTTTCTCATTTTGCACCACCGATAGGAAACTCGAGCGGCGGCCGGATTGAGTCATACATCCTACCGCCGGATCATAAAACTATTTCACCAACAGATATCCCTGCATCTCCTGATGCAGAGCGCTGCAGAAATTGGTGCAATAGAATGCGTGTACGCCGCCTTTTTCCGCTGCAAATGTGACGGTCTTGGTCTCGCCCGGATCGATTACGATGTTGATGTTGTAGTCATCGATAGCGAAACCATGCAGTTCATCTCGGGTTTGCTCAATATTGGTGACGTGGACGATGACCTTGTCACCCTTGTTTACGCGGATGACGTCCGGGGCGAAGAATGAGCGAACCGCCATCATCCAGACCTCGACCGTATTACCGCGGCGCTCGATCTTTGCCTCCTCGGCACTCCAGATGGCATTCGGATTCTTCGACCAGCGCGTGTCATCCTTCTTATAGACTTCCACTGCGTTGATCTTGTCCGCTTTGATAATTACCGCGTAGTGCGGCTCAGGTTCCGTGAATGCATCGTAGAGGAGCTTCATCTTGTCACCGGTGATGTCGATCAGCTGAGCCGATTCCGGAATAGAGGGGCCGACGCTCAGGTGACGGCCTTTCGAAAGCTTGTTCAAAGCAACGAGGTAGTTACCATCGGGGCTCCTCGAGTCGCCTTCTGCCGATACAAGGTGACCGATGTTGTACGATACCGGGATTTTATCCACCACATATTGACTCATGTCAGAAGGATCATCGTAGGGTGGAAGCTTCCATTTGGCGACCGCACTTTCCACGAACAGAGAGGTGTACGCGTATCCTTTGCCATCGAATTGGGTGTGCAGAGGTCCCAAGCCGACAGGAATTTCTGCTTCTCGAACCGATGTGTAGGTCAGCACCGGAATGCCATCGACCGTATCCTCGAAATCCTTTTCCGCAATTGCCTTCTTGATCTTTTCGATGTCGAAAACAGTGGTTGTTGGTGACAGCTTCCCGGACCCGATGATCCACTGGCCCGAGGGGGCCACGTCAACACCGTGGGGCGATTTGGCCAATGGGATGTAATAGCAAATTCCCGGAGATTTGTCTGGATAGAGCACCGGCGCGCCCTTGACCGTGCTTGCTTGTCCGTCCGCAACCGCCTTCTCCGCCGCTCGCCAGTCAACCATCAGGATGTAATCCTTGTCACGCTGCGAGGCGGTGACTTCCAGCTTGCCGCCTTCGATAAACTCACGCTCGGAGTTATAACAAGTCCAGAAGAGATAGCCTTCGCTCGGACCTTTACCGGCATCACCGAGGTCGTAATCAAGGGGAGGAACGACGATTTCCCACCCAAGACTCATGTGCCCTGTTTTAGGATCGATCTTGATTCCAGCCACCACTCCTTTGTACTTCGTGGCATACTCGGTCACGTCCGCATACGTACCCTCGGGGAATGGGACGGACATTCGAGTCGCCATCGTGGCGTATTCGCTGTTCGGAGTGATGAATGAGCTGCCGTGATTCGCCGAGATGTTCGGAACCTTGAGTATCTGTTTCGTTTTGAAATCCGCCAGGTCGATGCGGGCGATTCGACCGTTCGCATTGTCATTGATGAACAGCCAGCGTCCGTCGTACTCGCCATTGGTTTCTGAAAAGCCTGGGTGATGCGAGTCGCCCCAAGTATAGCCGCCCAGCATTTCCCCGGACTCGTCGTCAAATCCATAACCGGTGCCCGGGTAGGGAGTAAAGACGGGGATCGTGCAGATGTGACGCATCGATGGAACGCCAGCGACAAAAACCTGCCCGCTGTGCCCGCCCGAGTAGAATAAGTAGTATTCGTCCAGGTCACCGGGCGCAACGTACGTCGCCAGTGCCGCCGCTGCCCGATCCGATGCGCCGATACCGGCCCCACGGCGAGCTCCACGTTCGGGCGGTTGCTTACCGCAGCCGATGAACATCATCGCTAGGACAATGAGCAGTACCGGGATCAATCCCAGCGGCCTGAGCAGCATTTTCATAGCTCGCACTCCTTTGTTGAGGTTATCGAGTCCATGACCTCTGCTTCCTTCCTTCTGCCGGAGAAGAGATCACCGCTTATCGGGAAGAGCTATTGGCTCTCCCTGTTCTTCACGATGTCGTAGGCCTTCCGGATCTTGCCGATCGCTTCCCACTTCTGTTCGTCGGTCAAGACAATTTGACTTTCCAGGATGATTTTCATCGTGCCCGTCGGTTCGAAAAGGAATTCTTCAACCGTTTTGTTAAAGCGGGAGCGAACGTCATCAGGAGCCCATGAAAGGTCCGGCCCTTTGTTCGTTGGTGATATGATCTCGAAGGCTTCGATGCTGTGACAAACGAAACAGCTGTTCTCTACGAAAAACGCACCGTCGCCTTTGAGCATTTTCCGTTCACGCTCGATTTCTTCCGGTGTCTGCTGGTCGCGGAGTTCGATTCCGGGAAAGAACTTACGTTTCAAATTCTCATTGCTGCGCCAGCTCATCACCAGCATGGCCAGGGCCATGGCGTCTCTGGTTTGCAGGTTGAGATCCGGCATGATGCTTGTGGGGACCACGGTGGTTGGGGATTTGAAGTGCATCGTATGCCAGTTGAATACGGTAAGCTGGGTGGTGGCGAGATTTGAAAAGTCAAACTCCTCGGGATGTTTATCACCATCGAATGTCAGATCGGGTCCGAGACGGCCGCCGGTGCCGTTGATCACGTGACAAATTTTGCACCCTTTCGTGCGCACGATGGATTTGGCCCGGTTGATGTAATCCATCCCTTTAGTGGCGCGTTCGTACCGGTGACAGTAATTGCAGTTTGCCTGCAAAAGGGGAGGGGGATTCACGGGGTCGTATTCGGACGAGATCGCAGCGCCGAGCAGCGGCTCTTCCCAGTGGCGGGAGAAGCCGTGAGCCTCGTATTCGCTAAGGGCGTAGCCTTGACCGCCGTGACAGATCGTGCAGCCGTATTCCTCCACCGGGTGAGAATTAAATAGTGCAAGATCGGGGTGCGTCCTCCATGGTTGTTCAACCCGCTCGAGACCTTTCCATAGAATGCCCTGATGGCAGGTCGTGCAGCGGTCCACTCGGTCCAGGTCTTCCGCCCAGATTTGTTGAATACCGGAGGGGATTTGATCTGGATCGACGTGGCCAACGGTCTCGGCCAGTATCGCTCGAAACTCATCTCGGTAATATTTCCACTCCGGAGATACTTCTTTTGCGATCGTACCGATTAGTGCGACGAGAAAGATTACCGTGATGATCAACAGAATGATGAGTTCTTTTTGAGTTATTTGCTTAATCTTGGCCATGTTCGAACTCGACTAAAAAGGTATTGGGTGAGCGGGCCATTCCTGCCATGGCCAGAAGAATTGCCAGTTCGGACCGCGAAGAGCAGTACCGGTCCATGTCAGCAGGATGAACGAGATTATAAATGCGCAAAACGTCGCGATCGACGCGGTTCTTTTGGATGAGGTCACTTTCAGAGTGACGAAATAGAGCACAACGAAGCTGAGCAATAATAGAGTGGCCGGGTTGACGAGATCGAAGAAGAGCTGGCTTTCGATGTTCGGGAACAATTCCCTCATCGGAGCGAGAATCCCGATTGCCAGGCATCCGATCGTCCAGGCGAGACCCCAAGCAAACCCAACTACTCCCCAGCGTTTGCCGGAGCCGCTCGTCAGCCAATATCCGATTCTGTATTGTTCTTTGTCGAGGTAGGGAATGAGGGCCAGTCCAATCAAAACGATGAATGGAATGACCGCGCCGCCGATGAGCGCCGAATAGCTCACGAGTTCCTGAAGTCCCAGGAAATACCACGGAGCCTTGGCCGGATTTGGCGTAATCTCAGGATTGGCTGCTTCCTCCAAAGGAGCAGGCACCACAAGCGCAAGGATCATTGCCGCGGCCAGCGTCAAAACGGCAACAAGCAGGATACGCGTTGTCAAGAACGGCGAGGACGGTACCGTATCGGACTCCTGAATGGTTCCCGGATCGTATACGTTTACCGAAGTCCCGCTGGAAATTCCTAGAATGCTCCATGTCTTTGTTTTCGGAGGGGGTTCGGGAGTGAGGTCCTTGTTCTTCTCGCGCAGCTGCTCTACCACGGCCAGCCCTCCATCCTTTCTGATGCGCCACATGTGCCAGATGGCAATGCCGAGCAGCAGGAGCGGAAGGAACACGACGTGTAGTACATAGAAGCGAATGAGCGTGTTCTGACCAACCAGGGTTCCGCCAAGAAGGAATTGCCGGATGTTCTCCCCAACGAGTGGTACGCTGGCCGCAATACTGGTGCCCACGGTAATCGCCCAGAATGCAAGTTGATCCCAGGGCAACAAGTAACCAGTGAAACTGAGAAACAGGGTCAAGACGAGGAGGATCACGCCGAGGACCCAGTTGAATGGGCGGTTGGAGCCGACAGCGCTGCCTCTCTTGTAGGAACCGGTCAAAAAGACGCGGAACATGTGCAGAAACACCGCCACCACCATCAAGTGGGCACTGATCCTGTGCAGTCTCCGCAAAAACCAGCCAAAGCTCACGGCGAAGTCGAGATCCTTGATCCCCCAGTACGCCCGCTCGACCGAAGGCACATAGAGGAACATGAGAATCACGCCGGTCACTGTTAGTATCAGGAACAGCACTAATGAGATTGTTCCAAGGTAAAGGGAATATTTCAAAGCGAGGCTCTTCAGTGTGACTCTGTTGGGGAACCAGTGCAAAAGGAAATTAGAAACCACCGCATCGCCCGCTTCTCTATCGGATTCAGGTTTCCAGCTCCATGTCAGTTTGTCCCAGATTTTTTTCTTCGGTAGCAGGTTCATCTGACCACCAGCCTGAAATCACGATCGACTTCCTCAGACAAATTTACGACCAACTGGTCGTCCTCCGGGGAGATTTCCAGTCGATGACATTTTAAGGACCGCGGTGCGGGTCCGGCAAAATTGGTTCCCTCGTCGTGGAATTTCGATCCGTGGCATGGGCAGTGGAATTCTCCTTTCGACCGGTACATCTTCTTCCGGACCGTCATTTCGCGCTCCTGACTGAACGGTGAGAATTTCACCGTGCATCCAAGGTGTGTGCAGACGCCGGAAATCGCATAAAAAGCATCCCCTTCGCGAAAAAGGTATATCCTGTGCTCGACCAGGAATTGCACGCCCTGCTGGTAATCTTCCGGTTTCCCGATTTTGAACTTTTTGGGTGGTTCGTAAAGGATGTTGGGTATCAGGGATCTCAGATAGGGCCAGGTGCTGGCTACAGCTCCAAAGCCCAGGAGCCAGCCGGCCGCCCGGCGCAGGAACGTTCTCCTGCTCGTATGGTTATTATTGGATGAATCACTCACGAGCTTTTCTCCGCAATGCTGAACCTCTCCATGGTCATGGCTTCTGTCGGACAGCGCCGCGCGCACAGCCCACACCGAATACATTTGGTGTCGTCTTTCAACAACACGGTCATCGGCAGGGATTCGTCGTGATGGTATCGTTCGAGCGCGGCGATCTGCTGGTCCTCAGGCATGTCTACATCGTCCATCGGGACGAAAATCAAACAGTTCTCGGGACATATATCGGCGCATCGCCCGCAGAGAACGCATTTCAGAGGATCGTAGATCGTATCGACATGACATAAGAGACATCTCCCAGCTTGATCGCGAGCTTGTTCTTCACCGAGTATTTCCTCTACCTCGGTGATCCCCGTGCGGCGCCCCGTATCCGTTGCGGGTGGGGGGATTCGGTTGCGCTTTTCGTAGCCGGGGAGCATGGAGTAATCGTCGTTGGCAATTTTATGGATCTCGACTTCGAAGGAAATCCCGTTTTTTTCGCCGGACAAGTATTCGTGGATCGAGCGCGCGGCGAGCTTTCCATTTGCGACTCCCTCTATGGCAATGCGCGGCCCGAAAGCGGCGTCGCCACCCGCAAAAATACCCGGAGCGGTTGTGGCAAGCGTCTCCGGGTTTATCTTGAGCGTTCCTACATTGGTTAGCTCGATGCCATCATCATCACTCAAAAAAGTTAAGTCAGGTTGCTGGCCGATGGCAAGAATAATGGAATCTGCATCGAGGTGGAACGTTTTCGACTCGTCGAACGCCGGATTGAAACGGCCGTGTTCATCGAATACCTGAGTGCAGGCAACTAAATCCACACCGGTTACCCGGCCTTCGCCCAGAATCTTTTTCGGTCCCCAAGAGGGGTGGAATTGGATCCCCTCGTTGCCGGCCTCGCGAAGCTCTTCCATTCCCTGGACCGTGCGGGCCGCGGGCAACTCCTCCATGGATTCGAGCGACACCACATGCACTTCGCTCGCGCCCCCTCTAAGCGCGCCCCGCGCTGCATCCAGTGCGGGTTGGTTCGCCGCCGCTTCAGCAGTCAGCTGGATTTCCTCCATCGGTTCGTAGAAATCCCGAACCACGCTTCGAGCGGCATCCAAAGCAACCGATCCGCCGCCGATCACGACGACCTTGTCACCAAGTTCCGTCCGGTAGCCGTGGTTCAGGTTGAGCAGGTAATCAACCGCCTTGACCACCCCATCGATGTCATGCCCGGGAATATCGAGTTCTCGACCCCGCATCGCTCCGACTGCGAGGAACACGGCTTCGAATCCCTCATTACGAAGCGACCGCAGGTTGTATGTGTGGGTGAGCGGCGTTCCGAAACGAAATGTAGCACCCAGTTGTTCGATGGAGGCGACTTCACGCTCAATTACGCCCCGCGGCAGACGAAATTCGGGAATCCCGTAGCGGAGCATCCCTCCGGCTTGTTGCTGTGACTCGAATACGGTGACGCTATAGCCCATCAACGACAGATCGTGGGCACACCCCAATCCGGCGGGGCCGGAGCCGATCACCGCCACGCGTTTTCCCCGGCCAACGTTTTGCAGAGCGGCCAGCTGAGGAAGGTGCCCCAGCCGGCTGCAGCCAGGATCCTTTGCACCTTCGAGGAGAGATCGAAATGTTTCCGGAGAAGAGGATTCGACGCCGAACTGTTCGGTGACAAATCGTTTTAGTGGTCGGATCGTTACCGCACCATCGATCCAGTTTCGGCGGCAGGCATCTTCGCACGGAGCGGCGCAGATGCGCCCGCAAATCGATGCGAGCGGATTCGCTGAACGAGCCACCAGATAGGCGGCAGAGTCTTCTTCATTCGCGATGAGCTGGACATACTTTCCTGAGTCTGTGTGAACAGGGCAAGCTTCCATGCAGGGAACGTTCCTTCGGTACCAGGCGAAGTCGCGAAACTCAGCTCTGAATCTCGCACCTGACATGTTGCGGCTCATTGCTGTCTTCTGTTCATGCATGACGGCCAAGGATATCGAGGTGACGGAAGTGCGTGTATATCGTATATAAATTCGCGTGGCTTCGGGATCCGATGGACGAGCGGTGAGCAATCCACGCGTACTAAATCAGCCTGCTCAACGGTTGAGTGGAAGCGATATGATATTCGATTCACGCGCCCAATTCAACGCACCAACCATCAATTTGTTTATATGCTACCTTGAGGGGGAAGTATAGAGCCTCTTCGGGATATTTCAAGGCAAAAATTCCAGAAATTTTGTTTCGCGCAAGTTCCGGGTGTGAGGGAAACAATGCCCGATCGCGATGAGGCTTGATAACCTTTATAAATAGAAGAATTTAGGAGTTTTGCTTGCTCGCGGAGTTCCCTTGACCCAGCCCCGGCCTCACAGGTGTCCCAGAGAGCAGCAGCCCATTTTATGAGTTCCATGCGGTGACAAAGCCCTTGACGGGTCGGTGGGATGTGGATATTCTACCTCCAGGTGGGAAATGAGATTGCTCAAAACATCAGAGTATGCCATTCGCGTGTTATCGCATATGGCCCGTAACGAGGCCGAGCGCTACTCGGTCTCATCTCTCCATCGGGCGTTGGGGATCCCCTACAAATATCTGGGGCGCCTAATGCGAAAACTGACAAAAGCCGGTCTTGTTGACGCAGCTAGGGGAAAGACTGGTGGGTACGTCATCACCAGACCCCCTGGCTCCATCCATCTCATCGAAATCGTTGAGGCCGTCGAAGGCTTGGAGGATTTCGATCATTGTATTTTGGGCTTCGAGGCCTGCTCGAGTGATCAGCCCTGCCCGCTCCATGATCAATGGGGAGTCCAAAGAGATTCGATCCGGCGGATGCTGGAAGAGGCATCGTTGGAGGATCTCGCGCTCAAGTTCGAAGAGGAATCCGAGGCGAGCGATTAGAGAAACGTTCCGATAATCACTCCGCCGCTTGTTTTGTATCAGGAAGGTCGAAGTCAGGCAGGACTTTTGGAGTGATCGCGCTCAATTTCTCAATGATCGCGGGGAGTTTTTCCAACACGAAATCGATTTCTTTTTCAGTCGTGCAGCGGCTCAGCGTAAGGCGCACCGCACCGAGCGCTTCCTTTTCCGACCGGTTCATCGCCCTCAATACATGAGAAGGTTCCAAAGCGCCGGATGCGCAAGCCGATCCGCTGGATGCATACACACCGAGCTCATCCAGCATGAGAAGAACCGCCTCCCCTTCCACGGGGAAACAAAAATTCGATGTATTCGTGAGACGCTTTTCTTTGTGGCCGTTTCGTTTCGCTCCCGGAACGGCAGCGGCGATGCCGTCTTCGAGTTTATCGCGGAGCCGGCGCACATCCGTTTCCATCCGCATAAAGTTTTCTTCCGCGAGTTCACAGGCTCTGGCGAGCCCCGCAATGAAAGCGACGTTCTCCGTTCCGGCCCGTCTGTTTCTTTCCTGAGGGCCGCCGAGCATCATCGGGCGGATACGCGTGCCTTTGCGGATGTACAGCGCCCCGATACCTTTCGGCGCGTGGAATTTGTGACCGGAAATGGCAAGTAGATCGATTTCGAGCTTGGAAAGATCAACCGGGATCTTACCGACCGTCTGGATGGCATCCACAAACAGAGGAACACCATGCTCCTTTGTAATGTTCACGATCTCCTCCATGGGAAACAGCACGCCGGTCTCGTTGTTGGCGTGCATGATCGAAACGAGGGCCGTGTTGCTCGTTAGTGCATCCCTTAGATTGTCAAGATCCAGCAAACCATCCTCACCCACATCGAGAATCGTCAACGCGTAACCGAGCTTCTCCATCCGATGGAGCACGTTCAGTACGGATGAATGTTCGACTTTCGTGGTGACGATGTGTCTCTTATCGGGAGTGGCTTCGAGCGCCCCGCGAATCGCGAGGTTGTTGCTTTCCGTGCCGCAGCTCGTAAAAACGAGCTCGGATTCCCTGCAGTGAAGAAAAGCACTCACCCGTTCCCTGGCCTCTTTCATTTTTGCCCCGGCTTTTGCGCCGAAACGATGAATGCTGGATGGATTGCCATAGTCGCCGGTGAGGCAAGGAAGCATCTCTTCCAACACCTCGGGGGCGACTTTCGTGGTGGCATTGTTGTCCAGGTAGATATTTTCCACTTCTAAAGCTCCTCGTGTCTGCTTTCCAGCTCGAAGCCGGCTTGGATTTGCTGAAACGGTTCGGGAGGCACGCGCGGCGGGCGGTGCGAGATGAGGCCACTCACTGTCCTAAACTATGAAGTGACAGGGATTCTGTCAAGATTGCAGAATCCCACCGGGGGAAGAGCGCCTCTGGAGGCCATTGATATACTTTTGTTTTGAACCGGTTACCGTGTTCGTGTACCCTTTACCGCAACGCATTATAATACACCGCATCTGAAAAAGCAGAGGCTTTCGAGAACCCTAGAACAGCGCGTAGATGAAGGGCGCCAGCGCGGATCCCTCCGTGAAGATGATGAGGAGGCTGAGAATCAGGAGAAAGAAAAATATCGGCCCGAGCCACCATTTCTTGCGAACTCGCATGAAAGCCCATAATTCGCCGAAAATAGAAAGCTTGGCCGTTGTCTCTCTCTTGATATTCTTTAAGGACGGCATCTGCGATATCCTCTGCGAGAGCGGAAAACTATTATACATCAGAATGGACGCCTAGTCCAGTGCAAATATTTGCTAAATCAAATGGTTAGCAGAAAAGCGCGAAATCAATTGAATTACAGCGCTCACGTAGTTGAAAAGACGGTTCTCCTGGCATGCGGCTCATCGCCGGGCTGAAGCGAAGGGAGGCCAAATGGACCTCAAGCTGAAAGACCGCGTGGCTGCCGTCGCCGCTTCGAGCCAAGGACTGGGGTATGCTGCGGCGCTCGAGTTGGCGCGAGAGGGCGCCCGCGTGGGGATATGCTCCAGAGACACCGGACGCATAGCGGAGGCGGCGCGCCGCATCATCAAAGAAACGGGCAGCGAAGTGTTCGCGCACAAAGCGGACGTTTCACGAAAAGAAGATGCGCGGCGTTTCGTGGACGCGGTCGCGGAACAGTTTGGCAGGCTCGACATACTCGTCACAAACGCGGGCGGCCCGCCGCCGGGAGCCCTAAATGACATCAAAAGTGATGACATCGACAATGCATTCCACCTCACACTCGAGAGCGCACTGACCATGATGCTGACGGCGATTCCCCATATGCGCAAACATAAGTGGGGGAGGATCGTAAACATTCTTTCCATGACGGTCAAGCAGCCGAAAATAACGCTGCTCATGTCGAACACCATGCGCCCGGGGATCCTCGGTTTCGCCAAGTCGATCTCGTTCGAGCTTGCGAAAGAAAATATTCTCGTCAACAACGTGGCTCCCGGATACACGAGAACGGAACGGTTGGGAGAGCTCGCCGAGGATCTGGCAAAGCGCGGAGGTACGACAGCCGAGGCGGTTTTTCGAGAATGGGAAAAGAGCGTCCCGATGGAAAGGCTCGGCAAACCGGAGGAGTTTGCGAAGGTGGTGGCGTTTCTCGCATCAGATGCGGCCAGCTACGTAACGGGGGTAACAATCCAGGTCGATGGCGGCGCCGTCCAGGGAATTTTGTAGATTTCGGCGAGGAGCGTAACGGTGGGAATTTATACACGCAAGGGTGACAAGGGTCGGACGAAGCTATTCGGGGGAAGAGCGATCAGCAAAGCGTCGGAACGTGTCGAAGCTTATGGTGAAGTGGACGAACTCAATGCAGTGCTTGGTGTGGTTGCCACGCAGGTGGAAGACGCCGCTTTGCTGGAACTGATTCAACATCTTCAAAATGATCTCCACCTGGTGTGCGCGGACCTGGCCAATCCTGATTTGAAGAGGGACACTCATCGGATCAATGCAGCACATGTGGAGGTCTTGGAGAAACACTGTGATGAATTGGAAGCGAAGCAGCCGCCGCTCAAAAAGTTCGTTCTCCCGGGAGGCTCGACAGCGGGCTCGACGCTTCACTTTGCCCGGACGGTGGCGCGCCGCGCCGAGCGGCGTGCGGTGCATCTCGCCGAAAACGAATCCGTCAATCCAGAGGTCATCCGGTATTTGAACCGGCTATCCGATCTGCTTTTCTTGATGGCGCTGGAAGTGAACCGCCAGTCAGGCATCAAGGAAAGAAATCCAGATTATTAGTAAGCGCGTTATTAGCAGCTTGTGAGATCAGGATAGCTGCGTGATGGGGGTTCTATTTGTGGAAGGCTCCGTGGGGGTTCCTCACCGCGCTCCCGCTTCGCTCGGGCTTCTCGCCTGCGGCGGAGGATCCTCTTGTTGGCCGGCTCTGTGGGAGGTTCCTCACCACGCTCCCGCTTCCATAGAAAGCGCCTGTCAAGTATGTACTCCTGCTGTGA
>WVZY01000014.1:0-283 GCA_011772205.1 Candidatus Latescibacterota bacterium
AGCCGACAGCCGCGACAAGCGCGATGGTCCCGGTGTCGATCCCTGGTCTTCCGTATCCCGAAGGAATTCTTCCCTCATCGAATCCGATAGGTTCAACAGACGGAAGCCTTCCTCCGGGGCCAGATCGAGTGAAAGTAGAAACAGGAGCAGGAGGAGGTTCCGACACGCTGGCGTACTGAGTGGGAGTCGGTGCGCCGATCCTGGAACGGACAGGAATCCATTTCCCCTGGGCGCAAGCCCAGACCAACCCGGCCCCCGGAGAAGAAGTCGGACGCGGAGATGC
>WVZY01000014.1:358-564 GCA_011772205.1 Candidatus Latescibacterota bacterium
TCCCGCCTGGAGCTTCTTAATGAGAGAAACCTTCTGATCCTGAGTCAGGGAATTCCACCGACTCCGGTTGTATCCTGCCGGGACGAAATGAGATTGCTCATGCTGGTTGTAGAACTGAGCCAGCTGCTGATCCAGCACCGCTTCATTCTGCTTCGCTTCGGCGGCAAGAGCGGCAGCTTCCCGTTTCTTGAATTTCTTGTAAGCCT
>WVZY01000014.1:665-941 GCA_011772205.1 Candidatus Latescibacterota bacterium
CCTGGCCTGGACAACTTTCGCAGCGGTAGTAATCGCCGCCGCCGCCAGGAGACTCGCGCCCCCGGTAACGGGAGCCAGGAGTGCGCCGACAACGGGAACAACGTAGGGCGCGATATACTTTCGCCCGATCTCGCGCCCCTTCCGATGGATCCGCTTCCTGGCTTTCTTCAGCTTCGCCAACGGTTTCCGCAAAGGCTTTGGAGTGAGCTTCGTCTTGATCTTCTTGATCTTCCTACGGAACTTCTTGAATTTCTTCCGAAAACCCTCGAGATCCTG
>WVZY01000014.1:1119-1286 GCA_011772205.1 Candidatus Latescibacterota bacterium
CGCGGCGGGAGGGGGAGGAACCGACACCGCAGGAGCAACGGGAGGAGGGAGCGCAGGAAGAGCAGCCGGAAGCGTGATCTTCGGTGCGCTCTTCCGTTCTTGATACGACTTGTAGGCATCCATCGCGGACGGAATGATCGCTTTCGCCGCTTCGGCAATCGCGGCCC
>WVZY01000014.1:1419-1714 GCA_011772205.1 Candidatus Latescibacterota bacterium
AACAACCGGAGTGCGACCCACCTGGATGAAATCACCCAGGACGCCGGGACCACCCTCTTCCTCTTCGGTGACATCGAAAGGATTCAAGGCATCTCCGATCATATCGCTTCCTCCGTCGTATTCACCCATTCCTGAAACACCGTTAAGCGGGAAAACTTTTTCCTTCGTAACCTTCTTCTTCGGGATCCTCCATCCCAGCGGCTTCCTCTTGACGATAGTATCGTCCGTAATCCAGCCGCGCCCCTTCACAAACACCTGACCGAAAATATGGTTCGCCTTCCCGTCCGGTCTTTGA
>WVZY01000014.1:1816-1975 GCA_011772205.1 Candidatus Latescibacterota bacterium
GCCTCTGACGTATACCGAATCTTGGAACGGACGAAATCCGAAACGGCGCGGACTTCGGCAAGCTTGTCGCGCTCCGGTACGTTTCGGACGATCCCCCTGGCTGCTCTGATGACGACGGGATCGGTGACGGACTGTTGGATGAGCTGGTTGATTTTCGAT